>NZ_BMRI01000039.1:53550-58319 GCF_014648555.1 Kitasatospora griseola
TCCGCCGTCCCACCGACACACCCGGGGCCAATGTAGTGGAGGGAGCGGGGACGGCGGCCGATCTTCGGCCACTGGCCGCGCAGGACAATTCGTACGGCGCAGCAGTACCGAGTGGCGCATGCCCGCCGAACGGGGCCGGTCGTAGCCTGCGATTACCGCGCCTTGAGAACTTGGAGAATCACTGATGAGCGCTGCAACGCCGCTCCCGCAGGAGCGCCGCCTGGTCACCGCGATCCCCGGCCCGAAGTCGCAGGAGCTGCAGTCTCGCAAGCTCGGTGCGGTGGCTGCCGGTGTGGGTACCACGCTGCCGGTGTACGTGTCGCGTGCCGGCGGTGGTGTGCTGGAGGACGTGGACGGCAACAGCCTGATCGACTTCGGTTCGGGCATCGCCGTCACCAACGTGGGCAACAGCGCCGCCGCCGTGGTGGAGAAGACCACCGAGCAGCTGGCCGCGTTCACCCACACCTGCTTCATGGTGACCCCGTACGAGGGCTACGTCGCGGTGGCGGAGCAGCTGAACGAGCTGACCCCGGGCGACCACGCGAAGAAGACCGCGCTGTTCAACTCGGGCTCCGAGGCCGTCGAGAACGCGGTGAAGATCGCCCGTGCCTACACCAAGCGCCAGGCGATCGTGGTCTTCGACCACGGCTACCACGGCCGCACCAACCTGACCCTGGCGCTGACGGCGAAGAACATGCCGTACAAGCAGGGCTTCGGTCCGTTCGCCCCCGAGGTCTACCGCGTGCCGGTGGCCTACCCGTACCGCTGGCTGACGGGCGCGGAGAACGCCGCGACCGAGGCTGCCAAGCAGGTCATCGACCAGATCAACAAGCAGATCGGCGCCGAGAACGTCGCCGCGATCATCATCGAGCCGATCCAGGGCGAGGGCGGCTTCATCGAGCCGGCCAAGGGCTTCCTGCCGGCGATCGTGGAGTTCGCGAAGGAGAACGGCATCGTCTTCGTCGCGGACGAGATCCAGACCGGCTTCTGCCGGACCGGCCAGTGGTTCGCGTGCGAGGACGAGGGCATCGTCCCGGACCTGATCACCACCGCCAAGGGCATCGCGGGCGGTCTGCCGCTGTCGGCGCTGACCGGCCGCGCCGAGATCATGGACGCCGCGCAGACCGGTGGTCTGGGTGGCACCTACGGTGGCAACCCGGTGGCCTGCGCGGCCGCGCTGGGCGCCATCGAGACCATGAAGGAGCAGGACCTCAACGGCAAGGCGCAGCGGATCGGCGAGATCATGCTGGGCCGCCTGCGGGCGATGCAGGAGAAGTTCGAGATCATCGGCGAGGTCCGCGGCCGCGGCGCGATGATCGCCGTCGAGCTGGTGAAGCCGGGCGGCAAGGAGCCGAACGCGGAGGCCACCGCGGCCATCGCGAAGGCCTGCCACGCCGAGGGCCTGGTCGTGCTGACCGCCGGCACCTACGGCAACGTGCTGCGCTTCCTGCCGCCGCTGGTGATGCCGGAGCACCTGTTGGTCGAGGGCCTGGACATCCTGGAGTCGGCCTTCGCGGGCGTCTGAGTCCCAGGCAGTACCCCCTGAACGGCGCGGGGGCCGGACGGAAGCGGATCCCGTCCGGCCCTCGCGCGTTCTGCTGTTCGAGCCCTGGGTGGAGGTTGCCCCGCCGGTGGTGAAGATGCTGTGCACGAAAGCCCGTCGGCCGTTGGCGCGCCCCGGCTTTGACGTACTGTCATCACAGATGGACAGCGAACCTCAAGCACTGCCCACACCGCCGTCCGCCGTCGAGGCGGGCGCACTGGACCGATCGACCGGCCGTCCCGCCCACACCCCCCGGGCCGCACGGCGCGGCGATCGCCTTGGCCGCCCCGGAGCTCTCCCCCCTGCTCCGGGGCGGCCGACTTTTGCCGTCCTGCCCATGACGCTCGCGGTGCTGCTGGTGGCGATCTCCTGGCAGGTGGCGGTGGACGGGCCACTGCTGGGGATCGACCCGGCGGTGCGCGACGCGGTGCGGCAGTTTCGCCGCACGCTGCACTCCACGCTGCTGAACCACCTGGGCGTCGCCCTGTCCGACCTGGGCGGCGGGGTGCCGGCCGTCCCGGTGCTGCTGGGCTGTGCGGGCCTGGCGGCCTGGCTGGCCCGGCGCGACGGCCGGCCGCGCTGGTGGACGCCGGTGCCGGTGGCGGTGGCGGCGGCGGTGCTGATCCCGCTGCTGGTGGTGCCGGCCAAGGCCTGGTTCGCCCGGCCCGGCCCGTTCGATCTGCCGCTGGCCGCGGACCAGTGGGGCTGGTACCCGTCGGGGCACACCGCGACCTCGGCGATCGCGTACGGGACGGCGGCGTTGCTGCTGGCCCGGGTGCTGCCGGCGCGGTCGGCCCGGCAGGTCGGGTGGGCCACCGCGGCGGTCTGCCTGGGGGTGGGCGCGGGGCTGGTGTGGAGCGACTTCCACTGGCTGCTGGACGTGCTCGCCAGTTGGTGCCTCTCGGGCCTGCTGCTGCTCGGCCTGCACCGGCTGCTGCCCCGCCTGTTGCCGGAGATCCGCGCCTGACGCTGCGTCAGTTCACAGTTCGGCCCGGGCCATTGACGCCTTCCCGGCTCGCGCGCACCCTGTTCCCCACCCATCCGCACGCGATCGCCGGGAGGCGAATGTGCGTTCCCCAGTCATGCCCATGACGCGCTTCGCGGTGGCGGCCTCGCTGCTCGTCGTCGCGGCCACGGCGCTGCCGGCGCAGAGCGCGACGGCGGCGGCCGCCCCGATGCAGGTCTACGGCGCCTGGCACTGCGGCAACGACGCCTGCACCTGGGCGAAGGTCCGGGACATGGCGGAGTTCGACGCCGCCAACCACTGGCTGGTCGACCGCGGCGACGGCCGGCCCTCGGTGAACGTGGTGGTGCTGAGCTTCGTCAACCCGCTGCGGCTGCTGAACGGCACCACCGACGCGGGGGACGCCGCGGGCGTGCCGGTGGGCATGAACCAGCAGGTGGTGGACTACTTCACGGCCCGCGGGATCCGGGTGATGCTCTCCATCGGCGGCATCACCTACACCGGCGACTGGGACTCCGCGCTGGCGCAGAGCGGCGGGCTGCTCGGCCAGAAGGCGGCGGCGCTGGCCTCCAAGCTCGGGGTGGGCATCGAGATCGACTACGAGAACAGCAGCAGCCCGAACCTGACGGGCCTGCAGGCCTTCGTGGACGCCTACCGGTCGGCCCACCCGTACGACGCCTCGGGCCGCGACCCGACCGCCCGGCTGACCATCGACGTCGCGGCCGGCGACCGCTGGCTGAGCGGCATCGACCAGTACGCCACCGCGCACTGGCTGACCACCGGCGACCCGGTGCTGGACTACGCCAACGCGATGGTGCCGAACAAGCAGCCCTCGGCGGCCACGGCGACCGCCGACTGGCAGGAGCACCTGGACGGCAAGCCGACGTACAGCCCGCCGATCCCGCCGCTGGCGCCCGCCAAGTTCACCGGCAGCCTGTACATCGCGGAGGGCTCGCAGGTCCGCCCGGAGTGCACCGACTTCGCCAACTCGGTGCAGCGCGCCACCGGCGGCTGGGTGCAGAACGCCGCACCCAACGGCGCGGGGACCAGCGCCGGCCTGCTGGGCTTCATGTTCTGGGCGGCCGAGAGGCCCTCCACCCGGGGAGTGACCACCGTGCCGCCGAACGGCTGCGCCGGCGGGGTCGGGGCGGGGGCCACGGCGTTCTCGGCGCCGGTGCCGATGCCGCCGCTGCGGCAGAGCTGAGCCGGCGGCGGCCGCGCGGGCCGGTCAGCCGTCCTCGCCGGTCAGGCGCTGGACGGTGCCGGCCTCGCCGCTGTCCCGCTGCCAGGCGACCACCAGCTCGTCGCGGGTGCCGAAGCGGACCAGGTGGCGGCCGACCACGTCCTCCAGCTGGGGCAGGTCCTCCTCGGCGCCCTCGACGGCGAGCAGCAGCGCGCCGTCCTCGGCGGTGAGCTCGGCCCGTCCGGCGCCGAAGGCGAGCGTGCCGCGGCCGGTCTCCTCGGACCATTCGGCGGGGACCTTGCGGCCCATGTGGGCGGCGAGCTGCTTGGCGTAGCGACCGGGACGGTCGGTGGCGACACGGGCGGTGGAGCGGGCCATGGCGGAACTCCTCGAAGCGCGGACGACTTAGGCTGCCCTAAGCTACTCGATTAGTGAGCCAAGCTCAACATCTTTCCCGCCGGGCCCCTCGCCCGCGGAGCCGCCGACCGGCCGCCCGCTACCCTGTGCGCATGACCTCCCCCGGCCCCGCCGACACCGCCGCGGAACTCGCCGACGCCCTCACCCGGGCGATGAAGCGGATCCGCCGACGGACCATGCAGCGGCTGGAGCCGTACGGCATCACCCCCGCCCAGGCCCGGGCGCTGCGCACGCTCGCCCACGCGCCCGGCTGCGAGAGCGCCGAGACCATGCGGCTGAGCGAGCTCGCCGATCGCCTGCGCATCGCGCCGCGCTCCGCGACCACCGTGGTGGACGCCCTGGAGGAGGCCGGCCTGGTCGCCCGCACCCCCGACCCGGCCGACCGCCGGGCGGTGCGCCTGGTGCTGACCACCGCCGGGCACGGCGCGCTGGAGCGGATCTCCCAGGTCCGGCACGAGGTCGCCCAGCAGTACTTCGGCCCGGTCAGCCCCGCCGAGCAGGACTCCCTGCTGCGGGCACTCCGGCACGCCGAGGAGGCGTACGAAGCCGGGACCACGCCGTAGCGGGCACCGCGCCCAGCCCGATCCCGGCGATCACCAGCACCGTGGCCACGCCCGCCGAGAGGCTGAACCGCTCACCGAGCAGCAGCGCCGCCGAGGACA
>NZ_BMRI01000039.1:58344-59111 GCF_014648555.1 Kitasatospora griseola
TCCCGAACACCGGCACCAGCAGCGAGAACGGGGCCACCACCGAGGCGTCGTAGCGGCGCAGCAGGTGGCTCCAGGCGACGAACCCGAACAGCGTGGAGACCAGCCCGACGTACAGCACCACGCCGACGCCCGGCCAGCCGATGCCGCGCAGCGCGGCCCAGTCCGCGGTGGGGCCCTCGACCAGCAGCGACAGCGCGAGCAGCGGCAGCGGCGGTACGGCGGAGACCCAGACCATCCAGCGCAGCGCGTCCGGCGGGGCGGCCTTGCGGGTCAGCACGTTGGCCAGGCCCCAGGCCGCGGCCGCGCCGATCAGCATCGCGAACCCGCCGACCGGGCCGTGCACGCCGTGGTCGACGGCGACCAGCGCGATGCCGGCGAAGGCCAGGGCGAGGCCGGCGGTGCGCACCGGCGCGGGTCGTTCGCGCAGCATCCCCGCGGCGAACAGCGCGGTGAACCCGGCCTGGCCCTGCAGCACCAGCGAGGACAGTCCGGCCGGCATTCCGGCGTGCATGCCGAGGAACAGCAGCCCGAACTTCACCACCCCGAGCACCGTCCCGACCCCGAGCACCCAGCGCCACGCCACCCGCGGCGGGCCGACCAGGAACACCGCGGGCAGCGCCACCACGGCGAACCGCAGCGCGCAGAACAGCAGCGGCGGGAAGTCGTGCAGGCCGACCTCGATCAGCACGAAGTTCAGACCCCAGACCGCGGCGACCAGCACGGCCAGCGCGACATGACGGGGCCTCATGGCGGACGAGGTGGACGCC
>NZ_BMRI01000039.1:59136-71884 GCF_014648555.1 Kitasatospora griseola
GGAGCGGAGGAGGAGGGCATGGATCGAGGATCGCCCGCGACGACCGTTCAGCACCAGCGACAGTTCCTCAACCCGGCTGTTTAGCATTGCTGCATGATGGATCTGGGACGCCTGCGCGCCCTGCACGCGGTCGCCGTGCACGGCTCGGTCGGCGGCGCCGCCACGGCGCTCGGCTTCACCCCGTCCGCGATCTCCCAGCAGATCGCCAAACTCGAACGCGAGACCCGCACCGTACTCCTGGAACGCCAGGGCCGCGGCATCCAACTCACCGACGCCGCCCGCGGGTTGGCCGACACCGCACAGCGGGTGCTGGCACTGGTCGAACAGGCCGAGGTGACGCTGGAGGAGCAGCGCGGCCGGGCCACCGGACGGCTGCTGGTCGCCGCCTTCGCCACCGCCTCGCGCGGCCTGCTGCCCGGCGCGCTCGCCGAACTCCACGCCGAATACCCCGAGTTGGAGGTCAGGCTGCTGGAGAGCGACCCGTACCCGGCGGCCGAACTGGTGGCCCGCGGCGAGGTGGACCTGGCGGTGGTGCAGGACTGGGCGTCCGTGCCGCTGCCGGTGCATGACGGCGTGGACCGGCTCGACCTCGGCACCGACCCGGTCGATCTGCTGCTGCCCGTCGCCCACCCGCTGGCGGCGCTCGACGCCGTCCCGATGACGGAGCTGCGCGGGCAGCGCTGGACCAGCGTGCCGCCGGGCAACATCTGCCACGACTGGCTGCTGCACACCATGCGGGAGATCGGCGAGGAGCCGGACGTCCGCTACCAGGTCGGCGAGTTCGAGAGCCAGATCGCGCTGATCGCGGCCGGCCTCGGTCTCGGCCTGGTCCCCCGCCTGGGCCGCGGCCCGCTGCCTCCGGGGGTCGTGGCCCGCCCCGTCACCCCGCGGCCGTTCCGCCGGGTGTACGCCCTGTGGCGCACCCAGACCTCGCGCCGCCCGGCCATCACCACCGCCCTGGACGTGCTGCGCCGCCACTGGGACGCCCTGGACCTCCGGAGCATCCTCTGACGCTACGTCAGTCCGACCACCAGCCACATGAATCCGACGCCCAGCAGGGTGCAGACGAGGGTGGTGCGCGAGGGGTGCGGGCTGTGCGCCTCGGGCAGGATGTCGGAGGTCGCCAGGTACATCAGGAAACCGGCGAAGAACCCCAGGTACAGCCCGAGCAGGTGCTCCGGGATGGTGAACAGCAGCGTGATCGCGGCGCCCGCGATCGGAGCGGCGGCGTCGGCGGCCAGCAGGGCGAGCGCCCGCCGCCGGTTGTTCCCGTACAGCCGGGTGAGCGTGTAGGTGTTGAAGCCGTCCGCGAAGTCGTGCGCGACGACGGCGACGGCGACCACCGCGCCGACCGTGGCGCCGGCCTGGAACGCGGCGCCGATCGCGAAGCCGTCCATCACGCTGTGCAGCACCAGCGCGGACGCGGCGGCCAGCCCGACGCCCTGTTCGCGGTGCCGGTGCCCGGGTCCGTGGGTGTGCCCGTGGGCGTGGCTGTGCGCGGCGTACTCGCCCTCGTGGCCGCGGTGGATGGCGACGGCCCGCTCCACCACGTGGATCAGCAGGAACCCGACGGCGAACATCAGCAGCGCCTCGGGCACGCCGTGGAGCTTCTCGGGGGCCTGCTCCATCGCCTCGGGGAGCAGGTCGAAGGCGACCACGCCGAGCATCAGTCCGGCGGCGAAGCCGAGCACCAGGTGGCGGCGGTCGCCGGTGCGCTGCGCGACGAAGCCGCCGACCAGCGTCATCAGGAAGGCGCCCGCGGCGACCAGCACGGCGGTCAGTTCCGGCCTCCCGCGACTCGACGCCGAGGGCCGGACGGCTGTGCGGACCGCTGCCCACGGCTGCCCAGTCGTCCGGCCCGGGCCGGACGGTGCCGGGCCCTGGACCCCACTGTGCGGGCCGTGCCGCCGTCGCGCCGCCCGGCGGACCCGTCGGGGTGACCGAGCGTCACCTGAGGCCCGGTCAGCCGTCCCCGGCGGCCCGGTAGACGGCGGCGAGCTGCGGCGCGCCCTGCTCGGCCCAGCCGGCGCCGAGGGCGGTGACGTCCAGCTCGAAGCCGGTGGCCAGCACCATCAGCGGGCGGCCGTCGGGGGCGAGCCGCCAGGTCGAACCGGGGATCCGGCGGCGGATCACCGTGCCGAGGTACAGGCCCGCGTCGGTGCCCAGCCACTGCGAGACCTGCGGGTCGTCGCGCCAGCGGGGCAGCAGCTGGTCGAGCGCGGTCAGCGAGTCGACGGTGTCGTCGAGTCGCACCCCGGCGGCGTCGGCGAGTTCGCGCAGCAGGCCGCACTCGCCGTACATCTCGGCCATCGCCCGTTCGCGGTCCTGCTCGGCGAGGCGCCGGTCTGCGTGCTCGGCCGGACGCCGGTCGTGCCGGCCGCCGAGATGTCCGTTCTCCACGGCCCAAGCCTGTCACCTCCAACGGCTCAGCGGCAGAAGGCCCGTCGGGACCCGCCGGGGCCGCCGACGGCCCGTCAGACGGTGAGCGGCAGCGCCAGGTGGGTGAGGGCGAGTTCCCGGATGCCCTGGCCGTCGACCAGGTGGATCCGCTGGTGGCGTTCCTCCGTGGTCAGGTCGACCGCCTCGTCGCCGAACTGGCCGCAGGTCATCCGCAGGCCCCGGTCGGCGCCCTCCTCGCGGACGGCCTCGGACAGCGTGGCGATCTCCTCGGCGGTGACGGGCGCGGGGCCGCGGGAGGCCCACACCACCCAGCGGCCGGGCAGCCGGCTGCCGGGCTGTCCTTCGGCGGTAGCGACCAGCCCGGCCGGGCCGCGCAGCCGCACGCTCCAGTCCTCCAGGCCGCCGGCGGTGAGCACCGACCGCACCAGCAGGGCGAATTCGCCGGGCGAGAGCTCGCCGAGCGCGGGCACCGCGGCGTCGGCGGTGCCCCACGGCACCACCGCCTCGTCCGCGTACGGGTCGGGGGTGATCACGGCGGCCAGTGCGCGCAGCCGCAGCAGCGACTCGTCGTGCTCGGCGTCCGCGTACACGCCGTCGTCGCCGAGGTGCCCGGCGTCGGGGACCAGCCGGGTGCGGGCCAGCGCGTCGCGGTCGGCGTCCACGCTGAGCAGGCAGCGCGGCGGGCGGCCGGGCAGCCGCAGCCAGCCGTTCAGCACGACGCCGGCCAGCACGTCGTCGGTGTCGACGGCGTCGGCGGCCTGCAGGGCGCGCAGCGCGAGGCGGGCGGCCAGCCGCAGGTAGTCGGCGCGGACGTCGGCGTCGGGGCGGCGGACCGGCTCGACCGTGCCGTCCTCGGCGAGCCGGTAGCCGGACAGCGCGGGGACGGTGTCCAGCGGCGGCAGGTCGAGGTCGAGGACGGCGGTGCGGGTCAGCGCCCGGAACACCGCGCGGCAGGGGGCGGGCAGGTCGCGGGTGGAGCCGTCGGCGGCGGCCAGGGCCCGCTCCAGCAGCGACTCGACGGCGGCCGGCTCGGCCTGCCGGTAGGCGCGGCGGCACTCCTCCAGGCTGTCGTTGTACTCCTGCACGGCCCGGGCCCGGGCCAGTTCGGCCTCCTCGTGGGCCTGCCGGGCGGCGACCGCCCCGCTGTCGACCAGGTCGGCCTGCCGGGTGCGCCACTCGCGCAGCGCGCGCTGGTGGAGCAGCCGGGCCTGGGCGAGTTCGCGCTGGTAGCCGGAGTCGAGCAGGCGGCGCGAGCGGGGCTGGTCGGGGTCGGCGTCGGCGGGCTCCGGCGGGGCGAAGTCGGCCCAGGCGGGCTCGGGTTCGGTGTCCGGCGCGGCGTCCGGGTACGGCTTGGGCCGGTAGCTGCGCAGCTGGCTCTCGAAGTCCATCGCGGAGACCGGCTGGGCGGCGCGGCGCAGCAGGTCGGCGAAGCGTTCGTGGTCGGCCTGCACGGCGAGGGTGCGGTGGTGGGTGAGCGCGGCGGCCCGGCCGTGCGCGGTCACCGGGTCGTCGGCGACCGCGGGTTCGGGGGCGGCGGCGGGCTCGGGGGCGGGAGCCGGTGCGGGAACGAAGGGGGCGGCGACAGGCGCGGGCTGCGCGACGGGCGGTGCGTCCAGCACGGTCGGCTCGTCCTCGTCGGCGCCGAGGTCGCGGAACAGCGAGGCGAGGAACCCGGGCTGGAGCACCGTGGCGGCGCCGTCGGCGCGGCCCTCGGATGGATGCTGCATCGGCGGTCGTTCCCCCTGCTCGTCCGGCGCACGTCGGAGGCCGCCGTCGGCGGACCCGATCTGCATTGTCCCCCGTCCGGCGCTCCGGGTCAGCCAACCTCCCGGGTTTGGCCGACCGTTGACGCAGGATCGGCCGCCCCGTCGGGCCCGGAGGGGGCCGACGCGGGGTCGGCCCCGGGGGATCCGGATCGGGCGGGTCAGTTGGTGCGGGTGTTGGTCAGGTGCAGTCCGATGTAGCCGACGTAGATCCGGCCACTGCCGGAACAGTCGTCCAGGTAGTGCACCCGGGGGGCGGTGCCGCCGCCGCCGATCCGCAGGTGGGCGCCCATGAAGGCGCGGCAGGAGGAGTCCACGACGGCGGGGACGGGCAGCATCCGCTGGCGCTTCCACTTGCCGTGGCTGGCGACGGTGCGGGACTCGCCGCGGACCGCCTTGCGCGGCGGGAAGCGGTGGCAGCCGGGCGGGGTGTGCTCGCACCACTGCTTGAAGTCGCCGCCGGCCTCACCGCGCACCGCGGCGTCCGCGTACTCCTGGAGCGCCGTCAGGCCGTCCCAGGTGAGCCGCGCCCAGCCGGGGCCGTCGGCCTGGCCGTCCAGGGCGAGCGTCTCCTTGCTGTCGCCCGTGAACTCCAGCAGCGAGAACTCGCCGAAGCGGTCGACCAGTTCGCCGAAGCTGGCCGGGCCGGTGCCGCAGTGCGGGCGGCGCGGCGGGCGGGGCGGCTCGATCCGCAGCCGGCAGCGCTCCAGCCGGACCGCCGGGTGCGCGGGGCGCTCGGGGGCCTTGCGGGCCTCGGGCGGCAGCCACAGCGCCGGGACGGCGTCCAGCGGGGCGGGCGGCGCGAGTTCGGCGGACACCCGGCGCGGCTCGCGGGCCAGCAGGGCCGCGGCGCGGCGCAGGTTCTCGTCGATCCGCTGACGCGGCAGCACCGGGTGCCGGGCGGCGTCCGCGCGGGACGCCGGGTCGACGTCGGGCAGGAAGGTGCGGACGGCGCCGCCGTACACCTTGTGGTACTCCATGGCCAGGTTGAACCGCGGCAGCGCGTTGTGCCCGAGCACGTACATCGAGGCCAGGCCCGGGAGTTGACGCAACAGCGGGCCGAGCACCAGCTCCTGCCACTGCTCGATCGGCACGGCGGGCGGCACGCTGGCCACCACGGTCGGCAACTGCCGTTCCGGGTCGCACAGTTCGTCGATCAGGCCGTCCAGGTCCGCAGGGCCGAGCAGGCGCGGCGCGACCGCCAGCGGCACCGGGCCCTCGGTGGCGTCCAGCAACGGCAGCAGCCGGCGGACGAGTTCCGGGACGGGGACCCGGCCGTGGCCGGTCGGCGCGGGCCCGGCGGGCAGGTACTCGGCCTCGACGCGCAGCCGGGTCGGGCCGTCGGCGTCCTCGGAGGCCAGGGTGAGGGTCAGTTGGTCGATGCCGTTGAGGGCGGGGGTGCGCAGTCGGCGGCGACTGTAGCGGGCTCCGGGGCCGCGGCCGGGCAGCGGTCCGCCGTCGCGGTCCAGCAGTACCCGGTCGCCGAGCCGTAGTCGCTCCGGCAGGGCCCCGTGCTCGCGGGGCGGGGGCTCGTCGTGGCCCTCCGCCTTCAGCCAGGCGGCGAGCAGGTGGTCGACGAGGGCGGTCGTGTCGTGGTGCGGGCGTGGTGTCGCGGCCGTCAGCCGATAGGGCGGCTGGGCGTGGTCGGTGGGCATACGCGGAACCTCCCGAGGTGCGGTGCTGCGGTCTGCGAGTCCTCCTTCCGGTGCCGTGCCGAATCGCGTGTCCTGTCCAGGAGACGAAGCGACCCGGAGTGAAAGTTCCTTCTCCGGTGCGGGTTCCTTCGTTCGGGTGTCATCCGACGGCAACCGGAACTCCGCCCGCGCCGCCTCTGCTACCCGCCCGCCGCCGCTTGATGCAGCGCCCCAACACCCCGCCGCCACCGGAATATTGGCCGAAACCCGCCTGCCGGTCGGGCCCCCCACCCGGACTGCCGACCGCTCAGACCTCGACCTCGACGAAGGTCCGCCCGGCGGGCTGCGCACTCGCCGAACCGCCGGTCGCCTCGGCCAGCCAGGTGTGGAACTCCGCCACCTCCGGCTCGGGGACGCCCACTTCGATCCGCACCCCGTCCGCCAGGTACTCCAGCCCCGCCACCGTGTAACCGGCCGCCCGCAGGTCGTTCTCCAGCCGCCCCGCCCGGGTGTGGTCCACGGCCACCGACAGCAGCGCGACCGGACGCCGTTCCAGCAGCCCGATCTCGTCCAGCGCCTCCGACACCGACGCCCCGTACGCCCGGACCAACCCGCCCGCACCCAGCTTGATCCCGCCGAAGTACCGCGTCACCACCGCGACCGTGTCGGTCACCCCGCGCCGCCGCAGCACCTCCAGCATCGGCACCCCCGCCGTCCCGCCCGGCTCCCCGTCGTCGCTGGACCGCTCGCGCGGCTGCTCCTCCCCGACCACGAACGCCGTGCAGTTGTGCCGGGCGTCCCAGTACTGCTTGCGGATCGCCGCGATGAACGCCTGCGCCGCCTCTTCGTCCGCGACCCGGGCCAGGTGGCAGATGAACCGGGACTTCTTGATCTCCAACTCGTGGCTGCCATCGCCCCGGACGGTCAGGTACGGCTTCGGGCTCGGCTCGGCCATGACGCTGGTGCTCTCCGCTGTCGCTCTCTCCACCGGTGCCGCGCACCGGTCTCGCCGCCCAGCCTAGGGCCTCCGTCGGGCCGTTCCCGCTCAGCGGCCCGCCAGGGCGTGCAGGGCGGCGCGGTCCAGGCCGGTGCGGGCGGTGACCTCGACGGGGTCGAGGGCGCCGCAGTCCAGGCCGCGCAGCAACTGGCCGCTGAGCGCGCGGGCGGTGGCGGGCTCGTCCAGCACGGCGCCGCCGGCCTTGGCGAGGTACCCGGCGAGCCGGGCGCAGGCGGCGTCCAGGCCCTCGCGGTGGAAGGCGTACACGGCGGCGTAGCGGGTGGGCAGTTGGGCCGGGTGCAGGTCCCAGCCCTGGTAGTAGGCGCGGGCCAGCGAGCGGCGGACCAGCCGGTGGTGCAGCCGCCATGCCGCGTGCACCTGCTCGGCCGGGCCGGTGGGGATCACGTTGGTGGAGCCGTCGGAGAGCCGGACGCCGGTGCCGGCTGCGGCGACCTGCATGACGGCCTTGGCGTGGTCGGCGGCCGGATGGTCCGGGCTCTGGTGGGCCGCGCCGACCCCGCAGGCGGCGCTGTAGTCGAAGGTGCCGTAGTGCAGTCCGACGGCCCGGCCCTCGGCGGCGCCGATCAGCAGCGCGACGGTGGCCCGGCCGTCCGGGCCGAGCACGGCCTGGGTGGTCTCGATCTGGATCTCGAACCCGAGCCGCCCGGCGGGCAGCCCGGCCCGCTGCTCGAAGTCCGTCAACAGCCCTGCCAGCGCGGCGACCTGAGCGGCATGGCTGACCTTCGGCAGGGTGAGCAGCAGGCCGTCGGGCAGGTCGCCCTCGGCCAGCAGGGTGCCCAGGAACAGTTCCAGGGTGCGGATGCCGCGGGCCCGGACGGCCGCCTCCAGGCACTTGGTGCGGATGCCGAGGTACGGCGGCGCGCTCCCGTCGGCCACCGCCGCGGCCACCAGCTTCGCCGCCCGCACCGCCTCGGCGTCCTCCTCGGCGTCCGGGCGCGGACCGTAGCCGTCCTCGAAGTCGATCCGCAGGTCCTCGATCGGCTCGCGCGCCAGCTTGGCCCGCACCCGGGCGTGCACGTCCGCGAGCACCTCGTCGTCGGCCACGCCGAGCGCCTGCGCCAGCCGGGCCGGCGTCCCGGCGTGCTCGTCGAACACGGCGAGCGCCTGCGCGCCCCACGTGCGGACGGTGTGCGCCCCGTACGCGTCGGCCGGCACGTACACGGTGTGCACCGGCTGCCGGGCGGACCGCTCACCCGGGTAACGGCGTGTCAGTTCCGCGTCCACCGGCGTCAGCAGTGCCTCCACGGCGGCCCGGGCGGCGTCCGAGAACGAGACCGGCCGGGCGGGTCCGGCCTGGGCGGGCTGCGACATCCGGGGCTCCTCCACTCACCGCACGGGACCGAGGGACGGTCCGGCGACCGTAGTGCGGCCCCGCGGAAGCGTCAACGGCCGCCCGCCGGTTCCTCCGGCGGGCGGCCGTGGCACGAGGCTCGGCGCGTCGGCGTATCGGCGAGCCCGAACTGCGCCGGGGGCAGCGGTGACTACTCCCGGCCCGACTCCATGTACCGCTCCTGGAGCTGGTCCCAGACCTTCTCGACGTCCTTCACCGTCACTCCGCCGTCCGGACGCGAGCCCGGAACGCCGCGCTGCGACAGGTACTCGGCGAAGCGGCGCTCGTCCGGGTGGCGCTGGTTCTCCTCCATGTAGCCGACCAGCGCGGCGAAGCACTCGTCCGGGTCCAGCGGCTCCGCCCCGCCCGCGAACGGACGGCGCGCCGGCGCCTCCTCCGCCCCGTCGAAGGGCAGCGTCTCCGCCTCCATCATCGCGTCCAGCCGCAGCGGCCGACCGCCCAGCCGGATCGGCTCGGCCTCCTGGTCCTGCACCGGCTGACGGCCGCTCGGGTCCACCAGGACCTGCTGCGGGGCGTGCGCCGCCCGCGGCCCCTGCGGACGGGCCTGGCCGTGCCCGTTCGCCGGCACCCGATGCTGCTCGGCCACCGCCGGGCGGTAGCCCTCCTGGTAGCCGCCCTGCTCCGGATACCCCGGCTCGACGTACTCCTGCTCCGGGAAGCCCTGTCCCGGGAAGCCCTGCTCGGGGAAGTCCTGCTCGGGGAAGTCCTGCTCCGGGTAGCCGTCGGCCGGCTGGTAGCCCGACTGGGGACGGTCCGGCGCCTCCGCGTCCGGCGGGCGCGGGGCCTTGAACCACGGCGACGCCTGGCCCGGCACCCGCGCCGTGTGCACCTGATCGGCCTCCGCCAGGTGCGAGCGCACCGGGCGCGCCGTCCACACGTTCAGCTCTGCGGACCGGTCCATCACCGGCGCGGCCTGCGCCGCCTCCGGGTCCTGCTGGTCCCGCAGCCGCACCGCGGCCAGCTTCGCCAGCGTCGGCACCGCGACCGCCGCCGACACCGGCGGCACCGCCGGCTGCGACTGCGCGGCCGGCTGCTGCGGCTTGGGCTGCGGCTGCGCGGCCGGCTCGGCGGCGGCCTGCGCCTGGGCCGGCGCGTCGAGCGCCGCCGGCCGCCCCTGCGTCACCCGGCTGCCCGCCGGGGCCGAACGCTCCGCCTGCACCGTCTCCTCGGCCTCGACCTCGGCCGCTGCGGCGCCGGGCACCTGGAGCGGGCCGTCGATCCGGTCCAGCACCGTCGGGTCCAGCGGCACACCGTACTTCGCCAGCTTCAGCGGCAGCAGCGCCTGGAACGGCGCCGACCGCCGCCAGCCACGCCCGTACCGGAACCGCAGCTGCGCGCGGTACACCAGCCGGTTCTGCTCCAGCCGCACCGTCTCGTCGTACGAGCGCAGCTCCCACAGCTTCATCCGCCGCCACAGCCGGAACGTCGGCACCGGCGACAGCACCCAGCGCATCAGCCGCACCGACTCCATGTGCCGGTCCGCGGTGATCGCCGCGATCCGCCCCACCGCGTGCCGGGAGGCCTCGACGACCACCACGAACAGCACCGGGATCACCGCGTGCATCGCCATGCCCAGCGCGTCGCCCCAGGACGCCGCCGCGTTGAACGCGATGGTCGCCGCCGTCAGCAGCCACGCCGTCTGCCGCAGCAACGGGAACGGGATCCGCAGCCAGGTCAGCACCAGGTCCAGCGAGAGCAGCACCACGATGCCCGCGTCGACGCCTATCGGGAACGCGTAGGCGAAGGCGCCGAAGCCCTTCTCGATCGCCAGGTCCCGCACCGAGTTGTACGAGCCGGCGAAACCGATGCCCGAGATCACGCAGGCGCCGACGGCCACCACGCCCAGCAGAGCCCGGTGCGCGCGGGTAAGGGAAGGACGTGCCATTCGATGATCAACCCCTGGGACTCGGCAGCTGCCGTAGGACCTGTAGCCGCCGAGTACACGTCCCCGCCCCGGGGCGCACGACCGCGGGACACCACGGACTTGATGCGCCGTTGACAGACTCGGCCCACCGGATACTACTCGTACGGGCGTTCACCCCGGTCGCCAGGCCGGACCGGCACCACTCCTCCACTGGTCCACACCATCGTGCACACCGCTCCCCGCGCTCCCCGCCGGGCGCGTCACCCCGCGGCCGGCCGATCCGCCGCACCGTTCAGGTACGCCAGCACCGCCAGCACCCGGCGGTTGCCGTCCTCCGTCGGCGACAGCTGCAACTTCCCGAAGATGTTGGCGATGTGCTTGGCCACCGCCCCGTCACTGATCGTCAGCCGCGCACCGATCGCCGAGTTCGAACACCCCTCCGCCATCAGCCCCAACACCTCCCGCTCCCGCGGCGACAGCCGCTGCAACGGCTCCGAACCCGCGTTGTGCTGCAGCAGCCGGCCGATCACGTCCGGATCCATCGCCGTTCCTCCCGCCGCCACCCGGCGCACCGCGTCCACGAACTGGTCCGCGTTGAACACCCGGTCCTTCAACAGGTAGCCCACCCCGCCGGTGCCGTCCGCCAGCAACTCCCGCGCGTACAGCTGCTGGACGTGCTGAGACAGCACCAGCACCGGCAGGCCCGGTATCTCCCGACGCGCCGCCAACGCCGCCTGGAGCCCCTCGTCCGTCAGCGTCGGCGGCAGCCGGACGTCCACCACCGCGACGTCCGGCCGCTCCGACAGCAGCGCCGCCAGCAGGTCCGGCCCGGTCTCCACCGCGGCCGCGATGGTGAACCCGTGGACCTCCAACAGCCGCGTCAGGCCTTGGCGAAGGAGGTAGAGATCCTCGGCGAGGACAACGCGCACGGCAGCTCCATCGTGATGGTGGTCGGCCCGCCCACAGGACTGTCGAGCGAGATCACTCCGTCGAACGTACCCAACCGCTTCTCGATCCCCCGCAACCCACCGCCCGTCTCCATCCGCGCGCCCCCGTGCCCGTCGTCCGTCACCACCACCCGCAGCCGGCCCGCCCGGTGCAGCACATCCACCCAGACCTGCCGGGCCCGCGCGTGCTTCGCCGCGTTCGCCAGCAGCTCGCTCACACTGAAGTACACCGCCGTCTCCAACGACGCCTCCGGCCGACCCGACAGACTGACCGTCACCTCCGTCGGCAGCACCGCCGTCAACGCCAACTCCCGCACCGCATCCGGCAGACCGCGCTCCGCCAGCACCGGCGGATGTATGCCCCGGACCAGATCCCGCAGCTCCTGCAGCGCCTTTGCCGAGGACTCCCGTGCCTCCGCCAGCAACTCCCGCGCCGCCGTCTGATCGCTCGTCATCAGGTGCTCGATCGTCCCCAGCGTCAGCCCGATCGCCACCAGGCGCGCCTGCGCGCCGTCGTGCAGATCCCGCTCGATCCGCCGCAGCTCCGCCGCCTGGGCGTCCACCGCATCGGCCCGAGTCTCCGTCAGGTGCGCGACCCGCTCGGTCAGTTGAGCGCGACTCGGCTTCGGCGCGCCACCCAGCACCCGGCACGCCAGCTCATTGTGCGTCCGAACCGCCCACGGCATCGCCAGCATCCCCGCAGCGGCCATGACGGCACCGATGAGCGCCGAGAACATCAGGCCCACCGTGTGGCTGTTGAGGCCGAAGAAGTACCGCGAATCCACCGTCGCCGTCGCCGTGAACACCAGCCCGCCCCACACCAGCACCATCGGCACACCCAGCAGCACCACCGCCGCCACCGGATTCACCAGCAGCCACAACGCCTCCCGCTGCACCTGCCGATCCCGCACCGCCCACTGGACGAACTGCACCAGCCGCGCCACCTCCAGCCGCCGGTGGTACGAGACCCCCGTCCACCAGAACCCGCGCGCATCCTGCTCCAACGCCTCCCGGGTCGAATACACCACCCGCCAGGACTCCCCCGAAGCCCGCTCCACCCGCTGCCTCGTCCACCCCGCACCGTGGCGCACGAACCAGTACAGCGCCGACAGGCCTACCACGATCGCGCTCGGCGCCGCCACGAACGGCGCCACCGGCCCCCCGTCGAACAGCTGAACCGCGGCCAGCGCCGTGAACACCGCCGCCAGCAACGGCACCACGGGCCCCGCGACCGACGTCACCGCCATCGCCACGCCGTGCCCGAAGGCCCGCACCGCCACTCGCGCCCGCTCCCCCACAACGGACCTGACGGCCCCACCGTCGAACCACGTTGTCGTCGCCAAGGCCACTCCCCGAGAGTTGATCGCCGTCCCCAAGAACGCTCTCAGTCTCTCCCCGACCACCCGGCCGGCACATTGGCCGTGCCACCCGTCTTTCAGGTGGACCTAAGTCCACCCCGACCGGTGGTGGCCGATACCGGGAACGCGAAAAAGCCCCCCGCCATAAAGGCGAGGGGCTTTCCCTGAAAAATTGTTCGGCGGCGTCCTACTCTCCCACAGGGTCCCCCCTGCAGTACCATCGGCGCTGTGAGGCTTAGCTTCCGGGTTCGGAATGTAACCGGGCGTTTCCCTCACGCTATGACCACCGAAACACTATGAAACTGTCGAACCGGAACCCACACCCCACAAGGGGGTGGGGTTCTGTTCGTGGTTTCAGAACCAACACAGTGGACGCGAGCAACTGAGGACAAGCCCTCGGCCTATTAGTACCG
>NZ_BMRI01000040.1:0-4010 GCF_014648555.1 Kitasatospora griseola
GCCAGCGAGCCCTTGGCATCAATCATCTAGGCCGCTTCCACTTCAGCCATCAGCAGGCGTAGCGTCAGGGACCTTTTATTCGAAGGGAGTTGACTCAGAGCCGCTCGCGCATACGCCACTCCGCCGGCACGATCACCAGCTTGAGCGAGCATGAGTCCGCGATGCAGCTCAAGATGCGTGGCGAACCTCGGGAGCGAAGGCGGAAGCAACAAGCGTGCTTGCTCCTGAGCGTGTTCGGCTCGTTTCTCCTCACCAAGCCGAGCAAGCAGCAGAGACGAAAAGACGTTCATCCGCCACTCGGGAACCGCGTAGTCCGACTGCTCGTTCGCTGGTGAGGCAACCCGCTCGAAGACGCGCCACCCCTCGTCGTTGAGCTGCAAAGCTGCCCGCCGGTCGCCGCGGATCGCGGCAGCGTGCGCCTTGCCCATGAGCGCGTTGAGTCGGCCGAGGGACGGACGCGAGTCGATCGCCAAAGCCTGGTCGGCGAGCCGTTCCGCGACCGCCAGCGATGCGCCTTCATAGCCGAGTGCGATCGCAGCGCGCCCCCGTACCCATACCCGAGCAGTCTGGTCGTCGGACCGGTCGGCCGCAGTTGCCGCCATGCCGTACCAACCCGTGGTTCTTGCCGCGTCGGTGCCAGGGAACGTCTTGGCGAACAGAGTTGCGAGCCGAGCAGCCACCTCCCACATATGCGGGTCCTCGGCTTGCCGCTGGAGCACCACCATGTCCGCGGCGAGACGGCGTTGGATCTCCTCCGCACCGGACGACATGTAGTCCTGGCCGTAGATGTAGAGCCGTTCCTGCCAGTCGTCCAGGGAGGGCCCGCCGCGGAGAGCAGTTGCGAAGCCGTGGGACAACAAGTCCGAGGCGGTCGCGGGTGCTATGGCTGTCGCGGCAACGTTCGTCAAAAAGGCTCGTCGGTTCACGTCCGCACTCTCAAGAGCGTGAAGGGGCACCTGCAAGGCGGTAGCCAAATGACGTAGCCAAAGCGGGCCGGGCTTCCGTCCCTGGTATCCGTTCTCCCAGCGGCTGATCAACTGCCGCGTCACCGTCGCACGATTGCCCAACTCATTTAGCCGCGCCGCAAGTTGGTCCTGAGACATGCCCAGGCCACGGCGCAACTCTTCGATCAGACTCCCCACCGCCGTCGTCATGACCGGCAGCCTACGCCGGACCGCGCCACAGGGCCCTCCACTTGATTCCCCCCAACGGCGTACGCAGCATCTATGCAGCCAAGCGCAGCAACTCGACTGCCAGGGCGCCTGCCCATCGGCATCGGCGCGGTTGCCAGCGACACTGGCAACCCGGCTGTACGGTCGACCAGCGCAGCCAGAAGACCCCGGAAACGGCAAGAGGCCCCGCCCCAGTCACCCCGAGGGGCGGACAGGACGGGGCGTGTGTTGCGTGTTGCAGGTCAGCCGGCGAGGACGTTCATCAGGCGGGCGGCGGCCTTGCCACCGAACAGCGCGATACCGCAATAGAACTCGATCCGGGTCCGGAACACCGGCTTGTCGTGGGCCTCGCCAAGGTCGGTCACCTGGATGCCACCGTTGGTCAGACCAGTGACTCCCCCGTCGGCGTCGGAGCTGCCGAACCGGACGGCGTATATGTCACCGGTTTCCTTGCCACCCGTACCCGTGGTGAGCGGGAGGACGTCGGTGCCGTCGAGCTTCTGGCCGGGGTCGAGCATGGGGATGCCGTTCCACATGGTGACTTCCTTGCCGTGGATCTGCGCGGTCAGCAGTTCCGAGCCGCCGAGCCGGCGGAACCCGGAACGGATCTTCGCGATGATCGCGGCGTTCATGTACAGCGCGCCGTTCTGGCTGGTGATCCCCTGCACCCGCGCGGTCAGCGCGTCCAGGGCGTCGAAGAAGTCGTAGCCGCCAGAGACGGGCCCGGCGCCCTTGGCGTCCAGGACCTGGCGGCCGATGAGGCGCTTGCGCAGACCGTCGAAGCCGAGCGGGTTCACCTGCGTGTCGCCGTTGAAGAACTGGTCGGAGAAGTGGACCGACGCGGCCTTGACCTTCATGGTCTCCTGGATTGCGCGCTGGTCGTTGATGTTGCCGCGGGTCTTGACGATGAACTTGTCGACGTCGCTGTCGCCGCCAAGGATCGCCAGGTTCTCGATACGCGGGCTGACCGCGCCCACGCTCTCCGGGTATGCCTCGTTGACCGCGCGGAACGACACCCCGGGCAGGGTGGACTCCTCGTTGTAGCGGAAAGCGTTTCCTTCGAACTGGATCAGCGGCAGCCGGTCGAGGATCGGCGATTCCTGGACGAAAGTTTCGACGACGCCTCGCTGAAGGTCGTCGGTCGAGAACTTCGCGGACTCGGCAAGGGTGAGTGCCATAGTGGCTATCTCCTAATTCTCTTTACAGGATGGGCAGTTCAATCCCAGATTCGGATTTACCATCCGGATTCGACAGAGCGACGGCTCGTCACTCTCCGCGCAAACGCCCCTAGCTGCGGCGCGAGTTTTTTCCCTCCCTGCCGATCAGTGGCGGGTGGGGAGGGGTAAAGCCGCCGGTCAGCGCCTTATCGGCTTGACGCGCTCAGCAGCCCACCCACCGGGCTGACGGGCCGTCGTCTCGCGGTTGTGACAGAGCGTGCACAACGGCCGCAGCCGGCTCGGCGCATCCGGATCAGCAACACCCCGAGCAACCAGCGAGCGGCACGACTCCGGGAAGTGGTGAGCCACCGTGGCCATGCGACCGCACAGCAGGCACCACGGGTTCCGGTACGGGTAGGCCCCGCGGATGCGCTGCCGCCGGGTCGCGTAGCCACGATCGGCAGTACTCCCGCGCAGCGCTTCGGCTTCCCGTTCGTGGGGCGGGTGCCGACTTCACGGCGTTCGCGCTATGGGCAACTGACAGGCCACCGACAGAACATTGCAGTGCCGTTTGAACGCCTCTTGTGCGCCTCTTGAGGGCTTTCCCTCCGAACACCTCGCGCTGCATGCTGAACTGCACCCATGACACAGCGTTCCAACCAGAGACCGCAGTTCGAGCTCCGCATCGGAGGGCTGCACTTGACCATCCAGCGCATCCCTGGATGGTCTCTCGGTCTCATGGCCACGGTCGTAAGCGCGATCGCTGCCTGGCGTGGTAGTTCATGACGCGGTCCACACAGGGGCCTGGCCCCATGCAGTTATTCGTGGCCGGTGCACTCAGGCAGGCAAGTCGTCCGGTTCCCCTTTCGCCATGTAGTGGGGGTGGGACGTTTCCTCGCTGAACGCTGCCGAGAGTGGTGCAGTGGCGGAAGCGGTGCCGTTCTGGCTTTCTTCTTATTTTTTCTATGTGTTCTAAAAAAATAGGTAGAACCACCACTCCACCACAGCTCGGCCCGCTGGTGGCCCGGCCCGAGCCGGCGAGCCCGAGGCCCGGCGCGCCCGTGTGCGGGCAGCAGAAAGCCCCGGCCGGTCCACGGGGACCAACCGGGGCTGTTCGGGGCTCTGCTGGGCCGTCAGGCGGCCTGTGCGTAGTCGTCGTCCTCGGCCTGTTCGGGGGTGGCCCATACGATGGTGACCCGCTCTGCGCCGTTGAACCGGACGCGCTTGCCGTGGGCGGGGGTGACGATCACCTGGTCTATCGCCAGGTGCAACAGGTCGCGCTGCAACTGCGGGTCCGCCTGGTGCCACGTGTCCGCGGCGTTGCCTTCGATCAGCCACGTGATATCGACGGTGCCGCCGCCGACCAGCCCGGAGAGGCGTTCCTCTGCGGCGTCCAACCGGGCCTCGGCACGGTTCTTCGCGGGCATGCGGTACCGGGCGGAGCGGCCGGTGTAGAAGCCCGTGAGGTCGTCGGCGTGGAACTTGTCCAACTCGGCCTTTGCCGCGGCGACTTCGGCGCGGGCCTCGGTCACCTCTGCCCCTTCCTCGGGGCGGGCAATGGCCTGCCAGCGTTCGGCGACGGCGATCAACAGCGGGTCGTCGTCGGCGGCGTTGTGCAGGCGCGCAGACCACGCGTCCACGACGTAGTTCAACAGGGTCTTGCGGTTCACGGACGCGAACG
>NZ_BMRI01000040.1:4040-54412 GCF_014648555.1 Kitasatospora griseola
CGGGACAACTCCGGCTGGTGGTGTGCCCGTTGCACACATGGCTGCTGCCGAGAAGGGACATGCTGTGCCCGCTGGTGGCGCACTTCACCAGTCGACCGCTCAGAGGGTGCACCACCTTGCCGGGGGCGGGGCGGTCTTCCTTGGCCACGAACTGGAATCCCGCCAGGACTCGGCGGGCCCGCTCGGCAAGCTCGGCGGGGATCATGTGCGGCAGCGTCTCGTCAGTGACGCAGCGGATGTTCTCGCCGGTGTCGGGGTGGACGTACCGGCTGGGCCGCTTGTGCGACTTCTGCTTGCCCACCGCGGGGGCTACGGTCAGCCATCCCTCGTACACGGGGTGGACGACGATTGCCCAAATGGTGGCGGCCCGCCAGTACGCGCCGGTGCCGGTCCGCAGACCCTCGGAGTTGAGCGATCGTGCGAGGGCCCGCGCGGAAGTGCCGGTCGACAACGCCCAGAAAATCCGCTTCACCACCTCCCACGGGGTCACCTCCTGGTGGTCCGCCAGCAGGCACATGTACGGGGTGGTGTCCGGGGCGAGCCGGCGATTCGTGTCCGCCGTCAGACCGAACGGGGCCCGGCCGAGCCACCGTCCCTCTTTCTGCTGCTTCGCTTTGGTGCCGCGGACGTTGTGGCTCAGACGCTGCGAGTAGTCGCGGGCGTTCTCGGCCCGGTCGAGAATCCACCGGCGGTCGCGTTCGTCCATGGAGTCGAGACGCTCGTAGTCGAAGATCACACGGGCCTTGCCGAGGATCGGAACGACGGACTCAGCCCCCTTGCGGGAGAACCGGTCGAGCGCGTAGCACCAGAGCGCTTGCACCTCTCCGGCCAGCACGGCGTCAAGGGCGGCGTCCATCTTCGGTCGGCGCACGTCCGACCAGGCCGACAGGTTCTCCTTCCACACGGTCCGAACGCAGTAGCCGTTCTCTGCGGCCCACGCGCGGCCCCGGTCTTCCTGCGTCCGGATGGACAGGGCCCGCTCACCCTCGCGGACAATCTTGCTCTTACGCAGCAACAGGTCAGCTTGCGGCCGACCGTGGCACGGGCAGATGCCCGGCTGTGTGGTTTCCATGCTCTTGTTCGGGGGCGAGGATTGCCGGGCAGGGCGGGCGGTGGTGGCGGTCGACATGGGCGGGCCCCTCAGAGATGCGGGGTCGGCCCGCTCCGAGTAGGCGTTGCAAGACCTTCGCGCCTACTGGGGACTGCGCGACAAGCGCGAACCTGCGCCCCCGTTTTCGCACCCACCGGCGCCCGTCCTCGGTTCCCGGCAGTAGGGTGCGCGGATGGCGACCCATGAGCGTGAGATCACCGAAGCCGTCGACCTGTGCGGTCCGGACGGGCGGCTCAACCCTGCGGCGGTCGGGTGGTCCCGCACCCCGTTGCACCGGGCCAATCTGCGGGGGTGGGGGCGGACCAAGCGGTTCGAGTACTGGTGTGTCACCACGCCCACGCACCTGGTCGCGCTGACCGTCAGCGACCTCGACTTCCTGACGCTCGACGCCGTCCACTTCCTCGCCTGGGACGACCACGGCGTGCTGGAGGACCACGAACGCACCGCGCTCGCTCCCGGGCTGCCGCTGCGCCCCACCGCGATGCCGGAGGGCATCGCCGGCTCCGGCGGCCCGTACGGCGCGGACCTCGCCGTCGGGCCCGAGCGGCCCGCTCGTCGTCAGGTCAGGGTGGCGATCCGTCAGGAGAAGGACGGCGGGACCCGGTTGTCGGCCCGCGCGCTCACCGCGGACCTGCGGCCGCTCGAAGTGGACCTGCTGGTGGCGTTGCCGGAGGGCCACGAGACGATGTCGGTGGTCGTCCCCTGGGACGGGAAGCGCTTCCAGTACACCTCCAAGCACACGGCCCGCCCCGCCACCGGCACCGTCCGGCTCGGCGGTCGCACGTACGCGTTCGACGAGGACGCCTGGGGCGTGCTCGACCACGGCCGGGGCCGCTGGCCGCGTTCGCTCGGCTGGAACTGGGGCGCCGCGTCCGGCCGGACCGACGGGCACGTGGTCGGCCTCCAGTTCGGCGGACAGTGGACGGTCGGGACGGGCTCCACCGAGAACGCGCTCTGCGTGGACGGCCGGCTGAGCAAGATCGGCGACGAACTCGACTGGCAGTACGACCCGGCCGCCCCGCTCGCCCCCTGGCGGATCACCACGCCCGGCAGCGACCAGGTCGAGCTGACCTTCACCCCGTTCCACGACCGCCGGGTCCGCACGGAGGCCGGGCTGCTCGCCAACCGCACCGACCAGTGCTTCGGCCACTACCGCGGCAGCATCCGCACCGACGACGGCCTGCGGATCGCGGTGGACGGCCTGCTGGGCTGGGCCGAGGACGTCCGGATGCGCTGGTGACGGCGGGACGCCGGGAAAACCGGTGTCCGCACCGTGGGCGCCGGTGATAGACATCCGCGCGTGGAAAAGAATCTTGATTTCGCCGGTCCCGCCCACGACGAGCTGCTGCGACTGATCGACGGGCGCGCGACGGCCTTCCGCGCCGCGATTGCCGCCGCGCCCGGCCTCGACGTGCCGGTGCCGTCCTGCCCGGGGTGGACGCTGCGCGACCTCGCCCAGCACCTCGGCGAGGGCCGTCGGGCCTGGGCGGCGACGGTGGCCGCCGGGCCGGCGGCCACCGGGAAGCTGGCGCCGCTCGGCGGGGCGACCGCGCCCGAGGAGCGCGAGGCGCTGCTCGGCTGGCTCGCCGAGTCGACGGAGCTGCTGCTGGCCGAGCTCCGCGAGGCGGGCCCGGACCGGGTCTGCTGGGGCTGGTGGGGCAAGTCGCAGACCCCGCTGACCAGCCGCGGTGTGGCCCGCCGCCAGGTGCACGAGATCTCCGTGCACACCTGGGACGCGCAGCTCGCCGCGGGCGTGTCCGAGCCGCTGCCCACCGAGCTCGCGGTCGACTGCGTGGAGGAGTTCCTCTCCAGCATGTGCACCACCACGGAGGCGTGGCCGCACGAGCCCGCCACCGCCGACTACCACGCCGCCGAGGGCCGCTCCTGGCGCAACGACCTCTCCGCCGCCGGCGCGACCCTGGTCCCCGTCCCCGCGGACGCCACGCCCACCGCCGCCGCCCACGGCTCGGCGAGCGACCTGGCGCTCATGTTCTACGGCCGCTTCCCGCTGGACGACCTGAAGCTCGACGGCGACCGCCGGCTCTTCGACCACCTGATCGAGTGGGACCCGGAGCGCTGACCCGCCCCACCACCCCGGGCAGGGGCCTGAACACCCCTGCCCCGCCGCCCAGTTGCCCCACCCACGGCCCGGGCCTCGACCCGGCCGGGCTGGTCGGCCGCCGACTGATCGGGCTGATGGCGTCCTGGTTCACGCCGCCCGGCGGCGAGCGCGAGCCCGAACCGGTGGACGTCTGGCTGCTCGACGACCGGGGCGGCCGCACCCGGATCACCACCGGCAGCGACTGGTGCCTGACCGTCGAGGACGAGGCGCCGCACGGGGATCTCGACCTGGGGGAGTGGGGCCGCATCGAGGTCCGCCCCGACCGCGCCGGGACGCCGTTCGCCCGTCACCTCGGCGAGCCCGTCCTCGCCGTGCGCGAGGAGCACCACCCGCTCACCGGCCGCACTGCCCTCGAACTCGCCTTTCCCGCCGGCGCCGTCCGCTGCGACGGCTGGTCCGGCGACCTGCGGGTCAGGCGCCTCGGCTGATGTTCCGTCAGTCGGTGTCGTCCGGGTGGATGGCGATGTGGTCGGTGGCGAGGTCGGCGGCCACGCGGTGTTCCATGCCGAGGGCGGCGAGGAACTTGGCGGGGAGTTGGACGCGGCCGGTGCGGTCGAGCATGACGTACTCGCGTTCGCTGACGGTCTCCTGGCCGTGCTCGTCGGTGACGGTGCGGCGGAGCACCTCGCTGCTGGTGCGGCCGTCGCGGATGGCCACGGTGCGGCGGACCTCGCCGGCCACCATGGGGTCGTGGGTGACGACGACGACGGTGGTGCCGAGTTCGCGGTTGACGGTGCGGAAGGCTTCGAAGATGCCGACGGCGGTCTCCGAGTCGAGTTCGCCGGTGGGCTCGTCGGCGAGCAGCACCGCCGGGTCGTTGGCCAGGGCGACCGCGATCGCGACGCGCTGCTGCTGGCCGCCGGAGAGCTCGGCGGGGCGGCGGTGCCCCAACTCGGCGATGTCCAGGGCCTCCAGCAGTTCGGTGACGCGGCCGCGCTGCCGCTTGGCGGCGCGGTGGCCGGAGCGCAGCTGCATCGGCAGGGCGACGTTCTGGGCGGCCGTCAGGAACGGGAGCAGGTTGCGGGCGGTCTGCTGCCAGATGAAGCCGACCACCTCGCGCCGGTAGCGGAGGCGGTCCTTGGGCGTCATGGCGAGCAGGTCGCAGCCGGCCACGGTGGCGCTGCCCGCGGTGGGGGCGTCGAGGCCCGCGAGGACGTTCAGCAGGGTGGACTTGCCGCTGCCGGACGCGCCGACCAGGGCCACCAGGTCGCCCTGGTCGACCGTCAGGTCGAGCCCCTGGAGGGCCTGGACCTCGATGCCGTCGCTGCTGAAGATCCGCACCAGCCGCTCGCAGCTGATCGCCAGGTCGGCGCGGACGGCCCTGGGCGCGGAGGCGGCCAGCGCCCTGGCGCGGAGCTCGTCCAGGCTCGGGGGCGGAGTGCTCATCGGTTGTCTCCCGCTCGTAGCTCGGTGGTGATCTGCCGACGGGCGGTGACGGCGGTCTCGGCCAGCACCGCGAGGGCGGCCAACAGTGCCAGCCCGAGGGCCTGTTGGAGGATCGGTGACGCGGTGAGCCGCAGTCCGGTGGTGGTCGCGGCGCCGACCAGGGGGCCGAGGTCGATGGCCGGGCCGAGCAGCAGCACGCCGCAGATCGCGGTGAGCGCCCCGCCGAGTGCGGCGACCAGGGTCTGCGGCAGGGCCTCGGCGAGGATCAGCGCCAGTCCCTGCCGGGGCCGCAGGCCCATGGTGCGCAGCCGGGCCAGGGTCGCGGCCCGCTCGGGGCCGGCCCGGAGCAGCGTCAGCAGGACGGAGAGCAGCGCGAACAGGGCGGTGGCGCCGACCGCGACCCAGAACATCCGCTCGGCGGAGGCCTGCAGCGGGTCGTTGCCGAGTGCGGCGGCCTCGCCGGCGGCGGTCCGCGCCACGTGGCCCGGCTTGGTGTCCGTGGCCGGCGGCCCGAGGTACTGCACGGCGAGCGCGTGCAATCGGGCGTCGTCGACGGGCCCGACGGCCAGCCACTTGGCGGGGCCGCCGATCCGGGGCAGCAGGTCGGTGGCCGGGCCGAGCGGCAGCAGCACGTTGACGCCGACCGCACCGTTCAGGGCGGGGGTGCCGTCGACGAAGCCGACGGTGTGGATCGGGACGGCTTCGCCGGCGCCCAGTCGGAGGGCGAAGTCGCCCTCCGGCAGGTCGCTGCTGACCAGGGCGGGCAGCGGCTGTCCGGGGGCGCCGCCGGCGAGCAGCGCCGGGTCGAACCGGCCCCGCCCGGCGGCCTCGGCGATCTTGGCGTACGCGACCGGGTCGGCCACCACGACGTTGACCCGGATCGACCGGCCGACGCTGACCGCCATGGCGACGTCGTCCATGATCCAGATCGGCGCCGCGGTCTGCACACCGGGCAGCCGACCGGCGGCGGTGACGAAGGCGTCCGGCAGCGCGCTGCCCAGCGGGGCGGCGACCTGGGCGTCGGCGCCGATGTTGTACCGGGCGACGACGGCGCGCTGGTCGGCCACCGAGCTCAGCACGGTGGCGCCGATCGCGCCGCAGGTCACGGCGAGGACCAGGGCGAGCAGCGGCAGCACCGAGGGGCGCGAGCGCGGGCCGCCGCTGCCGCGGGCGGCGCGGGCCAGGCCGAGGAAGCCGATCGCGCCGGGCCGCCGCGCGGCCCAGCGGGCCAGCAGTCCGATCAGGGCGGGCTGGAGCCGGGCCAGCAGCAGTGCGCCGGTCAGCGCGAGCAGCAGCGGCGCGGCGACCAGCAGCGGGTCCACGCCTTCGCCGGCCGGGGCCACGCCGCGCCGGGCGACCTGGGTGACGGCGGCGACGGTGGTGGCCAGGACGGCGAACTCGCCCATCAGGCGGCGGCGTCCGGACCGGGCCCGGTCGGCCCGTTCGCGCAGCAGCACGGCCGCCCGGACCGGGAACGCCAGCAGGGCGAGCAGGGTGACCGAGGCGGCCGCGACGGCGGCGGGCAGCCAGCGCGGGGTGGGCAGCAGGGTGAAGGCGAGCAGCGCGCCCAGCGCGGCGGGCGGCAGCACCGTCAACGCGCTTTCGCCGAGCAGTCGTCGGAAGATGCCGCGGATTCCGGCGCCGCGGGCCAGCAGCAGCCGCAGTTCGGCCGTGCGGCGTTCGGTGCCGAGCGCAGCCGCGAGGCAGAGCACCACGGCGGTGACTCCGGCGGCGCCGGCGGGGCCGAGTTCGGCGAGCGAGTCGATGGCGCCCTGCCGCTGCCGGGCGTGGTCGATCAGGGTGCGCAGCTGGGAGGTGATCCGGACGTTGTTCCGGCCGAGGGCGGTGGTCATCCGGACGGCGACCGGCCCGGTCATGACCGAGGCGAGGTCGTAGGAGGTCTGCTTGAGCCGGTCGGCCCGCAGCGTGTCCACCCGCACCGGCAGTCGCCAGTAGTCCTCGGCGCCGTGGCCCCAGGTGGCCACCTGCCCGGTGGCCTCGGGGCCGGCCAGCGCGACGGCGTACCAGTACTGCTCCGGGGGGTCGCCGGGGCCGCTGCTGGGGGTGAGGTTCAGGCAGGCCTTGAGCGCGCAGCCGATCTCGGCCCAGAACGGGTCCGCCGGGTCGTCGACGGTGTACAGGCCGACCACCCGGACCTGCTGGGCCGGGGGCGGGCCGGTGCGGTCCAGCACCGACCTGCCGCCGGCGTACACCGTGCCGAGCCGCAGCCCGAGGGTCTCGGCGGCGGCCCGAGACACGGCGATCGGCGTCGGCTCGCCCTCCGCGGCGGCGCCCGGCCACTGACCGGACGTCAACCGGAGGTGGTCGTTCGCCCCGTGCTGGTACTGCACGGCGATCTCGGGCGGGACGCCGTCGGGGCGGGTCAGTGACGGGTCGCCCAGTGAACGCGGCTGGGTGCCGCGGCGGCCGTAGACCGGGCCGCTCGGGTCGAGCGGGAGCAGCGCGCCGACGGTCTCGGTGAGTCGGCCTGCGGTGACGTCGAGCTGGTGCGCCCCGTCGGCCGACCGGGGAATGGCGGAGGTGACCTGCAGGCCGTTGGCGGCCGGGCCCGCGGTGCGCAGGTAGCTGCGCAGCGCGTCGTCCGCGCCACGGTCCTGGGCCCGGGGCAGTGCGGCGGACAGGAAGACCACGGTCAGCGCCAGGGCGGCGGTGAGCAGGGCCGCCAGCGGTGCGGTGCGCAGCCGGGTGCGGACCCAGGGGGCCGGGGTGCTCATTTGTCCTCCACGAACCGGAGCCGGGCGGCCACGTCCCGGCGGCGGCCGCCGACCAGGAAGGCGGACAGCAGCGGCAGGGCGGCGGTCCCGACCGCCAGGGCCAGCAGCTGGCCGAGCGGCAGCCCGACCAGCACCTCGGGAACCGGCGGGCGGGCCGCCGGGGTGAGCACCACCAGCGGCACCACCAGGTGGACCAGGACGGCGCCGAGCAGCAGTCCGGTGCCGGTGCCGATGCCGACCAGCACGACCTGTTCGGCGGTGGCGGTGCGGCGCAGCAGCCGCCGGGGCGTGCCGAGGGCGAGCAGCACGGCCGACTCGCCGGCCCGTTCGGCCGCCGAGGCGGCCGCGGCGGCGGCGAAGCCGATGGTGGCGAGGACGGCGGCGGCCACCGCCAGGGCGGCCAGCACGCTCTGCGGGGCGGCGCTCAGCGGGTCGCCGGAGCGGGCGGCGGCGTCCTCCTCGCGGAGCGTCAGCTGCTGGGCGGTCGGTCCGGCGCGCAGGGCGGCGGCGGCCTCGGCGGGGGTGCGGTCGTCGGGGCCGGCGGCGGGCAGCCACCATTCGGAGACCTGCGGGACGTCGGCGCCCCGGTCGGTCAGCCACCGGTGGGCGCCGGCCAGGTCGAGCATCAGCGCGGTGTCGCCGTACACGGGCAGTTCCTCGACCTGGCCGGTGATCCGCACCGGCATGCCGGTGTTGCCGAGCTGGACCTTGATCAGGTCGCCGACCTCGGCGCCGGTGGCCGTCAGGTAGCCGCGGGTGGCCAGGCCCTTGACCTCCGCGCCGGACATGGTGTCGCCGGGCGGGAGCAGCAGGGCGCGCCGGCCGTCGCGCCGGTCGAAGCTCTTGGACTCGTCCGGGGTGTAGGAGATGGTCGGCAGCCCGGTCCCGGCGGGGGCGTCGGTCACCCGGACCGGGGAGTCGGCCGTGGCGCTCCAGGAGCCGGCGGGCGCGGGGACGGGCGTGGCCGGTCCGGCCGCGGTGTCGGAGACGGCCAGGCGGCGGATCGTCAGCTCATTGGCGGCCAGGCTCGCGTTGGAGCCGTACGTCAGCTCGAAGCCGGTCAGAGTCAGCGGCGCGGCGATCGAGCCGAGCGGGGCGGCGGTCTGCGCGCTCAGGTCGACCGAGACGGTGACCTCGCCCTGGCCGGGGAGCTGCGGCAGCAGGACGCGGTAGGCCGCCCCGAAGCCGTCCCGCAGGTGCAGCCAGACGTCGGGCGCCGTCGGCGGCGGCATCCAGGCGGGGAACGAGGAGTCGACGGCGCCGACCTGGACCGCCACGGTCAGGTCGATCCGGGTCGGCTTCCCGGGCAGCCGCAGGCCGGTCGGCTGCGGTTCGGCCAGCGGGCCGAGCAGGTCCTCGACCGGCCGGTCGTCGAACAGGTCGGGACGGACGTGCAGTTCGGCGGCGGCGCGGGCGGTGTCGGTGAGCAGCACCCGGCCCCGCCTGTCGCCGGGGAGCCACTGGTCGAACCCGGCCACCGGCAGCAGCCGGTCGCCGCCGGGCAGCGCCGCGTACCGGCCGCCCTGGCCGAGTGCGGGCAGCGCCGAGCCCTGGATCCGCAGGCCGCCCGCCGAGGCGAAGTCGGCCTGGTCGTGCTGCGAGTCGCGCCAGGCGGCGTGCTGGCCGAGCGCCAGCACGCCGGTGGCGACCGCCAGCACCAGCAGCAGCACCGGACCGTTCGCCCGGCCCGGGCGGCGGGCCAGCTGCCAGCCGGCGAGCGCCGGTCCGAGGCCGCGGCCCCGGGCCGCCAGCCGGGCCCCGAGCCGGGCCGCGAACGGCAGCACCCGCAGCACCAGCAGCGTTCCGGCGCCCAGCGCCAGGGTGGGCGCCGCGACCAGCACCGGGTCGATGCCGAGCTGCCCGGAGGCGTCCGCGGAGAGGCCACCGGTGCGGGCGTCGAGCTGCTGGTAGGCGATCACGGCGAGGACGAGCAGGGTCAGGTCGGCGCCGGAGCGGGCCACCGTGCTGACCACGGCCTGCCGGCGGGACACCACCCGCTCGCCGCCGCGCCGGAGCACGGCGGGCAGGGCGGTGAGCGCGACGCAGGCCAGCGCGCAGGCCGCGGCCACCGGCCAGCGGACGGCGGTGTCGGCGTGCTCCAGCGGCAGCCCGGCCAGCGGGCCCCAGGCGGTGAGCAGTCGCAGCAGCGGCCCGGTCAGCAGGGGAGCGAGCACGGCGGCGGGCAGGGCGAGCAGCAACGCCTCGACGGCCGTCCAGCCGGCCAGTCGGCGTCGGGTCGCGCCCCGGGAGGTGAGCAGGGCGTTCTCCTGGCTCTGCCGCTCCGACACCAGGTGCACCACCAGCAGCAGCGCGGCCGCGGCCAGCACCGCGAGCTGCAGCGCCCCGATCGCCAGGCTGGACCTGGCGACCAGCATCGACGACTGCAACTCGCCCAGCAGGGCGGGCAGTTCGGTCTGTGGCTGGAGGCCGGCGCCGTACTGCTTGGTGAGGTCCGCCAGGTGGTCGGCGCGGGCCCGGACCCGGTCGACGCGCTCCGGGTCGGCGGCGGAGAAGTCGGCGGTCAGCAGCACGCTCCGGCCGCCCTGCGGCAGCGGGCCGGCGGTGAAGACGGCGTCGTCCACCACCATCGGCCCGTAGGTGGTGAAGCCCTTGACCTGGATCTCGCGGCCGCCGAGCGGGTCGAGCCGCCAGTACGGGGCCTCCCGGTCGGCGACCTGGTAGACCCCGGTGATCCGGACGGTGAGCGGCCGGCCGCCGTACCGGTCGGAGAGCGTGACCTGCGCGGGCAGCGCGCCCTCGGTCAGGCCGAGCCGGCGCAGGGCGCTGCCCGGGACGGCCGCCTGGACCGTCCCCGCGGTGTCGGGGCCGGCGGGGGCGCTCTCGGCGGTCGGCCACTGGCCGGCCGTCAGCTTCAGCCGGCTGCGGTCCGGCGACGCCAGCACCGTCAGGTCCGGGTCGTTGGCGCCCGTTGCTCCGGGCAGCCCGTACGAGCGGCTGTGCGCGAGGGACTGCACGTCGACCGGCAGCCCGTCGAACAGCTGGGCGCCGAGCGCGGCGGCCTTCGCGTCGTCCGCCGTCCGGGCGTCCGCCGCGTGGTCGGAGCGCAGCTCCACGCCGACCCGGGTGCCGCCGTCCAGGTTCCGCCGCAGGCCGGCCTCGGCCACGGTGCGGTTGAAGGCGACCAGCGTGGTCAGCACCGTGGTGGTGATCAGCACCGTGAACAGCACGGCAGCCGCCAGCGGCAGCCGCCCGCGCAGTCGTCGCAGGACAAAGCCGAACATGTTTCCCCGTACCCCCGTTCCGGTCAGCGTGTACCGGATGGCGGACGACTCTGTCAGATTCGAACGATCAGCGGAAGGGCCTTGCGCGAACCGTTGTCGTAGTGCGCAGAATCGAGCACCATCGCTCAACTGCCAACGGGGGACAAAGAGATGACCGAGTCAGCGGCGCCCATGGTGGTGGTCGAGGACCTGTGGCGCAGCTTCGGCGCCGGACCGCGCACCGTGCACGCGCTGCGCGGGGTGTCCTTCACCGCGGCCCGCGGCCAACTCACCGCTCTCAAGGGCCGGTCCGGCTCCGGCAAGACCACCCTGCTCAACCTGGTCGGCGGCCTCGACACCCCGACCAGCGGCCGGATCTCGCTCGACGGCGCCGACCTGTCCGGCCTCGACGAGGCGGGACGGCTCGCGCTGCGCCGGGACCGGATCGGTTTCGTCTTCCAGTCCTTCGGCCTGCTGCCGACGCTCACCGCCGCCGAGAACGTCGGCGTCCCGATGCGGCTGCGCCGGCTGTCCGCCGTCGAGCGCGAGGAGAAGGTCCGCACCCTGCTCGCCCTGGTCGGGCTGGCCGACCACGCCGAGCAGCGGCCGAGCGAGCTCTCCGGCGGCCAGCAGCAGCGGGTCGCGATCGCCCGGGCGCTGGCCAACGACCCCGCGCTGATCATCGCGGACGAGCCCACCGGACAGCTCGACTCCGAGACCGGCCTGGCCGTGATGGAGCTGCTCCGCGCGGTGGTGCACTCCCAGGGCGTCACGGCCCTGGTCGCCACCCACGACCCGGCCCTGATGGCCCAGGCCGACCGGGTGATCTCGCTGCACGACGGCACCGTGTCCCGGCCGGAGGCCGAGCCCGAAGTCGCGCCCGAGGCCGCCGCGGGCTGAGCCGGGACGGGTCACCGGCGGCGGGGGCGCCGCGGGTGACCCGGTGGGCGGTCGGGTCGCGGTGACCCGGCGGGCGGTCAGGGGGAGGGGACGACCCGGGCGAAGTCGTGGTGGGTGCGGACCGCCTGGTCCCACTCCAGGGTGCGGATCAGGCGGTGCACGATCAGCAGCGGAATGACGCCGAATACACCGAACGACATGTCGACGAATTGCCAGAACAGCGGAATCTCGCGCAGCGGCCCGCAGACCAGCGCGAGCGGGATGACGGCGCCGCAGGCGAGCATCGCCCAGCGGATCACCCAGATGTTGCGGACCGGATCCCGCAGCGGCCCCCAGAACGCGGCCGCGATCACCAGGTGCGCGAAGGCCAGCCAGTCGGTGCCGTAGGCGAGGAACGGGTGGCTGCCGAGGCCGTCGGCGACGCCGTCCCGGGTCAGCACGGCCCAGTCGCCGAGGGCGGGGAGCGCGGAGCTCAGACCGGTGGCGTCCAGGGCGCGCACCAGCAGCGTGGTCTCGCTCTGCAGCGGGAAGGCGGTCAGCCCGCTGAGCGCGAGGCAGACGATGAACAGCCAGAGCCAGCGCCTGATCCGGCGTCGGACCAGCGCGGTGTCGGTGACGGTGGTGGGGCCGGGGCCGGCGGTGGTGGAACCGGTCGGGGCGGTGGCGATGTCGGACATGGGGAGTCCCCCTCCATGACGCGGGTGCCGCAGACGGCACGCGGTGTCGCGAGAAGGACTCTAGACCTGAATTTGAACGCGTTCAACACGCCGGAACAGGCTGTCCCAAAGGGGACGTTTCGGACCTGTCCACGGAAAGCCCTAATCTTGTCCACCGTGACCGCCATCGCAGACCAGCCCACCAGGCCCGCCCCCGGACCGGCCGCCGACGAGGGACTCGCCCGCCGGCTCAAGGCGCTCGCCTGCACCGCGCCGCTGCACGACCTGGACAGCCGCAAGGTCAACCTGGCCGGCGAGTACGCCTCGTACACGATGGCCGAGATCGGCCTCGCCGCGATCGACCTGGTCACCCTCAACATGGACTTCGACACCGGGGCCGACCGCGACATAGTGCTCGGCCGGCTCCAGCCCCGGATCGCCGCGCAGAACCCCGGGCGGGCCGTCACCGAGCACGAGCGGGTGGCCCGCTGGGTACTGGAGTCGCTGATCAACGTCGGCAGCGTCGACCGCGGCTTCCGCGCCGTGTACGGCACCTTCGGGCCGGACGGCGCGTACACCCGCCGCGACTACGACTTCAAGCTGATCGAGGAAGTCCCCGGCCAGGACGGCGGCGTCTACCTGCGCACCACCGACGAGGCGGTCAACGTCCTGGTCGGCGCGCTGGACACCGACGTGACGAGCGCTCAGATCGCCGCCGAGGTCAAGCTGGAGGTGCTGATCCGCCGCGGCCGCCTCGCTGACGCCCAGCTCGCCGCCGAACAGGCCCGTTACCGCACCGTCCAGTACGCCGAGACGCTGCGCCGCGCACTGGAGGCGACCCGCCGCAACGTCCGCGCCGTGGACTGGATGGAGACCGTCCCCGACCTGATCGACGAGGCGCTCGACCACATCGCCGACCGGTACCGGCACGAGAACGCGATCCTCACCAACATCCGCAAGGCCCGCGACGAGAGCACCGACGCCGAGCACAAGCGCCGCGCCGCCGAGCTCGTCGACATCGTCAAGGACTGCATCCGCCGACACACCCAGCTGCAGACCCGCCTGCTGGAAGCCGGCCCGCTGTTTCGCGCCGAACAGGACCGGCAGGCGTTCTCCGCACCCACCGCGCGCACCGGCATCGACCTGTACGGTCAACTCCTCGCCCCCGTTCTCACCCTGCCGCTCGCGGACGCCACCCGGCCCACCGACGCGTTCTTCGCCCGCGGCACCGGCCTGCGCACCCCCGCCTCGGTCCGGGTCGGCGACCTGGTCGACCTGCTGCTCACCCCGCCCGTGGAACGCGAGCACCTCGGCGCCGAACTGCCCGAGCCCGACCTGGTCGCCACCCCCGACGACAGCCGGTTCTCCGAAGCCCAACTGGAGGCCGCGCTGGAGCTGCTGGAGCTGCCCGCCGACGCGCCCCGCCGACTGTCCGGCCTGCTCGCCGACGCCCGTGCCCGCGGCACCGAACTCGCCGAGGACGGCGAGGAACTCGCCTACCTGGTCGCCCTGTTGGCCGTGCACGCAGCCAGTCCGCCGGTCGGCACCGCGTACCGGCAGGGCGAGGAGCGCCTGCTGTTCGCGGTGGACGACGGCACCCGCCTGGACGACCCGGGCTTCGGCGGCGCGGACCTGATCGTCGGCAGCGCCCTGCTGGACGCCGCAGGCATGGCCGCCGACCGCCGGGACGCGAAATGACCGACCGGTCCGGGGACGGAGCGAGTCGCGCCTGCGGCGCCGGCAGCGCGAGCGGGACGGGTTGCGCCTGCGGCGCGGGCATTGCCTGTGGCGCGCATGGTGCCTGCGGCGCGGGCGTCGACCGCCGCACCGGTACCGCCCGCGCGGCTCGCAGCGCCGGCGGCAAGCGCAGCGGGCGCAGCACCGGCGCTGCCTGCACCGCTCGCGGCATGCGCAGCGCTTGCATCGCCCGCAGTATCGGCATCGCCCGCAGCGCTCGCGGCACGCGTAGCACCACTGGCACTGCCCTTGTCACTCGCATCGCCCATAGCGCGCACAGCGCCCGCGTCGTCCGTACCGCTCGCGGCACTTGCGTCGCCCGTGGCGCGCACAGCCCTCGCAGCACGCGCAGCATTTGCACCGAAGGAGCACCCGCATGACCACCAGCGCCGAGGCGTGGGCACCGCAGGACGCCGAGCCGGCCGTCCCCGCCCACGCGCCGATCAGCCCGGCGGACGTCGCCGAGGCCGCCCGCCTGGTGTCCTTCGGCCTGCAGGCGAAGCTGCTGCCCTCCCGGGACGCGGAGTACGCCGAACTGGTGCGCCGCTACCGCGACGACCCGCTGTTCGGGCGCCTCGCGGACGCCGTCGCCACCGGCATGGGCCTGGTGGTGCTGGAGGTCTCGCCGCGGGCCGGCATGGCGGTCGCCGCCGCCGAGGACTCGGTGTTCGCCGTCCGGATGGGCGACTACTCGCGCCGCGCCGCCTCCGAGTCCACCGACCGCTTCCTGCACGGCCTCGCGCACCTCGCGGTCGCCGCGCTCGCCTTCCCCCGCCCCGAGGACCTCGCCGACGACGGCTACCTCGGCCGGGTCACCGTCAACGGCGTGGACGCGTTCGTCCGGCAGGCCTGCCGCCGCCTGGAGGAACGCGCCGAGGCCGAGGGCAGCAACACCGACCCGGCCAGCTCCGCGCCCGGCCTGGAGGCGGCCTGGCGGGTGTGGGCGCGCCGCTCCGCGACCGGCGCCACCAAGGACGCCCGCCGCCTGGCCGGCTCCACCACCGGCATCGTCTCCAAGGCGGTGTCCTTCCTGGTCGACTCCGGCTTCCTGCAGAAGACCTCCGACGACGCCGGCGGCACCTACCGCACCACCGCCCGCTACCAGTTGCAGGTCCGCGACCTGGCCGGCAGCGCCGCCATGGGCGAACTGCTCGACCTGGGCGTCGTCCCGGTCAGCGACGGCACCGCCACCCTGCTGCCGCCCGACGACAGCGACGAACTCGTCGCCGACGCCGGCCTGCCCTTCCACGCGCTCTGACGATCCGTCACCACACGTTCTGAACTGACCGCTCCAGGAGAACCACCGCACATGTACGAGCTGAACCGGGTCCGCCTGTACTCGATCGGACCGGCGGGCGCCCGCTACGCCGACACGGTGCTCGACCTGCGCGGCGTCGGCGATCCGGTCCCCGAGCCGCAGCCCCAGCAGATCGGCCTGTTCGGCGAGGAGCCCGAGGGCCCGCAGCGCCGCCCCGCGCCCGCCGGCGTGCTGTTCCTGGAGAACGGCGGCGGCAAGTCCGTGCTGCTCAAGCTGATCTTCTCGGTGATGCTGCCCGGCCACCGCAACACCCTGGGCGGCGCGTCGTCCGGCGTGCTGCGCAAGTTCCTGCTCGCCGACGACTGCGGCCATGTCGCCCTCGAATGGCAGCACACCATCACCGGCGAACTCATCGTGGTCGGCAAGGTCAGCGAGTGGCGCGGCCGCCAGGTCTCCTCCGACCCGCGGAAGTTCGCCGAACTCTGGTACTCCTTCCGCCCCGGCCCCGGCCTCACCCTGGACGCGCTGCCGGTCGCCGAACGGCCCAGCCTGGCCGGCGACCAGAAGGCCCGCGGCCGCCGCCGCACCATGAAGGGCTTCCGCGACACCCTCACCGAGGCCGCCAAGGCCCACCCGCACCTCGACGTCACCTTCGAGGAGATCCACGACCGCTGGAACGAGCACCTCGGCGCGCTCGGCCTCGACCCCGAACTCTTCCGCTACCAGCGCGAGATGAACGCCGACGAGGGCGAGGCCGCCGGCCTGTTCGCGGTCCGCAACGACGCCGACTTCACCGACCTGCTGCTGCGCGCCGTCACCGACACCCGCGACACCGACGGCCTCGCCGACCTCGTCCACGGCTTCGCCGCCAAGCTCGGCCGCCGCGCCGAACTCACCGCCGAACGCGACTTCACCGCCGGCTCCGTCGACCTGCTGCAGCGCATCGTCGACGCCACCGCCGGCCGCGAGACCGTCCGCGAGGGCCACCGCGCCGCCGAACGCCGCACCCGCAGGCTCGCGCTATCGCTGTCCGCGCGCTCCACCGTCGAACGCGACCGGATGCACGACCTGGCCGTCGAGGTCGCCGCCGCCGCGAGCGCCGTCACCGCCGCCGAGACCGACCGCACCCGGCACGCCCTGATCGTCGCCGAACTCGGCTACCGGCACGCCACCCTCGGACTGGAGGCCGCGACCGCCGAAGCCGGCCGACTGCGCCGCGAACTCACCGACGCCCGCGCCCAGTTCGCCGCCTGGCAGGCCGCCGAGGCGGTGCTGCGGCACCGCGCCGCCGCCGACCGGGCCGGCCGTGTGGCCACCGCCATCCGGGAAGCCGAACTCGACGCCGCACCCGCCCTCGCCGCCCGCGACCGCGCCGCCGGCGCCCTCGCCCGCGCCCTCGAAGACGCCGCGCTGAGCGCCGAGACCCGCGCCGACCAGGAAGAGCTGCGCGCAGGCGAGTTGCAGCAGGACGGCTCGGCCGCCCAGGCCGAAGCCACCGCCGCCGCCACCGCCGCACAGAAGGCCCGCTCCGAGGCCGAACACCTGCGCCAGCGCCTCACCGAGGTCGAGCAGGAGACCGCCGCCGCCGTCGAAGCCGGCTGGATCGACGACTCCGGCGCCGAACCCGACCCCGCCCGCGCCGCCCTGCACGCCGCCGACGCCGAACGCGCCGCCACCGAAGCCCTCGAACTGGCCCGCACCGCCGCCGAGTCCAGCGCTGTCCGGGCCCGCGAGTCCGCCGCCGCCGAGGCCCGCGCCGAACTCGCCGCCGCCCGCGCCACCGACGCCCGCACCGCCGCCGAGCGCGCGCTGGCCGCCGAACAGCGCACCGCCGCCCAGCTCGCCGCCGAACCCCGGCTCGCCGAACTGCTCTCCCTCTCCCCGTACCAGGACGGCGCGGACGAGAGCGAAGGCTTCCTGACGCCCCGTCAGCTCGACGCCTCCGCCGAGGACCTGCGCGAACTCCTCGACCAGGCCGTGGCCAACGCCGAACGCACCCTGTTCGACCTGCGCACCGCCGCCGCCGACGACTCCCGGATCCTCGCCGCGCTCGGCGACGGCGGACTCCTCCCGCCCGGCCCCGACGTCCTCGCGACCGTCGAGCACCTCGGCGAACAGGGCATCCCCGCGCTGCCCGGCTGGCGCTACCTCGCCCAGTCCGTCGACCCCGCCGACCACGACGCCATCCTCGCCGCCCGCCCCGAACTCGTCGACGGCGTCGTCGTCACCGACCCCGCCTCGCTCGACCGGGCCCGCGAAGCGCTCGCCGCCGCCGCCCTGCTGCCCCGCTCCACCGTCGCCGTCGGCACCGCCGCCGCCCTGATCGCCCCCATCGAGGGCGAACCCGGGTTCTTCCTGGTGCCGCCGAACCCGGCCATGCACAACGAGACCGCCGCCGACGACGAACGCCGCGAACTGCGCGCCCGCGCCACCGCCCGCGAGGAGCACATCCGCGAACTCGCCGCCCGCCTCGGCGGCGACCGCGCCCTCGCCGCCCGCCTCGCCTCCTGGCACGCCTCCTGCCCGCCCGGCACCCTCGCCGAACTCGCCGAGACCGCCGCAGCCGCAGCCGACCACGCCGAAGCCACCGCCGCGGAACTCGCCACCCTGCGCGCCGACCACGCCGAAGCCGACGCCGACCACCAGGCCGCCGCCGCCCGCCACGAGGAGTGCCGGGAGACCGCCCAGCGCACCCGCCGCCGCGCCGACGCCCTCGCCGGCCTCGCCTTCCGCCTCCGCGAACGCGCCAACTGGACCCGCCGGCAGCGCGAACTCGCCGACGACGCCACCGAGTGCGAACGCCGCCAGGCCCTGTGCACCGAACGCGCCCGCACCTGCGACGAGGACCGCCGCGCCGCCCAGCGCGCCGCCGACGACGCCCGCCGCACCGCGCGCACCCTGCGCGGCGAACGCGCCGAGATCGCCGCCGCCGACACCAGCGCCGAGCCCGACGACACCGTCACCCCCATCTCGCTGCCCGCCCTGCGCGAGGCCTACCGGGCAGCGGCCCAGCTCTACGAGAAGGTCGGCGTCGGCGCCGACCTGCGCGCCGAACAGGCCCGCGCCGAAGGCGACGAAGCCGCCGCCGCAGCCGAGTTGGAGCGCCTCAGCAACAAGGTCAAGGCCCGCGCCGAGGAACTCCTCGCCAGCCCCGACGGCGCCGACGGCCCCGCCCGACAGGCCGCCGCCGCCCGCGCCGAAGAACTCGTCACCATCATCGAGGCCCGCTCCGGCGCCGCCGCTGAGGAGGTCGGCCGCCTGCGCGGCGACGCCGAACGCTCCGCGCCCGTCAACGGCGAAGCCCACACCGAGCTCCCCGAGGACCTCCTCCCGGCCGACCCCGAGCACGCCCAGGCCCTGCTGCGCACCGCCACCGCGCTGCTCGCCGAACGCCGCGAACGCGTCGACACCGCCCGCACCGAACACGCCGACCTGCAGCGCACCCTGGACCAGGCGCAGGCCGCCGCCACCGACTTCGAGGAACTCGCCGGCCAGCTCCGCGACGCGCTGCGCGACAACGGCGACGAGACCGAGACCGCCGACACTTACCTCGGCGGCCTCGCCGCGGCCCGCGCCGCCGCCGCCGACACGCGGCGCGCCATGCGCACCGCCGCCACCGAACTTACCGGCGCCGAACTCGCCGTCCGGGACGCCTCCGACGCCCTCGTCCGGCACGCCAACGCCGCCCGCTACGAGGCCGTCCGCACCCCCGCCCGCCAGCAGATCCGCGAACTCCCCGCCGCCGCCCTGCCCGACCACGCCGCCGCCTGGGCCGCCGCGTTCGCCCCCCGCCTGCGCGTCCTCACCGACGAACTCGCCCAGCTGGAACGCAACCGCGCCTCCATCGTCGACCGCCTGCGCGGCCTGGTCGAGTCGTCGCTGGCCACCCTGCGCGCCGCGCAGCGGCTCTCGCGCCTGCCCGAGGGTCTCGGCGAATGGTCGGGCCAGGAGTTCCTGCGCATCCGCTTCGACGACCCCGACCACGCCGTCCTGGTCGAACGGCTCGGCGAAGTCATCGACGACGCCACCCAGTCGGCCGTCCGGAAGAACTCCGACCTGCGCCGCGACGGCATGTCCCTGCTGCTGCGCGGCGTCGCCGCCGCGATCGGCCCCAAGGGCGTCTCGGTCGAGATCCTCAAGCCGGACGCGGTGCTTCGCGCCGAACGGGTCTCCGTCGGCCAGATGTCGGACGTCTTCTCCGGCGGCCAGCTGCTCACCGCGGCCATCGCCCTCTACTGCACGATGGCCGCCCTGCGCGCCAACGACCGCGGCCAGTCGCAGCTCCGCCACGCCGGCACGCTCTTCCTCGACAACCCGATCGGCCGCGCCAACGCGACCTACCTGCTGGAACTCCAGCGCGCCGTCGCCGACGCCCTCGGCGTCCAACTCATCTACACCACCGGCCTGTTCGACACCACGGCGCTCGCCGAGTTCCCGCTCGTCATCCGCCTCCGCAACGACGCGGACCTCCGCGCCGGCCTCAAGTACATCTCGGTGGAAGAACACCTCCGCCCCGGCCTCCCCGCACCCCAGGACCCGGACGGCCCCACGATCCACGGCGAGATCACGGCAACCAGGATGTTCCGCAAGCCCGAATAGGGCGGGAGGGTGCGAGAACAGGGGCGCGGGAGGGTGCGAAACCGGGGGCGCGTGGGGGTACCTCCCGGCCCGCCAGGGCTGGGGGAGAACTGCGCGAAGGGGAACGCGCCACGTCCGCAAGATCGCGATGCAGGACAATGACCTGCACTTGATCGCGACCTTGCGGACGTGGCTGGCGCTCGTCGCGCAGTTGCTCCTACTGCTTCGTCGAAACGGTGACCGACGCGACCTTCATCGGATGCCCCGGCTCCGTCGCCGACGTCACCGGACTCCCGTACGCCGTAGGCAGGTTGCCGCCGATCGCGACGTTCAGGATCAGGAAGATCCCGTGGTGCACCGCCTGGTCCCACGCGGCCGGCTCGACCTGGTCGGACGTCACCGCGAAGTACTCCTGGCCGTCCCGCAGCCAACGGACCTTCTCGGGAGAGGCTGAGCGGTCGACCTCCAGCGTCCAGGTGTGGAACGCGCCCCAGCAGTCCGCGCAGGACTGTTCGCCGGAGCCCAGCCCGTTCGGCTCCTTGCAGGGGCCGCCCGGCGCGGTGCCGCAGTGCATGGTGCCGAAGACGCCGCGGCCGCCGACCGATTCGAGGACGTCGAGCTCGCCGACGCCCGGCCAACCGGTGTACCCGTCACGGAGTTTGCCGCCCAGCGCCCAGAATGCGGGCCAATACCCGGACGCGGCAGGCCCCTTGACGTCCGGGAGGGCCAACTTGGCCTCCACTCGCAGGACTCCGCTCGCCGGTGCGGCGAAGTCCGCGCGCTTGGACTCGATCCGTCCGGAGGACCAGCGGCCGGCGCCGTCCCGGGTGGGCACGATCTCCAGTGAACCCTGGCCGTCCAGGCGGACGTTCGCGGTGGAGTCGGTCATGGTCTCGATCTCGCCGGTTCCCCACTGCGCGGCGGGGCAGCCGGGGTAGCAGGTGCCCACGTCGTACTGCCAGTTGGCGGAGTCGGGCTTCGCGCCGGCGGGGCCGTCGAACTCGTCGTGCAGCAGGGTGGTCCAGCCGGTGGTGAACACGCCCGCGTCGATGAGCAGTTGGTCGAGCCGGGAGGTGAGGACGACGGCCGCCGCGTTGGTCAGGTGCGAGTCGTCGCGGTACAGCAGGACGTGCTCCAGGACGGCGGGGCAGGTTCGGCCGTCGCCGGGGCAGAGCACCGAGTTGACGCCGATGGTGCGGACGCCGGGGACGCGGCCGGCGGCGATCTCCTCGGCCAGCGGGTCGGCCCACAGGCCTTCGCTGCGCGGGAAGTCGCAGGCGGAGGTGGTGTCGGGGTGTCCGGAGACGCAGGCGGGGACGTCGCGGCCGGGGATCGGGGTGTCCTGCAGGTAGACGATCGGGACGCCCAACTCCCGCAGTGGGGCGAGGGTCCGCTCCCAGCCGTGCAGCAGCGTCGCCCGGTCGGCGGTGTAGCGGTTCAGCGTGGAGACGATGATCAGCTTGGGCCTGGGCCCGTCCTTGAGCCGGGTCAGCGCGTTCGTCCGCCAGGTGTCGCACTCGTGGTAGGTGCGTCCCAACTGGGGGTTCTCGACGGTGAGTTCGGGTAGCGGGCAGCCCTGCTTGACGAGTTCCTCGACGGACATGCGGTGCTGGGCGGCGATGCCGAGCAGGGCGGAGAACCACTGGCCGGCGTGCGAGTCGCCGAGCAGCACGATCCGGTCGTCGCCGGTGCCGAAGCGGCAGGGCGGGCTGACGGTGTCCGCCGGGTCGACCTCGCAGGCGCCGTCCGGCGGGAAGTCCTGCCGGGCCTGGACGGGGTTGGGCACGGTCGGGCTGTGCGCGGGCGGGGCGGCGGCGAGCAGGGAGCGGCCGTCGCGGGCGCCCGGCGGCAGGCCGGACGGGTCCGGGGGAGTGGCGGGGCCGAGCATCCGGATCGTGCCGGTGCCGACGACCAGCGCCAGCACCACCGGCATCACCACCGCGGTGAGGCCCAACGACAGCCCCCGGCGCGGGATTTCACCGAGCACCCGGCTGCGGCGCAGCGGCTGCTCCAGCCAGTTGAGGGCGGCCAGCGCGGGCAGCGCGGCAGCCGCGGTGAGGGCGACCTTCACGCCCCAGTGCAGGCTGCCCCACTGGGCTTCGGCGAGCACCAGCACCGGCCAGTGCCACAGGTACAGGTTGTAGGAGAGCCGGCCGATCGCGCGCGGCGCGCGGAGCGACAGCAGCCGTCCCACCAGGTGCTTCTCGCCGGCCAGGACGACGGCGGCGGTGCCGATGGTGGGCACCAGCGCGGCGTAGCCGGGGTAGGGCGTGCGGGCGTCGAAGACCAGGACCGCGCCGAGTACCGCCGCCATGCCGCCGAGCCCCAGCAACTCCCGTATCAGTCGCGGTATTTCGCGTATCGGCAGGAGCGCGATGATCGCGCCGGCGGCGAACTGCCAGGCCCGGGTGGGCGTGGAGAGGTACGCGCCGGCGCTCCAGTGCAGGGAGAGCCAGAACGAGCCGGCGCCGAGCAGCAGGGTCAGGCCGAGCAGGGTGCGCCGCTTCCAGACCCAGCGGGCGGCGAGGGCCATCAGCGGGGCCCACAGCAGGTAGAACTGCTCCTCGACGGCGAGCGACCAGAAGTGCAGCAGCACGCTGGGGTCGCGGCCGGCCGCCAGGTAGTCGGTCTGTTCGGCGATGAAGCGCCAGTTGGCGACGGACAGCGCGGAGGCGAGGACGTCGCGTTCCAGGTCGGCGCGGCGCAGCGGCGCGGTGAGCAGGGCGCCGAGGACGGCGACCACGGCGAGCACCACGGCGGCGGAGGGCAGCAGGCGGCGGGCGCGGCGGGAGTAGAACTCGGCCAGCCGGACCTTCCCGGTGGCGGCGCTCTCGCTGCGCAGCAGCCCGGTGATGAGGTAGCCGGAGATGACGAAGAAGACGTCGACGCCGACGAAGCCGCCGGCCAGGCCGGGGACGGCCGCGTGGAACGCGAGCACGGCGAGCACGGCGACGGCCCGCAGGCCTTCGATGTCGGGTCTGAACCTGGGCCGTTCGACGGGTGGTTGCCCGAGGACGACGGTGAACGGGGCGGTGCTGGTGGACACGGGAGGTGGACCTTTCAGCCCAGCCAGGGCAGCATCGGCGCCACCCAGCCGGAGGCGAGCAGGGCGATCAGGGCGAGCGTGCTCGTGACGGCGAGGGCCTCGGGCCAGCGCCTGGGCCGCATCGTCGGGCGTGCCCCGGATTCGGTGTTCTCGGTGGGGTGCGGCCGCAGTTCGGCGTACAGGTCGCGGATCAGCGGGACGCCGGCGTGCAGCTGCACGGCCAGGTACAGGGCCAGACCCCAGGTGTAGTGCCAGCCGTGCATCGCGGTGGCGACGGCCACGCCGGCGGTGGTGGCGATCAGGGTGCCGGCCGTCCACACCAGGGAGACCAGCAGCACCTTGCGGGCCATGCCGCCGGAGCCGCCGGGCTTGGCGACGCCGGTGGGCACCCAGGCGGCGCTGCGGCCGCGCAGGGTGTGCCAGTAGGCGGTGGCGGCGGCGAAGCTCATCAGCACGTTGGCGCGCAGCACTTCGGTGCGCCAGCGGGTGCGGCTGACCCGGGGCAGCAGGACGTGCCAGAGCCACAGCAGGGAGAGCATCGGCAGCACGTACCAGGCGCGGACCTCGCCGGGGAAGGCGAACAGCATGACCAGCGGCGGCAGCGGCGCGGTGAGCACGTTCACGGCCGCGGCCAGGTAGCCGACGATGCCTTCGTCGAAGCAGCGGCGCATCCGCCAGGTCATGGCCTTGCGGGCGGCCCGGTCGCCGATCAGGTGCAGGTTGCCCATCGTCCAGCGGTACTGCTGGTTGACGAAGCTGGTGGTGGAGTCCGGCGAGGTGCCCTTGGCGACCAGCACCGGCACGTACCGGGTGGTGAATCCCCGTTCGTGCAGGGCGAGTCCGGTGTACATGTCCTCGCTGTGGTCGAGCCGGGCGAAGCCGCCCGCGGCGTCGATCGCGGAGCGCCGGTACACGGCGTTGGAGCCGCAGCAGATCGCCGCGTCGGAGGCGTCCCGGCTGGGCTGCACCCAGCGGAAGAACCACTCCTGGGAGGCGCCTGCGGCGCGCTGCACCCAGCCCATCGAGGCGTCGGTGTCGAAGCACTGCGGGCTCTGGACGATGCCGACCCGGTCGTCGCCGAAGTACGGCAGCAGGTGCTGCAGCAGGTCGGCGCGCGGCGCGAAGTCGGCGTCCAGGATGGCGATGTACTCGGCCCTGCTCAGGGTGAGCGCGTGGTTGAGGTTGCCGGCCTTCTTGAACTCGCCGCGGTTCGGCCGCACGACGTAGTGGTAGCCGAACTCCTCGGCCAGCGCGGCCACTTCGGGCCGGTCGGCGTCGTCCAGCACCCAGACGTCGAGCTGTCCGGGGTGGTCGAGCCGGGCGACGGCGCGGTAGGCGTTGGCGAGGATGTCGAGCGGTTCGCCGCAGGTCGGCAGGTAGAGGTCGACGGACGGCGGTTCGGCGGGCTGCCAGGCGGCGACCAGCAGTTCGTGGCCGGCCCGGGTGAATCGGCGGCGACGCAGTCCGTTGAGGCAAGTCAGCGCGAGTGCAACGAGGTTGACGCCGAGGACGGCCAGGAACGGCCAGAGCGCGGGCGTCCGGAGGGAGAAACTGAACATGGTGGCCGCGCTGAGCACGAAGGCGAACGCGGAGAGCAGCGGGACCCAGCGACGCTGAGGTCCGAAATACCAGTAGAGCTCCTGATCGGAGGGTGGCGACGGAAGGTGATTGACAGTCATTGGGCCCCCCACGGCCGGTCATTGACACCTGTCGTCGGTCAGATTACCCGATTGGTATAGACCAAATGACCACGTGGGATGAACGCTGGGGCAACTCCGGTGAAGCCCGTGTGACCAGGCATGACCATGTCGGACGGAGGCCCCCGGCATCCGCCGGGCGAGGCCTCTGGGGCCGTTGACGAGCAGGGTGACGAGACGGTTCCAACGTTGTACTGGCGAAGGGTCGCCGCGCCCCGTGGCGGGTATCCGCCTTGTCCGGGACGTGAATTGACGGATCGTCAGGCTGGTGGCCCGAGGGTCGGTCGAACGGTCAGCGGGCGGCCGGCTTCGGGGTGGTGAAGCACGGCCCGGCGGCGACGAGCACCGCGTCCAGCAGTCCGGGGAAGCGCGCGGAAAGATCTGCGGCGCGCAGTGTGTTCATCTTAGAGGTGCCGCGACGGTGCTGGCGGATCAGTCCGGCCTCGCGCAGGACGCGGAAGTGGTGGGTCAATGTCGATTTGGTGACCGGCAGTTCGAACGCCAGGCAGTTCAGCTCGTCGCCGCCCACCGCCGCCAGGTCGGCGACGATCCGCAGCCGGGTCGGGTCGGCGAGTGCGTGCAGCACGGCCTCCAGCCGCAGCTCGGCGACGGTCGGCTCCGGCAGCAGTCCCGGGCAGTCCTGGTCGGTGGTCACCCTGCCATAGTACGAGAACTCTCGTAGTTTGACAGATGTCGTAGTACGGCAGCTATCGTACGAAGCGAAGAGACCAGTCGGGACCACAGGAAGGACGGGCCGTCGTGAGCGCCCTGTTCGAGCCGATCACCCTCCGTTCGCTGACCATCCCCAACCGGATCTGGCTCAGCCCCATGTGCATGTACTCGGCCGCCCACGAAGGCCCCGAGACCGGCGTCGCCACCGACTTCCACCTCGCCCACCTCGGCTCCCGCGCCGCCGGCGGCGCGGGCCTGGTCATGGTCGAGGCGACCGGCGTCCGCCCCGACGCCCGGATCTCCCCCTGGGACCTCGGCCTGTGGAACGACCGCCAGCAGGACGCCCTCGCCCGGATCGCCGCCCTGATCCGCCAGCACGGCTCCGTCCCCGCCATCCAGCTCGCCCACGCCGGCCGGAAGGCCTCGACGGGGAAGGCCGGTTCGGGCGGCGGACCGCTGGCCGTGGCGGACGGCGGCTTCCCGATCGTCGGCGCGTCCCCGATCCCGTTCGACGAGGGCTACCCGGCACCCGCCGAACTGACGGAGGCGCAGATCGCCGAGCTGGTCCAGGACTTCGCCGATTCCGCCCGCCGCGCGCTGGCGGCCGGCTTCCAGGTGGTCGATGTGCACGGCGCCCACGGCTACCTGATCCACCAGTTCCTCTCCCCGCTCACCAACCACCGCACCGACGGCTACGGCGGCGACTTCGCCGGCCGCAGCCGCCTCGCCCGCGAGATCGCCGGCGCCGTGCGGGCCGTGTGGCCCGAGGAGCTGCCGGTGCTGTTCCGGGTCTCCGCCACCGACTGGGTCACCGACCGGCCCAGCTGGACGGTCGAGGAGTGCGTGCTGCTCGCCAAGGAGCTCCAGGCCATCGGCATCGACCTGGTCGACGTCTCCTCCGGCGGCCTCGTCCCGAACGCCGAGATCACCGTCGGGCCCGGCTACCAGGTGCCGTTCGCCGCGCAGATCCGGCGCGAGGCCGGCATCCCGGTCAGCGCCGTCGGGATGATCACCGAGCCGGACCAGGCGGAGGCGATCCTGGCGGACGGCGAGGCGGACGCGGTCATGCTCGGCCGCGAGCTGCTGCGCGACCCGTACTGGCCGCTGCACGCGGCGAAGGCGCTGGGCGTGGACCGCAACTGGCCCGCCCAGTACGGCTTCGCGGTCGGCTCCCGGGGCTGAGCCCCGTGCTCGGCTCCCGGGGCTGAGTCCCGTGTTCGGCTCCCGGGGCTGAGCCCCGCGCGACGGGCCGTGCCCGCACCCCTGCCCGGGGCGCGGGCACGGCCCGCAGTGGTCTTCGGTCACTTGAAGAACACCGAGTAGTCGACGGACGAGCCGCTCCGGAAGTCGGCCCCGCCGCCGACCGTCGGGATCTTTCCGTCCGCCGAGACGATCGGCGTGCCGCCCGGAGAGTGCGGTCGGGGCGCCGCACGCCCCCCCAAGGCCCGGAGCGCTGTCGGCCGGTCAGCCCCGGTGGGGCGAGGGCCGGGCGTTCGGTCGGCGGGTGCGTTCCCGCGAACCGTCCAGCGGCCCCGAGGAGTTGGGCGCCCGCCGACGCGAGGCCGCGACCTGGCGGGAGACGACGACGTCTATCAGGCACCACACCAGGACGAAGACGCCCATCGCCATCATCGCCAGTGCGGGCACGATCAGGTTGGTGTGGGACCAGGAGGCCAGGACGGCGACGATGACCGTCACCACGGTGAACGCGAACGCCAGGCCCGCGCGGACGGCGGCGGCACGCACCTCGTCCGGCAGCCGGTTGCGCCGACGACGCGCCATCGCCCACCCCCTGTCGGACCCCAGGTTGCCCCCATGGGGGTGAAGGTATGCCCCTGCCCGGCTGAATTCCACTCAAACCGGGCGTGTCGCACCCCGACGGGCCGTCAACCCCCCTGAGGAGGATCGTATTCGGCCCGGCAAGAGGGCCGCCGGGAGGTCAGTCGGTGAGGGTGGCGTCGAGTTCCTCCAGTGCGCCGACCACGATGGTGCGCATCGCCCGCTCGGCGAGTTCGGGGTCGCCCGCGCAGATGGCCTCGGCGACGTCCCGGTGCAGTTGGACGGCGTACTCGCGGGGGCGGTGCGGCATCAGGCGGTGCTCGGTGCGGCCGGTGAGCACCGCGCCGACGGTGTCCTTCAGGTGCGCGAACATCTCGTTGCCGGAGGCGCGCAGGACCGCCGCGTGGAACGCGATGTCGTGTTCGAGGAAGGCTTCGAGGTCCGCGGCCCGGGCGGTGACGGTCAGTTCGACGGCCAGTGCGCTGAGTTCCCGCCGGTCGTCGTCGCTGGCGTGGCGGGCGGCCAGCGCCGCCGCGGCGGGCTCGACCGCGACCCGCAGCGAGCCGAGCGAGCGCAGCTGCGCGGAGCGGCCCGCGCCGGCCAGGCGCCAGCGGATGACCAGCGGGTCGAAGACGTCCCAGTCGGACTGCGGCCGCACCGTGGTCCCGACCCGGCGGCGCGGCTCGACCATCCGCATCGACTCCAGGATGCGCACCGCCTCCCGCACCACGGTGCGGGACACCCCGTGCTGCGCCTCCAGCTCCTCGGCGCGCAGCACGGTGCCCGCGGGCAGCTCGCCGGAGGCGATCGCCGGACCGAGGTGGGCGAGCAGTCGGCCGGGCAGGCCCTGGATCTCCATCCCGCCAGCCTATCGGCGAGGTCACGGCGGCCGAGGGGGCGGGGGAGCGGTGAAGGGCTCTCACCTGCGATAACGCATATATGTATGACGATTGGGTTTCGGCGGCTTGAATAAGTCATACCTTTGGGTCTACCTTGCCCGTGACCAGGCAAGGACAGGAGCACCACCCATGGCTCTCAGCGTCGAGAACCAGCAGCCGCCCGTCATCGTGGTGATGGGCGTCTCCGGAGTCGGGAAGACCACCGTCGCCCGACTGCTCGCCCACCGTCTCGGCCTCCCGTACGCCGAGGCCGACGACTTCCACCCCGCCGCCAACATCGCCAAGATGAGCGCCGGGACACCGCTCGACGACCACGACCGCGAACCCTGGCTGCGCGCCCTCGGCGCCTGGCTCGGCGAACGGGCCGCGGCCGGCACCGGCGGCGTCGTCACCTGCTCCGCCCTCAAGCGCAGCTACCGCGACATCCTGCGGGACGCCTGCCCCGAGGCGTTCTTCCTGCACCTGACCGGCAGCCACGAGCTGGTCGGCGACCGCATCGCCCACCGCACCGGCCACTTCATGCCGCCCTCGCTGCTGGACTCCCAGTACGCCACCCTCGAACCCCTCCGGGCGGACGAGAGCGGCACCGTGCTGGACGTCGACGCCGACCCCGACACCCTCGTCGACCGCGCCGTCGCCGCCCTGCCGAACTGACCCCCGCCCGACCTGTCACACCCGCCGCCGCGCACCCGAGACCCCCCGGGGCGGCGACGGCCCGTCAATGGAGACTCGCGTGACCCCCACCCTGCTGGCCGCCGCCGCGCCGGCGCTCCCCCACACGTCCAGCAACGGCCAACTGCTGGTCGCGGTGCTGCTCAGCATCGGCGCGATCGTGCTGCTGATCACCAAGTTCAAGCTGCACCCGTTCCTCGCGCTCACCCTCGGCTCGGGCCTGCTCGCCGCCGTCGCCGGCGCGCCGTTCGACAAGCTGCTCAGCAGCTTCTCCACCGGCTTCGGCTCCACCGTCGCCTCGGTCGGCCTGCTGATCGGCCTCGGCGCGATGCTCGGCAAGCTGCTCGCCGACTCCGGCGGCGCCAACATCATCGCCGACACGGTGCTCGCCCGGACCGGCCCGAAGATGCTGCCCTGGGCGATGGCGCTGATCGCCGCCGTGCTCGGCCTGCCGCTGTTCTTCGAGGTCGGCGTCGTGCTGCTGATCCCGATCGTGCTGCTGGTGGCCCGCCGCGGAAACGTCCCGCTGATGCGGATCGGCATCCCCGCGCTGGCCGGCCTGTCCGTGCTGCACGGCCTGGTGCCGCCGCACCCCGGCCCGCTGGTCGCCGTCGACGCCCTCAAGGCCGACCTCGGCGTCACCCTGGCGCTCGGCCTGCTGATCGCCGTCCCCACCCTGATCGTGGCCGGCCCGCTGTTCTCCCGGTTCGCCCAGCGCTGGGTCGGCCCGCTGGAGATCCCCGCCGACACCACGCCCGCCGAGACCGTCAAGCACGAGAAGACCCCGCGGTTCGGCGCCGTCCTGGCGACCATCCTGCTGCCGGTCGTGCTGATGCTCGGCAAGGCCCTCGCCGACGTGGTGATCGACGACCCGAAGGCCGGCGTTCAGCGGTTCTTCGACTTCATCGGCTCCCCGCTGATCGCGCTGCTCGCCGCCACCCTGCTCGCCATGGTCACCCTCGGCAGGGCCGCCGGGTTCGACAAGACGAAGATCTCCGCGACGGTCGGCAACTCGCTCGGCCCGATCGCCGGCATCGTGTTCATCGTCGGCGCGGGCGGCGGCTTCAAGCAGACCCTGATCGACGTCGGCGTCGGCCAGGCCGTCAGCGACTGGTCCGGCAAGTGGCACATCTCGGCGCTGCTGCTCGGCTGGCTGATCGCCGTGCTGATCCGCCTCGCCACCGGCTCCGCCACCGTCGCCACCATCACCGCCGCCGGCATCGTCGGCCCGCTGGCCGCCGACATGTCGACCACGCACGCCGCGCTCATGGTGCTCGCCATCGGCGCCGGCTCGCTGTTCCTGTCGCACGTCAACGACGCCGGCTTCTGGCTGGTGAAGGAGTACTTCGGGATGAGCGTCGGCCAGACCCTGAAGTCCTGGTCGGTGATGGAGACGGTGATCTCGGTGGTCGCGATCGCCCTGATCCTGCCGCTCAGCCTGATCATCTAGCGAGCGACACCCCCCAGACCGCGACGCCCTCCGGATCCCGCTTCTCTCTCCCGGAGGGCGTCGTCGTGTCCCCGGACGCCTCAGCGCGCCAGCAGCTCCGCGGTCCGCTTGCGGACCTCCTCGGTGTCCAGCCCGCGCACCGTCAGCGTGGTGCGCCGACGCAGCACGTCGTCCACCGTGTACGCCCACTCCTGCTCGGCCGCGTACGCCACCTGCGCCCAGATGTCCGGCCCGCCCGGGTGCACCCGCTCGCCCAGCTCGGGCCGCTCGGCGATCATGCGGGCGATCTCGAACGACAGCGTGCCGTAGTGGGTGGCCAGGTGGCGGGCCACCAGCGGGTCCATCCGGGAGCCCGGCTCGCGGTCCATCAGCAGGCGGTGCGCGACGGCCTGCGGGGCGCCGATGCCGGGCAGCGGCACGGTCGCCGGGATGGGCGAGACGTCCTCGGCGAGGCCCACGCCGCGCGCGTGCTTCAGCTTCTCCAGCACCACCCGGCCGATGTGCCGGTAGGTGGTCCACTTGCCGCCCGCCACCGACAGCATCCCGGCCCGGCCCTCGGTGACCACCGTCTCCCGCTTGGCCGCCGCCGTCGCCCCCGGACCGCCCGGCAGCACCCGCAGACCCGCGAACGCGTACGTGATGTCCTCGCGGCGCAGGTGCTCCTCGCGCACCGCGTGTCCCGCCTCGGACAGGATCTGGTCGATGTCGGCGTCGGTGGCCCGGACGTCCAGCGGGTCGCCGGTGTACTCCTCGTCGGTGGTGCCCAGCAGGACGTGGTCCTCCCACGGGATGGCGAAGGACACCCGGTACTGGTCGATCGGAATGGTCAGCGCGGCCCGCCACGGCGCCTGTCGGCGCAGCACCACGTGCGCGCCCTTCGACAGCCGGATCGACGGCGCGGCGCCCGCGAACTCCATCCGCCGCAGGTGGTCCACCCACGGGCCGGTGGCGTTCAGCACCAGGCGGGCGTCGATGCCGAACTCGGCACCGTCCAGGCGGTCGCGGACATCCGCGCCGGTCACCCGGCCGCGGGTGAAGCGCAGCCCCGTCACCTCGGCGTGGTTGAGCACCACCGCGCCCGCGTCGACCGCCGCGCGGACCGTCATCACGGCCATCCGGGCGTCGTTCATCTGGTGGTCGCCGTACACCGCGACGCGGCGCAGGCCCTCGGTGCGCAGCCCCGGCACCGCGCGGGCCGCCTGGCGGGGGGAGACCACCCGGCCCAGGCCGTCGCGGAACGCCGACAGCGCCGAGTACAGGAAGACGCCCGCGCCGAGCTTGGGCGCCGAGTGCGGGCCGCCCTCGTAGACGGGGACGAAGAAGGTCAGCGGGTTGACCAGGTGCGGGGCCACGTCGGTGGCCAGCGCCCGGCGCTCCTTGTGGTTCTCGGCGACCAGCCGGACCGCGCCGGTCTGCAGGTAGCGCAGCCCGCCGTGGACCAGCTTCGAGGACGCGGAGGAGGTGGCGTTCGCGAAGTCCCCGGCGTCCACCATGGCCACCTTCAGACCCGCCTGGGCGGCCGTCCAGGCGGTGGCGGTGCCGAGGATGCCGCCGCCGATCACCAGCAGGTCGTAGCGGGCCCGGCCGAGCAGGTCGCGGGTGGCGGCGCGGGAGGCGACGCGGCCGGCGGCGCGCTCGGCGCCCAGGGTCGGGATGCTTGCCATGGTGTGTGCGGCGGGCCCGGTTTCGCGGCCGGTCCGCGTCTCCTTCCGATCGGGAATGCGGACTCTGACTGAGGTGTCAGAGCTGCGGCTGCTCGTCGTCCTGCTCGATCCAGCCCATGGTGCGCTCCACCGCTTTCAGCCAGTTGCGGTGCTCGTGCTCGCGGGTCGCGGCGTCCATCCGGGGCGTCCACTCGGCGGCCCGGTGCCAGTTGGCGCGCAGGGTGTCCAGCCCGTCCCAGAAGCCGACCGCCAGGCCGGCCGCGTAGGCCGCGCCGAGAGCGGTGGTCTCGGCGACGTACGGGCGCTCCACCGGGACGTTCAGCACGTCCGCGATGTTCTGCATCAGCAGGTTGTTGGAGGTCATGCCGCCGTCGACCTTCAGCGCGGTCAGCGTGACGCCGGAGTCCTTCTGCATGGCGTCCACCACCTCGCGGGTCTGCCAGGCGGTCGCCTCCAGCACCGCCCGCGCCAGGTGGCCCTTGGTGACGTACCTGGTCAGGCCGGTGATCACGCCGCGCGCGTCGGAGCGCCAGTACGGCGCGAACAGGCCGGAGAACGCGGGCACGAAGTACGCGCCGCCGTTGTCCTCGACGGTGCCCGCCAGGGTCTCGATCTCGGCTGCCGTCGAAATGATGCCGAGCTGGTCGCGCAGCCACTGCACCAGCGAGCCGGTGACCGCGATCGACCCCTCCAGGGCGTACACCGGCGGCCGGTCGCCGATCCGGTAGCCGACCGTGGTGAGCAGCCCGTGGTAGGAGTTGACGATCCGTTCGCCCGTGTTCAGCAGCAGGAACGTGCCGGTGCCGTACGTCGACTTCGCCTCGCCGACGTCGAAGCAGGTCTGGCCGAACAGCGCGGCCTGCTGGTCGCCGAGCGCCGCCGCGACCGGCACGCCCGCCAGCACGCCGACCGCCTCGCCGTACACCTCGGCGGAGGAACGGATCTGCGGCAGCATCGCCATCGGCACGCCGATCGACTCGGCGATCCGCTCGTCCCACTCCAGGGTGTGCAGGTTCATCAGCAGCGTGCGCGAGGCGTTGGTGACGTCCGTGACGTGCCGGCCGCCGTTCACACCGCCGGTCAGGTTCCAGATCAGCCAGGTGTCCATGGTGCCGAACAGGATGTCCCCGGCCTCGGCGCGCTCGCGCAGGCCCTCGACGTTGTCCAGCAGCCAGCGGATCTTCGGCCCGGCGAAGTAGCTCGCCAGCGGCAGCCCGGTCTCCCGGCGGAACCGGTCCTGGCCGACGTTGCGGCCCAGCTCCCGGCAGAGCGCCTCGGTGCGGGTGTCCTGCCAGACGATCGCGTGGTGCACCGGCTCGCCGGTGTGCCGGTCCCACAGCACCGTGGTCTCGCGCTGGTTGGTGATGCCGACCGCCCGGACGTCCTCCCGGGTCAGCCCCGCCTTGTCCAGCGCGCCGCGCACCACCGCCTGCACCCGGGTCCAGATCTCCGCCGCGTCGTGCTCGACCCAGCCCGGCTGCGGAAAGATCTGCGCGTGCTCCTGCTGCTCGACGGCGACGATCCGGCCGTCCGCCCCGAACAGGATGCACCGGCTGGACGTGGTGCCCTGGTCGATCGCGGCGATGTAGCTGGCAGTCATGCGGTTCCTCGGCTCGGCTCGGCTCAGGGGGTCGTCAGGGGAGCGGGGCTGACCCTTCGTCAGTCCCCGTGCGCGCGGGTCCGGCAAACCAGGCGGGCGGCGCGGAACGCCCGGACCCTCCAGCCGTCGTTCGACAATGTCGACCGACGTTTGGAAGCCAACAGCAGCCGGACGCCCGACGTCAAGGCGTTGTGACCCGCGACGCCCCGACGGCCACCCACCGACGCCGAACGATCACCCGCTGCCCACCGCGCCCCCTCAGAACCGGTGCGCCCCGAGGTCGCGGGAGATCGCCCGGGCCGCCGTCCGCACCGACGCCACCAGCGACGGCCGCACCGCACCGCCCTCGCACACCGTCTCCACCGCGCCGCTCACGCACACCGCGCCCACCGGGTTGCGCCGCCGGTCCTGGATCAGCGCCGCCACCGACGCCACGCCCTCCCAGGTCTCCTCCACCGCGTCCGCCCAGCCCCGCTCCCGCACCAGCGCGCACTGCGCGTCCAGCGCCGCCGGCTCGGTCACCGTCCGCGGCGTGAACGCCTCCCACGGCCCGTCCCCCAACTCGCCGCGCGCCACCGGGTCGTACGCCAGCAGCACCTTGCCCAGCGCCGTCGCGTGCAGCGGCTGCATCGAACCGACCTCCAGCACCTGCCGCGAGTCGTCCGGCCGGAACACGTGGTGCACCACCAGCACCCCCCGCTGGTGCAGCACCCCCAGGTACACCGTCTCGCCGGCCGCCCGCGCCAGGTCGTCCGCCCACACCAGCGCCCGGGCCCGCAGCTCGTGCACGTCCAGGTAGCTCTGGCCGAGCCGCAGCAGCTCCGCGCCCAGCTGGTACTTGCCGCTGTCCGGGTCCTGCTCGACGAAGCCCTCCTGCTGCAGGGTGCGCAGGATGCCGTGCGCCGTGCCCTTCGCCAGCCCCAGCCCCGTCGCCACCTCCGACAGGCCGAGCCGCCGCTCCCCGCCCGCCAACAGGCGCAGGATCGCGGCCGCCCGCGACAGCGACTGGATCGCACCGGACATCGGCCCACCTCCACTGACCACCGGTCGGCCATGCCGACCCCACCTACCGTGCTCCGACCGTACTACCCCGCCGCCGCCACCCGGACGCCCGGCACCGGACGATCAGGCCGTCGTCGCGGCCGGCTCCGCCACCCAGCCCGCCAGCAGCACCAGGCCCGAGGCGCGGTGCACCGCCAGGAACGCGAACGGCCGGTCGAACCGCGCCGCCGCCCGGCGCACCCGGAACCGCTTCGGGGCGGGCATCGCGCCGCCCCTTCGCATCGCCACCGCCGTCACCGCGCCGCCCCTGAAGCCCTCCGCCGAGAACTCCGCCACCGCCGCCTGCCGCGCGCCCGACACCTTCAACGGAAGGCTCCGGCTGATGCCCCGGAACCAGTCCTCGTGCGCCGTCGCCCTCCCCAGCCCGAACAGCTCGGCAGCCGCCAGCAGGTCGTGCTCGGCGCGGACGGCGAAACCCGCCGTCCGCAGCGTGCCGGTGTTCCCCGGCACGGCCGAGTCCACCGACTCCAACGTCAGCCCCGGCCAGGACTCCCCGTCCGACAACCCCTCCAACGGCATCCGCCACGACTCGCCCGACACCAGCTCGAACCCGGCCGCCACCACCGCGCCCGGCGCCGCGTCGAGCTCGCCCAGCACCAGATGGACGTCCACCTCGCCGTCCCCGACCACCCGGACCTCCGTGACCGGGCCCGCCGAGGTCTCCGACACCGAGATCCGCTCGAACAGCTCCGGACCCGACACCTCCAACTTCACGAACTCCCGCCACGACCACGGCCCTTCGAGCACCCGGAAGCGGCTCGGCACGAACCGCTTCGCCCACCTGGTCCGCACCGTCACCGCGGACGCCAGCACCAGCAGCACCTCGGCGAGGTCCACCGGCATCCGCTGGAGCAGGCCACCGGTCTGCTCCTTCGCCCACTGGTCCAGCGCCGCCCGGTCGGCGTCGGTCCCGCCCGTCAACCGCCCCCACATCGAAGGGCCCAACTGCCCCAGCCAGTCGGGCTCCACCTCGACCTGCCGAGCCGTCCACAGCCCGAGCGCCGCCGCACAGCCCGGCGTCCGCCGCACCAGCGCCAACAACTCCCGGGCCGCCGCCGGGGCTTCCTCGGCCGGCACCCCCAACGCCTGCTCCAACTCGGCCCGCACCGGCCCGTCGGCCCCCGCCGCCAGCATCGCCAACAGCGGCCACACCCCCACCGCCGTCCACACCTGCCCGGCCTCGAACGCCAACTCCCGCCCCCAGCGCGCCCCGAGACCGTTCACCAACCCGACCGCCTGCACCGCAACCCCTCTCCGTCCGTCGATCACCGCCCCATCCTCCCGTCCCGCGCCGGGATTCGCGGCAATCGACGGTCACCCGGAGAGCGCCGCCGCCAGCTCCGCGATCCGGCCCGGACCCACCCGGCAGCAGCCGCCCACCAGCCGGGCGCCCGCCGCGACCCAGCGCGGCGCGTCGGCGGCGTCGAAGGCGGCCGGACCCGCCCAGTCACGGGCCGTCGCGTCCCAGCCCTCGCCGCTGTTCGGGTACGCCACCGCCGGGCGGCCCGTGAGCTCCACCGCCAGCCGCACCGCCGACGAAACCTCCTGCGGCGCGCAGCAGTTGACGCCCACCGCCACCACCTCCGGGACGTCCGCCAGCAACGCGAACGCCTCCGCCAACGGCTCCCCGCCCCGGGTCCGGCCGTCCGCCGCGCCGAACGAGAACCACACCGGCACGCCCAACCCCCGCACGCACTCCGCCAGAATGGACGCCTCCAGCAGATCTGGCACCGTCTCCACCGCCAGCACATCCGGCCCCGCCGCCGCCAACACCTCCAGCCGCGGACGGTGGAAAGCGGTCAACTCGGCGGCGGACAAGCCGTAATGGCCCCGGTACTCGGAACCGTCCGCCAACACCGCCCCGTACGGCCCCACCGACGCCGCCACCCAGCGCGCCCGCCCGTCACCCGACTCCGCCGACGCCTCCTCGGCCGCCTGCCGCGCCAACTCCACACTCGACGCCAGCAGCCGGTCCGCCTTCGCCGCACCCACGCCGCGCCCCGCGAACCCCGCCCGACTCGCCTGGTAGCTCGCCGAGGTGGCCACCTGCGCCCCCGCCGCGAAGAACGCCCGGTGCGCCGCCACCACCTGCCCCGGATCGTCCAGCAGCAGCCGCGCCGACCACAGCGCATCCGACAAGTCGCAGCCCTGCGCCGCCAGTTGGGCGGACAGGCCGCCGTCCAGCACCACCGGACCGGCCGCCATCGCGGACCCGAAGCCCGCGGTGGCGCCGGGAGCGTTCGAGCCGTCGAGCGTCGCTGCCATCCCTCCAGCCTGCCGCACCACCCGCCGCGCGGCGAACCCGTCGCACCCGGGCCTCAGCCCCCGGCCGCGGGCACCGGCCTGGAGGTGACCGCGATCCGGTTGTACGCGTTCACCACCGTCGCCGCCCAGGCCACGAACGCCGCCTCCGGATCCGACAGCACCGCCCGCGCCACCCGCTGCGCCCGCGCGCCCTCCGCGTGGTCGGGGAGCCGGGTGACCGCCTCCGCGAGCGCCAGGGCGGCCTGCTCGCGGGGCGTGAACAGCGGGCCGGACTCCCGCCAGGCCGCCAGCCCGTCCAGCCGCTCGTCCGACTCGCCGGCCTTCCGCGCGGCCGAGGTGTGCAGGTCCACGCAGTACGTGCAGCCGTTCAGCTGCGAGCAGCGCAGCCGCACCAGCTCCAGCAGCAGCGGCTCCAGCCCGGCCGCCGCCGCAGCCTGCTCGACGGCGCCGTGCAGCGCGTGCACGGCGGCGAAGGCCTGCGGGGCGAGTTCGATCAGCGGAAGCGGCGGGAGCGTCCCGGCTGCGGCGGTCCGGATCGTGTCGGGTCCGGCTGCGGCGGTCCTGGTCGCGGCGGCGTCGGTCGCGGAGGTGTCGGTCACGGAGCGAGGCTATGGCTCCCGCATGGGCCCGCCGCCGTCGACTCGCGCGGCGATCACCCACCCGGGAGACAGGTCTTGAAACCGTTGACCGTGTCCCCAAATCGTGGCGCAGGCCTTGGAGTTCAACGGCCATCGGCCTGACGGTCGGTCAATACGCGAGGTATGTCACCCAGTTGGCGGTACGCAGCCGAACCGGAGCGCGTCTCGCCGGTAGTGTGACGTTCCGTGGCCGACCGCACCGATTGTGTGATGGCCACTCATTCGAACCCCGGCGGGCGACACCCCGTCGGCCCTGTCCCTGGACCGGCCGCCGCCCGCCACAGACTCACGTGGAGACACCGATGACCAGTTCCGTGCAGGCCGACCGTACCCAGAAGCGCTTCGACCTCTGGGACGTGAACGGCGACGGCCAGATCGACCGCGCCGACTGGAACGCCGAGGCGACTCGCATCCTGCAGGCCTTCGGCGAGGCCCCGACCTCCCCGGCCGGCCGCCAGCTGACCGAGGCCTACCTCGGCATGTGGAGCTTCTTCGCCGACAAGGCCGGCATCGACGAGCACGACGGCGCGCTCACCCCCGAGCAGTTCAACCACATCGCCGAGGAGCACGTCCTGGAGAACGGCGGCGCCGGCTTCGGCCGTGTCGTCAAGCCCACCATCCAGGCCATGGTCGAGCTGGTCGACGTGGACGGCGACGGCCAGGTCAACCCGGCCGAGTTCAAGACCTGGCTGGACGCCATCGGCGTCGAGGGCATCGTGCCCGCCGAAGCGTTCCGCCAGATCGACACCGACGGCGACGGCCAGCTGTCCGTCGACGAGCTGGTCCACGCCGTCCGCGCCTACCACGTGGGCGAGCTGGACGTTCCGCTGCTGGGCCGCTGAGCCCTCCACCGCGGCGAGGCCGGTGACGGCCTGACGCACTTCGGGCCCGGAACGGGGAAGGCGCCCCCCGATCCGGGCCTTTCGGCATGCCGCGAGGCTTGGATCGGGGGGCGCCGGCAGCTCCGATCGCTCAGAACTCCGCGGCCGCCGGGACGAACCGCACCGGCAGTTCCGGCCGCAGGTCCAGCTTCTCGCCGGTGAGCAGCCGGTCGGAGGCGATCAGCACGTTGTAGTGGTTGGGGAAGTGACAGGCGTCGAAGCCCAGTACCGTCCCCACCCGGTGCTCCCCGACGAACACCTCGTCGCCCCGGTCCAGCACCCCCGCCGCCGCGATCTCCGCGAAGCCGAGGAACCCCACCCGGTCGATCCGCGCACCCGGCGCCGTGTCCCGCTGGTCCGTGGTGACCAACTCGTGCACCTCGCCGACCCGGACGCAGCGGCTGGCGAACGGCTCCAGGCTCATCCCGCGTTCCGTCCGACTGTGCAGCAGCACCTTCACCAGGGTGCCCGTCACTGTCCGCTTCGACCCGTTCTCCCGTACCGCGCCCGGCAGTTGGGTCGGAGCGTTCCGCTGCCGAATCATCCGCGCACCCCCGCCCGCTCGGCCCGGTACGCCGCCTCGACCACCCGCAGCGCATCCACCCCGTCCGGGCCTCGGCCGTCGTCGCCCGCCGCCGGGGCGCCCGCCAGCAGGGCGGCGAACTCGGTGACGATGCCGACGTACTCGTGCCACAGCGACTGCTTGAACCCGTCGTGCCCGGCCAGCAGATCCGCCCGCAGCACCGAGCCGTCGGCCAACTCCACGGTGACGTCCTTCAGTTCGCCCGGGTACGACCAGTCCAGCTCGATCCGGCCGCGCACCCCGCCCGCGCCCGACAGCTCCAGCACCGCGGACCGGTCCACCCCGCTCCCGTCCCGCCGCACCTCCGCGGAGCCCGGACTCATCGGCCCGGCCAGCAGCCGCAGCAGGTCGTACGCGTTCGGGCCGTTGTCGGCGACGCAGCCGCCGCCGCACCGCTCCGGCTCCAAGTACCAGCGGTCCCGGCCGACATGCTCCTCGATCAGCTCGAAGTACCGCGCCGTCACCGACCGGACCGGCGCCGCGCCGTCCAACGTCCGGCGCAACTCCCGCACCGCCGTGTTGTACCGCCGGTGGAACGCCGTGAACAGCGGCACCCGGCGCTCCACCGCCAGGGCCGCCAACTCCGCGCCCTCCGAGGCCCGCAGCGCCAGCGGCTTCTCCACGCACACCGGCAGCCCCGCCCGCAGCGCGTCCCGACAGATCGGCAGGTGCTGGTCGTTGGGGACGGTCACCACCACGGCGTCCAGCCCGCCCGCCGCCAGCAGCGCCCGGTGGTCCGTGAAACGCCCGACGCCGTCGGGGAATTCGCGCAGGAGATCCGCGTCCCGGTCGCAGACCGCCGCCAACCGCACCCCCGGGACCTGCTCCAGTGCGGCCAGGTAGAACCGCGAGATCACCCCGAGACCGATCACCCCCACCCGCAGGCCGCTCACCGCGCCACCTCCACGGCCACCGGTCGGACACCGAACTGCTCGGCCACTGCCGCCAGTTCATCCAGCAGCGGGGCCGCCAGCGGTACGCCGTCACGGCGCGCCTCGGCCGTCCTCCGGGCCTCGTGCCAGCCCGGGTAGACGACCGGCCCGGACTGGTCGCCGGCGGGCGGACAGTCCAGCACCGTGGCGAACAACGTCCGCGCGTCCGCAGCCACTTGGGCCGGATCGCGGAGCGTCGCCGGGGCGATCGCCAGGGCGAACAGGCCGATGTCGTCGTCCCGGCCGGTCGGACCGCCGTCGCCGTCGAGCGCCGCCGGCTCCGGACCGAGCCCCGCGCCGGGCAGCATCGCCGCCAGCACCTCCACCATCAGCCCCAGCCCGAACCCCTTGAACTCGGCGCCCGAACCCGACCCCAGCCACAACAGATGCGCCTCGCCCCGGTCGAACGCGGCCGGGTCCGTCACCGGCCGACCGTCCTCGTCGGCCAGCCACCCCGCCGGAATCGTCCGCCCCGCCCGCGCGGCCGCCCGCACCCGCCCCGTCGGGACGGCGGTCGTACTCATGTCCAGGATGTACGGCGGCAGTTCACCCGCCGGCGCGGCCACGCTCCACGGATTGGTGCCCAGCAGCGCGACCGCGCCACCCGGCGGACGGGCGATCCGCTGCCGCCCGCAGTTCGACGCCAGCAGGCCGACCATGCCGCGTCCCGTCACCCGCGCCGCATGGTGCCCGGCACACCCGAAGTGCGTCGCCCGCCGCACCGACACCAGCCCGATGCCGAACCGCTCCGCCCGGTCCGCCGCCAACTCCATGGCCGCGCCCGCCTGCCACAGCCCGAGCGCGTTCCCCGCGTCCACCAGCACCGCCGCCCCCCGATCGGCCACCACCACCGGCTCGGCCGCCGGATCGGCCCGCCCCTGAGCCAACAGCGGCAGATAGAGCCGGGACAGATTCACCAGCCCGTGCGAGTCCATCCCCGCCGCGTCCCCGTAGCACAATGCCTCCGCCGCCGACCGCGCCCGATCCGGCGGCAGCCTGTGCGCGACGAAGACATCGGTGGTGAAGCGGAGCAGCTCGGCGTACGGGACGCGAACGGTGCGGGCGGCGGAACTGGGCGCGGACGCCACGGTGCTCATGGGCGGCGGTCTCCTGGAGGTGGGAACGATGGGTGGCCAAGTGGTGCTGTTTCGGTCGTGCTGCTACCGGCCTGCCGGAGGGACCGGCACGGTCAGTGGCGTGGCCGGTGACGGGCGAAGGCCACCAGCAGGCGGGCCACCGCCGAGGCGAAACCGTCGAGTTGGGCGAGCTCGGCGAACTCGCCTTCCGCGTGCGCCCGGTTGGCGCCGAGGTCGCCCGGGCCGAGCACCACGGTGAACGCGTCCGGCAGGCCCGCCGTCCAGATCGCGTCGCAGGTGAACGCCGGCTCGTGGTCCGGGAACCGGTGGATGCCGGCCTGTCGGGACAGCAGCTCCTCGAAGGCGGGATGCCGGTTGTCCAGGACGGGCAGGCCGCGCTTGAGCCAGTCCAGCCGGGTGATCCGCGCACAGTCGGCGGCCGTCCGGACGAACTCCGGCACCCCGGCGAACTCCCGCCGGAACGCGGCCAGTGCGGCATCGACCGCCGCCTGCACGGTCTGCTCCGCGCGACGGCCCGAACGGGCGTCCCGATAAGGGAGGTTGAGCAGCAGCTCGCCGGTTCCGTACACCCGGTTGTGCAGCGGACCGGTGCTCAGGCCCGCCACGCACACCGGGTCGCGCGGGGCCGGGACGGTGCCCAACTCCCGGGCCAGGTACTGGGCGAGGAAGCCGAGCAGCACCGTCGCGTTGTGGCCCTCGCCCGGACAGTCGTCGATCGCGTCCTCGCCGCGGACCCGGAGCCGGGCGGTGGCCGCCGCGGTGGCCCGGGGCAGGTACCGCAGCCCCGTCGGCTCGCAGAACACGTTCAGCGCGCCCACGTACCCGGCTTCCACCAGCGGACGGGTGCCGAACACGCCCATCGCGCCGCCCTCTTCGCCCGAGACGGCCTGCACCAGCACTCCGACCGCAGTGCCCACCCGGGGCTCCGCCGCGACCGCCGCCCGAATCCCCGCCAGCAACGCCACCGCCGGGCCCTTGGCGTCGATCGCGCCCCGCCCGGTGAACCGCCGCCCGTCGAAGCCGACCGGCTCCAGGCCCGCCACCGTGTCCAGGTGCACGTTGAACATCACCGTCGCCGACCGGGGCAGCTCCGCGCCGAGCCGCAGCACCAGACTCGGCTGACACGCCAAGAACGCTGCGTCGTCGGCCCGTTGGCGCACGGTGAGCGGTACGTCCGGCCGGTCGAGCTCCGCCGTGCGGGGTGCGCCGCGATGCACTTCGGCCAGGCCGGCCGCCTCCGCCGCCCGGGCGTACACCGTGAGCGCCTCGGGGAGCCGCGGGGGCGGTGCGCCGGGGCCGGTCTCCAACGGGCCGGCGGTCGGCAGGGCCAGCAGGTCGAGCAGCAACTCCCGCTCCTCGGAACGGAGTCGGGCCCCCATGGCGGCCGGAGTGCGGGCGACGCCGACAGCGGTGGGCGCGGTCTCCCTGCTCACGCGACACCGCCGCTGCGTTCCAGGCCGCCCGGCACCGCGCGCCAGCCGGCCGCGAACGGCAGGATCTTCTCCGCCACCAGTGTGTTCAACGCCCGTCCGGCGGCGACGAATCCGCTCACGGCGGTGCCGTCCGCCGCCAGGCCCTGGTGCGGGCGGGTGGCGAGGTGGGGCTCCAGTGACCAGCTGCCGCTCCAGCCCCGGTCCACCAGGAAGCGCAGGCTCTCCGCGAGCCGCGCCACCCCGTCGCCCGGCAGCACGTACTCGGTGCGGTTGCCGCCGCCCACCGCGTCCTTGATGTGCACGTGGGCGACGTGGTCGACCACCTCGCGGAGCATCAGGTACCCGTCGTAGCCGTGCGGGACGCCGTTGCCCGCGTCGAACAGCAGGCGCAGTGCCGGGCTGTCCACCGAGGCGACCAGGTCGAGTTGGCGTTCGGCGGAGGCGCCGGCCCAGCCGCTGCAGTTCTCGTGCAGCAGGGTCAGGCCGCTGCGGCCGGCCAGTTCGGCCAGGCGGGTCAGCCGTTCCAGCGCACGGCGGCGCCAATCCGCCTCCGACAGGCCCGCGTTGGGGTAGGACATGACCCGGATCCGGTCGGTGCCCAGCAGCGCGGCGCGGACGGCGAGAGCGGAGATCTCGGTCAGGTCGCGGTCGAGATCGTCGGTGATCCGGCTCGCCCAGTTGCCGATCCGGGAGGCCAGGCCGGTCACCCGGGTGCCGCGGGCGGCGAGCGTCTCGGCGATCCGGCGGACCCGGTCGAGCGGCAGCTCGGCGATCCACTTGCCGTCCACGGTCCGCAACTCGATGTCGTGCCAGCCGAGTTCGTTCAGTGCGTCGAGCTGCCCGGGCAGGTCGGGGGCGGCCTCGTCGCCGATGCCGCCGAAGCTGATCGCGGCGAGTGCGTCCCCCGACGGGCGGAGCCGACGACGGCCGAGCGGCGCCCCGGGCGGAGCGGTGTCGACGGTCTGTGCGGCCGGGCCGGTCATCGGGCGGCCGCCGGGCGGCGCTGGGCATCCCGAGCCTGGGCATCCCGAGCCTGGGTGCCGCCGACCTGTGGCTCGCGGGCCGGTGCATCGTCGACCTGTGCGTCGCGGGCCTGCGCGGCGATCGTCTTGGCCTGGTCGAGCAGCCGCACCACCTGGGAGTTGACCGCCAGGTCGGGGTGCGGGTGGTGGGCGCCGGCCGCCGCGCCGCCCGCTGCGAAGTAGGCGTAGACGCGGTGCAGGAAGGTGCTCAGCGAATCGTCGTGGAGCAGCTCGGTGCTCTCGCCCTGGTGGTCGATGACGGTCAGCCGGGCGTAGGCGTCGGCCTCGCTGCCGGGGAAGTGGCCGATCAGGGTGCCGTGGGCGAGTTCCAGGGTGACCCGGCGCTCGCGGACGGGGGAGGTGAGGTCGGAGCGGATCCGGGTCCACGCGCCGCTCTCGTGCTGGAGGTTGAGCCAGGCGGTGCCCAACCGGGGCAGCACCTGCCCGCCGACCACCATGTCGGTGCCGCCCGCGCCGGTGACCCGGCCGGGCCCGGCCAGCGAGAGGCAGAGACCGAGGGAGTGCGGCAGCTCGATGTCGAACGCGGTGGGGTGGCCGTCGCCGGCCAGCGAACGGGAGAACCGCGGCTTGCGCTGCACCACGTGGATGGTGCGCAGCGGGCCGTACGCGCCGCTCGCCAGTGCGGCGCGCAGCCGGTCGGTCAGCCGGCTGCCGAGCCACTGGGCGACCACCACCAGGTCCAGCCCATGGCGCTCGCGCAGCGCGAGCAGCTCGTCCAGCCCGGCCGCGTCGGCGGCGAACGGCTTCTCCAGCAGGATGCGCCGGTAACCGAGCCGGCCCAGGGTGTCCAGCGCGGCGACCCGTTCGGTCGGCGGGGTGCACAGGTGGACGACGGTCTCGGCGGGGTCGGCCAGCAGGGGTGCCTCCGCGAGGCTGACGGGCCGCAGATCGGCCGCCGCCCCGGGGCGGCGACGCGGGTCGACCGCGAGCATCGGGGCGGGTGCGAACAGGTGTCCGGAATCGGCGGCGGTGCGCAACCGACGCAGCACCGGCAGATGGAGTCCGCTGCCCGCCCGCCCCATTCCGACCAGTAAGGTCTCGAGTCCGTTCGACATGGCGAGCCGTCCTTCCGTCCGATTCGCGGGGATCGCGTCGCCGGGTATTCAACCAGCACTTCCGACGAGACCTGTCAGAACGTCAACTCGCTTACGTATCAAGCCATTCGAACGAGTGAAGCGAACGATTCGGCGCAGTGGACGGCGGTGGCAGCGGCATAGATTCAGCGGGGTGTATCGAACCGCTGCGCCGGAGATTCACCTGCGCCCGCACGCCGGTCGCGAATCGGACGGGGCAACCGGAAAGCGCTTTCAATCTCCCTCTGCAGTGCTGATCGGAAAGCGTTTTCCGACCGCGGTCGGCCCACCCGTCCGTCACCTCCCACAATCCGATGAGAGTTCCATGGGTGCCTCCTCCGGCGTCTCCTTCTTCGACCAGACCGAGACCTTCGAATCCCTCTGGCCCACCACCCGGCGCCACCTCGACGAACTGATGGACCGCGGCAAGTACTCGCACGGCCCCAAGGTCGCCGAACTCGAGGCCGCGCTCGCCGCCTGGACCGGCGCCCGACACGTCGTCGGCGTCAACAGCGGCACCGACGCGCTGGTCCTGCTGCTGCGCGCGGCCGGCCTGCAGCCCGGCGACGAAGTGATCGTCCCGACGTACACCTTCGCCGCGTCCGCCACCGCCGTGGTGCTGGCCGGCGGCCGCCCGGTCTTCGCCGACATCGACTCGCACAGCTACAGCCTCGACCCGGCCAGTGCGGAAGCCGTCCGCACCGAGCGCACCCGCATGGTCATGCCGGTCCACCTGTTCCACCAACTCGCCGACCTGAACGCCCTGCTGGACTTCGCCGCCCGCCACCGGCTGACCGTGGTCGAGGACAGCGCCGAGGCGTTCGGCATGCGCTGGGACGGCGTCCACGCCGGACTGCACGGCGCCGGCGGCGTTCTGTCGTTCTTCCCCACCAAGACCCTGGGGGCGATCGGCGACGCCGGGGCCGTCCTCACCGACGACCCCGACCTCGCCGACGCCGTCGCCGCGATGCGCCACCACGGCCGCACCGGCGCCACCGTCGACGACTTCCCCGCCATCAACCGACCCACCGAACTCCTCGGCACCAACAGCAAGATGGACGACATCCAGGCCGCCGTCCTGCTCGCCAAGCTCGACCGCGCCGACCAGTGCATCGCCCGCCGGGCCGAGCTCGCCGCCCGCTACACCGAGCGCCTGGCCGACACCCCCGGCCTGACCCTGCCCACCGTCGTCCCGCGCACCGCCGCCACCAACCTCGTCTGGTACGTCTACCTGATCGAGTCCGACCACCGCGACGAACTCGCCGCCCACCTCGCCCGGCACGGCGTCCAGACCGAGACCTACTACCCGACGCCGCTGCACCTGCAGCCCTGCTTCGCCGAACTCGGCCACCGGCCGGGTGAGTTCCCCAACGCCGAGGCCGCCTGCTCGCGCGCCCTCGCGCTCCCGCTCTACCCCGACCTCGCCGACCACGACCTGGACCTGGTCAGCGACCTGGTCCGCGGCTTCCAGCACGGAAAGCACCGATGACCACCACCGCGCCCCCACCGATCCCGTTCTTCCCGCCCGACCTCTTCGAGGACGACCGCGACCTGCTGCTGGACGTCGTCCACGAGGTCGCCACCGACCCCGCCCAGCGCTTCATCCTCGGCGAACGCACAGCCCGCTTCGAGGAGTTGCTGCGCACCGACCTCGGAGTCGCCGACGTCGTCGCCTGCGGCAGCGGCACCACCGCGCTCACCCTGATCCTGCGCGCCATGGGCATCACCGCCGGCGACGAGGTGATCGTCCCCGCGTTCGGCTGCGCCCCGCTCGCCAACACCGTCCTCGGCGTCGGCGCCACCCCCGTGTTCGCCGACATCGACCCGCACACCCTGGTCATCGACCCGGACGCCGCCGAGGCCCTGATCACCGCCCGCACCAAGGCGTTGATGCCCGCCCACATGTTCTCGGTGATGGCCGACATGCCGCGCCTGCGCGCCCTCGCCGACCGCCACGGCCTCCGTCTGATCGAGGACTCCGCCGTCGCCCAGGGCGCCGTCCTGGACGGCCGGCCCGCCGGCACCTGGGGCGACGCCGGCCTGTTCTCGTTCGTCCAGGTGAAGTCCTTCGGCGGCCCCGGCGAGGGCGGCGTCGTGGTCACCGACGACCCCGAACTCGCCCGCACCGTACGGATGCTGCGCAACCACGGGCAGGACGGGGTGCACCGCTTCCGGCACCATCTGATCGGCCTGAACAGCCGGTTCGACGAAGTCCTCGCCGCGTTCCAGCTGCGCCGCCACCCCGGCCTCGCCCGTCGGCTGGCCCGTCGGGCCGAGATCGCCGCCCACTACACCGAACAGTTCGCACCGCTCGCCGCGGCCGGCATCACGCCGCCGCCACCCGGCACCAACGGCCGCTGCTACTACGTCTATTCACTGCTCGCCGAGCCCCGCGACCAGCTCCGGAAGCACCTCGCCGCGCAAGGCGTCGACAGCCACGTCTACTACCCCCGCGCGCTGCCCCACCAGCCCGCCTTCGCCTCCGCCGCCCCCGCCGACGGCCGCTGGCCGAACGCCGAACGAGCCGCCAGCCAGTGCCTGTCCCTCCCGATCTACCCCCACCTGACGGACGCCCAGGTCGAGCGGATCACGGCTGCCGTGCTCTCCTTCGCCGGCGCACCGGCGCCGGTGAGCTGAACCGCCGGGGTCCACCACCTCGCCGCTGTGGTGGACCCCGGCCGTCCTGGCATCAACTCACCACAACCGCCGTCTCCTGCTCGCGAGTCGAGGACGTCGCCAGCTCGGTGAGCGCCAACCGGTCCGGCTTCCCGGACGCGCCCAGCGGCAACCGGTCCAGCAGCACCAGCCGCTCCGGCCACTTGTACTTCTCCAGACCGCACAACTGGCCCAGATAGTCCGTGAGTTCAACCAGCGCCAGCCCGCCCGCAGGCTCCCTCGGCACCGCGCACACGCACATCCGCTCCCCGAGATCCGGATCCGGCACCGGCACGCACACCGCCTCCACCAGCCCCGGGTGCCCCTCCAGCAGGCGCTCCACCTCCGACAGGCCGATCGACACCCCGCCCCGGTTCACCATCTGCTTGATCCGCGCCACCACCCGCAGCGACCCGTCCGCCTCCAGCACCCCCCGATCGCCGGACCGCACCCACCCGCCGTCCACCCGCAGCCGGGCGTCCAACTCCGGTTCCCCGACGTGGCACAGCGGACTCATCGGCCCCCGCGCCTGCAACTCGCCCGCCACCCCCGCCGGCACCGGACGCCCGTCCGGCCCGCACACCCGGAACTCCGCCACCGCCGGATCCGGCCGCCCCACCCGCAGTACATCGGCGTCCGAACTCGTCCACCGGGTATGACAGTTCACCCCGTCACTGGCCCCGTACACGTTCACCACCGGACGCCCGAACCGCCGCAACGTCGCACCCAGCACCGCCGACGACAGCATCGCGGAGCTCGACACCACCGCCTGCAAGGACGACAAGTCCTCACCCGGAGATGGCGATCGATCCGCCAGACGACGCAGCATCGTCGGCACCGCCGCCAGGTGCGTCGGCCGCCAACGCCCCACCGCCGCCAGCGCGTCCGCCGGATCGAACCGCTCCCGCAACACCACCGTCGCCCCGCACCGCAGCAACGACACCACCGCCAACGAGCCGTACGCCGTCGCCGGATGCACCAACAGCAACACCCGCGGCGGCGTCCCGTCCGCAGTCCCCAACGCCCGCTCCACGTACCGCCCCCGGCCCCCCGCCAGCGCATTGTGCGAGTACGCGATCAGCTTCGGCGCGGACTCCGACCCCGAGGACACCAGAATCCGCGCCGGCGCCTCCGCATCCACCGCCACCGGCTCCCACCCCGCCAGCTCCGGCCACGGCTCCGGCCCCAGCACCACCACCTCGTGCAGCCACGGCAGTTCGGGCCGCAACCCGTCCACCAACGCCTTCCACTCCGGCACCGTCACCACCGCATCCGCCCGCGACGTCCCCAACAGCGCCAGCAGATCCCGCCGCCCGTGCCCCGGCACACACGGCAGCACCACCGCCCCCAACGCCGCCACCGCCAGATCCACCGCCACCGCCCGCCAGTCCGCCGGCACCTTCGTCGCCACCACCGACCCCGGCCCCACCCCCCGCGCCGCCAACCCTGCCGCCAACCCCCGCACCCGCCGGGCAAGTTCCCCGAACGTCACCTCACCCCCGTCGTCCACCACAGCCACCCGCCCCCCATCAACCCCCACCCGCTCCACGAACAACTCGTACAACCCCCGCCCCGGACACCACCCCCGAGCCACCCACTCCTCCCGCAACCCCCGCCCCACCTGGTCCGGAAACTCCACTCCGGCCACCGAGACCCACGTACCGTCCACAACCACCACTACCACTCCCGTTCACTGATCGATCCATCCACTGAAAACCCGCCCCCGGGGTGAGGCCCGACGACCTCCGCGACCGGCACAGGGGCGCCCCTCACTGCCGGGGCAGGCCCGTCCCGCAACTGCTGTGCAATGCCCGGACGGGGGGACGCGGGCAACCGGCCTCGAAACACCGCCGTGTCCGGAGCCGGCCTGTTGCCCGGGCCTACGCAGTCCGGGCCATGCCTGTCCGTGGAGGCTGCGCCGGCGGGGTGCCGCGTAGCCCGCAGGTCCTGTGCGGCGCAGATATTCCGCGCAGGGCGGGGCGTCGGCACTGGCCGCGAGGTGGGCGCCCCCGCGTCGTGGCCACGCGGTGCCGGCCGCGGCAGCCGCGCCTGCCCACCGCCGACACGCGGCTCCGAGGTCCTCGCCGAAGCCCGCGCACCCGGGGGAGTTCGCCCATCGGGCCGGGCGCGCCCGATGCCGCCGGCAGCGTATGGCGCGTGCAGCCATCGATTGACGTGCGGGCGCAGGCTGGTGAAGAGCTGCTGTGCTCTGTGACCGATGCGTGAGACGTGGTGCCCGGCGGGCTGTCGGATGCACCTACGCGGAGCCCCCAGCCCGCTCCACCTGCGCGCCGGGCCCGGACTGTCGGGGCGTAGAAGGCTTTGCCTTCGCGCCCCTGCCCTGCGCCCGCCATTCGAGGTGCCTGGGCACGGCAGCACACCCACCGTCGTCGGAGTCGGCCACCGGACGCACTTCCGCCCGCGTCGCAGCCGCATGCTGATGTGACATCCCGCCGCCTGCCGGTGCTGCGCGGGGCCCTCGGCAGGCCCGGGCGCACGTGCGATCGCCCTGCCCCGCTGCGAGGTCGGAGACAGTTTCGTTGGGGGATGCTCGTCGTTGTCCTCATGCCGGTTCGCGACGGGCATCCGGACTGTTCGGTGCCTGCTCGGCTGCCGGGCGTACACGGTGTCCGGGTTCTGGTGCCCGACCGGTGGTCCGGTGCGCCTGGCCCGCCGGGGTGGCTGTGCGATCGTCGATCAGAGCTGTCACCGGGGGTGGACGGGGGCTGTTCCGATGCCGGCGCAGCGCTGGTGGGCGGCGCGCAGCGCCATGGTGATCGTTCGCGCTGCACACGGCAGACGCGTGATCGGGTATCAGGAGTGCGTCGCGTGGCCATGACCGCCGAGGCCCAGGGTCCGCAGGTGCTGTGCGGCCGGTCGGGGTGCATGGGCGATCGCCGACCTGCTCCACGAGGTCCGGGGTGGGCAGCTGGTGACCATTCGGACGGTTCGCTGCCGACGCCTGGCCGGCCATCGGGCGGCCATGATGTCCGAGATTTGGTGCGTCGGCCGGTTCCGCCTGGGCAGGAGTCGAAGGCCGTCCAGGCCCGGGGGCCGCAGCTGTCGCGCGGCTGGTCGCTCGGTGCTCCTGGTCGACCCGCGTGCATGCGCGATCGTCGATCCGTTCCACGACGTCCGCGACTGTCACTTGCCGGGGCTGGTTTGGTGCCGCAGCTTCGCTGAGGCCGTTCCGTCGCTGCCTTCACGCTGGTGGGCAGTGTGCGGTGCCGTGGTGAGCCGGTGTGCGGTCGGCTGTCGGGCGTATGTGGCGTTCGGGTTCTGTGGCGCTGGCCTGTTCGACCTGGCTGGGCGGCCACGGCCGTCGAAGTGCCGGGGCCTCGGTTGCTGCGTCGGGAGCCCCTGTACGTGGGGAGTGATGCGGCGGCGCAGCGTCGCCCGGGTGCGTCCGTCGTCCCGGCAGGTACTGTGCGACACCTGTGCACGCGCCCGGAGTTGCTCCCAACTGGCCCCGGCGAGAAGAGCGGTGGGGCATCAGAAGCGCACCTCCGAGGCCCGCACCGCCGACC
>NZ_BMRI01000040.1:54438-71506 GCF_014648555.1 Kitasatospora griseola
CGCTGCGCCTGCACGGCCGACCTCGATCGCCGAGGCGCAAGAGACGCCGTGGGATTGTCCACGCGGTGCCAACGAGCTCACGGCACCGTGCCGGACGCCCCTCGCCCTGAGTGCCAGAGCGCGGCACAGCTGTCGTTGCTCAGCACCATCTCCCCTCCAGGAGCCGGCTGTCGCCGAGCCACCGAGTCGTCCGCACTTGCTTCGCGGCGGACCCACCGGAGCTCCCGGAGGCGAACCATCCCGAACGCGCGGATGCGGCCCCACTCCACCGGGCCCACTCGTCGAGGCAGGTACAGAGCCGACGTGCCGCCCCTTCGCGCCGGAAGGCTGTGAGCAGCGCTCCCGGTACCTGGCGGCCCGACGTGGGACCGGTGGCGAACCGACAGGTGTACGCCTCCGCGTCCCGCACCGACGACCAGGTCCGCCCTGCCGGACGCGATCAACTCCGCAACCCCGGCCAGGTCCTGTCACCACCAATCCACTCGCGGCACTGCGCCCGCCCGTCGTTTCCAGCGTCAGCGCACCGCACACTCCCCGATCGGTAGGCGGCACGCAGCACCGCTCCCACCTCCGGGCGGTCCGACGTGGAGCCGGTGACGAGTCGGCAGGTGTGCGTCTCTGCGTCGCGTAGTGCCGACCAGGTCCGCTACCGCGGCTGCGCCCTTTCTGCCGGCCTCCACCAACCTCGCAACCCCGGCCACGTTTTGCCGTCCCCGCCGCACTGTGCCCGGTGTCCGTCGTCTTTGGTGTCAGTGCATCGCATGTCCTCCGGTCGGCAGGCAGCGTGCAGCGCGGCTCCCGCCTCCCGCCGACTCGGCGGTGGACTGGTGGCGAACCGTGGGTCCCGCACCGGCGACCAGGTCCGCCTTCAGGGTCGTGCCGGACTGAGCGAGTCCCATCAACTCCACGATGCCGTCGAGGTGTTGCCGTCCCCGCGGCGCTGCGTCCGTCGCCCGTCGTCTTCGGTGTCAGTGCATCGAATGCCCTCCGGTCGGCAGGCAGCGTGCAGCGCGGCTCCCGCTTCCTGCCGCTTCGACGGGGGATCGGTGACGGACCGTGGGTCCCGCACCGGCGACCAGGTCCGTTTTCACGGTTGTGCCGGACCGGGCGAGCCTCATCAACTCCGTAACCCCATCGAGGTCTTGCCACCGTGGCCGTACTGCGCCCACCGCCCACCGCCTCCGGTGTCAGCGCACCGCACGCCCTCCGGCCGGCAGGCGACATGCAGCGCCGCCAGAGGCACCCCCGCCTCAAGGTGGCCCGACACACGCCCGGTGACGAAATGGCAGGTGCACGTCCCCGGATTCCGCACCGACCACCGGGTCTGCCTCCACGGTCGTGCCGGACCGAGCGGGCCCCATCAACTTTGCAACGCCGCCGAGGCCTTGCCGTCACCAATCCGCTCGCGGCGCCGCGCCCACCGCCCATCGCCTCAGGCCTCAGCGCACGGCACACCCTCCGATGCCGAGCCCCAGCCCCGGCCTCAGCCCCACCGTCCGCCCGGGAAGAGGCCGTTGGCAGAACAGCGCGCCGCCCGAGCCCGCGGCACGTCGAGCCGGCAGTCGCCCACCTGTCCGCCGCCCCGGGGCGAGCGGCGCCATGCCGATCCACTCCCACTCTCGGCGCGGGCACCCCACCCGCCCGCCGACACCGACCCGCCGCACAGCCCCGTCGTCCGCCCGAACCGCCGAACCGCAGCGCCTCGCCTCCCCACCGACCGGGCCCCGTCGACCACCTCCCGCCGCGCCCGGGACCGTCCGCCACGCCCTCCCCGGGCGGGCAGCAGCGGCACCAACGTCCGTACGTGCAGCGCCTGCGGGCCCGGCCGGCGGAGCCTTTGGGGCGGGACGTCCTTCGGCCCGAGCGTTCGCACAGCGGTCGGGGGCGTCGCTCGCGCCACCGCCACCCGCTCATGGGCGGAACTCCCAGGGTGGGCGGACGACGGCGCACCCCGAGCCGTCCAGCGCCGCGGCGAATCGCGGGTCGCGGGCCAGCGCCGACAGATCCGTGCAGACCTCGACCCCGTCCCCGGGGCGACGGTCGGGCGTGCCGACGGCCCCGCACAGCAGCCTCGCCGCCGACAGCAGCGACGACTCCACCCGCTGCGCCCGCCCGGTCCGGGACCGCGCCGTCAGGCCGGCGACAGTCGCCGTCGCGCAGACCAGGCCGCCCAGGACGTCGCACACCGTCAGCAGCGTCGCCTGCGGCGGCAGGCCGGGTGGAGTCAGCAGCGCGGCGAGACCGGAGTGCGCCTGCACGGGGTAGTCGGTGGCCACCCCGGGCGCGCCCCCGGACGCCTGCGCGTACACCAGGCCGGGCCGGACCGTGTCCAGCGACTCCGCGTCCAGGCCCAGGTCGGCCACCTTCGACGGCGCGAGACTGTGCAGCAGGACATCGGCGCCACGCAGTAACTCCCGTACCGCAGACCGCCCTTCCGCCGAACGAAGGTCCGCCTCCAGCACCTCCTTGCCGCGGTTGAGCGCAGCGAACCGCGCCGACACCGGTTCACCGTCGAGCGTCGTCATCGGCGGCACGCCCCGCAACGGGTCCCCACCGGGCGGTTCGACCCGCACCACTCGTGCGCCCAGCAGGTTCAACACCCGCCCGGCCATGGGGCCTTGTACGCGGCGCGCCACCTCGACCACCGTGACGCCGTCCAACGGGCCCCGCCCGCCCGGCGCGACCTCGCGCAGTGAGGTCGCGGCTGCGTCCTCCCGCCGCCGCCACGGCACCCCGCCGATCACCGGCGGCCGCGTCTCCGTCGGCGTCACCGTGACGCTGCACCGCTCGGCCGTCGCCGCCACGTCCCGGAACGTCAACCGGTCGGCCGCGGCGAAGAGTTCGTCCGGCAGCGGGCACGTCGCCGTTCCGTACCGGGCCTGGAACGGGAGCCACGAACGGCCCACCAGCCTCCGGTCGACGCCGAGTTCGGTCCAGAACCGCAGCCAGCCGTCCGGTGTCAGGGTCTCCAGCTCGAACCAGACCCCGTCCGACGAGCGGAACGGCGGACCGCCGGCCCCGACCGGCTCCGCGCTGGGCTCCTCCGCCGTGGCTGCCGCCAGGTACTGCGACAGCCCGAGCAGCGCGGCCTGCGCCACCGAGACCTCCGCCTCGCGGTACGGTGCGCCCAACTCCCGGGCCCGCAGCGCCGCGAGAGCGCCGCCGGCGGCCAGCACCCCGGCCGCCACCGACGCGAAGTCCGCGTTCAGCAGTCGCGGACGGCCGTAGCGGCGCCCGTGGACGTGCATCACCCCGCAGGCCGCCTGGACGTCCGCCTCGCTCCGCAACGGGAGCGCGACCGGTCCCGCCCACGACAGTCGGCAGGACACCGTCCGGTCGATCTCCAGCGCGCCGTCCGCCGGCTCCGTCACCTCCGCCCCGGCAGCCTGCAGCAGGTCGGCCGCCACCCGGGAAGCGACCCGCGGCCGGGTATCCCGGTCCTCCACCACCTCGGACGCACACAGCAGTTGATGGCTTGTCACTCGAACCTCCCAGAACCGTCGCGGGCCAGCCGCACCACCCCGCCCCGCCTCACCGAGAGGCCTGCCGCATCACACTCGACCGGCCCGGCCGCCCACCCGAACCGGGCGGCCGGAACCAGTACCCTCCCCACCGTCACGGCCTGCGGCCGTGCACCGCGTACACCACGTTCGAGCAGGCCCGGAACCTCGGATCGGTGAACAGGGCGCGCAGCTCAGCGAGTTCGTCGTCCTTCAGGCCCTCGCGCAGCAGGGCTTCACGCAGGTGCCAGGTGTTGTGCACCTGCATCTCCAACTGCGGCGTGCCCGGCCCGAGCGTGTCCAGGTGCGGCGACGCCTCCACGCCGACGAAACCGGCGCGCACCATCGCCGCGGCGCACTTCCGGCCCCACCCCTGTTCCGACCCGCGCGTCCGGAAGGCTCGCAACTTGGCCTGCTGGTAACGCCGGTAGAGGTCACCGGCCCGCTCGTCCGGGACGGTCAGGACCGGCGCGTACTCGGCGTCGAACTCCAGCAGGTGCAGCACGCCGCCCGGCCGCAGGGCCGCGAACAGGCGCGCCAACACGGCCTCCCGCTCCGGCAGATGGGACAGCACCAGCCGGACGTGCACCAGGTCGAACGCGGCCTCCGGCAGGGCGTCCCGCACCACGTCGTGGCGAAGCACCGTCAACGCGGGCCGGTCGGCCATCGGGAGCGGAACCAGGTCCGTGGCCAACACCGAACCACCGGGCCCGACTTGATCCGCCAGCCAGACCGCAATGCTGCCGGCTCCAGCCCCCACGTCCAGACAGCTCATCCCGGGCTGCACCCCGACCCGGCTCAGCTCACCGATACTGATGCGGTCCAACCAACCGGCCAGGCAGCGGTGTTGTCCACGCGCATGCGCACTGGCGTTGTCGAACAGGTACGAGCGCCCACCGCCCCCGGACGCCGACTCCCGCACCGCCCCGGCCATCAGACCGCCCCAGCCGTCTCGCCGCCACGGTCGCCCGCCGGGAGATCTTCCGGCCCCGCAGCCTCCGACGCCGCGGCACCAGTCACTGCAGCCTCCTTCGAGGCGGCCGCATCCGACTCCGGAGTGCGAGGCCCGGGCACCGAGACCGGCCCCGCCGGCCCGGCCGTCGCCACCGACCCCGCACCCGGCCGCTCCGCCGCGAACGCGAGCACCCGCTCGGCCGCCAACTTGCCCGAACGGACGGCGCCTTCGCTGCTCGGCCGGAGCATCACCCAGTCACCGGCGTACTCCACGGCCCGGGCCGGCCGGGTCAGGAACGCGGCCCGCTCCCGCACCGCCGCCGGCGAACCCTGCGGCAGACCGAGCCGGAACCGGTGCACCAGTGTGCGGACGGTGGCATCCCGCAGGCCCGGCAGGAAGCGTTCGGCCTCCGCGCAGACCGTCTCCACCACCTGCTCGTCGGGCTGGTCCAGCAGCTCGGGGGAGATCCACGGCGACGCGAAGACGCTCGCCAGGCCCCGCCCCTCGGGGGCACGTCCCTCGGCCTTCAGGTGGTCGAGGATCAGGCCCGTGCACAGCCGGCTCTCGCTCTCCGGCACCGACAGCGCGTAGCTGGGGGAGCGGGTCGGACTCGGCAGCGGGCGGTCCAGCAGGCACGCGACCTTGAGCATCGGCGTGTAGGTGCTGGCCGCCAGGTACGGCCGCGCGTCTGCCGCGGCGTCGCCGTGCAGCTCCAGCGCCAGCGGCGCGGGCATCGCCAACACCACCTGCCGGGCCACCACCTGCGCACCGTCGGCGAACTCCAGCCGTGCACCGGCCCCACCGGGCAGCTCCCGGACCGCCACCACGCGCGAGCCCAGCTCCACCCGGAGGCGCTCCGCCAGGCGGCGGGCCAGGGTGTCCATGCCGTCCCGGTAGGTCATCCAGCGGGCGCCGGCCCCGCCGACCGACATCAGTGTGGCCACCATCGGCGCGATCGCGGAGCTCTCCGGCCGCCAGCCGAAACAGTGACTGGAAAGCGGTTGCAGCATCGCCGCCAGCAGTTCCTCCCGCCCGATCGAACCGGCGCAGAACTGGCTGAGCGTCAGGTCCCGGCTGGGCGCGGTCTCCGGACGGTCCGGGTCGAAGCCGCGCCAGGACGTGGCCAGTTCCACGGCGAACCGCAGCCACGCCGCCCGGCCCCGCCAGGACAGTCCGGCACCGGTCAGCAGGCCCTTCGGGTGGCCCAGATGGGCGTGCGCGCGGCCACCCCGCCAGAGCGCGAAGCCCGGCTCGATCACCGGCACTTCCGACTCCTGGATGCCGACCGCGCGAATCAACTCCCAGGTCGCCTCGTACCCGGCGCCCGCGATGGTCTCCGCGCCTTCGTCGAGCAGCCAGCCGTCCACCCGGGTGGACGCCATCCGCCCGCCGACCCGGTCGGCACCCTCGAAGACCCGCACCTCACGCCCGGCGGCCGCCAGCCGGTGCGCCGCGGACAACCCCGCGATCCCCGCACCGACCACCGCAACATCGAGCTCGTCCACGCCCAACTCCTCCATCCGTTCCGCCATCCGCCCGCAACCCCGTCGCGCTCCCCGGCCCGCCACCTCACCAGGCCGTCCACCGGCCCGTCGGCCTGCTCAGTTCGGCCGGTTCACGTCCACCGGCCCGTTCCGATCGGCGAGCTCCCCGCCAGCACTTGTTCGCGCAGCTCGTGTCGCCGCACCTTCCCGGTGGCCGTGCGCGGCACCGCGTCCCAGGGAACGAGCAACGGCTCGGCCAGCGGCGGCAGATCACGTACCGCGTCCCGCCAGCGCTGCGGGTCGAGGTCGCCGGTGGCGGTGACCAGCACCGGCTGCGGGCAGCCGTCCGCCACCGAGAGCAGCACGGCCTCCTCGACGTCCGGCAGGCGCTCGTGCAGCACGTCCTCGATCTCGACGCAGCTCAGCCCGGGAACCATGTCCACCTCCCGGTCCAGCACGAAGACCCGACCGTCCCGGGTGTGCACCCCGAGGTCGCCGGTGTTGAACCACGGACCGTCGATCTTCTGCGCCCACCGTTCCGGCTCGCCGAGGTAGCCGAGGCACAGCGCACCGGTCCGGGCGTACAGCAGGCCGGTCTCACCGCGCCGCACCGACCGCCCGGGCCGCTCCGGATCGGCCACCTTCACCCGCACCCACCCGGGCACCGGGCGTCCCAGATCACGGGTGGTCGGATGCCGGCCGGTGGGTGCGGAAAGCGTTTTCCGAGTCAGGAACCGGAAGCTCAGCGGACCGGTCTCGCTCTGCCCCCAGCCCTGCATCCACAACGGCCGCTGCCGCTGACTCGCGTTCAGGAACGCCCGCACCGTCGGCGGATGCATCGCGTCGAAGGTCGAGATGAACAGCCGCACATCCCGGAACGGATTCGCCCCCGCCGCCGCGGGAGTCACCGGTTCCGTCCCCGTGCCCGCCGCCCCGCCGTCGGCCAACTGCTGCCACCGCACATAGGTGGACGGCATCGCCTCCAGCACGGTCGGCGGGTGGCTGCGCAGCAGCGCGGCGGCCGTCGACAGATCGGAGTCCGGCAGCAGTGCCACCGTGCGCGGGGCGCGCCAGAACGCGCTGACGGTCCAGGTCAGGGCGCGGCCATGGGCGAAGGAGATGGCGCTGGCGACGGTGTCGTCGCCGCGCACCGACAGCACCGGCCACGGGCGTGCCTCGAACGCGGACAGCCGCCGGATCAACGTCCGGCCGGAGTGCACCACCAGCTTGGGCACCCCGGTGGTGCCCGAGGTGTGAATGATCGCCAGCGGCTCGTCGTCCCCGCGCGAGTGCACCGGCGGGACCGCCCCGCCGCGCAGGTCGTCCGGCGTCACCGCCCCCTCGGCGGGCCCGTCCAGGCACACCGTTCGGACGGCCAGCCGGTCCAGGTCGTGCCCGGCCGCCCGGGCGCCCGCCAGGACGTCCCGCTGGGTGACCAGCACGTCCGGGCGCAGCCGGTGCAGCAGCGCGACCAACCCGTCCGGCGCGACCCGGTCGGACAGCAGCGCCGGCACCGCGCCGAGCCGGGCCGCCGCGCACGCCAGCAGCACGTAGTCCCAGTGGTTGCGCTTCACGATCGCCACCGACGACCCCGGACGCGCCCCCGCGGCCGCCAGCCAGCCCGCGGTCTCCCGAACCAACTCGGCCAGTCCGGCGGTGTTCCAGTAGCTGCCACCGTCTGGTGCCAGGTCCAGCGGACGCCCCAATCGGACGTCCACCGAAGGGCGTTGCTCGGCCAGCGTGTCGAAGAGCGGGCCCAGGTCGAGCGGCAGCCGCCGAACCAGGGACGCCACGCCGCCGCCGCGCCGGGTCGCCCGGCCCGGCCCCGTCACAGCCCGCCGCCGAACACCGCCACCGCCAGGTCCACGCCCACCAGCAGTGCGCAGCACAACCGGTGCAGGTGGATGCCCAGGCGGCGTGCGATCAGAATGTCGCCCCGGACGAAGCCCAGCACCCACTGCCGGGCCCGCAACGCCATCACCGGGGCCATCACCAGCGGGAACCACCACGGCGCGATCCCGGCGACCGCCGAACCCACCAGCAGCACCGCCTCCAACGCCGAACACCCGGCCACGAACCAGGAGTTGCCGCGCGGCGACGCCAACACCGCGACCGTCTTGCGGCCGACCGCCCGGTCGCCCGGGATGTCATTGGTGTTGGAGTACACGCCGAACAGCAGCGGACCCAGCCCGAACACCAGCGCCTGCACCGCGACGAAGCCGTCGAACCGACCGGTCAGCAGCCCGTACAGGGGCAGCACGAAGAGCCAGCCGAGGGCGGCGAGGAAGAACTCCTGGAAGCCGTTGTAGCTGATCCGCAGCCACCACGAGTACTGGAATCCGCACACCGCCAGCGTGACCACCCCGGCCACCGCCCAGGCCGGCCGGGTCGGCGCCAGCGCGACCGCAGCCAGCCAGAACAGCACGCACGCCGCCACCGTCGCCCAGCCGAACCTGATCGCCTGCGGCTCCGTCAACGTGCCTGCCACCAACGGCTTTCGAGCCAGTCGACGGGCCGGCGCGTCGGGCCCGTAGTTCACCGCGTCGCTGCCGTCCCGGTAGCCGGTCACGTCGTCGAAGGTGCACATCGCCGCACTCATCGCGACCTCGCCGCCGAGGAACAGCACCAGCACCGCCAGCGTGCTGCCGACGCCCGGTCCGGCCCCCGAATCCGATCCCGTCGCCACCACCATCGCGGCCACCAGCGGGACGCTCAAGTAGTAGTCGTAGATGTCGAGTTTGGCCAGCCTGGCGTACGCCCGCCAGGCGGCCGGGGCCGTCCCGCGGGCGGTTGCCGCCCCAGCGGCAGCGGACACAGCGACGTGCTCCACGGAAGCAGTCCTCTCAATGGCGGCCGCAACCCCGGAACGCCAGTGCGCCGGGGGGCCTCAGGCAACGAGCCGACCGCGCTGACGGCGCGCCAATTCGCCACGACAGGCGAATAGTCGGCGAGCACCATGATGACACAGAGCCACCGGGTTGATATATTTCTGTGATAAGCGCAAAAAACGGACGGGCGGCCATTTCGCCACCCGTCCGCCCGCATTTTCGATTGACCCGCTCAGGCTGAGAAGCTCCCCGCTCCGCCCGGCACGTGCGTCCCGCGCCCGGGCTGAACCGTCACCGACGGGCCGAGGCAGAACGGATTGCCGTACACCTGTACCGGGCGGTCCGTCTGATTGTTCAACACGTGGGCGATGGCAGGGAGTTGCTGGCATCCGGACGGGTCGCGGTAGACGTCCAGCGGCTGCGCCTCGGTGGAGAACACCACGACCTCGCCGCTTGCCGCCCGCGGCGCCGCAGGGGCGGGAGCCGCCAGGCCGATCACCGAGGCCGCGGCCACCAGGGAAACGAGAATTGCTCGCACAATAATCCTTAAACATGCTCAACGCCCATGTCTGTCATGGGCCCGCCCCATCGCTATCGCGCCTGCACGCCGGAATTCCAACAGCATGCTCCCCATTCACCCGCTCGGCGGGAGCGCGAGGCCACCGGGCCGCCCGGCTCGCACCACCGCGCGCCGCAGAGCGGGGCAGCCCGGGCTCCGCCGTCATCCCCCGGTGGGGTCCGGCTTCCGGCTTCGCGCCCGACCCATCACCCGATCGAACTACCATCCCTGCATGACGACCCAGCCGTCCGCCCGCCCCGCCCTGTTCGGTCCGAACACGCACTGCCACTGGTGCGGAACGCCGTACCCGGCCGGCACCGCGACCTGGCCGCGCAGTTGCCCCGGCTGCCAGGAGATCAGCTACCGCAACCCGCTCCCGGTCACTGTCGCCCTGCTCCCGATCCACCACCCCGACGGGGACACCCGGCTCACCGTCATCCGCCGCACCATCGAACCCGGCTACGGCGAACTCGCCCTCCCCGGCGGCTACGTCGACTACGGCGAGAGCTGGCAGCAGGCCGCCGTCCGGGAACTGCGGGAGGAGACCGGCATCCTGGCCGACGCCGCCGACGCCCGCCTGGTCTCCACCGACTCCGACACCCGCGGCGGCTTCCTCTGCCTGTTCGCCCTCCTCCCGGCCCGCAACCTCGCCGACCTCCCCCCGTCCGTCCCCACCGACGAGACCGAGGGCTGGCAACTCGCCACTGCCGACACCCCGTTGGCCTTCCCCTTCCACACCCGCGTCGCCCGCTCCTGGTTCAACGGCGAGTTCACCCACCCGCTGAGCCCGCGATAGCGGGGGAGCGGACAGCGCGGGGGGAGCGGACAGCAGGGGAGCGGGAAAGCGCTTACCGTTCGCCGGACCGGAGAGCGACCGGACCAGCCGGAAAGCGTTTACCGTTCGGCGATCTGAAAACGGTCGAGCCACTCGGTAAGCGCTTTCCGCCCCCCCTGTCGCCGTCCCCGTCGCCCCGCCCGCTCCGCGCCTACCTCCCTAGCACCGCCATGGCCGCGTTGTGCCCCGGAATCCCGCTGACCCCACCGCCCCGCACCGCTCCGGCCCCGCACAACAGGACCCGAGCGTCCGAGGTCTCCACGCCCCACCGGCCCGCCCCTTCCGCCAGGCCCGCGCCCACGCCCCCGGTCCCGTCCCCGCCCGCCACTCGGAACGGGAACGCCAGATCCCGATGGAAGATGTTGCCGCCCGGCAGCCGGAGATCGGCCTCCAGGTCCAATGGGCTCCGCACCTCCAGACACGGCCGACCGTCGGCATCGACGGCCAGGCAGTCCGCGAGCGGTTCCGCGAGCACCTCGTCGAGCGCGGCCAGGACCCCCTCCAGCGCGGCCTGCCGAGCCCCGTCCGGATCGCCGACGAACAGCCGCGCCGGCAGGTGCAGACCGAACAGCGTCAGCGTGTGCCAGTCGGCCGGCACGTCCGGGCCCAGGATGGAGCGGTCCGCCAGCGAGTGGCAGTAGATCTCGGACGGCGCGGGGGAGGGGAGCCGGCCCGCCGAAGCCGCTCGGTAAGCGTTTTCCAACTCCCGGTACGACTCCGCGATGTGGAACGTCCCCCCGAAGGCGTCCCGAACGTCCACCGCCTGGTCGCGCAGCCGGGGAAGTCGACGAAGCAGCATGTTGACCTTCAGCTGCGCCCCCTCCGGCCCACCCTCACCACCCGCCACCCCGGCCCCGGCCCCGGCGCCGGCGCCAGCCGCGACCCCAGAGCCGGCCCCCGCCCCAACCCCGGCCGCCGCCCCGCCGCCCGCACCCAGCAGGCGCGCCAGCTCCACCGGCGCCGCGTTGCACAGCACCCACCGCGCCCCGACCCGCCGCTCCACCCCGTCCCCGTCCAGGTATCCGACCTCGGCCGGCCGCCCCGGCCCGCCAGGGTCCACCGCGACGACCTCGCACCCCGTCCGGAACTCCGCCCCACCGGCCCGGGCCGCCTCCGCGAGTGCGCTCGTCACCGCACCCATGCCGCCCACCGGCACGTCCCAGTCGCCCGTGCCGCCGCCGATCACGTGGTACAGGAAGCACCGGTTCTGCCGCAGCGAGGGATCGTGTGCATGGGTGAACGTCCCGATCAGGGCGTCCGTCAGCACCACGCCCCGCACCACGTCGTCCGTGAACCGCCGCTCCAGCGCCTCGCCCAACGGCTGCTCGAACAACTCCGCCCAGGCCACCGGATCGTCCACCCGCGCCCGCAGTTCCGCCCGCGACGGCAGCGGCTCCGTCAGCGAGGGGAACACCCGCTGCGCCACCCGCCAAGTCATCCCGTAGAACTCCTGCCAGGCGGTGAACTCCCGTTCTCCACCCGTCAGTTGGCGGAAGGATTCGGCCGTCCGCCGCCCGTCCGAGGCATCCACCAGCAGCCCGCCGGACCGTCCGTCCCGCTCCCACGGCGTGTAGGAGGAGATCTGCCGACGCCGCAGCTCCACCCGTACGCCCAGCTCCGCGAGGATCCGTCGCGGCAGCAGGCTCACCAGGTACGAGTAGCGCGACAGCCGCGCGTCCACCCCGGGGAACGCCCGCTCCGAGACCGCCGCCCCACCCACGTGCCCGAGCCGCTCCAGCACCAGCACCCGCAATCCGGCACGCCCCAAGTACCCGGCCGCCACCAGCCCGTTGTGCCCGCCACCCACGATCACCACGTCATAAGCCACCGTCATCCCGCCGTCCTACCACCCCCTGCCGCCGCCCACCACCCACCGTGCAGACCCCACCTCCCGCCTCTCGCCGCGCACCGACATCGCAGCTCCCACCACCCACGACCGTCACATCGACCCCTGGACTGTCCACCACCAGGGCGAACCCTGGACCCTCGGACGATCACGTGGCATGGTCAGCACCGTCAGCACCCCACGGACGGCCCGCCACGAGCCCAGCCGTCCCCCCACCGGCCTGGAGATCATCACGTGAGCACCCCTCCGACCCCCCAGGACCAGCAGCCCCCGCACCCCGAGCCGCTCTGGCGTCCGGACCCCGCCCGCGCCGCCGCCAGCCGGCTGGTCGCCTTCCAGCGCTGGGCCGCCGAGCACCACGGCGCCCCCGCCGCCCCGCTCGCACCGGTCGCCACCGACACCGAGGCCGCCACCCGCTACGCGGACCTCCACCGCTGGTCCGTCGAGGACCTCCCGCGCTTCTGGACCGCCGTCACCGAGTACTTCGACGTGCGCTTCCACACCCGTCCCACCGCCGTCCTCGCCGAGCCGGCCACCATGCCGGGCACGGACTGGTTCCCTGGCGCCACCCTCAACTACGCCGAGCATGCCCTGCGCGCCGCCGAGGACCCGGCCAACGCCGACCGCCCGGCGATCCTCCACCTCGACGAGCGCACCGCCGAGCCCGTCGCCACCAGCTGGTCCGAACTGCGTCGCCAGGTCGGCTCGTTGGCCGCCGCCCTGCGTGCCAACGGCGTCCGCCCGGGCGACCGGGTAAGCGCTTACCTGCCGAACATCCCGCAGGCCGCCGTCGCCCTGCTCGCCACCGCCGCCGTCGGTGCGACCTGGACCAGCTGCGCCCCCGACTTCGGCGCCCGCAGCGTCCTCGACCGCCTCCAGCAGATCGAGCCGACCGTCCTGTTCGCCGTCGACGGCTACCACTACGGCGGGAAGAACCACGACCGCACCGAGGTGGTCGCCGAGATCCGCCGCGAACTCCCCACCCTCCGCACGGTCGTCCACATCCCGCTGCTCGACACCCCCGCCCCCGAGGGCGCCCTGCACTACGACGACCTGGTCGCCGGAGACACCGCGCCGGTCTTCGAACCCGTCCCGTTCGACCACCCGCTCTGGGTGCTCTACTCCTCCGGCACCACCGGCCTCCCCAAGGCCATCGTGCAGAGCCAGGGCGGCATCCTGGTCGAACACCTCAAGCAGGCCGCCCTCCACCTCGACCTCGGCCCGGACGACCGCTTCCTCTGGTACACCTCCACCGGCTGGATGATGTGGAACTTCCTCCTCGCCGGCCTGCTCACCGGAACCACGATCGTCACCTACGACGGCAGCCCGGGGCACCCCGACACCGGCGCCCTCTGGTCGGTCGCCGCCCGCACCCGCGCCACCGTCCTCGGCACCTCCGCCGCGTACGTCATCGCCAGCCGCAAGGCCGACCTGCACCCCGGACGCGACCTCGACCTGTCCGCCGTCCGCTGCATCGGCACCACCGGCTCCCCGCTCCCGCCCGACGGCTTCCAGTGGATCTACGACGAGGTCAAGCCGGACGTCTGGCTCGCCTCCGTCAGCGGCGGCACCGACGTCTGCTCCTGCTTCGTCGGCGGCGTCCCCACCCTCCCCGTGCACCTCGGCGAGATCCAGGCCCCCTGCCTCGGCGCCGCCGTCGAGTCCTGGGACCCCGCCGGCCACCCCCTCACCGACGCGGTCGGCGAACTCGTCGTGACCAAGCCGCTCCCGTCCATGCCCACCGGCTTCTGGAACGACCCCGACGGCGTCCGCTACCACGACAGCTACTTCGACACCTATCCCGGCATCTGGCGCCACGGCGACTGGATCACCGCCACCGACCGCGGCACCATCGTCATCCACGGCCGTTCCGACTCCACCCTCAACCGGCAGGGCGTCCGGATGGGCTCCGCCGACATCTACGAGGTCGTCGAACGCCTCCCCGAGATCGCCGAATCCCTGGTCATCGGCCTGGAGGAGCCCGACGGCGGCTACTGGATGCCGCTCTTCGTGGTGCTCGCCCCCGGCGCCGTCCTGGACGACGACCTCACCGGCCGGATCCGCACCTCGCTGCGCACCGAACTCTCCCCGCGCCACGTCCCCGACGAGGTGATCACCGTCCAGGGCCTGCCGCACACCCTCACCGGCAAGCGCCTCGAAGTCCCCGTCAAGCGCCTGCTGGCCGGCACCCCCCTCACCAAGGCGGTCAACCCCGGCTCCGTCGACAACCTCGACCACCTGCGCTTCTTCGAACAGCTCGCCACCACCCGCAAGCACTGACCGACCCGCCCTAAAGGCCCCTAAAAGCCCCTCAAGGCCTCGAAAGGCCCCGAGGGGTCGCCGCCAACCCCCACGGTGGCAGCGACCCCTCGGGAGTCGAAGGTCCGGACGCCTATCCTCCGGACAACACCTGCCGCGCCGCCGTGCGGGCCTCCGCCGCGGAATCCGCCGCCCGCGCCGCCTCCGCCGCCTGCCGGCACTGCACCAGCGACGCCTGCGCCAAGGCCGACCGCACGTACGGGATCGCCGCCGCCCCCATCGACAGACTGGTCACCCCGAGGCCCGTCAGCACGCACGCCAGCAGCGGGTCCGACGCCGCCTCCCCGCACACCCCGCAGCTCTTCCCGGCCGCCGTCGCCGCCTCTGCGGCCGACGCGATCAGATCCAGCAGCGCCGGCTGCCACGGATCCTGCAGCCGTGCCAGCGAACCCACCTGCCGGTCCGCCGCGAACGCGTACTGCGCCAGGTCGTTCGTCCCCAGCGACAGGAACTCCACTTCCCGCAGCAGCGACCCCGCCCGCAGAGCGGCCGACGGAATCTCCACCATCGCCCCGTACTTGGCGTCCAACCGCGCCTCCCGGCAGGCCTCCGCGAACGCCCGCGCATCCTCGCGGTCCGCCACCATCGGAGCCATCACCTCCAGACGCGTCGACAACCCCTCCGCCGCCCGCGCCAACGCCCGCAACTGCGAACGCAACACCTCCGGGTGCTCCAGCAACGACCGCAGCCCCCGCACCCCCAGCGCCGGATTCGGCTCGTCCGCAGGAGTCAGGAAGTCCAGCGGCTTGTCCGCCCCCGCATCCAGCACCCGCACCACCACCCGGCCGTCCGGGAACGCCTCCAACACCTTTCGGTACGCCTGGACCTGCTTGTCCTCGCTCGGCGCCTTCGCCGAATCGTCCAGGAACAGGAACTCCGTCCGGAACAGCCCGACACCCTCCGCCCCGTGCTCCAACGCCGCCGGCAGATCCGCCGGCCCACCCACGTTCGCCAGCAACGGCACCATGAACCCGTCCGACGTCTGCCCCGGCCCCGAGGACGCCGCCAACGCCGCCTGCCGCTCCGCCGCAAGTCGACGCAGCTCCTCCTGCCGCTCCACCGACGGCTCCACCACCACCTCACCGGTCGACCCGTCGACCGCCACCACCACCCCCTCCGCCAACTCCGTCGCCCGCGGCATCGCCACCACCGCCGGCACCCCCAGCGCCCGCGCCAGAATCGCGCTGTGCGAGGTCGGCCCACCCTCCTCGGTCACGAACCCCAGCACCAGCGACGGATCCAGCAGCGCCGTGTCCGCCGGCGCCAGGTCCCGCGCCAGCAACACGTACGGCTCATCGCTGTCCGGCACCCCCGGCATCGGCACGCCCAACAGCCGCGCCACGATCCGGTTCCGCACGTCGTCCAGGTCCGCGACCCGCCCCGCCAGGTACTCGCCCGCCGCGGCCAACAGGGTCCGGTACGCCGCGAACGCGTCGTACACCCCGCGCTCCGCGCTGTTGCCCTCCGAGATCCGCCGATTCACATCCGCGATCAGCTCCGGATCCTGCGCCATCAGCGCCTGGGCCTCCAGCACCGCCTGCGCCTCACCGCCCGCCAGATTCCCGCGCGCGTTCAGATCCGCCGCCACCGCCTCCACCGCGGCCTGCGCCCGGGCCTGCTCCCGCGGCGCCTCCGCCGCCGAGATCTGCGTGGACGGCGGCTCCAGCACCGCCGTCCCCATATGCCGCACCGGCCCGACGGCGACCCCATGACTCACGCCCACACCGCGCAGCATCCGCTCCATGGCCCGAACCCTTTCGTCCGTCGTCGCCGTCAGTTCCAGACGAACAGCTCGCCGCCGGCCGTGACCTCGCCGGACTCCGCCACCCCGCTCAGCTGCTCCGCGGATGCCTCCAACGCCACGATCGGCGAGATCGGCGACTTCCCCGCCGCCTCGACCGCCGCCGGATTCCACTTGATCACCGGCTGCCCCCGCTTCACCTTGTCCCCCTTGTGCACGAGCAGCTCGAACCCCTCCCCATTCAGCTGCACGGTGTCGATCCCCAGATGCGTCAGCACCCCGTGTCCGTTCTCGTCCATCACCACGAACGCGTGCGGGTGCATCGACACCACCTGCCCGTCCACCGGCGACACCGCCTCGATCGGCTCCCGCAGCGGATCGATCGCCGTCCCCGGCCCCACCATCGCTCCCGCGAACACCGGGTCGGGCACATTGGCGAGGCCGACAGCACGTCCGGCGAGCGGCGACGTCACAGTGGTCATGGTGGAGCCTCCCAGGTACGGAGTACATCGCGTGCGGCCGCGGGGCAGCGGCCCGTTGATCGACTGAACCCAAATTACGTCAACTCGGACATTTCATGACGTAGCGCCCATGAGCCGCCCGAGTGAAGATCGATCCCGACGTCGACCCCGCCGCACACGAACCGACCGTCGCGCACCCTCTCCTCCGAACCAGTCACCCTCAAGTGGTCTAGTCCTCTTGGCCAACGCGCCGCACTCTACGGCATCCGGGTAGACCCCCCCTCTGCCCTGCCTGTGCGGGCAGATCGCTGCCGTCCGAGTGATCCGTCCCGGCCCGATTAGGCGCTCGGCCGCCGAACCGCTATCGTTGCTCAGGTCGCCGCGCAACGGCGGTAAACAGAGCAAGTCGAGAACGTAAAGCCGCGGTCAACACCGAGGAAACGGTCTGATAAGCTCGAAACACGAACGAAGCGCCCGGAGGGTTCGCAGGAATGCGGCTCGAAGGAAGTGTCCGTTCCTTGAGAACTCAACAGCGTGCCA
>NZ_BMRI01000041.1:0-22983 GCF_014648555.1 Kitasatospora griseola
GGGGCGCGGAAGCCGCATCCGTAGGGCCGGGTACCGAACAACGGCCCAGGCCAGCAACCGGGCAACGAAGCCGGGCCACTCCGCCCGGGGCCGGGCGGCCGGGCGCTGCTCCCCCGGCCGCGCCGCCCCGCCGGCAGTGTGGGAGTCCGGCGGGGCGGGTTCGTGGGGTCGATCAGTTCCAGCCGGAGTCGGCGGCGGGGAGGAAGCCGCCCCCGGTGCTGTCGGGTACCAGCGTGCCCCAGTAGACGTCCCCCGCTCCGGCCCGCGCCGTCCGGCTCGCGCGTCGGCGCCTACACGGTGTCGTCGGGGTGGAAGTGCCGGCCGTCGCGCAGCTCCTCGCCCTTCCTGGCGGTGCCGAGGGACCCGGGTGCGGCGGGCCGCCGGACCCCGCATGCTCGACGGCCTGGCCGTCGCCGTCGGCCGGCCGCAGGCCCCCATCGGAACCAGCACCGGAACCGTCATCGGAAGCGCCGTCGGAACCAGCATCGGAACCGGCCGGGAGAGGTTGCTCCGGGAGTTCATCAACCGCCAGCTACCTCGCCGCGCTCCGGCACTGACACATCTCATGTCGCCGACCGCTGACACAACCTGTCGCCGGCCGCTGACACGACCCCGTCGCCCGACACGGCCGGTCCACCGCCACCCGTTCCGGGGGGCGCAACCAGAAGCGAACTGCCCGCCGCAGGCGCGAACCCCGAACCGACCAACCGACCAAGACACAAGACCAAAAGACAGAGGAGAAGGGGTTGCCGGAATTTCCCGGCGGCCACGCAGGCGCTCTGCGCTGTGGTGGTGCCGGACCGGGCCGGGCGGCGGTGTGTCCAGGAGACACCCGGAGAGATGCCCGAGCAGACACCTCACGAAGTATTCCACAAGTCACCCCACAAGACTCCGGCCGGGAAGGCCGGCCGCGCCGCCGGGAGAGGTTGCTCCGGGGCCGACGGGCGCCCTGTCCCAGCACCGTCCCAGCTCTGTCCCGGGCCGCCGGGCGGGGCCGGTCCGGCGGCCTGGACGCAGGTGGAGACAGAAGAGACAGGTGGAGACAGGTCGTGTCGCGCGATGCTCCTACCTGGGAAAACACCTGTGTCATGACACAGATGACACAGGTGGAGACAGATCGGAGACAGGTGGCCGGCCCCGACCGCGCCGCAGTGCGGCCGGGGCCGGGCGGGTCAGATCAGGCCCTGCCGCAGGGCCAGGACGAGCAGGTCGGCCGCGGGTTGCGCGTCGGCGGCGAGCAGGGGTTCGCGGTCGATGGCATCGAGGACGAGGCGGCCGTCGACCAGGGCGGCCCAGCCGGGTAGGTCGGGCAGTCCCTGCTGGACCCAGCCGATCCGCTGCCTGCCGCGGTGGAGGGCGACCAGGCCGGTCCGGCCGCGCCAGGCGTGGGCGGTCAGGGCGCCGAAGGGCTGGCTCAGGTCCGGCTCGCCGAGGTCGGCGGGGAAGGCGGCGGTGCGCTGCGCAGCGAGGGCCAGGCGCGGTTGGCCGTCGGCGGGGGCGTCGGGCTGCGGCTGCGGCGTGGCGCTCTGTGCGGGGGCGGGTGCGGCCGGTGCGGCAGCGCCGACTCCTCCGCGAGGAGGTGTCGGGGCCGGGCCGCGGCCGTCCTGATTACCTCCGCGAGGAGGAGTGAGGTCTCCCGGATTATCTCCGCGCGGAGGAGTGAGTTCGGCTCCGCCGGACGGGGCGGGCACCGGGCCGGGAAGGGGCCGCGGCAGGTCGGCGGGAGGCCGCGGAGGGGTGGGCGCACTATCTCCGCGCGGGCCTGTTCGGCCGTCGGGGCCGCCGTCGCCGCCGCCCTCATTACCTCCGCGAGGAGGAACAAGGGCCGCTTCGGCCGGGGCGGCGGCCGCCTGCTGCCGGGCAGGCATCCCCGCCGCCGGCGACCAGTCGCCGTCCCCGTACAGGGTCTCGTAGCGGATGGTGCGGCCCAGGCGGCCCGGCTGATTCAAATAGGAATGCGAGAAATCTCCGCGCAAAATGCACTGCATCTCCGCGCGGAGTTTCGGGCGGGCCGCCGGGCGCGGCCGCACGGAGGTGTCGGCGCCGGCCGCACGAACATGACGCGGGCCGTGCTCCGCCCGGACCGGCCCACGGTCCCGGACCCCGGCAGCCGCGGCCGGTGCCGGTGCCGGTGCCGGTCGCCTCGATGCCGGGCACCGGCCGGTCGGCCTCCCGCGAAGCACAACGGGACGGTCAGCCGATCGCACCGGGGTGGTCCGGCACCGCCGCCGCCGTCACCACGGCGTCGATCACCCGGTCGCGCGACTGCCGGACGGCCCGGGCCGCGACCCGCAGCACGGCCACCAGGTCGGCCCGGCCGCCGTCGGGATCGTTCAACGCGAACTCCGCCGCGTCCACCAGGACCACGGCCGCACGCACGCTGTCCTTCACCTCGCAGGTCCGGAACGCCTCCGGGTCGCAGGCGCCGACAGTGCGCTCGAAGCCGCGGACCGCCTCGGTGAGCCGATCCGCAGCGTCCCGGACGTTCTCGGGCTGTTCTTCCACACCGGGCACAACAGCCGCCCGGCCTCCAAGGTCACGGCGGTGGACCGTCGGCACCGCCGAACCGCCTGAGCCAGTCCGCAGCGGCGGTGGCCCTGCGGGCGCCGCCGGCACGCCGCCGGCAGGGAGTGGTCAGCGGCCCTGTTCGGGGTCGGTCCCCGGTTCGAAGACCACCGCGCCGGGGACGTGGTGGTCGCGGAACGCCTCGACGACCCGGACGCCGCGGGGGCCGAGTTGGGCGTAGGCGGTCAAGCCGGGCCAGTCGCCGGCGTCGACCAGGGTCCGGCAGGTCGGGCAGGCGTAGAAGCGGTCGCCGGACTCCCAGTCGAAGTCGTCGAACCGCAGCACGAACTCGGCGGTGGAGAAGTAGACGATCGCCCCGGGACGCGAGCAGAAGTCGCAGGCCGGCACCGCCCGCGGGCCGACGCCGTACGCAGGGGCGGAGGGGTCATCGCTGCTTGGCATGCCCGGCATCCTATGCGCCCCGGGCCGCGCGGAGGTCGTGGACGTGGGCGTGATGGATAGCTTGGGCGGCCAGCTCCGGGGTGGTGTGCAGGGCGGCCTGCTGGGTGACCGGGTCGCCGAGGAAGAACCCATCGTGGACCGCGACCCAGCCGTCGCCGCCGTCCAGGCCGTGCTCGACCCAACCGACCTGGTGCCCCTCGCCGAGGACCACCAGGACGTCCGGCTGCACCGTCCATCCGGCCAGCACCCAGTCGTAGCCGAAGACCCGCTCGTCGAGCGGGACCCGCACGTCCATGCCGCGGGGCAGACCGCGCAGCAACGGATCCCGCGGCACCGCCACCGTCCCCGCATCGGGGGCAGGGCCCGGCGTCCCGCCGGAACCGGCGCTCTGCTGGGCGAGGCGCTGGTCGACCAGACCGCGCAGCCGGCGCTCGGCGGCCGGCGACGAGGGCGCGCCGGGAGCTGCCGGTGTTTCTCCCCGGGGCGTTGAAGTCGGCACAGCATCGCCTGCTGCCGATGCCGCTGTTTCTCCCCGGGGCGTATCGGCGGGCGTCCGGTGCGCTCGACGCCCTTCCGGGCCTGCCTGCGGGCGTTCCGTTTCTCCCCGGGGAGGTCCGGTTCGCGGCATCGTGGCGGGCGGTACGGGGCGCGGACCGGGATCGGCCGGCGCGGGGGCCGCGAGCAGGTCGGCGCCGACGGCTGCGGCGATCCGCTCCGCGGAAGGCGTTTCCTCCCGGGGGGAAACGGGCGGGGCGGACGGGTCGACGGCCGGGGCCGGCGGCGCGAGCGGGTGGCCGTCGAGCAACTGTCCGACGAGCTCGCGGTGGCGCGCGGAGAGCACGTAGGCGGCGGCGCGCATGTCGGCCCCGGCACGCCGGAGCAGGTCGGGATCGCTGCTGCGGGCCGCCCGGTCGAGCTGGAGCAGGAACACCTTGGTCTGCCGGTGGAGCTCGGCGGCGGCTTCGAGCAGTTCCTCCCCGCCCGCGCCCGCGCCGACCGGGAGGTCCAGCGGCCGCAGGACGGCCCCGGCGGGCGCGGCCGTTTCACCCCGGGGGGATTCGGCGGAGTCCGCGGCCGCGGCGAGGGCCTCCCGGCGCTCCCGCTCGCGCTGCCGGTCGGCCTTCGACGAGCACGCCTTCGAGCAGTACTTCGGCCGCCGGCCCGTACCCTTGCGCGGCGGCAGCTCGTCCCCGCACACCGAGCACGTGGGAGCGCCGAACAGCATCGGCTCCGACACGCCGTTAACCCCCGGGGAGAAACTCATGGTCGGGATGCTAGCCCCCACCTCGCCACCCGTTTCACCCCGGGGCGGAACGGGCTGCGGGCGCGGGCGGCGCGCGGCACCCTGCGACATGCGCGGCAGGGTCCGGCGCGGTTGTCCCGCAGCACCGCCGGGGCGGCGGGACGGCGACCAGTGCCGTTGGTCGCCGGCGGCCGGCGCGCGCGAGGATGGGCCGGGTGACCACCAGCAGCCCGCCGCCCCTGCACCGCGGCATCAACGCCCTGATCCCCTCCGCCCCGCCCGCCACCACCCCGGGCGAACGCGCCGCCACCCAGCTCCTGCACCTGCGCACCGCAGCCGTCCCCGTGCCGGTCCTCGCCGCCGCACTCGAACTGATCGCCCCTCAACTCGACGACCCCGACCCCGCCACCCGCGAGGTCGCCAACGACGTCCACACCCGCCTGGCCGCCGCCATCGAGGACGCCACCCACCCACAGCGGTAACCGGGCCCGCCGCCCGGCGAGAATGACGTCAGGTGCGCGCCGCACCCATTGCCCGCGGCGCGCACCACACCGCCGCGGGCGGAATCAGGCCGGGACGTCGGGGTCCTGGACGGTGGCAAGGTAGCCCGGGCCGAGCCGGCGGCGAGCGGTCGGCACGGCGGGGACAGCGGCCGCGGCCTCGCTCTCCGGCTCCGGGCCCGCGACGCGTTCGGCGGGCAGCAGACGCGTGTGCTCGTCGGCATCGGGGGCAGCGGGTTCCTGAACGGCAGCGAGGTAGCCGGGTCCGAGCCGGCGACGGACGGTCATGAACCCAGTCTGACCTGCCGTCACCGGACGAACCGTCACCGACAGCCCGCACGGGGAAGGAGTGGTGGTACGCGCCGTGTTCCATTCGCCCGTGGTATGCACCGTTGGGCCTCACGACCGGGGGGTCGTGCCGTCGGCACGGAACGGTTCGAGCAGGGGATCGGTGCGATGAACGGGTTGCACATTCCCGCTGGTCCGGCTCTTGTGAAGACGGCCTGGCTGGCGGTACGGCAGTGATCGCGCAGTCGTTCCCAACGCCTGTAGGAGCAGGCCCGAGGCGAACCCATTGTCCTTTACTCGATGCAGGAGCTCGGTTGTGCGTGTCAGCTCGGGGAAGGTGAACCCTCCGGCGGCCGCCCGTATCGCCTCGCGCAGTTCTTCGCGGATGTGGGGCTCATGGCGCGCGACGTCGGCCAGGCGCATGATCGACTCCGGTGTGATCTGCTTGTTTTTCGCGGAAAAAACCGGCTCGGGCTTGGGTTCCGGTGACTGGCCGGGCAGCCGCTCCCGCAGGGTGAAGATGTACTTGGGCGCGGCGTCGCCGGCCTCGGATTCTCCGACGGACTCCGCCACCTCGGCGTCGATCGCCTCCGGCGCCTCGACCTTCTCGTTGTCCGGCACGGGCTCGCCGGCCCTGTCGGTGCGGCCGAGTTGTTCGGTGACCTCGTCGAGGCGGTTCGCGGCGGCTTCGAGATCGTCGGTGATGTCGGCCAGGACCGTGGGCACGTCACCGGTCATGGTGAAGGCCGGCAGGATCGCCGGACCTCCGACGACCAGGGACGGCAGGGGCTCGGTCAGCTCGTCGCTGACCTCCCTGCCGCTGACCGCCCGCAGCTCCATCACCTTCTCCTGCAACTCGGCGGTCTGGACGGTGGCTCGGGTGGCGAGCGTCAGCGCCCGCTCCCGCTCGTTCTGAGCCCGTCCCAGCTGCGTGGTAGCCGCGACACGCTGCCGGTCCGCGCTCTCCAGGCGCTGCTTCGCCTCCCCCACCTGGGCAGAGTTCGGCTCCCGTTGAACGAGCAGCTCCACCTGGTGCTGCTTGAGCATGGTGACTTGCGACTCCAGCTGCGCCACGAGCGCAGTGAGCGCGACCACTTTCCGGTCGGCGGCCACCAGCTCCTCCTTCGTGGCCGCGTAGAGCTCCCGGATCTTCAGCAGCTCCTCCTGGCTGCTGATCAGCTGCTTCTGCAGCACCAGCACCTCTGTGGCGGTGGGATCCGCCACCGCCGTCGGAGAGTTCACGTGCTCGCCCCAGAGGACCCTCGCCGATGCGATCCACTCCTGCTGCTCCTTGAGGGCCCCGGAGCACACGTCGGCGAGCGCTTCGATGAACTCCCACGACAGGGCCTTGCCCTTGAGCATCTCGTAGAAGGTCGTCTTCGAGGGCAGCTTGCCGTCGGCGAAGTGCTCGGATGTGAGCGCCGAAAAAACCTGCATACCTGTCAGGCCGCAGGTGTCGCGCCACGAGCTCATCAGCCTGGCCAGGGCGTTGGCCTGCTCCGTTTCTCCGAGTAACTGCGTGGATTGCGGCCAACCTCGGCGAGCCTTCTGCGGCACCGTTCCCCCTCCGTGTTTTTCCGCGGAAAACGCCGGACAATCGGCTTCCCCGCCTTCCCGCGCCGGCCCCTCCCGAATCGGATGGATGGTGGTGATGCGGGCCCGAGCGTGGTCCGCAGCCACCCTCTCACCTAGGAGCATCCACCTGTTGGCAAGTCACCTCACCACCACCCGCGTCCTGCTCATTGGGGTCGCCTTGCTGACCTCCGTCGTGGTCGGCATCGGGGGCGGCCTGCTCCACCGCATCGACCACAACACCATCCCCGCGTGCATCTTCCAGGGCGGCAAAACCTTCACCGGCTCCATGACTGTGTGCATGAGCATCCTGATCGCCCTCGGCCTCCTGTTCTGACGTCCGGCCCGGGCGACCGTAGGACGCAGGGCACCGGGGGCAACCCCGGCGCCCGTTCAACCGATCCGCCAGCACCTCGCCGCCGACGTCTGGCCGAGGCCGAGCTGCAGCGGACCGCCCGCTCCCGCCGCCGAGAACCCCCGAACACAGCCCTGCGGCCAGCTCGCACCGGACGGGCCGTCACCCGGTCTACGGGTGCGGGCCGATGCGCACCACCTCGATCGTGTCGCAGCCGGTCCACGTCCAGTGGATGCGCCAGCCGCTGCCGGCGCCGACGCGCGAGCCGTAGACGCAGTCGCCGAGGTGGCCGGGCAGCGCGTGGTGGCGGTGGGTGCGCAGGCCCGGGTGGCGCGGGTCGGCGGCCAGGCGTTGCAGGGCACAGCGGACGTGGTGGTGCAGGGTGCGGTCGGCGCGGGGGCCGGCGAGGCGCTGGAGGGTGCGGGTTGGGGCCGGGCGGTAGGTGACGGTGGGCACGGTGGAGTCCCTTCTTCGTGTCTTCGGGCATACGAATGGCCCGCCACCGGTGGGTGGCGGGCCATTCGGTTACTGGTCGCTCGAGGCTTCCTGTTCGGGATCGAGGGCGATGAGGTGCAGCAGGTGGAGGAGGCGGTCGGCGGTGCCGGGCGCGGTGTGCGCGCGGAGCCTGCCGTCGAGGCCGATGTCGGCGCGCCACAGGGCTGTCGCGTCGGACAGGACGCGGGTACGCCCCTGGACAACGACCGGGTCGGCGTCCGTGCCGGCGCAGCGCGGTGTGGATAGTCGCCGCAGTCCAGGGCCCGTCGCTGGACGGCGGCACGCAGCGAGCCGTAGCCGGCTTGCGGATCGGCTCCACTCACCAGCGGTGTCCCTGCCCCGGCGGAACCGGGGGCAGGGACACCGGGCCTGAAGGTGCCAGGACCCTGCTACCAGCGGCAGGTGGCGCGGGCGGCGGACGCGGCGACGCTGTAGGTGTCACCGGTGTTGGCCGGCTTGTTGAACACGGTGACGGAGAACCAGCCGTCGGAGGGGATGGTCCAGTCGCCGAGGCTGACCCAGCGGCCGCGGTTGGCGGCCTGGTTGACCGGGGCCGGCAGGTAGAGGTGGGGGTAGGTGTTCTGCCTCGGGTCCAGCGCGTAGGCGGCGAGGCCGCCGGCCTGGGTGGTGTTGGGGATGTAGACGTCGATGGTGCAGGTGCCGGAGCCGGGGTGCTGGGTGTTGAACTGCCAGACCGCCCCTCCGTCCGCGTGCCCGGCCTCGGGCGAGACCTGGGCGGCGACCGCGCCGCCGTGGCAGCCGTCGGTGCCGAGTCCGCCTGTGGTGGGTTTGAAGATCGGGTCGGGAGAGAACCATTCCGCGTCGCAGCCGTATCCGTGGACGGCGCTGAAGCGGACCGTCGTCGAGGCGGGGGTGCTCGCATCCCCTCCGGGCTGCTGGCCGCCGGTACCCGCGCCCCCGTTGCCGCCGCCCGAAGCGCCTGTGGTCGAGCCGCCGGTGCCGGGCGCGCCGCCCGCCGAACCGGGTGCCCGGCCACTGCTGCCGCTCCCGCCGACCACGCCGCCCGGGTCCGAGGCGCCCGCCGTGGCCCCGGTCGTCGGCACAGCGGTGCCGGACGCGCCCGTCGAAGGCGGAGCGGCCGGCGACACCGCGCTGTCCGACGCGGTCGCACTAATCGACGCGACGGCTCCTGCCGCGGGCCTGTCGTCCCTGCCCGAGGCGCCCGGCCGGCCGGCTTCCTGATCGCCGCCGAGGTGGCGGTAGCCGTACACGGAGCCGGCCACCAGCACGACGGCGATCACCGCACCGGCCACGCCTGCATACGCCCGCCGCCGGCTCCGGGAGCGCCCGGGCGCCACGGGGAGGTCCTGCCCTGCCGGCCCGCCGGACGTCCCGGCCCCGGCGCCCTCGCCCCGGGTCCCTCCGCCACCGGCCGGCACCACCGCACGCACCGCAGGCCCGTCCGGGACGGCCTCCCCGGTCGTCCCGGGCTGCGACATGCCCTTCGACGGATCGTCCTCGAAGACCGCCGGGTCGGCGGCCGCCGGACGCCCGCCGCCGTCCCCGGCGCCCGGCGCCCTCTTTGTGCCCTCCGCTGCATCCACGTCCGCGGCAGGGTCCGGGTCCGCCGCGCTCGCGCTGCCCGCCGACGGCGCGACGCCCCGAACGCGCGGCTCCTCCTCTGTGCCGGCTGCGCCGGCGGCAGCGGGCCCCGACTGCCGGCCACCCCCCGCGGCCGCCCCGCCCGACGTCTGCTGCTCCTCGCCCGGGGCGCCGGCGCCGCGCGCTGCCGAGCGGGCTTCTGCCAGCAGGCGCAGCAGTTCGGGGCTCTGCACGCCGAGGGCGTCCAGGAGCAGTTTCAGCGAGGACGGTTTCGGCAGCGGGTTGGCCTTGCGCCAGTTGTAGAGCGTCGCGCGGGCGACCGTCGGCTGGCCGGACGGGCCGGTGGTCCGCCGCAGGAGCGCCTCCACCCCTCCGTAGTCCTCGTCGACGAACGCGGTGAACGCCACCACGAATGTCGCCACCGGGTCCCCGCCGGTACCGGCCGCCTTGCCCTCTTCTTCCACCACCGCTGTCCAGTTCTCCATTCCCGCAGCTCAGCGCACCGTGGACCGTCCATTCCGGTCCACGAATGTCCAACTCCGTCCACGACCGCCTCCAAGCATGGTGGACGACACGGCGCCGCGTGCACCGTTGTTCCACGCCAACTCGGCGCTCTCCCAACGGATCTGACGAATCAGGGGTTGATTCCGCATGTCCCGACACAGGATCGGTACCGCGCTCGCGGTGCTGCTCGCCGTCATGCTCGCCTTGTTCACGGCAGCCGGCGCCCACGCCCAGAGGCTGTCCCCGGAGTCGGAGGACTCCGCCACGCCGGCCGACCTCACCTGCACGACGACGACTCTGCGTCCCCTCGACGTGCCGCTGGAGGCGAAGGTCTGCATCAGGCGGCACTCCGCCGCCGGCGCCCAGGCCGTGCTCTTCCTGCCCGACCGGACCCCTCGCGGTCTGCTCGGTCCGGAGGCGGTCTGCGCCGCCGAAGTCGACCTCGTCGACGCGGCCACCGGCCGGTCCGTCAATCCGGGCTTCCCGGCACAGACGGGCCCGTGCTCCGGCGTGCTGTGGGGCCCGTACGTCGACGCCGCCCACGACAAGCCCCTCGAGGTCCACGCCGTCGCCGGCGTCCGGGCCTACTTGCCCGGCCGGCCTCGCATGGTCGGTCCCACGCTGGCCGAGCAGTTCCGGCCCAGCCCCGACGTCACCCTCGCGTTCGCGACCTGCAGCACCGGAACCCTCAACGGCGAGTACACGAACCTGCACTTCGCGTCCGGGCAGTTCGTCGAGATCGAGTTCGTCACCGCCTCCACGTTGCCCACCGCGCTGCAGGTGACCAACCACGGCAACCACGACGCGGTCGACTCCGGCGGTCCGTTCCAGGGCGCGCCCTGGTACTACACGACCGTCACCCCGTCCTTCGGTCCGGCGATCCACGACATCGAGGTCTTCTATCCGGGCGGCGGCGAGAGCAACGTCGGCCGGTGGCCCGCGGCTGCGAACGTCGGCGACGTCGGCTACAAGATCCGCTCCGACAACTGCTTCACCAGCACCGGCGCGCAGAAGTACGACGCCCCGGCCGAGTCCGGCTCCGCCCCGCAGGCCGACCGCCCGGACACCGACGCCCTCTCCCCCGCACCCCGGCCGGCGCCCCTCGGCCAGGACAGCACTCCGGCACCGCCGCACAACGGACCGAGCAGCCAGCCCCAGGGCCAGAACGACCGCCCCGGGAAGGCGTTCACCACCCAGCGCATCACCGACGGGTTCCTCGTCAAGAGCAAGGACCGTCCCAACGGCCCCGACGCCGGCCACATCGACGGCGGGCCCAACCACGACGGCAACGGATTCCCCGTGCAGGTCGACTGCGAAGCCCACGGCCCGGCCGTCGACGGCCACCCGTACACCGTCTGGGACCGCCTGACCGACGGCTACTGGGTCTACGGCTACTACCTCACCACCCCGGGCAACGGCTTCGACATCGGACCGATCGACCAGGCGCACCCCGGCGCCGGCGGCCTGCCGCTGTGCGACGGCTTCCAGTAGGGGCCCGAACCGCGGGGTGCGGGCCGGACACGCTCCGGCCCGCACCCCGTCCCCGTCGCCGGCCCCTCCCGGCCGCGACCACCCGGGCCGCCGTGGGCGATGCGCGGCCAGGCCCGCTCCGCCTTCCCCGACCCGCGGCCGCCGACCGCCGCCCCTTCCCCAAGGAGAAGACCATGGACACCGACACGATCGTCATCATGGCCGCGCTGGGCGCGCCGCTGATCGTCATCAGCGTCGTGGGCAGGATCACCTGCGCGATAAGCACCCGCCGCTTCCGGCGGATCCTGCACGGTCGGCAGCGGCACGGCGGCGTGGTCACGTGGATCTGGTGGGCTCTGAGCCACGTCTGCCGGATCGGATCCGTGGTGTTCGTCATCGCGACGTTCTTCGGAGGGTGGTGGGGCGTCGACATCGACAACCTGTTCCCCACCAGCGGGGGCCTGCTGTGGCAGCTCGCTTCCGAGGGCAGCACCGATGTGATCGCCTACTCGCTCGGCACCGCGCTCGCGGACGAGTTCCACAAGGAGTACGAGGCGCGCCGCGGACGCCTCACCCCGGCCACTGCCTGACAATCTCTCACCGGCCCGAGACGATCCGAGCATGCGCCACGCCGGCAGGCGCGACCACAGGGAGCGTCGGCACCGCAGGTCGCGCAGCATCGGCGGAGACACGGCGATCATCGGCACAACGTGGAGGGGCCCGCGGGCGATGCCGACCGGAGCGGCTGCGGGTGGGCGACCGCCATCCAGGAACGCGCCGGCGGGTCAGGTCCGGTAGGCGAGGTATCCCTTGCCGAGGCGGCGGCGGGCGCGGGGGGCCTCGGTATCGGGCTCGGCCTCGGCCTCGGTGTCCAGCTGCGGGGCGCGTTCGACGGGCAGCAGGCGCGGGGCGTGCTCGGCGGTGTCGGGTTCGGGGGCGGTCGGCCTAGGCAGCGGCAGGCCCAGCGGGCGGCGGTCGGTCATTTCCTCAGCCTGCTCCTGTCCCGCCGCAGCCGTCCACGAACGCGCCGAGGGCCCCACCGGTGGTCGGCGGGGCCCTCGCTGTCGGTGTGTCAGCGGTCGGTGCGGCGGCCCTGCAGGCGGCCTACAGCCCCGGCCGGAGGTCCATCCAGGCGATGTCGTTCAGCTCGACATCGTCGAGGCTGTCGGCGCGGGTCCCGGCAGCCTTGAAGTACTCGTCGCGCAGGGCCTCGGCGAGAATCCGCTCCTGCTCGGCCTGGCCGGCTCCCGCGTCGCGGGCCTCGTACAGGCGGCGGGCGACCGCGCCGGGCATCTTCTGGGTGATGATGCGCGGCCGGGGGTCGTCGGTGGTGTTGCGGCCGGACGTGTAGCCGATCGTTCCGCTGAGGGTCAGCATGAAGCCGTTGGCCTCGGCGGCCCGGCGGACCCGCTGCTTCACCCGGGCTGCCACTTCGCGCGGACCTGCTGCTCGACCTTCTTCTCGTTGCCCTTGGTCATGGTCGGCACCTCGCCCGCTTTGAGGGCCTTCACCCAGCGCTGGGCGGTCCGTACGGACACTCCGACGCTCTGGGCGAGCTTGTCGGTGTCCTCCCTGGCGACCTTCTCCCACAGGAACCGCATCCGGGCGGCAGTGGACTGCGGGATCGGCTTGGTGCGCTCGGCCCGCTCCAGGCCCTCGTCAATCTCCCCCATGGGGCTGTCCTTCCTCGTCCTCGTCATGGTGCGTTGTGGTTCGTCGTGGTGCGTTGTGGTTCGTCGTGGTGCGTTGTGGTTCGTCGTGGTGGTGGGGCCCGCCCGGCCGGTGCCGGGCGGGCGGTGTCACAGGGTCCAGCCGATGAGGGTCAGGCGGTGGCCGCGGTCCTCCAGGTCGCGGCGGGAGGCCGCTTCCTCGCGGGCGTGGACCAGGGGCAGCACCAGGTCGCCGCCGCCGCTGGCCGGGACGTCGTTCCACACGCCGCCCTGGTCGTCCAGCCACACGGCGGTGTGGTCCTCGCTCGGCGCGGCGGCCGGCACCGCGACGCCCGCGTCGGCCGCCGCGCGCAGCCAGGCGTCGGCCTGGGCGGTCAGGTCGGCCCGGACCTCCGGCTTCAGACGATTCCAGGCGGCCGAGCCCCACTTGGTGTTGCGCCAGTACGCGGCGGCGAGCTGCTCGGCGCGCGGGTCGTGCTCCATCGGGTCCTCCCCTGGGTCCGGCCGCCGGTCGGCGGCCGCTGCTGACAGGTCGTGCGGTACGGGGCCGGGTCCGCGTGGTGCGGGCCCGGCCCGGGGCCGGCTACTCGTCGGCGGAGACGACGCCGCCGGTCTTGATGTGCCGGGCCGGGTTCGCGCCGCCGGCGAGCAGCTCGGCGACCTCGGCCATCGGGCGGGAGCCCTCGAACTTCACCAGGCCGGGGCTGACGCCCAGGCGCAGCGAGGTGGTGAGGGTGCCGTCGGGCGTGGTGAGGACGTCGAGGGCGCCGGGGCCGGGCGAGGCGAACACCGCGCAGTCGGAGAGGACCGCGACGGCGTGCAGGCCGGTGTCGGCGGCCATCTTGCGGAGCTTGCGGTGCAGGTTCACGGTGGCGGTGTCGATGATCAGGGCGCGCATGAGCGGGTCCCAGGTCGGGCGGTCCAGGGCGGCCCAGCGCTCGCCGTACCGGTAGTCGAGGCCGCGGGGGCGCTCGCGCATCTTGCCGATGGTGCCCTTCGCGGTCGCCTTGATCGCGGTGAGCACCGCGAGCTCGGCCGGGTCACCGGTCGCCTTGAGGCCGGCCATCGCGTCAAGGAACGCCAGCGGGTCGGTGTCGGCGAGGTCGGCGGGCACGCCGAGGGCGGCCATCGTGTCCATGTACGCGGCACGCAGGTGCTTGTGCCAGGGATCGAGGTACGGGCCGGACTCGTGGCGCAGCCAGGCCTCCAGCGGGCGGACATCCGCGCCGAGCTCGACGGCGTAGGCCAGCTTCGCGGTGGAGTACCAGGCCGGACCGGTGGGCCGGGTGCCGTCGGCGGTGAACGGCGACGGGAGCAGCGGGTCGGTCTCCACGTGCGACAGGTCCACCAGCCACGAGCCGGGGATGCGCTTGTCGAAGGCCGGGTTCAGCTCGTGGACCGGCCCGGACAGCGGCAGCGTCAACCTGCCCGCCGCCGCGAGGAACGCCATGTTGACGTCCAGGCCAACCGCGAACGGCGCCGCGGCTTCCCGGTCGGTGAGGAAGCGGCACCAGTCCCACGCCTCGGTGACCAGCGCGCCGCCCGGCTCCCGGCCCTGGGCGAGCGGATGCATCTCCGGGACCTCCGGCGGCGCCGGATCGAAGGCGTCCCGGGGTCGGGAGCCCTCCACCGGCCCGGACGTCCAGCCCGCCTCGGTGCGCACCGCCTTCGTGGGCGGGCGCAGCGCGGTGACGAGGTCGAGGCCGGAGACGGCGGTGGAGCCGCGCGGGGTGAGGACACGGGTGGCGTAGGTGCCGAGGAGGCGGGCCAGGCCCGGAGCATCGAGGCCGGCCGGAATGGTCCAGCCGCCGGAGCCGAGCGCTCCCCAGCCGGGGATGGACAGCTGCACGCACTGGCGCTTGCCGTCCTCAGGGGTGCGGTAGATCCGCGCCCACGGCCCCAGACCGCGCTGGGTCAGCAGCCACCCCGCCTTCTCCAACTGCTTCACCACCCGGTGAGACTTCGGGAGCTGCCCCAGGCGCGGCACGAACTCCTTCTTCTCGTCCCGCCCCATCGGCGGCAGGCCGAGCTCCGCGAGCGCCGCGTCGGTCACGACGACCAGGGCGTCGCCGTCCTTGCCGTGCCGGTTCAGGCGCGGCGAGCCGAGCCCCGCCCCGAGCGCCCACTCCACCAGGTCCGCGAGCGTACGCCCCGTCGGCGCGGTGGCGGCGGCGGTGCCGTCGGCCAGGTAGGCGACCAGGGCCCTGCCGGACGGGGCGACGTCCACCACCGCCAACGGCCCGGCCGGGAAACGGGCCGCGGCGGCCAGCTCCCAGTCGGACACCGCCGGCGTCGCCGACGCCTTCTTCACCGCGGGTCGACCGCGCCGGGCCGCAGCGGCGGGGCGGGCGGGAGTAGCGCGGCGCGGGGCAGCAGCAGGAGCGGGCCCGGCGGCCGGCACCTCGGCGGTCGGCGCGGCCGCAGCGGCGATGTTCGGGTGGCGGGCGAGTGCCTCCAGGGCGGCCTGCGACGGTCCGGCCGGCTCCACCCGGGTGTGCCGTTCCACGACCGGGGCCGGCTCCTCCCGCACGGCCGCAGGGGCCGGGGCGGCAGCGCACCAGCCGCCCATGTGGACCGGCTGCCCCGCGGACCGGAACGGCGTCGGGCGGCCGCACCGCACACACGGCTCGGGCTCCGCGCTCAGCAGCTCCCCGGACGCGGTGCGGTCGAGCTCGACCACCGCCTGGTCCGCCGTGTCGCCGCCGAACGCCGCCGACACCGGCGCCGCCGGGGCGGCCGGGGCGGCCGACGGGACCCGGGCGGCGGGCACGAGGCCCGCCTCCTGGGCCAGGCGCAGCCAGTCGGAGGGCTCGACCGTGCCGTGGCGCAGCGCCAGGGAGCCGAGGAAGCGGATGTAGGCGGCGCGCTTCGGCGGGCGCGGCTCCGTCGTCCCGGCCTCCCAGCGGATCACCGACTCCCGGCGCGTGCCCAGCGCCTTCGCCACCTCGTCCTGCGTGAACTCGCCGGCCTCCCGCAGCCGCGCCCGCTCCTCGGGCACCGGCAGATCCGACACCGGCTTCGCCCGGTTCAACAACGCGTCGACCGACGCGAACAGATCACTCACAACCCCACCTCCTCCCCACAGAATAGCGTGAAAGTCACTCACGGATCGCACTTTTGAATGTAACTAGCACGATCGGGGACATCCCGGGATGTGACGGAGCACCGTAGTTTGCGCGTGGAGCAGCCTGGTTGGCGACTTCGGCCCGCACGGGGCTCCGCCCTGCCAGGGCCCGGAAGGCAGCCGATCTGCACCTGGTTGAATCAACGGATGAGTGAGCCCTTGGTCGACCTGGGAGTCGTCACAACACCGTCCGGAGCGCTGGTCCTGGGGATGGCCGGCTCGATCGACCAGTGGCCCGAACACGGCGACCCACTGTCCGTGCGGGCAACGGCTGCGGCGGAGCAGGGCGGCGGCCACCTCCACGAGCCTGCGGACCGCCCGAGCCAGGAGTGGTTCTGCGAGGCGGTCGCGGTGCCGGCCGCGTCCGACCGGCCGTTGAAGGTCCGCGCGCAGACGTGGGATTCGTACGACGGGCCGGTCGTCACGCTCCTGGAAGTCGACCTCGGCCTGCCGTGGCCGGGCGATCCCGGCGGAGAGCTGGTTCATCTCGGCGACCTGCCAATCGACCGGTGCGGCATGCTCCTTGGGGACGCCCACGCCCTTGACTCGTTCGTCGGGCTGTCCGGCGAGTCGATCGACGGGCTCGCCGATGTCACCTACTGGGGGAAGTACGAGGACGACGCCCACGCCCGTTTCGGCGGCGAGTCGATGTCCCAGGTCGATGGGCGACGCGGCCCCTACGGACGGCTTGATCTTCCTCTCCACGAGGCTCACGAACTCGCCGACCAGATCAGGGACTGGCTGTCGAAAGGTCCTCGCACCGGTCTGATGGTCGCTGCGGATGCGCATACCCACTTCCACCTGCTCGACCGGTCCGGCGAGGCCCACCCCCTGCTCGCCGGGCAGATCGAACTCGACGGGGCCCGGATCCTGCGCCTTGGCTGGGACCCTGGCGACCACTCCATGCGCCACCGCGGCGAACGTGCCTGGGACCAGGTCTACGCCGTCACCCTGGAGCGGGCCGGCACCACCACCCTGCTGCGCTGGACAATCCCCGCAGAAGCCGACGACCCCGAATAGGCAGCCAAGCCGCACAAGGCAGTCGGCCGTGCGGAGCGACGGCGAGCGAACAACCGGACGAACCCGCCTCGCAAGGTATCGCGCTCCACTCTCGCAAACCGCCCTGCACTGCCACGACGCTGACCAGCAAGTTCTAAACGATCACTCGCAAACTACGGTGCTCCGCCACAGGAACCGGACCACCACAGCGAGCTGGAAGTGGAGCGGGAACGCCGACCCGGCGGAGCACTGCAGGACACGCGTGCCGATGGCAACTGCAGTGGCCTGCTCGCCGGTCTTCCACGAAGACCGCCCACGCCTCGGGATATCACCGAGGCGTCATCTCCCGATCACGGCCCAAAGGGGGTAGTGCTGACGGTCCGTCATGTGTAGCGTCCGACTGTGTCTCCGTGAGACGGGACTGCCCACCGCACTCCTGGCCGGGCACCCGGCCCGGCCTTCGCGTGGAAGGACTCACCATGGAGAACGACGATCACCTGCCCGCCAAGGGCCGGCGCCCCGAGAGGATCGGCCGCTGGCTGAGGCGCAACGCCGCAGTCATCAGCGCGCTGGCAACGGCGGTGGGGGTGATCATCGGGGTCGTACGCCCGTAGCCCACGACCCCGGCCTGGGCCGCAGCCAGCAGCCCGGCACGAGCGGCCCGTCCGCTCAGCACTCGGCCCCCGACCAAAGTGAGGTTGGTCGGGGGCCTTCGCGCGATCAGACGGGCCGAACCCTGCGGCGCCGCCGGCCCGTGGGCATCGGGCTGACGCCCACCACCGGCAGGCCGCCTCCGGCACGGCCGTCCTGCAAGACACGGTAACCGCGGCCCGGCCCCGAGCAACAGGGGTGTCCAGCGCTTTCCGACCAAGCTGTCCGGGGCCGGCTACCAGCGGGCGATGCGCTCCGGCACAAGGCCGGCATCACCCCCTGATTCGCAGGGCCGACCAGGGACAGCACGAGCTCGGCCGGCTCGCCCTCGAGATCGTCTCCGTCTCCCAGCAGGTCACCGACTCCCGGCGTGCTCAACACCCGGACACTCCGCAGGAACCTGTGGTCCGACCGCCGGTCGGCCTTCTCCGCGTGCGCCCGTTCCCGAGTGCAGCAACGGTGAGGGGGTGGGACGAGCACGGCGGGAGGCATCGGTGGCACAGGAGCCGGACGGGATGCACCGCCGACCGCCGGGGGCGGACGACGCGACCATCGAGGCGCTGGGGATGCTGCCGAAGGCATTGGAGTACACCGAGCGGGCCCGCGGGCACCTGTACGCGGTGCACCACATGACCGGCGGCGCCGACCGGATGCTCGCCGACGCGGTGCGGATGCTGCGCCGGGCCGGACACGGCGAGCAGGCCGACCTGGTCGAGCGGGAGCTCCTGGGCCGGGACGTCGTCCCGGGCATGTGGACCTACCAGCTGGTCGAGGCCGAGATGCGGCGGGCCGCCCGCTCCCGCCGCGGACACGGGCCTCCGCAGCCCCCGGGCCCGGGCCCGTGCGGCCATGCTGAACGGGGTGGTGGCCGAGCCGACTCGGTACCACCACCCCGTTGTGGTCGGCTACTGATAGGGACTGATCATCAGCACCGTGATGACCGGGACGGCTTCGCCGTCGGCGTTCTTCTCGTCCTAGGAGTCCAGACTTTCTGGGGACGAGCGCGACGCAGGGTGCGCACGAGCGTGACCACCGCGGTCGCCAAGTTCGCGGCTTCGGTCAGATCGGCGAGCAGTTGATGAAGGTCCATACTTCCCGTCTCCTTGATCGACCCAGCCGAAGCGGCCGGGCGCGCGGTCTTGCGCGCAGGTATGGCGTGATGAGTTGTGGGACAGGGCAAGGTCCGATGGACGCTTGGTGGGGTTTCGAACCCTGATGACTGCATCTGGCATGCCATCGCGGCTGAGGGTGAACAAAACGCGACAGGTTTCACTCGAGCCTGGACGCCAGAAATTTGCCCATGGACTGTCACAAGACAGCCAATCGGCCACCCCTGGCCTGCCCGATGCGCTGGCCGACCGATGAGACCAACTGCAAACCGACAGTCAGTACGCAGGGAACTTGATCACCGGTCAGCCCCTGGAGGCGGCGAGGGCACGTGTCGTGCAGCGGACGCCGATCCGTCGGGCCTTGCGGCGAACCCGCTCACCAAAGGCGCGGGGGTCAGGATGCCCGACCATCGCGGCAGCTTGCGCCCAGTTGAAGTCCGGGTCGCCCGCCCAGGCCAGGACAACCTCGGCCTCCTCCGGGGCGAAACCGCGCAAGGCCTCCGCCAACCGACAGTCCGACAACTCTTCGGACAGAAGCTCCCGGTCAGGCTCCCGAAGGTCAATGAGTAGATCGGCTACATTCATGTCCCGACCGATGGGTTGGCTGAGCAGAACGGAACGGCGACCCCGGACTCTCCGCTCCCATAGCGGCTGCAGATTCCGGTGCTCGATCCGCGCGTGCCGGTGCAGCAGAGCCGCCAGTTCCGGATCGCGAAGAGCCCCTGTTCCAAGGTGGTCCACCCAGTCACCAAGCAGGGCGTTCTCCACCGCTTCCCGCCACCGGGCCGGATCGGACAGGTTGAGCCAGTTCCGGCTGAAGGCATCCACTGTCACCGCGTCCCCGTCGATGGCGGCGTTGCGAGCGGTGAGCGCGGCCAAGAGCGCCGCGCGGGTCGGAGGTTGCCGTTCAACTTCGGCGAGTTCTCCGACCGCCACCAGGATGCTGTCCGCGAGGAGCCGCAGGGAGGCCTCCAGTTCGGGTTGTTCCTCTGCAGTCGCCTCAACGTCGGTTGAGGCGATGAGCAGTCTGATCCCTGCTCCGACCAGTAGGTGGAGGAGCGCCACTTTCTCCGGCAGTCTCGGCTGGAACTCGATGAGGTCCACCCAGGGCCGATGTCCGCCGATGGAGACGCACCGGTCGACAGTGTCAGTGAGTTCCTGACTGCAGCGAGCACACCAGGTTGACGGGTTGGCCCGGACAGCGAGCGCCACATGATGTTCGAGCATCGAGAACGGTGGGAACATGCCGGCTCCTTGCCTGGATGAGTTTCAGGGTCCCTACCTTCTGGCTCGGCATCGGGAGCAGTCGGCAAAAACTTTTGAGCCCGCGGCACTCCGCCTCCCGCCTCCGCTCTCGGGCCGCCTTTTGCCCTGGCTCCCGAAGGATCCGACGACGGCCGACCGTTCGATGGCGGGGGTGCCGCCGAAGGCGGTGCGCACGGCAGCAGCGATTGACGCCCGCCCGGGTCAGGCCTCCGTGGCCCGAGCGGCAACTTCCCTGATGCGCTGGGCGGCGTCCTCGCGACTGAGGGTCTCCCACTTCGCGCGCGCCTCCTTGAAGAGCGCCAAGGCCTCCTTGCGGGCGGCGCGCTCCTTCCAGTACGTGGTCCACAACCGCAGTGCCAGCCGATGCGGCTGCCACCACCTGGGCTCGTACCACAGCTCGTACCGGCACAGTTCGAGATACTTGTTCATCGCAGTCACGAAGGCAGCATTCACAGCCCGATAGACCTCGTCTCCCTGCCCGGGGGTGTACTCGCCGACCGCCCGGGCCGCGTCGCCCAGTTGGTCGGCCATGGCGATGACCTCCCGGGTGCCGGACAACCGAACGGCCACGTGGGCCATGGCCATCAGGTTCGCCGCCGCCATTCGGTCCCGCACGACGGTCGAGGCCTGCTTGAGCGAATCCTTCGAATCAGCCAGCGTCATCGCGCTGACCCAGCCGGCAGAGAGAATGAAGTGGGTGCAAGCCTGGCCGTATTCCAGGTAGGCGAGCCTGCGCTCCTCCCGGCTGCCGACGCGGGCGATCCCCACCTTGCTACCTGGGGTGAGCGCGCCGGCCAAGGCCTTCGAGCCCGCGCTAACGACTGCCGTGGTGATATCCATGCGCGGCATCCAACCAGCCATGCAAGCAACTGCGCGACCAACTGCAGGAGTTCGCTTCGAAAACCACCCCGACTGCGGTCGGCCGATACGTCCCCTCTTTCAGGACGCTGCGTCGAGGAGGCCCGCCGCGAGAAGAGGAAGGTCGAAGCGGTAGGCGGCGGCGCACAGAGCGTCCGGCAGGGAGGTCTCGGAGCCCTCACGGGCGGCGCCGCCGATCAGTTTCAGCGTGACGACGGTGTCGTCGGCCGGGGTAGTGCGCCACGACGACGCGATGAACGACACGGCGAGCAGCACCCAGGCGATGGTCGACTGCCTGCGCGACAAGTACCGCAGCAGCATCCAGATGAACGAAGACATCCACGATGCGGTGGCCGACGGCCGAATCCCGCCGCTGGACGGCAACCGCGAGCAGCACGCCCGCTTCACTCTGCGGTCGGTGTACGAGGCCCAGTCTGCTGGAGCTGTTCGAGACGACCATCGTGGCGCACCTCGGCACCGCCGGGCCGATGGGCGCCATCGCCGAGCAGCAGCTGCGCATCCTCGCCGGACCGTTCCTGTAGCCCGGCCCACGCGGTTCCCCGGCCAGCCCCGCCGGGAATGAGCCGGACATGGATGAGGACCAGGAGCAGGCCGGCCCGGCCGACACGACACACGCCCGGGAACTGACCGAGCAGCTGCGCACGGCGATCGAGGACGTCCGGACCGCCGTCCTGGTCCTCGCCCGCCGGGTCCGCGCCGCTCACCGCGCCCGGGTGTGGACCGTCCTCGGACACCGGTCGTGGCCGGCGTACGCGTTCGCGGAGTTCGGGATCGGCCGGTCGACCGCATACCGGCTGCTCGACCTGGCCGCCGTCGCCGAAGCGATCGAGACCACCGTGCAGCACGAGCTCGGGGTGTCCCACGCGTGGGACACCACCGACCTGGTCCTGCCCGTGCGCGCCATCGCCGACCTCAAAGGCCGCACCGCGGAACTCACCGACCTGATCGCCGAACGCCTCACCGAAGCCCACCAGGACGCCGGCAGCGCCGCGATCCCTGCCGAGACCGTCGGCGGGATCGTCGCCGCCGCGGTCGCCGAGGTCCGCGCCCGCCCCGACGTCCCGGCCGTCGAGCTGGAGACCGGCCCCGCCCCGGACGGCACCACCGCCGAGGCCTGGCGCCGCCACGTACACGCCGGCCGCGACGCGATCACCCAGCAGCGCGCCGCCCAACTCGGCATCGGCACCCTCGCCCTCGAACTCGCGCCGGCCCACCTCTCCGACCGCCAGGCCGAGGACGCAGGCCTCACCCGCCTCGCGAACGACATCGGCATCACCACCGACGAGATCCTCGCCTGCCGCCGCTACGCCATCACCAGCGACGTCCGGGCGATGAACGGCTGGTGAAACTGCAGGCCAGCGGCAGGCGAACCCGAGCATCGCGAGAGGGCGCCGGGCGGTCGTGATCACGGTGTCGCAGCCCGAACCAAGCCGGGTAGGCCAACCCGCTATCACCAGTGGCAGCGATCTGGCCCTGGTCACCAGGACCAGGGCACCGGCAAAGGCCTTGGCTGACAGGCCGCTTCCGGCGGGTGCTTCGGGCCAGGGCCTCCTCGGGTTCGACGCAGGGGCGGTGGGCCTCCTCGGGTTCGCGCGGGCGGTTGTAGTGGTGCGCAGGATCTCCTCCCGGGCGGCGGCTTCTCCGGCTGCCTGGTCGAGTTCGGCGTCGAGGCGCTGGGCGTGTTCGGTGTCCGGGTCGTAGCCGTTCCAGGCCTGCAGCTTCTGGCGGGCCTGTTCGACGACGGGCACGGCGCGGATCGCGAGGCGGACCGCGCAGAACGAGACCCCGCGCACGGCGGGGTCTCGGTGGGCCGGGATGCGGCCGGGTTCAGGCGATGCCCCGCCGCACGTAGCCCGCCAGGGGCTGGCAGGACCAGCCGCGGGCGTCCCGGCAGTCGGAGGGCGGGTCGCCGACGTCGGCGCCGTAGTAGCCGCCGGCCTCCTCCATGAACCTCAGCTGCTCGCCTGTCGCGGTGTTGGTGCCTATCCGCGGCACCAGGAACGGCTGATAAGGGGTTGTGCGGTCGACCGGGTCGGCCTGGAACGGCAGGTTGAGTCGCATGTTTCCGTCTCCCATCGGCCGGTTCTCGCGCCTGCAGGACCCTGATCCGGGGCCTGTACGCCGGGAGCGGCCGGGTCCTCGTGTCGGCGGGCCTGCGCCCGTCGGCACGCTCCGGTGACAGCGGTACTGGTCACAGTCCTGTCAGGGGGTTCGCGAAGCCGTCGAGGACCATCGGGGTGTGGTTTTTCAGGATGTCGTCGAACCACGAGTCGGCCTCGACGCCGACGGCGTCGGTGACGGCTGCGGTGTGCATCCCGGTCCGGTCGA
>NZ_BMRI01000041.1:23028-25132 GCF_014648555.1 Kitasatospora griseola
AGGGAGCTGCAGCGCGGCAGGCCTTGGCCCGGCCGCCTGCACTGACTGGTCGAACATCATCGTTCTCCTCTCATGGGTCCGGCTGTGTCATGAGGTCGGGTGCGCCGTGCCGGCGGGCTCGCCGCCCGCCGGCACGGTCCGAGGCCGTGACGGCCTCACAGGGCACCCAGGAGCGGGCCGGCGACCTTGGCGACAGTCCCGATGCCGCTCACGATGTCGTCGAACCACGAGTCGGCCTCGACGCCGACGGCGTCGGTGACGGCTGCGGTGTGCATCCCGGTCCGGTCGACGGGCCTGGCCTGCAGGGGCATCTGCAGCGCGGCGGGCCTTGGCTTGGCCGCCTTCTGCACTGACTGGTCGAACATAATCGTTCTCCTTTCACCTTGGGACCGCTGTCCTTCTCACGCCGTGACGTTCACGTCGTGACGCCGTAGGTCGCCTGGTAGCACATCTGCCGGGCGATTCCCGGCAGGCTGGCACACCTCGACCTGGACGCTTCCAGTCCGCGCTCCGCCCGCTGTGCCGCAGGGCCGGTCCATTCCTCGTCCCGGTTGACCGGGCGGGCCTGGAGCGGGAGCGCGATCTTGGGATGCTTGGCCGACTGGTTCATGGCTGACCTCTCATGTTCGTGGCACGCGTGGCCGTCGCCCTCAGAAGTCGCCGAGGAACGTGCGAACCGGTGCCAGGGAGACGGGGAACTCGTCGCTCACGTCGATCGTGAACATGTAGTTCACCTTCGAGCGCAGCATGTCCTCCGGGTCGTAGAAGCTGATGGTCACGTCCTGGCAGTCCGACCCGGGCCGGCAGTACGGGCTCTTCGACACGCTCACCCGGTCCAGGGCGTAGAGGTTCTTGGGCTCCTTCGACTGTCCGGGGACGTGCAGGGCCGACAGCACGCCGTCGGCGACCTTGCCGAAGAGGAAGGCGTTGGTCCCGGCGTAGTTCAGCGCCCGGTCGGCCGAACTCTGCCCGAGGTTGCGGAACTGCCAGTAGATCTTGTCTAGGAGCGCACGCAGGGTCAGCTTCAGGTTCTCGTCGCTGTGGGCCACCCGGGAGGCGTCGCTGCGGTTGGTGACCGTGTCCATCACGCTCTCGATCAGCGCGTTCTCGTTCCAGGTGTAGAGCCCGCGGCTCTTGACCTCGACGACCGGGACGACCTGCCCTGAGAACAGGCGGACCGTCCGGTTGGTCAGCACGCCGGGGACCGACACGCGGGAGACCAGGCCTGGGTCGTCCGTGGGGAGGGCCTGTCCGACGATGGCGTCCCGGAGCGTGCGGTAGATCGTGGACACCGGCGGATAGGTGAGGCCCATCAGCATCCTCGCGAGCCGGTCGGGGTGGCGTACGGCATCCGCCAACTCCTCCTGGGTCAGGTTCGGATCGACGACCTGTGCGCCCAGCTCCATGCCGACGGCCGGCTCGGCCTCCAGTGCGTAGACGGGGGCTCGGTCCAGCTCCAGCGTCCAGGTCAGTTTGTCGGAGGCCCACGGGTTCTGCGCCAGGTAGGCGGCCAGCTGGCTCGGGTTGTACGGGCTCGGCTGGACTTCGGTGTCCATACCGCCCTCGGGCGTGCCCGGGACGGAGGACATCAGTTGGCGGAAGCTGTCCCTTCGGGCTTCGGTGCGGAAGTCGAACCCGACCGTGCCGATCGCGAACACCAGCGGGCGCGGCGCGTCCGCGCCGCCGCACGCGCAGGACGGGCGCACACCGCGCTCGGCAGGGGCGTGTTCCTGGACGGTGCCGAGCGGCGTGGCGCCATGTGCAGGTGGGGCTGCGGATGCGGGCACGGGTTCCGCCGGGCGGGGCGGCGCCTCAGAGACGCCGTCCGCCTGCGCCTGCCCGGCGTGCCCGCCGCACGTACAACCGGCCGAGGCGCGCACGCCGCCCTCCCACTGGCCGTCGGCCTCCGCCGCGCCGTCCTGCGAGGCGGGGGCGCACTCACGATTGGTGGTATCCATGGCGCTGACTCTCTCGTTCGGTTCGGAGTGCGAGGTTTCGAGCGACGGGAGTTCGCTGGCGGCGGTCGTCCCCGGGTCGGGGGAGCGGGCCTCCGCCTGGTGTGGGGCCGGCCACTCGGATGATGCGGGCGGCGCCGACGGCGCGG
>NZ_BMRI01000041.1:25178-26592 GCF_014648555.1 Kitasatospora griseola
GGGGCGTCGGGACCGGGGCTGCGTCGTAGTTGGTCACAGGAGTGCTCCCTCTCTTGGTAATGAGGTCGAATGCCCGTGCGACGTCGAGGGTGCCGACGAGGTGCCGGCGGCACTGGGGGGAAGCGGCGGGAAAGCACGGGGAGGCGGTCGCGGCGTCGAGCAGGGCCCGACCGGCCGCCAGGGGGTCCGCCGGGCGGCCGGAGCGCAGTTGAGCACTCACCAGGAGCGCGGCGGCGCCGGACACTACGGGGGTGGCGAAGCTGCTGCCGGTGAGGGCGGCCCGCCCACCGCCGGGCCGGGCGCCCTCCATGTCCTGTCCGGGGGCCAGCACGCCGTTGGCGCCGTACGGGGCGCCCCAGTTGTTGATGTCCAACGGCTGGCCGTCGGTGCCGCTCGCGCCGACGGCCAGCACGGACGGCACGGCGGCCGGCACCTGCAGGCAGTCGCAGCCGTCGTTGCCGACGGCCGCCACGACCAGGACCCCGTTGTCCTCGCACAGCCGCAGGGCGCGCGCCAGCATGCTCTCCGCCTGGCCGTCCGAGGCGCGCTCCCCGCCGCTCACGTTGATGATGTGCGCCCCCTCCTCCACGGCCCGCTCGATTGCCCGGGCCAGGTCGAGCTGCGGCACCCGGCCCTGCTCGGCGTCCCGGAACACCGGCAGAATCAGCCCGCGGCAGTGGGGCGCCATCCCAGTCACCGAGCTGCCGTGCTGGCCGAAGATCATGCTCGCGACATGGGTGCCGTGCTGTGACATCGCTCCCGGGCCGGCTGGCTCCTGCACCAGGGTGTCCAGGCGTCGCAGATCGGCGCCCGCGAAGCAGGGGTGGGCCAAATCCACCGGCCCGTCCAGCACGGCGATGCAGACCCGGGGGTCACCGAGCAGGTCGTCACGGGCCTGGCCGCTCCCTCGCGGCTCCACGCCCCGCAGTACGGACCGGGCTTCCATCCCCATACCCCTCTCCAGCGGGATCGCTGTCTTCACTCGGCACGATCCTGCACTGCCCCCGTCCCACCGATGTCCGCCGTTTCGTCACCACAGCGATCCGCGATCGAGCGCGGCCGGTTACCGGGACGGTCCCCGAACGTGGGCGGGGCGAGCGCCGAACGTCGGCGGGCCGTCGGACAGCGTTCCCGGTACGTCGGCACTCTGTCTCCACACCGTCCTCGCGCCGCCATGGAGGTTCGCATACGAATGACCGAGGGGAGATCCAGGTGCGCACGGCACCCGCCGGTTGCACAGTGGTGGCTGTGTCTTCAACTGGTGGTGTACGCCTGGAGTTGCTGGGACTCTTCGAGCTCGGCCACGCCGGAAAACGGATCCCCCTTCCGGCCGGGTCGCAGCGCCTGCTGGCGCTCCTCGCCCTGCAGAAGGACGGCCTGCTCCGTAGCGCGGCCGCCGAACAGCTCTGGCCCG
>NZ_BMRI01000041.1:26613-68928 GCF_014648555.1 Kitasatospora griseola
ACTGCGCCCCCTGCCGCGCGGCGGCAAACCTGCGCTCCGCCTTGTGCCAGGGCCGCACGGCCGGGTCGGCGACCGTGATCGACAGCATCGGCCAGCGGCTGCGGCTCTCACCGACGGTCTGCGTCGATCTGCACGAACGGTGGGAATGGGCCCGGCTGATCATCGGCGGCCTGAATGAACTCCCTTACAGCTGCGATGAGTTGATCGACGGTCTGCGCCCGGAACTGCTGCCGGGCTGGCCGGAGGAGTGGCTGACGCTGGACCGCGAACGCTGGGACCTGATGCGGCTGCACGCCCTGGAAAGCCTGGCGCAGCAGTTCCAAGCGGCCCAGTGGTATGTGCCGGCGCTTCAGACCGCCCTCGCGGCCATCGCCATCGACCCGATCCGGGAGACCGCCCACCGCCGGGTCATCGAGATCCACATCGCCGAGGGCAACCCGGCCAGCGCGATCAAACGCTACCGCGACTACCAGGACTTCCTGCGGCGGGAGTTGAACGTGGCACCGTCGTCCCAGATGGACGAACTGGTGGGCGAGTTGACGGGTGTTCACCCCACACCGAGAGCCTGACGTCGCCAGCACCGCCGCCGCGGGCAGGCGTTGGTGGTCAGCGGGCGAGTGTGACGGTCAGTTCGGTGTCGGGGCAGGCTGCGGCGAGGCGGTGGAGGGTGTCGGCCTCGGCCTGGTCGATCGTCAGGCCCAGCGGGCCGTCGATGAGCGGCACGGTGAGTGCCAAGGGCTGGTTTTCCGGATGCTAACTCCGAAAAACCAGCCCTTCGACGGCTATCTCTGCAGGTGGCTTCCGAATCTACTGCTCCCCGATCGGGGACGGCCTTGATGGTGCGTCGGCGTCGGGCCTCGGTGTTGCCGATCTTGCGGGGGCCCGCGGCGCGGGCGTCCGGGGTGATCTGGGGGGCTTCCAGCGCTTCGCCGACCAGACGCCGGATTTCCGGGTTGGACGCGAAGAAGTAGCGGGGGTTGACCCGGTAGTGGGTGGGGTCGGGGTTCTCCACCAGCTGCAGCGTCTCGAGTCGGGAGAGGGCCTCGTAGACGGTGGAGGCGGAGGTGCCGCAGTCGAAGGCGATCTCGTCGACGTCCGCACTGATCAGGTCGAAGACCGCTCCGTGGCTGACGAGCCATTCCAGGGTGCTGCGCTGGCCTGCGGAGAGGTTGAGGGTGTACACGGGCGGCATGCCGAGGCTGTCCGGGTCGAACCCGCCATGGCTTTGGTGGCGGCAATCATCGGCCGGCCTGCTCAGCGTGTGCCCGCCCCTGAACCTGCTGGCGGATCAGAGACCTGGGCAGAACTCCGCCTTCGGCGAAGCCAGTGACCGAACCCCATGCCCAAGTCAGGCCCGCCTGCGCGTGGGCGCCCAGGCGGGTCGTTGGGTGAGTCAGACGGCGACGAGGTTGGGTCGCCCGGTGGGGCGGGGCGGCTGCTTCCGGTAGAGCGGGGCCGCGATGTCCGGCAGGCGGCCTTCGCGGACATCGAGTGCGGCTTCGCGGAGCGCGGCTTCCATCTGGGGTTGGGAGCTGTACTTGGCGATGAACGGGTGGAGCCGGTAGTTGTGGCCGCGGCCGTCGCCGCTGCGGATGACGAGGTGCCGGTCGACGAGGCACTTCATTCCGCGGCTGACGGCGGATTCGGCGAGGCCGAGCCGTTCGGCCATCTCGACCTGGCTGTGGCGGACTTCGCCGCCGGGCTGCTGCAGTTCGGACATGATGCCGAGCACGGCAATCGCGGACGGCGTCAGCTTCAGGCGGGGGATCATGCCGAGCACGCCGGAGGGGGTGATCTCCATGGGGTCCTCCTCAGCTCTCGCGGGCGAAGTCATCGGGCCCGATCGTATCGGGGAACTCAGAGGCGAGCTTCTCTGCCCGGACCAGGGCTAGGACGCCGTTCTGCTCGTCACCGTTACCGCGGAAGCACAGGCGGGGGTTGACGTCGTACTGGCCGCGCTTCTTGTGCCGGCGGATGTAGTTGAGCTCGCAGAGCCTGCCGATGGCGGAGTTGACGCTGCTGCGGGCGACGCCGAGCTCGTTGGCCATCTCGACCTGGGTCTGGTTGATCTGTCCGCGGTTCTGCGAGCCCATCATGTGCAGCAGGACCGCGACTTCGACCGGGCTGAGGCGGTGCGCGACGATGCACCGGGCCAGGACCTTGGCGAGGAACCAGTTGCTGGTAAGCGAGTAGCCCATGGAGCCGGCCATGTCGTGGGCGGCGCGGCGGGGGCGGAACTTGACGGTGACTTCGTCGACGGCCGGGCCGGCGGGTTGCGCGGCGATGTCCATCGCGAGCTGTTCGCCGAAGCGGTCGAGCAGGCTGACGAGCTCGGGCTCGGCTGCGGATCGGACCGGCCGGGGCTTGGGTGCTGCGCCGGCAGGACCGGTCCGTCGTTCTGCTCGCACGGTGCCTCCTGAGACGGATTGGTCGTCATGACACTAGCGGAACTTGCGGATGGCTCGAAGTTTCGATGCGGCGAGTCGCAACTCTTGTCCACGGGAGGCGACACCGGGCGGCCGCAGAGCAGTACCGGCGGGCGGGAGCACATCAGCGAATCTTGCAGATATCTTCAAGTTTCTTCTTGCAGGCTCGGGCAGGGTCCCGAGGGGCCCCGCTCCGACTCGAAGTTAGCGTCCACCGCAAGAAGACTTGCGGCCTGTCGCAAGTTTTAGTCGTGAGGTGAGGACACTTGGGCTGGAAGTGTCCTGAGCCCGGGACACTTCCCCGTCGGCTGCATCGGCGACTGCACGGAGGCGAACTGTGGAAAACTTTCAGCGATCCGCAACTCTTCCTGCTCACTGTCCCCGCCCACGGGGCACTTCGACCTCTTCAATGTCCGCTAGGACCAGACATTGCGCTTTACAAACCAGCAGGTCAGAAGCCATTTGCCGCCTGCGGCCTCTTACTAAAGACGCCAGCCCCCCTTCCTTCCCTCGCCGACTGCGGGTGTCACCTCAGCTGTTGAGGCCGACTGCGTATCGCTGTTCACCGGCACACGCCCTCAGCGACCCGCGCAGGTCCGGAACTTGATCTCGAACCTCTCCTGGCGGACATCAACCACAGCACGGACGCATGGACAGTCCTGCACCTGACTGAGGGCATCGCCATCAGTCTTCAGGTGGCGACCTGGGTACCACCCTGTTCCTGGGCAGTAGGGCTCGCCCGAAGTTCGCAGATGCCGCCTTCGACGGCGAAGTCTTGGCACTGCCAGTGGTACGGTCCGCAGTTCGGCAGCGCCAGCAGCAGCGGAGGGGCCGTCCCGGGACCCCGCTGCCCGTACGGCGAGATCCAAGAGCCATCCCATCTACCTTCGTCCCAAGATCCCGAACACCCGGAGAAGGATGCAGCAGACGTTCTTCGTCAGGAACCACGGCCCTTCGGGGCCGGGGAAGCAGTATGAGTCCTACGGGATCCGGGTCCCGCACGCGGTGACGGGTCGCCCGTGGCACGGCACCCGGTCGCATGCTCGGCGACAAAGCCTAATCAAGCAGGGCGATCCGCGGCCTGCTTCGGCGTTCAGGTATCACCGCCGTGGTCCCCGAGCGTCGCGACCAGGCCGCCAACCGCAAACGGCGCGGAGCCGCCGGTGGCCAGCCACCCACGCTTCGACCGCATCGCCTACCGTGACCGCAACGTGGTCGGACGCTGTTTCCCGAGCCTCAAGTAGTTCCGTGCCGTCGCCACCCGATTCAACAGACTCTCCGTCCGCTACCGAGTCGACCTCGTCCTGGCCTCATTGATCCTCTGGTTCCGAGAACCCGCCGGGCAGTCAACGGCTGCTCTGCAGCCCTGCATCAGAACGGTGCCGGGTCCGGATACTGGGGGTGCCGGTCCACCCCCTTCATCAGGGAGAGTGTCCGTTCGTGTGTGTCGCCGACCCGATCGATCGCCCGCAGCCGGACGAAGACGTTCTCCACCTCGCCCAGGCTCTTCTCGTTGAACCAACCGATGAACATCAGGCCCTGGCCCGGAATCGGTCGGCCTCGCGCGATGAAGTCCAGGGTGAAGTCCTCCCGGCGCACCAGGCCTCTGGTTTCGATCGCGGACGAGGCCTCGTCGGACGTCCCCCAGTCTGTGAAGTCCACGGCACCGGCCCTGCGGGCGTCCTCAGTGAATGTCACCCAGTAGTCCATCTCGGTCACCGTTGCCATGTCCTGCGCGCCGTTGAACGCATGCACGGCCCAGACCAGTTGGCCCGCAGGGCCGATGCCGTCGACGATCCGAGCGAAGTACCCGATCGCCGGACGGACGGCCCGCGCGTACTGAGCCCGGGCGAGCCACGCACCGGAAGCCGCAAGCACAGCCGCCGTGGCGCTCTGGATGTCGAACAAGTCAATGTTCCAGGGCCAGTTCTCCAACGAGTCGCCGTGCAGGTTCTGCCGGATCACGGTGTGCAGCAGGAGCAGCCAACTTGCCGCGACCACTCCGATCAGCAGCCGAGAGAACACTCCGCTCCGCTGCACCACTCTCTGTTCGGTCTCCATGTCGCCCCCCTGGTGGCCCGTCGGGCCGGAGTCGCAGGGTAGAGCAACAGCACACCTGCCAGAAGAGGGCTTGCCACCCCAGGAACCGGTTCCGGCCAGTCGGCGACGGCCCGCGAAGACTCCTCGGCGCAGATTTCCGCCTTCAATCGGCTCCGATAAACCACCAAGTGATTATTCGTCAGCCAAGGTCCAGTCCAGACCGGCACGGAGTTCCAGGCCACCACAGCAGGACACGTAAGGACTGCCAAGGAAGACCCAGGACAGGTGGCACGTCCCCTGGGAGCCAATGAACGTCTTCGGGCCATGATGCCTGGCCTGGACGAGACGAGAATCCGCTGCCCGGCCGGTGTGGTGGCCGGGACGTCGCCGGCATCGCTGACGAGGCAGCCTCCCACCTCCGTCGCACCGCCAACGGGACGTCAGTGGTCGTTGGCCAGGCCGTCGAGGAGGTCCGCGATTTGCTGGACGGTCACTGCGGCCGGGATCGGGCGGATCTCGTCCGGGTTGGATTCGACCATGGCGACGGCGTGCGCACCCGGCGGGAGCAGGCCGAGGAACCATGCGATGGTGCCGGCCCAGGCCTCGGGCTCGGCGTCGCGGAGGATCAGGTGGCGGTGGTCGAAGTAGCTGCCGTGCCGGGGCTCGCCGTCGACGTCGATCTCGAAGTCGATGTAGGCGCTGCGGCTCACCGGCGCGTACTTGTGCCAGACCTGCACGCCGGGGAAGCGCGTCTCCAGGCGTTGCTCGACCTGCCGGCCTCTCAGCGGCCACGTGGTGCCCTCGGGGGCGGCGACGAAGATCGTGTGCATCATGGTGGGCCTCCGTCAAGGTCAGGGGACGACGCGGACGTTGCTCTTCACGTGGTTCGCGGCGAGCAGGTACTGCCAGTACCGGCCAGCAAGGAGAGTCGAGCGGATCGGCCGGCCGTAGAACGTCGCCGCGGTGAGACTCACAAGCTGGCCAAGGTCTTCCCGCGCCCAGCGTCCGGCGCCACCCGGGCAGCTCCGGCCGCCTCCCGCCGTACTGAATGCGGGTCAACTCCAAGGCGGCCGAGCGGTTCCCTCTGCCCACAGGGCCAGCGCCCGGCGGTCGACGGCACGGATCCCGACCTGGGCGCAGAACGCGGCCGCGGCCCTGGTGAAGGTGCTGGTCGTGACGACCAGCGCGAGGTCGCAGCGGTGGACGTCGCGGTAGGTGCCGTTGACCTTCTGCACGTCCTGGGAGCCCACCAGCGTCTTCGGGCCGTACCGCTTGGCCTGGATCAGGATCCGCTGCCCGGCCGGCGTGGTGGCCAGGACGTCCGCAGCGAGGTCACCGGCGCCGCCGACGACCGTGACCTTCGTGCAGCCGTCGCGCCGGCACAGCACCGCCAGCGCGTGCTCGAATTCCTTCGGGCCCATCGCGAGGAACGCCCCGAGGTGTCGCAGCTGCGCGACCTGGCCCTCGTGTTCCCGCCGCGACGCCGCCACCCGGCCGCGCACCACTACCAGCACGACCGCCAAGGCGACGACCAGCAGGCCCAGCAGCAGCACCAGGTGGTGCAGGAGCCAGCCGACCAGGAGCACAGCCAGGATCACGGCGCCGGCGGCGAGGGTGAACACGACGATGCCGTGATCACGGGCCTGCGCGCGGCGCTTGGCGCTGCGGCGTCGCCGAACGGGCCTGCGGGCTACGGCGCTCCCCTCCTCCGGGCCGGAATCCTGGCCGAGAGCGTAGGAGGCGGCGGCCGCTCGTCGCAGGCGGTCGGGTCCAACCGGCCGGATCGCGGCGGTCGGTGGCCGAACGGGCCGTGTTGCCCAAGGCCGAACTTCCCGATCACGCCCCACGACCGCCACACTTCTGGCACTCTCACCCAGAGCATCCGAAGCATCACTTGAGGTAGGCAATGCAGTTCACCTTCAGCGCGATCGCGCTCCTCGGCGTCATCATCGTGCTACGCCTGCGCAGGCCGACCCAGCCGCGCACCCGCTTCGACGAGAAGCTGAGCGCGGTGTGCTGCGTGGTCTTCGGCGTCCTGATCGCCGCCACCCCGGCCGGCCAGGCCATCCTGGACTTCGTGGCCTCCCTCACCCAGAACATCCACTGACCGCGACCCTCGTTTCCGGCCCTTCCGCCCCGGAACAGCGGCAGCCGGCGGGTTCTCCTCAACGGCATCGTCGCGTCCTTCGCCGTCGCCACCCACTGATCCCGCGTCCGACAGCAGACCGCGGACACCACCGCCGCGACCGGAGCGCACCCGCACACACCCAGAGGAGAAGCCATGGCGGAAACCGTGTGGACCACACTGTTCTGGTCAGGCCTGCCAGTCCTGGCCGTCCTGGTCGCCGCAGCCCGACGGAGGAACCGCTACCCCGGTACCTGGCGGCACGCCTTCGACCCCCGCTACAGCCAGGAGCGACAGAAGTTGAGCACGGCCCGGGAGAACCTGTACCGGGCCGAGCACAACCTGGCGGCCCAGCAGGAGCACGCCCGCTCGGCCGCAGCCGACGCCGCACGCGAGCATCAGGCCCGAGTGAGGAAAGCCGAGCTCCGCCTGGCCGCACTGCGCGACCCCGACTTCAACGGAGCGCTGCTCCACTCCCTCGGGGACCGCCTGGACCTGTACGAGCGCGCCCTTCGGGTCGGCACCGAAACCACCCACCCGCTCCTCGGGCTCACGATCGACGACCAGTACTCCCCCACGGAGGCCTACATCTATCTGACCCCGCACGACGGCCGACGCGAGCTGCTCACCCTCGCGCTGGAGAACACCCCGGAGGCGGACGTTCGGGCCTTCGTCGTCCAGGTTCACAACGCCATCGCCAACGTCGGCGCCGCGAGTCAGCGGCTCCGGGCCCTCATTCCCAAGGCCAAGGCGGACCTGGAGCGCGTCACCGCCGACACCGGCGACCGCCGCCGGGCCGAGCAGAAGGCACAGCAGGTCACCGCCCAGTTGAACCTTCGCGTCCTCCAGGCCCGACGGGAAGTGGATGCTGCCTGCGGCCGTTGGCAGCAGCTGACCGGCGAACGACCCGGATAAGAGCGCTCTGCCGTCGCGGTCGGGCGGGATTCGCTGAAGGGCCGGTGCGCGCTGCCAGTCGGCCTCGCGGCGCACGCGCAGCCAGGCCGAAAGGCTGTCAGTAGCGGTCGTGGAGTTCCTCCAGCGCCGCCCTCTCACGGTAGTCCTGGTACGGGGCGTGGCCGGTGAGGCCGACGGCGAGGTCCTCGCCGACGGATTCGATCAGTGCCCGTTCCGGATGGACCCAGCTCTTGAACCGGCCACCGATCGCGCTCTCCACTGCTCGTGCGGCTTCGGCTCGGTCCATGCCGGTGCTGGTGAGAAACCAGCCCAGGACGACCGAGGCCTGCCCGTACCAGCCGCCCTCCGCGCCCGAGTCCAGGGTGTGGGTCACGAGCCGGACGCAGGCCCTCTCCAGATGCCAGCTGCGGTCTTCGGGCGAGGCGTTCGGCGGCGGCGCCAGTTCGGCGAAACGCTGGGCCGTTCGCTCCAACCACCCCCGCCACTCCAGCAGCGCGGACACGACTCGTTCTGCGGTCTCGTCGGGGGTCGTCACCGAGCTCGGCCCGCTGACCCAGTTGCCGATGGGCCCGCCGTCGCGATAGCACCAGCTCCATCCCCAGGCCCAGGTGCCGTACCGCTCCCGAAGGACCGCGTCCACCTGGCTCTCGCACCATCGTTCGCCCTGCCACCAGCCGGCCATCTCGGAGAGCACGGGCGGCACCCACTCGCGGACCAGCGAGCGGAGGCGTTCCTCTTCGCCCTCGTCCCAGGCGAACGAGTGGCGGGCCGGGTCGAACTCATCCCAGTTCCGAATGCCCTCGTAGGTGACGCGGGGCACACGGTTCTCGGGGAAGGGCAGGGTGTCACGGTTGTACGTCAGCGCTGGGCCACTCTTCCTGTCCGATGCGGTCGGCCCTTCAGTTTTCGCTCAATGCCCCTGGGGTCGCGAACGGTTTTTCGGGCCGCACTCCGTGTGGTCTTCCGCGCGGTGCGATCAACACGGCCGGCTCGGCTGCCTCCCCGTGGGTGGCCCGCCGGCACTTCGGCCCGCGGGTCACCCCGCCGGTCCCCGTTGCTGGCGAACTCGTCCCGGCGGCGAAGCGCCCGGTGCAGGTGCTCCAGCACGCAGAACGAGCACGCCGTCTCCGCCCCGGTCGCGGCGCTCGCCGTGTACATCGATGTCACCGGCGGTCTGCACGACCTGCTCACCACCGGCGTGCAGACCTGCGCCGTCGCCGCGGCGGGAACGGCGGGCCCTCGACACAGCGGGTGCCGGGGTGGCGGGCCGTCAGGGCAGGGCCGGTGCCGAGCAGCCGTGGCGCTCGGCGGAGTGCCGGGCGAATGCGGCGAGGGCGTCCCGCGCCGCGGCGTTCATTGGTTCGAGGCGGTTCCCCAGGTACACGGCCGTGCCGCCGGGGCACTTCGCGGTCGCCCAGCTGAGGCTTCCGTCGACGCCCGGTTCGGTCGATCCCCGGTCCAGGCCGACGCCGTCCTTGGCCTGGTCGGCGAAGGGAGGGTAGTAGGCGGAAAGCCTCAGGCCGACGGTCTTGGGGTCGTCGGGCATCAGGACGGCACAGTCCTCGATCGGCGCGGTGCCGTCGGCCGGGCTCTCGCGCACCTGCCCGGCGATCCCGGCGCAGGTGCCGGTCGCCTTCCCGAGCTGGGCGGTCACGATGTCCGCCCGGCCCGGCACCTGCTCGACCTTCCCGCCGAGCGGGGCGCCGCAGCTCCAGATGTCGTTGGCCCGCTGCGCGGTCCGGGCGCCGATCCGGCCCAGCCGGGCGCGTTGCTCGGCCGACGCGAGGTCGTCCTTCGGCCCGTCGGGATCCCGTGTCGGGTCGGCGGTCAGGCTGACGATCAGCTGCCGGCCGGCCTGCTTCCCGGTGCAGGACAACGCCAGCACCAGGTCTGCCCGGTCGTCGCCGGCGGCCGACATCACTCCCGCCCACCCCGCACCTACCGGTACCACCGGCACGCCCTCGGCCCGGACCGCGCGGGTGCGCCGGAGCTTGAACATGGCGTCGTACGCCCGCGGCACGTCCCAGGCGACGTCGACCGAGAGCGTCCCCGACCGGTCCGGCGCCGTCAGCCCGCAGTTGGCGAGCCACCCTTCCGGGGAGACCTCGTGGCCGCGCAGCCGCCCTGCCCCGCCGAGCAGGTCCTTCACTTCGGCGGTGTCCACCGCTCCCCCGCACAGCCCTTGCAGCGAACGCCCGTCCTGCCACCGGTCGTACCCGCCGCCGAAGTACCACCCGGTCGGCGCCCCCGCCACGAGCAGCACCGCCCCGAGCCAGGCCCACCGCCGCCGGTTCCCCCCTACCTGCCGCACCGCCGGCCGGCCCGGCGGCATCGGCGGGACAGCCGGCCTCGGCGGGACCGGCACGCTGAACTGGTCCGGCGTCATGAGTGGCCCCTCAGTGCCTCGATGGCGGAGTTGTAGGAAGTGCCGCGGGTGTTCTCGGCCTCGCGCTGCAGCACGTTGACGGACGACCCGTCCGCCGCATCGCCACGCTGCCTGGCCCACTCGCCGATCTGGAACTTGAGCTGGCCCTTCGCCTCCAGGTCCTGACGGCCCACCTCGGCCAGCGCCTTGTTGTCGTTCGCCTTCTTGCTGTCGTTCACGACCGAGGTCAGCCAGGTGTCCGTCAGCGGGTCGATGACGTCCTTGGCCGGCCCGGCCGGGATGTCGGCTACCGCCACGACGCTCTGCACCACCTTGGCGTTCCACTCGACGGCGTCGTTGTCGTCGTCGCGCTTGTCGTACCGGATGTCGTCCCGGATCGCGTCGTACACCGAAAGGGCCGCGGCGCTCTGCTGGATCTGATCGCGCTGCTGGGTCTCGCTCGCACCCGGCGGGATGTCCTGCAGCACCTCCGACACCTTGCGGGTCTCCGCGGTGTGCAGCACGGCGTACGCGTCGGGGTCCTCCGCCGCGCCGCGCATCACCCGGATCAGGGTGCCCTGGTTGACCGCGATGTGCGAGGAGCCGTCCGGCGTGGCGTACACGGACCCGTTCGTCGCCCCGCCGGGCTGCCTGTCGTCGACGCCGCCGAGCGCGGCGTGGGTGTCGTCCACATAGTCCGCGAGCACGTTGGCGATTGGGCCTTCGAGGCCGCCGGGAAGCTTCTCCTCGCCGGCCTCGGGATCGATCGCGATCAGGGTCGCCTGGGCCACCCGCGCCTGGGCCTCGGTGTGCCGGCGGTCGCCGTCGGCCTGGCCGGCCGGATCGCCGGTGGCGGCCGCCTCGAGGGCGGGCCCGAGCGGGCCGGACGTCGCGTGGAACGTCCCGTTCCCCGCGTCGAGGGGCCACTCGCGGTCCTTGAGGAGGTACTTGAGGTGGTCGTTGGCGCCACCCGGGCCGGGGTCGAGGAACGCGGTCGCCGCGTCCGGGTTGTTGCCGAGGGCGACGGCGAACCCCGCCATCGGGTCGGCGGTGGTGCCGCGCTCCGCGAGGTGGTCCCAGTTCGCCGCGCCGCCGTCGAGCTGCCACACGTACCCGGTGGTGGCGCCCTTGCCCGCGCTCCGCTCGGTGTCGACCAGCGCCGTGCCGAACTCGTTGAGGAAACCGCTGTCATACACGCCGGTGCGCATCAGACTGCCCATCAGCTGGAACCCGTTCGGGTCGTAGCCGCCGCCAGCCATCCGTTCGGGGCCAAGCCCGATCATCTCCTTCTTCCAGTCGCCCATCGCCTGACTGCCGCTCTGGGTGGCCGTGCCCAGGGTCTCGCCCAGGGAGGCCTGGAGCTTCGCCATCGTCTCCGCCCGCCCCGGCACCTGGGCGCCGAACGGGCCGCCGAACGGATCGCCGTACTGGCCGGGATCGTTGACGCTCCGCCAGAACTCCATGGTGCCGCGCGCGCCCAAGCCGGTGGCGAACGCCTCCGCGAACGCCTGGTCGCCCTTGCGCGCCTCCAACAGGGCGTTGAGCCTGGCAAGTTCGGCCGGTGACAGCTTCCCGCCCTTGCGGGCCAGGTCGAGCGCCTCCGCGAGATCACGCTCGGCGGCCCTGGCCTGGTCGAGATCGTTGAACCCGTCGGCGTTGAAACCCTCATCCCGCGCCCCGTTCGGGTCCTGCGCGAGCGCCCAGGCCGTGGCCCGGTCCGCCTGGGTGGCCTGCGCCAACACCGCGTTGACCTTCGCGGTCATCAGCATGACGGCCTGCTGGCGAGCCAGCACGCCGGCCAGATCACCGTCCGACTGCTGCTGCGCCGCGTCGGGTTCGGGCCGCACGTCGACGACCTCGCCGGCGGCCGTGATCCGCAGCTGCTCGGCGGGGGCCTCCTCCTCGACCAGCTGCCGCAGCCGGTTCTGCGCATCGCGGAACTCGCCCGCCGCATCGTTCAGCAGCGCGGCAAGGTCCGCCGCTTCCTCGGCCGCGGCGTTCAGCTGGTCGGCGGCCCGGCCCACCCGGGCCTGCGCCTGGGCGGCGGTGCTGCCCTCCCAGCCGGCCGCCATCCGGTTCACCACCTGCTGCACCAGCTGGTCGTGCAGTCCGAGATAGCGGTTGCGCAGCGCGCCCCACGCCTCGGCCGCACCGGTCACCCGGTCGAGCTTGGCCTCCATCACGGCCTCGAAGGTGAGCATCCGTCACCACCCCCCGCGCACGGCGGCGACATGGTTCTGCGCGGAAATCTCGGCGGCGCTGTAGTTGTCGGCGGTGCGCTCCAGCCGGTCGGCGACATCGGCGAGCAGGTTGCCGAGGATGCTCTCCTGGTCGTCCCACCGGATCGAGCGCTCCCGCAGAGCTGGGCCGCTGAGCCAGCCCGACAGCGCCACGTACGCGTCGGTGGTCTCCCCGTCGACGGTCGAACCCGCCGCGCGGAAGGACGTCCCGATCTCCCGGACGGACGCGGCCCACGAACGCATCTCGCCCGGAGACACCCTGAGTACGCCCGACGGAAGATCCGGTGTGCGCGCGCCGCCGGATCCGCTGGCCCCAGTCCGGGCAGCGGCCGTTGATTCCCCCATGTTCCCCCCATGAGTGTCACTGCGAGTCGCCGTTCCGATCTCCCCCGTGACGACTCGGTCAGTACCCTACCAATTCCCGGTCAAGAGATCGACAACAAGTGACCAAGCATCAACTCAGCGCTCCGCAGCCTGAATCAACCCCGACGCCAAGCCGGCCACGACGACAGAGGCACGGAAGCCGACGCCGAGCCTGCCGCAGAAGCACACCAGGCGGGCTTCCACCACCGCCTCGCCCATGACCAGGCGCTCGGAGACCCCCCGACCGGCGAGGACCCCAGCAAGGGGCTGGAGGACTTCGGTGACGGCCGCACCCGGCACCACCACGACCACAGAATCCTGGCCGCGGACCGCCACAGCCAGCCCCGCCGCGGCACGTCGCCGCTGCTCTCTACCGGCCTCGGAGACCCGCCTTCGCGCCGGCGAGGAGACCGCGCCTGGACAACCACGAAGGCGCGGTGCACGCCCTGACCTGGCTGCGCCCGGCGCCGATCGCGCCGAGCAGGCTCGCGACGCCGTCGATGTCGCCGGCCCTGAACGGCCCGCCGTCGCCATCCAGCCCGGGCGGCAGCAGCGGCAGGACCTCGTCCGGGTCGGCACCGACCGCGCAGAGCGCGGTGACCGCGGCGAGCGCCGTCTCAGCGTCCCCCAGCCCGCCGGGGGACGCCAGCGCACGAATCGCCGACCGGGCAGACGCCGCCGCCGACCCGAACTGCCGCAGCGCCCGCAGCGCGAAGCGGACGATCGACCACTGTCCGCCCCGCACCGCGCGGTCGAGCACCTCCTCGACTGTACCCAGCCCCGCATGGCCGCCCGCCGCTGGCTCGGCCCCGGGGCAGACCCCCGCGGGCGCGGGGAGCAGTCGTAGGCGGTGCGGACGGGGTCGGTCATGGTGGGGCCATCCCCGCGGGCGCGGGGAGCAGGGCGTGCCGGACCAGCGCCCACAGCACGGCGGGGGGCCATCCCCGCGGGCGCGGGGAGCAGCTTCCCTTGGACCATCGGGATGGGGCGTCAAGGGGGCCATCCCCGCGGGCGCGGGGAGCAGAGCGCCGAGGAGAAGGCCGCGGCGAAGGCCCGGGGGCCATCCCCGCGGGCGCGGGGAGCAGCTTGATGACCTGCGGGTTTACCTGTCGGTTTGGCGCCGGAATGCAACTTTAATAGATTCGGACATAAAGGCTTTTCTGCCCAAAATGCCCTACTGTGATTCATCGTCCGAAGCGGCGTAGCTTGGACGCAGTGCTCCAGCCTTGCTTAGGGGGACTGGACACCGAGGTTGAGTTGGTGTTCGGCCGGTGGATGAGGGTGAGGCCTTCGTGGTCCACAGGTTTCCAGGCGTGGTCGTGGGTGTGGAAGGTGAAGCCCTGCTCGGTGTTCGAAGTGTGGATCAGGAGAGCCCGGCCTTGGCCCGCGTGCTGCCGGACTTCTGCCCACAGAACGTCCCGTACCCGTGCGGATGGGGAGCCGATGAAAACTCCGGCGGAGATTTCGAGGAGCCAGCGGGTGAGCAAGCCCCGCAGTCCGACGGGACAGTTGGTGAGGACGATGACTGTCACCAGTTGCCCTCTCCGTAGTTGACTCCTGCGGCAACGTGTTGCCCGTGGTCGGACTGGAGGCTGACCGTGTCCTCGTCGTTGGTCGCCGATTCGACAGCCAACAGGCGGCGGATGTCGGCAACGATCCTCTCCTGCAGGCGCAGCTCGTGGATGCGGTCGCGCAGGGCGCGGCGGGTACGAGCGCCGATGTCCTCAGGAGACTCGGCTGCGACATCGAAGGCAACGGGGATTCCGACGTCGGTCTTGTAGAGGTCGGCGATGTCGAGGACGAAGGACAATTCGTGGCCGGAGTGAACAAACCCGAGGGCGGGCGAGCAGCCGAGCGCGGCAATCACAGCGTGCGAGACGCCGTACATGGCTTGAGCGGCCGCCGTGATGGCCTGGTTGGCGGGATCCCCGGAGGAGAAGTCACCAGGGGTGTAGTGGCGTCCTCTCCAGCGGATGCCGGTTCTGGCGGCTTCGGCGCGGTAGCAGTCCCTCATTCGGGTGCCTTCACGGCCGAGCAGTTCCCGCCGCGTGAGGCCCGCTGGGTCCTCGCCGGGGAAGCGCAGCCGGTACATGGCCCGGGCGGTCTCCAGACGGGTACGCGGGTTCGCCCAGCGGGCGGCCTGGGCTTCGGCCAGGGCCGAGGAACGGGACAGGGAACGGCCTGCCGCGTAGTAGCGGACGCCGTGCTCGCCGACCCAGACCACGCCCGCGCCGGTCTCTCCGAGGACACTCATCGCCTGGTGGGTGATGCGGGTGCCGGGCCCCAGGAGGAGTGTGCCGATGGTGGCGGAGGGGATGTGGGTGGTGCCCTCCGCTGTTTCGACGGTGAGCGCGTTGGAGTCGCGGTGGATGGTGCAGCGTTCCAGGTAGAGGAAGGAGAGCCGGTCGGCGGCGCGGGCGAGTTCGCACGGGCCGCCGGCCGGTCGGCGGCTGACAGTGCTCACCGGGTCAGCCGATCGGGGAGAGGGTCATCAGGCCGCAGCCGTAGGCCTTGGCCTTGCCGAGGCCGCCGGTCAGTACGCCGCGCAGGGCGTCGGGGTCGGTGACCTCCAGGCGGCCGTCGAAGGTGACGGCGGTGAGGGTGACCCTGCCGCTGGTACCGCGCTTGGAGAAGGCGAGGTTGCGTTGACCGTGTACGGCGAGCTGGTACTCGTCGCCGTGTTCGGTGTGCCTGCGCTCCTCCGGTTTGGCCGCGATGCGGAACCCACTGGCTTCCTGACGCTGGAACAGCCACTGCATCTGGTGGCGGGCGGTGACGTGGGCGGTGCGCTTGGTCGGTTCTCCGTCCTTCGTGCGGGCGTGGTGGACGGGGTTGGCGGTCAGGCGGAAGTTCCAGCAGGTGCCTTTGTCGAGGCGTTCCAGGAACGGCGTGTAGGCGTAGGTCTGCCAGCCGGCTGTTCCGGTGGCGGCCGCGGCGGGCCAGCCGGCCTGTTCGACGAGGTGGGTGAGGTCGGGCCGGGACGGGCTGACGACGTACAGCTGCACCTCGGCGGAGGCGTTGTGGTCGGTCCGCCACAGGACGCGTGCGCCCGGTGCGGTGGGCAGGAGCTCGGGGAAGGACGACATGACCGCGGCGTGCAGGTTCTGCGGCGAGGACAGCAGCCGCCTGGCGTCCGCACGCGCGGTGTTGAAGCGGAAGCGGGTCAGGTACATCAGGCGATATCCAGGTGTCCGGTCGGGTCGTGGGCGGGCACGGCGGCCGAGGCGGTGCGCGGCCGGCCATGGGGGTTCGGCACGGTCACGGTGCCGGCGTGGACGGTGCGAAGGCCGTGGCGGCGGTGGCGCGGGTCGAAGCTGAGCGGCTGGTCGCGCAGGGTGTCGCCCCGGGCGGGCGTGCCGGGGCCGTCGCCGCCCTGCGGGATTTCGGTCAGGACGGCCAGGTCGACGGCGGGCTGCTGCCGCTGCCGGCGCTGGTACCAGTCGGAGGCCTGCCAGGGCAGGCGGGCCAGGACGGTGTCGAGGTCGCCTTCGTCGTGGACCGACAGGCCGTCAGGAAGGTCCAGGGGCCGGGCCGGCGGGCAGGAGCGGCGTCCGAGGTAGGGCAGGAAGGCGGGGGCCCGCACGGCCTCTGCCAAGCGGGCGATCAGCGGGGCCGAGCCTTCGACGGCGGCGACGAACACGGCGTCGGCGAGGTAGAAGCGCTCGGACAGCGGCATCGACTCGTCGGTGTCGAAGTGCTGGGCGCTCTGGTAGTCGCGCAGGCGGGTGCCGGGCTGGTCGACGCGCACCCCGAAGCGCAGGGCGGCGAGTTCGGCGAGCCGGGCGTCGTCGCCGCGTTCGACGCCGGACGCGGAGGCGAGCATCCCGATCACACCGCTCTTGGTCGGCGCGCTCTCGGTGGTGCGCCTGGCGAACCGCGACGAGGCCCCCCACGACTGCAGGGGGCCGGCCAGCTGCAGGGCCAGCACGCTCATCCGCGCCGCTCCAGGCGTTCGGCCACGGCGGCGCCGACGCCGGCGACCAGGCTGGCCAGGCGGGGGGCCTCGTCGCCGAGGGAGGAGAGCTTGGCGGTGGAGGGGCCCACGCGAAGGATCCAGGTCCGGGCGTCGTCGTCGCCGTAGACCCGTTCGATCTCGGGGACCCAGTCGGCGAGGCGGGCGCACGCCGGCTCCAGGTGGCCGCCGTCGGCGTCGGGGGCGACGGGCTTCTCGAAGGCGGAGACGAAGCTGATCGGCCGGGCGGTGCGCAGGGTGACGACGACGGCGTCGGGGAGGGTGTGGTTGCCGAAGGTGTTGATCTTGCCGGTGGGCAGGGAGGAGACGAAGGCCTCCAGGAACGCTTCGACGGCGCGGCGCACCGGGGTGGCGGGGGCCTCGTTCTCGTCGAGGCCCTTGCCGAGGGTGCGCTCCAGCAGGTCGACGTCGAGGGCCGCGTACCGGTAGAGGGTGGCGGAGTTGAAGTCGACGGTGCCGATCATGCCGGCGCCCGGCTCGGCGTCGCTGTTGCGGTCGTCGACGGCGGTGAAGTAGTCCGACTCGGTCTCGGCGCGGTGCACGCTGATGGCGTGGGCGACCTGGGCGGCGGCGTCGACGTTGATGTCGGTGGAGTCGGCGACCATCCGGCCGAACAGGGCGATGTCGACGGAGTGCCGCCCGTCCGCGATCTTCTTGGCGCGGGCCTTGTTGTCCTTGTCCTTCAGGAACGCCTTGATGTCGCCGGCGCCCTCCACCGCCAGGGCGGCCAGGTTGTCGAGCTGGCGGGAGCTCAGGAACATCAGGTACGACGACTCGGGCGCGGGCTCGGCGTCGCCGTTCTTCTTCGCCTGCTCGACCTTGCGCTTGGGCGGCTCGATCTTGGAGCCGGTCGCGGTCTGCAGCACCTCCGCCGCGAGCGCCAGCGCCTGGACCTCACCAATACCCGGGGTCAGGGCGGTGATGCGCTCGGCGAGGAGTTCCGCCACCCGCTTGGTGCGCACGCCGAGCTCGGCCGGGTCGAGGATGGTGTCGAAGTAGCGGCGGGTGGCGCGCTTCCAGGCCTGGCTGGAGACCCGGGCGCGGGTGGCGCCGCCGTACACGGCGGTCTTCGGCGCGCCGGTGTCGTCGCGGTTCAGGTTGCTCGGCGGGACGCTCTGCAGGGCGTGCACGTCGAGGATGATGCGGCTGGTCACTGGGCGCTGTCCTTCTGCGTGTCGGTGGGGGCGGTGCTGGCGTCGGCGGTCGTGTCGCCGTTCGCCGGGTCGGCGGACTTGGCACGGTGGGTGTGCAGGGAGCGGCCCCAGGAGCGCCGGACGCTGTCCGGGCCCCACGGGGGCTGCTGCCACTGGTAGAGCTGCTCGGCGAGCAGGGCGTAGTCGAGGGCGAGGTCCTCGCGGCGCAGCAGCAGGACGATCTCGCGCAGGCGGGTGGCCAGCACGGGGAGCGTCTGTGCGGTCCCGGCCCTCACGAAGCGCTTGCGGGTCGGCTCGTCCATGTCGCTGCCGGGCATCAGGCGGCGCACGGCGGTGCCGAGTTCGTCGCCGCCGGCCTTGTGCATGCGGGTGCCGCGGGACTGCTGGTGCAGGGAGTACAGGGTGGCGGCCGTGTACAGGGCGGTGTGCGCGGCGTCCTGACGCAGCACCGGATCGTCGTAGAGGGGCTCGGTGTCGAGCAGGCCCCACAGGTCGGGGACGGCGGCGACGTCCTTGCCGGCGCCGCGGCGCAGCCGGGCGAGGGCGGCGACCGCGTCGGGGCGGTCGTCCAGGTAGCCCTTCTGCAGGCGGCCGATCTCGCTGCCGGCCAGGTCGCCGACCGGGCCGAGGGCCCGGCGGCGGTGCGCGGGGGCCGGTGGGGCGGTGGTCATGCGGGCGCCCTTTCAGGGTCGGGTGCGGTGTCGAGGTTTTCGGCTTCCGCTGCCTCCACGTCGGCTTGGCCGGCGGAGTCGGCTTGCGGCGAGGTGGGGCCCGGGCCGCTTCCCTCTGCGGCGGTGTCCGGCACGGCGAGCGACAGGGCGCGCCGGAGCCGGGCACGGAACCACAGGTCGGCGGACGAGGTGTTCAGCCAGGTCTCGCCCTTGTTGCCCGTCACGATCCGGCCCTGCCAGGCGACGTCTCCGGCCTGGGCGACGAGCTCGTCGCCCAGGCGTGCGACTGTCTGCCGCGCCTGGCGCTGCCAGAGGGCCCGCAGCTCGGCAGGGTCGTCGCCGTCACGGATGCCGGCCAGCCACAGCCGGTAGGGGCCGTCGAGGGCTCCGAAGCCGGCGTCCCGGGCGCTCGCCCGCGGTGCGTCGGATTCGCTGCCCGCGGCCCGCGCGAGGTCCGACGCCAGGTCTCCCAGGGCGCGTACGGCCAGGTCCGCGTCGCCGGCCGCGTCCTGCGCGGTCCGGCCCAGGCTCGAGTCGCGCTCGCTGAGCACGATCAGCGCGAACGCCACGGTGTCGGTGGTGATCTCGTCGACGACGGACTGCTGCGTGCCGTAGACGGCGCCGAACGTCCGCAGCCGCATCAGCCGGCCCCGGGGCAGGATCCGCTCCGTCTCCAGCCGGGCCAGCCAGTGGACCAGGCCCGGCCGCAGCTCCGGCGCGGGCTCGCCCGCCGGGCCCTGGTCGGGGGCGGAGGCGGCGATCAGCGGTCCGATGCCGCGCCACGCGGCCCGCGCAGGATCCATCTCCCTGGGCAGGTACACCGGCGACTGGCCGAGCTTCTTCTCCTGCGCGAGGCTGCGACGCCAGCCGGTCATGGGCTCGGCGTCGAACTTGTTCCGCGGGGCGAGGGGGTCGCCGTAGGTGAGGACGACGCCGTTCACGCCCTCGTTGTCGGTGTGCAGGCGGATGCGGCGGGACTGCCAGGTGTAGAGGTCGCGGGGGCCGGCGGGTCGCAAGGCCAGGTCGTCGGCAGCGCCGGGGCCGGCGGGCGGGCGCCGCCAGGCGGGCAGGTCCGGCCGCTTCGTCTTCCACTGGTCGGCGGCGATCAGGTTCAGCAGCAGCGTCTCGCGCAGGGTGTCGCCTTCGGCGAGGACGCCGCCGAGGTTGCCGGCCCATGACGGTCCCTGCGGGTAGGCCTTGCCGGCCTTGGCCCGCGGGTCGCCCTCCACTCCGGTCTTGATGCCCGACGTGTCGTAGGCGTGCGCGTGGACCACCCAGCGGGCCGCTTCGGCGAAGCCGATCCGTTCGACGCCCGGGAAGCGGGCGGTGAAGAACGCGTTGCCGTTGGGCACGTCCGCCACGATCCGGTTCAGCGGGAAGACCTCGTCCTTGCCGGTCCGCAGCCCGGCGCACTGGAAGAACGGCGCGTGCGGGTGCAGCAGGTCGAAGCGGTCCCGGTGCTTGTCCAGGTAGGGCAGGGCCGGGGCCAGGGCGTCCGGGTCCTCCCACAGGTCGGCCCAGTCGTCGCTGTCGCCGGGGCCGTCCAGTGCGTCGTGGAGGATTGCCAGGAGCAGGCGGGTGAGCGCGAAGTCCTGGGTGGGGAGGTCGCCGGCCAGGCGCCTGATCCGGCCCGCCTGCGCGAACGCCTCCCGTAGCGACAGCTCGCTCTCGCGGCCGTCGGTCAGCAGCACGGGAATCCACGGCTGCTCCGTCAGGTCGAACGTCTTTTCCCCATCGGACATTTGAGCCCGGTCAGCGTGCATTCGACACCTCGAGTCCGTTCTCACGGGTGTACATGAGTCGGAACCCTGCCAGAGAGGTCTGACAACCGGGCCTGATCGGGAGGATCAACTGCCCTGCCAGCCAAGGGTTTTCCTTTGTCTGCCATTTTTCGAAAGAAAACTGCTTAAGTTCGGCGACAACTCGGTCGACAATGTGCGGCTTGGCCATGGCCACCGGCAGGCGCAGCCCGCACGCCGCCGCTGCCCTCGCCGCCTCCGGCGACGGCACCGCGTCGGTCGGCAGCGCCAGCCCCCCGCGCCCCTCCCCCGCCCAGTGCACCGTCGCCAGCGAACCGTCCCCCAACTCCTCCACCACGAGGACCTCGACGCACTCCTCGCTGTCGCGCACCTGCGCCCGCCCGGCCCGCGTGTCGTCCGCGTCCCCCACGCTCCCGGCCAGCCATCCGATCAGCGGCCGCCCGTCCTTCCCCGCTTCCCCGATGCAGAACTGCTCCGCCCTGTCGGCCTTCCCGGCCTGGAGCTTCTCGTGGACCAGCCGCGCCTCCTCCAGCGCCGGCGCCCAGTCCGCCGGCCCCACCTGACCGCCCCCGTACACGTCCTGCACCAGGGCGCTGATGTCCCCCGGCAGGTCCACCGGCCTCCCCCCGTCGAAGAACGGGAGCAGCACCGCGAGCGAGCGCAGCAGCGCGTGCCGCCCGTAGATGAACTCCGACCCGCGCACCGGCTTCGGTACCGCAGCCGACCAGTCCACACCCGTCACCAGGCACTTCGCGTCCCGCAGCACCGCCGGCCGGCCTTCCCGCGCATGCCGGTGCAGCCGGCCCATCCGCTGCAGCAGCAGGTCCACCGGCGCCGCGTCGCTCACCAGCAGGTCGAAATCCACGTCCAGTGACTGCTCCGCCACCTGACTGGCCACCACGATGTGCCGCCCGGGCCGCACGGCGGCGTCCCGGCCGAACAGCTCCAGCAGCCGATGGTCGTTCTCGGCCCGGTCGACATCGATGAACCGGCTGTGCGCGACCGTCACCGCCCTCGGGCCGAACCGCTCCCGCAAAGCCTTCGCCGTCTCCAGCACCCGGCCGACCGTGTTGCGGACCACCAGCGCGCACCCGCCGCCGGCCAGCTCCGCCTCCAACCGGTCCGCCAACACCCCCAAGCCGTCGTCGAGACGCTCCACCCGCACCTCGTACCCGCGCCCCGACACCGCCGGCCGCCCCAGCACCGGCACGGCCCCCCGGCTCACCGCCGTCAGCAGCGGATACTCCCGCGCCTGCTCCACCGGCACGAACCGCTCGTCGTCCCCGGCCGCACCCGCATACGCCTGCGCCAGCTCCCGGCGCCGCGCAGCCGGCAGCGTCGCCGACAGCACCACCACCGGAACCCCGTACGCGCCCAACCAGCCCAGCACCCGGTCCAGATACGTGTTCATGTACGTGTCGTACGCGTGCGCCTCGTCGATCACCACGGTCTTCCCCGCCACCGCCAGATGACGCAGCACCAGATGACGGGCCCTCAACCCGGCAAACAGCAACTGGTCGACCGTCCCGACCACGAACGACGACAGCATCCCCTTCTTCCGGCCCACCAGCCAGTGGTGCGCCACCAGCTCCGCCGACGCCGCCGCCTCCCCGCCGGCCGACACCGTCTGCACGGCGCCGTCCACGTCCACCGACGCGATCCGCTTCCGCGACCCGGCCCTGAGCTCGGCGGCGTCCTTGTTCAGCGCGGCCTTCGAATGCGCCAGCAGCACCGACAGGCGATCCCCGTCCCCGGCCGGCAGCCGGTCCAGCCAGCTGAGCAGCCTCGGGAACATCGCGTTGCTCGTCGCCATCGTCGGCAGCGCGAAGAACACCCCGCCCGAACCGGCCCGCGCCGCCAGCACCTCCGCCGCGGCCAGCGCCGCCTCCGTCTTCCCCTCCCCCATCGGCGCCTCGACGATCAACAGCCCCGGCTCCGGCATCCCGCGCGCCGTCTCCACCGCCGCCGCCTGCACCGGCCGCACCACCGCCCCCGCCGGCAGGTCGAACCGCGACGCGAACAACTCCCCCACACCGTCCCGCGGAACCACCGGCCTCCACGACCCCGGCAGGTCCAGGTCACGCCACGCCGCCCCCGCCCGACCCGACCCGGCCCCGCACTCCGACCCGGCCGGGAAGTACGGGAACAGGTCCTCGTTGCTCGCGATCCAGTCCGCCATGATCACCAGACCGGACAGCACCACCTGCACCGGCTGCGGCAACCTCACCCCCCGCCACTCCCCCAGCCGCCCCTCCACGCCGAACTCGGCGGCGCACGCATCCAGCAACTCGCCCTGAACTCGCCGCCACACCCCCTCGTTCCCGCCCGGCGTCCGCAGCAGATCCCACCGCCCGTCCAGATCCCTGAGCGACGGATGATCCGGCGGCACCCCGTGATGGCCGCCCACCACCACCGCGAACTGCCCCGTCACCCTCCCCGGCCAGCCCCGCTGCTCCTCCAGCCACTCCTGCAGCAGCACCTGGCCCGCCAGGCCGTGCGGCGCCAATCGCCGGTCCGCACCCACCGCCCGCCGCGACGGCATCTCCAACCCCGCCGCCCGCATCCGGTCCGCCAACACCTCCACCTGGCACGCGAACGCCGGCGTCGCCTTCCCGATGTCGTGCACCCCCGCCAGCCACACCGCCAACCGCCGCCCGTCCACCTCCCCCTCCGGAAGCACCCTGCCGACCAGAGCCCGAACCCGGGCCGGCAGCCAGCAGTCCCACAGCAGCCCCGCCACGGCCGCACTGTCGTGCATGTGACACCACAGGGGCAGCCACCCACCGTTGTCCTTGTCGTGCTTCGCCCACACACTCAGAGCCTGCGCCGACAACCGCGCACGCAGACCGTCGCCCTCAGACATCACGCGCATCCCTCACCGCTGCAAGCCTTACCACCCGCTCCGGACGGCGGGTGATCATAGAGACCACCGGTGACCGCGCTATGCGGTTCGATTCACCGCACCGCGCCCTGGGTCTTCTACTTCGTGAGCCGCGCTGAGGTGACGTACCGGTCGAAAGCGGGCTCGATCGAAGCCCGGGACATGACGCCAGGGGCGCAACGCTGCGGCGATGAGGTTCCAGTCGTCGCGCACAGCTGTCAGGTGATTCAGCCGATCGGCTTCGCTCAAGACGTCTGGCCTGCTGGCGACATGGTCGAGTTGGAGGCGGATTCGGGTTGCAGCGTCGTGGACCAGGACGTCCAGCGCGTCGGCGAAGCGGGCACCCGGTGTCCCGTTGCGGGTGTCGAGCTCGCTCTCGAGCCACGGGTGGAGGAAGAGGATGGCTGCGTTGACATCGGCCACGGTGATGTCGGTGGCGTAACGCGGCTGGATTACGGACATGATGGTTGACTCCTGGGGCTCGCCGATCAACGGGCCGATCGTTGTGGTGCCGATGACCATGGACTGAGATATTCGCCGGACCACGTGATGACTGTGCGATTCCCGGGACCGCTCAAGGAACCTCTCCGTTCGCCGTCCTCGAAGTCGCGACTGGTCGGTCAGCTGATCCAGATTCCTTCGGGCGAGAGTTTGCGGGCGAGGTGCTGACCGGCAGCGCTGACCGGGGTGGACCACGACACGTCGCTGGTGTCGCAGCCGAAGTCGTCGGCGAGGGCTTGGACAAGTGCGCGGCCGATGCCGTGCCTGCGATGCGTGCCGGCTACCCAGATCAGACCGATCTGCGGGCGCAGAGTGCGGTCCTGGATGCTGGCGGGCGAGTCCTCGGCCAGCTTCCAGTGGTGGTGCCGGTCGGTATCGTGGGCATTCAGGTAGCCGATGACGCGATGGTTGCTCTGGAACAGGTAGGCGCGGACGTCGTCCGGAGTGGGTTCTGGCTCGCGGACGTGGAACCACGAGTTGGTGTCGTAACCGTTTTCCCTTTGTGGCAGGCGTCCCATGCGGTGAGCCAGCCTTCGCCAGGCGATGGGCGATTGGGAGGTTACGACGGCGATGCCGTTCGTCCAGTGCAGGCCCTTGGGTGTTGGGACTCCCAGGGCCCATTGCACGTGATGGGCGGCGTGTTGGGCCTGTGCGTCGCGTGATCCGTGCAGGCGTGTGCCGCAGGGGCAGTCGCCGGTGCCGGCGATGTGGGACGGCCGGAAGCGGACCGGTCGGGCGCCTCGGCTGAGGTTGCTGCGGGACCGGCCTTTGGACTGCGGCCGGGTGGGTGCATCGTCGGGTTCGATGTGCGAGGTCCATCGGTCCGTCCATCCGGGATACCGTTCGGGCCGGCTCTCTCGCAGCAGCTTTTCGGCGAACGGCAGTTCCGGTCGCACCCAGACACTGCCCGGCGTGGCCTGGCCGTTGAGGCGCAGCCCGCGGTGCTTGGCCTGCTCGCGAAGGAAACGCAGGAACACGGTGGGCGGCGGGTCGAAGTCGGTGCCGCGGACAAGTTCCCGTTCGCCAGGGTTCAGCCACTGCTCGACAGGGAGCACGAGCTGAGCGGTCAGTTCGTCGAGCTTGGTGTAGTCGTGCTCAAGCTCTGCGGAGCGAAGTGCGTCCACGGCGAGTTGAACGTGCGTGAATGGGACCCGGACGGTGATGAAGCGGCTTCCGCTGCTCAGCAGGTAGCTGCCTGGGTAGCCGTTGTAGCGGACACGGTTGCAGGCCGCTTCGGCGGCACGTTCTGCTGCCACCGTGAAGGCGGCCGGCAGGTCGGCATCTTCTCCCCGCATGTTCAGGGAGTCGACGTACCCGTCACGGTCCAGGGAGACAACGGCGAACCACCGCGTCGCCTCGACCTCGATCCGGCGGGAGCGCCAGGTGCGTTCGGCGTCGAGGTAGATCCGCTTGTCCACGGTCACGGCTCTCCGGTACGGCTGCGCGCGGGCAGCAGGGGCAGGGCGTGCCCGGCGGCTGCTCGGGAGCACCGATACTGCGGGGTTCTGCGAGAGTCCGGCACGAGCTTCTTCTGGCCGGTGCCGTCGTGTGATCCCGCCGGGGAGGTCACGGCATGGTGATCTGAAGAATCGTCAGACGCTTGGCGCCGTCGTTCACCAGAAGCATCACCAGAAGGCGCTGGGTCACCAGAAGACGCGTCACGCCGTCGTCCTCGCCATAGGGCACGGTTGTCCCATGCGGGTCCTCGCACACCTGGAACAGCGCAAGGGACAACTCCTCACCCGCGGGCGGCGGCAGCGAGTCCCAGACGAGCTGCTGCACGGAGTCGACATGGAGCGAGTACGGCATACCCGGAGCGTAGCCGTGCCACTACGGATCCGACAGGAAAATGCGGAATGTGAGGACACCTACGACGGTCAGGCTGCGTGGTTCCGGCGTCCCGTTGCCTCGGTGCGCACCTTTTCGGTGACGTCGATCCACTCGCCCGGAAGTTCACCGTCGGGGCCGGACTGCTCGAGGAGGTCCTGGCCTCGCTGCGCGCTGGCCTGAAGGCTGTCAGCGATGCCCTGCCAGTGGGCGAACACGGCCAGGAGTTCGTGGGCGGGGGCGCGGTTGATCTCCGCGAGGAACCTGTGCCGCACCGCCGGCGCACCCAGCGACTCGCTAATGCGTTCGATCGTCCATGGTTCGCTCATTCTTGCCTCCAAGCCACAAGGACGGGCAGAACACCCCCGCGCCGACAGCCTGTCAACGAGAGGAACACTCCGGGACCCCCGCGATCACACACGGTCTGGAACCGTGTACTACACCAGCACCGTAGCGCATTCTGTGCATACCACCACGACAAATCCGACAGTCCAGCCCGACACCACCTACTCACGTGAGTACGTGGTCCATGGCAGCCCCGACGATGCTGGCGGACCGGTACTGCAGCCCCGCCCTCATGAGAATGATCCATACCGTAAGGAGGAAGTACTGGTCCTGCTCAACCGCTCCCCGCGTATGCGGGGATGGCCCGCACGCGGCCTGAGCGTCTTCCCGCTCATCCGAACTGCTCCCCGCACGCGCGGGGATGGTCCCGACGCGTTCGACGGCATCACCCGGATCCAGCACTGCTCCCCGCGCCCGCGGGGATGGCCCCACCAGACTCGGGGCCTAGACCAACCAACCTGCCTGCTCCCCGCGCCCGCGGGGATGGCCCCGCAGGTCAAAGCATTGGTGGGCCCCGTTGCCCGCTGCTCCCCGCGCCCGCGGGGATGGTCCCTGCTGCGACGCGTCGTTGCCGCCGAGGACGCCCTGCTCCCCGCACGCGCGGGGATGGTCCCGTGCCCTTCAGTGGCAGCTCGAATCAGTTCTCCTGCTCCCCGCACACGCGGGGGTCGTGAAACCGAAGTAGGTCAGTGGGCCCGGGTGGACCCCGCGCCCGGTACTTCTCAACGGGGATCGGTGTGGCGTCGTCGCGCATGCGGTCGGTGTACAAGAGGCCGTTGCGGTGGTCGATCTCGTGGGCGACAAGGCGGGCGAGGCCGAGCTCGTACACCACGGTTGTCACCCTGCCGTCGATGCTCGCGGAGGTGACGTCCATTCGCAGGGGACGGGGGACCAGGCCGCGGACGTCGAAGAAGCTCAAGCAGCCCTCGTACTGCTCGTCGGACTCCTCGGAGGCGTCGGCGACACGGGGGTTGAGCAGGATGATCGGGGCGGCGTCCGGGTTCGGAGGGAGGACGAGGGCGGCGGCGCGGTCGACTGTAGGCAGGGCCACCGCGCTGGGCGCCGGGGAGTCGCTGTCGCTGGAGCGGCTCACTCTGCCGTTCCAGGTCGTCTGACGCCCCCGCCGCGCTGACGGCCCCCGGGACGGGCCGGGCGGTCACTGCGGTGCGCTCGGCTCCGGCCCCCGGCACCGACGTGCTGCTACCCGAGGGCGGCCGGGATGTCCGGGGGCAAGGGGATCTCGTCGAGGCACAGGCGGTTGTCGGGGAAGCGGAACGTCAGGTTGTTGTGGGCGTCCGGCTCGTAGGGGGTGTCGCCGATTGTGGTGAGCAGCGCCCGAAGGCGCGGGTAGGGCGCCGGCAGGACCCGCTCGATCGTCCAGGGGGCGCGTAGGGCGTCGAGGGTGAGGGTGGCGAGGTTTGATCCCGGCCTGGCGGTGCTGGGCAGCGTGCCGGGTCATCCAGGGTTGGTCGGCGAGCAGTGGCTCGGCGTCAGCGACGGTGTAGCGCAGCAGTACGTCGCCGCGCTGGACCAGGACGGCGGCGCCGGCGGGAAGTCCCTGGCCCGGCGCGAGTTTGGTGGTGCTGGCGGTGACGCGGCCGATCACGGGGCCGAGTCCGTGGCGGCGTACTTCCGCGAACTGGTCGGCGGTGGCGTCGACGAACCTCCCGGACTGCGGTAGGAACAGCACGCTGTGGCCGTGGAACGTCGTGCCGTCCGCGCTCCAGGAAGGCGTCGTGCTGCCGTGGGAACGCCGTGTCCCGCCGGCTGACTCGGTGAGCAGGGATACGGCCATGAGTTCGCTGGGGATCGCGAACTGCGCGAAGGCGTGGTGCAGGGTCAGCGAGGCGTCGACGCAGCGGTTGGCGGGCTGGCCGGTGGAGATGTTGGTCAGCAGGTGCGGCATCACGAGCTCGACCAACTGCTCGGGCGGGGCCGTGGTCAGCAGGTTGACGACGAGGTCGGTGGTGTCCACGAGCATCGGTGTGCCGTTGGAGTTCGGCGAGCGGCGAATCTTCCGGGACGCGGCGGCCTTGCTCTGCTTGCGGTTGCGAGAGACGGGCATCACTCGACCGAAGGAACGGCCCGCCGGCTGTCCCGGGGCCCGGCACAGCCGGCGGGAAGGCCCGCCCGGCGGTCTTCCGTCCTCCGCCCCGGCGCGGACCTGCTGCTGGCGCTGCACGCCTGCGGGAACGGACACCGGCGGCCGCAGAGCAAGTTGGCAGCGGTCCTCACCCCTCGCCTGCCCGCAACATCGATGAATGTGATGCAGATCACATCTCGTCGCCAAAAAACTTTGACGGATTGGCACCCTCCCGGGCCAGGTAGTAGAAGTCTCGCCTGAACAAGGAGAACCAGCCCGTGGCCACCACCCCTCCCCTGCCGGAGTGGACTCCCTCCACCGAACTCGTTGTGACGGCTGAGTCTCGGCTGGCGCGTATCAGCCGGGACTCGCTTCCGGCGTATCTGCCCGTCGTGGCCGATCCCGAGCGGGCAGTAAGGGACTTGGCCAAGTCGGTGAGCGACAGGGGCGGGATGATCGAGGCCGCCGAGGGCCGCGAGCACCATCTGATCCTGGAGCTCCAGATTCTCAGGCTGAACTTGCAGCTGATGGGGGCCCACGCCAAGGTGACGCGTTCGTTGGACCGTCTGAAGGACCTGGAGCGTCAACTGATCGGCAAGGAACTCAATCGGGCGGCTGATGAGGTCCCAGGGCTCGCACATGGAGATTGGCTGCCGATCCGACGTGAGGCCGGGGAAATGCAGCGCTGGGTCCGAGCACGCCTCTGGGACCTGTTCGGAGCGTCGGCGGAGCGCCGTAATCAATCCGCGCTGTACGCCGCGCTGGGGGCCCGCCGGGCTGCGGTCGCGGGCAACGACCAGGCCGTCGACGCTTTCGCCCGACAGTGGCTGAAGATCTCGAACGTGACCTCAGACTGGCGAGAGGCCGTGTCCTACGCCCTGATGGGCGACTGGGAGAGCGGGCCGCCTGGAGTGGACAACGAGACTCTCGTGGCCGCGCTTCGCCTGGAGAGCGGCACGGTTCACCAACAACTGCAGCCGATCTGGGAGCGCAAGTCCGCCGGCAACCGGGTGGCCCTCCTTGATGCTCCCGTACCAGGAGGCCAGGGGCTGACGCTGCACGACGTGATCTCCGACAATCGCCACCCGCAGGACGACGTACTGCCTTGGGAGCCCGCCGAGCAGCGCGCCCTCGCGGTCTTCGCCAAGTTGTCGCCCGAGGAGCAGGAGGTTGCTCGGGTGTGGTCGCAGAGCGGGCGCGGATCTTGGGAGGAAGCAGCCCGTGAAGTCGGGTGCCCCTCCCCGCACGCCTTCGGACAACGGGTCCGCGCCAAGCTCAAGCGGCTCGGCGGCCAGTACACCGAACGAGTTCAGGCGGCCGCCCTTACCCTGGGCGGCGGCCGTGAGCGGTGACTTGACCTCTCCCGTGCCGGACGACGGCCGACAGCGTGCGGTGTTGGTACGCGTCGCCTGGCCGAGCATGCCGACGTGTGCCGCCGTGCTGAGCAACGGCTCGGTCGGCAGCCTCCTCGTGAGCGGTACGATCCCGCCCGACCCGCCGCTGGTGTGGCCCCTCGTCACCCTTGCGCTCGGCTCCATGGTTTACGACCTGGGGGTCCGCGCCCTCAGCCGGTAGAGCCCGCTGCACCCGCCCAGGCTGGGGGTTGAGGCTGCAACAGACGCCGTCGCCGAGGTGGTCCAGGACGGCATGATGGTCCTCACCGCCCGGCGCTGCCTCCGCTGCGCCGCCATGTCAACCGGCTGACCCGCCACCTGGCGCACGATCAGGCGACTGCCGGCCCGAGGCGACGCTGCTCAGCGGAGGGTGATGTCGGGGCAGCGCTGGCCGGTGAGGATCTCGTGGACGACCTGTGCGACCTCGTGGGCACCGTCGGCGGTGACCGACGCGTAGAGGCTGAGGACGCTGGTGCCGGGCCGAGGACGGTCGGATGAGCGCCCCCGGCACCGCTGCACTGTGGTGGTGGAAGTCCGATCGGAATCAGCCTGCGCGGGCAGGCGCGATCGGCACGCCGGGTCGAGGTGTTGCACCAGTCGTCCGTTGCGGTGTCCGGTGAACAGGTGGGGGTAGGATCGGCGCCGCGCCCTACAGGTCGGCCGTGGCCAGGGTGGTGACCAGCTGTCCGGCTTCGAGGCAGTGGGTGAGGTCGAGTCCGCTGTCGAGCATGGTGAGAACGGCGTGGTGCCGGGCGGCGGGGACGGCCGCGATCTGGTCGCCGTCGCGGCTGACGTTGATGGTCGTCGGCTTCTTGCCGGGGTGGGTCAGGGCGACCGGCCCGTCGGAGATGTGCGGCGCTACCTGTGCGAGGCGAGTGGTCACGGGGCGGCCGCGGAGTAGTTCGTTGAGTGGGTTGGCCGGCCTGCTCACGTAGTCGAGGAGATCCTCGACCTCGTACATGTTGGCCTTGTATGCGGTGGTCCAGCCGTCGATCTGCTGGGCGGGCCGAAACACCCTGCGGTTCCCGGCCCGGTAGGACTCCTTCGCCGCCGCGACGGCCCGGCGGGTCGTGCGGTCGGTGCCAGTGAAGCCCATCGCGACGATCTTCTTGTGAACAGCGTCGGCCCCGACCCTGCTCCGGGACCGCTCGACAAGCTCCTCGACCTTCGGCAGGAAGCCGTCGATCAGCTTCGACCGCACGGCCCGCTCGGTCGGGTCGACCCCCTGGCCCCGGAGCTGGACATAGCGCCGCACCGTGTGGTGGTCGCACCCGGCCAGCTCGGCCGCCTTCCGGTAACTCCCCGTGAGGTCATACGCCTCAAGAATCTCCATGATCTCCTCATCGCTCTTCACCCCGCCCACTCTGCGTTATGGGCTTAGCGGGTCAGCGGGGAGATCAGCTGTCCGTCACCGGGGAGGTCTCGTGTCCGCCAGCGGGGAGGCCAACCGACCGCCGTTGGGGAGTCTGCCGCGTCCGCTGACAATGCCGCTTATGCCTGAATTCCTGGAAGTAGCTCATTTCCGAGTCGACGGCGTCTAGAGTCCCAGGTCAACAAGGCTGCTCCCCGCACGCGCGGGGATGATCCCGCCATCGTGAAGAACCCCAACACCCAGGCTGCCTGCTCCCCGCACGCGCGGGGATGATCCTTCGCCCGCAGGGGTGTGCCATTGGGCCAGGTTCTGCTCCCCGCACGCGCGGGGATGATCCCGAGCGCGGTGAGGCCGTTGCTCTCGACATGCGCTGCTCCCCGCACGCGCGGGGATGATCCCGAGCGCGGTGAGGCCGTTGCTCTCGACATGCGCTGCTCCCCGCACGCGCGGGGATGATCCCTCGTCCAGGACGACTGCGATGTACGGCATGGTCTGCTCCCCGCACGCGCGGGGATGATCCCATGAGCCAGCTCGCCGACGAGTTCGAGGTCGACTGCTCCCCGCACGCGCGGGGATGGTCCCTCGCCGGCGCTTCGCGCAGCAACGTGCTCAGGCTGCTCCCCGCACGCGCGGGGATGACCCCTCGGCGCCACCCACGACGACATCGCCGACGAACTGCTCCCCGCGCCCGCGGGGACGGCCCCCAGCTCGATGGCACCGAGGCGACGGCCTGATCTGCTCCCTGCGCCCGCAAGGATGAGACGGACCACAACCAGAGCACCGCCTGCTCCCCGCGCCTGTGGGGATGGTCCCGGCTGCTCTACGTGCCGCCGGCGCTGCAGAGGCTGCTCCCCGTGCACGCGGGCGTCGTACTGCCGTGGGAGCATCCATCCACGCGTCACTGCTCCTTGACACCTTCACCGCATCGCTGACCCGGAGGGCGACGCCCCCGGTAGGGAAGAAAGCCGTTTATGTCCGAATTTCAGAAAGTGGCGGATTCTCGTACCACTCGCGCATAACGCCTCAGGTCAACAAGACTGCTCCCCGCACCCGCGGGGATGGTCCCCACAGCTCGGCGATCCCCCAGCACGCCGCGCGCCCGAGCCGAGCCCGAGACCCGAGGACTATTCGATCGTGAATCGGTAGACCCTCGAGTCCCGGGCTTGGAAACCAGCCCGTTCGTAGAGACGATTCGCAGCATCGCGCGATGGGCGGGACGTCGGGTCGACGGTTCGAGCGCCTGCGTCCTTCGCCAGTCGGAGTGCGGCATCGGTCAAGGCCCCGCCGACTCCGTGGCCACGCGCGGCGGCATCGACAACGACGTCCTCGATGCGCGCCCGCAGGCCGGACGGCAGCGGGGACAGGACCAACGTCAGCGCGCCCACGATCGCTCCGTCGAGCCGGGCGATCAGCAGCGTAGTGGCGTCGGTAGCGTGTGAGTGAGGGCCCGGGTCGTCTCCCTGACAAGTCGCGGTCGGGGCCTCACCCTGGATGTGTCGGAGGGGCTGGACCCGTGGGGTCCAGCCCCTCCGGCTATAGCAGCAAATTGGACAGCGAGACTCGTCGGGTGCTGAGCAAGATCTTCCGCATCGGGTGGCCATTGTCGGACCAGCGTGGCCTGGGCGAGTTGGCGGCTACAGACCCGCCCGGTTCAGCAGCCACTCCATGTGCTCGCTCGGAAGGAACGGTGAGGAGCCAGCGGCTTCTGCGACGCGTTCCGAGGAGTCGGCGAGGAGACGCAGCAGGGATTGGAGCGGGAGGTTGGGGTGGGGCGCGACCGCGCGGCGGACGCGGTCTTCGGGGTCGGCGGCCAGCTTCTCGGCGAGTTCCGAGGGCAGATCCGGATCGCGAGGTGCGAAGGAGCGGAGCCGGGGCTCAGGGTCGGTGGCGAAGCGGCGCAGGGCGGCTGGCGGGAACGTCAGAACCTCCTTCTTGTCCCACCAGAACGTGAACTTGTCCCGCTGGGGCTGGTAGCGGCGCTCGATGCTCTCGGCGGTTGCGAGATCGACCAGGTGCGGGGCGGTGTGCGCCATGGTGAGGCGGACCATCTCCTCTTCGTCGTCGAGCAGTCGGGCCACCGCTTTGGCGGGAAGGGCCTTGCTAGCGGCCGCGGAGACTCGGAAGCTGACATAGGGCGAGTCGATGTGCGGCAGCGGATCAGCCGTCACCCAGGGCAGCCGCAGGATCCGTAGTTCCGTGGGCGCGAATTCGTTCCGGAACCACTGCAGGACCGTTTCGTCGTCCGCGTCGGGGCCCGGATCAGCCGTCGAGCGCGACAGTTCGTGCACCGAGGCGTGGATCTGTGCCCGCACGTGCTCGGGCGTGTCTGGTCGGGCGAAGACCTTCACACGGACGTTCAAGGCCGGATCGACCGCAAGGGCCTCGCGGGCCGGCGGCGGCAGGTCGGGATGCCGGGCGAGCTCGGCGCGAACCTCGCTGTCCGTATCTGCGGCGAGCCGCTGGAGGGTGTCCGCGTCGAGAACAGCGTGAATGACCGCGCCCGCCCGAGTCACCGGGTCCGCCAACAGCGTCGGAAGTAGGTCCGAGGGCGGTGTCGGATGCGGCCGATGCGCGTAGTAGGTCGAACAGGCCGCAGCGCGGACCTTGTTCTCGGGGTCGGTCAGCAGGATCCGGCGGACCGCCTCCGGTGCTTGTGGCCAGTGCTTCGCCAGCGCAGCGCGGATCGAGGGGTCTGAGTCGGCGGCGAGGTGGGCCCGGAGGTCGGGCGGCGTGTGATGGCCCTGGGCCAGGTACTCACGGACCCGTGGATCGGGATCGTTGATGAGCTGTTCCAGCATTTTCCTCGGTGCGGTCGCGGCGTGGACAACGAGTGCGGCCCGCACCTCCCCGTCCCGATGGGCGGCCAGTTGGATGCGGAACTGGTCCGGCAGCCGGTCGTTGAGCGCGAGGCTGTGCAGGAGCCAGTGGTCGTCAATCGCGACGATCTCGGCGATCACGTCCTCGGTGAGGTCCGGACGCTTCGCCACCTCCCCCATGCCCCGTCGCCATGCGAATAGTCGCCGGACCATAGAAGCTGGCAGGGCGGGATTCATCGCCAACCCGTCTATCACCTTGTCGAGGTGAATCGAGGGCAGATCGTCAGCATCCATGCGGCTAGCATGCCAGGCAGGCTTCTATGCGAAGCCCGGGCGATAACCACGACAGCGTGTTCCCCGCGCGAGCGGGGGTCAGCCGGCCGACCTCGCGGCGTGGATCCGCGGGCAGGAGTCTTCCCCGCGGGAGCGGGGGTCAGCCGCTGACGTGGTGGCTGTACGGGATGTGGGAGCGGGCCTCCCCGCGCGAGCGGGGGTTAGCCGGGAACACGGGCCAGTACGAGCCCACGCACTTCCTTCGCCTCACCTTTTTCGATCAGGAACTTGCCGACAGTGTGGAACTGCGAGCCGGTGGTGAAGACGTCGTCGACCAGCAGGACACGCTTGCCCTCGACACTCCGTCGGAGCTTGAGCGCCCCGGCATGCTCGCGGGCAGCCTCCATTTTGTCGTTCCACCCCCGGCCGGCCGACTTTTTGGTCTCCCATGTCTTGATCAGGACGGGGCGGCCGGGCTCGACGATCGGCCAGCGGCCCAGCCCGTCCTCGGCGTGCGCCGCGCTCATCATCAGTTCGATGTGTTGGAGCGGCAAACGGTCGGGCGCAGTGGGATTTCCGACGATGAGGTCGATGTCCGCGACCAGGTCCTCATTGGCTTCAAGCCATCCGACGATGAGTCGGCCGAAGATGACACCCCAGCCCTGCGAAGCGCCCGCGTAGCCGTACTTGTAATCCTTGATCGCCTGCCCAAGGGGGTTGGCGTACAGCGCCAGGGCGTCCACGCGGGTGAAGAAGCGCCTGTCCACAGTCCAGCCGCAGATCCTGTTCCAGCACGGCGTGCCGGGCGCGGCCAAGCTCTGGCTGCACACGTCGCAGCGGTGCTCGGCAAGCGGATGTACCGCCGAAGCGGCGCACTCCGCACATCCCTGAGTGGTTCCGGTGAGTCGGTAGGCGCAGCGATGGCACTGCGGAAAGACGAGGCGCCCGGGAAGATCTAATCCACTGGTCACAGGCCCACCAGCGCGAGCTGGAGACGCTGCTGCGCGGCCTGCTGGACCCGCTTGGCATTACCCAGGCGTGCGAGCACGTCGTCGACCTTGCCGACTTCGATCGCTTTGCCGTCTGCGACCATCTTCGCTGCCCATGGCTCGCTCGTCGCAAGGGACTTGATCAGGAAGACCTGCTTGCCGTGTTCATGGGCGATGCGGGCCTGCATCTTCGCGCCGGACGTCGAGGACGCCTCGATCACGATCGAGCCCATGGTCGAGCCGGAGGTGACGACGTTGCGCCTGGGGAAGGTCCACGTGGCCGGCGCGGAGGTGGGCCAGAACTGCGAGACGAGCGCACCGCCTTCGGCGACGATCCGGGCGGCCAGGCCCTTGTTCTGCGCGGGGTAGATCTTCGCGGCGATACCGGTTCCCATCACGGCGACGGTCCGACCACTGGCGTCGAGCGTCGCCGTGTGGGCAGCGGTGTCGATCCCCTTCGCGAGACCGCTGAAGATCACCACGTCCTCGTCGACCAGGAGCCGCGCCATGCGGGCGGCGCGGAGCATCCCGTCCTCGCTCGCGTTGCGGGTGCCGACGATCGCGGCCGAGCGGGCGTCCCTCTCCTCGAGGTTGCCGAGGTGAAACAAAAAGGGCGGCAGATTCGGCACGAGACGCAGGTTCGCCGGATAGGTCGGATCGAGCACGGTCACGAGGCGGGCGCCGGCCTTCTCGGCGGCCTCCAACTCCGCGGTCACCCGCGCGCGGGCATCGTCGATCAGCGGCAGCGCCTCACGTAGGACAGGGAGGTTCTTTCGTGCGACCGCGGAGTCTTCCGGGATGTCGCCCCCGAGGACGACCTGGAGTGCTTCGGGTGACTGGCAGGTCCGAGCGATCAGGCTCCAGTCGACGGATTTGCTGCCTGCTCGCAGTGCGCAGATGGTCAGCAGCTCCTGCTGCTGGGGTGTTGCGGTCATGTTGAGTCCTTCTACTCACGGCCCCGGGGTGTTCGAAGGGTGGTGCTCGATCTCTGTGGGCCGCTTCCCATCATGGCGTATGCCCGATCAGGTCCGCACGGCTCGCACGCAACTGCTCGGAGATGTCCGGTTCACCCGGGTCGGGGGACCAGGGCGTGCCTGGCGGAGCCGGGAGAGGACGACGCGTAGCGGCGCCGGTCGCCGCCGGCTGACCGCAGGCGGACGAAGACGACGACGCCCAGGTGGATCCGCGAGTCCCCGACACCCGTGCGGCCGCCGAGAAGTGGCAGCGGCGGGCCCACATCGGGATCGCCCGACCTTGCCTCGCGCATCACGGCTGAGGTCCTTCCCGCGCGAGCGGGGCTGGTCCCCGCGCGAAAACGTGCCATCCGACATGCGTGCGCTGCTCCCCGCCAACGCGGGCGTCGTACTGCCGTGGGAGCATCCACCCACGCACTACTGCTCGTTGACACCTTCACAGCACAATCGAAGGACGGCGCCATCGCGCTCGAACGGCACCGGCCGCGAGTCGGCTGCACCGGAAGCATCCACAAGGAGAGATATCGCGTACGTCCGAATCTCTGAAAGTGGGTCACTTCCCGGTCGACGGCACGTAACACCGCAGGTCAACGAGTCTGCTCCCCGCGCCCGCGGAGATGGTCCCCCAGGTCCTGGAGCTGCCGCAGCGCCGGGCCGACTGCTTCTCGCACCCGCGGGGATGACCCCGTCTGATGGGAGCCGACACCATGACCAAGAAGCTGCTCCCCGCGCCCGCGGGGATGACCCCCTGCTCATGTCCGAGGCGCTCGCCGCCCTCCACTGCTCCCCGCGCCCGCGGGGATGACCCCATGGAGCGGCGCCTGGACCGGCTGCAGCACAGCTGCTCCCCGCGCCTGCGGGGATGGTCCCACCAAGACCGGCGCGATGGAGGAGATGCTTTGCTGCTCCCCGCACGCGCGAGGATGGTCCCGACCGGCACACCGACCTGTACCGTGAGCAGGTCTGCTCCCCGTGCCTGCGGAGATGGTCCCGCGTAGGGGATGCGGGTGACGATCACGAGGGCCTGCTCCCCGCGCCCGCGGGGATGGCCCCTCGCCTGCGCTGCGCCGGGCCTCGGCCAGCTGCTGCTCCCCGCGCCCGCGGGGATGGTCTTGATGATGAGCCCGGGGGTTTTGCGGCCCTGCCCTGCTCCCCGTACGCGCGGGGATGGTCCCGCCAGCGCTGCCAACCCGATCAGCTGGGCCGCCTGCTCCCCGCACGCGCGGGGATGGTCCCCCCAGCCCCTCGAGCGACGAAGGGCGGCGGTTCTGCTCCCCGCGCGCGCGGGGATGGCCCCCGCAGGCGCGGGGAGCAGACCACCAGCGGTGCTGCTCCCCGCGCCCGCGGGGATGGTCCCTGCGCCGCCACCGCGACGGCGACCACCCGATCCTGCTCCCCGCGCGCGGGGATCGTCTCGGCGTCAGCAGACCGTCGGGCGCCTCGGCCGGCTAATCCCCGCGCACGTGGGCGTCGTACTGTCGTGGGAGCATCCACCCACGCGCAACTGCCCTTTGACACCTTCACAGCACAACCGAAGGGCGGTGCCATCGGCTCGAGCGGCACAAGTCGCGGGCCGGCCGCACCGGAAGCATCCACAAGGAGAGAAAGGTCGCTTATGTCCGACTCTCTGAAAGTGGGTCATTTCCCGGTCGACGGCGCGTAACACCGCAGGTCAACGAGTCTTCTCCCCGCGCCCGCGGAGATGGTCCCGCGGCAACATCGCCGAGTTCCTGCGGCAGGCGGAGCCGCTCACCTCGCACATCCAGCGCACGTTTCGGCCCTGTCTGCTCTGCCCGGAGACCCCGGCCCGGAGCAAGGAGGGGCTGTGCTTTCTGCACTCGCGTCGCTTCGTCAGCTACCGCAAGGTCCGCCGGCAGGCGGGCAGGCCGGTGGACTTGGACGTCTGGCTGGCCACCCAGCAGCCGCTGCCCGGGTTCGGGAAGTGTCAGGTTCTTGCCTGCGCGGACGCGGCGGACCATCCGCTGCGGTTGTGTGGTCGCCACCGCTACCGCTACGAGCAACTGGACAGGCCGGGCGGCGCGCGGCTCCCGAAGGGCTGGACCCCGCGGATGCTGGAGCGGGGCGAGAGCATCCCGGTCAGCTACGACGACGAGGCCGCGTTCCGGGCTTGGTGCCGGGCCGTCCGCCCGGTCAGCCGGATGAACGGCCGGCTGACCCTGCTCGGCCTGCGGCCCCTGGTCAAGGCGGAGATCAAATGGGCGCTGTTCCACCACACACAGCGGCAATTCGAGGGAGGACGCTGGCCGCTGCCCTGGATTCAGTACCTGATCAACGCCTGCCGCGAGCAGGTGGTGGACTCCCTGGTCGACTTCGACCACCGCGCGGCGGCCCAACACCCCGGTCAGGTCGCCCGGGTGATGCTGGACTACCTGCGGCAGATCTACTTCACCCGCGAGGACACCAAGGACGCCGGGTTCATCGAGACCGAGAACTACGGGGTCCACTTCAACCACCGCAGCACGCTGGTCGACCTCTCCGCCGTGAGTCAGCGCTGGCTCCGCGATCTTCTCTGGGACTTCCTGGACTCCCGGCTGACCGTCGACCCGCCCCGCGGATTCAGCACGCTGTCGGCTCCCCGGCGCGGATGCGTCGAGCTGAGCGCGTTCCTGGAGATCCACGCGCCGGCCGGCGGCCATGACCCCACACTGCTGACCGAGGCCCACGCCGTCGACTTCGTCGCCGACCAGCGCCACCGCGCCAAGCACGGCCTGCGCTCCCTCGGCTTCTACATCGTCGGCAGCAAGGCCGAGCAGACCGTCGTCACCGACGGCACCATGGCCACGACCTTCGCCGCCGTCCGCCGAGTGCTCAGAGCAGCCCTGGACCTGGGAGAGGCCGAGCGGATCGGCCTGGCGCGGGCGTTCATCGTCACCTTCCCGATCTACACGGCAAAGGCGGGCCGCCGCCGGCCCTTCCCCGACGACGTTGCCCGCGCGCTGGCGAACGAGGCAAACCTGACCCGCTTGGAGAGCTTCGACTTCGACGACCGGGGACTGCGGGACATCTGGGAAGCGCTGGTCCTCACCGGCCGTCGCGGCACCGAGGTCTCCAAGGTCCGCCTGGACTGCATCAGCCGGCTCAACCGGATTCCGATGTTCTGGCACGATCAGACGAAGGTCGGCAACTACGACGAGGCGATTCGCATCCCCGAACGCCTCTATGAGCGGATCGAGGCACGCCAGGCTAAGAGGTCATCTCATTTGGTGATTCTCCGGAGACAGATGACTGCTGCGGCGATGCTGGCGAACGCGGCGAAGTGCTCGCCCTTGCGTTCGTAGCGGCGGTGGAGTCGGCGGAAGCCGCTGAGCCAGGCGACGGTGCGCTCGATCACCCATCGGTGTCGGCCGAGGCGTTGGGAGGAGTCGACGCCTCGGCGGGCGATGCGCGCTGAGATCTGGCGTCGCCGCAGGTAGGCGCGGATGAATCGGTGATCGTAGGCTTTGTCGCCGTGGAGCTTGCCGGGCCTGCGTCGCCTCGGGCCGCGGCGCGATCGGACGGGCGGAACGGCATCGGTCAGTGGGATCAGGGCCTGGCTGTCATGGACGTTGGCACCGGATACTGCGAGCGACAGGGGTAAACCGGCACGTTCCGTGAGCAGGTGGATCTTCGACCCGTACTTGCCCCGATCGACAGGATTCGGACCTGTCAGGTCCCCCTTTTCAGGGCCCGCATGTTCACGGAGTCGACCACGCAGCGGGACCAGTCCAGTTCGCCCCTCGCGCCGAGCTCGTCCAGGACGACCCGGTGCAGCTTGGCCCACACCCTGGCCCTGCTCCACTCGGTGAACCGCCGATGGGCAGTCGGCCCGGACGGACCGAAGCAGGGCGGCAGTTGAGCCCACGTGCACCCCGAGGTAGCGACGAACACGATCGCCGCCAGTACCTCGCGATCCCCGTACCGCCGCCGACCGCCGCCCTGAGGCCGGGGCGGCGCAGCCGGCACCACCAACTGGAACAGCTCCCACAACTCGTCCGGCACCAGACGCTCCACGATCAGCACGCCCAGAGTCTAGCTATCCAAATGAGATGACCTCTAAGACGATCGCCCGGTTCGTCCAGAACCACGGACGTCCGCCGACCAAGAAAAAGCGTCCCCGCCTCGCGCTGTTCCCCCGCCGACCGACCAACCGGGACGGCACGCACAGCGTGTCCCACAACTGGTTCAATACCTCGTTCCGCGCCTGGGTGGACACCCTCGACATCGCGCACTGCGTCCCGCACCAGGCCCGGCACACCCTGGCCACCAACCTCCTGCGCAACGGCGCGAACCTCTCCCACGTCAAGCGCTACCTGGGCCAGGTCTCCGAACGCATGGCCGAGCACTACACCCACCTGGCCAACACCGACCCGAGACTCAACGACGCGCTGAACGCCGTCTGGGTCAGCGGACCCGGCTCCGCCGAGCCCGGCGTCCTGCTCTCCACCGGCGAGCCGATGAGCCGCGAGCAGGCCGAGGCCCTTGCCATCGACCTCACCCGCCGCAGCACCCCTGCGGAAGGCGGGTTCTGCACCTTTCAGCCGGTTGTCAACGGTGACGCCTGCCCCTGGGACATGGACTGCCACAACTGCGACAAGTTCGTCCTGTCCGGCGCCGATCTCGTCTACTGGCACCGCAAACGCGAGCAGTGGCGCACGCTGGCCGAACGCGCACCCGACCCCGCGACCGCCGACTTCCTGCACGAGGTGTTCGAGCCGACCACCCGCGCGATCGCCGGCCTGGAGAAGGCTCTGGACGCAGTCGGTCTGCTGGACGAGGCCCTCACGCTCGACCTGCGCCGGCCGCAGGACTACTTCGGCCGGGTCTGGAGCACCGCCTTCCGAGCCCAGGAACTCGCCCGGCACGAAGACGAGGACGCCGCATGAGGCCGGAATCCACCACCGCGGCCATCGCCGCGCGCCGTCGACAGACCGAACAGAAGATCGCCCAGGTCAAGACCGCGATCGGCCAACTCCGACGCGAACGCGCTCGCCTGACCGTCCGGGCCATCGCCCAGCGGGCGGGCGTCTCGGCCACGTTCCTCTACGAGAACGCCGGCGCCCGCGCGCTCGTCCAGCAGGCAGTCACCGACTCCCGAAGCCGCCACGACCGCAGAGCCCTGCAGCAGCACGACCAGGTCGAGGCGACCTGGCGCGAGCGCGCACTCAACGCCGAGGCCGAGCTCACCCGCGCCCAGAAAGAGGTGCTCACCCAGCGGCAGCAGATCGGCGAACTCATGGGACAGCTAAGGGACTTCGACCAGATGGTCCCTGGCGAGTCCGTGCAGGCACTCGTCACCGAGAACACCACCCTCAAACACCGCGTCCAGCAGCTCACCCGTGAGCACCGCACCCTGCAAGAGCGGCTTGAGGGCGCCCGCTCTAACCTCCGTTTCGCCGACAAGCGGATCGCTGCCCTCGAAGCCGAGCTCCTCGAAGCCCAGCAACGGTGATCTCCATTGCCTGCCGGCCGCGAAACTGTGATGCTCGCCAGGCGGATTTACGGAGCGCGGATCGGAGAGTTACGTGGGCGACAGGTGGTCCCTCTTCCTCGGCGAAGACGAGATCAGTGACGGAAAGAACCACATTCCGATCAAGCTCATGACAATCTTTCAAGAGCATGACAGGTACATGGATGAGAAGTGGGCGAGCGAGGTCGACGCGGCAAACGCGGGGGACTTGCCTGACCTCAACGCTGAGGCGGCTGAGTGGATCGGGGGCTGGCCGGAGGCCTATGAGGGCGCGCCAGGGTGGAAGGAGCACGCGGAGGGCATCGCCGACCGTGACATAAGTTCGGCGTTCGGCTACACGGCCACCGTCGACACGGTTGTGAAGCGACTAAATCTGATGGGGTTCACCTCGCAGCGCTGCAAGGCGGATATGAGGGACTTCCTCCAGAAGATTCGCGAGATCGACGGCGATGACGCCATCTACAGCCGAGGGCCGCGGGGGGCGGAGCCCGTTCGCCACGTGATCGACTGCGAGCAGGTGGTGGAGATCGGCCTGCGGGCGTTGATCGCCAGTTCCAAGCCGTCGGAGGTGAAGGAGCCCTTGACGAGCCTGGAGGAGGCCTGCCTGCACGCGCTTGAGTTGCTTCGGGAGGAAGCCTTTGAGGATCCGCGGACACTGCTCGCCGCGCTCCTTGAAGGCCAGGCGCCAGACACCGTTGTCCGCCTCGATCTGCACGATCTCTTGTCGGCCGGCTACTTCGCTCGGCACGATGCCGTCTCAGAGCTCGCCCTGCAGGAACTGGCGTCGGAGATTGGAAGCATCGGGCCAATCATCGTCCTGACCGAGGGGACGACCGATGCCCGGTTCCTCAAGCGAGGCCTGAAGATCGTTGCCCCCGAGCTCGCGGGCTACTTTACGTTCCTCGACCCCGACGCGAAGGCTGCGGGCGGCACAGCCCAGCTGGTGAAGAACCTGCGGGCCTTCGCAGCCGCCGGGATCATGAACCGCGTCATTGCGATGGTCGACAATGACGCCGCTGGCCGCGAGGCCGTGAAGACGCTGTCGAGCGCTCCGCTGCCCGGACGATTCAAGGTCTGCAAGTTGCCCGATCTCGACTACGTGAAGGACTACCCGACTCTCGGACCTACAGGCGACACCCGCTACGACATCAACGGCCGAGCATGTTCCGTGGAGTTCTACTTCGGCCTCGACTGCCTGCTGACAGCTTCTGGTGAGCCGCTCCCGGTTCGCTGGACCGGCTTCAACGGCGCTACTGAACTTGAATGGGTGAAGCCGGGCCGTTTGCCTGAGAAAGTGTTGGGTAATTGATCAACTGCGCGTTGTGATGCGGTGGCGGTGATCTTCGTGGCGGCTGGTCCGC
>NZ_BMRI01000042.1:0-278 GCF_014648555.1 Kitasatospora griseola
AGGTCATTGACGTGCGGAAAAGTACGGAGCCCCCTGTCGGGTTCGAACCGACGACCCCCGCTTTACAAGAGCGGTGCTCTGGCCAGCTGAGCTAAGGAGGCGTGGTGACCGGCCGCGGGATACGCGGCGGTACCAGTGGGCAGTGTACCGGGCGGGGGCGGGCGGATGCGGGCGGTTGGGGGTGGGGCGGGGAGGGGGAGTGGTGGGGTCGTGACCTGATCGATGCGGGAGCAAGGGGGGTTGAGGGCTGACAAAACGACGAACTGCCAGGTAGCGTC
>NZ_BMRI01000042.1:300-9273 GCF_014648555.1 Kitasatospora griseola
ACGAGGAACCGCGCTGGAGGGTCGGTGGTCCAGACCACTCGGGGCGGTGCAGACAACCCAACCTTTACTCGGATCGTCCGGCACGTTCCTGCCGGTGAAGGAGCGAAGCAGCATGGCTTCTGTGACGTACGACAAGGCCACCCGCGTCTACCCGGGTGCCGACAAGCCGTCGGTCGACGCGCTCGACCTGGAGATCGGCGACGGCGAGTTCCTCGTCCTGGTCGGCCCCTCCGGCTGTGGCAAGTCCACCTCCCTGCGCATGCTGGCCGGCCTGGAGGACGTGAACCAGGGCGCCATCCGCATCGGCGACCGCGACGTGACCCACCTGCCGCCGAAGGACCGGGACATCGCGATGGTGTTCCAGAACTACGCGCTGTACCCGCACATGACCGTCGCCGAGAACATGGGCTTCGCCCTGAAGATCGCCGGCGTGAACAAGGCGGACATCCGCACCAAGGTCGAAGAGGCCGCCAAGATCCTCGACCTGACCGAGTACCTGGACCGCAAGCCGAAGGCGCTCTCCGGCGGTCAGCGCCAGCGTGTCGCGATGGGCCGTGCGATCGTCCGCCAGCCGCAGGTCTTCCTGATGGACGAGCCGCTGTCGAACCTGGACGCCAAGCTCCGTGTCTCGACCCGCACCCAGATCGCCGGCCTGCAGCGCCGCCTGGGCATCACCACGGTCTACGTCACCCACGACCAGACCGAGGCCATGACCATGGGCGACCGCGTCGCGGTGCTCGACAAGGGCGTGCTCCAGCAGGTCGACGCCCCGCGTGCCATGTACGACCGGCCCGCCAACCTGTTCGTGGCCGGCTTCATCGGCTCCCCCGCGATGAACCTGGTCGAGGTTCCGCTGGTGGACGGCGGCGTCAAGTTCGGCGGCTCGGTGATCAACATCGACCGCGAGGACCTGTCGAAGGCCGGCGACGCCAAGAACGTCGTGGTGGGCATCCGCCCCGAGCACTTCCAGATCGTCCCGGCCGGCGGCCTGGAGGGCGTCGCGGTCACCGTCAACGTGGTCGAGGAGCTCGGCGCGGACGGCTTCGTCTACGGCACCACCCAGGTGTCGGGCCAGGACAAGGACATCGTGGTCCGCGTGCACAGCCGGGAGATCCCGCAGCGCGGCGAGACCATCCACGTCGTCCCGGTCGGCAACGAGACCCACGTCTTCGCCACCACCGGCGCGCGCCTCAGCCGCTGACGGCCGACGCGCGTCACTGACGAGCACACGGAACCCCCTGCCCGCGGCGGTCGGCAGGGGGTTCCGCCGTTCCCGGACCCTCGCGTCAACCTCATGGCGGAACAAAACAGGACACTGGTCACTCGTTGGTGTAACGCGGCGCGCCTGTTCCGCCACGCACCGCTACTCTCCTGTGCGTGAAACAGCTCGTTCGCCGAATCGGCCAGACCGTTGCCCTCACCCTGCCGGTGATCCTGGTGACCACCGGCACCCTCGCCGTCACCCGCGTCCCATGGGCCCCGCCAACGGCGCTGGACCAGCAGGTGGTCGCGGCGTCCAGTGGGGACGGCTCCATCGGCCGGACCTCCACCTCCCCCAATACCCAGGGCCTGGCCGCGCAGGAAGCGCTCCGGGTCGACCTGATGGAGGAGCTCAAGAACCACAACCCGGGCACCGCGCTCGACCTCCTGGAGCGCACCATGCGGGAGAAGCCCTCCCTCACCCCGTACTGCAGCACCCTGGCCGGCGAGCTCGGCCGCGCCGCGGTGAAGAAGTACCAGGGCGACGTCCAGCGCGCCCGCTCCTTCGCTCGCCCGGTCTGTGACGGCTCCTTCGCTGCGGGAGTGGTCGGGTAGGAGCAGCACGGCCCGACAGGGGCGCGGAGAACTGCGCGAGGCGGAAGGCACCCGTCGGCGAGATCGCGACGCAGGACACTGACCTGCACTTGATCGCGACCTTGCGGACGGGCCTTGCGCTTGTCGCGCAGTTCCCCGCGCTCCTCCTTTTTTGCGCACCCTCGCTCTCGCCCCCACGCATCTCAACACACAGCCCCTCACGCAGCTCGACACACGGCGAAGGGCCCCTCCCGGGAGAGTTCCCGGAAGGGGCCCTGCCGCTGTGCCGAGGGCCCGTCAGACCCCGCCGCCCGCGGCGGTCGGCCGCAGGCCGAGTTCCAGCAGTGGCGGCCCACTGCCGAGCAGCCCGCCGATCACCCCGTGCGAGGGCTGGGAGCGGGGGGTGCTGGGCGTGCCGGTGCCGCCGGTGGAGCCGGTGCCGGCACCCGTCCCGGAGCCGCTTCCGGAACCGGCCCCGTTGCCCGTCCCGGCGTGCGGGGACGAGGTGGAGGAGCCGCCGCCGGTGGTGCTGGCGCTGGGCTTGGGCTTGGTCCCGTTGCTGCGGCTCGGCGAGGGCGTGGCCTTGCTCGGGGACGGTGACGGCGTCGGCGAGGGCGTGGCCGGGGCGGGCGAGGGGCCGTTGCTCGGCCACACCGGGGAGCCGTAGTCCGTCGGCGGGTGCACCGGTGCGGTGCGGCCGGTGCGGACCGCGGCGCCCAGCAGCGAGCCGGTGAGCAGGGTCAGGCCGACCACCACGGCGGTCACGACCGAGCGGCGGCGCAGCATCCGCCGCCGGACGGCGGCGGGTTCGGCGGGTCCGTGACGGCGGAAGGCCTCCAGGGCGATCCGCCCGTCCAGTGAGGCGAACGGGGCGCCGGCGATCAGCAGCGGGCTCCAGGCCGCGAGGAAGATCAGGTCGGGGGTGTCGTAGGCCGGCACCGCCTTCCAGCTGACGGTGAACAGCAGGGCCGCGGACAGTGCCATCGCCGCGCCGGAGGCGAGTCGCTGCCACAGGCCCAGGATGGACAGCACGCCGATGACGATCTCCGCGAAGGCGACCGCGAGGCCCGCCCCGACCGGGTGGGCCATGGCGAAGTCCAGCAGCGGCTGGGCGACCTTCCAGGGGTGCAGCGAGGACAGCCAGCGCATCATCGAGCCGCGTTCGCCGCCGTCGAAGTAGACGGGGTCGCACAGCTTGCTGAAGCCCGCGTACACCGACAGCGAGCCGAGCAGCACCCGCAGCGGCAGCAGGACCAGACCGAGGTCGACCCGGCGGCCGGGGTACCAGGCGTGCCTGGAGCCCTCGCCGAGCGACGGCACCTCGGGCAGCTCGCCCTCGGGGTGCCAGCTCTGCCCGCCGACCCGCACGGAGTCGTCCAGCAGTTCGGCGATGCCCACCCGCGAGGTCTCGTCCGAGCCGAAGCCCGAGCCCGTGCCGGAGCCTGCACCCGAGCCGGGGCCCGAGCCGTACTGCCGGGGGACGGCCTGAAGTTGCTGGGTGTCCTGCTCGGCGAAGGCCTTCGCCGGGGCGGGCACGGTGTTCAGCCGGACGGCTTCGAGGAGCTGGGTGGCGGCGGTGTCGCCGGGGCCGGCCTGGCCGCTCCAGGTGACCACCCGGGTCTTGCGGCGGGGTGCGGCGCCGGTGACCGAGGCGGCGGCGATCCCGGCCAGTGCGGGCACCGCGGCCTTCGCGGGCACCACGACCTGCGGGGTGACCAGCGGACGGGCGCCGTGCTGCAGGCCGTACGGGTCGCCGAAGGCGGCGCCGGCCGGGGGGTCGATCAATGCGGTCACCGGGCCGGAGAGCCTGACCCGGAAACTGGCCTGGGTGCTGCTGAGCTTCGCCGGGTCGGACGGAACCCGGACCGTGTTGAGGCCCGGGCCGTCGTCTATCGCCGCGGGGCGCTGCCCGAAACGCCGAGGTGTTCTGGTGTCCACACCCCTCTAACCGGGTGACGGGCCCGGAGGACACTCTCCCGGGTGCATCCCGGGCGAGGATTTGAAGCGATCATGAGAAATCCGATCGGGCTCGACCGAACCCGACCGGATGACTCACGAAAATGACGCACCGAGCAGCTCGATGTCACGCACAGTAACAGTCGACTTAGCGCTTGGTGCCCCCACGTCCGACACCGGACGCCCGGCTCCGGCGCCTAGCGCTTGGCACGCATCCGCGCGGCCTCGTACAGCACGATGCCGGCGGCGACACCGGCGTTCAGCGACTCGGTCTGACCGGGCATCGGGATCCGCACCCGCAGGTCGCAGGTCTCCGACACCAGGCGGGACAGGCCCTTGCCCTCGGAGCCGGCCACGATCACCACGGGGCCGGTCAGCGCGTCCAGGTCGCCGATCTCGGCCTCGCCGTCGGCGGCCAGGCCGACCACCATCAGGCCGGCCTTCTGGTAGGCCTCCAGCGCACGGGTCAGGTTGGTGGCACGGGCCACGGGCAGCCGGGCCGCGGCGCCGGAGGAGGTCTTCCAGGCGCCGGCGGTCATACCGGCCGCGCGGCGCTCGGGGATGACCACGCCGTGCGCGCCGAAGGCGGCGGCGGACCGGACCACGGCGCCCAGGTTGCGGGAGTCGGTGACGCCGTCCAGCGCCATGATCAGCGCGTCCTGCCCGGTGTTGGCGGCCTCGTCCAGCAGGTCGTCCGGGTGCGCGTACTCGTACGGCGGGACCTGGAGCACCAGGCCCTGGTGGTTCAGGCCGCCGGTCATCTGGTCCAGCTGCGGGCGCGGGGCCTCCATCAGCGGGATGCCGCGCTCGTTGGCGGCCTGGAAGGCGTCGCGGACGCGGTCGTCGGTGTCGATGAACTGCTGCACGTACAGCGCGGTCGCGGGCACGCCGCCCTGCAGCGCCTCGACCACCGAGTTGCGGCCCACCACCAGCTCGGCCGCGCCCGCGCCGCCGCGGCCGCTGCGCGGACCGCCCGACCGGCGCATGCCGGCGCGGGACTTGGCGTCGCGCTCGCGCTTCAGCGCCGCGTTGGCGGCACGCTGCTTGGGGTGTCCCTTGCGCTCCGCGCCGGGCGGCGTCGGGCCCTTGCCCTGCAGTGCCTTCCGGCTGTGGCCGCCGGTACCGACACTCGCGCCCTTCTTCGATCCGGGGTTGCGGCGGTTCCTGCGCTGGCTGTTGCCGGCCATGGCTGTACTTCCTGTCTCTGCGTCTGCTTCGTGCGTGGGGGCCGCACCCATACAAAGGGTACGGCCCCCACGCGCCCCGAGGGGCTACTGGTTGATCGTCCAGCGCGGGCCGGACGGGGTGTCCTCGATCGCCAGCCCGGCGTGGCCGAGCTGGTCGCGGATGGCGTCCGCGGTGGCGAAGTCCTTGCGGGCGCGGGCCGCCTGGCGCTGTTCCAGGACCAGCGCGACCAGCGCGTCGACGACGCCGGTGAGCTCCTCGCCCTGGCTGCCGCCGCCGACCCAGAAGTCGTCCAGCGGGTCGAGGCCGAGCACGCCGAGCATCGCCCGGACCTCGCCGAGGCGGGCCGCGGTGGACTCCTTGTCGTCCGCGCCGAGCGCGCTGTTGCCCTGCCGGACGGCGGTGTGCACCACGGCCAGCGCCTGCGGCACGCCCAGGTCGTCGTCCATCGCCTCGGCGAAGGCCAGCGGCACCTCGGGCGCGGCGTCGACCATGCCGCAGCGCTCGACGGCGCGCTCGATGAAGCCCTCGATCCGCTGGAACGCGGTCTCGGCGTCGCGCAGCGACTCCTCGCTGTACTCGATCATCGAGCGGTAGTGCGGGCCGGCCAGGTAGTAGCGCAGCACGATCGGCCGCCAGCGCTGCACCATCTCGGAGACCAGCACCGAGTTGCCCAGCGACTTGGACATCTTCTCGCCGCTCATGGTGACCCAGGCGTTGTGCACCCAGAAGTTGGCGAAGTCGTCGCCGTACGCCCGGGACTGGGCGATCTCGTTCTCGTGGTGCGGGAAGATCAGGTCCAGCCCGCCGCCGTGGATGTCGAACGAGGTGCCCAGGTACTTGTGCACCATCGCCGAGCACTCCAGGTGCCAGCCGGGGCGGCCGCGGCCCCAGGGCGTCTCCCAGCTCGGCTCGCCGGGCTTGGCGGCCTTCCACATCGCGAAGTCGCGCGGGTCGCGCTTGCCGGTCTCGTTGTCGCCGGAGGGCTGCCGCAGGTTCTCCAACTCCTGGTTGGAGAGCGCCAGGTAGTCCGGGTAGGTGGTGACCGCGAAGTACACGTTGCCGTCGGCCTCGTACGCGTGGCCGCGCTCGATCAGGCCGCGCATCATCTCGATCATCTCCGGCACGTGGCCGGTGGCACGCGGCTCCGCGCTCGGCGGCAGGCAGCCGAGGGCGTCGTAACCCTCGTTGAACGCCCGCTCGTTGGCGTGCGCGATCTTCCACCACTCGGTGGACTGCTCGCGCCCCTTGGCGATCACCTTGTCGTCGATGTCGGTGACGTTGCGGACGAAGGTGACCTCGTAGCCGCGGTAGCGGAACCACCGCTGCATCACGTCGAAGTTGAGTCCCGACCTGATGTGCCCGATGTGCGGGGGCGCCTGCACGGTTGCACCGCACAGGTAGATCGAGACACAGCCCGGCACCAGCGGGACGAAGTCGCGTACCTGGCGGGTCATGGTGTCGTACAGGCGAAGGCTCACAGCGTCCAGAGTAGTGGGCGGCGGGGGGTGCCCCGCCACCTTCCAGCCACTTGGCGCGCCATGCTCAGAAGTTGGCGACCACCTTGCGCGGACTGAGCCTCACCACCACCCGCACCGCGTCCGGCCCGTCCCACGCGTAGTCCTGGCCGCGGTACTTGCGGGACAGCTCGTCGATCAGCTCCCGGCCGCCCTCGGTGGTCATGGTGACCTCGCCGCGCGCCTCGAAGTACTGGTACGGGCTGTCCGCCGGGTTGATCAGCACGCTGACCCGCGGATCCCGCACCAGGTTCAGGTGCTTGCGCCGCCCCTGCACGGTGGAGAACAGGATGTCGTCGCCGTCCCGCCGCACCCACACCACCGAGGACTGCGGACTGCCGTCCGGCTGCACGGTGGAGACCACCGCGAAGCTCTTCGTGTCCAGCAGCTTCTTCACGTTGTCGTCGAGCTCGACGCCCACGATTCCTCCCGCACCAGAGAGATGACTGTCCGTCATCCCAGGCTAGGCGGCGGGCCGTTCGTAGACCAGCGCCGTCGCGATCGCGGCGAGTCCCTCGGCCCGGCCGGTCAGGCCCAGGCCGTCGGTGGTGGTGCCGGAGACCGACACCGGCGCGCCGACCGCCGCCGACAGCGCGGCCTGGGCCTCGGCCCGGCGCTTGCCGATCTTCGGGCGGACGCCGATCACCTGGATCGCCACGTTGCCGATCTCGAACCCGGCCTCCCGCACCAGCCGGGCGGCCTCGCCGAGCAGCGCCACGCCGGCCGCGCCCGCCCACTCGGGGCGGTCGGTGCCGAAGTGCGCGCCCAGGTCGCCGATCCCGGCGGCGGAGAACAGCGCGTCGCAGGCGGCGTGCGCGGCCACGTCGGCGTCCGAGTGCCCGGCCAGTCCGGTCTCGCCCGGCCAGTCCAGCCCGGCCACCCGCAGCGGCCGGCCGGCCTCGAAGGCGTGCACGTCGGTGCCGATGCCGATCCGAGGCAGGATCGGGGCGGTGTGCTCAGTAGGCATCGGTGGCCCTCCGACGGGCGAGTACGGCCTCGGCGAGCACGAGGTCCAGCGGACGGGTGACCTTGAACGCCTCCTCGTGGCCGGGCACCACGACGACCCGGCCGCCGAAGCGCTCGATCAGCCCGGCGTCGTCGGTCACCTCGACGCCCTCGGCGACGGCCTTCCCGTGCGCCGCGACCAGACCGGCCAGATCGAAGCCCTGCGGGGTCTGCACGGCGCGCAGCGTGGAGCGGTCGGGCGTGTCCAGCACCGGCTCGGGGCCGGACGGCTGCGGCTCGACCCGCTTGACGGTGTCGGCCAGCGGCACCGCCGGCACCACCGCCTCGGCGCCGGCCCGGACGGCGGCGGCCACCGTGTCCACCACCTCGACGGGCACCAGCGGGCGGGCCGCGTCGTGCACCAGCACCACCCGGGTGCCGGCCGGGATCGCGGCCAGCCCGAGCCGCACCGACTCCTGCCGGCTGGCGCCGCCGGGCACCACCCGGACGTCCTTGCCGTCCAGGCCGTGGCTGTCCAGCAGCGCGACGACCTCCGCCACGCCGTCCGGCGGCGCGCACACCACCACCAGGCCGACCGCCCGGCTGCGGGCCAGCGCCCGGACCGCGTGCACCAGCAGCGGGACGCCGCCGAGTTCGCGCAGCGCCTTGGGGGCGCCGGGGCCGAGTCGCTCACCGCGTCCGGCGGCCGGGACGACCGCTGCCGCGAGCTGTGCTGAGGCGTTCAGGTTTGGCTCCTTGGTCGCGATGGGTATGGCCGTGCCGAACGCGGATTCGCGAGCGGCAGGCCCCCTTCCTGACTGCACGTTAGTGGAACCGCGCCGCCCCTTCCGTCACCGCTTCACCGTGCCACTCGACTTCCGGGCATGGCGAAGCGCCCGAGGCGCCCTTTCGGGTACCCTCGGGCGCTGCGTCGAGCCGAGTTCGAGGCTGCCCTCGAAGCTGTCGTCAGGGCCTCTGCCTCAGGAGGCGAGGACCTCGTCGAGCAGCGTCTCGGCCTTGTCCTCGTTGGTGTTCTCGGCGAGCGCGAGCTCGCTGACCAGGATCTGGCGCGCCTTGGCGAGCATCCGCTTCTCGCCGGCCGACAGGCCGCGCTCACGCTCGCGGCGCCACAGGTCGCGGACCACCTCGGCGACCTTGATCACGTCGCCGGACGCGAGCTTCTCCAGGTTCGCCTTGTAGCGGCGCGACCAGTTGGTGGGTTCTTCGGTGTAGGGCGCGCGAAGCACCTCGAAAACGCGGTCCAGGCCTTCCTGGCCCACCACGTCGCGGACACCGACGAACTCGGCGTTCTCCGCGGGGACGCGGAGCGTCAGATCTCCCTGCTGCACCTTCAGCACCAGGTAGGTCTTGTCCACACCCTTGATCTGGCGAGTTTCGATGGCCTCGATCAGCGCAGCCCCGTGATGGGGGTAGACCACCGTGTCGCCAACCTTGAACGTCATGTGACAGGACCCCTTCCGTGGCTTTCCAGAATAACACGCTTTTCGGCTGACCCGAAGGGCGTTTTCGCAGGTCAGGGCGGGTTCCAGGGCTTGACAACCACCCCCGTCGCGTG
>NZ_BMRI01000042.1:9295-32214 GCF_014648555.1 Kitasatospora griseola
CTGCGACCGGTGTTCGACGGGGGCTTCCCGCAGGTCGGAGGCGGTCTGACCTGGGCGGTGAAACCTCTGGTCACACTCCCGAAACCATGATTGGATCTTGAGTTTTTGCCTCCGACTCGCCGAACGGTCCGGATCGTGATCGGACCGCGACACGGGGCCACCCCGTGATTCCCGGATATGTGTGGTCGGTAGTGTGGCCCTCGACCACCGACCGTGATCCCCTCTTCCGTGGATCGTCCCCCAAGGAGAAGTCGCCGCCGTGAGCCGGAGCCTTCGACGCGGCGCTGCCGCCGCCCTCGTCCTCGCAGCGATCGTCCCGCTGTCCGCCTGCGCGGCGGGCAACGACGCCGACACGCTGCAGATCAAGCCGGACAACGCGGCGACCTCGATCGACAACTCGGTCAAGCTCAACAACATCGTCGTGGTCGCCCCCGAGGGTTCGGCCGGCGAGTACGCGGGCCCGGTCGCCGTCACCGTGAACATCGCCAACGTCGCGCCGAAGGACGACCTGGTGCTGACCGGGATCAAGGTCGGCGGCACCTCCGCCACCCTGACCGACGAGAACGGCGCGCAGGTCTCGCAGATCGTCATCCACGCGGGCGAGTCGGTGCTGCTGGGCGGCAAGGGCGGCGCCGCGAACGCCCAGGTGTCGAACGCCAAGGTCTCGGTCGGCGGCTACACCCCGACCACCTTCACGTTCAAGAGCGCCGGCGACGTCTCCGCCAACGCCAACGTGCAGCCGGCCGCCGGCTACTACCAGGGCTTCGGCCCGCAGACCAAGTCCTCGGCCTCGCCGACCGGCACCGCCTCCCCGGCCACGACCTCGTCGCCGACCGCCGGCGCCACCGCGAGCGGCTCGCCGAGCGCCCCGGCGGGCAGCCCGTCGGCCCCCGCGCACTGACACCCCGCACCACCGCGAAGGGGCCCCGCCGCGGCGGGGCCCCTTCGCGGTGTGTCGCGGTTTACGGCTCGAACTTGTAGCCCAGGCCGCGGACGGTGACCAGGTAGCGCGGCGCGCCCGGGTCGGGCTCGATCTTCGCCCGCAGGCGCTTGACGTGGACGTCCAGGGTCTTGGTGTCGCCGACGTAGTCCGCGCCCCACACCCGGTCGATCAGCTGCATCCGGGTGAGCACCCGGCCGGCGTTGCGCAGCAGCATCTCCAGCAGGTCGAACTCCTTCAGCGGCAGGTCGACCTTGGCGCCGTCCACCGTCACCACGTGCCGGTCGACGTCCATCCGGACCGGTCCGGCCTCCAGCGCGCCGGGAGCGGTGGCGCCGTCGCCGTTCGCGTCCTCGCCGCGGCGGCGGAGCACCGCGCGGATCCGGGCGACCAGCTCGCGGGTGGAGTAGGGCTTGGTGACGTAGTCGTCTGCTCCTATCTCCAGCCCGACGACCTTGTCGATCTCGCTGTCCTTGGCGGTGACCATGATCACCGGGACGTTGGAGCGGACCCGCAGCTGGCGGCAGACCTCGGTGCCGGGCAGGCCCGGCAGCATCAGGTCGAGCAGCACGAGGTCGGCTCCGTTGCGCTCGAACTGCTCCAGCGCGTCGGGCCCGGTGGCGGCGATCGCCACCTCGAAGCCTTCCTTGCGGAGCATGTACGACAGGGCGTCGCTGAACGACTCCTCGTCCTCGACCACCAGTACACGGGTCACGATCGGGCCTCCGGGGCAGGAAGTGTGGGTGCTGCTGAGGATGCGCGGTCCTCGACCGGGGCCTGCCCGGCGGGGAGCCGCAGTGTGAAGGTGGAACCCTGGCCCTCGACGCTCCACACCGACACGGTCCCGCGGTGCGAGGCGGCGACGTGCTTGACGATGGACAGGCCGAGGCCGGTGCCACCGGTCAGGCGGGAGCGGGCGGGGTCCACCCGGTAGAAGCGTTCGAAGATCCGCTCGCGGTCCTTCTCCGAGATGCCGATGCCCTGGTCGGTCACCGAGATCTCGATCAGTTCGCCGTCCGCCTCGCCCAGCGCCGCGGCGCTGGAGATCCGGCGGGTGGCGATCGCCACCCTGGTGCGCGGCGGGCTGTAGTTCACCGCGTTCTCCACCAGGTTGCCGAGCGCGGCGGCCAGTTGGCCGCGGTTGCCGACCAGGTACAGGCCGGTGGTGCCGCCCGCGGCGATGACGATCTGCTTGGCGGCGGCGGTCTGCCGGCAGCGGTCGATCGCCTCGGCGATCAGCTCGTCCACCGAAACCGGCTCCGGGTCGACCTTCAGCTGGTCGTCCTGGACCCGGGAGAGGTCGATGATCTCCTGGACCAGGCTGGCCAGCCGGGTGGCCTCGACCTGCATCCGGCCGGCGAAGCGCTGCACCGCCTCCGGGTCGTCGGCGGCGTCCGCGACGGCCTCGGAGAGCAGGGAGAGCGCGCCGACCGGGGTCTTCAGCTCGTGCGAGACGTTCGCCACGAAGTCGCGGCGGATCGCCTCGATCCGGCGGCGCTCGGTGCGGTCCTCGACCAGCACCAGCACCAGCCGGGAGCCCAGCGGGGCGACCCGGACCGAGACCGCCAGCGGTTCGGCGGCCCGGGCGGAGGCGCCGGGGCGGGTGAGTTCCAGCTCGATCTGCCGGATCTCGCCGTCCCGGCGGGTGGAGCGGGCCAGCGAGAGCATCTGTTCCACGGCCACCGCACCGCCGCGGACCAGGCCCATCGCGTAGGCGGCGGAGGAGGCCTTGACCACCTCGTCGCCGTCGCCGAGCACGATCGCGCAGGAGCGCAGCACCGAGAGCACGGTGTCCACGCCCGGCGGCAGGGCCGGTTCCTGGAGGGGTTCCGGTCCTGTGTTCCTGCTGCTGCCGCCGCCGCTTCCCCGGTTCTGCTCGCGCTCGCTCCAACGGAAGGCGATGGAGGCGGTGAGGCCGACGCCGAGCCCGGCTATGGCGCAGGCAGCGGCGGCGGCCACGTTCACGTCCATGCCTGCCAGCGTAAATGGTGGCCGGGCGGGCTCCGTAAGGGTGCGATCAAGGCATCGGCCGGGCGTTGCCGAGAATTCACCTTCACGATGCTGCTGATTCACCGCTGAGGCCGTGGGAGGTCGCTCGAACGAACAATTCTGGGCCATGCAAGCCCGTGTGGGCGGTGACGCGGCTACCATTCGCGCCACCAGCAGCGGCCGTCCGTTCGGTCGGCCCCGCATCGGGCCGCCCGGTGCGAGGCGTCCGGTCGGCACCGCCACCGACACCGGTACTGGAGGAGAAGAGCGCAATGCGCGACGCGTACCACGAGGAACTCGACTCGATCAGCGACGGCCTGGTCGAGATGGCCCGGCTGGTCGGCTCGGCGATGGGACGGGCCACCACCGCACTGCTGGACGCGGATCTGGAGCTGGCGGAGAGCGTGATCGCCGCCGACGAGAAGGTCAACAACCTGCACCACGACCTGGAGAACCGGGCCATCGACCTGCTGGCCCGCCAGCAGCCGGTCGCCACCGACCTGCGGATCGTGGTCACCTCGCTGCGGATGAGCTCCGACCTGGAGCGCTGCGGCGACCTGGCCCGGCACGTCGCCAAGGTCGCCCGGCTGCGCTACCCGGAGACCGCCGTCCCGAACGACCTGCACCCGATCGTGCTGGAGATGGGGCAGCTCGCGCAGCGCCTGGTGGCCAAGGCCGGCCTGGTGATCGCCACCAAGGACGTGGACAAGGCACTGGAGCTGGAGGCGGACGACGACGCCATCGACGCCCTGCACCGCGAGCTGTTCTCGCACCTGCTGGACGACCGCTGGCACCACGGCATCGAGACCGCGGTGGACGTCACCCTGGTCGGCCGCTACTACGAGCGCTTCGCCGACCACGCGGTCTCGGTCGCCAAGCGCGTGGTCTTCCTGGTCACCGGCGAGCACGTGGACGAGTTCATCGCGACCGCGGACTCGGCGGAGTAATCGTTTCTCCGGTGCGCCCCCACGGGGGCGCACGCCGCGCGAACCTCCCACTTCCACGCGCCCGTTGACGGCGCGTCAGGGCAGCGTTTCACTCGAAGGGACGGGCGTCCACCGGGCTGCCCGGCTCCGCCCGGACGAGGAGGATGCAGCGCGATGAAGACGACCGGCAATCCGACCACTCCCCCACCGAGCCCGCTCGCCCCGGCTGCGGCCCAGCTGCTGCCGATCCTCGCCGCGGGCTGCGGCTGCAGCCCGGGCTGCGGCTGCGGCTGCCAGTCCGGCGCGCCCTGCCAGTGCGGCGCGGCGACCGGCGACTGCTGCGGCGGCGGCCACTGACGGCGGCCGTGAGGGCCGGGCACCAAAGGGTGCCCGGCCCTCACGTCGTGCGGTGCGTCAGAAGGTGACGTCCATGCACTGGTAGAACGCGTTGCCGGTGTCCGCGATGTCCCAGACCGCCAGGATCACCTGGTGGCCGGTCAGGCCGGACGGCAGCGTCGCGGTGTGGCTGAGCGTGGCCGGGGGCTGCTTGCCGCCCATCGGCACAGTCAGGAACGGGGTGAGGTTGAGGTTCGACCGGGTGATCTTCGTGGTGGCGTCGTAGCCCGGCTTGGTGATGAAGTACCGGAACGACGTGGTGGCGTGCCGCGCCTCGATGCTCCAGGTCAGCGTCAGCTGCTGCCCGGCCGTGACCTTGGTGGTCGGCCAGGCGCCGCCCCGCGGGTCGTCCAGCGGCGCCCAGCGCGCGTCCGCGCCCGCGCACAGCGTGCCGTCGGCCGGCCCGGACGCCGGGAAGCCCTTCGGGCCCTCGACGCTCTGCGGCTCCCACTGGATGTCGCCGCACCTCTTCACGACGCCCGCCCCGCACAGGCCGGCCCGGCTCGGCGGGGTGGTGATGTACCCGTGCGAACTGGCGGGGATCGCCGTCGCCAGGGTCGCTGCGGCGGCCGCGATGCCGACCGCCAGGATGTTGCGCTTGCGCATGGTGCTCCTCCGTGGGGGTGGATGGAGTACATGCGCGGGCACGCGCGGAGCCGCGTGGGGGTGCGGCCAGCATTGGCATGCCCGCGCCGACAGTGCCCCCACGCTAGAAGCCCTGCCGACTCCCGTCAATGGTCTGAACCATTCTTCGTGGTCTGAACCACTGGCCCCCGCCCGGCAGTTGACGCACCCGGACACGGAACAGCCCCCTGGGCCGGGGCGTCGTTGCGCCGGGCAGGGGGCTGCGGGAGAAGGTGCGTTACTTCTTGCCCTGGTTCTTGACCGCCTCGATGGCCGCCGCGGCAGCCTCCGGGTCGAGGTAGCGGCCGCCGGGGTTGACCGGCTTGAAGTCGGCGTCGAGCTCGTAGACGAGCGGGATGCCGGTGGGGATGTTGAGGCCGGCGATGGCCTCGTCGGAGATGCCGTCGAGGTGCTTGACCAGGGCGCGCAGGCTGTTGCCGTGGGCGGTGACCAGGACGGTCTTGCCGGCGGCGAGGTCCGGCACGATGGCGTCGTACCAGTAGGGGAGCATGCGCTGGACGACGTCCTGGAGGCACTCGGTGCGCGGGCGCAGCTCGGACGGGATCTCGGCGTAGCGCGGGTCGCCGGCCTGCGAGAACTCGGAGTCGTCGGCGAGGGCCGGCGGCGGGGTGTCGTACGAGCGGCGCCAGAGCTGGAACTGCTCCTCGCCGAACTCGGCGAGGGTCTGGGCCTTGTCCTTGCCCTGCAGGGCGCCGTAGTGGCGCTCGTTCAGGCGCCAGCTGCGGCGGACCGGGATCCAGTGGCGGTCGGCCTTGTCCAGGGCGATCTGCGAGGTGCGGATCGCGCGGCGCAGCAGCGAGGTGTGCAGCACGTCCGGCAGCAGGCCCTCGGCGAGCAGCAGTTCGCCGCCGCGGGCCGCCTCCTTCTCGCCCTTCTCGTTGAGGTCGACGTCGACCCATCCGGTGAAGAGGTTCTTCTGGTTCCACTGGCTCTCGCCGTGGCGGAGCAGGATCAAGCGGTAGGTCGTGTCAGCCATAGGGTCAGTTTAGTGGAGGGGGAAATTCGCTGGCCGGGCTGTCCACGTGCGCCGTAATGTGCGTTCAGCAATTTTGCTTCTTACCGTTTCCGCTGCTCCGGGAGCCCCCATGCCCCTCGCCGCCCGCCTGGTGTCCGAAGTACGCAGGGCCGCAGGTGGGCTGCCACGCCAGTTCTGGTGGCTGTGGACGTCCACCCTGGTGAACCGGCTCGGTGGCTTCGTGGTCACCTTCCTGGCGCTCTACCTGACGGTGGACCGGGGCTATTCGGCGTCCTACGCGGGCCTGGTGGCGGGCCTGTTCGGGCTGGGCTCGGCCGTCGCGGCGCTCGGCGCGGGGGTGCTGACCGACCGGCTCGGGCGGCGGCCCACGCTGCTGGTGGCGCAGGTGTCCACGGCGGTGTTCACGGCGGTGCTGGGCTTCGCGGACGGGCCGGTGGCGATCGCCGCGGTGGCGTTCCTGGTCGGCCTGGCGAACAACGCCTCCCGGCCGGCGGTCTCCGCGATGATCGCCGACCTGGTGCCGCCCGCCGACCGGGTGCGGGCGTACTCGCTGAACTACTGGGCGATCAACATCGGCTTCGGCGCCTCCGCCGCGGTGGCCGGTCTGATCGCGGTGCACGGCTATCTGACGCTGTTCCTGCTGGACGCGCTGACCACCCTGCTGTGCGCGGTGGTGGTGTTCGCAAAGGTCCCCGAGACGCTGTCGCAGGCCGTCGAGGAGGCGGCCGACGAGCCGTCGGGCCCGGCGATCGGCCTGGGCTCGGTGTTCCGGGACGGCCCGTTCATGGCGGTGGTCGGGGTGAACCTGCTGCTGGCGCTGGTCTTCCAGCAGGGCTCCACCACGCTGGCGGTGGACATGGGCGAGCACGGCATCACGACCGCCCAGTACGGCCTGGTGGCCAGCCTCAACGGGGTGCTGATCGTGCTGCTCCAACTGCCGCTGACCAGGCTGATGGAGGGCCGCAACCGCACCGCCCTGCTGGTGGCGAGCGCGCTGCTGATCGGCTGGGGCTTCGGCCTGACGGCGGTGGCCGGCTCGTCCGCCGCGCTGTACGCGGTGACGGTGGCGGTGTGGACGATCGGCGAGATCGTGAACGCGCCGACCATGATGGCGCTGGTCGCCGAGCACTCCCCGGCCCGGGCCCGCGGCCGCTACCAGGGCGTGTACTCGCTCTCCTGGTCGCTGGCGTCCTTCGTCGGCCCGCTGGCCGGCGGCCTGCTGCTGCAGTACGCGGGCAATTGGGCGCTGTGGGGCGCGTGCGCCGCCGCGGGCACCCTGGCGGCCGTCGCGTTCGTCCCGATCGGCCGCCGCTCGCCCCAGCCCCCCGAGCCGGCGTCGCAGTCCACCGAGCCGGTCGCCGTACCGGCCTGACGTCCGCTCGGGCCGGCCTCGCGAGCCGGCGTCGCAGCCCGTCGAGCCGCTCGGGCCGGCCTCGCCCCGGCGGGGCTCAGCTGTCGGCGGGCGGGTTCTCGGTGGCCAGGTGGGCGAAGGCGGTGAGGTTGCGGGTGGATTCGCCGCGCTTGGTGCGCCACTCCCACTCGCGGCGGATCGCGGTGGCGAAGCCCAGTTCCAGCAGGGTGTTGAAGGGCTCGTCGGCGTTCTCCAGCACGGTGCCGAGCAGCCGGTCGACCGTCTCGGCGGTCAGGGCCTCCAGCGGCAGTCGGCCGACCAGGTAGACGTCGCCGAGCCGGTCGATCGCGTAGGCCACGCCGTAGAGCCGGGTGTTGCGCTCCAGCAGCCAGCGGTAGACGCCCTCGTGGTTCTCGTCCGGGCGGCGGATCACGAAGGCGTTCACCGACAGCGTGTGGTCGCCGACCCGCAGGGCGCAGGCGGTGGACAGCTTGCGGGTGCCGGGCAGGGTGGCGACCAGCGTGTACGGGTCGGTGGCGGCCGGCTCCCAGGCCACACCGGCCTCGTCGAGCGCGGCACGGAGGAGGGGGAGTGCGTCGTCCTTGGCGGCCATGCCCCCACGCTAACGGGCCGCCCGCCGGGGCGGGGTGTCGCCCCGGTCACGCCGCGCGCGGGGGTGACCCGCCGTCAGGGGCGGCGCGCCGGACGGGCCGCCGCCATCGCGCCCGCGTACACCTCGGCGGTGGAGCCGGCCGCCGTCAGCCAGCCGAAGGCCGCCGCGTGCCGGGCGGCGGCCGCGCCGCGGGCGGGGGCCAGCGCCGGGTCGGTGGCGTAGGGCAGCAGCGCCTGCGCCCAGGCGTCGGGGTCGTGGCCGGGTACCAGGGTGCCGGTGACGCCGTCGCGGACCGCGACCGGCAGGCCGCCGACCGCGGCCGCCACCACGGGAGTGCCGCAGGCCTGCGCCTCCAGCGCGACCAGGCCGAACGACTCGCTGTGCGAGGGCATCACCAGGGCCGTCGCCGCGCGGTACCAGTCGGCGAGCTGCTGCTGGCCGACCGGCGGGCGGAACCGCACCACGTCGTTGATGCCGAGCTGCGCGGCCAGCTTGTGCAGGCTCTCGGGCCGGGCCAGGCCGCTGCCGGACGGGCCGCCGACGACCGGCACCACCAGCCGCTCGCGCAGTTCCGGGCGGCGTTCCAGCAGCCGGGCGACCGCCTTGAGCAGGACGTCCGGCGCCTTCAGCGGCTGTATGCGGCCGGCGAACAGCAGCACCGCGGCGTCCTGCGGCAGGCCGAGCCGGTGGCGGGCGGCCGCCCGGTCGCCGGGCCGGAACACCTCCAGGTTGACGCCGGGGTGCACCACGGCCAGCTGTTCGGGGCGGGCCGCGTAGTGGTGGGCCAGCTCGGCGGCCTCCTCGGCGGTGTTGGCGATCAGCCGGTCGGCCGCGCCGACCACCTGGGTCTCGCCGATCACCCGTGCGGCCGGCTCCGGGGTGTCGCCCTCGGCGAGCGCCGCGTTCTTCACCTTCGCCATGGTGTGCATGGTGTGCACCAGCGGCACGCCCCAGCGTTCGGCCGCCAGCCAGCCGACCTGCCCGGACAGCCAGTAGTGCGAGTGCACCAGGTCGTAGTAGCCGGGGCGGTGGCCGGCCTCGGTGCGCAGCACGCCGTGGGTGAACGCGCACAGCTGGGCCGGCAGGTCCTCCTTGAGCAGGCCCTCGAACGGGCCGGCGGTGACGTGCCGGACCAGCACGCCGGGGGCGAGCTGGACGGTCGGCGCGTCGTCGGAGCTGATCGCCCGGGTGAACACCTCGACCTCGATGTCGAGGTCGGCGAGGCGCTTGGCCAGCTCGACGATGTACACGTTCATCCCGCCGGCGTCGCCGGTGCCCGGCTGGTGCAGCGGCGAGGTGTGGACGCTCAGCATCGCGATCCGGCGGGGACGGAGCGGGAACGAGGGGGCTGCGGCCGACCGCGACTCCCCGCGGGGCATGCGGACGAGGTGGTGGGTCACCTGCGGAAGCCTCCCTGGGCACTGCCCGTCGCTGCGTCGGCGGCGCTGCTGCGTCTGCACCGGTTTCTTGCTCTGTCCACGCACCGCCGCCCGCGGCCGGAGCTGCGGGCGGTGGGACGTCGAGGGTGCCAACCACGTCGCCGCGTCCGCGTATTCCCGGCGGTGGACGGGGGTCTCCGAGCGCCCTCGGGCGCTGCGTAGGCTTGGTGACCATGGCCGCAAGCGACATGCCGTCGTCCCGGGGCCGGTCGAGCCGGCCGGTGGGGACGATCACTCGGGGGACGACGAACACCAACCGGCTGCGGCGGATGGACCGCTGGATCGCGTACACGACGGGCCGGGCGCTGCGTGCGGCGACGGCCCCGCCGATCGCGGTGGACCTGGGGTACGGGGCGGCGCCGTGGACCGCGGTGGAGCTGGCGGCCCGGCTGCGGGCGGTGCGGGCGGACGTCCGGGTGGTGGGGATCGAGATCGACCCGGCGCGGGTGGCGGCGGCGCTGCCGATGGCCGACCCGCCGCTGCTGGAGTTCCGGCGCGGCGGTTTCGAGGTGCCGCTGCCCGGCGGGGCGCGGGCGCAGCTGATCCGGGCGGCGAACGTGCTGCGGCAGTACGACGAGGACCAGGTCGCCGAGGTGTGGGCGCGGCTGTGCGGGCGGCTGACGCCGGACGGGCTGCTGGTGGAGGGCACCTGCGACGAGATCGGGCGGCGGCACGTGTGGGTGGCGCTCGGCCCGGAGGGGCCGCGGACGGTGACCTTCGCGGCCCGGCTGGGGAGCCTGGAGCGGCCCTCGGACCTGGCGGAGCGGCTGCCGAAGGCGCTGATCCACCACAACGTGCCCGGCCGGCCGGTGCACGCGTTCCTGCGGGACTTCGACCGGGCGTGGGCGGCGGCCGCGCCGCTGGGGGCGTTCGGGGCGCGGCAGCGCTGGGTGGCGGCCTGTACGGCGCTGGCCGCGGACTGGCCGCTGCGGGACGGGCCGGTCCGGCGGCGGCAGGGCGAGCTGACGGTGGACTGGTCGGCGCTGGCGCCTCGCTGAGCCTGCTGCCCCCTACCCGCTCGGCCGGGCCGACCCGATCATCCGTTCAGCAGTTCACTCGAACGAGTTATCGAATACCCCTGGCGCGTTGACGCCCCGTCGCGCCACCATGAGAGCGCCCGAATGCGCCGTCGCGCGCCCCCCGAGCGCCCGTCAGCGCCCCCTGCTCTCCGCCACACCCCCGCTCCCCCGGTTCACCCCGCCAGCTCGTCCCGCACCCGCGCGAACACCTCGTACGACTCGGCACCGAACAGCACGAAACGCACCTCGTCCAGGTCGGGCTCCTCCTCGGCCACGGTCGTCAGGGCGATCCGAGCGGCATCGTCCAGCGGCCAGCCGAAGATCCCGGCGGAGATCGCCGGGAAGGCCACCGTCCGCGCCCCCAGTTCCGTCGCCACCCGAAGGGATTCCCGATAGCACGAGGCCAGCAGCTCCGCGCGCTGCGGACGGTCCTCCGCCCGGAACACCGGCCCCACCGTGTGCACCACCCAGCGCGCCGGGAGCCGACCCGCGGTGGTCGCCACCGCCCGACCGGTCGCCAGGCCCTTGCCGTAGTGCGAGGCCCGCAGCTTCCGGCACTCGGCGAGGATCTCCGGTCCGCCCGCACGGTGGATCGCCCCGTCCACTCCGCCGCCGCCCAGGAGTGAACTGTTCGCGGCGTTCACGACGGCGTCCACCCGCTGATCCGTGATGTCACCCTGCACCAGCGTGATCTGCGTCACCGCTGCTCAACTCCCGTCAACTCCGGTTCCTCGGTGGCGGAAACCCTACGGATCAGCGCCACCGCACGCGTGGCAATAACCACATCGGCGCCGCTCAGGCGAAGAAATCCTCGGAGATCACGTTATGGTCGCGGGAAGCTCCCCGATGCCCGGTGCCACACGGGCACCGTGGACGGACACCGGCCGTTGGCCTGTCGGGGATAGAAAGGACCGACCGATGCCCGCTACGGGAGACGGGCGGGCACCCGACGCGACCGACGACGCCGGGGCCGCCGAGCGCAGTCAGCGCCGGGCCGGCGCGCAGCAGCGCCCGGGCCGGGCCGCCGCGATACCGCATCCGCGCAGCACTCCGACGGGCGGCGGCGAGCCGACCCGGGCCGCCGCCGACTTCCGGGTGCTGGTGATCGAGGCCGGCGAGCCGGAGCACCTGCTGTTCGAGTCGCTGGCCGAGGAGCTCGGCGAGCACGCCGAGCTGCACCGGGTGGGCGGCATCCGCGAGGCGATGGCCCTGCTGCCGCCGCTGCCCGGCAACGGCCGGCGCGGCATGCGCTACCCCGACTTCCAGTGCGTGCTGCTCGACCTCGGCGCACCCGGCGAACTGCCGTCCGACAGCGACGGCCTGGACGCGCTGCGCGAGCTGCTGCAGCGCGCCCCGCACACCGCCGTGGTGGTGCTCACCGACACCGCGGGCGCCGAACTCGGCGCGGCCGCCGTGGCCGCCGGCGCCCAGGACTTCCTGGTCCGGCAGGACACCGCCGGCCCGCTGCTGGCCCGGGCGCTGCGCTACGCGGTGGAGCGCAAGCGCGCCGACGAGTCGCAGCGCCGCCTGGTGGAGGCGGAGATCCGCGGCCAGGAGAACGCCCGCCTGCAGCGCCACCTGCTGCCCACCCCGCTGCTGGACGGCGCGGGCCTGGCCTTCACCCGCCGCTACCGGCCGGGCCGTCGCCGGGCCCTGCTCGGCGGCGACTTCTACGACGCGGTGCGCACCCCGGACGGCCGGGTGCACGTGGTGATCGGCGACGTCTGCGGCCACGGCCCGGACGAGGCCGCGCTCGGCGTGGCGCTGCGGATAGCGTGGCGGACGCTGGTGTTCGCCGGGCTCTGCGGCCCGCAGCTGCTGACCACCCTGCAGCACGTGCTGGAGCACGAGCGGCGCAGCGACGAGATCTTCGCGACGCTCTGCATGGTGGTGCTGGACGCGCCGGGCACGCCGGGCGCCGCGGAGTCCGTGGAGCTGTTCCTGGCGGGCCACCCCGCGCCGCTGCTGCTCGGGGCCGACGCCGTCCCGGAGCTGCTGCCGTCCGACCAGGCCGGGCCGGCGCTGGGCCTGCTGCCGTGCGACGCCACCCACTCCACCTGGCCGGCGCTGCGACTGGAGCTCTCCCCGGGCTGGCGGCTGCTGCTGTACACCGACGGGCTGGTGGAGGGGAAGGTCGGGGCGGGTTCGCCGCGGCTGGGCCAGGAGGGCCTGATCGAGCTGATCGCCGACCACCAGGCCGCCGGGCTGACCCGGGGCCGGCTGGTGGACTCGGCGATCGCCGAGGTCGAGGAGCTGAACGGCGGGGCGCTGACCGACGATGTCGCGGTGCTGCTGCTGGAGCGCAACCCGGTGCCGGTGATCATGGGCTGACGGCTCGTCCGACACGCCGAAGGGGCGGCCCCGAACGGGGCCGCCCCTTTTCGTCCGTGCGGGGTCTCACCAGGGGCCGTAGGGCCCGGGGTTGCGACCGCGGCCGCGGCCGTCGGTGAGCAGCTTGATCGCCGGGCGGACGTCCACCACGTAGACGATCGCGGCGACCAGGCCGACCAGCGTCAGCAGGCCGGTCAGCGGGTTGGCGCCGAACAGCAGGTCCGCGCCCAGCGCCAGGCCGAGCACGACCAGCCAGAACCCCTTGGTCTTCTTGTCGGCGGCCCGGTACGCGTCGTCCCGGCGGATCGCCGCGTCCACGAACGCGAACGCCTTGTAGCCGATGATCGCCGTGGCCAGCCACCAGAACGGGTTCAGAAGATCGATGTACGCGATCTGCACCTGGTGCTCCTCACTGTCTCTTCCATCCTGGCACGGGCACTGCCCGGATCAACGGCCCTCGGCGGTGTGCCGTTCCCCTCGGCCGGCGCTCACTCGGAGTCGGCGGCCTTGCGGGCGCGGGCGGGCTTCTTCGCGGCGGGCTTCGACTCGACAGCGGGCTCGTCGACCACGACCTCGGCGATCACGACCTCCTCGGCGTCCGTCTCGACGACCGCGCCGCCCTCCTGCGGGCGGGGGCTCGCGGCGTCCACCACGGTGCGGCCGCGGACCGCGAGCTCGTCGTAGACCTCCTTGGCCTTGACCGCGAACTCCAGCGCCCGGCCGACCTGCTGCATCGCGAACTCCTGGGCCTTGGCCTGGAGTTCCTTCACGTCGACGGGCAGCGCGGTGACCGCCTCGGTGACCTTGGCCTGCGCCTCGACCAGCTTGCTGCCGGCGTCCTGCAGGGCGGCGGCGGCCTTGTCCTGGGTGCCCTTGCGGTCGGCGGCGAGCGCCTCCAGCTGGCCGGGGACCTCGCGCAGCTTCTCGTAGGCCAGGTCGCCGGCGCCGGCCAGGGCGTACAGCGGGGTGGGGTCGGTGAGGGTCTTCTTGAGGTCGTCGCTGATCGGCATGTCGGGTCCTTTGGTCAAGTCACGCGGGGTCGGTCGGGTGGGCGGCGGCATCGGCCGGGCGGGCGGTCTGGTTCTCCTTCAGGAAGGCCTCGTAGACCGCCAGCAGGGCCTGCTTCTGCCGCTCGTTGATCTGCGGGTCGGCGAGGATCGCGGCCCGCAGGCCCGGCCCCTGCTCGTCCCGCTCCTCCAGAATCCCGGCCTGTACGTACAGCGTCTCCGCCGAGATCCGCAACGCCTTGGCGATCTGCTGAAGGATCTCCGCGCTGGGCTTGCGCAGCCCGCGCTCGATCTGGCTCAGGTACGGGTTGGACACCCCGGCGGCGTCGGCCAACTGCCGCAGCGAGTACTGCGCGTTCCGCCGCTGCTCCCGGATGTACTCGCCGAGCGAGCCCACGTTCAGTGATGCCATACCTGCAGTCTGCACCCCCTTGCTTGCTCTTGCAAGCAGGTTGCTAGCGGGTGCACGCAGCGCCGCCCGGCCTCGTCCGCCCCGACGGAGTAACGTCCGTGCCGCGACGGAGGGGGACGCGATGACGGAGGGGGACGCGATGACGGAACGACGGATCGACGCGGTGCTGTGCGACCTGGACGGGGTGCTGCGGATCTGGGCCGACCTGGCCGAGGTCGACACGGCCTGCGGCCTGCCGCCCGGCACCGTCGCGGGCGCGGCGTTCCGGGAGGAGCGCCTGCTGCCCGCCGTCACCGGGCAGGTCACCGACGAGCAGTGGCGGGCGGCCGTCGCGGACGACCTGGCAGCGGTGTGCGGCTCGGTGGAGCGGGCCCGCGCGGCGGTGGCCGCCTGGGGGCGGCAGCCGTCCCGGGTGGACGCGGAGGTGCTGGCGCTGCTCACCGCAGCCCGGCGGCGCGTGCCGGTGCTGCTGGTCTCCAACGGCACCACCCGGCTGGAGGCCGACCTGGCCGCGCTCGGCCTGGACACGGCCGTCGACGCGGTGGTCAACACCGCCCGCCTCGGCGTGGCCAAGCCCGACGCCCGGGTCTACCTGGCGGCCGCCGCGCGGGCCGAAGTCCCGCCCGAACGCTGCCTGTTCGTCGACGACAGCGCGGGCAACGCGGCCGCCGCCGAGGCCCTCGGGATGCTGGGCCACCACCACCGGGGCGCCGCCGGGCTGCGCCTGGTCCTGGCCGGTCACGGGCTGCTCTGACCGAGGCGTGGAATTCCGGGCCGCACCGGTCCGCCGCGTGGCAGCATCCGCCGCATGACGATCTTTCCGGCGCACGACGGCACCGCCCTGCACTACGAGCAACTCGGCGACGGCGCACCGCTGGTGGCGATTCCCGGTGGTCCGGGCGCGGACGCCCGCTACCTGGGCGCGCTCGGCGGGCTGGACGCGCACCGCCGACTGATCCGGTTCGATCCGCGCGGCAGCGGCCGGTCCGCCGAGCCCGCCGACCGGGCGAGCTGCGCGTTCGGCGCGCAGGCGAAGGACCTGGAGGCGCTGCGCGAGCACCTCGGGCTGGACTCCTTCGACCTGCTCGGCCACTCCGCGGGCGCCCTCACCGCGCAGCGCTACGCCGCCGAATTCCCGCACCGGGTACGGTCCTTGGTACTGGTGACCCCGGTCGGGCGGGGCGCCCGGGAGCCGGACGAGGCGGAGCTCGCATCGATCCGGGCCGGCCGCGCCGACCGCCCCTGGTACCCGGACGCGGCGCGGGCGGCGGCCCTGCTGGCCGCCGGGGAGGGCGACCCGGCGGAGCTGCTCGCACGCATCACCCCGTTCTTCTGGGGCAGTTGGGACGAGAGGGCGCGCGCCGAGGCCTTCGATCCGGTGCCGGCCCCGGTCGCGCCGTGGATGCGGGCGGCGTTCTACGCGGGCGCGGGCGAGGCCGCCCCGGTCGGCGTTCCGGTGCTGGTGGTGGCGGGCGAGTTGGACGGGATGATCGGCACCGCCCCGGCCCGGCTGGCCGCCGCGCACCACCCGCGGGCCCGGCTGGAGGTGCTGCCGGGCGTCGGGCACCGGCCCTGGGTCGAGAAGCCGGCCGAATTCGCCCGGCTGGTGGGCGAGTTCCTCGGCTGAGGCCTCAACCGCCGTCCACCAGGCGGCGGTAGTCGGGGGCCAGCAGCTCGGCGAGGTCGCGACCGCGGACGGTGAGGCCGCTCGGGCCGAGGTGGTCGAGGGCCGGGTCCGGGCGCTCCGCCGGGGCGTCGGCCGGGCGGAGGGTGAACCCGCCCCGCCAGAAGGCGTCCAGGCACTGGTCGAGCGGGCGGTCGGAGTCGGTGGGACGGTCCGTCATGGTGTCACTCCCCCACGGCGTCGGCGGACAGGGTGAGCAGTTCGCGCAGCTGCTCGGCGGGCAGTTCGGTCAGCCACTGTTCCCCGACGCCGACCACGGCGTCGGCCAACTCGCGCTTGGCCTGGAGGAGTTCGGCGATCCGCTCCTCCACGGTGCCGACGCAGACCAGACGGCGGACCTGGACTTCACGGCGCTGGCCGATCCGGTGGGCGCGGTCGGTGGCCTGGTCCTCGGCGGCGGGGTTCCACCAGCGGTCGAGGTGGATCACCTGGTTGGCGGCGGTCAGGTTGAGGCCGGTCCCGCCGGCCTTCAGTGACAGCAGGAACACCCTTGGCCCGTCCGGGGATTGGAAGCGGTCGACGAGTTCCTGCCGGCGCGGCGCGGACAGGCCGCCGTGCAGGTGGAGCACCTGGGCGCCGAGGCGGCGGCGCAGGTGCGGCTGGAGCAGCGCGCCGAACTCGGCGTACTGGGTGAACACCAGCACCCGGTCGCCCTCCGCCAGGGCCTCCCGGAGCAGCGCGACCAGCCGCTCGACCTTGCCCGAGCGGCCGCCCAACGGCGAGTTGTCGTGCAGAAGTTGGGCGGGGTGGTTGCAGACCTGCTTGAGCCGCCCGAGGGCCGCCAGCACCGCGCCCTTGCGCTCCACGCCGTGCACCCCGTTCAGGCGGCGCAGCAGGTCGGCGACCACCGCCTGGTAGAGCCCGGCCTGCTCGGGCGTCAGGTTGCAGCGGACGGTGAACTCCTGCTTGGCGGGCAGCTGTTCGCCGATCCCGGGGTCGCTCTTCAGGCGGCGCAGCAGGAACGGGCCGGTCAGCCGCTGGAGCCGGGCGGCGACCTCCCGGTTGCCGGACTGCTCGATCGGGACGGCGTAGCGCCCCTTGAACGACTCGGCGGTGCCGAACAGGCCCGGGTTGGCGAAGTCCAGGACGGCGTGCAGTTCCGCCAGGCGGTTCTCCACCGGGGTGCCGGTGAGCGCGATCCGCGGGCCGGAACGCAGCGAGCGGATCGCCCGGGCCTGCCGGGCGCCGCGGTTCTTGATGTGCTGGGCCTCGTCCGCGACCACCCTCCGCCAGCGGATCCCGCGCAGCGCGGCGGCGTCCCGCTGCAGCACCCCGTACGTGGTGATCACCAGGTCGGCGGCCGGGTCGGGGGCGGTGCGGTCGGGGCCGTGGTGCAGGTGCACGCGCAGGGCGGGCGCGAAACGGGCGGCCTCCCGCTGCCAGTTGCCGACCAGCGAGGTCGGGCAGACCAGCAGGACGGGGCCGCGGGCGCCGCGGGCCTGTTCCAGGGCCAGCAGGGCGAGGGTCTGCACGGTCTTGCCGAGGCCCATGTCGTCGGCCAGCACTGCGCCCAGCCCGAGCCGGCCGAGGGCGTCCAGCCAGGCCAACCCCCGTTCCTGGTACGGGAGCAGCTCGCCGGCGAAGCCCGGCGGGGGCGGGGTGCGGTGAGCGCCCGGGAGGCGGCCGAGGCGGCCCGCGAGCAGGTCGCCGAGCGGGCCGTCGGCGTGCACGACGGTGACCGGCAGCCCGTCGACCACCGCGCCGTCGTCCAGGGCGAGCCGCAGCAGCGTCGCGGCGTCCAGCTGCGGATCGTCCCGGCGGGCGGCCAGGAACCGCAGGGCGGCGGCCAGTTGGGCCGCATCCACCTCCACCCACTGGCCGCGCAGCCGGACCAGGCCCTGCTGGGCCCCCGCGAGCTCGTCCAACTCCTCCTGGGTGAGCGGCTGTTCGCCCACCGCGAGCTGCCAGCGGAAGTCCACCAGGGCATCCCGGTCCGCCTGCTCGGCACGCTTCACCGCACCGGGCGCCGGACCGCTGTGCGCCGTGGCGGCCAGACCCAGCCGCGGGCGACGGCGCCACCACGCGGGCAGCAGCACGCCGTACCCGGCGGCGGTCAGCAACGGGGCGGCGTCCCGCAGGAACGCCAGCGCGCCGGCCCGGTCCAGGTCCACACCGGTGGGCCGGGTGCGGTGCAGCGCGACGCGCAGCTCGGGACAGAGCCGGGCGGCCCGGTCGAGTTCGGCGAGGTACGCCTCCACCGGGTCGCCGAGACTGCGGCTCATCGCCGCGAACCCCGGTCCGTCCGACCAGAGTTCGGCCGCCGGCAGCAGCAGCGACGGCCGGTCCGCGGGGCCGGCCAGCACGTCCAACCGCCAGTTCTCCTCCGGGGCGGCCCCTTCCGGGTCGTCCGGCGCCGTCCCCAGCGGCTCCGCCAACCGGAACGCCAGCCGGACCTCACCGATGGGCTCCGTGCCGGCGGTCCAGACGGCGAGCCGCGACGCCAACTCGGGGTCGGGCGGGGCGGGGAGGCGGGGGTCGGCGCCGCGGAGGGCTTCCAGCCAGTCCTTCGGCGGCTCGGCCGTCGGCTGCGCCGCGAGCGCGGTGCGGGTCTCGTGGTCGGTGAGGGCGTCCAGGACGGCGGTGAACAGGGCGCTGCCGGTGCGTTCGGCGCCGTCCTCGGCGCGGGCGATCGGCGGACAGCCGGCCGCGAGAGCCGCGGCCTCCCGGCCGGCCGGACCGTCGGGCGCGGGACGCCAGCGCGCCGCCCACCCGCCCTCCTCCTCGGCCAGCGCGGGCAGCACCCGACCCCGCCCCACCAGCCGCCACGCCAGGTCGTGCACCGCCGTCAGCCACCGCAGCGACGCCCCGTACGCCAACTCCGCCGTCCGGCCGTCGGCCAGCTCGACCGTGGTCCCGGGCCAGTACGGATCGAACAGCTCACCCAGCAGCTGCGCCGCCTCGGCCCGGTCGAACACCAGCGCCGGCACCCGCCACGCCTGCAGCACCAGCCCCTTCCCGGTCGATCCCACCGGCAGGTCCGGGGACGGCGTCGGCCGCGAGCCGATAGTCGGCAACCGCAGGCTCATCCACCGCTCGGCCCCCCGCTCGGCGAGCCACGCAGGCCCCGGGCCGGTGGCGGCGAGCAGCCCCGCCACCTCGCTCGCCGAGCACGCGTACGGGTGCCGCGCCCCCTGGACGGTCCGCCCGGTGAACGCCCCCGCATCCTCCGCCCACACCCCGAGCCGGCCGTCGGCCCGCCACAGCGCGTGCAGGACGTACATGGGGACGGGGCCTCCGGGGACGAGAGCTGGCAGTGCCCTCCACGATAGATGGGTCGCGAAACCGAGCGGGCGCGAAAGCAGGGGCCCGTGGGGGTGCCTCCCGACCCGCCGGGGCTGGGGGAGAACTGCGCGAAGCGGACGGCGCCCCACCGCGAGATCGCGCCGCGGGACAATGACCTGCACTCGATCGCGACCTTGCGGACGTGGCGTGCGCTTGTCGCGCAGTTCCGCCCGCTCGGCTTCGCCTGGGGGACCCCCACCCTCGGCTTCTCCCGGGGGGACCCCCACCCTCGGCTTCTCCCGGGGGGACCCCCACCCTCGGCTTCTCCCGGGGGGACCCCCACCCTCGGCTTCTCCCGGGGGGACCCCCAGCGCCCCTGATCTCGCACCCCGCCGCTCGCGCAAGTCTCCCCGCGCCCCTGGCTGTTCACCCGCTACGCCACCTGGAAGACCGACCCTCTCGGCGTGAACGGCAGCGTCGCCCCCCGTGGGATCAGGTACGCGTGTTCGCGGCGGGGTACGCGCAGCACGTCGCATTCGGCGTCCGTGATGATCAGGACCGGCGCCGTCGGGGGAAAGTCCTGGGCGCGGGTGAGCAGGTCGATGCCGGGTTGGAGGACGGTGCCGCCGCGGCCGTGGAGGCGGACGCGGGAGGCGAGTTCGGCGACGGGGAGGTAGCCGAGGTCGTGGGGGGCGGCGTCGCAGCAGACGAGGCGGGCGGCGGGGACGTCGCGGGCGGCGGCGTAGGAGGCGATCGCGCCGAGCGCCTTGCCGAGCAGGACGCGGCTCATCGAGCCGGAGGTGTCGAGGACGACGCCGAAGGTGCAGCGCGGGGTCTCCTCCGGAGGGGAGTAGCGGCCGGCCCGGGGGATGTCGGGGCTGGAGGACTGCCGCCGGGACGGCCTCGCGTAGGACCGGAGGGGTTCCGGGCGGGGGACGAACTCGTCGAACCAGCGGGCGAGTCGGGCGTCCCAGGGCAGTGGGGGGTGGGCGAGTGCGCGGATCTCCTCGACGAGTCCGGCTGGCAGCAGGCCGCGTTCGCGGGTGTGCAGGTCGAAGCCCTGGAGCAGGCCGCGGCGGTAGAACTCGTCGAGGTCGACGTGGGCGCCGTGGCCGGCGCGGGGCAGGGGTTCGCCGAGGATGTCGCCGAGGCCCTTGCCGCGCAGGGTGGCGAGGCGGCGCAGGCGGCGCTGGTCGCGGACGATCCGGTCGTAGACCTCCTCCGCCGAGAGGCCTTTCAACTCGGGGTCGTGGAGCAGTCCTTCGGGCATCTCGCCGACGCCCATCTCGACCAGCCAGCCGTTGATGACGTAGTCGGCGGCGACGTTGAAGAGGTAGGGGTCGCGGCCGCCGGCCCGGTCGCCGTGGCGGAGGGCGGCGTGCAGCATTTCGTGGGCGAGGATGAAGCGCCATTCCTCGTCGGTGTGGTGGCGCAGCGGGTTGAGGTAGATCTCGCCGGCCTCGGCGTTGACGGCGGCGACGGTGATGTCGTGGGCGCGGGCGAGTTCGGCGTCGGCGACCAGGGTGAGGCCGGCGGCGAGGCCGCCGAGCAGCGGGTAGTTGGCCACGAACCAGCTGAGCGCCCGTTCCCAGGGGCGCTGCGGGAGGCGTGGGCCGTCGAGGTGTTCGCGGCGGCCGGCCGCCAGGTCCATCGCGGCGGAGACGGTGCGGGTGAGGGCGTGGGCGAAGGCGAGCGTCCAGTCCTCGGGGTCGACACCGGCGAACCAGGTGTGCAGGAGCTGGTCGGGGTTGTCGCCGTCGGTTCCGCAGGCCCGGTATTCGGCGGGGACGCCGTCGCGGCGCCAGCGGGCGGCGAGGGTCTCCTCGTCGCCGCCGGGCCAGGCGACGGGATGGTCGTCGGGGGCGCGGCCGACGTGGAAGGTGTCGAGGAAGCGGTTGACGACGGTGCAGCGGGCGGCGAGGTCGGCCCGGTCGGGCTGGGTGCGGGGGCCGCGGGCGGCGGGGAGGTGGCCGAAGCCGAGGTGGAGCAGGGCGTGGGCGAGGGCCCAGGCCCATTCCTCGGGTTCGGCGCGGCGGCGCCGGTTGGCGTGCAGGGTGCCGTTGGAGGTGACGACGACCCACCCGGTGGTGGGGTGCAGCGAGCAGTGCTCCTCGTCGGCGGTGCAGAGGGTGGCGGGGACGGCGTGGAGTGCCGGGTTGGACCGGGCCTTGGCGAGTCCGGCGGCGAACGCGGCCTTGACCGGGTCCTGTTCGGGCTTCTTCTCGGCGGGGCGGCGGGTGCTCACCGGCGGGCCTCGACCAGTCGGGGCAGGTCGCGGGCGGCTTCGATGAGGAACCAGGACGGCAGGACGGGGTTGCCGTCGGGGCCGTCGGCGATCACGGTCTGGGCGACCTCGACGGAGATCTCGGCGAGTTGGACCAGCAGCGACTTGGAGCGGTAGGCGTGCTGCCGGACGGTCGGCGAGGCGTGCTCCTTGCGGGCGGGCAGTTCCTTGACGAGTCGGCCGCGGAAGGAGTCGGCGAGGTAGTAGAGCAGGTCGCGGTCCTCGATCCGGCGCGGCCAGGAGGCGTCGCCCTTGAGGATGGCCTCCAGGCCGTACGCGTTGCGGACGATCTTGACGTAGCCGCAGAAGGCGACGGCGTGCGCGGGGGTGAGCAGGCCGTGCGCGAGGACCTTGAGGGTGTCCTCGTCGAGGCTCGCGCCGAAGGAGTGCAGCGCGTCGGAGAGCATGTGCCAGGCGCGCGGGGTGGAGAACGGCTCCTCGGTCTTGGGCGGGTTGGACCACAGGTGGTCGGGCCGGTCGGTGAGGTGGTCGGTGATCCACGGGTGGATGCCGTGCCCGCCGGCCCAGCCGAGCCAGTCGTCGGCGCTGGCCCGCAGGTGGACGTGGACCAGGCGGTTGAGCAGCGCGGACGGCATCGGGCGGGCGAGTGCGCCGTCGGTGGCGCGGTTGCCGGCGCCGATCACGATGGAGCCCGCCGGGAGTTCGTAGTTCCCGATCCGGCGGTCCAGGATCAGCGAGTAGAAGGCCTTCTGGACGTCCGGGGTGGCGGCGTTGAGCTCGTCCAGGAACAGGCAGTAGGGCTGGTCGCGGGCGATGGTCTCGGGCGGGCAGAACCGGGAGCGGCCCTCGGGGGTGATCTGCGGGACGCCGATCAGGTCCTCGGGGGCGAGCTGGGTGCCGAGCAGCGAGACGCACTCCAGGCCGAGCGAGTCGGCGAACTGGTTGACCAGCGAGGACTTGCCGATACCGGGTGCTCCCCACAGGAACACCGGCCGCACGGTGGCGAGTCCGAGCAGCAGCTCGGGGACCTGGGACGGCGACACGGTGACGGCTGACTGCACGAGTCTCCTCGGGAGGCGAAGGGGGGTTCGGCGGCCAGTGTGAACCGCCGGATCCACCCGGCGCACCCGGTTTTCCACCGCCCTCCACAGGCTGGGGACAACCGGTGCGCCCACCCGGATGGTTCAAATTTGGACTTCATGGTTGAAACTTGAACCAGATCGGGGTACGGTGAAGTCACCAACAAGTTGAAGCCTCAACAAACGGCTTCGACCCTCGCAAAGGAGAGAAGCCATGGGCATCTTCAACCGCAGCAAGAACACCGCCACCGCCGCCCCGGCCGCCGCCGTCCAGGGCCCGGACCTGGCCCACCTGACCGGCGACTACACCATCGACTCCACCCACTCGAAGATCGGCTTCGCCGTCCGCCACGCGATGGTCACCAACGTCCGCGGCGAGTTCACCGAGTACGAGGGCAAGCTGCACCTGGACGGCGCCAACCCGGCCGCCTCCACCGCCGAGCTGGTGATCAAGGTCGCCTCGATCCACACCAACCAGGCCCAGCGCGACGAGCACCTGCGCACCGGCGACTTCTTCGACGCCGCCACCTACCCGGAGATCACCTTCAAGTCGACCTCCGCCCAGCAGATCCACGGCGACACCTACCGCCTGCACGGCGACCTGACCATCAAGGGCACCAGCCGCCCGGTCGTCCTCGACCTGGA
>NZ_BMRI01000042.1:32238-59871 GCF_014648555.1 Kitasatospora griseola
GTTCACCGGCGCGGCCACCGACCTGTACGGCGCCAACCGGGTCGGCTTCGAGGGCGGCACCTCGGTCGACCGCACCGACTGGGGCCTGACCTACAACGCCGCGCTGGAGACCGGCGGCGTGCTGATCGGCGAGAAGGTCAAGCTGACCCTCGACATCTCCGCCGTGCGAGCCTCCTGAGACCGCCTGTCCCGGCCGCCCCGCGGCCCCCGGTACCGCCCTCGCCGTCCCCCGCGGCGGGGGCGCCGCCGTTTCATCCGCGCAGTAGCGCGGCGTCCTCCGACGGCAGCCAGCTCCCCGGCGGACGCGCCAACCAGCCTTCCGCGGCGGCGAGTTCGACCGCCGATTCGCGCAGGGCAGCCAACCCCGGGTGACGCAGCTCGGGCCGGTGCACCAGACCGACCAGGCTGAGCGGCACCGGGTCGACCAGCGGCCGGGCCACCCCGCCCGGGATGTCCGGCCCGTCCGTGGTGGTGAGGATCGGGCTGCCGTGCCGGGCCAGGTAGCGGGCGAACTCGGCGGCGCCGACCGGCGGAGTGCGGCCGGGTGCGGCGACCAGACCGTGTTCGGCGAGCAGCCGCAGGCCGAGGTCGGTCCACTCCGCGGTGTCGGGCTGCCCCGCGAACACGTCCACCGGATGCCCGGCCAGCGCGGCCAGCGGCACGGCGGGCAGCGCCGCCAGCGGGTGCTCGAACGGCAGGAACACCGCCATCGGCTCCAGCCGCACCGGGGTGTGCGCCAGCCGGGACCGCGCGGCGGCCGGCAGCCCGGCGTGCCGCCCGAACGAGGCGTCCAGCCGGTGCGCCGCCAACTCCCGTGCGGCAGCGGTGAGTCCGCCGCAGTAGCGGGCCAGCAGCTCGGCCTCCGGACGACGCCGGCGGGCCTCGGCCAGCACCCGCTCGGCAGTCAGTTCGCGGTCGCCGCCGGGGCTGTTGACGTCCACCAGCAGCGTCCGGGCGTCGCCGAGCGCGGTGATCTCGCCCTGGAGCTCCAGCAGCCGGCGGGCCTTCGGCAGCAGCGCCGCGCCCGTCTCGGTCAACTCGACGCTGCGGGTGGACCGTTGGAACAGCGCGCAGCCGAGTTCCCGCTCCAGCGCCTGGACGTCCCGGCTGACGGCCTGCTGGGCCAGGTGCAGCCGTTCGGCGGCACGGCCGAAGTGGAGGGTCTCGGCGACGGCGGTGAAGCTGCGCAGCAGGCGGGGGTGGAGGTCACGGGGCACGGCGGGAGATTAACAACAGAATCCGGTCGATCGGACGGATCAGGTGTTGGACCGCGCCCCGGCCCGGGCCCCAGGGTGGAGCCATCCCCCCTCCCCACTCCCGGAGTTGTGCGTTGTCGCTGCCGCTCGCCCGCTACCGCCCGGTGTTCGCCGCGCCGGGCGCCCTCACGTTCACCCTGGCCGGCCTGCTCGGGCGGCTCGCCCTGGCGATGTACGGCGTCTCCGTCGTGGTGCTGATCGCCGACCGCCGCGGCTCGTACGCGCTGGCCGGCGCGGTCTCCGCGGTCGGGGTGCTGGCCGGGGCGGCGCTGCTGCCGCTGCTCGGCCGGCTGGTCGACCGGCTCGGACAGGCCCGGGTCGCCGTTCCCGCCGTCCTCGCCACCGCGCTGCCGACGGGCGCGCTGCTGCTGTGCGTCCGCACCGGCGCACCCGACTGGACGCTGTTCCTGTGCTGGGCGCTGTCCGGCAGCAGCCCCAACCTGGGCGGCATGGCCCGGGCCCGCTGGGCGCACCTGCACCGGGCCGACGCCGCGGTGCTGCACCGGGCGAACGCGCTCGAACAGTCCCTGGACGAGCTGTGCTTCATGGCCGGACCGGTCCTCGGCATGGTCCTGTGCACAGCGCTCGCCCCCGAGGCCGGACTGCTCGCCGCCTGGGCCCTGGGCACCGTCGGCACCCTGCTGTTCGCCGCCCAGCGCGGCACCGAGCCGCCGCTCGCCGCACCGGCCCAACCCTCCTCCGCGGCACGGTCGTTGATCCGCACCCGGGGCTTCCCGGCCCTGCTGGCCGGGTTCCTGGCGGCCGGCGTGCTGTTCGGCTCGCAGGAGGTCACCACCCTCGCCTACACCGACGCGCTCGGCCGGCAGTCCGCCGGCGGCGTGCTGCTGGCACTGGTCGCGGCCGGGTCCTGCGCCTCGGGGCTGGCGTTCGGCGCGATCCGCCCACGACGCCCGGTCGCGGTGCGGCTGGCGCTCGGGGCGGGCGCGATGGCCGCGCTGATGCTGCTCCCACTGGCCGCCGGCCGGTCCGGGGCGGGCGTCCCGGTCCTCGGCGCGGCGCTGCTGGCCGCGGGCTCGGGCACCGCGCCGACCATGATCAGCGGGATGACGCTGGTCCAGGAGCTCCTCCCCCCGCACCGCCTGAACGAGGCCATGGCGCTGGCCGTCGCCGCGATCCTGGTCGGCATCTCCACCGGCGCGACGCTCGGCGGCACCCTCGTCCAGCACGCCGACCCCGGCACCGGCTACCTGCTGCCCTTCGCGGCGGCCGTCGTCGCCCTGCTCGCCGCCCTTCCGGCCGCCCGCAGGTCCTGAGGGCCTGCGGTCCTGGTCAGCGCCAGCCGTACTCGTACTCCGGCAGCACGGTCCCATCCGGGAAGTGCGCCGTGCCGCGGCCGGTCCGGCGGCCGCCGTGGCGTTCGTAGAAGGCGATCGCGCGGCGGTTCGCGGCCAGGACGTCGAGGCGGACGGGCCGGTCGGGGTGGCGGGCGAGTGCGGCGTGGAGCAGGCGGGTGCCGAGGCCGTGGCCGGTGCGGTCGGGGCGGACGTGCAGGTGCTCCAGGCGGACGACGGGGCCGTCCGGCACGAGGTGGGCGAAGGCGGCCAGGGTGCCGTCGGGGTCTTCGGCGAGCAGCAGGGTGGGGGTGTCGGCGGGCGGGCCGTAGTCCGCGCTCAGCCGCAGTTCCCACAGCATCTGCTGTGAGCTGTCGGCGGCGAGCGCCGCGTCCGGGACGAGTCCGGCGTAGGCGCTGCGGCGGCTGGCGGTGAGCAGGGCGGCGACGGCGGCGGCGTCGGGTGCGCCGCCCTCGCGCAGGGTGGCGGGCATGTCGTCAGCCTTCCACACACCGGGGGTTGAACGCGTTCAGCCGGTGCCCTAGAGTCACCCTCGAACAGTTTTGAACGCGTTCGAAATTGTCTGGCCCCGGTCGAGGAGGGGATCCGTCCGCGCGCCCGACGGCGGACGGAAGGCCGGGGCGGGGGGTGGCGCGCCCGCTGTCGGGGGGCACCGGGGCCGTCCGCCGAGTGCCGTTTCGCCCTCCCGGTCCGGAGTTGTCCCGGTCCGGGCTAGGCTCGGGTTCCACAGTGACTCGGCTCCACAGGCAACTGGGGCGTAGCGAACGGCAGGCGGGGCGAAGGTGCCAGGAATCGACCGGGAACGGCCCCGAGGGGGCCCGGTGGGGTCGGGCGACGTGGAGAGCGCGGGCGACCGGAACGAGCCGGGCAGCGCTGTGCCCGCCGGCGAGCTCGCGGGCGGCCGGGCCCAGCCGAAGACGGACAAGAGCGAGGCCACTCGGGCCCTGATCCTGGAGACCGCGATGCGGATGTTCCAGGAGCGCGGCTACGAGAAGACCACGATGCGGGCGATCGCCGCCGAGGCGGGCGTCTCGGTCGGCAACGCCTACTACTACTTCTCCGCGAAGGAATTCCTGATCCAGGGGTTCTACGACCGGATGACGTACGACCACGCCGCCGACGCCCGTGCCCGGATGGCCGGCGTCAAGGACTTCTCCCAGCGGCTGGAGATCGCGCTGGTCTCCTGGCTGGACACGGCCGCGCCGTACCACGAGTTCTCCGCGCAGTTCTTCCGCACGGCCGCCGATCCGACCAGTTCGCTCAGCCCGTTCTCCAACGAGTCGCACCCGGCCCGGGCCACCGCGGTGGAGCTGTTCCGGGACGTCCTCCAGGGGTCCGAGCTCGCCCCCAAACTGGACGCCGAGCTGGTCGAACTCCTGCCCGACGTCCTGTGGCTGCACCTGATGGTCGTCGTCCTCTACTGGGTCTTCGACCGCACCGAGGACACCGAGCGCACCCGCGAGTTCGTCCGTCGGTCGACTCCCATGGCGGCCCGGGTGATCAATCTTTCGCGCTATCGGATATTCCGACCGATCGTCCGGGACGCCAAGGGACTCATTCAGGACTTCATCCTGCCGACCATCGGAAAGACCGCCGTCAAGCAGCCCCCCGCCTCCTGAGGACCCGTCAGAAGCTGTCGGGGTTCCAGGGGGTGCGCTCCGGGCGGAGCAGGGTGTCCGCCCGGCCGGCGGCCCCGGGGGTGAGCTCGGTGAGCATCGCGGCGGCGGCCAGCCGGGTGGCGGTGTCGGCGCCCTGGAAGAGGGTGCCGAGCGCGCCGACGCCGAGGGCGAGGTCGGCAGCGTCCTCGGTGGGGGTGATCCGGCCGGTGCCGTCGGCGGCGGTCTCCAGCGCCCAGCGGCCGCTCGTCCAGCCCTCGGGGTCGGTGACGTCCAGCACCAGGCGGCCGGGCGCGGTGTACCGGCGGGCGGCGAACGCGGCGGGCAGGTCGAGCAGGCGCAGCCAGGTGAAGTCGGAGTCGTCCTCGTGCGGGCGGGCCCCGCGCGGGTCGTTCAGCAGCAGCGGCAGCGGGTCGTCGGGCCGCAGGCTCGGGACGACCACGTGGCGCACCCAGTCGACGGAGAACGCGAGCGCCCACAGCGCGTTGGCGGTCTGCTGGTCGAGGGCGAGGAAGTCCCGCACGTTCAGCGGGCAGTCGGGGTAGGCGCCGTCGAACTTCTCGTCGACGGTGTAGTTGATCAGGCCGGTGACGGTGCCGTCGGCGGTGCGGTGGAGGGCGGTGAAGCCCTCCTTCCACTCGAAGCCGGGCAGGTCGAGGTCTCCGGTGCGTACCCGCCACCAGTGCTCCGGGCGGCCGATCGCGCCGGGCTGGGTGGGCCGCCAGCGCTCGTACAGCTCGGGGCCGAGCTTGCGGACCTCCTCGAGCGTGACGAAGTCGATCCGGTGCCCGTCGTGCACGGGCAGCCCGGTCCGCAGGCCGCGGGCGCGCAGCACGTCCACCCGCCAGCCGGTGCTGCGGGTGGCGGGGCCGAACCCGAATCGGCCGTAGATGTTGTACTCGGCGGCGATCAGGATCGCGGCGGGCAGGCCGCGCTCCCGGGCGGCGGCCAGGTCGCGGCGCATCATGCCACTGAGCAGGCCGCGCCGGGTGTGGGTGGAGTTGACGGTGACGCCGGTGACCGCGTCCACCGGCAGCCGGGCGCCGCCGGGGACGGTCAGTTCGGCGTCGAAGCTGCGGAAGGTCGCCACGCAGCGCGGCCCCTCCGGCGCGGGATCGCGGTGGTCGAACGCGGCCTGCATCCGCCCCGGTTCGAACTGGATCTCCCGCCACTCCGTCGCGGGTGCGACGTGCGGCCGCAGGAAGCCGCGGGAGATCGACCTGTCCCACACGGCGAGTTCGTCACGGGTGATCGGCCGGATCTCGATGCCCTGGTCGGCGCGGTGCTGTGCGTCATTGCCCATCCGGCCACCGTACGGCGGCCCCCAGGACCCGTCACCCAATTTTCCGGCCCGCCCGCGCCACCCGTCCGACGGTGCGCCGGATGCCGTCCGGGCGCCCTGGACGGTGCCCGTCAGGGGCGGGCGTAGAAGTCGGGGCGGCCCATGATCCAGAGGCTGGCCTGCTTGATCGCGGTGCCGGGGCGCGGGGCCTCGATCATCTGGTCGTCGCCGAGGTAGATCGCCACGTGGTAGATGTCGGCGGCGCGGCCGGTTTTGGTCCAGAAGACCAGGTCGCCGGGGCGGAGCCGGTCGTAGCTGACGGGGGTGGACTCGGCGTACTGGTCGGCGGCGAAGTGGGTGAGGTTCTTGCCGCCCTTGCGCCAGGCCATCATGGTCAGCCCGGAGCAGTCGTAGCCCTGCGGGCCTTCGCCGCCCCAGATGTACGGCAGGCCGACGACGGAGCGGGCGAACGCGACGGCGGCGTCCGCGCCCGTGGCGGACCAGGGCTGGTCGCGGTCCGGGACGGGGTGGTGCCGGGCGGCCTCGGCGGCGGCGCGTTCGGCCTCGGCGCGGGCGGCCTCCTCGGCCTGACGGCGGGCGATCTCCTCCAGCGCGTCCTGGCGTTGGCGTTCGAGGTCGACGCTGGTGTCGCGGGCGGCGGCGAGTTCGGCGAGCAGGGTCTCCTGGCGCCGGCCGATCTCGGCGACCTGGCGTTCCTGGTCGGCGAGCCGCCGCTGGGCGGCGTCCTTGGCGGTGCGGACGGTGTCGGCGGCGGTGCGGGCGGCGGCCTCGGCGGCGCGGGCGTCCTTGGCGGCGCGGGCGGCGGCCTTCGCGGTGCCGGTGGCGTCGTCGAGGATCTGCCGGGTCTGGGCGCCGGCGATGCCGACCGCGGCGGCCTGCTCGGACAGTTCGCCGGGGCCGCGGGCGCCCAGCATGGCGTCCAGCGCGGCGAGTTGCGGGGAGGCGCCGCCCTGCCGGTACATCTCGGCGGCCAGCCCCGCGGCCCGGTCGGCGGCCCGGGCGCGGGCGGCCTCGGCGGCGGCGGAGTGGACGGCGGCGGCCTTCGCCGCCTGCTGGGCCTTGGCGAGCCGGGCGAGGGCGCCGTTGTACGCCTCGACGGCCTGCTCGGCGGCCTGCCCGACCCGGTCGAGTTCGGTGCGGGCCGCGGCCAGCCGGGCCTCCAGGCCGGTGGCGGCGGCGGCCTTGGCGTCGGCGGCGGCCTTGGCCCGGGCGACCTCCTCGGCGGACGGGTACGCCTCGTCGCCGGGCGGGTCGTCGGCGGGCCGGCCGGCCGCGTGCCGGACGGCGGGAACAGGGGCGGCGGGGGCGCTCGCGGCGGGCAGCAGGGCGAGCCCGGCGGCAGCGGCGAGGAGGAGGGCGGGGAGGAGCCTGCGCGGCATGACGGGTCCTTCCTCGACGCGTTCCGACAGCCGGCGGAGAATCGAACCGACTGTCCCATCACGTGACAATTCGGTCACGCACCGTCAGATTCTCAGACCTGACGGAGGGTCAGCGCCATCGAAATGCGACCACCCGGGTGAGATGTCCGATTGTCAGCGCGCCCGCTGCGGCGGCTTCCCCGTCCCGGCGGTACGCGGCCGCCCGGCCCGGACGGTGCGGCGGCGGCGCTGGGCGCGGGCCCGGCGGTCCGGGTCGGTGGGCGGGGCGACAGCCCGCCGCCCGCCGGACGGCAGCGCGGGGTGGCGGTGGGCCAGCGCCCGGGCGGCCATCCGCTCGGCCACCGCGTGCGCCTTGGGGTGACCGGGCGGCACCTTGTCGGGCGCCCCGGCGATCAGGTCGAACAGCCAGGTGCGCGCCCGGTCGGTGCGGGCGTGCAGCCGCCGCTCGCGCCGGTTCGCCCGGGCCATCCGCCGGGGGCGGTCCGCGTAGCGCCAGCGCGCCCACGGGCTGGACGGGCGGGCCAGCCGGACCGCGCCGATCCAGGACAGGCCGGGCACCATGATGCCGAGCAGCCCCGTCCACACCTTGCCCTTGAGCAGCGCGACCACGCTCATCACCGCGTTGCCGGCGATCACCCCGACCACTCCCCACCGGGTGCTCTGCCCGGGCACCAGGCCGAGCGGCACGTACCCGGTGAGCAGCAGCGCGGTGATCAGGATGCCGAGGATCACCGCGTCCACCGACTTGCGGCCCTGCTCGCTCCAGTACACGTCGTCCAGGTGCAGGATCAGCGCGAACTCGTCCAGCACCAGGCCGCAGCCGATGCCGAAGGACAGGCCGAACCAGTCGATCCACGGGTGGCCGCCGTTGGTGGCGAACACGCCGATGCCGCCGAGGAGCAAAAAGCCCAGGCCGAACACCATGTGGTGGATGTGCAGCCCGCCGGGGGTGATGTTGCCCGGCCACCAGCGGACCTGGGCGCGGATCATCCGGGTGCTGAAGCGGATGCACACGAAGGAGGTGATGAACCCGACCAGCAGCAGGAACAGCGGCTGCTTGTGGGCCGCCACGATGTGCTGGTGGTAGCCGTCGAGCAGGGCACTGAGCATCGGGTGGAGCCTTCGGTTCGGTACGGGCGGCCGGGCCGGGTCAGAAGCCGCGGGTGCGCTTCGCGGCCCGGCGCGGGATGAGCAGGTGCGGGGCGTCCCGGTCGCTGGCGCCCGGGTTCTTCAGGAACAGCCGGGCCACCTCGCCGCCGAGGTTGACGCCGATGGCCAGCGCCATCGCCAGCGCCGCGGCCCGGCTGGCGGACACCAGCCCGTTCGAGGCGTGGCCCTGGGCGAATGCCAGCATGCCCAGGTACAGCGCCGAACCGGGCATCAGCGGGCCCATCGCGGCGGTCACGTACGGCAGCGCGGAGGACGCCTGGTAGCGGGCCAGCAGCTGGCCGAACAGGCCGACCAGGCCGGCCGCCAGACCGGTCGCGACGATCGCGGAGATCCCCGCGTTGTAGACCAGCACCCCGTACGTGGACCAGCCGATGCCGGCGTTCAGCACCACCATCGGCAGCGAGCGCCGGTCGGTCTGCAGCAGCATCGCGAAGGCCAGCGCCAGCACCATCGCGGCGATCAGCTGGACCGGCGGGGAGGCGTTGGTGCCGCCGATGGACTCGTCGGGCCGCAGCTTGGCGTTGTAGTTGACGCCGATGTACAGCACCAGCATCACGCCGATGACGATGCCCGCGACCAGGTACACCACCTCCAGCAGCCGGGCCGCGGCGGTGATGTAGAAGCCGGTCAGGCCGTCCTGCACGGCGGCGACCATGGCCCGTCCGGGCAGCAGCGCGAACAGTCCACCGGTGATCACCACCGAGCCGCGCAGGTGCAGCTCGTTGAAGGAGAGCAGGATGCCGCAGAGCGCGGCGGGCATCGCGGCGATCACGAACTGGTAGAACTCCGGCAGCCCGCGGCGGGCGATGAACGAGGCCAGCCGGTCGCCGACCACGGCCGCGACGAACGCCGCCCCGAACACCAGCCAGGCCTTGCCGTCGATCCTCCCGCCGACCAGGAAGGACGCCGCGCCGGCCAGCAGCCCGGTGGCCAGCGACAGCAGCCAGGCCGGGTACGGGTGCCGGTTGCGGCGGATCCCGGCGAGCCGGCGGTAGGCGTCGTTGACCGTGACCTTCTCGGCGGTGATGTCGGCGACCAGCTCGTACACGGCGGCCAGCCGGGTGTAGTCGGAGGTGCGGCGGCGCACCACCCGGTCCGCGGTGACCGGCGGGTCGATCAGCGACGGCTGGTGGGAGATCGAGATCAGCGTGAAGGTGACCTGCGGTTCGCAGTGGTCCAGCCGGTACGCGTGCGCGATGCCGAGCATCGCGGCCTCCACGTCCTCGGCGGCCTCGCCGCTGGCCAGCAGCAGCTCCCCGATCCGCAGCGACAGGTCGAGCACCCGGGGCACGTTGCGCTGGGCCTGCGCCCCGGCGGACGGGTGCAGCTCGCGCGGGCTCCGCTCGAACGCGGGGCGCTCGGCCATGGGGGTGCGCAGCAGGGTCCGCATCCGGTCCGGCCAGGGCGCGTCCCCGGGGGCGCCCTTGTGCAGCTCGTTCAGGTCCAGGCCGTACGCGGGGGTGTAGCCGGCCGCGTTCCACTCCTCGGGCGTGAGGGTGTCCTGGGCCAGCGGGTTGCGGGCCCGGACGGCCTCCGCGACCTCGGCCGCCGGGCTGTGCCCGAGCAGCCCCTCGGTCTGCGCGGGCTCCGGCGCGTGCGGAACGCTGACGGGCCGTTCGATGGGCGGCACATCCGGCCCGAGCAGCCCTTCGGTGGGCGGCGCCTCCTGCGCAGGTGCACCCTCCGGCTCGCGTTCGGACACGACACTTCCTCCGCCACCCCGGCAGCCGCCCGGTCGGGCTGCCTACTGGCTCCACCTTGCCTGATGCCCGTCGGAGGAGCGAACAAGGGGTACCCACTCCCGGCGGGCCCGCAACGACGACGCCGGAACTCCCGGCCGGTCGGGGCGGCCCGCGGTCCGGCGAGCACCGGACCGCGGGCGGCGGCGAGGCCTACAGGTCGTAGGCGTCGATGGTCTCGCGGTGGCGGGTCAGGTCGGCGCCGGCGGCCTCGGCGAGGGCGGGCCAGGCGAGGGGGTGGGGCCAGGCGGCGGTGAGGTCGGTGAGGAGGGCGTCGGCCTCCTTGGCGGAGGCGGTCGGGGGGACGCCGAGGGCGGCGTAGACGCCGGGGAGGGTCTCGCCCTCGTGGTGCGGGTCGGTGATCCGGTACTGGTCGCCGCTGTACGCCCAGACCGCGTACCCGGCCTCCTGGAGGGCGCCGCGCAGGGCGTACCAGGTCTCGTCGTCGGGGCAGCAGCCGTCGATCCAGTAGGTGGTGTAGCCGGCCGGGTCGAGCAGGGTGAGGTGCTCGAAGACCGGGTGCCAGCTCTCCTCCTCGCCGGGCTCGGGGTGGTCGTTGAGCAGGGCGGGGGCGAACACCACGACGTCGCCGTGGTTGAGGTCGTGGTCGTCGCCGAGCACCGGCAGCACCCGGGCGGTGGCCGGGCCGGTGCGCAGGGCGGGGAGGTCGACGGTGGTGCCGTTGTGGCGCGGGGCGCGGATCTCGATCAGCTGCCATTCCTCGTCGACCGGGCCGCTGTCGTGGTCGAACTCGATGCCGAGCCGGGCGCCGGCGGCGCGGACGGCCGGCCAGTCGCGGTTGGCGGTGGCGGCGGTGATCAGGTGCCACAGGTCGGGGGTCTGGACGGTGCGGTGCTGCTCGTCCTCGCCGGCCTCGGCGGGGTCGAGGGCGTGTTCCAGCAGGTCCTGGTAGAGCCGCTGGGCCTCGGCGTGGTCGCCGCGGCGGGTGGCGGCGCTCGCCGCCAGCCGGCGGGTGTTGAGCGCGTCCGGCTCGTGGGCGAGCACGGCGGCGCACTGCTCGCCGACCTCGGCCCAGCGGCCCTGGGCGGCGGCCCAGCGGGCGCGCAGCCAGTGCGCGTCGGCGGGGGCGGCGGAGAGCCGGTCGGCGAGCCGGTCGACGCCGTCGCCGTCCTCGGCGTCGATCAGCAGGTCGCCGAGCATGCCGGTCAGGTAGTCGCTGCCGGGGTCCAGTTCGAGCTGGGCCCAGAGCAGTTCGGTGACGGCCCGGGCGTGGCCGAGGGTGCCGAGCGCGCCGGCCAGGTTGAGCACCAGGACGGTGTCGGGGGTGTCGGCGGCGGCGAGGGCGGCGGCCAGCAGGTCGGCGCCGGTCTCCGGCTCGGGGCGGTTCTCGGCCAGCCACTGCGGCAACTCGTCGGCGGGAACGGGCAGTTCGGGGTGCGGCAGGGCCTCGGCGGCGGCCCGCAGGGCGGCCACCTGCTCGGCGACGCCGTCGGTGCGGCGCAGTTGGCCGAGCTTGCGTTCGCCGGTGCGGGCCAGGATCAGGGCGACCTCGCGGGCGCCCCGGGCGAGGGCGAGCCGGCCGGCCGCCAGCGCCAGGACCAGGCAGGGGCGGTGGGAGCCGGCCAGGTCGAGTTCGCCGGCCCAGCCGGCCAGCCGGGCGCCGAGGGCGGCGTCGTTGGGGAACTCGCCTGCGGCGACGAGCAGTTCGACGGCGGCGGTCCAGCGGTGCCGGATGTCGGGGTAGCGGTCGGCCTCTTCGGCGGCGGGCAGTAGTTCGAGGGCGGGGCCGGTGCGGCCGAGGGCGGCGAACTGCAGGGCGCGGCCGACGGCGAGCTTGCGGCGGTCGTCGTCGTCGAGCCGGTTCCCGGCGGCGACGTAGGCGTGTTCGGCGGTGTCGTAGGCGTCCAGGGCGTCCTGGTGCCGGCCGAGGCGGTGCAGGGCGGAGGCGCGGCTGTGCGCGAAGGAGAGCGAGACCTGTTCGCCGGCCGCCCGGATCCGGGTCTGCGCGCGGTCGAGGTGGGTGAGTGCGTCGGCCGGGCGGCCGTCGTCCTCCAGGGTGTCTGCGTACTCCCGGGACAGGCAGTCGAAGCAGGCCCGGGCGGGTTCGACCCGCTCCAGGGTCTCCTCCAGCACGGCGAGCCGCTCGGGCACGTAGCCGGGGCCGTCGATGTTGGCGTGGCAGATGGTGAAGTCCTGGACGGCGCACACCGACTGCGGGCAGGAGGCGGTCTCCTCGCGGTGCGCGAACTCCAGCAGCGACACCGCCTCGGACATCGCGGCTTCGCCCTGGTAGCGCTTGTTCAGCAGGTTCTGCAGCCGCCAGTGCCGCAGGAAGACCTCCACCCAGGGCAGGCCGAGCGCCCGGGCCGAGGCGAGCGCCTCGGGGTACATCGCGTCGAGCTGCTCGTTGCGGCCCTCGACGGCGTGGCCGGCGATCTCGACGAGCGCGTCGGCGAGCCGGTGCTGTCCGGACTCGGCGAGCTGGCGGTGGGTGTCGTGCACCCAGGACCAGATGTCGGTGGTCATCGTTCCTCGTCCCCCTGCGGAGTGTCTGCGGAGATGGTGTCGGGTACCACCGACAGGCCGTCGGCGGGGACGGCGGCGGTGAGCGCGGCGACCGCCGTGGAGACGCCGCCGAGGGCCGCGGTCAGGTCGCCGACCGCCGAGCCGGACGCCGCCGCCATGATCACCTTCAGGGAGCGCAGCAGCGCGGCGGCGGTGGCCGCCCCGGTGTGGCCGGCCCGGTAGGCGGCCAGCAGGTCGTGCACTGCGGGCGAGGCCAGGTTGAGGTAGAGCCGGGCCTTGACGGTGCCGTCGGTGCGCGCGGTGAACGCCCTGGCCAGGCGCAGCGCGGCGGACGGGATCCGGGCGTCGGCCCGGTCGTCCTCGATCCGGGCCTTGAGCTCGGCCTCGCGGTCGGGGACCAGCACCAGCGGCAGCCCGGGCGGGTCGAACCGGGCGGGGACGAGCTGTTCGCCGTCGTCGGTGAGCGCGGCGCTCAGCCAGGCGTGCTGTTCGGCGGGCAGCGGCAGGTCGGGGGCGCGGAACAGTTCGCGGTTGCCGCTCTCGCTGCCGAGTTCGACGATCCGGCAGTCCCGCAGCTGCGCGTAGCGGCGCAGGAACGGCAGCACCGCGTACCGGTCGCCGCGGGCGATCGGTACCTGCATGGCGCGGTACAGCATCTCCTCGAAGCCGCCGCCGCTGCCGAGCGCGACGTGCACGGCGCCGGAGCCGGCGGCGCGCAGGGCGCCGGCGGTGAGTTCGCCCTGCGAGGTGGGGACGGGGACGTCGTCGGCGAGCAGGGTGAACAGCCGGTCGTCGCAGAGGGCGGCGCCGAGCAGTTCCTGGCCGTGCCGGGCGAGGATCCGCCGCCAGGCGGCGGGGTGCAGCCGGGCGGTCTCGTACAGGCCGTCGACGATGGCGTCGGTGAGGGCCTGCTGGAGCGCCCGGTAGTGCTCGTCGCGCTGCAGGTCCTCGCGGCTGGCGGTGGGGGTGAGCCGGGTGGACTCGACCACGCCGCCGATGAAGCCGGCCCAGCTGGGCAGCAGGTCGCGGGCGTCGTCGGCGAGCAGCATGCCGCGCAGGTAGACCGCGAGGTCGCGGTTGTCGCTGGAGCCGTACGTCCCGCCGTCCTGCACCCAGAGGAGTCCGACGGCGTCGGTGCGGTCGTCGGCGGGCTGCACGGGGAAGGCCGTCAGCGGTTCGAAGCTGCGGGCGAACGCGGTGGCGAAGCGCATCCGGTGCAGGTGCGGCGAGCCGGTGACGTCCTGCCGCCAGGGCACCACGACGTCGTTGACGGGCCGGTCGTCGTCGCCGACGAACACGTCGATGGGCAGCAGCACGCAGTACCGGGCGAGGACTTCGCGCAGCGCCTCCTCGTCGGCGAGGTGGGCGTGCTCCGGCTTGAGCCGCAGCGTCACCACGGTGCCGGCGGCGGCGCGGGGTGCGGCGGGCTCCACGCTGTACTGCTCGCCGCCGCGGCTGCGGTAGGTGTGCGCGACGTGCGGTTCGCGGTGCGAGGCGGTGGTGACGGTCACTTCCTCGGCGACCGAGAAGGCCGACAGGAAGCCCAGTCCGAACGCGCCGATGAGTTCCTGATTGCCCGTCAGGTCGCGCAGCATCCGGGTGTAGCCGGTGCCGACGGTGGCCAGGTAGGCGTGGATCTCCGGTTCGGTGAGCCCGGCCCCGTTGTCCTCGATCGCCACAGTCCGGGCCGCCGGGTCGCCGGTCACCCGGATCAGCGGCCGGTAGGCGCCCTCCGGGTCCTCCAGCCTGCGCCGGGTGTGCGAGTCGTGGGCGTTCTGCACGAGTTCGCGCAGCGCCACCAGCGGTGTCGAGTAGAGGTGCGTGGCGAGCACGCCCACCAGGCCGCCGAGGTCGACCTCCGTGGTGCGGAGATTCTCCGACTTCTCGGACGCGGGAAATTCGACGCCACTTCCGTCGGCGCCGGAAGCGGGGGGAAGACCATCAGCCATGAGGCCTCAGTGTGCCAGTACGACAATCAGGCGACCACTGTTTTCGGATTTCCGATTTTCTGTCGATACTCGGTCAACTTTGGCCCGCCGCACGGGTGATCACCGACGATCCCGCCAACCCGCGGAAATCCCCGGCCATTTACGGGCACGGCGAAACAGGCGGCCCGCACCGGTACGACATTCGGACCAGTTTGCAGGGAGACCACCCGCGCCCGGCATTACTTGCGGTAGGTCCGGGCCGCCGCCGACCCTGGACACCACAAGCTACCGGCGATTAACTTGACTGCGCGACCAGCCGCCGCCGAAGGGAGCGCACCGTGCGCCGCACCGTCTACAACGAGGACCACGAGGCGTTCCGGGAGACCATCCGGGACTTCATCGCGAACGAGGTCGTCCCGGCCTACGAGAGCTGGGAGGAGGCCGGCCACCCGCCGCGGGACTTCTACCGCAAGCTGGGCGAGCTCGGCGTCTACGGCATCGAGGTCCCCGAGGAGTACGGCGGCGCGGGCGAGACCGGCTTCAAGTACCAGGCGGTGATCTACGAGGAGACCGCCCGCGCGGGCGTCACCTTCGGCTCCTCCGGCGTGCACACCGGCCTGGTGCTGCCGTACCTGATGGAGTACGCCACCGAGGAGCAGAAGCGGCGCTGGCTGCCGGGCTTCGTCTCGGGCGACATCATGACCGCGATCGCGATGACCGAGCCGGGCGCGGGCTCCGACCTGGCCGGCATCGCCACCACCGCGAAACTGTCCGCCGACGGCACCCACTACGTGCTCAACGGCGCCAAGACCTTCATCACCGGCGGCGTGCTGGCCGACCTGGTCCTGGTGGTCTGCCGCACCGCCCCGCACGACCCGGCGGACCGCCGGGCCGGCCTGTCCATCCTGTGCGTGGACACCGCCTCGGAGGGCTACGCGGTCGGCCGCAAGCTGCAGAAGATCGGCCTGCGCACCTCGGACACCGCCGAGCTGTCCTTCACCGACGTGAAGGTCCCGGTGGAGAACCTGCTCGGCGAGGAGGGGAAGGCGTTCTCCTACCTGACCCACAACCTGGTGCAGGAGCGCCTGGCGATCGCGGTCGGCGCGTACGCCTCGGCGGCCGCCGCGGTGCAGTTCGCGGTGCAGTACGTCAAGGACCGCAAGGTGTTCGGCAAGGCCGTCGCCGAGTTCCAGAACACCAAGTTCTCGCTGGCCGACTGCCAGGCCCAGGTGCTCGCCCAGCAGGCCATGGTCGACCAGGCGCTGGAGCTGTACCAGAACGGCGAGCTGACGGTGGCGGACGCCGCCGCAGCCAAGCTGTTCTGCACCGAGTCGGCCTCCGAGGTGATCGACAAGTGCCTCCAGCTGCACGGCGGTTACGGCTACATCCTGGAGTACCCGATCGCCCGCCTCTACACCGACAACCGGGTGTTCCGGATCTACGGCGGCACCAGCGAGGTCATGCGCACCATCATCGCCAAGTCGCTCGGCCTGTAGGCGCACCCACGCACGTCGCGGAGGCGGGCGCCCGGACCGGGCGCCCGCCTCCGTCGTCGTCCGCGATCAGTTCGCGCTGCTGCGCCAGGCCTCCAGTCCGGCCGCCGACGCGGCCTTCGCCTGGTGCATGGTGCGCTGCGCGAGCGCGGCCGGGTGGGTCTCCAGCTGCTGGAACCAGCCCCGGCCCGCGTTCGCCAGGGCGACGCAGACCAGGGCCGTCCCGGTCAGTCCGACGACGGCGCCGAGCCCGGTGAGGGCCACGCCGACGGTGAGCATGCCGCGGTTCACCTGGAAACCGCCGATGAATTTCTGATTGGTCGCCATGGGTCCACCATCGGGCCGCGCCCCGGGCCCCGCACGCCGAACGGACCCCGCGTTGACCCCTGCGCGTGGCCCAGCGCGCGACACCCCGGAAGCCTGCCTAGGGTCGGGCCCGGGGGCCGCGGGGAGAGACGGAGGAGAACGCGATGACCGAGCAGCCGGCCCGGATCGACCTGAACGCGCTGGCCGAGGAGCACGCCGCCAAGGCCGCCGCCAGCCCGCACGGCCGCAGCGCACACCTGCTGCTGCACGACGGCGTGCTGCGGCAGACCGTGATCGCGCTGCGCGCCGGGGCGGCGCTGGACGAGCACAACGCCCCGGTCGCGGCCAGCCTGCAGGTGCTGCGCGGCCGGGTCGCGCTGACCGTGGCCGGCCGGCAGCAGGACGCGTCGGCGGGCGAGCTGCACTCCGTCCCGCAGGAGCGGCACGGCCTGCTCGCCCACACCGACGCGGTGGTGCTGCTCACCGCCGTCACCGCCTGACCGGCCCTCAGGGCCGGCCGAGCACCTCGCCGGACACCAGCGACATCGCCCGCAGGTAGTCCTCGCCGCCGGGCACCCCGTCCGGGTCGATCAGCCAGTGCGCGGCCTGGCCGAGCAGCAGCGACTGGTAGAACACGCCCTTGGCGAGCTCGTCGGGGGTGTCCTCGTGCTCGGCCTTCCCCTGGAACAGGGCGGCCAGGCCGAGCCGGCCCAGCTTCTGCGCCTCGGCCAGCTGCTCGCGCAGCTTCGGCAGGCTCTCCAGCTGCCCGAGGATCTCGAACTGCACCGTCCACAGCCCCCGGTGCGTGCCGAAGCTGTCCCGCATGGCGTCCCAGGAGCGGACGAACCGCTCCTTCGGGTCGGCGATGTCCGCCGAGGAGGCCAGCGCCGTGCCGACTGCGGCGCCCCACTCCCCCATCGCCTCCACCAGCGCCTGGATCAGCAGCGCGTCCTTGGAGCCGTAGTGGTAGCCGATCGCGGCCAGGCTGACGCCCGCCCCGCTGGCGATGTCCCGGGCGGTGGTGCGCCCGTAGCCCTTCTCGTACAGGCAGTGCTTGGCGCTGGCCAGCAGGTCCTCGCGATTTCCCATGCGCCGATGCTACGGCAGTCCAAGACGGTTGTCTTGCTCGAATGTCTGGAACACTTGATTGAGACGTTTGTACTAGACAGTCGTGCAAGACGTCCGTACAGTCCTCGCCATGACCACCGACCACGGCCGCGCCGGCCGACGCGAATGGCTGGGCCTCGCCCTCCTCCTGCTGCCGACCCTCGTCCTCGCCACGGACATGGGCGTGCTGTTCTTCGCCGTCCCGTTCATCGCCACCGACCTGCGGCCCAGCGGCACCCAGCAGCTGTGGATCATGGACATGTACTCGTTCCTGCTGGCCGGGCTGCTGATCCCGATGGGCGCGCTGGGCGACCGGATCGGCCGGCGCCGACTGCTGATCGGCGGCACGGCCGCCTTCGCCGCGGCTTCGCTGGTGGCCGCCTGGGCGGACGGGGCGAACCAGCTGATCGCCGCCCGGGCCCTGCTGGGCGTCGCCGGAGCGGTCTTCGGGCCCTCCACCCTGGCCCTGGTGCGCAACATGTTCCCCGACCCCAAGCAGCGGCAGACCGCGATCGGCGCGTGGAGCGGCGTCATGATGGCCGGCGCCACCCTCGGACCGGTGATCGGCGGCGTGCTGCTGGAGCACTTCTGGTGGGGCTCGGCCTTCCTGATCGCCGTCCCCGTGATGCTGCTGGTGATGGCCGCCGCGCCGGTCCTGCTGCCCGAGTACCGCGCCCCGCAGCAGGGCCGCTTCGACCTGCTCGGCGCCGCCCTGTCCGTCGCCGCCGTGCTGCCCGTGGTCTACGGCATCAAGACCCTCGCGGTGGACGGCTGGAGCACCCGCCCCGTGCTGGTCCTGGTCGCCGGGCTGCTGGTCGGCACCGGCCTCGCCGTCCGGCTGCGCACCGCCGCGCACCCGCTGATCGACCTGTCGCTGTTCCGGATCCGCACCTACAGCGGAGCGATCACCGTCAACACCATCGCGATGTTCGCCATGATGGGCTTCACCCTCTTCACCTCGCAGTACCTGCAGCTGGTCAAGGGCTACGGGCCGCTCGCCGCCTCGCTCTGGGCGCTGCTGCCCAGCGTCGGCGTCGGCGCGGCGGTCGGCGGGTTCGGCGCGCTGGCCGGCCGGGTGCGGCCCGCGGTCCTGCTCACCGCCGGGTTCCTGGCCAGTGCCGCCGGCTTCGCCGCGATGGCCTTCGTCGTCCCCGACTCCTCGCTGGCCCTGCCGCTCACCGCCGCCGGGATCATCGCCGCCGGCGCGGTCGGCACCGTCTCCATCACCGGCGAGATGGTGCTCTCCGCCGCCCCCGCCGAACGGGCCGGCGCCGCCGGGGCCACCTCCGAGACCGCCCAGGAACTCGGCAGCTCGCTCGGCATCGCGGTGCTCGGCGCGGCCGGCGCCGCGGTGTACCGGTCCCGGATGGACGGCTCCGCCCCCGACGCCGCCCGCGACACCCTCGGCGGGGCCGTCACCACCGCGGCCCACCTGCCCGCCGACCCCGCCGAGCAGCTGCTCTCCACCGCCCGCGACGCCTTCACCGCCGGAATGCACCTGGCCGCGATCGTCGGAGTCGTGGTGATGCTCGGCGCCGCCCTTGCCGCCCACCTGCTGATGCGCCACCTGCGCCCCGTACAGCAGCCCGCCGGAAAGAACTCCCAGGTGGTACAGACCACATGACTCGTATCACCTGCATTTCGGCCGCTGTTTGCCGACGGGTGTATACGTTCGCCGACAAGGCCAGGCATACTGGCCGAGTCGGGCTTCCCGCCCGGCCCAGACGTCACAGCGAGAACTTCCACGAAAGGACCGGTGGTCAGGGATGTTCCGTAACGGTCTTGAGCCCTGGCACATCGCCATCATGGTGGTGGTGCTGGTCCTGCTGTTCGGCTCGAAGAAGCTGCCCGAGATGGCCCGCGGCCTCGGCAAGTCGATGCGCATCCTGAAGGCCGAGACCAAGGCCCTGCGCGAGGACGACGCCCCCGCCGCCGAGGCGCAGAACGGCACCGCCGCCTCGCAGGCCGAGCAGCCCCGTCAGGCCGTCGAGCCGACCGTGGTCACCAAGGCCACCGAGACGCCGAAGTCGACCACGGCCTGACACCCCGTCGGCCCCCGGGCCGTCGTCGCAGGTCTTCCGGAGCCCCGGACCGCCCCGTCGCGGTCCGGGGCTCCGTCGTCGCACCCGAGTGGCTGGCCGCCCGGTCCTGGTATCTGCTGGTAGTCACCTGACGGCGGATCACCTGGACGGTAACGATGACGGCGGAATCCCCGGACGACCGCGAAGTCGAGGCGCTGCGCGCCCGGGTCGCCGACCTGGAGTCCCAGGAGCCGGCCCGCCGGCGCCACCGGGTCCGGTCGTTCTTCGCCGCCGTGCTGATCGTGCTGGCCTCGGTGCTCACCCCGTTGGCCGTGGTCGCCTCCTGGAGCCGGGCGCAGGTCACCGACACCGGCCGGTTCGTGTCGACGATGGCGCCGCTGGCGTCCGACCCGGCCGTGCAGGGCGCGGTCGCCAACCGGGCAACGGACGCGATCATGCAGCAGCTGCCGATCTCCGACCTGCTGAACGAGGTCGCCCCGACCGACCGGCCGGCCCTGAACGCGGCGCTGGGCAAGATCGGGCCGGCGCTGACCGACGGGCTGAGCGGCTTCGTCCACAGCCAGGTGCTGAACGTCGTCCAGTCGGACGCGTTCGCGGGCATTTGGGAGGGCATCCTGCGCAGTGCGCACGCCGCGTTCACCAACGTGCTGACCGGGCAGGGCGGCGGCGCGGTGCAGGTCAAGGGCGACACCGTCAGCCTGGACCTGGCGCCGGTGATCGCCCAGGTGAAGGACCGGCTGGTGGCCAACGGGGTGGGGCTGGCGGCGAAGATCCCCGAGGTGCACACCGACTTCGTCCTGGTGCAGTCGGACGCGGTGAAGAAGGCGCAGACGGGGCTGCGGCTGCTCGACCTGGCCGGGTTCTGGGTGCCGGTGCTGGCGGTGCTCTGCGCCGTGGGCGGCATCCTGCTGGCCGTGCGCCACCGCCGGGCCACCGTCACCACGGCGCTCGCGATGGCCGTCGCGGCGGGCCTGCTGGGCATCGGGCTGACCGTGTTCCGGGCGCTCTACCTGGACAAGCTGCCCGCCGACGTCGACCAGGCCGCCGCGGCGGCGATCTACGACACCCTGGTGCGCTACCTGCGGGCGGCGGTCCGGATGCTGCTGGCGCTGGGCATCGTGATCGCGCTGGCCGTCTGGCTTACTGGGTCCGGTCGGCGGGCCGGCTGGGTGCGGCAGCTGTGGCAGGCGGGCCTGGGCGCGGTCCGGCGGGCCGCCGAACGGATCGGGCTGCGGCTGGGCCCGGTTGGCCGCTTCGTGCACCGGCGGAAGGCCTGGCTGGGCTGGGGCGCGGTGGTGGTGGCCGCGATCGTGCTGCTCACCTGGGGCTACCCGACGGCGGTGGTGGTGCTCTGGATCGCGGTGGTGCTGCTGGCCGTCCTCGCGGTGCTGGAGTTCCTCGACACCCCGCCCGCCGAGCCGCCGGGAATCGCCGACGGACCGTCGGACGCCTCCGGTGACGGGAAGGCCGACCCGGCATGAAGGAACTGGCCCGGATGTACCTCGCCCTGCTGGGCGGGCCGGTGCTGCTGCTGACGGCCTACTTCGTGGTGCCGCTGGACTGGTTCGGGCCGCACCACCCGCTGGTCAGCTGGCTGACCTTCATCGCCCTCCTCACGCTGGTCGGGGCGGGCCTGCTGCGCGAGGCCCGGCGACAGATGCTGGGCCACCCGGGGCGGCCCGTCCCGGTGATCCTGACGCTGCTGTCCGGGGCGCTGGTGGTGTTCTCCGCGGCGTACCTGGGGATGGCCAAGCAGCCGGGCGAACTGGTCGGCCTGACCACCAAGGTCGACGCGCTGTACTTCACGGTGATCACCATGGCGACCGTCGGCTACGGCGACATCCATCCGTCCGGACAGGTGGCCCGGGTCGTGGTGATGATCCAAGTGCTGTACACCGTGGTGTTCCTGACCACGGGTGTGACGGCGCTGGGCCGCCAGGTGCGGACCCGGACGATCAGCCGGGCCCGCGGCGGGGGCTAGTCCCGCTGGGCCTGTGCGTGCACGGCGGCGAGCGCGGCGTTCAGGCGGTTGGTCCAGTTGCCCAGCGTGGGAGGGTCGACGGCCTTGCGCTTCTGGAGGTCGCGGAGCAGCCGCTGGGCGTCCTTGAGGGCGCCCTCGGCGTCGTCGGCGCGGTGGTCGTTGACGTCCTGGGTGGCCTGGTCGAGGAGGCCGGTCAGGGCGTCCTGGCGGTCGCCCTCGCGGGCGAAGGCGGTCTGGGCGATGTCGGCGCGCAGTTGGGCGAGCTGGGCGACCACGGTGGTCTTGGGGGTGGCGGACGGCTTCGGCGAGGAGCTGGGCCGGGCCGAGGCGCTGGGGGACGGCGAGGCGGCGGGGGCGCTGCCGCTGCTCGCGACGGACGGCGCACCGGATGCCGGCTGGGCGTTCGTGGCGGGGTCGTTGCCGCCGCCGCTGAGCGAGAACGCGGCGATGCCGGCCACGCAGGCGAACACCGCGGCGCCGACGCCCGCGTACACCAGCGGGTTGCGCCCGCGCCGGGGCGCGGGCGCGGGCTCCTCGTCCTGCCGGCGGACGGGCATCGGCATCGGCGGGAGCACCGAGGTGCGGTGCTGCTCGGTCCAGGGCGGCTGCTGCGGGGGCGGGGGCGGGGGCGGCATGGTCGCGGGGACGGGCGGCAGCACCTGGGTGGCGGCGGCGAGCAGCGCGGCAGTGCGGTCGGCGGGGGCGGCCGGGACGGCGGCGAGCAGTTCGGCGGCGGCGGCGTTCGCGTCGGCGGGGCGCTCGGCGGCGTGCTTGGCGAGCAGGCGCATGATCGCGGCGTCCAGCGCGGGCGGCACGTCCGGGCGGACGGCGGCAGGCGGCACCGGGTACTCGGTGACGTGCTTGAAGGCGATCGCGACGGGGGTGTCGGCGGTGAACGGCGGTGCGCCGGTGAGCATTTCGAACAGCACGCAGCCGACGGCGTACAGGTCGGCGCGGGCGTCGACCTCCCCGGCGGTGGCCTGTTCCGGGGAGAGGTAGGCGGCGGTGCCGACCACCGAGGCGGCCTGGGTGAGCTGCTGGCCGGAGGAGGAGCCGACCCGGGCGATGCCGAAGTCCACCACCTTCACCCCGCCGTCGTGGGTGATCATGATGTTGCCGGGCTTGATGTCGCGGTGCACCAGGCCCTGGGCGTGCGCGGCGGACAGCGCGTCCAGGACGGCGGCGGCGATGCCGACGGCGCGCTCCACCGGCAGGGTGCCCTGGTCGGCGATCAGCCGGCCCAGGGCGTCGCCGTGCACCAGCTCCATCACCAGGTACGGGGAGCCCTGGTCGAGGCCGGAGTCGAAGACCGTGACGATCCGCGGGTGCGACAGCAGGGCGGCCAGCCGGGCCTCGCGGGCGAACCGCTCGGCGAACCGGGGGTCGTCGGCGAGGCCGCCGTTGAGCACCTTCACCGCGACGGGGCGGCCCAGCTGGTGGTCGAGGGCCCGGTAGACGGTGGCCATTCCGCCGACGCCGAGTATCTCGCCGAGCTCGTAACGCCCGTTCATCGCGCGTCCGATCATCGGATACTCCCCTCACCTCGGTCGGGCACCCGTGAACCATAGCGGGCGCGGCACCGGCCCCCTACGGTCGCTGCACCAGCAGGGCGGCGAGCAGGGCGGCCAGCGCCGCGGACAGCAGGGCGCGGACGGTCCCCGGCGAGCCGTGCCGGGCCCGTCGGGCGGCGCGTTCGACGCGCGGCGAGGTACGCGGGAAGCTCATCGCCAGCTCGCCTGGCGGTGCGTCAGGTCGGTCACCGGGGACTCCAGAGGTCTTCGGGCAGGACGCCGGGGTGGGCCCCGGACGGACGGTGGACCCGGGGGAGTTCAGCCGTCCGTCCGGAGCGGTTCCGGACGGCCGCGGACCCGGGGGAGTCCATGGGCCGACCGGAGCGGTGTCCGGACGGGCAGGGCCCGGGGGAGCCGTGCGCCCGTCCGGAGGTCGGTCCGGGCCGGCCGGCGGGCACAGGGGAACCCGTCGGCCGTCCCGGAGTCGGGGCCGGTCGGGCGGTGGACCCGGGGGGAGTGCCCACCGCCCGACCGGAGTCGGTGTCAGTCCTGGTCGTCGCCCCCGCCCCTGGACTGCTGGTTGCCGCGCCCCGGCCGCCCCGGCCAGGACGCCGACGGCGAGGCGCTGCCGGACGCGGACGGCCCGGCCTGCGGACGGCTCCGGCCGTCGCCGTCGCCGTTCTGGCCGCCGCTCTGGGCGTCGCCGCGGGTGAGCTGCGCGCAGTACCCGGTCACCCGTTCCGGGGCGCCGGCCGCCCGCAGCAGGTCGGCCAGCGCCGAGTCGGCGGCGGCCTCCTTCGGCTTGACGCCGGCCGAGACCCGCGCCGCGAAGCCGCGGCACAGCGCGGCCAGGTCGGGCGGCTGCCCGGGCTGGGTGGACGCCGGGTCGGAGGGCCGGACGGACGCCCCGCCCGGACGGGTGGCGGCGGTGGACGGCTTCGCGGTGCGGCTCGGCGAGGCGGCGCCCGGCGCGGGTGCGTCGGGCGTGCCCGAGGGCGACGCGGGCGCGGCCTTGACGGCCGGCGGGGCCGGGGCCGGACCGCCCAGGACCTCGGGCAGCCGGCCCGTCCCGGCGGCGACGGCGACCCCGCCGACGGCGGTCACGCCCAGCGCGACGGCCATGGCCTTCGCGCTGAGGGCCCGCGCGAGCGCGGTGTCCGCCATCTTTCGTCTCCGGTGCTGACTGGGGGCCGGCTGGCGACGAGCCTGCCGGAACGCGGCCATCGCTCCCTCTTCACCGGGCAGCGGGCCGTCGCCTGCCGGCCCGGCCGCCGCGGCAGCGGCGAGCAGGGCGGCGAGCTCGGGCCGCCCCGGCGCGGGCCGCTGCCCGGCGGAGGGGTCCTGACCGGCCACCGGGTCGACCGTCGCACCGCGGAGCAGCTGCTCCGCGGTGGTGCGATCGATCCGGCGGGATCGGTTGGTGCTCATCTCATATCCCTCAGCGTCGGCACCTGCGCCGGTGTCACACCTTGCGCGGAAGTTTTTTTCCCGGCCGCCCGGCCGGGTACCCCGGCGGCCGCTCCCCCGGTCTGGTCAAGGGTCCTGGCGAGCCGCCGCAGCCCCCGGTGCGCGGCCATCCGGACGCTGCCGGCCCGCTTGCCCAGCACCTTCGCGGCGCTCTCCGCGTCCAGCCCGAGCACCACCCGCAGCAGCACCGCCTCGGCCTGGTCGGGCGGCAGCGAGGCGATCAGCGCCAGCGCGTCGGAGGTCGCGACGGTGGCCATCGCCTGGCCCGCGGTGTCCTCGACGGCGGCCAGCTCGGCCAGGTACTCCACCGGCAGGTCGGCGACCGGGCGGCGGCGCACCCGGCGCAGGTGGTCCATCGCCCGGTTGCGGGCGACGGTCACGGCCCAGCCGCGGAAGCCGTCCGCGTCGCCGCGGAAGCCCGGCAGGTCGCGGGCGATCTGCAGCCACGCCTCGGACGCGATGTCCTCGGCGTCCTCGGCCTTGCCGCCGACCAGCACCCGCAGGTAGCGCAGCAGCCCGGGCTGGACGGCCCGGAACAGGACCCGGAACGCCTCCTCGTCACCGTCCTGGGCGGCCCGGACGGCCGCGGCGAGATCGGCCCGTCGGCCCACCGGGCGGTCCGGTGCGTCCGGACGGCCGCGCCGGGTGCCGTCGTCCGCCCCGTGATGTTCAGCACTGTGCACCCGCCACATGATGCGCCATCCGGGTGCCCCGGCCCAGCCGCGGGGCGTGGCACGGGCGGTGACGGAGCGGTGGCGGCCCCGTGTGGGGCCGGGTGCCGCCGGGTGCGCGGGCGGTGCAGGCCGACGGGCCGTCAGCTTCGGGACCAAGGACCCGGACCGGACCGACCTTCGTCCCGTCGAGCGCTGTCGTTCGCCCACGGTCGCGCCCCACCCTCAGGCCATATCGTGCAAAAGAGGGACATTCCGTCCCGATCCGGAGCGCGGCGGCCGCCCGCCCGCCGCCGCACCGCCACGAAAGACACCGGGAGACGCCATGAGCACCGCCCAGGAGCTGTACACGACGGGAATCCGCGAGCACTTCGCGCCCGCCCTGCGCGCCCTCGGCTTCCAGGGCTGGCGGCACTCGTTCTCGCTGCCCGACGACGACCGGTGGGCGGTGCTCGGCGTCCAGGCGGTGCACACGGACGGGCGGGTGCGCTACACCGTCAACCTGTCCGTCACCGACAAGGCCGCGTGGGACCGGCGGAGCATCCGCCCGGATGCCAACACCCGTACCGGCCTTGAGCGTTGGCACGCCCCGATCGGCGAGGTGATGCCGGTCGGCGGCGAGGTCTGGTGGGAGGTCGCGCCCGGCCCGCGCTGGCTGGTCGCCGTCGAGGACTCGGTGGCCGCCGTCCGCGGCTACGCGCTGCCCGAACTGCGCCGCCGGCTGCGCCCCGACGACCGCGGGCCCTACCTGCTCCCCGCCGCCCTCGACGGCGTCAACAACGCCCTCGCGATCGCCGGCGTCGCCCGTATCCAGCGCGCCGAACTCGCCGACGGCGTGCTTGAGTTGCACGGCGCGTGGAGCCGCCACGACCCGGCCGCCCAGCAGGTCCTGGCCGGCGCCGCCCGCGGCTTCCTGTCCGCTCGCGACCGGCGCTTCGGGCTGGTCCGGGTGCTCGACACCCTCGGCCGCCCGCTCTGGGAGTTCCCCGCCGGGAACCACGGCGGAGCGGACTGAGTCCCAGTCAGTACCGGCACAGCAACGCGCCGGCACTGAGCAGCACCTCCGGGGGGAAGCACATGACGGGGACCGCCACCGCGTCCGGCACAGCACTGTCGCACGAGCAGCGGCAGCTCGACTGGGACGGCTGCCTGAACGTCCGCGACCTGGGCGGCCTGCCCACTCGCGACGGCCTGCGCACCCGCACCGGCGCGATCGTCCGCGCCGACAACCTCGACCGGCTCACCGCCGAAGGCCAGAACGCCCTGCTCCACTACGGCGTGCGGACCGTCATCGACCTGCGCGACCAGGTCGAGTACCGGCCGCTGCTGCCCACCCCCGACACCGTCGACCTGGTCCGCGTCCCGTTGGACGCGCTGGCCGGCCCCGACTGGTGGGCCCGTTTCGGCGCCCTCGACGGGACCCCGCTGTCCTTCCGCCCCTACCTCGACCACTGCCGCGACGCCGTCTCCCGCCTGGTCGCCGCCGTCGCCCACGCCCGGGACGGCGCGATCGTCGTGCACTGCGGCGCCGGCCGCGACCGCACCGGCCTGGCCGCGCTCGTCCTGCTCGCCCTCGCCGAGGTCGAACCCGCCGCGATCACCGAGGACTACCTGCAGTCCGCGCCGAACCTGCGCCCGCTGTGGACCCTCCTCGACCGCCCCGACGAGGAAGCCGGCATCTCTCGCGTCCTCGCCGACGCCGGCACCACCGCCGAGGGCGCGCTGCATGCGGTGCTCGCCGAATTCGACGCCCCGCAGTGGCTGCCCGCCGCAGAGGTCGCCGCCGTCCGGGCCCGGCTGCTCCTAGCGAACTGACGGTCCGTTAAATGGTTCGCGCCCCCCGCCGGGCGCGAACCATACTGCGCCGCATGGTGGATTTCGCCCTGTTCGACACCCGCGGCTACCCGACCGTCGACGTCCGCACCGGCTACGCCGGCTGGGTCGACAGCTACGAGCAGACCGTCCAGGACGCGATGGACGTCGACGTCCTCGCCCGACTCACCGTCCCCGTCTGGCCCGACGCCCGCACCGCCGTCGATCTCGGCTGCGGCACCGGCCGCACCGGTGCCTGGCTGCGCGACCGCGGCGTCGGCGCGATCGACGGCGTCGACCTCACCCCCGAGATGCTGCACCGCGCCCGCGAACGCGGCGCCCACCGCAGCCTCACCGAGGCCGACCTCGCCGCCACCGGGCTGCCCACCGCCGCGTACGACCTCGCCGCCTGCTCCCTCGTCGACGAGCACCTCGCCGACCTCGCCCCGCTCTACCGCGAGGCCCACCGCCTGGTCCGGCCCGGCGGCCTCCTCGTCCTGGTCGGCCTCCACCCCGCCTTCATCATGTCCGCCGGCATGCCCACCCACTACGACGGCCCCGACGGCCCCGTCGCCATCACCACCCACGTCCACCTGGTCGGCGACCACCTCACCGCCGGCCTCGCCGCGAACTGGCAACTCGCCGAAATGCGCGAACAGACCGTCGGCGACGAATGGATCGCCCTCAAGCCCAAGTGGTCCCGCCACCGCGGCCAACCGGTCTCGGCGGCGTACGTCTGGCGCAAGGTTTAGGGGGCGCGAAACGCAGGTGGGCGCGAAAACAGGGGCGTCTTCCCGCCCACCTGCTCGGGTCAGAAGCCGGAGTTCGGCGCCGTCACCACCCGCGCCCGCCCGTCCGCCCGCGCAGCGAGTCCCGCTTCGAGGCGGAGTGCCCGGGCCGGTCCGAGCAGGGCCAGCGCCTCGGGGACGGTCGCCCACCGGTACGCGTCGAGCTCGCCCTCCGGCAGGACGATCGGGGTGTCGGCCGGGAAGACGCCCAGGTCGAACAGGAAATGGCAGGCCGGATGGCCGAGTTCGCCGCTGGGGTGGGTC
>NZ_BMRI01000042.1:59902-67991 GCF_014648555.1 Kitasatospora griseola
CAGGCGACGACCAGCAGGTCGCCCGCCTCGCGGTGCAGCCCGGTCTCCTCGTGGAGCTCGCGGGTGGCGCACTGCTGCGCGTTCTCGCCGAGGTCGACGGTGCCGCCGACGAACTGCCAGTTGTCCCGGTAGCCGGCCTTGACGACGAGGACGCGTCCCTCGGGGTCGGTGATCAGGCAGCCCGCGGCGGCGAACACGCGGTGCAGGGAGTTCAGCCAGTCCTCGCGGGAGGCGAACTCGGGGGCGTCGGCCATGGGACTCCTTCGGCGGGGGTGGCGGCTTGCGGCGCCAACTCTCTCACCCCCGCCGGGGGTTCAGTGCTCCGAATGCCGTTCCGCGCCGCGGTGCCGGTGACCGGGCAGTTCGGTGTGGGCGGCGGGCCCGTCGGCCGGGCCGGCCGCCTCCGGTGTCCGGCGTCCGCCGTGGCTGAACTCGATGTCGCCGGGGTAGCCGCCGGTGTCGGCGGCGCGCGCGGTGTCCGTGTGCAGCTGCGGCGCGAGGGGCGCCGGATCGGCTTCCATGGTGCGGTGCTCCAGCACCTGCTCGCTGCCCCTGCGGAGCCTGCTCGTCGTGTCGGTCGATCGCTTGGTCATCGCCGACCTCCCTTCCACAGCCTTCCTCAGGCCTTCCTCGGCCTTCCCAAGACTTTCCTGGAACCTTCCTCGGCCTCCGTCGGACCTTCTCGGCCGTCTCCGACTCGATCGGCCCGATATGCCCATTATCAGCCCGTATCCATGACAACGCCTCGAACTCCCTTTACCGAAAGGCCAGCTCAGGACCCTCGCGGTGTGGGACCATGCCGCGTGGCCACGGTGATACAAGCCGACGAATCCAAGGAACAGCGCACCGCACAATCCGCCCCGCGCAGCGGGCTCGCGGACCGGGTCCGGCACCCGGCCGCCCTCATCCGCCTGCTCTCCGGACTGTGCTGGATCGCCCTGGTGCTACTGCTGGCGGGCTACGCCCGCTCCTCCGCGCTGGGCCTGGACACCGACGTGTCGCGCTTCGCCGATCTGCTGCCCTGGCCGCCGGTCCAGCTCGCGGCGGCGCTCTGCGGCGGCGCACTGCTGCTGGTGCCGCTGGGCTACGCCGTCGACCGGCTGCTGCGCGCCGACGGCCGCCGGGTCGCCGACGGCGTCCTCGCCGCCGTCCTCGCGTACGGCCTCTCGCTCGGCCTGGACCTGCTGGCCGGCGACCTGACCACGCTCACCCACGAGCTGCCCGGCGGCGCCGGCCGGACCGACCCGGTGTACGGGCACCTCGCGCCGGTGGTGGCGTTCATGACCGCGATCGGCACGGCCGGCATGCGCCGCTGGCGCAGTGCGCTGGCGGTCACCCTGACGCTGTCCGGCCTGTCGGGGCTGATCACCGGGTACGCCACCCCGCTGTCGCTGGTGCTGTCGCTGCTGCTCGGCTGGACCACCGCGCACGCCACCCGGTACGCCGTCGGCGAGCCCGTCGGCACGCCCACCGAGGGCCAGATCGGCGCCGCGCTGGCCGCCTGCGGGGTACGCCCCGACGCGGTGCTCGCGGTCGGGTCGAGCCGCTACCTGGTCACCCAGCACGACGGCCGCCCCGACCTGGACGTCCACCTGCTCGACCGGCACGTCCAGGCCAGCGGGTTGCTCGGCCACCTGTGGCTGGCGCTGCGGCTGCGCACCGCGCCCCGTCCGCTCGGCCTGCGCCCGCTGCGCGCCGGGCTGGAGCACCAGACCCTGCTAGGCCACGCCGCCACGGCCGCGGGCGCGCGCACCCGAACGCCCGTCGCCGCCGTCGAGCTGAGCCCGGACGCCGCGCTGGTCGCCTACCACCGGATCGACGCCCGGCCGTTCGCCGAGCTCTTCGCCGAGTGCACCCCGCCGACCGACCCGGCGGAGCCGGACGGCGTCCCCGAGATCACTCCGACCGACGCGGAACTCCGCGACGCCTGGCAGCAGCTGGCGCTGCTGCAACGCCGCCGGATCGCGCACCGCTCGCTCTCCCCGCAGACCGTGCTGCTGGACGCGGAAGGCCGAGTCCACCTGGTCGGGCTGGCCCGCGGCGAGATCGCGGCCGGCGACCTGCTGCTGCGGCTGGACGTCGCCGGGATGCTCGCCGTCCTCGCCGTCCACGCCGGGCCCGAACGGGCGGTGCGGGCCGCGATCGAGGTGCTCGGGCAGGGCCCGGTCGGCGCGGCGCTGCCGCTGCTGCAGCCGATCGCACTGGCCCGCGACACCCGCGCCGCACTCGCCCGCCACAAGAAGCTGGCCGGCGAGCTGCGCGCCGAGGTGCAGCGGCAGATGCCGCAGGCCGCCACCGAACCCGTCCGGCTGGAGCGGCTGCGCCCGCGCACCTTGATCACCGTGATCGCCGGGATCGTGGCCGGGATCACGCTGCTCCAGTTCCTGTTCAGCAGCGCCGTCAACCCGGTGGTGGTGGTCTCCGACGCCGACCCGCTGTGGCTGGCCGGCGCGATGTTCTGGGCCGCGGCCAGCTACCCCGTCGCGACCTTCGCGTTCAGCGGCTTCGTCCCCGAGAAGCTGTCGTTCCGCTCCACGCTGGCCGCCCAGGTGGCCGGCTCCTTCGTCAAGGTGGCCGGACCCGGCGGCGTCGGCGGCCTCGCCCTGAACACCCGCTACCTGCAGTGCGCGGGCATCCCCACCGCGCAGGCGATGTCCAGCATCGGCGTCAGCCAGCTGTTCGGACTGGTGCTGCACATGCTGCAGCTCGCCGTGTTCACCGCCCTGGTCGGCTCGGACGGCACCCTGCCCGGCACCGAGTCCTCCTCGCTGCCCGGTGGCTGGCTGCTGTGGCTGGCCGGAGCGGCCGTCGCAGTCGTCGCCGGGTCCATCGCCTCCGTCCCGTCGCTGCGGCGGCGCGCTCAGACCCTGCTGCGGCCGCTGCGCGCCGAGGTTCTGCCGCGCCTGCTCGACCTGGCTCAGCAGCCTGGCAGGCTCGCCACCGGCGTGACCGGCCAGCTGCTGGTGTCGATGTGCTTCGTGGTCTGCCTGTACTGCTGCACCCGTGCGGTCGGCGTGCACCCGGGGTTCAACGCCGTCGCGGTGAGCTTCCTGGCCGGCAACGCCGCGGGTAACGTGGTGCCGACGCCGGGCGGCGTGGGCGGCGTGGAGGGCCTGACCGCAGGCATGCTGAAGGCGACCGCGGGCACCGACTACGGCACCGCGTTCGCTGCGGTGGTGCTGTTCCGGCTGCTCACCTTCATGCTGCCGGTGCTGCCCGGCTGGGCCGCGTTCAGCTGGCTGAAGCGCCGCCGGGCGATCTGACCTCAGTCCGCCCGGTGGTCCTCGTCCCCCACCCCGACCTCCCGGATCTGCTCCACCGCGTCCCCCTCGTCCGCCGGCGCCGCCCCCAGCTCGCGCTGCCGCCGCAACACCTCCAGGTCGTCCACCTCCGGCTCCACCGCCTCCCGCTCCTCCTCGACACCCTCCAACACGGTCGGCGTCGACTCGTCGTCGTCCTCGGGATACTCAGGGTTCTCCGCATTCATGCGCATACCGCCAGTATCCGGCGGAACCGCCCGGAACGGTCACCTTTCGGGCGGCGGGTCTCGTGTCCCGGCTCGTACGGTGGGGACGGGGCCGGTGCGGTGGAGGGTGGTCGGGATGCTGGTGGCGGAGGTGGCCGGGGCGTCGGCGCGGCTGGCGGGGACGGCGGCACGGTCCGAGAAGGTGCGGGTGCTGGCGGAGCTGTTCGGACGGGTCTCGGCCGAGGAGGCGCCGGTGGTGGTGGCGTACCTGGCCGGGCGGCTGCCGCAGCGGAAGGTCGGGGTGGGGTGGCAGACGCTGCGGGAGCGGCCCGCGCCGGCCGCCGGGGCGACCCTCGGCGTGCTGGAGCTGGACCGCCGGCTGTCCTCGCTCGCAGCCCTCGCCGGGCCCGGTTCGCAGCGTGAACGCAAGCGCCAGGTGGGCGAGTTGATGGCGCTGGCCACCGAGCAGGAGCAGCACTTCCTGCTCGGCCTGCTCTCCGGCGAGCTGCGCCAGGGTGCGCTGGACGCGGTGGCGGTGGAGGGCCTGGCGGCAGCCGTCGGCGCACCGGCCGACGCGGTCCGGCGGGCACTCATGCTGTCGGGCGAACTCGGCCCACTGGCCGGACAGTTGATGGCCCAAGGCCCGGCCGCGCTGGACGCCTTCCGGCTGACCGTCGGCCGTCCGGTGCAGCCGATGCTGGCGCAGAGCGCGAAGGACGTGGACGAGGCCCTGGACCGGCTCGGCCCGTGCGTGGTCGAGGAGAAGCTGGACGGCATCCGCATCCAGGTGCACCGGGACGGCGACGAGGTGCGCGTCTACACCCGCACGCTCGCCGAGATCACCGACCGGCTTCCGGAAGTGGTGGCGCGGGTACGGGAGTTGCCGCAGCGGCGGCTGGTGCTGGACGGCGAGGTGCTGGCGCTGGACGAGCGAGGACTGCCGCGACCGTTCCAGCAGACCTCCGGCCGGGTCGGCTCGCACGGTGAGACCGGCAGCCCCGTCGGGACCGGCGGAAGCGGCGAACTCCCGCTGTCCGCCGTCTTCTTCGATCTGCTGCTGACCGGAGACCGGGATCTGCTGGACGCCCCCGCCGCCGAACGCCACACCGAACTGGCCGCCCTGGCACCGGAGTCCGCCCGGGTCCGGCAGCTCCGGGTGGACGACCCGTCCGATCCCGAGCAGCGGCGGCTGGCCCGCGAGTTCACCCGCGCGGCAACCGCCGAGCACCGGCACGAAGGGGTGGTGGTGAAGTCGCTGGACGCGCCGTACAGCGCGGGCCGGCGCGGCTCGTCCTGGCTGAAGGTGAAGCCCGTCCACACCCTCGACCTGGTGGTGCTGGCCGCCGAATGGGGGCACGGCCGCCGCACCGGGCGGCTGTCCAACCTGCACCTGGGGGCCCGGCGGCCGGACGGGACGTTCGCGATGCTCGGCAAGACGTTCAAGGGCCTCACCGACAGCCTGCTGGAGTGGCAGACGGCGCGGCTGCGGGAGCTGGCGGTCCGCGAGGAGCGGTGGGGCGTGGTGGTGCGGCCCGAGCTGGTGGTGGAGATCGCCTTCGACGGCGCCCAGCGCTCCAGCCGCTACCCGGACGGGGTGACGCTGCGCTTCGCCCGGGTGCTGCGCTACCGGGAGGACAAGGGCGCCGCCGAGGCCGACACCGTGGAGTCCGTGGCGGCGCTGCTCCGATGACCTCAGTTCCCGGCGTCCGCCCGGCGGTCGGCGGCCGGGACGACCAGCGGGGTGCCGGTCTCCGGGTCGGGGATCACCCGGCACGGCAGTACGGCGAGACCTCCTGACGGGCCGTGACCACCGGCGACATGCGGCGACACCCGCCCTTAATGCCCTCCTGGCGCTCTTGCAAAAGAGTTGCAATAGGGTGAGCCTCGCAACGGATCATCCGTCGACCGAGAGGGGCTGCTCACCCATGGGTGCCTACACGCTGCCTGACCTGCCCTACGACTACTCCGCCCTGGAGCGGGCGATGTCCGCCGAAATCCTGGAGCTCCACCACTCCAAGCACCACCAGGCGTACGTCAACGGCGCCAACCTGACGCTGGAACAGCTCGCCGAGGCCCGCGACAAGGAGCAGTTCGGCTCGCTGGTCGGCCTGCAGAAGACCCTCGCCTTCAACCTGTCCGGCCACGTCCTGCACTCGCTGTTCTGGCAGAACCTCTCCCCCGAGGGCGGCGACCGCCCGGAGGGCGCGCTCGCCGACGCCATCACCGAGCACTTCGGCAGCTTCGAGGCGTTCAAGCAGCAGCTCACCACCGCCACCGTCGGCGTCCAGGGCTCCGGCTGGGGCATCCTCTCCTGGGAGCCGCTCGGCAAGCGCCTGATCGTCGAGCAGGTCTACGACCACCACGGCAACGTCGGCCAGGGCACCGTCCCGCTGCTCGCCTTCGACGCCTGGGAGCACGCGTACTACCTCCAGTACAAGAACGTCCGCCCCGACTACGTCACCCGCCTGTGGGACGTCGTCAACTGGCAGGACGTCACCACCCGCTTCGGCGCGGCCACTTCCGCCTGACCGGCGCACCTCCGCCGGAGCCCGCCGGCGGGGCGGGCTCCGGCACCGCCGTCCGCGCGGCCCCGCTACCGTGGGCGCCATGGACGCGGCACAGGAGTTCGAGACGCACCGGCCGCGGCTGTTCTCGCTCGCGTACCGCATGCTCGGATCCGCCGCGGAGGCCGAGGACGCCGTGCAGGACGCCTACCTGCGCTGGCACGGCGCACTGCCCGGACAGGTCGCGGCGCCCGGGCCGTGGCTCAACAAGGTGCTCACCAACCTCTGCCTGAACCGCCTCACCTCCGCCCGGGCCCGGCGCGAGGAGTACCCGGGCAACTGGCTTCCCGAACCGGTCGCCACCGGTGGCGGCGCCCTCGGGCCGATGGAGCACGCCGAACAGCGCGAAGCCGTGTCCTTCGCGGTCCTCACCCTGATGGAACGGCTCACCCCGCCGGAGCGGGCCGCGGTGGTGCTGCGCGACGCGTTCGCCTACAGCCACCGCGAGATCGCCGGCGTCCTGGACTGCTCCGAGCCCGCCGCCCGCCAGCTCTACCACCGCGGCCACCGGCACCTGAGCGACGACGCCCCGCACCCCGCGCCCGACCCGGCCCAGAACGCCGCCCTGCTGCAACGCTTCCTGTCCGCCGCGGCCGACGGTGCACTGGACCGGCTCGAAGAACTCCTCGCCGAACAGGTCGTGGTGTGGGCCGACGGCGGCGGCAAGGTCCGCTCCGCTATGCGCCCGGTCACCGGCCGGAACAACGCCGCCCGCTTCCTCGCCGGGCTGTTCGCCCGCTTCACCGGCGGCGTCCGGTTGGAGTTCGCCGAGGCCAACGGCCTTCCGGCGGTGCTCGGTTGGGAGGGCGACCGACTCACCTCGGTCGGCTCCGTCGACCTCGGCCCGGGCGGCGTCACCGCCGTCCGGATCCTGCGCAACCCCGACAAGCTCGCCCACTTCGCGGCCCACCACCGACCGCTGTCACAGAACGCCTGACCGTCCGGTTCCTTCCTGCACAGCCCCCTCCGGGAAGGAACCGACAGCCATGAACGAGCGCACCCTGCTGGTGACCGGCGCGACCGGCGTACTCGGCCGCGAAGTCCTGCGCCGGGCGCACGGAACCGGCCTCACCGTACGTGCCCTCACCCGCCGCACCGCCCCGCCGGACGTCCCCGGCGCGAGCCGCACCGAGTGGCACACTGGCGACCTCCTCGCCAATGTCGGCCTGGACGCCGCGCTGATCGGCGTCGACGCGGTGATCCACTGCGCCAGCGACCCGCGCCGCCCCAAGGACGACCTGCCGGCCTTCCGCCACCTGCTCGACGCGGCCCGCCGGGCCGGCGTCCGACACCTCGTCAACATCTCGATCGTCGGCGTCGACAAGGTCCCGCTCACGTACTACCGCGTCAAACTGGAGGTCGAACGCCTGCTCGCCGCGTCCGACCTCGGCTGGAGCAACCTGCGCGCCACCCAGTTCCCGGCGCTCCTCGACGGCATGCTCAGCACCCTCGCCCGGCTGCCCGTCCTCCCCCTGCCGGCCGACACCCCCTGCCAGCCCGTCCACCCCGCCGAGGTCGCCGACCGCCTGGTCGTCCTCGCGCTCGGCCAACCCGTCGGCCACGCACCCGAGTTCGGCGGCCCCGAGATCCATCCCGCCACCGACCTCGCCGCCGGCTGGCTCCGCGCCACCCACCCGCGCCGTCGCCGCGTCCTCCCCATCCACCTTCCCGGCCGCGTCGGCGCCGCCCTCCGCCAGGGCCACCTCACCACCCCGGCCCACGCCGACGGCACCGCCACCTGGGCCGACTACCTGGCCACCCGCACCTCCTGACCCCGCCGGGGCGGGGCCGCACCCACGCTTTCCGAAAGGCCCCTCCGGGTTACGACGAGCTGTCAGAAGGATGTCAGCGCCGTCTAAGCGGCGTCTGGCATTGTTATCCATGTGAACGGCACGGGGAAACAAAAACCGGGTCGGGAACAAGGAGAGGTGCCCGGAGCGGCTTATCGGGGACCGGGGCCTAAAAACCCCAGCCGGGCGTTCGCGCCCACGCAGGTTCGAATCCTGCCCTCTCCGCGCAAACGACCCGGAAACGGGTTGGAAGCAAGGAGAGGTGCCCG
>NZ_BMRI01000043.1:0-44582 GCF_014648555.1 Kitasatospora griseola
GGGGCGCGGAAGCCGCATCCGTAGGGCCGGGTACCGAACAACGGCCCAGGCCAGCAACCGGGCAACGAAGCCGGGCCCGACCATCTGAGCAAGGCGTTCCGCCCAGTAGTGCTCCACGGTCCGGCGGGCGTGGTCCCCGGCGTCCTGGTGCTCGGCGGGCAGCCGGTCGGGCAGGTAGCAGCCGTAGACGGGCGCCACCTTCACACCCGCGGCGCGCAGCGCGCACAGCCGGTGCTGTCCGTCGGCGACGGCCTGGTCGCCGTCGTCCCAGTTGATGCCGGATCCGGCGGTGAAGGAGCGGGCCCACCTGCGGTCGCGCGGGGTGAGGTGCGCCATCTCGTAGGCCTGGTTGGTGCGGTCGTCGTCGCCGTCCTGATCGGCGAGGGCGAATTCGAGGGCGGCCTCGGCGATGGCCGGCCAGTCGTCGGCCTCGTGGCGGGGGCAGGCGGCGAACTCGGCGGGGGTGAGGCGGGAGAAGAGTTCGGCGCGGGCGACCTGGTCCTCTCGCCGGCCGCCGGGGTAGGTGAGGGCGAGGGCCTTGCCCTGCGGGGTGTAGGCGCATTTGTGCTGGCTGTGCGGCCACGGCAGGGCGGCCAGCGGCACCGGGCGCACCCCCGTGACGCCGTTCATGTGCAGGGCCAACTGGTCGGGGTCGGTGAACCGGCTCGGGTACAGCTCCGCCTCCCCCGCAGGTGCCTGGGGGCGCAGTGCCCGGTCGGTGTGCTGCTGGCGGGCGGGGTCGGGGACGGTGGCGCCGGTGAAGTCGTGGAAGGGGGCGCCGCTCCAGGGGCCCGTCTCGTCGGAGCGCCGGCGTTCGGGGTTCGGCGCGGTCAGGACGGTGACGTCGGCGCCGGGCAGGAGCAGGGTGCCGGGGACGCCGTGGACGGTGGCCAGGACCAGGTCGCCGCCGGCCCAGGCGGGATCGGCAAGGAGCGGGCGCAGGAGGGCGGCGGGCAGGTGGCGGACGGCTTCGACGCGGTGGAATCCCTCATCGACTCCCATGTCCGCCTCCGGAAAGCGCGTCTGGTGGATCTGCAGGTAGTCGCCCTCCATCAGGGCATGCACAGGTTTGGCGAACGACGCCGCGCGGCGCGGGGCGCGGACCCGACTGGTGTCGTCCTCGGCGTCCTCTGCGATGGGCGCGACGATGTGGTTGCGGGACCAGTGCGCGCCGGCCGGCTCGACGGCGTCGCGGAACAGCAGCGGCGGCCCTGCGGCCCAGGTGAGGTTCGCCTCGTCCCACGCCAGGCGCCGCCCGTCGACCCGGTCCGCGGTCCTGTAGTCCCCGGGGCGCAGCAGGAGCGGGCCGGGCATGCCCTGGCAGAAGACGAAGACCATCGTCTCCTCGCGGGCCATCGCCATGAACAGCCCTTCGGAGTCCGGGTCGAGGAACGCCTCCGCGGACGGGACGTGCTCCACGCGGTCGATCCGTGCGAAGCCCTCGCCCTTGGGCCAGCCGTCCACGGACCACCGGTAGGAAGCGACTTCCAAGTAGTCCCCGGCCCGGAGTGCCTCATCCAGATGCGCGGCCATGACGCTCCCCTCTCCCCGGCCCGATCGCCGCTCCGCCGCGGCGGACAGTGCGGAAATCCCGCCGCGGCGAAGCCTAGTGGTGACGGACAGTCAGTTGCATCCCGCCCGGACCAGTGTCCTGACACCCCGCCCGGGGGCGGGCGGCCGGGCGCTGCTCCCCCGGCCGCCCGGCCCCGCCGGCAGTGTGGGAGTCCGGCGGGGCGGGTTCGTGGGGTCGGTCAGTTCCAGCCGGAGTCGGCGGCGGGGAGGAGGCCGCCCCCGGTGGTGCCCCAGTAGACGTCCCCCGCTCCGGCCCGCGCCGTCCGGCTCGCGCGTCGGCGCCTACACGGTGTCGTCGGGGTGGAAGTGCCGGCCGTCGCGCAGTTCCTCGCCCTCCTGGCGGTGCCGATGCAGGCCACGAACAGCCGCCAGCCGTCCACCGCGTCGATCGTCACGCCGTAGCCGACGGCAGGGTTCCCCGAGCGCACCACCCACACCCTGCAACTTCAGGAGAAACCATCAACGAAATCAGGATTCGGGAGAATCCATGGCGGGTCAACGGTACCAGGGTCGCTGATATTCCAATCATCTCTAAACCAGTTTAGAGTCGTGTCGTCTGATGTGCGCGATCTCAGAAAATCGCGGATTGGACCTGGGCGGCTCTCTACCTCCCCCGCTACCGGCGGTAGGATTACATGCAATGTCCTGGGAGTGTTACTAAAGAACCTAACTTTGTTCTCCTCCGGCGATCCAGGCTCATCCCCATGAACGCCCGCTTCGGTGTTTCTCAGAAGAGAACTTCGATACTCCTCATCGACCATGGACCGCGCAGCTGCTTTCAGCAGCCGCTTGTCCTGGTAACGCGGGTCGAGGATGACCAGACTCTCGCGCCATGTACGCAGTACATTCTGGTCGACCACGCTCATGTCGGAACCAATCAAGTCTTCCTTATTGCGCTCCGAACTCGCCTCGCTCATTACAACAACACCTCCAGAAGGCCTTCGCTTACCAACCGCTTCACTAAATCAATTCGATCCTCCGTAGATAGGTTGCCCGGCAGTTCGCCGACGGCAAACCTATGACGTTGCGCAATGAACTCCAGTGCTTTCCCTAGAACGGGTGGTCCAGTCACAAAGTTGCCTACGAATTCGATCGTGGCCCGATCTGGCGCGATTCGAACCAGGCAGAGGTGCTCTGGTGAGCGAGAAACGATCGACTCATCGCTCAGATCTGCGAGCGCGTCGAGCGACCGGAATTGGCTCAGACCTGTCGACTCGTCGGCTGCGATAAGCTTGGAAGCGATGCGTTCCTTCGCTTTCTCCATGAAGCTTTCGTCGGTCAGCGCTGCGGTCATCCGGCGCACCATCTCAGTGACGTGTGCCATGTCGAGCGGCTCATCTACATACTGTGGCGGCAGGGCGCTGCGAAAAATCGCATCCTCATCTGCTAGTTGTTCGAGCGCATCTTTGAACAAGTCGTGCCATCGAAACGCATGGATCCCCACTGTTAGATGCAACGACGACGAATCTCCTGTGACGGCCTTATGTCGGAAGCCACGCGGCAGGTAGAGCATGTCCCCCGGCATGAGCGTGAAGATTTGCGCATCCGGCAGCGTCTGCTTGTGGTTCCTGTTATGGGCGAGCGGCAACTCAACCGGTGGACTCGATACGTGCCATTCCTTCGTCCCGTGAAGCTGGAGTATGAAGACATCGTGCGTGTCGACGTGCGGCAAGAAGCCCTGGGCACCGGCCGGAGTGAGATATATGTTGGCGCCGATTGGGTGGTGCAGCGCCGCCTGCAAACCGCGGCACAGGCGGCCTACGGCCGCTGAGCGACGGTGGGTCTGATTGATAACGACCGTGAACCCGTCGTGGTACGCACGATAGGCCGCCTGGACGTCTAACCCGGCGTTTCCAGTCGTGCGAATTTGCTGATCCGACATGGTGCCGTCTGGTTCGGACCGGGTGAGTCGTTCACCCTGAGTCGGCTGTCGGCGATTCGAAACGGTTGCCGTGAGCAGCTCGTCAACCGCCTCTAGGCGCGGCAGCTTCGCGTAGTATTCTAGCTCACCACGACTAACCAGCAGCGGCTTTGATTCGTAGTATTGTTCGTAGAAGTCTATAGGTTTGACCGGATCGAGTAGCCATTCGAGAGTGAAGGCCGATGGGACTGGAGACATGCCATCCATGTTTCCACTGGTGAGCTTCTCCCGCAGCATGAGGGTGCCCAGCACCCCTTCCCTCTGCATCGTTCTGATCGAGTTCGACAGCTTTGAACAGGCCGTCGCGGCATACGAGAGCGAGGCATATCAGAAGGCGCTGGTGGCCCTCCCCGACGGCGTCGAGCGCGACTTCCGCATCATCGAAGGCATCGACTGACCGGCGGGCCCAGCCATCGCTGAGCATCCGTCACCTGATACGCACACGGTGCTGAACGACGACTCATGAGACGAGTTCGAAGCCATGCCTCGCGTCCCAGTTCGTCGTCGACGTCCTCGACGGCCTGGGACAGGCTCGCCAGGGCCTCGATGTAGGCCTCGATGTCGCCGGGGCGCGGCTCGTAGTGGGCGCGGCCTCCGGCGCCGTAGTGGCCCAGCGGTGCGATCAGGGCGGCCCCGCACTCCAGCTCGTCCGGAGCCCAGCCGGTGACGTCGACCAGCTGGCCGTCCAGGGGGCCGCCCACCAGCTCCCGGTACTCGCGTCCCGGCTCGGGGCCGGCGTACTCGCCGGGCTCGGCGCCGTAGACCCGGCGCTTGATGAGGATCCGCGAATTCCTCAGTCTCGATCAGGCTCCCCACTTGCTTGACCAGGTCAAATGAGTGGGGAGGGTGGGGATCGGGGAGCGCGTGCGTGGGCCCCGCCGACCGAAGGTCGGCGGGGCCCGAGGGTGGACGGCGGGTCAGGTGCCTGTGTCAGGGAACCCGTCGCAGCGGGGGCGCGTCGCGTGCCGGGTGGATGACGGGCCGGGCGGCCTCGGGGGTCGCCAGCAGGGCGACGATCGTGATCGGCTGGTCGCAGTGCGGGCAGTTGCGGGTCGCCGCGGGCTCCAGGACGTCGCGGACGGGGGTGCGGGCCGGGGCCCGGACCACCGGCGGGGGCGGCAGCTCCGCCCTGGCCGGGGCGGGGGTCGGGGCCGGGATCGGTCCGCGGCGGGCGGGCTCGCCCAGGCGAAGGGCGCGTTCCTGGTCGCGCTGGCGGTCGCGAGCGCGGCCGGCGCCCTTGCGGCAGCGGTCGCTGCAGTAGTTTCGCCGGACGGTCTTGAGCGCGGTGAACTCGGTCTTGCAGAACACGCAGGCGCGGGTCTCGCGCATCTCCTCGCGGTCGCGGGCGCCGATGCGGCACTCGTGCGAGCAGAAGTAGCGTCGGCGGCGGGCGGGCGCCTGGAACTCGTTCTGGCAGGCCATGCAGTTGCGGGTGTCCATGGTCTTCTCCGCGATGCCGCGGTTGCGGCAGACCGGCGAGCAGTAGACCCGCCTGCTGAACGTCGATTCGAGGGCGAAGGCGGTGTGGCAGATCGGGCACTGCCGGGTGAGCTCGGGCCCGTCCTGGCCTCGGTGGTGTCAACTCGCTCAGGAAGCACGGGAGTTCACCCCCGCACGGATGGTGTCGGCCTTGGTCTGGTGGTTGCGCAGGCGGTAGGACGGGCCGTCGATCCCGGCGACCGCGGCGCGGTGCAGGAGCCGGTCGAGCATCGCGGCGGCGACGGTGGCGTCGCCAAAGCCGCCGGCCCAGTCATCTGGGGCTGGCACTTGTTCCCTCACACGAGTTGCCGCTGCCACCTGGCCGTTTCCTGCTCCTGCGGTCCTCGTTGGTTCTCGCGGTAGCGCCCAGGTTCTCAAGGTGCTGCCTTGACCGTTCAGGTGCGAGGAAGGTGTGCCGATGGCCGAGGCGAGGCTGCAGGTCATCGCGGGCGGTGGCGTCCCACAAGGGCCACTGGTGACGGACCCATGGCAGTTCCAGGCCGCCTGCGTGGAGGCATTCGTCGCCTCGTGGCGGGCCCGCGGGTTCAGCCCGGTGACGATCGACAACGACATCGGCCTGCTGGAGCGGACGCTCGTCGCGCTGGGTCGGCCGGCGTGGGAGGTGACGCCGGAAGACATCGACCGCGTCGTCGGTGACCTCGCGGTCAAGGGCCGAGCGACGTCGACGCGCCGCGAGTACGTGCAGATCTTCAAGGGCTTCCACCGGTTCCTCCAGGCCCGCAAGGCCGCAGAGATCGAGGCCGCGTTCGGGGTCCGACTGGTCTGCCCCGTCGACGAGTTCAACGCTTCCCGGCATGTCGGTGACGATTCTCCGGCCCTGCTGCCGCCGCCGACCCCGGAGCGGGTGACCGAGTTCTTCGACTTCATGAAGCAGCGGATCGCGACCGCGAGGAAGTACGGGCCCGCCGCCCGCGACTACGCGCTGTTCCGGACGCTGTATCACGCCGGGCTTCGCTCCGAGGAGGCGTCGCTGCTGGAGAGGCCGGACCTGCACTTCACCCGCGGCCCGTTCGGCAAGCTCCACGTCCGCTTCGGCAAGGGCGCCCACACCTCCGGCCCGCGTCCGCGCTGGGTGCCGATGCTCGACGGCCTGGACCTGGTGCTGCGGTGGTTCCTGGAAGATGTGCGGGGCAAGTTCCCCGACTCTCCCGTGCTGTTCGCGGACGAGTCCGGTGGGCCCCTGCATCGCGGGACGATCCGCAACCGGCTCCGCTATCTCATGGAACTCGAAGGGCGCCCGCCGGCGGAGCGGTTCAGCCCGCATGCCCTGCGACGGGCCTGCGCGACCCACAACTACGAGCGAGGCGTCGACCTGGTCGCGATCCAACAGATGCTCGGTCACTGGACGGTCAGCTCAACCATGCGTTATGTCCGGCCCTCCGCGACGTTCATCGAGGACGCCTATCAGCGGGCGGTCGCCGCCACCCTGGCCGAGCTGACCGGGAAGGACACCACGGCATGAAGATCCGATGGCGGCTGCGGATGGCCGCCGCCCAACGCGAGGTCTGGACCGGAACCGATCTGCGGCGACTGCTGGCTGAGAAGGCGGGCCTGGAGCTGTCGTCGGCGTCGGTGTCCGCGCTGTTCACCAAGGAGCCCTCGCAGGTCAAGATGACCACGCTGGCCGCGTTGTGCACCGCGCTGGAGTGCACCCCGAACGACCTCATCGAAGTCGACACCACCCCGGTCGAGCGGTCAGCGGCCCCGCCTCGACTGGCGGCAGCCCAGCCCAAGGTCGCGGCGGCCGCCCGGGGCCGGTCGATGCCGCCCCTGTGACCTGCGGACTTCGTGATGGGGAAGAAGCAACGGGATTGCGTCGCCTGCGGTGCCCCGGTCGGCTATCTCGACCGCGAGCACTGCTGTCGGTGCTGGCGGTCGTTGAAGGAACAGGCTGCGAAGGAGAGTTGTCCGTCCTGCGGCAAGGACCGAGTGCTTCGAGCGGACACCGGTCGGTGTGTCGATTGCTCGCGCGTCTGCGAGGAGTGCGGCCATCCGGTCCGCGTCGCTGGCAACCGTCTGTGCCGTGACTGCCGCCGCCGGGCGGAGCGCGAGGCCGCGAAGACACTGTGCCCGCGCTGCGGCCGGCCCGGTGTCGTGCGCGAGGAGACAGGCTGGTGCGGCTCGTGCTCCCGGCCCCGGCAGCAGAAACAGCCGCCACGGGTCTGCGTCGAGTGCGGCCAACTGCGTCGCCATGCCGGCCTGGGACTGTGCTCTCCCTGCTGGCAACGACACCCTGGGCGGCCCTTCATCCGGGGCGAGCACCTGCGCGACCGGCTCGTGGACCCGCCCGGCTGGCTCGACGACTTCGTCGCCCACGTGGCCGCCCGGCACTGCGTCGCCCGGGCCTGCAGCTTCATTACCGAGATGGGCCGGCTCCTGCAGGACGAACTCTCCAACTCGCCCCAGGCCCTGCTGGAAAGGTCCCGCCGCCCGGGCCGGTCCATGGGCACCTTCGCCCGCACGTTGGAGGACTTCTTCACCCTGCAAGGCCTGGCGCTGCCCACCGACCAGGCCGAGCGACTCGCGGCGGGACGCCGCAAGCGCCGCGTCGACGCCGCCCCCGAATCCCTCCGACCGGCGGTCGCAGCCTTCGACGCCTCGCGCATGCGAGCCCAGGACCGGGCCCGCCGGGCCGGCACCCGCCCACGCAGCAATCTCACCCTGGAGGCCGCCCTCGCCACCATGCGCGATCTGGCGGTGTTCCTCACGGATCAGCGCGGCAAGGGCGACTGGGCTCTGGTCGACGTCCACGACATCGAAGCCTTCCTGGCCACGCTGCCCAAGGCCCGCAAGCGCCGTCTCACCGTGTTGCGGCAGTTCTTCGGCTTCGCCCGCTCGCAGCGCGTGATCCTCGTTGATCCGACCCGCGGACTGACCGCGAAGGAAGGAAGCGGATACCGAGGCCGGACCCTCACGCTCGACCAGCAGCGTCACCTATTCCGCCGGTGGACCTGCAAAAATGACGGGGCCCACCCTCACGAAGCCCTGCTCGGCATGCTCGCCCTGCTGCACGGCGCCTCCAGTTCCGAGGTCCGTATGCTGCAGGTCACCGACATCAACCCAGCCGCGCGAACCGTCCGGCTCGGCAAACGACCGCACCCGGTCCCGCTCGACCCCGCTTCCTGGGCCGTGCTGCAACGATGCCTCGCCCACCGGGCGGCTTGGTCGACGCAGAACCCGCACGTCATGGTCACCAAGGGAACGAAGGGCGGCCGAAGTCCGGCATCAACGGCATACCTGTCCCACGTCCTTGACGACTGCGGCTACCCACCACGCATGGTCCGCGGCACCCGCCTGGTCGACCTCGTCAACACCATGGACCCCAAGCTGGTCGCCGCCGCCTTCGGCATGGACCCGCAGGCCACCCTCATCTACCTTGCTGATCACATCGATCCAACTCGTCTGCCCGCCCAGCACCAGAAGAGGAACTGACATGCGACACCTTGCCCCCGCCTTGGCCCTCGGCGCCCTCCGACGCGGGAAGCAGATCGAGCAGTTCCTGGGCGCCATCGAAAGCGACTTCGGTCCCGGGCTTCGCTGGATCGCGCTCAGCCCCGGCTCAACGGGCGTCACCGTCTACCTGAGCGATGTCGAGGACATCGGCACCGACACCTTTCTCGACATCACCGAGTTCCCACCCCTGGATCCCGAGGACGAGACGTGGGGCCGGGAGATCGCCGTCCTGCCCACCCCTGAGGACGCACTCCAGCTGGCAGAGCGCGATCTCGCCGCTGACCCCGAGCACTGGGTCAACCAGGGCATCGTCTGCGACGAGTACCAAGACTTCCGGACCGTACGCAGGTCGAACCCGTGAGGTTTCGGCGCTGCCTCGCACAGGTTCGCCGGAACATGTGCGCTTTGGCGATGCCGACGTTCGTGGTCAAGATGGTGCTCGACTTCAGATACCGCTGGTTGATCACCTGGAACAGCGCGGACGCGCCGTCCTCGGGCAGCGGGAGGTAGCCGAGCTCGTCCACGATCAGCAGCTTCGGGCCGGCGAAGAAGTTCATGCAGGTCTTCCACCGGCCTTCCAGCGCGGCCTTGTGGCAGCGGGCGGCGAGGTCGGCGGCGGTGGTGAAGTAGACTCGGTGGCCGGCCTCGACGGCGGCCCGGCCGAGCGCGACCGACAGCATCGTCTTGCCGACGCAGGGCGGGCCGACGAACAGCACGTTGCTCGCGTCGTCCAGGAACCGCAGGGTCGCAAGGTCCCGGATCAGCTTCTCGTCGACGCCGGGCTGTGCGGCGAAGTCGAAGTCCGCGAGCGACCAGGGCTCGGGCAGACAGGCGAACCGCTCCCGGGCGGCCAGGCGTCGGGCCTCGGTCGCCTCGACCTCGATCTCCAGCAGCCGCTCCAGCGCGGCGGTCATCGACATCCGCTCGGTGCGGGCCTGGTCCAGCACCCGGTTGAGCGCCTCGGCGGCGTCGTTCAGCTTCAGGTAGGACAGGTGTCCCTTCAACTGCTGGAAGCGCCTGGCCTCGCTCATCTGCATCGGTGACGTGCTCACTCCCCGTGGTCCTCCTCGGGTGTCGGGGCGGTCCGCAGCCGGTCGGCCACTGCGGCGTAGTGGGAAAGATCGATGACGACCCGCTCCGCGGTCGCGGAGCCGCTCGTGCCGGTCCCGCGCAGGCGGTCGGCCTCGGCGAGCGCGGCCTGCGACGGCGGCCGGCGGACCTTGCTCTTGCAGGGCGCCCGGTCGGAGAACGACGCCAGCACCGCGCGCTCCAGCGCGATCACGTGCCCGGCGTCGCGGACGACCTGCCCGGACCCGCCCGGCGCCCGGCGGTGCTTGGCGACCACCGCCCGACCGGCCGTCAGGAAGTGCAGGTAGTCCTCGCCCAGGCGGTGCAGGACCACGACCTGGACGCCCGGCAGGCCCGGCGGGACGGAGTACTGGTTGCCGTCGAAGGACACCAGCCCCTGCGGGCTCACGGTGCGCTCGACCTCCAGCTCGGCCGGGAACGGCCGGGTCGGGACCTCCAGCAGCGGCTCCGCCCCGGCGAGTTCGGCGACCGTCGCCGACGCGCCGTCGATCCGGCGCCGCCGCTCGTCCATCCGGGCCGCGAGCTTGTCGACGCCGGACTGGGCCTGCTCGACGCTCAGCGCGTCCGGGACCGTGCGCCACCAGCGTTGCGCCACCGAGTGGTTGGCCTTCTCCATCACGCCCTTGCGGTTGCCGCGCCGCGGCGGGCAGATGCCGACGCCGACGCCGACGCCGTAGTACTTCGCGACCGCGGCGAACGCCGGCAGCACCCGGCCGCTTGGCGGGTGGCAGACGGTGGCCATCCGGTCGAATCGCCAGCGCCGGGCCGTGCCGCCGAGTTTGCGCACCACCTTGTCCAGGGCCTGCACCAGGTGCGGGAAGTCCTCGGCCTCCGCGAGCACCGCCCGCCAGCGGCCCGAGTGCGCGAGCGCCCCGACCAGCAGGTGGGCGTGCGAGCCGACGCCCCAGGCCGCGGGCGGGTCGGGCAGCTCCAGCCAGTCGAACTGGATCTCCTCGCCCGGCGGGTGCGCGATCACCGCGACGTCCCGGCCGGTCGCGGCCTTGCAGGGCTCGCAGTGCGGGCGGACTTGGTGGCGGCGAAGGGCCCGGGTGAACGTCGAGTAGGCGCCCCGGTAGCCGAGTTCGCAGACCTCGTCGAACAGCGCCGACGCCCACAAATGCGGGTCGTCCGCCAGGCGTTGGCGACAGTAGTCCATGAACGGCACGAAGGCGTCCGGGAGTTGGGCCCGGTGCTCGGGCACGCGCTCCCCGTTCAGGTAGGCCCTGATCGTCTTGCGGTCGCGGCCCGGGTGCCGGGCGATAGCCGAGATGGACCAGCCCTGCCGACGCAGCGCATGAGCGTCCACGTCTTCCTCCCGCGTCAGCACCAGGGCCCCCGAACAGGCCGAACTCGTTGCGAACGCAGACTTTCCAACCGGACACGAACCAACCGGACACGCCGGACAACACCACCCGAAGGGTGGGGAGGTCCACTGAGCAGGTTTGACCGTCCGGCCGAGCATGGAGCGCGCAGGGCGCAGCTCCGGCTGCCCTCCTTGCGCAACCTTCCGATATGTTCTCCCGGACTTGCAGTCGGAGGACGGTGCGCTCGGCACCCAGATTCCTAATTAGGGAGACAAGCAGTGACCTCGGCCCTGGTAAGGGAGATAGCCGACCTGGTCGGATGGGATCGCGCTAGAACGGCAGACATCGACTGGGCGCCAGCCGAGCAGACCCTGGGGCTGAGAATTCCCGGATCATTCAAAGAAATTGCGGAAGTGTTCGGTCCCGGCGAGTTCAGTCAGTACCTGTTCGTCTCCAGCCCGGGAGACGAACACGCCAGCGAGTCCCTGGTGCGCGAGGTGACCCTCTGGTCAGAGCCCACCATCAGCGCAGACCTCATGCACCCATACCTGCCGCGTCCCGCAGCCGGAGGACTGGTGGCATGGGGGCGCACCTGCCAAGCCGACACATTTTTCTGGCTCCCCGACTCTGACGACCCGGACTCCTGGCCGATCCTCGCACTGGAGGAAGACTTCGCCGGTTGGCACAGATTCGATATGACCGTTCCAGAATTCATCCTCAAAGTTATCGGCCCAAGCGGAGGAGTTCACCCGTTTTCGGTCGGGGACATCGTCCCTCCGTCCTTTCAGCCATTGGATCGTTGACAGGGGCTTTGCAGTCGATCAACTTGGCCAGTCTTACGAACATGATTGCGAGCCTGCCACCCTTCCGGGCCTGCGGCGAACCCGCGCCGCTCCACCGAAGGTGGGGAACCAAGGTGAGCAGGTCCGGCCACCCCCAGAGCACAGGGTGGGGAAATTCAAGGCTGTGGCACACATTTCGTGACAATCACGGAGGTGTGGCCAGCACGAGCGTCCGTAGTAGCGGGAAGGAAGCCCGACCGTATGACCGGCGCTTGATGAGCTTGATCCGCGTAACCTGGCCCTCGACAGCACCTGAATTCCACTTGAGGGTAAGGCCGTTGATGACGGCGTCCCAGTCGTTCTGCAGGAAGGCAGCGAAGGACTGGATCGGTTGCGGGCCGTTGGTCAGGGCCCGGTCCATCCAGGTCGGCAGCTCAGTGCCGCGTCGTTCACGGGTGATGGCGGCGAAGTCGCGTGCCAGCTCGGCGGCCACGGCAAGGTCTGGGCAGGCGTCCAGGACCTGGTCGAGTTGCGTGCGCTCGCCTGCGGTCAGGGAGTCGGGGCGACGCATGATCCAGGCCGCGATCCGGCGTGGTCGCGGGATCGGACGAGGTTCTTCGACGGCGGTTCCGGCCCGCAGGGTCGCGACGTATCTGCGCACCACGACCTTGCTGCCGCGGTAGCCGCGCTCGTGGATCTCCCGATAGAGCTGGGCGGCGTTGGTGCCGCCGGTGCGGTATCGCTGCTGAATGTAGGACTTGAACCGGGCGAGGAGTTCGGGCCTCCGATCCCGCGCGGAGGCCACGAGGTCGTCGAGGTCGCTGGTCGCGTAGCGTCGTACGGTCTTGCGGTCGAGCTGGAGCTCCCGGCTGATGGCACTGAGGCTGTCGCCGCGGTTGAGCCTGTCGTGGACGTCTTTGTGTCGTTGCCGGACCCGGGCGATGATCTGGCTGTCCGGCGGGTCGTCTGCGGGTGGGACCGGTTCGATCAGGGCCAGGATCATGTCGGGGGCTGTTCGGTCAGCGTCCTTGAGCAGGCAGGCGCGGTGGGCGTGGGCGGTGCGTTCGACTGCGCGCGTCAGGCTGTGGAGCAGGTGCCAGCGGTCCGCGACCTGGATCGCCTCGGGAGCCGCCCGCCGTGTGGCCTCGCTGAAGGCGCTGGAGCGGTCCCGGCAGACGATCTCGACGCCTGGATGTTCGGCCAGCCAGGCCGCCAGGGTGTCTGCGGCGCGGTCGGGCAGCAGGTCGATGGGCCGGTGGGTCTCGACGTCGATGAGCACCGTGCCGTAGGTGTGGCCCTTGCGGAACGCGAACTCGTCGACACCGAGCACCCTCACGGCGGAGGCAGGTGGGTCGGGCAACCGTCGGACCTGGCGCAGGATCGTCCCCCGGCTGGCCCGGAGACCAAGGTAGGGCGCGAGGCGGCTGCCGGCCCGCCCGCCGACGGCGAGTCCCACTGCCTTCAGCATCCGGACAGCCGCCTCAGTGGCCCGGCCGTGGCGCTCCGTCAGGCGCTGGACCTGCTCGGCGAACGTCCGTCGGCTACACCCACCGTGATCGCAGAAGAACCGACGGACCCGCAGGGTCAGGACGACGAGTCGGCCGCCGAGCGGTCGATCAGCCAGGCGTCGCCGGTACGTACTGTGCACCCTCCCGCCCATCGCCCCGCAGCTCGGGCACTCCGCTGCCGGGCGCCGGCTGTGAGCATCGACTCGGACCACGTTCTCATCTGTCCGGATCTGCTCCACCACCAGGTCTTCGACCTCGGGCCAGACCAAACTCCGGATCTCGCATGCATCCCCCACTCAGCCAACGCTTGCAGTTCTGCGGAGACCCCCTGAAGTAATGATCGAAAGTGACTGCCCCTCATCATCCGGTCACAGAATGCGGCAACAGTCCCAGATGGCGCGATCGCAACGGCTCACCCGTGCAGGCCCCACTTATCGAGGCCGGAGTAGATGACGGCAGTCCGGTATCCAGGCTTGGCGAAGCACTCGGCCTCGCCCGTGTAGACCGCAATCAGTGAGTCTGTGCCTCGCCACCACCCGTCGGCCAGTGCTTTCACCTCCGGAACCGGTTCGTAGAGCCCGAGTTGAAGAGCGTCGACGTCCTCCCCGGTGACCTTGGTGATCTGCTTCGCCCACACCGCCGCGTGATGAGCGAGTGCGACTGACTCGACCCATCCTTCGACGCTCGCGTGCAGCGGCACCCATCGCTCGGCGTGGATTCCGAACTCGCCTCGGGGACCGATCATGAAGGAGAAGGGCACCGCGGTCCGCTGGTCTCCGGCCTCGAACCACCACCCACCCGTCGGCGTCCCCTCCGGCGTGTCCGGGCGGAAGATCCTCGGCCCGCCGTCATACATCGGCGCCGGCGGAAGCACCAAACCGCCCCAACGCTCATCGAAGGCCACGACCCGGTCGACTTCTGCTGCCGGGATCCCGTGCTCCACCCAGCGGCTCCGATACTCCTCGACCCCCAGACGTTCGACCCGGAGGCCGTGTACAGCAACGAAGGATCGAGCCCGTCGGGAGAGCCCGTCAGGCGCATCAGCAAGATGACGATTCACCCGATGGACGGTACACAGGTACCCAGCGCGGAGGACTGAGCAGCCCGGGGGCTCCGAACCGACGGCCCGGACGACCCTTTGATTCACTTCTGCTGCCCCACCTCCGTGACTGTCACGAAATATGTGCCACAGCCGGCGTAGGTCTTGATCGTGTTGGGTGAGCAGTCGGCCGCGCGCAGGTACTCCAGGTACTGCTCGACCGGCCCTGCAACGCTGAAGTCGTCCGCGAGGACAGTCCACGTCGACCCTTCGCCGAGCCTCACCCGCTGACTGGTCGCCAAGGCCTCTCCTCTGTCCCGTCGCTGTCAGCGGCACACGCCGCTGTACCGGATAACGCGGCGCTGACAGGAGGGACACGGGCCGGGACACGCCTGTTGCTGATGTCGATGACGCTCAGAAACAGGTACGGATAACACGTCGTCCCCCTCGCCAACGCCTGGCGGTCCGGAGCAGACCTGTGGGACACCAAGACCCGCAAGGCCTTCGCCAACGACCTCTCCGAGCCCCAGCTGGTCGCCGTCTCCGCGGTCAGCAACCGGTCCAAGGCCGACAAGGGCCCCGACGCCTGGAAGCCCCCGCTGCACTCGTACTGGTGCACCTACTCCCGGGCATGGATCGAAGTGAAGAGCCACTACCGGCTCAACGTCACCGCCACCGAGAAGCAGGCCCTCACCGAAATGCTCAACACCTGCGACCAGTAACAGCCGACCGAGCAGCAGACGCTGACCTCACGAGAGCCGCCGTCCCGCTCCAAGGCGGCACCGGCAGTGCCGCCGGCGCCCGGCACAACGCTGGACTCGGGCCCTGGGGCACCCGGCAGGAACGATGGACGACGGCAAGGAGGACCTGACCGGGCGGCCGTACGAGCGGCGCCGGGCAGCACTCGACCTCAACCCCCCACGACCGCCCACCACCTCAACAGTGGGCGGCCCGCGGAACAGCGCGGCGGAGGTTTGCGCCGCGGCCGAGCCGTCCCCGCAGCTTCTACGCTGGTTCAGGATCGGCTTTCACGCCGCCCAGGACGAGACCGATCATGAGGGCTCCCTCGACGGCTGCCAGGATGCGCAGCAGCTGCTCGCGCTCCTCCTGTGTGCCGGCGTCGGCGTGTTTCATCTTCTGCAGGTGGTTCCGGGCGGTGACGATGACGCGCGCGATCATCTCGTGGACCACGCTGCCGGCCTGCTCGACGCCGTTGACCGCGATCGGCTCCGGGCGCGGACCGCCTCCGTAGACGAAGCAGAGCGCTTCGGCAAGCTTGGTCGGCTTCTCAACGCCTTTTTCAATGTGAGTAAGGCCGTCGAAGTCGTCGAAGTTCGCGTGCACCCACGCAAGGGAGGTCTCCTGTGGGAACGCCTCCCGCAGGATCCGGTCGATCAGCTCGATGAGCGAGTTCGCCGCCTGGGAAATACCGTCTTCGGAGTACTGGAGGGCGTGCCGTGCTCCCCTGATCTTCTTGACCAGCCCAGAGTTGGCGCGCTCAACCCGCTTGACGGTCGCGTCCGAGATCAAGGCGCGGAACGTCTGCGTGAACTGCGGCGCCGCCCGGGGGTCCCAGATCTCCAAGTCGTCCGTCGTCGCGGACGTCTCCTGCATCGGCAGTCCGGTCAGAACCTTCTCGCCAAAGAACGCGTCGACGTCGACCACGAGTTGCACGGCGTTGAGCAATATCCTGGTGTCGAGCTGGGTAGCGGCCTTCACCTGGGCCTTGGACATCAGCCCCACAGCGTCACCCCACGCCACCGCGAACGGCATGACCGACCGGATGAGTCGCCGGAGTACGAGGCTCACGACCGCGCCGTCCTGCTTCGCCGCGGTCAGCATCGCGCGGTACCGGGCCGCCCCCAGCAGCCGCAAGACGAACATGCTGTACATGCCGCTCGTAGCCCTGCGGTGAATCTCCGCGAGAAGTTCTTCGAGGTTCCCCTCGACGACGTATCGCGCGAGGGTTTCGAGTTTCTCCTCAGGTATCTGCGAGAAGAAGCTCTCGAGCCGCTCGGACCAGTGCCGGGAATCCCCGATTTCGGTCATCGTGCTGCAGCCCGACACAATCAGGTCAATGGCGATGATCTCTGCTTCGCCGATCTGCAGGGCCGACAGCACCGCCGGGTCCAGCGACCGCAGGAAGGCAGCGATCTTCGACTGGTGGACATCAACAGATGCGATCTCGTTCAACCGCGGCCCTACCTCACGTCGTTGTGAGCTGATAGCACCGCCACGCTACCCGGAGCCTCGGACAGCATCATCAGCTTTTCGCGGCATGCGACCGACAGGAAGCACCGCAGTTGACCGGACGGAGCTCCCGGTGGCCGCCCGCGGCCGGCGGGGCGACGCTCGACACCATGGCGATCATCGTGCTGTTCGAAGTCCGGGCCGCCCAGCAGGCCGGACCGGGCGGCGACGAGCCGGTCGTGGTCGCCGTACACGCCGCTGGATCCGACCCGGACGTCCCCGAGGACCCACTGCCCATCACACTGTGCGGGCAGGACACCGCGCCGATGGAGCACGCCCACTACGAGCGCACCGCCCCCGGACAGCCCTGGCACCCGCCCGAGTTCACCGATGTGCGGTGCCCGAAGTGCGAGCGGGCGCTGCGTGGGCTGTGAGGGCTGCGACGTGTCGCCCGCCAGTCCCACCGGAGCGGGTCGCCGGTCATGGTGTGCGCGGCCTCCGGCACCGTAGTGGCCTCGGCCGGTCATCAGCGCGGCCCCGCACTCCAGCATCTCGGCGTCCCAGCCGGTGACGTCGACCAGCTGACCGTCCAGCGGCCCGCCCACGCGGGCGGTGACGGAGGTGCCCACCGGCATCCGGGCAGAGGTGTCACCGGCCGACCGCTACCGGCAGAGACAGTCCGCTTCGGGCCACCGCCCGGTGACGTCCCGTCGGCCTGCGTCCCGCCCTCCGGCAGGACGCGGCGTTAGGTACGCGGGCCCTGCATCGTCCCTCCCGCCGCGCACAGGGCGCGGGCACAGCGCCTTGTGCTGGAGGAACCGCATGGCCCGACCGAAGACGAACTCCTGGATTTTCACCGCTTCCTGTCTCCGCCGCTCCGAGCCCCCGGAAGGGGTGAGGAGCGGCACATGCCCGCTCCCGGAGCAAAACGGAGTTCAGGCATGAACATTCGGGCGGCAGTACAGATGGTCGCATGGGTGGCCGCGACGGCGGTCGGCGCCCACGAAGCGCAGGGCGCGGGTGTCGGCGGGGTAGTCGTCCTGATCGGAGCCGCGGTGGTGGTCGGCGGCTGGACGACCTTCGTGCGGCGCGCCCTCGGAAGCCCGTGGACGGCGGCGTGGCGGGCCGGGGGCGAGCGGGCCGTGGAGGAGGTGATGGTGAAGGCGGCCGCCCTGGCCGTCGGGCACGCCGCCACCGGCACGGTCCCGCCCGTCTGGATGCTGATGCTCGAAGCAGCAACCGAGGTGGGCGCCGCCGTGGTGATCTGGGAACTTCGCCGACGGGGCAGCCACCGATAGCAGGCCTGCCATCGTCTGCGTCACGGACGGGGCCTGCCCGTCCGTGACGCAGACGGCCTGGGGAGCGGCGGCCTGCTACCAACAATCCCGGGAGAACCCTCCCCGGCCCTGACGACCTGCTGTTCGCCACCATCGACCAGGCCGCCGGATCGCGAGTGCTGTGCGCCGCCCGGCCGGCGACGGCGGATCAGACGCACCTCGCCGTCGGCGCGGGTCAGCGCCGCGCACACCCGCACCGGGACGGTGGGCTCGGCCCTTGCTGGTCAGTCCTTGGCGGGGCGGCCGAGGGTCCATCCGGAGACGGCGGCGAGGGGGCCGCGCCAGGACGGCAGGGTGTGGACGGCGCGGCCGTCCCGGACGGTGACGTCCCGCAGGTGCAGGTGCCGGCGGCCCGGCGGCCGCTTCTTGCCCTCGTCGGCGTCGTCGGCGATCCGACCGTGGGCGGTGCGGACCGCGCGGGCGAGGTCGTAGTCGTCCAGCTCGTCCAGGAACAGCTTCCGCCGCGCCTCGGGCGAGATCACGGTGCCGGTGACCAGGGCGCCGGGCACCACCAGCGTGACCTCCAGGCCCTCGGCCTCGATGTCCTCGTGCTCCACACCCAGGCGCAGCAGTTCGAGATAGGGGTCGGGGTGGGTGTCGCGGTCTCCGGTCAGCACCCGGGACACGGCCTGGCCCAGCGCCCGAGTCGGGCTCAGCAACTACGGGAGACACCGGGACCGGTCGCCGCTACACCGCCTCGTCGGGTCGCCGCCCGATCGGCGGCTGCCTCCCCAAGAGCTCAGCGTCAGTTGTCGCTGTACTCCCACTGCTCGATGCAGAACAGGGCCCCGGTGATCGTGCTGTCCCCGTCCCGCTCGGCTCGCACCCACACGTTGAGCTCGGCCGAGCCCACGTTCCCGTACGGGGTGTAGAGGACTTCCAGCGGATGGTCCTCGGCGTACCGGAAGAGTTCCGCCTCGACGACGGAGGGCCGGCGGCCGACCAGTTCGACGCCGTCGAGGAGGACCTGCGGGCCGGTGCGGCCGTGGATGCTCACTGCGCCCAGTTCGGGGCCGTGCGCGCCCTCCCAGTAGTGCGCGCTCACGCCGGCATGGTCGTAGTGTTCATCGTCCAGCTCCCACTTCTCGGGGTCGCGGCCCCCGCCCGGCAGGAATGGGTGATGGCCCTCGCGTTCGACGGGCTCCTCGCCGCCCAGCGCGGCGGCCACCTGCCGCGGGTTCATCCCGAACCGCAGCGGACCGACGCCCCGCAGCGGCGTGCACGCCCAGCGCGGCCGGTCCTGATCGGCCGTCACCGGCCCAGGGCCTGGGGGCGTCCGTCGGCCGTGCGACGGGCGGGTCGCCTCGGCGACCGGCTCGGTGTTCCAGGGGGCCTCGGCCAGTTCGGAGCCGGTGGCCAGGACACCGGTGATCATGTTGTCGCGGCGCTGCCTATGTCCCGTGGACGAGTGCCCCCACTCCTGTTCCGCCCGTACGGACAGCCCCCAGGCCGGCACCTCCGGCTCCCCGTGGCGGTTCGTCCGTACCTCGGCCCCGTCGAGGATGGCGAGGCGGTGGATGTCGGCACGGGCCTCGGAGGGCACCCGGGCGACCAGTTCGACGTCCCTCAGCCGCAGCAACGGCCCGCCCGTCGCGTCGATCAGTACCGCGACCAGCCGCGGTCCCGGCGCGTAGAAAGCGGTCAGCCCCGGCTCCTGGTAGTACTCCCGGACGTCTCCCGTCTGCCACGTCAGCTCGGGCCGGACGCCCGCCTTCTCCAGGGCCTCCCGCACCTGCGCCGGGTCCATCCCGAAGCGCAGCGGCCCCACTCCCGCCAGCGGGTCGAGCACCCACTGCTCCCGTTCCCCCGGCGCTCTGTCCCACCAGCCCATACCAACCCCTGTGAACGATTTCCGCTACGTTCGGTGTGCCCCCGACAGCTATCCCGTCGGTCACCTCGGACGCAGTCTCCTGCGGTACTACAGCCACCGGAGCCCTCGTAGACTATCAGTCACCCGAATTGATCGACTCTCCGCCTCAGTGCTTTATCTGTCGAGGCGCGGGCCATGTGCGGTGCCCGGCTGCGATCAATCCGGGCACCGCACGCAAGAATCCAGTGGGCCCGTTTCGAACCCAGTTCATTGATTCAAATTCCCACGCCGCGTCTCAATTGCGCGGCCTTCAACAAGAATTGGTATTTCCGGGTCGACCTGCGACCCGCCTGTCGGCGCGCCTATTTCTTCGGCTTTCCGCGCCCCTTGATTACCGTGGGCCTATCCACCAAGCTTCCGTCCCCCTTTTCGTCCAGGTACCAGACGACAAGCTGGTAGCCTGCGGGCAGGATGTCCGGTATCACGTTCAGGCACCCTACTTGGGGACTCCCATCCGGATTGTATCCTCCGCAGACCGACCTGTTGATGACGATCTCCATTTCATGGATGCCCTTGTTCCTCATGTCCCATGCGAGTTTCGTCTCGACGTCGGCGGTTATGCTGAGATTCCCGGCGTAGCCCAGTTCTTCCTTGAAGTATTTGTTGATTGCAGCCTTTGTTTCTTCGTTTCCGCTTACGAGTGCGCGAGTTGCTTTCCTTTCACCCTTGGCCCCGGCCTCCAGAACGTATCCTCGGGTAGGCTGAGTCTTCTGCCACACCACGAGGGTTTTATTTCCGAGGGCTTCGAGAGCCTTTTTGACTGCCGGAAATACTTCCGCGCAGTTGATGTTGTGGGTGAGGAGGGGGGTGGTGCCAGCCAGCACGTAGTACGTGTGGAGATCGGCGACGGTGAGGTTGTAGGCGGGCTGGAGAGCGGTCCAGTGCCGGATGGACGCGACCTGGGCGGTGGCGCCGGTGTCGGTGCGCAGGGTGTCGCCGACGCGGATATCAGCGGCGTAGGTCCACTGGGTGGTGTTCTGGACCCAGAAGGGGTGGTGGTCGGTGGCGGTGACCGTGCCCTGCTGGCCCTTGTCCGGGCTCGCGACGGTGAGTTCGGTGAAGTCGAGGTCGTCGGGGGTGTAGATGGTCGCTTCGACCCGGCGTGGTCCGCTTTCGCCGGTCTGTGGGTCGGCTGCTTGGACGGTGTCGCCGGCCTGGATTTGTTCGATGGGTTTGGTGGTGCCGTCGTCCATGAGGACGAGGGTTCCGGCCGGGAAGCTGTTGCGGGCGCAGGTCTTGGCGACCGCCGTCGCCGCCTTCTTGACGCCGGTCATCCAGTTCCAGGCGGCTTCGACGCCGTCGAGGGCCTGCTTGCCGAACTTCTTGACGAACTTGGCGCCTGCGCTGGCCCAGCCGGCGATCGGGATCATGCTGAAGCAGGACAGGCCGAAGTCCACGCCACTGGCGTAGTCGGCCAGGTACTCGCCGCCGGTCCACATACAGTTGATGAAGTCGGCGGCCTCACCGTACCCCGGTATCAGCCCGATGATGTCGAGCTTGGTGTGCATCATGTCGGCGAAGCGGTCGTAGCTGGTGTAGTCCGCCGGGTTGAGGCTGGTGCCGAAGTACTTCTGGAAGGCCAGGAGCCCGTTGAAGACGTCGTTCCAGTCGACGCCGCTCTCCTCTGCCTGCTGGCGCAACTTCAGGTAGGTCCAGAACGCCTCCTCCTCCTGCGCGGCGCGGTCGGCTTCGGCGATGGCCTGCTTCTGCGCGGCGTCGCTGATCGCTGCGGCGCGGTCCGAGGACTCATGCGCGTTCTCCGCGGACTGGCGGGCGCGTGCGACGGCGGCGTAGGCGATGTCGGCGGAGCCCCGGGCTGCGGTGGCACTGCCGGCTGCGCGCAGGGCGGAGGCCTGGGCATCGACGGCGCTCGCGTGGGCCTGGACAGCGGCATTGCGCGCGGTGGCGGCCGAAGTGCGTGCCTGGGCGGCTGAGGCGTCCGCCTGGCCCGCGGAGGTCTTGGCGTCGTTGGCGTACCGGGCGGCGTCAGCTGCGGCGGCTTGGGCTTGGGCGGCGGCTTGCTGGGCCTGGGCGCTGGCGTTGTTGGCGTCGGCTGCGGCCTTGCCCGCGAGGGCGGCGTTCTGCTGGGCGAGGGCGGCGGCCTGGGAAGCGGAGGCGATGGTGTTGGTGATGGTCGCTTCGTGGGACCGGGTCAGATCGTCCTGCTGCTTGGCCTTGTAGCGGCCGCTGGTGAGGAAGTCGGTCTTGGCGGGGCCGGGGCTCTCGATGGCGATGGCCGCGGCAAGTTTGACCTCCTCTCCGCCGCCTTCGCCGCCGGTCTCCAGGAGTTGGGAGACCTTGACCTGGTCGTCGCTGGCCTTGGCCGTGTACTGGCCGCGGGTCAGGAAGGCGGTCAGGGCATCGGCGGTGTTGGCCTCGAGAGCGGCCTGAGCGGCGGCCTTGAGGGCCGGTCCGCCGGTCTCCATGAGCTGGGAAGCCTTGACCCGGTAGTCGCTGAGGGCGACCTGGTGGCGGCCGGTGGTCAGGAAGGTGTGGAGCTGTGCGGGATCGCCCGTGGCGAGGACGTTGGTGGCGGCGGTGCGTACCGTGACGAACTGGCTGTCCTGGGCGAGCTGCTGGGCCTGGAGGAGTTCGTCCTGTTGGGAGGAGGCCGTCCAGGCGGAGCGCACATAGTCGATGACGGCCTGGTCGGAACCGGTGAGGGCATACTCGGCGGCGGACTTGCTCCACGATCCGCGGGTCTTGAGGGCCGTGACGGCCATCTTGCGGCCGTTGGCGATGACGGTGGCGATGTCGCTGCCGGGCTGGGCGGCCTGGGTAGCAAGCTGGGCGGCGGTCTGATCGAGTTCGAGTGCCTGGGTCTTGGCCTTGTCGGCTTCGGCGAGGCTGATGTCGAAGACGGCCTTGAGATCCCGGGCCTGGTTGATGCCGGTGGCCTTGCGGGCCTCGCGTTCCTCCTTCTCGCTGTCGAGGGCGAGCTGGTGAACGGCGATGGCCTTGTTCACCGCATCCGTGGCAGCGTTGGCAGCGACAGCAGCGCTGTTGGCGTGCGCGGTGGCGCGGCCGGCTGCGGTGGTGGCGTTGCCCGCGTGCAGGGCGGAGTTGCGGGCGGCTTCGGCCGCGTTCGCCGCATGAGTGGCGGCAGAGCGGGCCGCGGCCCCGGCCTCGCGGGCCGCGGTCGCCGACTGGTCGGCGAATGCAGCGGCCTTGTTCGCCGAACGGACCGCCTCAGCGGCGTGCCGTTCCGCGGACGCGGCCGCCTGCTTGGCCTCTTCCGAGTGCACTCCTGCGGTGTTGGCGTAGTCGTCGGCCTGCCTCGCCAGCAGGCCGGTGAACTTGAAGTCGGCCTCAGCAACGGCAGCGGCGCGGGCGGCCTTCGCTGACGCGGTCGCCGCGCCTGCGGCGCGGTCTGCGGCGTCGGCGGCGTACTGGGAGCGTCCGGCGGCATTTTCGGCGGCCTTCGCCGCCTCCTCGTTGACCTTCCCGTCCGCGGCCGAGGCCAGCGCCCGGGCAGCCGCTTTCTCGGCGCCGGCCGCGGCAGAGGCCGCCTGCTGCGCGGCGGCCGCAGCCAGCCGCGAGGCGGTGTTCGCGGCCTGCGCGGCGGTGATGGCGGCCTTCGCCGCCACCGCGGCCTGGCGCCCTGCCTCGGCGGCGCGCTTCGCGGCGGCAGCGGCCTTGACGGAGTCGCCCTGTGCGGCCGCGGCCTCGTCCCTGGCCTTCTGCGCAGCCTCGCGGGCCAGCCGCGCTCCGGTCACGGCCTGGTCGGCCGCTTCGAGCGCGGAGTCCTTCTCCCGCTCCGCCTGGTCGCTGGTCTCCTTGGCCTGCTGGGCAAGCTGGGCGACGTCCGCGTACTCACGGTCCCGGGCGGCGGCGATGTGCTGACCGACCGCCAGAAAGTCGGTGATGTCGTCGAGCGTGCCCTCCATGGCCAGCATGCCGGCCTGCTTGGTGGCCGGGCCACCTGTCTCCACCACCTGGGAGACCCGGACCCGCGCGTCGCTCTCACGCGTCACGTCCTGCTTGTGGTTCAGGAACGCGCGGACGTCCTCGATCGAACCGTCGAGCGCCTTGAGGCCGGCGGCCTTGGTCGCCGGACCGCCCGTCTCGACCAGCTGCGACACCAGCACCCGCTGGTCCTGCTCCAGCGGGGCCTTCCAGCCCTGCGCCAGGAACGCGGCGACGACCGTCCTGTCGTGGCTGTCGAGCGCGGCAGCAGCGGCCTTGCGAAGCGCCGGTCCGCCGGTCACGGCCATCTGCAGGAGCGCCTGCTCGTTGTCCTTGGCCTCGGCCTTGGTCAACTCGCCGTCCTGCGCGAGGAACGCGGCGATCTTGTCGTCGCCTCCCGCGAGGGCCTCTTCGGCGGCGGCCTGCACCGACAGGCCGCCGTCCTTCCAGGCCTGCAGGACCCGTCCCCGGTCGGTCAGCGTCGGGCCCGTGGGGGCCGTGTCTGCCGACACCGGCGCCGCGGAGACCAGCGGCACCATCAGGGCCAGCGGCAGCACCCCGCGGCACAGCCAACGCACCACGGCCCCCCTCCCCCTGAATATTTTTCTACGCACAAGCGAATTCACGAAAACCCCTCCACGGGACTTGATTCGGGCAGCACAAAAAGGCCCTTCAGCGAAGGGCCTGGATACCTCCGGGTCGAGCTCATAGAAGGTCACGCGACCTTCGGAAATCAATCAGCCCTCTGGCCTGCAACTATCCAGCTCGACGTGGTTGGTGACCATACATTAGGGTCTGCGACTGACGAGGCGCCAGGTCATTTCCAACCGAGATGCCCTATTTGCCCTCGAATATGCGAAGAGCAAAATCCACCCCCAGGCGAAGCAAAGGGATTTACGTGAGATATCGTGTTTCTGGTGCGATGGTGGCGTCAGCCGCCCTCGCCGCCACCGTGCTGACCGGGCTGGCGTCCACCGCGCCCGCACTCGCCGACACCCCTGCCGGTACGAGCGCCCCCTCCGCGGTCGAGGACGGCGCCTACCCCGGCGCCGCCCAGATCCTGGCGGACAAGGGCATCACCCTCACCCGCGGCGATGGCGGGATCACCCTCGCCAACTGCACCCAGCCCAGCGGCTACCAGATCAAGGTCTTCGCCCGCACCGCGATCGAGGACGACGAGGACACCATCTGCTTCGCCGCCCCCGGCGCCAGCGGCTACCTCGCCTTCACCATCCCCGACGCCTACCGCATCACCACCTACAACCGCTCGGTGCGCGCGAGCCTGTCCACCGACCAGAAGCCCACCGAGACCACCGACGTCCCCGCCAACGGCACCAAGGGCATCGGCGAGACACTCGACCCCAGCACCCACGCCGTCCTGCTCGAACTGCGCGTCACCGGCTCCACCGCCACGGCGCCCGCAGGACAGCCCGCCGACCCCGCCACCGCGTTCACCGCCCGCCTCGCCATCGGCGACCAGGGCCGCGCCTGCACCGGCGCCCTCGTCGACCCGATGTGGGTCCTCACCGCGAAGTCCTGCTTCGCCGACGACCCCAGCACCGTCACCGCCGGCGCGCCCAAGACCGCCACCACCGCCACCGTCGGCCGCACCGACCTCAACACCACCGGCGGACACCTGACCAAGGTCGTCGAGCTGGCCCCCCACGCCAACCGCGACCTGGTGATGGCCCGTCTGCAGACGCCCATCACGGACATCGCGCCGCTCGCCCTCTCCGCGACCGCGGCAGCGAGTGGCGGCACCCTGACCACCGCCGGCTACGGGCGCACCGCCACCGACTGGACCCCGGGCAAGCTCCACACCCCCGTCGCCACCACCGGCACCGTCGCCGCCAACGGCTTCGACCTCGCCCCCACCGCCTCGGGCCTGATCTGCAAGGGCGACGCCGGCGCACCCCTGTGGCGCACCGAGAACGGCAAGCCCGCCCTCGCGGGTATCGTGTCCCGCTCCTGGCAGGGCGGCTGCCTCGGCACCGACGCCACCGAGACCCGCACCGGCGCCTACGCCGAGCGCACCGACGGCCTCGCTTCCTGGATCGCCCAACAGACCAGCCGGTCGTACGAGATCCTCAACCCCGCCAGCGGACGCTGCCTCAACCTGTCCGGCGCCGGCCCCTGGGCGAACAGCACGCCGATCATCGCCTGGGACTGCACCCTCGGCGCGAACAACGAGAAGTTCCAGATCACCGCCGACGGCCAGCTGCGCAACCCGACCAGCGGACGCTGCCTGAACGTCTCCGGCGCCGGCCCGGTCTGGAACAACGGCACCCCGATCATCCTGTTCGACTGCGTCGCCGGGGCGGGCAACGAGAAGTTCGAGTGGACCACTGACGGCCAGCTCCGCAACCCCGCCAGCGGACGCTGCCTCAACATCTCCGGCGCCGGCCCGTGGAACAACGGCACCCCGATCATCCTGTTCGACTGCAACAACCAGCCCAACGAAAAGTTCCAGCTCGTCGCCGACAACGAGATCCCCAACCCGGTCGGCCGGCTGAAGAACCCGGCCAGCGGACGCTGCCTCAACATCTCCGGCGCCGGCCCGGTCTGGCCGAACAGCACGCCGATCATCCTGTTCGACTGCAACGGCGAGAACAACGAGCTGTTCCAGCTCACCGCTGACGGGCAGCTCTACAACTACTCCAGCAACCGCTGCCTCAACGTCTCGGGCGCAGGACCGACCTGGGACAACGGCACCCCGATCATCCTCTTCGACTGCGTCGCCGGGGCGGGCAACGAGAAGTTCGAGTGGACCACTGACGGCCAGCTGCGCAACCCCGCCAGCGGACGCTGCCTCAACATCTCCGGCGCCGGCCCGGTCTGGAACAACCACACCCCGATCATCCTCTTCGACTGCAACAACCAGCCCAACGAGAAGTTCCAGCTCGTCAACCAGGCCTAATCACTGAGGACCCAGGGGTTGCCGCACGTACGACGGGGGTTTCCGAACCCGTGCACACGGCAACCCCTGTCTGCCTCCCCCAGCTCGCCCGGGTACCCGCATCAACCGCGGGCGCCCGGGCGAGCTTCGCTACGATCCGCCCGCTCCCGGCCGGACGGAAGGTGTGATCCGCCCGTCGATCCTGCAGGCCGCTCGCCAGGTCAGTTCCTCACGGGGCGGCCGTCGCTCAAGAGTGGCGGGCCTGATCGTCGGCCTCCGGGCCAGCCTCCGTGTACTGCGTCCCTGACGGCCGCTGCTTGCTCACACCAATAGGCGAAGCGCTGCGGCACCGCCGACCCGGCGCCAACCGGGTCGGCAGTGTTGGCCGCTACCGCAGTCCGGCGATCCGGGCGAGGTCGTGCACGTTCATGGTCGGCTGCAGCACCGAGGGCTTCCAGCCGAGGACCTCCTGGACGAAGCCGCCCTTGTCACCGCGGAACTGGTTCCAGCAGCGGTCGAGCACTGGCAGGCGCAGCCAGTTGACCGGCTCGCCGGTCTCGGTGTGCAGGGGGTGCTGAAGAAGGTCAGGAAGTTCTCGGGGATGGTGTGGCCAGCGAGCGTCGGAAGCTCGAACGGCGGGCCTTCGAAAACGCTGTGCTGCCGGCCCTGGCCGGTGACGTACCAGGAGATGATGACGTCGCCGGGGCGTGCCTGGTCGTTCTTGGCGGACAGCCGGGCGCCGACCTGCTTCACCCACTGGTCCCAGAGCTGCCGGGCGGAGATGTCCTCGGTGGTGTACTCGTCGGTGATCCAGCTGCCGTCCGGCTCCCACAGGTAGTGGAGCGGCATCCGGAAGGCCGTGCTGGGGTGGCGGAGATTGTGAAAAGTCCACTGGGTACCGGGCGGGTAGGGCCCGTTCTCGGGCGGTCCGGCCTTGCGGCGGGCGGCAGTGTAGGGCTCGCCGGTGGTTGCCATCCGCTCGCGGGCGACGTTCTTGCGGGCACGGTTCCTGGTCATGGTTCTTCTTCCTCGGCCGTACCCCACGCCCCGGCCCAGGTCATGACGACGTGCTCGTCGAAGCCAAGGTGGAACTGCTCTCGCGCGAGTCGGTGACCCTTAGCCGTCCGCTCACGACGCCGCGTGGGGGCGTCGGATCAGGCTCGGGCAGGCGCTTCTGCCGAGGCAGACAATAGCGCTCGGCCGCCGGGCACCGCCAGCGGTTTCAACCGCGGGCCGGGCTTCTCTCCCTGGTGCGCCGGCCGCCCCGGTTGAGGTAGTCGCGGACGACGGCGTCCTGGCCGCGGTGGGGCCGGAGGTAGACGTGCTGCTGGGCGGCCTCGATCTGCAGCTGGTTGAGGAAGTCGACAGTCCGCGGCGTGGCGGTGTTCATGCCGGTGCGGGGTGTCCTCCCGACCAGGAGGTGGCGAGGGCCGAAGGGCAGCACGATGGCGGTGGAGTCGCCGATCGCGACGTTGAAGACGGTCCGGCCCTCTCCCTGCTGAATCGCCAGCGCGGGGGTGTCGCCCAAGAGGAACTCACCGGCCTCGGGAACCAGGATCTCCAGCCCGCCGCCGCTGATCATCTCCTTCGCCTTGGCGAAGGTTTCCTCGATCCGCACCCGGAAGTCCGCACCGTTCTCGAAGTTCTGCAGGTGCCCGCTCAGGATCTGGTCCGCCGCCGCGGCCAAGCCCTGCGGCCCGGCGAGATGGAGTCCGCTGCGCTGCAGCACCGCAAGGCGCAGCAGGTCGGACTGGTCGGTGAGCAGTGCGGTGCGGTGCTCGGTGTAGACCTTGGCGAAGATCCGGCTGTGAACGTCACGGTAGTTCAGCGAGCGAACCAGGTGCAGGGCGATGAGGTCCTTCAGGGTCTGCACGTGCTGCTCGTGCTGGAAAACGTCGCCTCGGTCCACCGCGCGGGCGGCGTCGGGTACTCGCGTCTCGAGCCGGCCCCACACCTGTTCCAGGGACGCAGAGGCGAAGCACGCGAAGTTTTTGACCTTGCCGCACTCGCGCGGGCTCGCCATCTTGTGCCGACGGTCCGGGTGGTCGACGTTGAAGGGCACGAGCTTGTACCCGTTGCTGCCGAAAGGGACGGCGAAGCGCTTGAGCAGCACCTGGGAGATCACGTGCTGGCCGATCACGTGACGGTTGGCCTCGGGCCGGAGTTCGTCGATCCGCGCATCGATCCGTTCGGCCGCGGCCCGCCACTGATCGGGTGATCCCTCGTTCATCCGCCCAGCGTGGCAACCGGGCCCGACACTCGGGGAGGACTTTTGCCGTCGCGAGGTGCTCGAGGTACAGGCGGCCCGCCAGGATTGCGTCACAGGGGGGTGGTGACAGCCCAGCAGCAGCGCGAGACGACGGCTGCCCGGGGCGCGGGCCCAGGCGAGCGGCCGCTTCCCCCCAGGCCCGGGAACCGCTCGAGCACGCCGACGTGCGGCGCCCCGAGTGCGAACGGGCGCTGCACGGGCTGTAGGTCACTCCAGCAGCGCGCCCTGCGGGGCGATCATCGGGACCTGCAGGATGCCGGCCACGCGCAGCCGGGTGTAGGGCAGGCCGGTGCCGGGGGTGGGCTCGGCGTCGGTGTCCGTCCGGATGGCCGTGTGCATCACGGTCCGGACGTCCGAGGCGGCGAGCGTGCGCACCGCGCTGGTGTGTCTGGCCGGGCAGGTGTAGGTGACGGCGGGTCCGTCGACAGTCAGGGCGCCGCCGGACGGGGCCTGGCAGGCCGGGCAGCGGATCGCGTCGGCCAACCAGCCGCCGACCCAGGTCCTGGTCTGCTGGATGTGGCCGCTGTCGGCGTCGAGTTCGATCCGCAGCGGCGGTAGCAGCCCGGGCGGGGCGGGCAGCGCCCGCTCCCGGTCTTCGGTCATGCCGTCCAGGCGGTCGGCGAGCAGCACGGCCAGGCCGTCGATCTCAGCCTCGGGGGCGATGTCGAGCAGGGCGTCGACCAGGTCCGGGTCTGCTTCCTGAACACGGGTCGGGCCGTGCCCGATGCTCCACAGCGGATCCGCCCGGTCGATGCCGTCGGCGGCGAGCGCGGCCCGGATCCGCGAGCGGAGCCGGGCCGGGTCGGCGAGCAGGTCCCGGAGCGTTTCCAGCGGCACCTCGGCCGGCGGGCGCTGCTGTTCGACCGACGCCGTGTGCACGGTCAGGGCCAAGGCGGCCAGGACCACCGGCCGCTGCCCGCTCCCCCACGACGGCCCCAGAAGCCGCGCGGCCCGCAGCAGCGCTTGCTCCCACCGCTGCGGCGCGCCGTTCCAGCCCAACGCCCCACTGCGGTCGGCAGCGTGGTCGGTGCTCCCCGCATCAGCCCCTCCTCGACTCCGACGCCCCACGCCACCGGCCCGGGCCCGCCCCACAGGGCCCGACACAGATGCCCGGCCGCCCCACAAAACGTCGCCCGCCCGGTCCCGGCAGGCCGTCGAGCGGGCCGTCGAAACCGTCTCCCAGCTCCGGCTCCGGCCTCGCCGCCGGGCCCGGAGCGAACACGCACCGGGCCCCGCACGCGCGCGGGGCGCAGGTTCAGCGGCGGCAGCAGTGCCGGGCCCGGCGCCGAGCCGGACGCACCACGGCCGTACGGCGGACCGGGCCGACGGACACGATCGGGGCACCCGCCAGCAGCGCGGGCATCGGCGCGGACAGGGCGCTGGCGGTCAGCCCTCGTACCCGTCCGTCCGGCTGCACAGTCGAACGGGCGGCCGGGTGCCTGCTCCCTGGGACGGGCTCGGGTCCCAAGGCGGCGCGGCAGGGAAGCGCGCGCCACCCCCAGGCCGCCCGCACCAGCGCATCATGAGCGCCGGCCGCGCAACGGCTCCACGCTGTCAGCAGCTGTCGGGTTGATCCCGCGTCAGCTCGCAGAGCGGGCCGACGCCTGAGACAAGGCCGGTCGTCGGCCTTGTCCCGACCGAGGAACCGCACACGGGACTCCTCCTCTCCCGGCAGTCAGGCAGCAGCCGGGGTTCCGGACAGGCTCGGGGAGCCGACGCGGTGCAAGGTGCCGTCCGGGTCAACGTAGCCGAACTCGCGCAGCCCGTACGGGGTGTCGGCCGGATCGGTCAGACGCCCCGGCAGGTCGGCCGCCGTCCACTCGGTGTGCACCGCGTCCGCGTCCGACACGTACAGGTAGACCACCGCGCCGGTGCGCAGCGGGTCGTGCTCCGCCCACTCGGTCAGGTGGAGCTCCACCGCCCCGCGCGAGACGAAGCCGTACCCGCGGCCGTCCTCGTACGCATCGGCGGTGAACCCCAGGCGGCGGTAGCGGGCCAGGGCGGAGGCCAGGTCGCGGACCGGGACCACCGGGGCGACCCGTTCGAACGCGACGGGACGGGGCTGTACGGGCACGTGCTCCTCCTGGGGCGGGCGGTGGCGAAGGCCAGGACGGCGACGATGGCCGTGGAACCGGAGGTGGACAGTCGAGGCGCGGATGCGACAGCCGAGTGGCAGGCCGCGCACGGCAGCCGCAACGCGGGACGTTGAGGGCCGCGGAGTCCCCGCCTCGCCGGCGGGGTTCAGGGGCTGTTTGGTCGTCGAGCTCGATACGCGCCGATTGCCGCGTTGCGGGCGGCTGGTCCAGGGGTCAGGCCTGTGGGGCGAGCAAGCGCCGGGCGGCCGACGGGCCGGGCACGATCGGGTCCGGCTCCAGGAACGGCGAGCTCCCGGCGGGCAGCGGGCGCGCCTGCTCGGCGGCCGGGAGGACCTGGTCGACGGCGGGCTCGGAGAAAGCCAGTTCCAGCGGGCGGCGGTCGGGACTCATGGGCACAGTCTGACCTACCGTCGCCGGACGAACCGTCACCGGCCCGGTGCTTGCGGCACCGGGCCGGCTTCCCTGCATGGCGACCCCCGGAGTGGAACTGGCCCCGGGGCTTCGAAGTCCTGCCCGCCGGCCGCGTACAGCCCCGTACGGCTCTCCGACCGATCATGTCCCGGTCGGCCTGGCAGGGACAGCTCGACTGCACCAGCCCCTCGGCCTGGCCGCAGCTCGTCACAGGCTCTGTGCGATCGCCGCCCGGTGTGTCAGGTGGTCAGTGCGGTCTGCGCGAAGGCCAGGATCGCCGGACGGTCGAGTTCGCTGCGGGTGTCCTGGGTGTGCAGGATGTAGGTCTTCTCCCATTCGACGCGGTAGACCTGGTTCCGGAAGTTCTCGAATTCCACGAAGCTGTCCTCGGCTCCGTCCAGCAGTTCGAGCTCGCGGAGGAGCACGTCGGGCTTGGTGAGGGCGCGGCTCTTGCCGGTGCTGTGGGAGCGGGTGGTGGTGTTCTTGTAGGACATCTTCAGGAACGGCACCGGGTCGCGGTCGAGGTTGGTGACGCGCAGGCCTTGCGGGTGCGAGACCTGGGATTGGGCTTCCTCGGCGGTCTCGGTGCCGGAGAACTCGTAGTGCCAGCCGGGGAAGACCGCGTAGGTGGCCTGGTGGAGGTTCTGGTTCTCGCGGGCGTGGTAGGTGTGCGCGGCGGGGGAGGCCACGGCGACGGTGTCGAAGTCCCGGTAGCCGGTGGTGAATCCGGTCAGCGGGATCAGCGGGCGCGGGTCGTCCGTGATTCGCGCGGTGTGCTCGCGGGCGAAGGCGAGGGCGGCGCCGACGAGTTCCTCGTCGTAGGTGCCCATGGTGTTGATCTGGAGTACGTGCTGCTGATCGTCGGTCAGCGCCGCCGCGAAGTGGAAGCGGGGGTTGGGCGACCAGTGCCAGGCCTGCGGCAGGCCGGGGAGGGCCTTGGCTCCGGGCATGCCGGAGAGGGTCGCGGCCAAGTCCATGTCAGATCTCCACGTGTGCGGTCGGTGTGTCAGGTCTGCCGGGTGTGTCACTACGAGCAACGATAGTTCGGGCCGACGTCCTGACGGTACGTCTGGCCCAGCCTGGCCCCGCCGCTGGAGTTCTGGCTCCTGGTCATCGGTTCCAGGTTCGAGGTGTCGTTGTAGTAGTTCCTGCGGGTCGCGCGGTCGCTGTTGTAGCCGGTGGTGTTCCAGTGGTTGACGACCGGGTTGACGTGCTCGTAGGTGAGTTCGCCGGGCGGAATGACCTGGCCGCTGCTGTCGCGCCAGGTGAGTTGGTGGCGCGGGATCGGGTTGCCGGAGGCGTCGACGGGACTGTGGGTTCCTTGTGCGATGCCTTCGTCGGTCCAGTTCTTGATCATGTGGTCGTGGGTGCTCTGCCGGTAGTAGTCCGGGTATTCGCTGTCGCGGTTGTGGGTCACCGGGGCGGCGTTCGGGTCGCGTGCGTATTGGCCCCGGGCGTTGCGGGCAAGGCCGAGCGGGTCGCAGGCCAGCAGCGGGTTGGGGACGTAGCCGTACGCGTCGGGGGCGGGCGCGAGGCCGAGCGGGTCGGAGCTGAGGTAGCGGGCCGCGACCGGGTCGTAGTAGCGGAAGACGTTGTAGTGCAGGCGCGATTCCGGGTCGTAGTACTGGCCCGGGAAACGGAGCGGGGTGTCGGTGGCCTGCCGGCCGACGGACACCGGCACGCCCCACAGGGTGCTGCGCTGCTGCCAGGCGGTGGTGCCGTCGGGTGCGATCAGGTGGGTGGGGGTGCCGACGAGGTCGGTGACGATCGCGAAGAACCGGCGGTCGACGTCGTCCTGCTCCGTGCCGTCGCCCATGCGCTCGCTCTGGGCGATCGGGTGCAGGCCGCGGTAGTCCCAGCTGAGTGTGTAGGGGCCGGGCAGGTCCGGGCCGTAGGCGGTCTGCTCGATCAGGGTCAGGCCGGACCAGGTGAACTCGGTGTGCTCGCGCAGTGTCCACTGCCCGTCGGCCTCGACCAGGTGCTGCTTGCCGATCCGGCGTCCGAGCGGGTCGTAGCGGTAGGCCCACCGGTCGCCGTCGGGGGTGGCGACCTCGGTGAGGCGGTCCTCGGCGTCCCAGGTGTAGTGCCAGGTGCGGGTGCGGCCGGACAGCGTGGTGTGGCGGCGGGCGGTGATCCGGCCCTGTTCGTCGTAGTGGTAGCCGATCCGTCCGGCGCGGTGCAGCAGGGAGCCCTGGTAGTCGCGGGTGTCCTGGGCGGGGGTGCTGTTGCGGGCGGGCCAAGAGGCTTCGGTGAGGTGGCCGGCCGGGTCGTAGGCGTAGGTCTCGGTCCAGTCGGCGGCGTGGACGGTGGTGACGCGGCCGGCGGCGTCGAGTTCGTAGTGGGTGGTGTCGGCGGGGCGGCCGGGTTCGGTGTCGGTGAGGGCGGTGAGGGCGCCGTCCGGGCGGTACTGGTAGGCGCGGGCGAGCAGTTGGCCGCCGGCTGTGGCGGTGAGGGTCTGGGCGGTGAGGCGGTTGGTGGTGTCCCAGGCGAAGGCGAGGGAGAGTTCGGGGCCGAGGTGGCGGGTGGTCTCCCGGCCGGTGGCGTCGTGTTCGAAGGAGAGGCTGTGGCCGTCGGCGACGAGTCGGGTGGGGTTGCCGACCGCGTCGTAGGTCCAGGTGTTGAGGCTGCCGGACGGGGTGCGCCGGGTGGTGAGGTTGCCGAGTTCGTCGTAGTCGAATTCGACGGTGCGGCCGTCGACGGTCTCGGTGAGGATGCGGCCGACCGGGTCGTGGCGGCGGGTCAGCTCGCTGGTGTCGTTGCGGGCCGAGGACAGGCGCCCTGCCGGGTCGTAGGCGTACTCGGTGACGGCGCCGCCGGCGTCCTTGGTGCGGATGCGGCCGAGGGCGTCGAGGGTGTAGCGGATGTGCTGGCCGAGCGCGTTGCAGCGCTCGGTGAGTCGGCCGGCCGGGTCGTAGCGGTAGGCGACGGCGCGGCCGTCGAAGTCGGTCTCGGAGATCAGGCGGCCGGCCGGGTCGTGCTGGTAGGTCCAGGACAGGCCCTGCGGCTGGGTGACCTCGACGAGGCGCAGTTCGGTGTCGTGGGTGAAGGTGTAGCGGGTGCCGTCGGGTTCGGTGCGGGCGGCGATCTGGTGGAAGTGGGTGTACTCGATGCGGGTGGTGGCGCCCTGGGGGTCGGTGCGGGTGAGGAGGTTGCCCTCGGGGTCGTATTCCCAGGTGTCGGTGGCGCCGTCGACCTGGGTGCGGCTGAGGAGTTGCCCTTCGGTGTTCCACTGGTAGTGGGTGGTGTTGCCGAGGGGGTCGGTGATGACGGTGGGGCGGCCGAAGGCGTCGCGGGTGTAGGCGGTGCGGCCGCCGAGCGGGTCGACGGCTTCGGCGATCAGGCCGTAGGGGTCGCAGCGGACGTGGGTGGTGTCGCCGGCGGTGTTGGTGACGGTGGTCAGGTGGCCGGCGTCGTCGTAGCCGAAGCGGGTGGTGGCACCGGCGCGGTCGGTGACCTGGGTGCGGTTTCCCCGCTCGTCGTAGCTCTGGTGCCAGGTCAGGCCGTCCGGGGTGGTGATGTCGGTGGGCAGGTGCAGGTGGTTGTAGCGGACGTCGAGGGTGGTGCCGTCGGGCCGTTCGACGCGGACCACGTCGCCCTGCTCGTCGAGGGTGTTGCGGCTGGTGTTGCCCAGGGCGTCGGTGTAGGCGAGCAGTTGTCCGTGGGGGTTGTGGTCGACGTGGACGGCGTGGCCGAGCGGGTCGACGACGGCGGTGAGGTGGTGGTGCTCGTCGTAGTGGTACTCGGTGGTGTGGCCGAGGCTGTCGGTGACGGTGGTGCGCCGGCCGGCGGTGTCGTAGCCGAAGTCGGCGTCCAGGGCGCCGTCCGGGCCGCGGCCGTGGGCGACGCGGCCGTCGGGCCCGTACTCATAGGTGTAGCCGTGGCCGTTGCGGTCGGTCCAGGTGGTGATCCGGTCCTGGTCGTCCCAGTCGTAGATCAGCGGTTGGCCGGAGGAGTTGAGGATGTCGGTGAGCCGGCCGCGCATGTCGTACCGGAAGCCGACGACGGTTGTGCCGAGGCCGTGGTTGGTGCCGTCGAGCAGGCGCAGTTCCTCGATCCGGGGCCCGTCGGCGGTGTGCACGGTGTCGACGGCGACGTGGTAGCCGCCGGAGTGCCGGACCTCGACGGGGTGGAGCGTGTCGTCGTCGTGGAGGAAGTCGATGCGGTGGCCGTTGCGGTCGCTCAGCGCGACGATCGGGCGGATCTCCCCGACCCGGAAGGCCGTGCCGGATCCGGGTCCGGCGGCGGAGGGGAAGTGCCTGGTCCAGCCGTGTTCCTGGTCCTCGATCAGGAAGTCGCCGCTGTCCCTGTCCCAGGTCAGCGGCCAGCGCGCGCCGGCCTGCGGGTGGACGGTCTGGCCGGGGTGGGTGGGCAGCGGGTAGTGGAGGATCTGCGCGTCGTCGCCGGCGTAGTGGACGCCGTCCGCGTCGATCTCGACGCGCTGGTCGAGCGTCGAGGACCAGCCCGGGCCTAACAGCCGGCCGCCCACGTAGCCGGAGGCGTAGGCGCGGCGCAGTACGACCGGGAGCAGGCCGGGCAGTTCCAGGTCTGTGGCCGAGGTGATCATCTGGCCGGAGATGACGTCGACCGGGTCGCCGCCGGTCTGGCAGCGGCCGTTGCCGTTGACGCCCTGTCCCTTGCGGTTGCCGTTGTTCAGCGGCTTGCTGCCGGCTCCGCGCTTGCCGCCACCGCCGGAGCGGGGGTGCGGGACGCCGCCCTTGCCGTCGCCCTTGAAGATCTTCTCCAGGTCCTTGGCGTGCTTGGCCTCGATCTCCCGGGTGTTCTTCGCGACGGTCTTCAGGTTGTCGCCGGCCTTGCGGTAGAAGTTCTTCAACGCCTTGCCGGCGTCCTCGGCGAGGGTCTTGCCGAGTTTCTGCGCCCCGTGCTCCAGTGCTTTGACGATCTGGTTGCTCATTCGAAGCTCACCCCCGCGATCTTGGACTGGAACATCTGCGCGTGGCCTGCGACGGCGTCCGCCTGGTCGTGCATCATCCGGGCGTGCTCCTCGAGTGCGTCCGGGTCGATCTGGAAGCCGGAGCCTCCCCCGCCGCCGTCGGCGGACACGCCGAGTACGGACTCCGCGGCCTGGAACACCAGCCCCTGCACGGCGTTCGCCACCGTGTCGACCAGCGGTCCGATCGCGGCCTCCACCACCTGCGCGATGATGTACTGCTCCAACTGCTGCTCGAGGTAGTTGATCAGGCGCTTCGCGGCCTCCTCGATCAGGATCACCGCGGCCTCGGCGGCGCCGAGGGTGGCGACCGCTGCGGCCTGGTCGGCGATGAACGCCGCGGCCAGTACGACGAGTTCGCCGATCGTCTCGACCTTCATCGCGACGATCACGTCCGCAGCGATGTCCAGCGCGTCCGCGACCACGTGGCAGGCCTGCACCAGTTCGTTGAGGTGGCTGTCAGACAGCGAAGCCCACTTGGCGAGGAGCGCCTCGTAGGACGCGCCCTGGTATGCCTGCCCGAGTTGCTGCACCGTGGACGTCGACTGCTGGTGAACCGAATCCACGTTCTGCGCGAACTCCCGGACGTGCGCGCCGAACTCACGCACCTTGTCCTCGTTCACCGTCGGCCAGTTGATGCCGATGAACGACAGGAACTCGACTACCTCGCTTGGGAGTTCGATTGCCACAGCACGCCTTCCCCGTCGGCGACCAGACCTGAGCAGACAGTAGCCGAAGACCTCGGCTCACCTACTTGGCTCTTCCACATTCGTGACAAAGGAGCGGTCCGTTGAAAAGCCGGAGCCGCAGCGCTTCCCTGCCGCGACGGCCCTACTGGATGCGTTGTCGTTCATGCCTCGATGCCGCCGAACAGCCGGACGCGTCCCGCCGTCCGACGCGGGTGCCGCCGGCTTGGAGCGGGTGCTTGAATCCCGCGTACAAGCCGTCGTTCGTGTGGAAGGGCGGAAGTCGCATCCTGCGGCCGAAGGAGGAATTCGTGTTGACGAAGGAGACCGTCGAGTGGGTGGAGCAGTGGCCGCCGCCGCAGGGCATGCCGATTCGTCAGGTGTACGCGGTGGTGTTCGAGGCCGAGACCGGTGCCGTCGTTGTTCAGGACGATGCCGGACGCTTCAACCTTCCTGGCGGGACTCCGGAAGAGGAGGACGAGGACCTGGTCGCCACTTTTGCAGCGCGAGTGCTACGAGGAGAGCCAGCTCGTCCTGAAGGACTGGGCTCCGGTGGGCTACCAGGTGGTGCGTGAGGCCGGGCGTGATCCTTACGCCCGGGTGCGATATGCGGCGCTACTGAAGCGGGCCGACGCAGTAGCGGCGGACCCGTGTACGGGCCGGGCGTACGGGCGGGTTCTGGTGTCACCGCCCGATGCCGCCGAACTGCTCGGGTGGGGTGATCGGGGTGCCGCTCAGTTGTGTGCCGCCTGCCGTGTCGCTGTGCAGCTGTGGCGCCTGACGACCCCTGCCGCGGGCATGGAACGCCACGATCTGACGTAGACGGGTGATCGTGTACGCGGCCGCGACAACGGTGGCGCGTGCCAGCGCCACCATTCGCAGGTTCCAGGGGAGTCCACGTGTTCGGCGTGTGGGAAGCACGGTCTCCCGCAGGGTGCGGATGAGCGCGAGGTAGGGATGCCAGCGCGACAGGTACCAGAGGCGGGTGCCGTGGGAGGTTCGGCAGCGGGCCAGGCCCTGGCCGGACAGGGCGCTCTTGCGCAGGAGTGCACGGGCGTCGAGATGGTCGTGGTGGTCGGTGGCCATGCACGGATCGAAGCGGATCTGGTTCGCGAGACCGGCTGCGGCAAGCCGGAGCTGGTAGTCCACGTCCTCGAAGGCACCGCGGGTGAAGGCGAGTGCCGTGATCCGGTGCGTGCGGGCGGCGTGGAGGTCGACGAGCATGTTCCCGCCTGCGGCCATCATCGGCGGTGCGTACCGCATACGGGTGGGTGCGGTACGTGCTGCGATCGGCGGCCTGAAAGCAAAGGCCCGTTGGCGGCACGATGACGGGAGCGGTCAGCCTACCGGGGGGATGCGCCATTGCTGGGCGATGTTGCCCGGGGTGCAGTTCTCCATGGTGGCCGCGTTGCCGGAGCCGTTGTCGGTCAGGCAGAGGCTGGCCATGTAGTCCTTGAGGTAGTACGCGCCCTGCGTAGGTGCCGGGACCACCGACCAGTTGGTCAGGACGTTGAATCCCGAGCGCAGGGTGACCGCCGTCCCGGTGTCGTTCTGGACCAGGATCGGCTTGCTCAGGTTGCAGGGGTACAGCGCGTACCAGCCGCCCGGGTCCGGGCCGGAGCGGTACCAGCCGAACGAGGTGTTGCGGTCCATCACCGCCGCCGTGCCGCCCGCCAGTGTGTTCGTCGCCAGGCCGAGCCGCTGCCCGCTGCCCACCGAGGTCAGGTACCCCCAGCCGGTGCCCCCGCACCCTGCCGGTGGTCCGGAGTTCGTTCCGCCGGTGCCGCCGGTGCCGGCGGTTGGCGTGTTCGGCGGGGTGGTGGTGCCGCCGGGCTGCTGGTTGCCGCCACCGTTACCGCCACCGCTGTTACGGCCGCCACTGCTGCCGGTGCCTCCTCCGCCACCGGTGCCGCCGCCCTGGGGCGGGTGCGTGCCGGTGGTGCCCGGCTGGTCGGGCGAGGTCTGCTGCTCCGGGCCGGGGGAGGGCGGGTCTGAGGCTGGCGGAGAGGCGGAGAGGGAAGCGGAAGGCGGGGCGGACCCGAGCGGGCTGCTCGACGTCGACATCGCCGGGAGGGGTGATCCACCGCCGGTTCCGGAGGTCGGGCCGGAACCCGCCTGCGCGGTGTCGGACTTCCACGGCGCGGTCTGGACCAGGAACACGCCGCCTGCGCCCAGTGAGATCACCACCGGTACGACGATCGGCACCAGCAGTCGGCGCCGCCGGCTTTCCGGACGCGGAGTCTCCTCGGTCCGCATACCGGTGTCCGCCTGAGGGGTGGCCGGGACGGTGCTCGGCGTCGGACTGTCCGGCACAGTGGCCAGCAGGGTGTCCGCCGCCACCGCCCTTGCCGAGGCGGGGAGTTCGGCGGCCGCGCGTGCCGCCGCGGCCATCGCCGCCGCGTCCGGGAAGCGGTCCGCCGGGTCCTTGGCGAGCGCCCGCGCGACGAACTCCCGCACGGGCGCCGGGAATGCCTCGGCCAGTCCCGGCGGCGGCTGCTGGAGATGCTTGACCACCACCTCCAGCACTGTCTCACCCGTGAAGGGCGGCTGTCCCGTGAGCAGTTCGAAACAGACCACACCGATCGAGTACAGGTCGGAGCGGGGCGTGACGGCCTGGCCGCCGGCCTGCTCCGGCGCCGCGTACAGGGCCGTGCCCAGCACCGAGTGGGTGGTCGTCAGCCTGGTGCCCGCCAACGCCCGGGCGATCCCGAAGTCCGTGACGACCACGCCGCCGTCGTCCCGCACCATCAGGTTCGACGGCTTCAGGTCCCGGTGCACGATGTCCCGCGCGTGCGCGGCGTGCAACGCGTCCAGCACCTGCGCGACCAGCCCCAGTGCCCGGGCCGGAACCATCGGTCCGTCCTGCGCCAGCACCCGGTGCAGCGGGCGGCCCTCGATCAGCTCCATCACGATGTACGTCGCCCGGACGTCGGTGGTCTCGGCCGGCTCGCAGTAGTCGATCACCTGGACTATGCCCGGATGCCGCACCGTCGCCAGGATTCGGGCCTCGCGCCGGAACCGCTCGATGAAGTCCTGCTCGTCGCCCAGCCCCGGATGCATCATCTTGATCGCGACGGCTCGGCCCAGCACCCCGTCCTCGGCCCGCCAGACCTCGCCCATGCCGCCACTGCCCAGCCGTTCGCCCAGCGTGTAGCGCCCGCCCAGTACCGTGCCAGGTCCCCACATCCCGCTTCCCCCATGACTCGGCCTGACATGACAGGTCGTCAAGTCAAGAGTCCCAGGCTTGCCAGATCCACGACACCCTGCCCGTCGTCAATCCCGCCGCTCGTTGCCGAACTGCGACCTGCGAACTGTGGCCTGTGGCGTCCGGCCCGAGCGGCTGCACCGGTGTTTCGCTGCCGGGTTGCCCTGCCGCCGCCCGCTCGGCGGAGTCCGGCGGCGCCCGCGATCCCCGCCGAATCGTCCGGTGGCAGCCGTAGCAGGCCGCTGAGGTGCGCGCTGTCTCGGTGAGGCCGTCGCGGAGGGCGGTGAGGGGCCAGCACCTCGATTTCGGCGCCCGGGGCAGGAGCGTTTCGTGGGCGTGGTCGATCGACTCGATGGGGATCCGGGCCTCGATCCAGCTCTCGCCCACACGCGGTGCCCCGAGGCGGCGGGCGCCCTCCGGAGTGAGCCGAACCGGGGCGCGGCCGAGGTGCACTCGGGCCCGGGAATCGGCCGGGTGACGGCCCCAGCAGGCGGTCAGGGAGAAGCCGTCGGGGAGGGCTAGCCGCTCGTCCAGGTGATGGTTCGAGAGTCTGGTCGACCTGGTAGGTGCGCACCCCGGACAGCCCGCCCGCAACCAGACACCCAATGGCCGGCCTTCAACACCAGCCCTGGCACCGGACCGGGCGGGCAGGCGGGCCGGTCAGATCGGCTGGTCGGGGTCGTCGAGCCAGGCGTGCCAGCCGGTCGGGGTGACGGTGAGTCCGAGGCGCTCGACACCGGGCTCGCCCGCCCGCTGCCACCAGGTGAGGGTCCGTTCGAAGTCGTCCCACAGGCGGCGGCCGCCGTACTGGCGGACGTGGTGGACGTCATGGCCGTCGCGAAAGGTTCCGGCGGCCCAGGCCGGGACGGTGAGGGAGTACAGCCACAGGGTGCGGGCGCCGTCGTCGTGGACCTGGACGGCGCGGGTCACGTCCCTCAGCCTGAGGCCGGCGGCGAAGGGGAACGGGTCGAACTTGCCGTGCGGGGGCAGCGCGTGGGCGGTGGTGGTCTCGATGACGGTGCCGCCGGCGGGTGGGGGTGCGGGCCAGGTGAGGCGTTGGGAGCGCATCTTCATGAACTCCACCTGTTGCAGGAAGGGGCCGGTGGCGGTGCCGTCGGTGTTCACGGTGAGGCGGACGAGGGCGTCGGCGTTGGAGTAGTGGGTGCCGAACGGGGCGAGGATCATGCCGCCGGGGCGGGTCTGCTCGATCCACGCGCGGGGGATGTCGCGCAGGCCGTAGGTGGCGATGGTGCGGTCGTAGGGGGCGCCGTCCGGGTGGCCGAGCACGCCGTCGCCGCAGACAGTGCGGGGGCGGTAGCCGGCGGCGTGCAGGCGGGTGCGGGCGTAGGCGGCGACCTGCGGGTCGATCTCGATGGTGGTGACGTTGGCGTCGCCGAGGCGGTGGGCGAGCAGGGCGGCGTTCCAGCCGGTGCCGGTGCCTTGCTCGATCACCCGCATCCCCGGCTCGGCCTGGAGCCGGTCGAGCATCGAGGCGACCAGGGACGGTTGCGAGGCGGAGCTGGTGGGGACCGTGCCGGGTGCGGTGCCGTGGTGCGCGCCGTCGTCCCACTGGGTGACGATCGGGATGTCCGCGGCCGCGGCCTCCAGCCAGCCGGCCTCGTCGCTGGTCCGGTCGACGGGGCGGCTGGTGCCGGTGGCCATGTCGTGGGCCCAGACCAGGTCGGGCAGGAACAGGGACCGCGGGACGGCGTCGAAGGCCGGCGCCCACTGGTCGGCGACGGGGAAGGACCGCCCCGGTGCGGGGCGGCCCTCCTGCTCGGGTGCGAGCGTCACTTGCGGTGTCCCCCGTCCCCGGGCGGAGTCGAGCCGTCGGGGGACGGCGGCTCGGGAGGTGTCCACGGAGTGCCCGGGTGCCCGTCCCCTTCCCCGCCGCTCGATCCCCCGCCGTCCTGGCCTCCGTGCGTGTCCATACCGAGCTCCTTGTCGTCGCTGCGATGGTGCCCTCCCAGGACCCGGGAGGAGTAGAGGGGCACTGCGGGCGCATCGGGGCGGGGGGGGTGCGCCGGTGCGTGGCGAGCCGTGGCCGTCGTGGTGGCCGTTGCGACGCGACGGGCCGCTACCGGGCCTCGCTCGGACTCGGCTGCGGGATGCGCCCCGATCAGGGACGGCAGGATGCCGGTGCCGCCGGTCCCGTTCCCGGCACCGATCCGCACGCCCCGCACTGCGGTTCCGTGCTCGGCGATGGCCGGTGCCTGTGGCTGACGGCCGGTCTTCACGGCAGTGCCGACCGCGTCGCTGACGGCGAGTTCGCCGGCGGCCTCGACCACGTCTTCCAGTTCCCCGGGCACCGCGGTGCGCGTCGGACGGTGGTCCGTGGTGGCGTCGCGCGGCGTCGGGCTGCGGCGCCCGGGCGGAGGCTGCGGAGGGCGGCCGGGTCGGGGGCTCGACAGCCACAGGTGTCTCCGCTCTCTCGTTGATGATGGCCGCCGCGACACCGGTGTCGGAGCGGGCAGCAGTTCGACGGTAGGGAGCGGGGTCCGCACCCTCAAGGCGTTTGCACGCGTTTGCAGGGATTCACTCCAGGGAGGCGGCGGCCCGGGTGATCAGGGCCCTGGCCGGCGCGCCGTGGACGGCGAAGCTTCCCAGCCGGTCGAAGGCCTGGGCGTAGAGGCCGATCTCGGTGGGCGTGGTGACGGTGACCTGGGCGGACAGCAGCTCCACCCCGGCCTCGACGTCGTCGAAGATGTTGAACGTCCCCGCCGGCCACATGGTGCGGGTCGCGGTGAACGGGATGACGCCGAGCGAGACGGCGGGCAGCGCCATCACCGCGAGCAGGTGTTCCAGTTGCTCGGCCATCGTCTCGGCGCGGCCGGGCGGGTGGTGGCGGTGAGTAGAGCAGGGTGCGGGCGGCGGCCAGGGCGTGCTGGTCGGTGTTCTGCTCCACCCAGTTCATGCGGGCCTGGGCGTCCCGAGGCCAGGTGCTGTGCGCGGCCTCGGCGTTGGAGCGGTGCCGGTGGGCGGCGTCGGCCAGCCAGGCGGCGAAGGCGCGACCGGCGGCCGGACCCATCAGCGAGATGTACGAGTTCACGGACTCCAGTCGGTCGGCCCAGGTCTCGATCAGCACGGTGGGTCGGTCGGGGTCGTCCAGGACGACGGGGCTGCTGGTGCTGCGGGTGCGTCCCGGCAGCCAGGTGTCGCGGCCCTCGTGGACGGCGTCGTCGGCGGCGGACAGCAGCAACTCGGCGGCTTGATCCAGGACCTGGTCGGGCATCAGGGCCCGGGCGCCGCTCACTGCCGGGCCTCGTCGGCAGCAGCAGGGCGGGTGTCTCGTCGTCACCGAGGTCGAGCAGGGCCAGGACGACGGCGTACTTGGCGGGCGGGAAGCCCTGGGTGTCGCTGCCGGTGCGCTCGTACCGCGCGCATCGTGTCGGCAAAGTGCCGCAGCAAGGCCGCCCGGACCTGCTCGGTCGTCGCCTCGAAGCCGGCCGCGATCTCGGTCCAGGTCGCGCCGAGGCGCAGCTGGATGAGGACGGTCGGGCCGGAGTCCATGCCGGGACCCAGGTAGGGCGCGCGGGAAGTCTCGACCGCCTGCCAGCCCTCGTCGTCGTGGCCGGGCTGGTCCTCCCAGCGGCCGGCCAGCACGACCAGTTCGTTCCAGCGCTCGGCGATCACATGCTCCAGGTCGGTGGTGTCGTCGTGGGCGTCAGCGAGCAGCTCCAGGTCGGCAGATCTCCTGCTGATCGCGGCCAGCCGACGCCCCGTGGGGCGTTCCCCTGAGCGGCACGACACCGGCATGCCGGGCGTCCTCCGGCCTGGAAAGGAACACCCTTCGCTGTGGCCGCTCAACGTCCGTAACAACGACTGACATCTCGTCGCCCACCTGAAAGACCTCCGGCAGGCCGGCTGCGGGCCTGCCGCGGACCTCTGTGAAGGGCACCAGGCCCACGACTCCGTTTCCGACGTCAACGAAAGCGCCGAAGGGGAGCACCTTGACGACCGTCCCGCGAAGCCTCTGCCCCACCACCGCGCCGTCGGCGAACGCCTGGAAGGGGTCGCGCAACAGTGCACGCAACGACAGCCTGGCCTCCGCATTGTGAGTGTCGAATTGGAGGAACTCGCATGACACGCGCTGTCCGAGCTCCACGACGTCGGTCGGAGCTTCGATGTGGCGCCAGGACAGTTCGGGGATCGTGATAAACCCGACGCCGGGGAACATGGGATGGTCCGGTCCGTTGTCCAAGGCCACGAAGACCCCGAACCGCTCGATCGCCGCGACGGTGCCAGAAAGGATCTCGCCGCGGTGCAGTGACTCCAGGAACGCCCAGAGACCCGGGCTCTCAGACTGCCAATCCATGCCCGCCACCTTGGCAGATGCCGTAGGTCGACGACACCCCCACGAGACGACCACAGACCGTAACGGCCTCGCGATCGACTTCACGAACCGCTCGTAGAAGGTGACCATGTGCGCCAGCAGCGGCAGCTCCCGGCGCAGGCGCTCGGCCAGCGAGGGGGTCAGCCGCTCGCCGTTGGCCAGTACCTGCCCGCTCTTGCCGACCGCGACGGACAGCACCTCGCCGTCCGGGGCGAAGTGGTACTTCGTCTCGGCGTCGCTATCAGCCCGGTGGCGACGGCCCGGTTC
>NZ_BMRI01000043.1:44629-54495 GCF_014648555.1 Kitasatospora griseola
CACGCTGTGAGGACCCGTCTCATGGCGGCCTCGGGGAACATCGCCGAGCAGCGCGGCCCGGGCGCCGCGCCGCCCCGGGCGTGGTGGACTGGCTCGGTGACCGATCGTCAGCCCCTCGTCGAGCAGCTACTGCCCGGCACCGCCGTCGGGCGCCGCCCGCTGCACCAGCCTGAGTCCCGCTGAAAGAAGCTCGGTCTGGCCTGCCTGACCGCCCAGTGGCCCGGGTCGCTCTACCTGCGGGCCGGGCGCAGCCGCGTCCCCCGGTGAACAGGCCGGGCACCTCGAAGGTCGCGAGCATGCCAATTTAGGGCAAAGCGGGTGACAGGTGGTCCGTTCGGGGTCTACGGTCGCGTGCACACGATCCGCCACCACAAGGAGGCCGCTGTGTCACGACCGGACAGCATCTGGGGCGACTGCGCACCCACCCGCCGCGACAGCGGCTGGAACTGACCGCCCCTCACCACGTCTCCCGTCCCGGGCCCAACCACACGGCCCCGGGACGGGCGGCCGGCGGCGCAGCGAGCAGCAGCGCCCGGCCGACCTGCGGCCCCGAGGCCCCCGCGCACCCCTGTCGCGGCGCGGCCCGGGGCCGCAGCCGCGCCCCCGGGCGGTCCTGATCCGGCAGGCCCGAGAGAGTCGCAGGATTGCGGTCCTGCACCTCGTGCGGGTGACGGGCGGCGGCCGGCCGCAACCAGGCGCCGGCGGCGGGGGTTGATTTGGGCGTCGTCCGCCCGTCCCGTCCGTGGAGTGCTGCCCCGTGCGCGTCCGTCCCGCTCTCGCCCTCGTCCTGTCCACCGCCGCGGCCGCCGTGCTGCTCGCCGTCCCGGCCGACGCCGCCGCTTCCCGTACTGCCGAGGCCCATCCACCGGTTGTCGCGCGGCACCGCGCGGCGGGTGCGGAGGTCACCACCACCCTGCGCGCGGCGATCGACGCGCTGGCCGTCGCCGCGGAGGACCGGACCGGGTATGTGCGCACCGCTTTCCGGCACTGGATCGACGCGGACAAGAACGGCTGCGATACCCGTAAGGAGGTGCTGATCGCGGAGGCGGTCACCGCGCCGGCGGTCGGTGCGGGCTGCGCGCTGACCGGCGGCGAGTGGCTGTCAAGCTACGACGACCTGGTCCTGAACGACGCGAGCCTGAGTGACGTCGACCATGTCGTGCCGCTTGCAGAGTCTTGGGACTCCGGGGCCTCGACCTGGAGCGCGGCCGAGCGGCAGGCCTATGCCAACGACTTGGCCGAGCCGCGGGCGCTGATCGCGGTGTCCGCGAAGAGCAACCGCGCGAAGGCGGACAAGGACCCGGCGGAGTGGCTGCCGCCGGCCGAGGCCTACCGCTGCACCTATCTGACGGACTGGGTGGTGGTGAAGACCCGTTGGGGCCTGAGTGTAGACCCGGCCGAGGCCGACGCGCTGCACCGCCTCGCCGCCGGCTGCCCCGACGAGGAGCTGGCTGTCAGCCTCGCCCGCTGAGCCGCTCGAACCGGCGGGCAGGTGAAGCGGGTGGCTGCACGTCAAGGTTCGGGCCACCCGCCTCAATTCCGAGCCGCTTCAGGAGATTTCCGTTCGAATCAGCTCGGGCTTCGTCTTTATTCTCGGCGGAAGGTGTCGGCCCATTCGTTGAATCGCGTTCCGTTGTGGCGCGCACCGTTGTATTCTCCGGTTACCCAGTCGATGCAGGTGGGGCGTTCGCCGGTGTCGGATGCGCAGTATTCCTCGATCGCGGCCCTGACCTGTTCCAGGGGTAGGGCGCTGGCCGGTTCGTAGCCCTCGCCCGAGCACGGATCCGCTATCAGTTCGGGTCCCGCATAGGACGGGTCGGGGTTGTCGGAGAGCCAGAAGAAGTCGTACATCCCGCCGGTGTGCACGTTGGACCACCAGCTGAGTGCTCCGTAGCCGCTTCGCTCGTCGGCCGTGACGCGAAGGTATGCGGTGGGGCTTTCGGCACCTGGCTCACTGACAGTGAGCCAGGCCTGGGTGCCAACGGAGTAGACGCCGGCAGAGATTTCCTTCGGCGTGATCGACCGGAAGGCCTCGGAGATGAGGTCGGCGATTTCCTCCGGATGCTCCGGGTAGTGATCCATGCCGTTTGCTGCGGTAATTCGCAGAATCAATTCGCACTCCTGTTTCGCTTCTCTGGGTCCAGGGCTTCTTCCTCTCCGCAGGCCTTCGTGCAGGCGTACGGCTCCTGGAACCGGTCATGCCAGGCCGGCAAGTCCGCCGGCTGGTCTATCGCGGCCGGCCGCGTGGGCGATGTCGACCGGGGCGCCGATCTGCCCGTCCTCGCCTGCGTGGGGAAGCAGGAGGTCGAGGGCCCCCTGGGCGTGGCCGTGTCGAGCGAGCGGGACCGCGTAGTGCTCGGGCGCATACCGATGCCCCAGGGCCGTCCGGGCCCGGACCGTCTGGATCGCCTCTGCGGTCCGACCCTGGGCCCCCAGCAGACCGGCCACCTCCACAGGCCGTCGCGGCGTACGCGGCCGCCAGCACCACCAACGCCTTTCCCCGCCTTCCCTGTCCGGCCAGTACCCGGGCCTATGCCCCCGCCCGGCCTGCTCCGCCACGGCCGGCTCCGGCGGGACGCAGCCGGCATCGGTACCGGCGGTCAGATCCTCAGCGCCCATGACGCCGCACCGTAGCGCCAGCCTCCGACACCCTGCTGGCGCAGGTGCTGCTGGGAAGCACGGCATGGTTGGACGAGCGCTCCCGACGGCCGGGCCTCGACCTGGAGCGCGGCCCAGCAACAGGCCCACGCCAACGACCCCGCCGCCGCCTTCCCCGACACCGAACTGACCGTCGCGCTCATTCCGCGGGGCGCAGGCGGACGTAGCGGACGGTGGCGTGTCGTCCGGTGCCGGCCACCACTTCGACGAGCGGGGTCGGTCCGTCGATCTCCCACACCGCGCCGGGCCCGCCGCCTTGGGCCGGGCGGAGTCGGCCGTGGAGGTCGTCGGCGAGCCGGCGGGCCTGTGCGGGGGTGAGGCGGGGCGAGGTGATGGTGCGTCGGCCGTCGGGCAGGGCCACGAGCAGGGCTTCGGGGCGGCTCGCTGAGCCGGTCACTCCGAGCAGTTCGGCGTCCACCGTGTGGACGTGCCGGACTTTCTGCCAGGCCCCGGTGCCCGGGCCGGGGCGGTAGGCGGTGTCGAGGCCCTTCGCGACGAGGCCCTCGACCGCGAGGGCCTCCAGGTCCCGGTACCAGGCCATCGCCTCGGCGCGCGACGTGGTGGCCATGCACAGCGCCAGCGGCGGGGCCGCGGCGCCGAGGAGGATCTCCAGCATCGCCCACCGGTCCCTGAGCGGCTCGCCCCGCACGTCCCGGCCCGGGACGGCGAGGACGTCCCACGCCACGTAGAAGACCTGGATGCCGGCCGCGCGCCGGGCCTCGGCGGTGCGCAGCAGGGCGTGGAAGTCGAGGCGGCCCGGCCCGGTGGCACGCCCTCGCGGACCGGGTCGCCGAGAAGTTCCAGGTCACCGATCCCGAGGCGGCCGGCCGCTGGGCCGCCACCGGCACCAGCCTCGGATCCGCCCGCTACCTGGACTGGCTCGCCAGGCAACTGGCCGTGGCCCTCAACCGGCACGCCGACGAGGACGGCGAGGACACCGACTGGCTTCCGGTCGAACCGCAGGAATGGCCGCTGCAGCAGACCCTGGACTTCCTCACCGAGCACCAGGCCTTCGACCGCCTCCTCGACAACTGCCCGGAGGTCACCCCGCACTGGGCCTTCAAGACCAGGGAGGTCCGCGGCACCGCCATGACCGTTCCTATCGCGCCGGCGCTGCGCGAGTGGATCTCCGGGGCAGCCATCCCCGACCTCGCCGCTTCCTGGCAGCCCGGCGTCCCCGCTGTCTGGGCGCTGGACCAGGCGGTGCGCAACATCAGCACCGCCTTCGGACACGCCCTGAGCTGGACCGTCGGCGCGCTGACCAACCTCGTCAACACCAACCCCTTGCTCTCCCCGGCCGCGCCCCGGCTCAACACCCACACCGCCTGGCACATCCGCCACGGCGTCGACACCGAGCAGGCCCTGACGCTGCTCTCCGCCGGCGTCACCTCCCGGCGCATCGCCCACCTCCTCGGCCGCGACGCCGCACTGCTCGGGCACCGCTCCGACGCGCTGCGGCAGTGGACCGCCCAGCACCACATCGACGGCTGGACCGAGCGGTACGGGGCCGGCGAGTACGAGATCCAGGACCTCCTGGAATACGTCCGCACCCCCGCCGACCTGATCAACCGACTCATCGACCGCGGCACCGCCACCACTCCCCTGACCCGGCTCGTCCCGAACCTCACCGACGGGTCGGTGACCATCGCCCGCCCCCGCGGGGACAGGCCGACCATCCGCATCGTCCGCGATCGCAGCCGGGTGGCGACCGTCCCCGCGGACCGGCACCTCGACTTCCTCGCGATGATCGACAGCGGCCTCGAACTCGACCACCGCCTCCAGGACGGCCAGCTCGTCACCACCCGGCGCAGCCGATAGGCCCTTGCCCTTCGCCAGGACCGCAAGAGTCCGGCCGGAGCGGTCAGCCGCAGCGGGAACGGGACACCGGTGGAGATCCAGATTTGGTGCGACGCTCGGCAGGTAACGGTCCGCCAGGTAAAGATGTCCGGCGTGCCCGTGGAGGGACAGGCCCACGGTGCGCACGTAGGTGCTCAGCTTGGTGAGGAGGTGGATGCGGCGCAGCATGGCGGAGAGCTAGTCGTTCACTGGCCGCAGAAGCTCAGCAGGCCCGGCCAGTACACTGTCAGACCTGGTTACCCGGATGCGGCTGTCCCCCGAAACCGATCGCCACCCGCCCGCCCGGCCGCTACGGTGCCGCACGTGAACATCTTCGAGGCCGACCAGACCAGGCCGTCGGCGGACGACGTGGCGCTGCTGGTCGAGGGCTCTTCTTTCACCCGGCGCCTGCAGGACTTCGGGCCCAAGAAGGAGGGCGCGGTCGCCCTGGGTCTGATGCGTGACGTCTGCGACATGCTGTGCGAGCCGGAGGGCCGCCGGGAGCCGTACGTCACCGCGCAAGCGCTGTGCCGGATCGCGATCGAGCGGCTGATGGAGATCGGCGGGAACGACTTCGAGGCGCTGCAGGCGGCGCGGACCGAGGTCACCAGGTCTCTCAAGGCTGTCTTCGAGACGGATGGCTCACTCAAGGCCGCTACCCCCCTGGACGGTCTGATCGCGACCTTGGACTCCCTGTCCACGTTCCCCCGCAAGGTGGAGGAGGGCAGTCCCCTCCGCAAGGCCGTCGTCAAGCTGCTCAGCGCCCGTTCCAAGGCCAAGGAGGGCAACCGTCCGCCGCTGTCGGCGTTCGACGCGACCCAGGAGGTGCTGGACGCCGTCGACGGGCTCGGCCTCCCGGTACCCGAGACGCTGGTCGCCGCTCACCCCCTGACGGTCGCGCTGCGCAAGCTCCACAAGATTCGCTCCAACGAGGATTTCCGCCGTCAGGCGCTACTCGACCGGCGGCTGGAGGCGATCGGCGCGGCCTACGCGCGGCTGTGCGCGATGGAGGCCCAGCAGGGTGCCCTGCGGGTCATGCAGCTGACCCGGGTGGTCCGAGACGCGACCGGCCGGGAGCCGGGCAAAGCGGAGCAGGAAGCCTTCCGGGACTGGCCGAAGCAGTACGGCATCGGCTCCAAGGTCGTGCACCCCGGCCACGAGGCGACCGCGGTGACGGCGGTGGCGATGCTGCACGACTGCCTGGCCCTGATCCAGGAACTCGTCGCCACCGTCGTCGACCAGGCCCCCGAGTGGGTCGAGCTCGGCAAGGTCACCTCCCCGACCCCCGAGCAGGTCCGGAAGGTCAACAGCCTGCACAACCCCGCCGCCGCGCCCTACCTGTTCAGCGAGTTCTCCGGCTGGGAGTGGCTGGAGAGTCTGAAGGACGTCCGGCTCCTGCCGGAGGAGGACCGGTGGCCGGCGCGGCCCTACTTCGAGCGCCTCGCCGCCGAGGACCCGGCCCGCCTGGTGAACTGGCTGGGCAAGGGCAAGCGCCTGGAGGCGATCTGGCGCACCGGCCCCGGAGCCACCGCCGAACTCGTCCTGCTGTGCCGGCACCTCGGCGGGCACAGCGCGTCCCTGGTCATCGGCGCCCTCAAGGCGCACGCCACCGACGCCGTGAGGACCATGGCGGTCTACTGGGCGCAGCAGACCCTGCCCGAGCACCGGGACGCCGCGTGGGTGGAGGCGGCCGTCAAGGCCCTGTGCGTCGGGTTGGACGGCTCCGCGGCTGATCCCTGGAACATCCGTACCGTGCTGGCCCAGCTGCTGCAAGCCGGCCGGACGGGCGGGCCCAGCGTGGCCCAGCGGGTGCGTACCGGCCTCGCCGCCGTTCTGGCCTCCCACCTGGCGGTCGACGGCGTGCGGGAGCAGCTGGAGTTCAGTGACGACCTGCGGGCGCCGAGTCTGGCCGGGGGCCGGGAGTTGACGGGGGCCCGGTTTGCCGCGGCGGCCTGCGTGGAGTTCGCCAGCACCGAGTTCAGCGAGGCCGGGACCGCCCTGGCGGTGCGGACCGGCGCGTGGACGGCAAGGGATCTGGGCGGGTGGGAGCGCGAGCGGCTGATCGCCGTTCACCTCGTGGATGTCGCCGGTGCCGGGCCGGTGGACAGCGTGTGGTGGACGGCCGCCCTCGGGGTGCTGTCCCGCCTGCACGCCCTGCCCTACCTCACGCCGGACGTCGGGGAGTTCGTCCAGGTCGCCATCGGTACCTGCCCGCCAGCAGGCCGGGCCGATCTGGAAGCGGCCCTGTCGGAGGGCTTCGGACCGGTGCCCGGTCCGGAGGCACTCCAGGCGGCCCGCGCCGAACTGGCCGGCGACACCTCGCTCGCCCATACGCTGACCGCCATGCTAGGCGGCGCGAAGGTGCTGGCCGAGTTGCTCGGCGAGGACGACGAGGCCGAGGCCGACCTGCCGGAGCTGGAGTGGGAGTCCGCGCTGCCGCCCGTCTGGCGGACCGTCCACTGCCTCTCCCCTGTAGCGCCCGACCCGGTGATGGTGCCGTGGCGCCCGGTGGTGGACCTGCTCGCCGAGTTCACCGGGCCGCCACGGCCCCTCACCGAGCCGCTGATCAAGATGCTGCCGTACCCCGACCGCGGCGAGAGCACCGTGACCGACTTCATCGCCCGCTGCGAGGAGCGCGGTGTTCTCGCGGGCGCCGCCGAGCTCGCGGCCCGTACCCCCGCGCAGGGGCACTACTTCGAGCGCGCCGACCTGAAGACGCTGGAGGACGCCGTCTTCGCGGACCCCGCCTCCTGGGCGGCCGACGTCGAAGCCGTCACCGCAGCGCTCAGCTCGTTCGACCTGTGCACGGTCTACCTGCAGAGCCTGTACACCGCCTGGCAGGCAGCCCAGGACACCGACGGGCACCGCCTCACCGCGGCGTGCACCGCCGCCTGGGCGCTCAAGGTCCGGCTCGACGCGGGCGACGGCAGCACCGACCCCGACATCGACGAACGCGCCCGCTACACCCTGATCCACCTGCTGCGCCAGGCCTGGGTGCTCGGCGCCGACCCCGGCGTGGACGAGGGCACCGCGGTGAACTGGCTGGCGGCCACCGTCCGGGCCTGGACCGAACCCGTCTCGGTGCCCGACAGCCCCTACACCACCGCGACCGCCACCTCCAGCGGCCTCGCCCTGACCGCCTTCCTCCAGTGGGCTGTGCGCCGCGCGACCGACACCGGCAACCTGCCCGCCGAAGCCGACACCCTGCTAACCGAGCTCGTCACCGACGGGCGCGACGACCGGGCCCTGGCCGCCATCGGCGCGGCTCTCACCCCGCTGCGCCGCCACGCCCTGCCCTGGTACACCGCCCACCGGGCCGCCCTGCTCGACCTCACCGCGCCGACCGCCCCGGTCCACACCTGGCTGCGCGTACTGCGCCACCTCGGCGACGACGAGTACGCCGTGCTCGGCGACCTCGACCCCAACCGGACCAGGGACTACCTGCGCACCGGCGCCCCCGAGAAGGTGTTCACTCTCTTCGCCGCCACCCTGCTGCGCTCCCCCGACACCTTCGGCCCCGACTTCCTCACCGAGCTGATCACCGGTAGCGGCGGCCCGGCCGCCGTCTCGACGCTCCTCGGCGACATCGCCCGCTTCCTGCCCCATGAGGACCCCGCCGGCCCCCTCCCCCTGCACCAGCGCGGCTTCCAGCTTTGGGACCTGGTCCTGGACCTCGTCGATGGCGCCCCCGGCCTCGCGGACGCCGTCACGGGCGCCGGCCACTTCGCCTTTGCCGAAGGAACCGACCAGCGCCAGTGGTTGGACCGCACCCTGCGGAGCGTCGACGCCAACCCCGGCATCGAGTTCCCCGACCGGGTCGCCCAGCGGGCCGCCCGCAGCGCCCAGGAACCCGATGCCCTGCGCATCCTCACCGCGCTGGTCTCCCGCACCGGCGGGGACGACGACCGGATCGACTACCGCCGCCACGCCGTGATCCGCGCCGCACAGGACGCCGTCGACACCTCCGAACCCGGCACCGCCGGTCGGGCCGACCTCGGCCAGGCCCTCGGCCGGTACGCCGATGACGTGGAGCGCGCCACCGCCTGGTGACGGTGCTGTCCCGTGGAGAACAGCCGAGCAGATCCGCACCAACCCCACCGGCCCCTCCGGGCGCACCACCGACCGGGTACCGGAGTGGCCGAAGGCACCCGGCGCACCGGTAGTACGGCCCCGAGCAGGCCGGTCAAGCTAGACGGGTTTCTCCGCTGCCGCGTAGACGGCCAGGCGCAGCGCGACGTCCTCGGGGAGGGCGCCGTGGCGGGTAGCCCAGTGCAGGGCCGGGGTGAGCAGGGTGCCCTTAGGCCGTGTCCTGTCGATCAGTTGAGTCGTTGATACGACTATGGGGAGTAGGGGTGATCTGACTGATGGCCAGTGGGAGAGGCTTCGGCCGCTGCTGCCGGTGAGTAACGGGCGTTGTGGCAGGTGGCGGGACCATCGGCAGGTCATCGACGGCATCCTGTACCGGACCCGGACGGGTGTGCCGTGGCGGGATCTTCCGGAGCGCTACGGTTCGTGGAAGACGGTCCATGAGCGGCATCGCCGCTGGTCGGCGGACGGGACGTGGGAGCGCCTGCTCCAGCGGGTCCAGGCGGAGGCGGATGCCGCCGGTGGGATCGACTGGGACGTCTCCGTCGACTCCACCGCGGTCCGCGCGCACCACCACGCGGCCGGCGCCCGTCGCACGGCGCCGGTCTTCAAAGGGGGCGCCGCGCACGCGATCAGGAATGCTCGGATGTGGATGGAACTGTTCAACTGCCTGGTGGCGGTGGTGCGGCCGGAGAGGCCCTCGGACGGTCCCGGGGCGGACACACCACCAAGATCCACCTGAGCGCGGAAGGCCACTGCCGGGCGTTGTCCCTGGTCGTCACGCCGGGACAGTGCGCCGACTGCACCCAGTTCGAGCCCGTTATGGACAAGATCCGGGTTCCGCGCCTGACGACCGGCCGGCCTCGCACCACGCCCGACAGCGTCAGCGCCGACAAGGCGTACAGCAATCGTCGGACCCGCCGCTACCTGCGACGGCGGGCGATCCCGCACGTCATCCCCGAGAAGGCCGACCAGGCGGCCAACCGCCGCAAGCGGGGTAGCGCCGGCGGCCGGCCACCTGGATTCGACAAGGAGCGGTACAAGAAGCGCAACGTCGTCGAGCGCGCGATCAACAAGCTGAAAAACTTCCGCGCCGTCGCGACCAGATACGACAAACGCGTGTACGTCTTCGTCGGCACGGTCACGCTCGCCGCACTGGCCATCTGGCTCCGCTCGTGATCGACCGGACAGAACCTAGCGACTCGGGATACTAAAGGCTGTCTCGTAACCCTGTGGGCTGGGCGGCGTTGGTCTGGGTGTGCAGGTGCTGTCGGCGGAGCGTCGTG
>NZ_BMRI01000044.1:0-11383 GCF_014648555.1 Kitasatospora griseola
TCGAGACCGAAGCAGCCCGCCGCCTCGCCGACGACCTCAAGAACGAGTGATCACCCGATTACCCAACACTTTCTGAGGGGACGGAGTTCGGTGCCACCGTCTCGCCCCGGTGGGCAGGCGCGCGGTCAGCGACGGCGGCCGAGTGCCCGCCGCGGCCGGCGCACCACGACGCGGCCGAACTGCTTCTCGCCGACCAGCTCCACCCGCAGTGTGGTCGGCGCCGCGGCGTCCGACGCCCGGTTCCTGACCCTGCTGTGCTGCAGCATCAGGCCGTCGGTGTCGACCACCGTGTCCGGCCCGACGATCAGTGTCAGGGTCTTGCCGCGCATGTCCAGGTCGATCTGCAGGGTGTCCTGGGTGATCACCGCCTCGGTGAGGTCGAGCGTCACCGCGCACCACTCCACGTCGAGCACCAGCCGACGCGGTACCACCCAGCGCCCCGTCCGCTTGACCGGGCTCCACTTCTGCTCGATCCGGAGGACCTCCTTGGCCTCGGCCACCACCCCGTCGGCAGCGAACGAGACGGCCGGCAGGTCGACGGTGAGTTCGGCCAGTTCACGAACCGTCCGCGCGGAGAGGGCGACCTCCAGGCGCTGGTCCAACTCCTCCGCGGTCAGCCGCCCGTCACCCGCCGCCACCCGCAGGACATCGGCCACCCGATCCCGATCCGCGTGCGAAGCCCGCATCTCGGGCTGCGAGTTGAGGCCAGAGGGCTGCTCGGCGGGCGCGATCTCTCCCGGCATACTTCCCGTCCTGAGTTTGACGTAGGTCTCCCGGCAATGGGGCCGGCGACGAGAACTTACGATATATCGCGATAGGTGTTCCCGCCAGGGTCGGGTTCGCCGACGACCGGGTGCGGGACGCGAAGAGCGGCACGACGACCAGCGGCACGCCCGTCGCCAGTGCGCCGTACGTGGTGCCGGAGCCCCCGTGACAGACCGTCACCGACGCGGCGGCCGGCACGGTGAAGCTCAGAAGAAGTTGAACCGGACGGCATTGGGGAGGACGGAACCCCAGGACATTCCGGTCTTGGGCGGAAGCGTGTCCAGGGCGGGACCGCTGCAGTCGGTGTTCTCGTAGACGGTCGCCGAGGAGTCCGTCTCGTTGTCCGCACCGGTCACCGGGAGGCCGAAGCTGATGCACTCACCGCTCGGCGGGTCGACCAGGGTGTGGTCCTCCCCGTCGATGTCGGTGTAGGTGAATTCGCCGGTGGCGGCGTTGGCGCCGGTGGAGATTCCGATGACAAGTGTGAGCGCGGTGCAGGCGGCAAGAGCGAATCGGCCGGCGTTCTTCGCAGCGGTCATGGGGCGTCCCGTCGTCTTCGAATGGGGGGGTGAGCCACCAGGATTCAGCCCGCTCGGGGCCTCGGCGCAGTCGGCGAGCGCCGGTGGTGTGGTCCGGCGCGGCGAGCAGGTGAACCTTCCGGCTGCGGGCCGTCGGCCGTGAGCCGTCGGTCGTGGGTCGCGGGTTGTGGGTCGTCGCGGATCCGGCCGGGAATCAGACCCGCCGCATCCGGTAGACGCAGGTCCGGTAGGGCATCTCGACGCTGTCGCGGCCGGCCAGGGCCGGGTCGGTGGCGGCCAGCTCGCCGACCTCCCGGTCCAGGCGGGCCTGCTCGGCGGCGTCGGCGGTCAGGTAGTACGAGCGGGAGCGCACCAGGTCGATCAGCCGGTCCGGCGGGACGGTCACAGTGTGCTCGGTCAGGGCGAGTTCGGGTTCGGTGAACCACGGCGTCACCGGCCCGTACTGCCAGGCGCGCTCCAGGCCGTACCCCTCGGTGCCGATGACGCCGGAGAGCGCGGCCACCCACGGGGTCCGATCGTCGCGGACGTTCCACATCGGAGCGAAGACGCCGTCCTTGCGCAGCACCCGGTGGATCTGCGGCAGCGCGTCCTGCGGAGAGAACCAGTGGTACGCCTGCCCGACCACGACGGCGTCCACGGACCCGTCCGGCAACGGGATGTCCTCGGCGCTGCCGGCGAGCACCTGCGTGCCCGGGTGGCGTTCGGCGGCCACGGCGCGCATCTGCGGGTCGGGCTCGACCGCGATCACCTCGTGGCCGGCGGCCCGCAGCATGCCGGTCAGCAGCCCGGTGCCGGCGCCCAGGTCCAGGACGCGGATCGGCTCGGTGCCGACGGCCCGGGCGACCGCCTGCGCCGGGTAGGCGGGCCGGATCGAGTCGTAGAGACGCGCGGCGGAACCGAAGGACAGCGCAGAGGTCGACATGCCTGCGAGCGTAATCGGATTCGGGCCGCCGGTCCGGGAGTTCCGGCAGCCGGGGTCGGTGGAGTGTGCATGCGGATGCTGCATGCCCGAACGGCTCGGCGCGGGGCCGGAGTCGGGCGGGACGGTGCTGCGGTGCGCCCGGTGGGGTGACGGGGCGTCAAGGTGTCTCGAAGTCGTGGATCTTGTCGGCCGCGGACCAGATTTGCCGTCCGGCGGTGTCGAAGGCGGTGAGGTCGGTGGCCGTGCCGGGGGTGGTGGCGTAGGCGAAGAAGGACCTGCCGCCGTGCGGGGCGGTGAGGGGGACGGGGCGCGGGGGAGTGGCGGTGAGGCGGGCGACGGTGGGGGCGGCCGCGCCGTAGAGGAGCAGGACACGGGGGTCGAGGGCGTCCAGGGCGACGTTGACGGGGGCCTGGGCGGAGACGGGCGGTTCACAGCCCTGGCCGGCGGGACGGTCGTCGACGGTGGCCCGGGTGCAGAGCTCGCCCGCCACGGAGACCAGGTCGACCCGCCAGCGGACTCCGTCCTGGGTGCCCTCGGCGATCAGCGCGATCTGGATGACGGAGGCCGACACGTCGACGGTCGGCGGCGCCGGGTGGCGGGTCGGGGCGCAGGCGGCGAGCAGGGCCGCCAGGCAGGACAGGACGACGAGGACGCGCCGGGACGTCACGGGATCTCCTCCGGGCTGTGCGGCGGACAGCCGGCCCCGGCCCGGGGAGGGGTCGGAGCCGGCCGTCGGGGACTACACGGTGTAGGCCCCCGCACAGGGGGCGGACGCGCTGTGGCCGCCGTTGTCCCTGCCGTACCAGCGCAGGTAGTACGAGGAGCCGGTGTCGACGCCGATGCCGCGCGGGTCGGTGTGGCCCCGGCCGTCCGCGCCGTAGCTGTAGCTGGAGAACACCTTGGTGCTGTTGTGGGTCCGGACGAGTTGGACGTAGAAGCTGCGGGCGGCACCGCCGGTGCAGCCCTTTCCGCCGATCCTGATGGTGCCCGAGGTGGGGACGAAGTCCTTGCTGGCGTGGTAGGAACCGCTGCCGAAGGACTGGGAGAAGGCACCGGCCGGGGCCGCTGCGAGGGTGAGGACGCCGGTGGCGGCCGCCGTCACTGCGGCGACGCGGGTGACAGAACGCCAACGAATTGCCATGCGACCGACGGTAGGAGCGCGGCGATCGGTCGACAACGAATTGAACCGCGATTCACCGGAACAGGGGACGCGGCGATTGTCTGTTCGTGCCGCAACTCCGCGCGTGCGGCGCGGAGTTCGGCGTCAACATGCGCGTCCGATCAGGCGGTGATCACCTGGAGGACCGGCGGGTACGCGGCGTTCTCCCGACTGTTGAGGTTCACCGCCAGCCCCACCCGTCCGGTCGGCTGACCGACCGTCAGGGTCAGTGCCGGATCGGCGGTGACGGCCGCGGTGACGTCCAGGGCCACCCAGTCGGCGGCGGTGGAGATCCGGCCGGTGCCGAGCGCGGCGGCCGGGGCCGGGCAGCGGTTCCAGGTCGCGGCGGTCTCCTGCCAGGCGCCGGGCGCGGTGGCGAACGCCTGGAGGTCCGTCTCGGTGCCGCCCGAGTCCGCGACCGCGCCGCGCACCCAGAGCACCGCGCGCCGCACCGTCCCCGTCAACTGCGAGGTGTCGAAGGCCAGGAGCGCCCGCCGCGAGAAGCCGGACCCGGTGGTGTCGGTGTTCTTCACCGTCAGCACGGTCGCCGTCCCGTAGTTGGCGTCGCCGTACGAGCCGTCCCGGACATAGGTGTCCTGCACGGGGGCGAGCAGCACGGCGGTCGCGGCCGCCGGCGCGCCCGAGGTGCGCAGCGTCACGGTGCGCCCGGCGCCCTGCGTGCCGCCGAGCTCCGCCAGCAGCTGCACGGCGGATCCGGTGGCCAGGACCGTGACGCCCGTGGCCGGGTCCGCCGAGACGTAGCCCGGGCGGTCCACCGTCACCCGCACCGTGGCGGCCGTGCGGGACGGGTCGGCCACCGAGACGCTCAACGTGCCGCCCGACTCCCGGACCAGCACCGAGCACGGCGCCGAGACGGTGATCGGACCGGCGCTGCCCGGGGCGAAGAAGTTCGCCGCCGTCACACCCGAGGCGGAGTCCGAAATCGCCTGCACGGACGACGAGTTGGCGAGGATCGTGACCGTCGGGGCGGCCGCCCGGGCCGCCGTGGCCGCGGCGTCCGCGCCCGGCAGCAGCAGGTACGCGTACCCGGCGTTCGACGGCGCGGCGCCGTGGTCGAACCAGAGCGTCAGGTAGCGGCGGGTCAACGCCTCGGACGTGCCGCCGGAGTTGATGTCGTGCCAACTGCCCGTCCGCGCCTCGCGCTTGGCCTGCACCGTCGCGCCGCCCGGGAACACGTAGCCGCCGAAGCCGGCGATCGCCATCGACTTCGCGCCCGTGAACTGCTGCGACCAGCCGAGCGTGGCCGGCTGTGCCACCCCGTCCACGGTGAACGCGTGGGTGCCGGACGCGCCCAGGTTGCGGTTCTCCACCACCGTCTCCACCGGGACGCCGTCGGTGGAGCTGATGCCCGCGCCCAGGCAGACCACCGAATCGTCCAGCAGGAACCAGGACTTCCAGCCCGACAGCGTCGACGACAGCCCGCGCACCGCCTGGCCGACCGCCGCGTACGTGCCGTCGCTCGCCCCGCCCGCCCACACGGCGTCCGGCCGGGCCGCGCCCCACGCGCCGCCCGCCGCGTCCGCCAGCTTCTTCGTGGAGACGGTCGTCCCCGGCAGCCGGTACGGGTCGACGGTCGGCCAGAACGCGTCCGCGTACTGGCCGTTGCCCGTGGTCGCGTTCCACCACGCCAGCAGACCGTTGTTGGTGTGCCAGCCGCGCACGTTCTCGCCGTTGCCGGTCTCGTAGAACGTGGTGCGCGCCGAACACATCGACAGCGACACCGCCCAGCCCGGACGGCGCACCACCGCCCGGTCCATCGCGAACACCCGCGCCCCCGCCGGCTCCGCCGACGCGGCCACCGCGCCGTCGCCCATCAGCGCCTGCGCCCGCGCCAACTCCGGGACGTCCACGGCCGCGTCCGAGAGGTACGGCCGGTAGTAGTCACGGCCGATCCAGCCCTTCACCGCCGCCCGCCACCGCGCGGACTGCACCGCCGGCGCGGCGCCCGAGTCCGCCAACCGCAGGATGTGCCCGATGATCGTGTGCCCGCGGCCGTGGTCGTCCTGCTGAAGGTGCAGCAGGTCCGAGGACTGCAGACCCCGACTGCTCGCCCGGCCCACCACCGAGTCCATCACCAGGCCGTTGAACAGGAACGGCGCGTACGCCGAGTCCACCGCGTCGAACACGTTCTGCCGCTGCGGATCCGTCACCTCCCACGACGACCCCGCCAGCAGCGCGAACAGCCGGCTCAGCCCGCTCAGCAGCACCTCCCCGTACGAGCCCGTGTACGGCACCCAGGTGTGCTGCACGAACGACCCGTCCGGGTACAGCCCGTCCCCCGTCAGCACGTACGGGAACACCGGCGACAGCGCCGCCGACGCCGTCGCCAGCTTCGCCGCGCTCTTCCCGACCACCCCGCGCAGCGCCAGGACCCGGCAGAGGTCGACCCGGTTCGCCCCCGTGCTCGTCCCCGAGTACGCGGCCACCCTGGAGTCCGGGACGGCGTGGTCCACGGCCGCGCAGTAGGTGCTCACCTGAGCGGCCGTCAACTGCGGCAGGACCAGCACGCAGGTGTCCAGCAGCGCCTGCGGCGAACCGATCTGCCAGTCCCACCAGTTGTCGTACGCCGTCGCCGTCGCGGTGTACGCGGAGGCGCACAGCCGGTCCAGGCCGGTCGTGATCGCCGCGGCCAGCGTCGCGTCGCCCGTCAGCCCCGTGCCCGGCTGCGCCCACGCCAGCGCCATGGTGCGCAGCCGCACGAAGCTGCCGGTGATGTTCGCCGAGACCGACCCCAGCGGCAGGTCCGGCCAGAGCGACCCCGTCGTCGGAGCCATCGCCTGCTGCTGCGCCCGGGCCCGATCCCCGAGCGCCCGCAACGCGGAGCCGAACGGCTCGGCGGCCGGATCGAACCCGGTGCCGGTCAGCAGCGCCAGCCACCGCAGGCGGAGCGTCTCGTAGGGATCGGCGGTCGCGGCACCGGCCGCGGTGGCGGTGGTGCCGGTGACGGCGAGGGCGAGAGCACCGGCGGTGCCGGCCTGGAGCAGGGTGCGACGGGACAGGGCAGGCAGGGACACGACGCCTCCGTGAGGGGGGTGGGAAAGCGCTTTCCGGGAGCCGACGGTAAGCGCTTTCCGGTCGGGGCGTCAACGGTTCGGCACGGCATTTGGCAAGCGCTTTCCGGGAGTCGACGGCAAGCGCTTTCCACTGCTCCCGCGTGCAGGTTTGCGACAGTGGCGGCACGCGCGGCTGCGGTCGGCATGGGTGGCGCAGGGGCGGTCGGGGTCGCATGGTGGTGGGCGGGGGAGACGGGGGAAGGGTGCCCGGGGCGGGGCGAGTCGGGGGATCTGACCGTGGGTCAGGTGCGGCTCGGATAGGGTGCGTTCGGATTTTCGGGATCGGCCCGAGGCGGTACGGACGGGGACGGAGCAGCAATGCGGATCGGAATCATCGGTACCGGCACGGTCGGGCAGACTCTCGGCAGCAAGCTGATCGCGCTCGGCCACGATGTCACGCTCGGGTCGCGCAGCAAGGGCAACGCTGCCGCCACCGACTGGGCGGAGCGCAGCGGCCCGGGCGGCCGGGCCGGGACGTTCGCGGAGGCGGCCGAGTTCGGCGAGCTGGTGATCGTCGCCACCGGCGGCACCGTCGCGCCCGCCGCCGTGGAGCTCGCCGGTACGGAGAACCTGGCCGGGAAGGTCGTGCTGGACCTCTCGAACCCGCTGGTGTTCTCGCCGACCGGGGAGCTGACGCTCGACCCCGTCAACACCGACAGCGTGGGCGAGCAGCTGCAGCGCGCGCTGCCCGGGAGCCGGGTGGTGAAGGCGCTCAACACCGTGACCGTCACCGTGATGGTGGACCCCGACCGGATTCCGGGCGAGCACCAGCTGTTCGTGGCCGGCGAGGACGCCGACGCCAAGGCGCAGGTCACGGCGCTGCTGGGCGAGTTCGGGTGGCCCGCGGAGCGGGTGCTCGACCTCGGCGGGATCGACGCGGCCCGCGGGATGGAGATGCTGATGCCGTTCTGGATGCGGCTGATGCGGCACTACGGCCACGCCGACTTCAACTACTCGATCCGCACTGCGAACTGAACCGCACCCGTGGACCGGGCCGCGGCGCGAGCTGAACCGCACCTGCGAACCGGGCCGCGGCGCGAACTGATCCGCACCTGCGAACCGGGCCGCGGCGCGAACTGATCCGCACCCGCGATCCGGGCCGCACCGCGAACTCAACCGGGTCGGAACCGAACTCGGAACCGAACAAGGAAGGCGTCACCATGAGCACCCCCGCCGAGCAGCCCCCGTTCCGCCCGCTGGACGAGGACTGGGAGACCGCCCTCGCGATCGTCGCCCACCCCGACGACATGGAGTACGGCGCGGCCGCCGCCGTCGCCCGCTGGACCGCCCAGGGCAAACGCGTCAGTTACCTGATGGTCACCAGCGGTGAGGCCGGGATCGACGGCATGGAACCCGAGCTGTGCCGGCCGATCCGCGAACGCGAACAGGTCGAGTCGGCGGCCCTGGTCGGCGTGGACACCGTCGAGTTCCTCGGCTACCCGGACGGCATCGTGGAGTACGGGCTGCCACTGCGCCGCGACCTGGCGCGGGCGATCCGGCGGCACCGGCCGGAGATCGTGATCACCACCAACTTCCGTGACACGTACGGCGGGGTGTTCCCGAACCAGGCCGACCACATAGCCGTCGGCCGGGCCGCGCTGGACGCGGTGCCGGCGGCCGGGAACCGCTGGGTGTTCCGCGAACTCACCGCCGAGGGACACGAGCCGTGGAACGGCGTCCGGCAGGTGTGGGCGGCCGGCTCGCCCGACGGGATGCACGCCGTCGACACCACCGAGACCTTTGCGGTGGGCGTCGCCTCGCTGGAGGCCCACCACGCCTACCTGGCGGGCCTCAGCGGGGAGATGGCCAACGCCGCCGAGTTCCTGGAGTCGATGGGCCGGATCGCCGGAAGCCGCCTCGGGACCACGTTCGCCGCCTCGTTCGAGGTGATCAACTTCCGCTGAGCCGCGGGGCCGTTCCGTCGGGCCGGTCGTCGTTCCCGCCGCTGTCACCGGCGCCCGGGTCCTCGGGGCCCGGGTCCTCGGGGCCCGGGTCGTCGTCGCCGAGGACGAGCGCGAGGTCGCCGAGGTCGAGGGCTCCGAGGTCGCCGTAGTGCCGGACGCCGGGTGCGAGCAGGGCGACCGCGGAGGCCAGCAGGAACGGGTCGACCCGGCACAGGGTGGTGTCGCGGCGCACTCGCACGGACGTTCGGTAGGTCTCGGCGAACTCCGGGTCGTCCAGTCGGGCGAGGAGCTGGTCCATCATCTCCGTCGCGGGGTGGTCCGCGGGGAGCGGGAACGGGGTGTCCCCGTCGGTGGCGCGCCGGTAGACCAGCAGGGTGCTGCGGGGGTGCTCGTCGCGCCAGTCCACGGCCAGGACGTCGGACCAGGGGACGACCTCGGCCGGGCGGGACGGCAAGAAGCGGGATGACAGGAAGCGGTGGGGAACGTGATCCCCCGCCCGTCGAACGTCACCCGCCTGCGGCGACCGGAGCAGACGGCGAGGTAGAACAGCGGGACCGGGACGAGCGCAAGTTCGAAGTGCTGCGGCGGCGGGCGCCGGGCAGGAAGCAGACCGCGACGAGCCCGGAGACGACCAGGCTCCAGAGGGCGGCGAGCCGCGTCCACCTGGACCGGATCACGTACGAACCGTCGAACTCGTGCCAGCTCGTCATGATCGACATCCTGTCGCACGCCGGAGCGGGCGTACAGCGCGATCACGGCCCGTTGTGACGGAAAGTCACCGTCGGCCGTCGGCCGGTACGTCCTCGCCGCTGTCCTGGTGCGGGATCCGGTCGCCGGCGTCCACCGGCGGCCGGCGGCGGTGGCGGAGCCAGGCGCGGGTGCCGACCAGGGCGAGGACGGCCACGACGGCGATCAGCAGCAGGACCTGGTAGCGGACGGCCTGCCGGTACAGGACGGTGATGTTGCTGCCCGCGAAGTAGCCGACCGCGGCCCAGACGCCCGACCAGAGGACGGCGCCCGCGGCGTTGGCGGGCAGGAAGCGCCGCAGCGGCATTTCGGTGGTGCCGGCGACCAGTCCGTTGGTTTGCCGCAGGCCGTCCACGAAGCGGGCGCCGGTGACCACCAGGGTGCCGCGGCGACGGAAGAAGTCCTCGGCGCGGGCCATCCGCTCCGGCGTGAGCCGCAGGTAGCGTCCCCAGCGGTGGACGAACGCCAGGCCGCCGGTGCGTCCGATCAGGTAGGCCAGGCCGTTGCCGGCGAACGCGGCCAGCACTGCGACGGTCACCACCACGGGCAGCGACAGCTGGCCGGCGCCGGCGTAGACCGCGGCCAGCACCAGGATGGTCTGGCCGGGCACCGGGATCGCGCAGTTGTCGAAGAAGACCAGGACGCCGACCGCCAGGTAGCCGTAGTCGTCCAGCAGCGGGGCGAGCTGGGCCAGCGGGCCCGGCAGGGGTGGGGGCAAGGGGGACCGCTCCTCCCACCGGGCCGCGGCCCGGGATCAGCGCTGCTCTTCGCCGAGCCGGTGCTCGACGAGGCAGTCGGGGCCGGGGTAGACGAGGCCTTGGTGTCCGTCCTCGAAACGGACCAGGTAGGGCGGCGCGCCGTCGGTGCCGCGCACCTCGACGATCTCGCCCTTGCGGTCGGTCATGCCGACCGACCGGCTGTACATGTGGACGTGGTCTCCCACTGTGGCTTGCATCGCTGCTCCTGCGGTTCGGCGGGACCGGTGGCCGGGACCGGTGGGACGGGGGCGGACCCCTGTTTCCACTGTGCGGCGGCGCTCCGGGCGGTGCAATGGCGGAACCGGTCAGCCCACGGTGCGCGCCGGTCCGGTCACCCGAGCGGTGCCGGTCCGGTCACCCGAGCGTCCGCCGGTCGCTCGGCGGTCGGCGGAATGGCGAGGTAGCTGCGCACCAGGCGCTTGCACTCGGCGATCAGCAGCGGGTCGCCGTCCGGGTCGGCGCGGAAGGCGAGCTTGAGGACGGCGTCCGCGCACTCCATGGCGACCCGAAGGGCGATGGCGTAGCCGGGGGCGGCGAAGAGTTCGCCGCCGATGGTGCGCAGGCGCAGTGCGACGGCCGCGTTGTTGTCGAGTTCGGCGTCCAGCAGGTGCAGGTCGTCGATCTCGGCGGGGACGGCGTCGACCAGGCCGAAATCGAGGTGGCCGAAGCCGGGGAGGGTGCGCTTCATCGCCACGAACTCCTCGACCGCGAGGTCGGTGAACTCGGCGACGCCCGGGTGGCCGGCGGTGTCGACCCGGCGGGCCAGGCCGTCCAGGAAGGACGCCAGGTTGCGTTCGGCGAGGGCGGCGAGCAGGCCCTCCTTGCCGGAGAAGAACTGGTACAGGGTGCCGATCGGCACCTCGGCGCGCAGCGCGACCTCCTTGGTGGTCAGCCCCGCCGAGCCGACCTCGTCGAGCAGGCCGGCGCAGGCGTCCAGCAGCCGCTCGTACCGCTCCTGGCTGCGCTGCTGCACCGGGCGGCGGCGGGCGCCGGCCGCCGGGGCGCGGGAGGCGGTGGCGGGGGCGGAGGGCTGCGCGGTCATGGCGGACACTCTGCCGCATCGGGTCGCGTCGCGGCCAATCCCGGTGCCGGGCACGCGGGGCGGTGTGATTGGGTGGCCGTTCGACGACGGACGGGAACGTTCCGGCAGGCCCGGGGCGGTGGCGGAGGTGGCGGGAGTGGACGGGCGGCCGGTGACGGTGCAGCGGGCCGGGCGGCTGGAGGACGGCGGGTGCCGGCACCTACTGGTGTGGCGGGCCGGACCGGGCTGGCGGATGGTCAGCTCCGGAGTGCTCGGCGGCGGGCTGGGCGAACGCCACTGGGTGCTGAACGCCCAGGTCCGGGCCGGCTACGGGCGGTTGGACCCGGATGCGCACCTGGCCGAACTCGCCGCCGCGCAGGGCCTGGTGGGCCCCGGGGTGGGCCTGATGACGGCCGCCGAGGTGGACGCCTGCACCTGGGCGGAGGACGGCGGGGTGACGGCCGTGGTCACCACCGGAATAGGCGTACCGACCT
>NZ_BMRI01000044.1:11406-25255 GCF_014648555.1 Kitasatospora griseola
GGGCCGCCGAAACTGACGTGGCGTCAACTCCCGTTGCCCCGAAGGCTTCCTGGGCGCCGGGGACGATCAATGTGCTGGCGGTGGTCCCGGCGGCGGTGGCGGACGCGGGGCTGGTGAACCTGCTGGCGACGGCCACCGAGGCGAAGGTGCAGGCCCTGCTGGAGGCCGGCCGCGACTGTTCGGGCACTCCGTCGGACGCGGTCTGCGTCGCCGTGCGGACGCCGGTGGCGGGCGAGCCGGTCGAGCCGTTCGGTGGCCCGCGCTCGCACTGGGGCTCCCGGCTGGCGCGGGCGGTGCGGGCGGCGGTGTTCGAGGGGGCGGTGCTGGACCGCGAGCGCCGCGCCGAGTGGGACGGCCCGCCGGTGCACCCGGCGACGGTGCCGGGCTGCGAACTCGCGGACGTACTGACGGGGCGTGCCCTTCAGTAAGGCCGTCAGGTGCCGGGCAGCCGGTCCTGGTCGATCACGTAGACCCGGGTGCGCTCGGGCGCGTCGGCGCAGTGCCGGCCGAGCTTCTCCCAGCGGGACTCGGGGGAGTGCAGCGGCCGGTGGCACCGACGGCACCGGACGACCGGGGCGGGACGGCGCTCGACGGCTGTCCCCGGCAGCGGCGGTTCGACGGTCTTCAGGTCGGTGCTCATCCCTCCAGTTCATCATTCCGGCCCGGCAGCCGTGCGACGGGGGCCGCCCCCGCGGCCGCGGGCCCGGAACGGCGGGTGCGCCGCGAACGTCGCGCCGGCGGGCAAGGGCACACGGCTCCAAGGCTGTTCGGGGCGGCGCGGGCACCCTGGGCGCTCTGTGTCGACGGGGGAAATCGGGACGCCATGGTGAGAGTGCTGCTGGCCGAGGACATGCACCCGGTGCGCGGCGCCCTGCGGGCGCTGCTCTCCGCGGCCGGCGACATCGAGGTGGTGGCCGACACCGGGCACGGCGACCAGGTGGTCGCCGCCGCGCTCGCCCGCCCAGGTCAAACTCGACGCCCGCACCCGCCTGGACGCCGTCCGGATCGCCCGGGAGGCCGGCCGGCTGCCGACCCCGGTCTCAACTTCCGCTCGGTGAAGGGCTGTTGCGCAGGACGCGCAGGCCCCGGACCTGCCAGGAAATCCGGCGGACGTCGGGCCTCGGGCGCAGGTGGCCCCACTGGCCGGCCGACACCGACAGGTTGACGATGATCCAGGCCCGCCAGTCGGCGCCGACGCCGTGGCCGTCCGCGAACACCTGGCGGCCGTCCACCGACCAGACCACCGAGTCCGCGCCGAAGCGGCAGGTGACGGTGAACCAGGTGCCGGGAGTGACCAGGCCGTCCAGGTAGGCCGGACTGCCCGGGTTGACGTGGTTGCTCAGCTCCAGCATCCGCGGGTGGTCGGGGTGGTACTCCAGGACATCCACCTCGCCGTGCCCGGGCTGCGGGCGGCCCGGGGCGGTGTCCCGCCCCCACGTCCAGAGGGCGGGCCAGGCGCCCTGGGTGGCCGACAGCAGGCACTGCGCCTCCAGCACGTCCTCCGGCCGGAGTTCGAAACCGCCCCGGGTGTTCTCCGTGGTCACCAGCGGGGTCCGCCAGCTGAACGGGTTCTCCCGCACCGCCGTGAACACGTCGCCGTCAGGGCCGAAGCCCGCCACCAGGTGGTCCAGCTTGTTGTCACCGCTGTTGCGCCCGTCCGGCGGGTACGCGGACGAAGCGCCGGCGGCCCACTGCGAGGCGTCCGAGAACGGGGCGTCGAAGACGACGACGGGGGCGGGCGTTCCCGGGGCGAGGTCGGCAGAGTCTGTGGGGGCGGCGGAGTCCGTGGGGTCCGTGGGGCTGCCGTTCGGGGGGATCACTTCGGTCACCGGACACTCTCCCGGGTCGTGCGATTGGTTCATCCAGGGGCATTCCCGGCAAAGCGTTCCTCGACCGTCCACGCCACCGGCGCACTGAGGTGCGAGCGCCGGCCTGGGGGCGCGCGACGGCGTGCGACCGACCGAGCGGGCCGGGCCGGGTGTGACACAGTGGCGCGATGAAGACGATCGGCCTGCTCGGCGGCATGAGTTGGGAATCCACGGCGGAGTACTACCGGCTGCTCAACGAGTTCACCCGCGAACGCCTCGGCGGGCTGCACTCCGCCAAGTGCGTTCTGCACTCCGTGGACTTCGCGGAGATCGAACACCTCCAGGCCACCGGACAGTGGCAGGCGGCGGGCGAACTGCTCGCCGCCGCCGCGAAATCCGTCGAAGCGGGCGGTGCGGACCTGCTGCTGATCTGCACCAACACCATGCACAAGGTGGCCGAACAGGTCTCCGCAGCAGTCGGCATCCCCCTGCTGCACCTCGGCGACGCCACCGCAGAAGCCGTACTGGCCGCCGGAGTTCGACGGGTCGGCCTGCTCGGCACCGCGTTCACCATGGAACAGGACTTCTACCGCGACCGCCTCGCCGCCCACGGCCTGGACGTGATCGTCCCACCCCCCGCCGACCGGGACCTGGTGCACCGGGTGATCTACCAGGAGCTGTGCCTCGGCGTGGTCCGGGACGAGTCCCGCGAGGCCTACCGCACAGTGATCGCCGCCCTGGTGGCGGCCGGCGCACAGGGGGTCATCCTCGGCTGCACCGAGATCGAGCTGCTCATCGGCGCAGAGGACAGCCCGGTGCCGGTCTTCCCCACGACACGGATCCACGCGGCAGCGGCGGTGGCGGCAGCGCAGAGCGAGGGTGAGAACCACCAGGGGCGCAGGGAACTGCGCGAAGCGGAAGGCACCCGGCCGCGAGATCGCGACGCAGGACGATGACCTGCACGTGATCGCGACCCGGCCGGCGCTCACTCCTTGCTCGGACGGTGCCCCGCGCCGCTGATCTTCAAGTCGAGCGCCCAGTGGTCCGGCGGTGTCGGCCCCGTGGTGAGGCTTGCGCCGAAGGCGTTGGCGCGGGCCGTGAGGGTGGGGGTGCCGTCGCCGGGGTCGTGCGGACCCGGGTGGGGGTGGTGTCGGGGGTGCCGGTGAGTCACAGGTTCGGTGTGGTCCGCGGGGATGGCGCGCAGCTCGGCGAGGGCGGCGGCCTGCGGCAGGCCCTCGTCCTCGTCCTTCGTTGCCCCGAACACCCGGCCATTGTGCCCGAGTTGATCATGCGACTCGCACCTCGGCCGACCGGTGGACGGCGCGGCGCGCGCCGAGGCGTCGTCGGCGAGAGGCTGGAATGGAGGCACGGACTCGGAGGAGGTTGCCATGACTCACCAGGCCCAGTGCGGGCCGGAGCGGGATCCGGAGTTCTTCAAGGACGTGGCTGCGGTGTTCGCCAAGTACCCCGAGTCGTCGAAGAGATACTCGGTGCGGTGTCTGGCCGCCGAGACCGAGGTGCTGGGAGTGGACTTCACGAAGCAGGTCGCGGTGTCGCGCATCGAGGGCGGGCGGATGGTGACGGAGTTCGTCAGCCGCGACGACTTCGGGAACGAGTCCGAGGACGGACCGTTCTGCTGTGAACTCGCCGGCGAGGCACCGCACATGTTCTGCGTCAGGTACTGCGAGCTCTGAGCGCCCAGGCGTGCCCCGCAGGTGGGGGAGGTGCAGAATGCATGCCGACAGGTGCGCCGGGCACTGCACCGACCCTCGGGCCGGGGACGATCGTTGACGCATGATCAGTCGTCGAACCGCCGTCCTCGGCCTCGTCCTTGCCGCCGCCCTGCTGCGGACCGCCGCACCCGCACACGCCGCCCCTGCTCCGGTCGTTCCCGCCACGCCGGCCGGGCTGATCGACCGGACGGTGACGGCGCAGCTGAGCCGCGACCGCGCTCACCCGGCAACTGCGCCGGCGGCCCGCCCACCCGCGGCCCGCGCAGGCCGCCCGGGCCGCTGCCGCCCTCGCCGGGCTGCTCGCCGCCGGGTTCCTCACCGCGCTGCTCGCCCTGGTGTCCGACGGCAACGCCATGATGGAGGCCGTCCCGCTCGGCACCCCGCCGGCCCTTGCCCCCACCTGGCGGGGCGCGGCCTTCCCGCTCGTCGCGCTCGCCGTCACCGCTCGCGCGGTGGCCGGCTGGCTGCGCCACTGGTGGCGGCCGGCCGGCTCGCGATGACCGCCACCGCGCTCGCCTGCTGCGCGTTCACGGCCTTCCTGGCCCAGTACCACCTGATCGCCGGGCCGCTGGGCGCGCTGCTCGGCTGAGCGGGCTCAGACCACGGTGGAGATGCAGAACGGGTGGCCGGCCGGGTCCAGCAGGACCCGCCAGCGCTCGGCGTCCGGCTGGAACTCGGGGGCGACGGCGCCCAGTTCGACCAGTCGGTCCTGCGCGGCGTCCAGGTCGTCGACGCCGAACTCCAGGTGGGCCTGCTTCCCGCCGGACTGGTCCGGCCAGCTCGGCGGCCGGTGGTCGGCCACCTGGTTGAACCCGAGCCCGGCCGCGCCCTCCTGGCCGAGCAGGACGAAGCCGTCGGTGGAGTACACGATGGGCAGGCCGGTGGCGGCGGTGTAGAAGCGGGCGAGTTCGGCCGGATCCGGGCAGTCGAAGGTGACGGCGGACCAGCGGAGGGCAAGTGCGGAGGTGTTTCCGGTGCTCATGGGGAAGACGCTACGGCCGGACCAGGACAGGTTCGGTCCTGGTCGTGCGGCACACTGCGAAAGGTGATCACCACCTCCGCCCGGCTGCTGCGCCTGGTCTCGCTGCTGTCCACCCGCCCGTCCTGGACCTGCGGCGAACTGGCCGAACGGCTCACCGTCACCGAACGCACGGTGCGGCGGGACATCGCCCGGCTCCGCGAACTCGGCTACGGCGTCGAGTCCGACCCCGGCCCCTGGGGCGGCTACCGGCTGCGCGCCGGGTCCCGCGTCCCGCCGCTGATCCTCGACGAGGAGGAGGCGCTCGCGGTGGCCGTCGGGCTGCGCGAGGCCGCGCTCAGCGGCGTCCTCGGCGGCGACCAGGCCGCGCTGTCGGCGCTGCTGAAACTGCGCCAGGTGCTGCCGCCGCGGATCGCCGAACGGCTGGGCGAGCTGGACACGGCGCTGGTGCACACCCCCAGGACCGGTGAACCGCCGCTCGCGCCGGGCCAGTTGCTGGAGCTGGCCGCTGCCTGCCGCGGCGGCGAACGCAGCCGCCTGACCTACCGCGACCGGCAGGGGAAGGCCACCGTCCGGGACGTCGACCCGTACCGCCTGGTCAGCACCGGCCGCCACTGGTACTTCGTCGCCCGGGACGTGGCGCGTGACCAGTGGCGGACCTTCCGCGCCGACCGGGTCGGCCGAATACGCCCCACCGGGCACCCGGTCGACATCACCGACCCGCCCGACCCGGCACTGCTGGTCGCCGACTCGCTCGGACGCGCCAGCTACCCGCTCCACGTGACGATCCGGCTCCCGCTGCCGCTCGACCGGGCACTCGAACTGATCCCGCCGACGGTCGGCACCCACCGCCCCGACGGCCCCGACGCCACCGTCGCCGAGATCGGCGGCCCCGACGCGGACGGCCTCGCCCGATACCTGCTCGGCCTCGCGACACCCCTGCGCGTCCTGGCGCCCGACGAGGTCCGCGACGCCCTGCTGCGTCGCACCCGGGAGCTGCTGGAGGCCAACGAGGGCAACGAGGCTAGCGAGACCAACGAGACCAGCAAGGCCAACGCGGCGGGCTGAGCCGCGCGGGCTATCCGCGCAGCGTCCCGGCCAGCAGGTCGAGCGCGGCGGCGGACGGCGAGTCGGGCTCGGCGCTGTACAGCAGGACGCGGTGGTCGCTGCCGTCCGAGGTGCGCAGGCTCTCGAAGGCGAGGTCGAGCTCGCCGACCAGCGGATGGTGGAACTGCTTGCTGCCGACGGTGCACTCGCGCACCGGATGCCGGGCCCACAGGGCGGCGAACTCCGGGCTGTGGATGGCGAGATGGCCGACCAGCTCGGCCAGCCGACGGTCCTCCGGGTGCCGGCCGACGGTCAGTCGGAGCGCGGCGAGGGCGACCTTCGTCTCGCTCTCCCAGTGGGTGTACAGCTCCCGGGTGTGCGGGTCGAGGAACAGCAGCCCGGTCAGGTTGGGGCGCTCGGCCGGCCGGTCCGGGCCGGACGGGTCCAGGTGCCCGGCCAGCAGGGCGTGGCCCAGCGGGTTCCAGGCCAGCACGTCGTTGCGGCGGTCCAGGACGACGGCCGGGACGCGGTCCATCGCCGCGATCAACTGCCGGGTCGCGGGCCGGACCCGCTCCGGCCTGGGCGCGGACCCGCGGTTCGCCGGGGCCTTGCGCGGGCGGGCCAGGTCGCGCAGGTGGGCCTGCTCGTCGCGGTCCAGGCGCAGCGCCCGGGCCACCGCGTCCAGCACCCCGTCCGAGGCGTTGACGCTCTGCCCCTGTTCGAGCCGGGTGTAGTAGGTGACGCTCACCCCGGCGAGCAGCGCGAGTTCCTCGCGGCGCAGCCCCGGCACCCGGCGGCGGGTGTCCGCGGCGCTCAGCCCCACGTCCTGCGGCCGGAGCAGGGCCCGGCGGTTGCGCAGGAACTCCCCGAGAGCGGTCGAAGTGTCCATGCGCACCAGTGTGCCCGGGGAGGGGCCGGCGCGTCTGCGGCCGAGGGTGTCCCTGTCAGTGCCACCCTTCCGGAAGGTGGCCCCGGCCGGGGACTGCCTCGGTCGGGCGGATCGGAGCAGGCTCCTTCTCGAAGCGAACACCCCGAGCAGGAAGGCCGATTGACATGTCGACAGTGGAAGCGTGGGGAAGCGCGGAGGCGCGGGCCGCGGAGCCGGCGCCACGGCTCGCGGGGCGGACCCTGGTGATCCTGGTGGTGCTGCTGGTCGCCCAGTTCATGCTGGCCGTGGACTTCTCCATCCTGAACGTGGCCCTGCCTGCCATCGGCACCGGCATGGGCCTGTCGATCGGCCGCCTGCAGTGGATCGCCACCGCGTTCGCCCTGCCCGCCGCCGGATTCACCCTGCTGTTCGGCCGGGTCGCGGACCTGTTCGGCCGCCGCCGGCTGTTCCTGCTCGGCCTCGCCCTGCTGGCCGTCGCCTCGCTGGCCGGCGGCCTCGCCGCCGATCCGGCCGTGCTGATCGCCGCCCGCGTCGCCCAGGGCCTGGCCACCGCCGCCGTCACCCCCGCCGGACTCGCCCTGCTCACCACCGCGTTCCCCGAAGGCCCGCTCCGCGAAAGGGCGTTGGGCCTCAACGGCGCACTGATGTCGGCCGGGTTCACGGCCGGCGCGGTCCTCGGCGGCGTCCTCACCGACCTGCTGTCCTGGCGCTGGGCGTTCCTGATCAACGTCCCCGTGGCGCTCGCCGTCCTGCTGATCGCACCCCGGGTGCTCGCCGAGAGCCGCCCCGACGCCGCCGCCCGCGAACGCCTCGACCTGCCCGGCGCGATCACCGTCACCCTCGGCCTGCTCGCCCTCGTCCTCGGTCTCACCGAAGCCGGCCAGTACGGCTGGACCCACCCCGCCGCGCTGCCCGTCCTGCTGCTCGGCGTCGCCCTGCTCGGCGCCTTCCTCGCCGTCGAACGCCGCGCCGCCGCGCCGCTGGTGCCGCCCGCCGTGCTGCGCCGCCCGACCGTCCGGCTCGGCAACCTGATCGGGCTGCTGGCCTTCCTCACCGAGACCTCGCTGGTCTTCCTGCTCACCCTGTACCTGCAGGAGGTGCTGGACTTCTCCGCCCTCGCCGCCGGCCTGTCGTTCGGCGTCCTCGGCCTCGGCACCGTCCTCGGCGGCACCCTCGCCGCCCGGGTGATCGGCCGGCTCGGCACCCGCGGCACGCTGCTGGCCGGCGGACTCGTCCAGGCCGCCGCGACGGGCGCGCTGCTGGCGCTCGGCCCCGGCGCGGGCTGGCTGTGGCTGCTGCTGCCCGCGACCTTCCTGGGCGGAGTCGGCAACATGCTGGTGATCGTCGGCTTCATGGTCACCGCGACCGCCGGCCTCCCCGACCGCGAACAGGGCACCGCCGCCGGGCTCGCCACCATGACCCAGCAGGTCGGCATCACCATGGGCACCCCGATCATGAGCGCGATCGTCGCCGGCGCGGCCCCCGGGCGCGGCGTCCTGACCGGCATCGCGATCGCCGTCCTGGCCAACACCGTGCTGGTCCTGGTCGCCGTCCTGGCCTCGACCCGCCTGCGGCAGCGGAGCTGAGCGCTTTCGCGGACGGCCGCCCCGTTGCGGGGTGGCCGTCCGCGCGTTGAGGAGGGTGGACCCGCTGCGGACCCCCGGGTGACGGGGCTCACTTTGAAATAGCCCGCGCCTGCAACTATTGTCAATGCAAGTAACGGCGTTTGCATCGAATGCTTCGCCCTTCGGCTCCACTGCAAAGGCACCGCAATGACCCTCAAGAACCTCCTCCCCGGCAAACTCGGCTTCGGCACCGCCCCGCTCGGCAACATGTTCCGCGCGATCCCCGACGACGAGGCCGCCGCCACCGTCCAGGCCGCCTGGGACCAGGGCGTCCGCTACTTCGACACCGCGCCCTTCTACGGCGCCGGCCTGGCCGAGGAGCGCCTGGGCGAGGTGCTGTCCGCCAAGCCGCGCGACGAGTACGTGCTGTCCACCAAGGTCGGCCGGGTCATCCTGGACGAGCACGAGACCGACGTCCCCGACTTCGGCGAGAAGGGCGGCCTGTTCGAGCACGGCAACCCGAACCGGATCGTCCACGAGTGGACCGCCGACGCCACCGAGCGCTCCATCGAAGGCAGCCTGAAGCGCCTGGGCACCGACCGCCTGGACATCGTCTGGGTCCACGACATCGCCCAGGACTTCCACGGCGACGCCTGGCTGGGCAAGTTCGAGGAGGCCCGCACCGGCGCCTTCCGGGTGCTGTCCCGGCTGCGCGACGAGGGCGTCATCAAGGCCTGGGGCCTGGGCGTCAACAAGACCGAGCCGATCGAGCTGACCCTCGCCCTCGACGAGCCCCGCCCCGACGGCTTCCTCCTCGCCGGCCGCTACACCCTGCTCGACCACGAGCACGCCCTCCAGCGCCTGCTGCCCCTCGCCCAGCAGCAGAACGTCGACATGGTCGTCGGCGGCCCCTACAGCTCCGGCGTCCTGGCCGGCGGCACCCACTTCGAGTACCAGCAGGCCCCCGCCGAGATCGTCGAGAAGGTCTCCCGGCTCAAGGCCCTCGCCGAGAAGCACGGCGTGTCCATCAAGGCCGCCGCCCTGCAGTTCTCCCTCGCCCACCCGGTGGCCGCCGCCGCCGTCCCCGGCGCCACTCGGCCCAGCCGGATCGCCGAGGACACCGCCGCGCTCAACGAGACCGTCCCCGCCGCGTTCTGGCACGAGCTGCGCGCCGCCGGACTGGTCAGCCCCGCCGCCCCGCTGCCCGCGGGCGCCTGAGCCCCACCCGCTACCCGATCCAGGAGGATCGACCATGGCTTCCACCACTGTCAGCCGCATCGTCCCCGCCACCCCCGAACGGGTCTGGAACCTGATCGGCGGCTTCGACGCCCTGCCCGACTGGCTGCCCTACATCCCCGAGAGCACCGCCCTCGAAGGCGGCCGCGTCCGGCGACTGACCAACCCCGAGGGCGAGGTCATCGTCGAGCGCCTCGTCGACTTCAACGAGGCCGAGCGGCACTACAGCTACGCCATCCTCCAGGCCCCGTTCCCGGTCGACGGCTACGTCTCGACCATCCGGGTCCACGCCGTCCCCGGCCGCGACGACCTCGCCGAGGTCCAGTGGTCCGGCCGCTTCAACCCCGTGGACGCCACCGAACAGCAGGTCGTCGACCTGTTCACCGGCATCTACGCCGACGGCCTCGACGCCCTGCACACCACCCTCGCCGGCTGACGTCACGGCCTCCACCCGCACGGCCCGGACGCGTGCCCGCGTGGCCGGGCCGCGGCATGTCCGCGCAGCTCCGAGGGGTGGGATGGCCGGGACGGGAGCAACGGCGGGGCTACACTGGGCGGCGGTCGTGGCACCCGTGCGCGTCCGGAGCGTACGGAGGTGAGAGCAGTGGAGTGCAGTAGTCCGGGCCGAAGTCGGCCCCGCTCCGGGCAGTTCTCACCCACTCACGGCCCCCGGAACCCCCGCCCGCGCACCACCCGCTGAACGCCTCGCGTTCCCCGGGCCTCCTGCCGCGCGGACGGCCGTCCAGGGCCGACCGTCCCCCTCGCCACTGTGGGGCGTGACGGACCCAGACCCGTGGAGGTACCGACCATGTCCGACTGGCGTGTGCGCGCCGTGCGCGCGAGCAAGCGACCGTTCAACCGCAGCCCCCGGCTCGTCGCCGACCACTCCGCGGCCCCCGAGCACTCCATGGACCCGCGCTCCGAGCAGAACACCGACGACCGCGAACCCGCCTCGGTGGAACGCTCCGTGGTCGACGCCGCCGTCTACCGCGACGGCCGCCGGATAGCGGCCCCCGCCAGCCTCGCCGAGATCTACCGCGAACTCCCGGGCCAGCCCGGCACCATGGCCTGGATCGGCCTCTACCGCCCCGCCGAGTCCCAACTCGTCGAAGCCGCCGAGAAGTTCGACCTCCACGAACTCGCCGTCGAGGACGCCATCGTCGCCCACCAGCGCCCCAAGCTGGAACGCTACGGCGACACCCTCTTCGTGGTGCTGCGCGCCGCCCGCTACCTCGACGACGTCGAAGAGGTCGACTTCGGCGAGATCCACCTCTTCGTCGGCCCCGACTTCGTGGTGACCGTCCGCCACTCCCAGTCGCCCGACCTCTCGATGATCCGCGGCCGCCTCGAAGCCGACCCCGACCTGCTCGCCCTCGGCCCCGAAGCCGTCCTCTACGCCGTCCTGGACGCCGTCGTCGACGGCTACGCCCCCGTCATCGCCGGCCTCCAGCACGACATCGACGAGATCGAGACCGAGGTCTTCGGCGGCGACCCCCGGGTCTCCCGCCGCATCTACGAACTCTCCCGCGAGGTCATCGAGCTCCAGCGCGCCACCGGCCCCCTCCTGGAGATCATGCGCGCCCTCGAAGCCGGCTTCCAGAAGTACGGCACCGACGAGGAGCTCCAGCGCTACCTCCGCGACGTCGCCGACCACGCCACCTACGCGGCCGAACGCGTCGACGGCTTCCGCCAGATGCTCCAGAACATCCTCACCGTCAACGCCACCCTGGTCTCCCAGCGCCAGAACGAGGAGATGAAGCAACTCGCCGAAGCCGGCCACGTCCAGAACGACGAGATCAAGAAGATCTCCTCCTGGGCCGCCATCCTGTTCGCCCCCACCCTCATCGGCACCGTCTACGGCATGAACTTCGAGGAGATGCCCGAACTCCACTGGGCCTTCGGCTACCCCTTCGCCGTCGGCCTGATGGGCGTGGTCTGCGGCAGCCTCTACCTCATCTTCAAGAAGCGCAACTGGCTGTAGCGGGACCGGTCGGCCGTCAGAGCGTCCAGTCCGGGCAGTACTGGACGTGGAGGCGGCCGGCGACGGGGGAGTGCGGGGTGGGGTACTTGCGCCAGGGGCCGGCGTCGAGTTCGGTGCAGTGGTGGACGGCGGGCCAGGTGTGGTGGTCGGCGGGGGCCTCGGTGAGGAGGGTGTGGAGGCCGACGCCCTCGAAGCGGAAGGCGGCGGGGCTGCCGGTGACGACCAGGGTGCGGGCGGCGCGGTCGAAGCGCAGGTGGTCGTGGCCGCCCCGGCCGTGGCGGCGGGCTTCGGGGTACTCGGCGGGGAAGTCCGGGTCCGGCGTGCTGGTGGTGTGGGGGCGGCCGGGGCCGAGGCGGGCGCGCAGGGACTTCCAGTCGGCGGGGCGGAACTGGAGGCTGTGGTGGACCAGCAGGAGGTCCAGGGCGACCGGCGTGATCTCGTTCGAGAGGGCGTCCTGGTAGCCGGCCGGGGCGGGTTGGGCGCGCAGCGGCAGGTGGACCAGGGAGTGCGCGGAGCGGGTGGCCAGCGACCAGACGGCGGTCAGCCGGGCCAGGCCGTCGCGGTCGGCGAACACGTCCAGGCAGTAGTGGCGGTCGTACAGGGCGATCCGTCCGGGTCCGTCGGCGGCCCGGATCACCCGGTACTCGGTCGGCCCCGTCCGGATGTGCTGAACCGTCACCCGCTGTTGCATGGATCTCCCCGTGGTGGTTGGCAGATCGGACTGTAGCGGGTGACGGAGCGGCGCTCACCGGGGTTTTCAGCCGGCCGGGACGACCAGCGCCAGGTCCCCGTCGAGGCGGCGGTAGAGCAGGCGGCCGCGGTGGGTGACGGGGTCGGCGAAGAAGAGGTAGGGGAGTTCGGCGGCGGTGAGCCGGGCCGCGGCCTGACGGTCCGTCAGGGGAGGGGCCGGGTGCGGGCTGAGGGTGAGCGGGGTGGCGGGTCGCTGCGGCGGCGCCGCGGGCCGGGTGCGGGCCAGCCGGTAGCCGGTGGGGCCGACCCGGTGGACGACGGCGTCGGTCTCGGTCGCCGGGTCGGTGAACAGGTGGATGTCGTAGTCCATCGCGTCCAGGGTGCGGACCGCCGCGTCGGGCGAACACCACACCAGCGGCGCGGACTTGACCCGGACGATGCGTTCGCTGCCGGTGGCCGGCACGCCGATCGCGCGGTCGCCCGCGGACGGCCAGGGCCGCGGCCGCCAGCTCGCGGAGACGGCGCGGATGCGCCGGCCCAGCCCGTCGGCGAGCCGGTCCGCGGCCTCGCCGATGTTGCGCGCGGCCAGTTGGACCCGGACCCGGCGCCCGTCGACCTCGGCGTTGACCTGGGCGAGCACCCGTCCCGGCGCACCGGCCAGGCGGATCCGGACGGCTTCGACCAGCGCGGAGGCGTCCTGCGTGACCGTGGCGATCCGGGCCCGGGCGAGAGCGGCCGCCTCGCCCGGCAGGCCGCCCGGGTGCAGGGTGATCGACTCGGCGACGTCCATGGCTGTGCTTCCTCCGGGGGAGAGCGGGGTCAGTGCGGGCGGGTGCGGTTCAGGGCGACCAGCAGGATCAGCAGGCACAGTCCGACGGACCCGGCGACGGTCACCACCGCGGAGCCGGTCGGCCCCGGGTTTCCGGCCAGCAGGGTGGCGGCGGCGGTCGCGGCGGCCACCGCGAGCCCGCCGGTCACCCAGCCGACGGCAGCGGCGGAGGGCCGCACGCCCCGGACGGTGGGCAGCTCGTACGGCGACAGGCCCCAGGCGCGGTCCTGTTCGCGCCGGTCGGCGCGCCGCTCGGAGGCGGCGAGGACCCGCAGCGCCGCACCCGACAGCGCGCCGGTGAGGGCCGCGCCGAGCGGTACGTGCCAGCTGAGCGGAGTGGTGAGCAGCAGCGCGGCGGCGGCCAGGCCGCTCCACCAGAGCAGGCAGCCGGTGGCGGCGAGCCGGACGGCGCGCGGGCGGTCGGCGCCGGCCCGCAGGTCGAGCAGCGCGGGCAGGTACCAGGCGCTGCCGGCGGCGGTGAGCGCGGCGGTGCCGAGGGCCAGGACGGGGTGGGCCATGGCGGGTCCTCCAGGGCTGAGGGATGCCGTCCCCGCCCCGCCCGGGCCGGGAGAGGGGCGGGGCGGGGACGGCGGTCGATGAACCGTCGGCCGGGCCGACGGGCGGTTGGGCCGGCCGGTCAGTCCTCGGACGAGGACGCGGCGAGCCGACGGCGTTCGCGCTCCGGCAGGTCGAGCTTGGCCGGGGTGACGTCGCCGAGGTGCGGCGCCGGCTTGCCGTGGTTCTCCAGGTAGTCCAGCGCGGCGATCTCCGGGTGGTGGAGGTCGAACGCCGGGGACTCGGAGCGGACCTTCGGCAGCTTGGTGAAGTTGTGCCGCGGCGGCGGGCAGGAGGTCGCCCACTCCAGCGAACGGCCCCAGCCCCAGGGGTCGTCCTCCTGGACCTTCGGCGCGTACTTGGCGGTCTTCCAGACGTTGTAGAGGAACGGCAGGATCGACAGGCCGAGCAGGAACGAGCCGATGGTGGAGATCATGTTGAGGGTGGTGAAGCCGTCCGCGGCCAGGTAGTCGGCGTAGCGGCGGGGCATGCCCTCGGCGCCGAGCCAGTGCTGGACCAGGAAGGTGGTGTGGAAGC
>NZ_BMRI01000044.1:25280-48599 GCF_014648555.1 Kitasatospora griseola
TGGTCAGCGTCCAGAAGGTGATCTTGCCGAGGCGCTCGTCCAGCATCTTGCCGGTGAACTTCGGCCACCAGAAGTGGAAGCCGGCGAACATCGCGTACACCACGGTGCCGAACAGCGTGTAGTGGAAGTGCGCAACCACGAAGTACGAGTCGGAGACGTGGAAGTCCAGCACCGGCGCGGCCAGCAGGACACCCGTCAGACCGCCGAACAGGAAGGTGACCAGGAAGCCCGTCGTCCACAGCATCGGCGTTTCGAAGGACAGTGAGCCCTTCCACATGGTGCCGACCCAGTTGAAGAACTTCACACCCGTCGGAACGGCGATCAGGAAGGTCATGAACGAGAAGAACGGCAGCAGCACCTGGCCGGTGACGTACATGTGGTGCGCCCACACCGTCACCGACAGGCCGGCGATCGCGATGGTGGCGGCGATCAGGCCTGAGTAGCCGAACATCGGCTTGCGGCTGAAGACCGGGATGATCTCGGAGATGATGCCGAAGAACGGCAGCGCCAGGATGTACACCTCCGGGTGGCCGAAGAACCAGAACAGGTGCTGCCACAGCATCGGCCCGCCGTTCATCGGGTCGAAGACGTGGGACCCGAACTTGCGGTCCATCTCCAGGGCGAGCAGCGCGGCCGCCAGCACCGGGAAGACCATCAGCACGAGCAGCGAGGTCAGCAGCACGTTCCAGGCGAAGATCGACATCCGGAACATGGTCATGCCGGGGGCGCGCATGCAGATGATCGTGGTGATGAAGTTGACCGCGCCCAGCACGCTGCCGAAACCGCTGAACGCCACACCCATGATCCACATGTCGGCGCCGACGCCGGGGGAGTGGATGGCGTCGGACAGCGGCGCGTAGGCGAACCAGCCGAAGTCGGCCGCGCCCTGCGGGGTGAGGAAGCCGGCCGCCGCGATCAGCGAGCCGAACATGAACATCCAGTACGACAGCATGTTCAACCGCGGGAACGCCACGTCCGGCGCGCCGATCTGCAGCGGCATGATCCAGTTCGCGAAGCCGGTGAACAGCGGCATCGCGAACAGCAGCAGCATCACCGAGCCGTGCATGGTGAACGCCTGGTTGAACTGCTCGTTGGAGAGGATCTGCGTCCCCGGGCGGGCCAGCTCCGCCCGCATCACCAACGCCAGCACGCCGCCGATCAGGAAGAACGCGAATGCGCTGACCAGATACATCGTGCCGATCGTCTTGTGATCGGTTGTGGTGAGCATCCGCACTATCGCGCTGCCCGGTGTGCGTCGTGGAGCGGCCTCGGCCGCCCCCCGACTCGCCTCGATGGCAGCCATCGGCCGCCCTCCTTCGTCCTTGCCGAACCTGGTGGCGCCACCGCCCGACGGACCGTCACCTGCCATGACAGGAGACCGGTGACGTCCGGGGGCGGGCGGCGGCGCAGTGCCGGACCACCCGGTCCACGGGGTGCTTCCGGGGAGTGGAGCACCCCCGCCGAGCGGTGGCGATCCATGCTCGTTCGCGGACGGGTCGCGACCCCAGGGCCGATGGTCCCGCCGCGAGCGGCCGGGCGTCCCCGGTCCGGAGGCCCTCCCGCGCCGAACGGCCCGGGAGCGGCAGGGACTGACGGACCACCAGGTCAGGACGCCGGAAGGGCCTGAACGCGGCCCGTGGGGACGCCGCCGGGGAACGGGCGGGAGGGCTCGGGACGGCTCCTGGCACCGCGGGGACGCGAACGGGCGTCGCAGAGACGCGAACGGGCGTCGCGGGGGCGCCCGTTGGGTGCGCAGGGACGCGGACCGGCCTGAGGTCTCGCGCGGACGGGGCGTCAGGCGTCCGGATGGCGTGTCAGGCCGCGGCGTGTCAGGCCGCGGCGCGGTGCGCGACGTGGTGCAGGTGATGGCTGCGGGCGTCCGCGCCGTGCAGCGTGCGCAGGCCCGCCATCAGCAGGGCCGGGTCCTGGCGCAGCCAGAGTCGGACCGCCGCGCCCAGCGCCGCGCACGGGGAGGCCGGGCGGACGCCGCTCAGGTCGGTCATCCGGTCGACCAGCGCCGGCAGCAGCTCGGCGAGTTCCGGCGGCAGCCACACCGTCACCGCGCAGGGCGCGAACCGCCGCAGCTCGTCGGCGAGTTGGGGAGTGCCGCCGGTGAGGACGGCAGGCAGGACGTCCAGCAGGGCGTCCGCCACCACCTCGGACACGTCGCCGCGGTGTCCGTGCGCCAGCCGTCGTAGCAGCGTCCGGTCGGCGGTGGTGAGCCGGACAGCCAGCATGACCTCGTCGGATTCCATTGCTCGGCCTCTCCGGGCGCTCGCGCCCAACCGACCGGCCCGCCGCGTGCGGACCGGACACGGCCAACGCTGACCTGTTGACCTGGGTGTCACTGTCCCCAAGCCGGAAACGGCGGGGGAAGGGCCGAACGGCCCCGTTCGCCGGGGCCTGACGGCGGCCCGACCGCGGCCCACCACGGCCCGCCGCGGCCCACTGCGGTCCGGCCGCCGGAAGCGGCCGCCGGAAACGGGCGGCGAAAGCGGCCGCCGGAAGCGGGCGGCCGGGCCGGACGGTTGCCGCAGCGGTCGGGGGCTACCGCGAGACGCCGGTCGACCCGTCGTAGCGGATCCGGTGGTCCGGCACACCCGCGTCCAGCAGCAGCGAGCGGGCCCCGGCGACCATCCCGGACGGGCCGCTGAGCAGCGCCAGCCCGGGCACGCTCTGGTGACCGCGGAGCAGCGCCGCCAGGCCCTCCAGGTCCGGTCCGAGCATCGGGGTCAGCTCCAACCAGGAACGGTTGGCGGCCAGTTCGACCAGCGCCGGCCAGTCGTACAGGTCGTCCCGGCCGCGCGCCGCGACCACCAGCCGCACCCGCCGGCCGCGGGCCCGGTGCGCCGCCGCGAACTCCTCCACCAGCGCCTTCATCGGAGCCAGGCCCGTTCCGCCGCCGACCAGCAGCAGATCGCGGTGGACGTCCGAGCCTTCGAGGTCCAGCGAGAGCGAGCCGCGCGGCGGCCCGACCCGGATCTGGTCGCCGATGCTCGTGCCCTCCACCAGTGCCGCGCTCACCCCGCCGGGCGAGGTCCGGCGGACGTGGAACTCCAGCACCCGGTCCTCGCGCGGCGCGCACGCCACCGAGTACGTCCGCCAGGTGTGCGGCAGCAGCGGCGACTCCAGCGCCGAGTACTGGCCCGCCCGGTACGGGTACGGCTCGCCGGTGCGCACCCGCAGCACCGCCAGGTCCGGGCGCCGCCGCTCGTGCCCGACCACCTCGCCGTGCCAGAACGGCGGCTCGGTGGCCGCGCCCTCCGCGCCCGCGACCATCGCCGCCACCGCGAACCGCAGCATCCGGATCCAGGCCGCCTCGACCTGCCCGGTCCACAGCTGCCCGCCGCGCACCCGCAGCGCGCTGATCAGCGACTCCTCGAACGCCTCGTAGTGCGCGGGCCACACCCCGAGCTTGCGGTGGTCCGCGCCCAACGCCCGCAGCCGGGCGTCGAGTTCGACCGGCCGGTCGAGGTGGTCGATCAGGTGCTGGAACATGTGCGCCAGGTGCTGGCGCTGGAACTCCATCGACTCCGGGAACAGCCGCCGCAGGTACGGCCGCCGGACGAACATCGCGTCGTACAGCACCTCGATCAGCGCGTCGAACGGAAGCAGCGGCGCGAGGTGGCGGAGGATCAAGTCCCGGTCGCCGGGTTCCGGTGGCTCCACCGCGGGCCCCTGCGGGGCGGACCGGCCGGTCGGGGCCAGGATGCTGCGGCGCAATCGCATCGCGTGGTGGCGGGCGAGCAGTCGATCGTACTCCGGGCTGAACGCGTCCTCGTCGTAGGAGCCTGCGGTGGTGGGGGTGGCGGTGCGCGGGCGCGGAGCGCCGCTGCTGATGTACTCCATGAACGTCAGGTTAACCACCCGCGAAGGCGAGTTGATCATGGACTGTTCGGCCGCCCGAGGGAGGGACGTTCGGCCCTTGACCTGGGGCGATGCGATCGCCGCGGGCCCGTCGGCGGCCTCGGGGGAGGCGTCCGACGGGCCCGCGGCGCGAGGTTCTCAGGCAGTGGCGACGGCCGGGACGCGGCGACGGAGCAGGGAGCCCAGCGCCAACCCGCCCGGTCCGACGGCGGCGATCAGCAGGAATGCCCAGCAGAACATCGCGGCCGACTCGCCGCCGTTCTGGATCGGCCACAGCGCGTGCTCCTGGTGCACGCTGAAGTACGCGTACGCCATCGAACCCGAGCACAGCAGCGCCGCCGGGCGGACCGCGACGCCCGCCAACACCAGGATGCCGCCCGCCAGTTGGATCAGCGCGGCCCACCAGCCCGGCCACTCCCCGACCTGCGGCGCCTTGCCGTGCGGGCCGCCGAGCACCCCGAACAGGGTGGCCGCGCCGTGGCAGGCGAACAGCAGCGACACGACGATCCGGGCCAGGCCGAGCACCGTGGGACGGGCCCGATCGGCGAGCCGCGACAACTCTTCGAACATGTGTGAACTCCTCGTGTGGGGCGAGACGGTTGACGACCCGGCTGCAGGGAGCCCACCGGAGAGGGAACGGGTCGGAACCCGCTCCCGATTTGACGAAGCGGCGACAATTCTGACGGTGGGTCAGGGTGGCGGCCAAGTGCCTCCAGCTATGAGATTCCTATGAGTGCGGGCACCTGCGCGGCCCGGGAAGGCGGGCGGCCGCGAGGGTGTGTCATACGCTGGGCAGCATGTCGAACCCCGATGGGCTGCTCGTCGACATCGCCGCGATGGTCGAGTCCGAGCACAGCAACCAGATGTCCCTCACGGTGGTCGTCCCCGGCGCCGTGATCACCGGCAGGCTGGCCCCGGTGGCCCTGTGGTGGGAACGCGTGGCCGACGTCCTCCAGGCCTCCGACCACCTGAAGCCCTTCGCCGCCCTCTTCGCCCAGCCCACCGCCGGCCCCCCGGCCCGCCCCACCCACCTCCACCTGCACCGGGCGAGGATCCTCCAGGGCGACTTCGGTCTCCCGCACACCGGCGGCATGTACCGCATCGCCATCGGAGACATCAGCGCCTGGTCGGTCGGCGACCTGAGCTACTCCGACGCCTGAGCTGCGGCGGAGCCCTGCCCTGCGGCGGCGCGGCAGCGCGGTGGCGCGGCGGCGCTGCTCGGCCGGCCGGCGTCCGACGTCGGGGCCGGTGCCGGTCCCGGTCCCGGGTCGGTCTGGGGGAGGGCGACGGCCGGGCCCGTCAGCATCCGGAGGGCCGTGCTGTCGGCGAACACCCCTGCACCCATGCCGACCCCATCGGCTGCTACAAATCGCCCCGCCCCAGTCGGGCGACCAGGTCCACCACGCGGCCCGCGCCGTCCTCCTTCGCCATCCGGGCGGCGGCCGCGGCCGCGCACTCCCGGTGGGACGGGTCGGTGACGGCCTGGCGGATCGCCGACGCCAGGCGCTCCGCCGTGAGGTCGCGGAACGGGATCGGCGCCACCGCCGCCCCGATCGCCGTCAACCGCCGCGCCCAGAACGGCTGATCGGCCGTCACCGGGACGGGGACGGAGGGCGCTCCCGCGCGGAGCGTAGCCGCCGCCGTGCCTGCGCCCGCGTGGTGGACGACGGCCGCCACGCGCGGGAACAGGGCGGCGTGGTCGAGCTGGCCCACGGTCAGGACGTCCTCCGCTTCCGCCGTCAGTCCCGCCCAGCCGGCCTGGAGGATCCCCCGCTGCCCGGCCGCGCGCAGCGCCTCCACCGCGAGGCGGCCCAGGCGTTCGCCCTGGCCCGCGCCCATGCTGCCGAAGCCGATGAACACCGGTGCCGGGCCGGCCGCGAGGAACTCCTCGACCTGGTCCGGGAGTTCGCCCGACCCCGCCGGCCACCAGTTGCCCACCACCGCCAACCCCGGCCGCCAGTCCGCCGGTCGGCGCACCAGCGCCGTGCTGAAGCCGTGCAGGGCCGGCCACTGCTCGCCGAGCAGCCTGCGGCGCATCGCCGGCCCGGAGAGCGGCGGCAGGTCGAGCCGGGCCCGCAACTGCGCCACGGCGTCCCGGTGCAGGCGGTCGACGACCCCCAGCGCGGCCCGCCCCGCCGCTCGGTTCCCCCACCGGCCGAGCGACCTGGCGCCGCCCACCACCGGCCCGAACTCCCCGGTGGGCTCCACCGGTTGGAGATACACTCCCGCACTGGCCGTCCCCAGCGCCTCCGCCACGTGCCACCCCAGTGGCGCCGTCGAGGTGGACAGCAGCAGCACGTCCGCCCCCGGCTCGGCCGCCTGCGCGATCCCCTGCCCCAGCTCCCCGACGAACTCCTTCGCCCGGCGCAGCATCCCGCCCTTCCCGCCGCCGCCCTTCCCGTCGCCGTTTTGCGGGTCGCCGGGCAGCGGCCGGAACTCCAGCCCGCACCGCTCCACCGTCTCCGCGTAGCTGCTGTGCGTCGCGAGCGCGACCTCGTGCCCCGCCTCGGCCAGCCGAACGCCGAGCCCCGTGTACGGTGCGACGTCGCCGTGCGAGCCCGCAGCCGTGACCAGAATCCGCATCTCTTCTCAACCCTCCATCGTGCGACGGGCGTTGGCCTCGATCGCGGCATGCAGGAACCGGGCCAGCCCGGGCAGCTGCTCGGACGGCGGCACGAGCATCGCGAACGCCCGCGGATCGGTCAGATAGTCCGCCGCGATCAACCGGTGCGCCTCCGGCGGACACGGCGTGAACCACCGCTCCACATGCGCCCGGTGCTGCTCCGCCAGGTCCATCGCCCGCTCACCGTCGGCCGGTTGGCCGTCCTCGAACGCGACGATCAACTCCCGCCGCCACTCCGTCGATTCGGCCATCAGCTGCCGCCAGTCCGCCTTGCTGTGCCGGGCCGCCCGCTCCATCGACTCCCGCTGCCGCGGGCTGTCCGCCCACTTCAGCTGCGCGTCCGTCGCGTAGCTCAGATCCCAGCGGACCTCGCCGAAGATGTCGAACCGCTCCTCCGGCGAGAGCCGCACACCGGTCCGCTCCACCTCGATGGCCTGCTCGGCGACCTCCACCAGTTTCTGCAAGGTGGCGATCTGCTCGTTGAGTTGGCGGTGCCGTTCCTTCAGGTGGCTCAGCGCGGTCGCCCGCGGGTCGGCGAGGATGCTCCGGATCTCCTCGATCGGAAACCCCAACTCCCGGTAGAAGAGGATCTGTTGGAGCCGCGCCAGATCCCGGTCGGTGTACAGCCGGTACCCGGCCGCACTTCGCTCGCTCGGCGACAGCAACCCCTCCCGGTCGTAGTAGTGCAACGTCCGCACCGTCACCCCGGCGAACCCCGCCACCTGCCCCACCGAAAAGCTCGCACCCTGCTCGGCCACGCCCGTTCTCCCTTCGAACGCCCCCATGCTGAACCCTGACGCCAGGAGAGGGTCAACCCGGGACCGGCCGCCGCGCGGGATCGCGGGCCGCCCGTTCGCCGAAATCCGGCTGACGGCCGTCTGATGGTGCGTCAGGATGTCTGCCTGCCGTACCGACGAGCGAGAGGCCGCCCGCATGCCGCACCCCGAGCCGACCGACCCGCTGACCGCCGAGCTGGTGGTGGACATCGCTGCCGCCGTGACGCCGACCGTCTCGCCGGACGGCCGACTGGTCGCCTACGGCGTGGTCGCGCACGGGGGTGCGAGCGGGGGTGCGGGCGGGCGGCCGTCCGGGGCCGTCCTGGTCGCCGCCGTCGACGGCAGCGCCGCTCCGCGCAGGCTGACCGACGGCGCTGCCCGCGAGCTCGCGCCGAAGTGGGCGCCGGACTCGGCGGCTCTGTTCTTCACCTCCGACCGCGAGGAGGTGGGTCGCGCGCAGCTTCGGCGGATCCGCCTGGACGGCGGCGAGGAGACGGCCGAGACCCTGACCAGCCGGCGTGGCGGCATCGTCGGCCACTGCCCGCTCCTCGACGGCCGCACCGTCGCCCTGCTCGCCGCGGACGAACCCACCGCCGAGGACGAACGGCGGGAGGCCGAACGCGACGACGCCAAGGTCTGGGGCCGGCACCTGCCGCCCACCCGGCTGCGCCTGCTCGACCTGGCGAGCGGCGTGGTCCGCACCGTGGACGGTCTCGGCGACCGGCATGTGGTCGAGGTGACCCAGCGTCCGGACGGCGGTCCGCTGGCGGTGCTGAGCTGGTCCACCCCCGAGCTCGGTCACGGCGTCATGACGGCGGAACTGCACGTGGTCGACCCGGACTCGGGGGTTGTTCACGACCTGGGTCCGGTCGGGGCCGAGGCGCAGTCCCCGGCCTGGTGGAAGCACGACGGCGGCTGGCACCTGGCCCATCTGGCAGTGACTCCCGGGCAGTTGATCGGCGGGCTCGCCGTGGTCGACACCGTCCCGCCGACGACCGGCCCGGCCGTCGAACACCGCAACCTCACCGCCGGCATGTCCGTCTGCCCGACCGGGCTGACGCAGGTCGCGGACGGGCCCCCGCTCGCGCTGTTCGCCGACGGGCTGGACACCGCGCTGTACCGGCTCGACCCGGAGACGCTGCGGTTCCAGCAGCTGTCCAAGGCCCCCGGCCTGCTCGCCGGGCTCACCGCGAGCCGCTCCGGGGACACCGTCGCCCTGCTGGCGAGCACGGCGTACGAGCCCAAGGACGTCCACGCCGGACCCGTCGGCGGACCGCTGGCCCGGATCGGCGACACCGCACCCGAACTGCGGGGGATTCGCTGGGGAGTTCAGGAACGCCTGAGCCACCGGGCCGCCGACGGGCTCCAGTTGGACGGCCTGCTGATCCTGCCGGTCGGCCGGGCCCGGGACGACGGCCCGTTCCCGCTCGTCACCCTGGTCCACGGCGGCCCCTACTCCCGGTACGCCGACGAATTCGCCCTCAACGCGGTCGACTGCGGCCAATGGCTGGCGGCCGCCGGGTACGCGGTCCTCCTGCCCAACCCCCGGGGCGGCTCGGGGCGCGGCCACGAGTTCGCCGCCACGGCCGCGGGCGCGGTCGGCGGCGACGAGTGGACCGACGTCCTCGGCTTCATCGACCTGCTGGTGGCGCAGGGCGTCGCCGACCCCGAGCGGCTGGGCATCGGCGGCTGGAGCCACGGCGGCTTCCTCGCGGCCTGGGCGATCGGACGGACGGACAGGTTCAAGGCCGCCATGATGGGCGCCGGCATCAGCGACTGGGGCGCGCAGGCCGGGACGGGCGACTGGGGGATCCTCGACGCGGCGCTCGGCGGCAGCAACGGATGGGACGGCCCGGGGCCGCACCTCCACGACCGGAACAGCCCCCTCTCCCACGCGGCCCGGATCCGCACCCCGATGCTGATCCTGCACGGCGAGCAGGACACCAACGTCCCGCTCGGCCAGGCGATCCACTTCCACCGCGCCCTGCGCCACTTCGGCGTCGAGCACGAGTTCGTCGTCTACCCCCGGGAGGGCCACGGGCTGGAGGAACGCGCCCACCAGCTCGACGCCCTCCGGCGCATCCGCGCCTGGTACGACCGCCTGCTGCGAGCCCGCGCCGGGGCGTGATCGAGGACGCCCCGGTGGTCCGGGTCGAGAAACCCGACCCGGACCACGGTGCGACAAGTGCCCTACACGAACGTCATGGCGGCGCCGACGGTGACGTTCGGACCGGCCGTGACCCAGGGGTCGGGGTGCGGGCCGCGGACGGGGCCGAAGTGGATCGGGACGGGCCCGTTGGTGCCGCAGGCCGGGTAGCCGTCGACGTCGGAGATGGCGACCGAGCCGCCGGGGGTGGAGAAGCCGGACGTGCTGATCGCCTCGGTGCTCTGCCACAGACCGGCGGTGGAGAGGTGGGCGAGCGTGATCGTCCCGTCGGTGGCGACGTAGCCGACGGCCGTGCCGGCGGCGTTCTTCGCGGCCGAGAGAACCGCACCGTCCGGGACGGTGCCGGCCGGGGCGGTGGTGTTGGCCTGTACGGCCCCGGAGCGGCCCGCGCCGGCGCTGATCGTCGCCTGGTTGAGGCGACCGTCACGGCCGGCGTAGAACACCGAGAAGTAGCCGGACGACGCGCCGGGAGCCACCGCGATGCCCGCACCGGGACGGGCGCTGCCGGCCGGGGCGATGGTGTAGGAGGTCAGGCCGCCGGTGGCCTGCGAGGTCCAACCGACGGTCACCGCGCCGCTGTCGCCGACCGTCAGGATCCCGGCGCGGCCGGTGATCGGGACGACGGCGGCCTCCGCGGAGGGCGGATAGGCGGCGGGGGCCGGGAGCTGACGCCAGTCCACGGTGACCGGGAGGCACGGGTCGTTGAACAGCGAACTCGTCGCCGTCGCCACCGCCGGGCCGGTCCAGACCGTGGTGACCAACGTCAACTGGGTGCCCGCCCAGGCAGAGGCGATCCGGCCGCCGGGCTGAGCGCTGGCCGGGCTGCTGATCGCGTACGGGTCGGACGTCGGGTAGTCGCCGCAGTACTCGTAGACCGAGCCGTCCGTCGCGGTGAAGTGGACGACGGGCCGGTGGCCGGGCACCCGCACCGCCGCCACCCGCGCACCGGGCGGGGCGAGCGCGGCCGGGCCGAGACGCGCGGCCGTGGTCCAGGTGCCGGCGGTGTCCGAGTAGTGGTAGCTCCACAGGCCGCCGTCGGCCCCGATGTAGTACGCGTCCGCCTCGCCCGCCACCGCGGCGGCAGGCTGGACCGGCCCCGCGAGCAGGGCGGCGGCGGCCAGGAACAGCAGGGTGAGCAGAGCGCGCAGTCGTTGGGCGGGCGGTCTGCTCCGAGTGGGTTGCGACATGATGCCTTCCTCCTCCAACTAGGCTGTGAGGCAGGAAGTTTGACAGTCGGTCACGCCCGGTTCCAGAGGTTGCGCGGAACAGTGTGCGCGCGGGGTCGCGTCGGGCGGTGCGGTGCCGGCCGTGCCTGCCAAATCCCGCTACGCGTGCGGCCCCCACCGTGTTCGGGGTGGCGGCCCGTCAGTGGACCCTTGGCGCGCCCGGCAGGTTCACCGGATGCCGCCGGCGATGGCTGCGCCCGTGAAGGACAGGCCGAGGCCGAGTGCCACGGCGACCACCACGTAGAGGGCGGCGATCGCGACCCGGCGGGTGGAGGTGAGGGTGAACACCTCGTAGGAGAAGGTGGACCAGGTGGACAGGGCGCCGCAGAAACCGGTGGCCAGCAACAGTTCGGGGTCGGGGCCGAGCCGGTCGCGCAGGACCGCCTCGGAGAGGAAGCCCAGGATCAGGCAGGCGGCGGCGTTGGCGGTCAGCGTCCCGAACGGGAACGGGCTGTGCACCCGGGATTTGACGGCGACTCCGGTCAGGTAGCGGGTGGGCGCGCCGAGCATGCCGCCGGCCAGGACGAGCAGCCAGTCAGTGACCACGGGACGCCTCCTGGTGTGCGGGGGTGCCCACGGCGGCGCGGGCCGCGAACACTCCGAGCGTGACGCCGGCCAGCGCCGCGACCACCGTCAGCAGCAGGTAGGCGACGGCCGTGCCGGGGGCGTGGGCGTGGAACAGCTCCCGGACACCGTTCTCGTAGTGCGAGAAGGTGGTGAAGCCGCCGAGGAACCCGGTGCCCAGCAGAGCGCCGGCCAGCTTCTTGGCCTGCGGGAAGCGGGCGGTCAGCACCGTCATCAGCGCGCCCATCACGGTGCAGCCCACCGCGTTGACGGTCAGGATCGGCCAGGGGAACGCAGTACCGGACGTCACCCAGGCCCGCCCCACCGCGTAGCGGGCGACGGCGCCGAGACCGCCACCGACGGCCACCACGAGGACGATCGGCAGCTGGCTGCCGGGCACGTGCTCGGAGTGGGCGTGGCCGGGCGGGCGGAGCGGACGGTCCTTCAGGTCGAAGTAGGGGTTGGTCACGGGAGCGCGTTCCTTCCATCGGAACCCGAACATGGGCTGATCAGGCGAAAACCGTCGGTCACCGTCCGCCACCGCATGCGGGTGACCGTCCGGGTCGGTTAGACATGACTGCCGAGCAGAAACATTGCAGATCAATGTATTTCACGATGCTCGGCGCGCATGAGACATTCAGGGGAAATCGTGGCACAAGGTGACGCCGTCGGTGCAGCGCAGGACACCCGCCGGATCTGGGGCCGGGAGCCGTTGGCGTACCTGGTCGCCTCGCTGCGCGGCGTCGGCCAGGTCGATCTGCAGCCGCAGCTGCTCACCGGTGCGTTCATCCTGGCCGCCCTGTGGGCCGCGGGCTGGAAGGTCGGTCTGTTCGCCACCCTGGGCACCCTGATCTCCACCGCCACGGCCTACCTGCTCGCCGTCGACCGCAGCTCCATCGCCCAGGGCCTGCAGGGCTATTCGGGTTGTCTCACCGGCATCGCCATGGTGGTCTTCCTCGGCAACCACCTCTCGACCTACCTGCTCACGGTGGCCGCCTGCGTGATCTGCACCGTCCTCACGGCGACGGTCACCCACTTCATGAAGCCCTACGGTCTGACTGCGCTGACCTCGCCGTTCTGCATCGTCTCCGGCGTGATGGTGCACGGCGCGCCTTCCTTCGCGCGGATCTGGCACGGCGCCCCCTCGCCGGTCGCCAACCCCACCATGGGCGACACCGGAATCGCCTGGTCGGACCTGTGGCGCGCCTTCTTCTCCAACGTCTCGCAGATCTTCCTGGTGGACAGCTGGTACGTCGGGCTGATCATGCTGGTGGGCCTGGCGTTCGCGGGGATGCGGGTGCTGCTCGCCGCTGCCCTGGGCAGCGTGGTGGGCATCGTCTCGGCCTGGGCGCTCGGCGCCCCGACCGAGCTGATCCGTGAGGGCATCTACGGCTACAACGCCGTCCTGGTCGGCATCGCCGTCGGCGCGGTGTTCCTCGCCGGCACGGTCTGGAACGCCTGCTACGCCGCATTCGGTGCGGGCGTGTCCACCGGGCTGACCGCAGCCATCACCACGCTCTTCAAGCCCTTCCACGGCCACACCTTCACGTGGCCGTTCATCCTCACCACCTGGATGCTGATGGCCGCCGTCCCCCTGCTGCCCAGACTCCGGCATGCCGAGGCCGGCTGACACCCCGTCACCCCTCGCGGAGGTGCCCCCGGCCGCCGCCCCAGACCCGTTTCCCCAGTCCCGAGGAAGGAACCCGATGAACCTCGCGCCCCGCGAACTCGACAAGCTGGTCGTCTACGTCGTCGCCGACCTGGCCCGCAAGCGCCAGGGCCGCGGCCTCAAGCTGAACTACAGCGAAGCGGTCGCCCTGATCACCGAGGCCATCCTGGAAGCCGCCCGGGACGGCAGGTCCGTCGCCGACTGCATGGAACTCGGCCGGCACGTGATCGGCCCCGACGCCTGCATGGACGGCGTGCGGCAGATGCTGCCCCTGCTCCAGGTCGAGGCGTCCTTCGTGGACGGGACCAAGCTGGTCTCCGTGCACGACCCCATCGGCGGCTGACCGGTGTCCCGCCCCCACACCCACGTCCTCGCGGTCTGCGGCCACGAGTCCGCCCACGGCGCCGCGCTGCGCCGCCTCGCCGGGCCCGGGACCGGCGTGGTCACCGGCGGACGCGAGCTGGCCCGGGCGCTCGCCGCCCGCCCCGCCGGGCAGGACGTCGTGGTCGTCCCGATGACGCTGGGCCGCGACCTCGAACTCGTCGCCGACGCCGCCCGCACCGTCCGCGGCCTGCCGCCCGAGTTGCGCCGGGGCGTGGCCGTCGCCCGGCCGTTCGGCACCGCCGAGCACCTGATCGGCTGGCTGCGCGCCGCCGCGACGACCGTGCCCGCCGACGCGGCGCTGCTGGTCACCGCGCCCGCCGGCGACCCGTACGAGGACGCGGAGCTGTACCGCGTCGCCCGGCTGGTGCGCTGCTACGGGCGGCACCGGCTGGTGGAGACCGCGTTCGTCGGCGGCGACCCCGACCCCGTCGAGGGGGTGCGGCGGTGCGCGCTGCTCGGGGCGCGGCGCATCGCCCTGCTCCCCGCCTCGTTCACCCCCGTCCCCCGGCCGTCCGCGATCGACGGCGTCCGGGTGCTCGACGCCGGTCCGCTGCTCAGCCCGGCCGCGCTCGCAGCGGTGCTCGCCGCCCGGGTCGCCGACGCCGACCGCCTGCTGCGCGAGGGTGGGGACGACGGAGTCGACCGTGCGCTCGGCGCCGCCCACGGCCACGGTCTCGGCCACACCCACGGACCGGAGGAGGGGCACACCCACACCCACGGACCCGGTGCGGACCACCACCATCACCACGGCTCCGGGGAGGACCGGTCCCACGGTCACTCCCCGCAGGCCCACACGTACGTCCACTCGCCCACCCCGTCCCCCCACGCCCGACCCGTTGCCTCGGCGGGCGCAAGGAGCCACCCATGACATTCGGAAAGTACCTGTACGGCGACGGCGACATCGAGATCAACGCCGGCCGCCGCACCGTCACCGTCGAGGTGGTCAACACCGGCGACCGGGCGATCCAGATCGGCTCGCACTTCCACTTCTTCGAGGTGAACCCGGCGCTGCGGTTCGACCGGGACAAGACGCTCGGCATGCACCTGAACATCCCCGCGGGGACCTCGGTGCGGATCGAACCCGGAGGCACCCGCCAGGTCGAGCTGTGCGAGTACGCCGGCACCGGCCGGCTGGTCGGCTTCAGCGGCCTGATCAACGGCAGCGTGGTCTCCCACCCGGCCCGCATCGAGGCCTTCCACCGCGCCCTGGAACTGGGATTCGAAGGAGCCGAAGGGCCGAAGGACGAGAAGAGCAACGCCAAGGGCTCCGCGAAGAAGAAGGGTGCGCACTGATGCCGATCCTGTCCCGCAAGCAGTACACCGACATGTTCGGGCCCACCGTCGGCGACCGGTTCCAACTGGCCGACACCAACCTGATCGTGGAGGTGGAGAAGGACTACAGCGAGGGCCTGTACGGTGACGAGATCGTGTACGGCGGCGGAAAGTCGATGCGCGACGGCATGGGCTCCGACCCGCAGGCCACCGCCGCGCAGGGCGCACTGGACACCGTGATCACCAACGTGGTGGTGATCGACCCGGTCCTCGGCATCGTCAAGTGCGACATCGGCATCAAGGACGGCTTCATCGCGGGGATCGGCAAGTCCGGCAACCCGCAGACCCAGAACAACGTCCACCCGAAGCTGGTGGTCGGCCCGGGCACCGAGGCGATCTCCGGCGAACACCTGATCGCCACCGCCGGCGCGATCGACACCCACGTCCACCTGATCTCCCCGCAGCAGGCCCAGCAGGCGCTGACCAACGGCATCACCACCCTGATCGGCGGCGGCACCGGCCCGTCCGACGGCACCAACGGCACCACCTGCACCCCCGGCCCGTTCAACATCGCCCGCTTCCTGGAGGCGGCCGAGAAGGTGCCGGTCAACATCGGCATCATGGGCAAGGGCAACGGCAGCCTGCCCGGCGCGCTGGACGAGCAGATCGAGGCCGGCGCCTGCGCGCTCAAGGTGCACGAGGACTGGGGCGCGACCCCGGCGGTGATCGACAACGCGCTGAGCGTCGCCGACCGGCACGACGTGCAGGTGGCGATCCACACCGACAGCCTCAACGAGTCCGGCTTCTTCGAGGACACCCGCTCGGCGATCGACGGCCGCACCATCCACACCTTCCACTCCGAGGGCGCAGGCGGCGGTCACGCCCCCGACATCCTGCGGGTCACCGGCGAGGCCAACATCCTGCCGTCCTCCACCAACCCGACGCTCCCGTACACCAAGAACTCGGTGGACGAACTGCTCGACATGGTGATGGTCTGCCATCACCTCAACCACGACATCCCGGAGGACGTGTCCTTCGCCGACAGCCGGGTGCGGGCCGAGACCATCGCCGCCGAATCGGTGTTGCACGACCTCGGCGTGATCAGCATGATCTCCTCCGACTCCCAGGCCATGGGCCGGGTCGGCGAATCCGTCACCCGCTGCTTCCAGATCGCGCACCACTGCAAGGACAAGCGCGGCCCGCTGGACGGCGACAGCGCCCGCAACGACAACCAGCGGGTGCTGCGCTACCTGGCCAAGGTCACCATCAACCCGGCCATCGCCACCGGCATCTCCGAGTACATCGGCTCGTTGGAACCCGGCAAGCTCGCGGACATCGTGCTCTGGCCGATCCACTCGTTCGCCGCCAAACCCAAGATGATCATCAAAGGCGGGATCATCTCCTGGGCGCAGATGGGCGACCCGAACGCCTCCCTGCCCACCCCGCAACCGGTGATCTACCGGCCGATGTTCGGCCAGTTCGGACGGGCCCAGGAGTCCACCCACGTCACCTTCATGTCGCAGGCGGGCATCGCTGCCGGCGTCCCGGAGAAGCTGGGCCTCAAGCGCAAGGTGCTGCCGGTGCGCGGCACCCGGGTCATCGGCAAGCACAACATGGTCCGCAACAACGCGCTGCCGAAGGTCGAGGTCGACCCGGAGACCTTCAAGGTCTCCCTGGACGGCGAGGTCACCACCATCGAACCCGCCGAGACGCTGCCGCTGAACCAGCTGTACTTCGTGGTGTAGCGCGGATGCTCCCCGGCCCGGACCACCCGGACACCGCGGCGCAGTCCCCCGAGCAGGCCCTGCCCGGGGGGCTCTCGGCCCTGCTGGTCAGCCTGCAACTCGCCGACTCCGCCTTCCCCAGCGGCTTCTACACCCTCTCGCACAGCCTGGAGGGCTACGCCCAGGCCGGCGCCGTCACCCCCGACACCCTCCCCGCGCTGCTCGCCGACCTGCTCCGGCACGGCGTCGGCCCCGGCGACGCCACCGCGCTGGCGCTCGCCCACCGGGCCTGCACGGAAGGGGAGTTGACGGACGCCGTTCGGGTCGACCGGCGGCTGCACGCGGGCAGGCTGAGCCGCGAGATGCGGCAGGCCGCCACCCGCACCGGGCGACAGCTGCTCGACCTGTCGGCGGAGGTCTTCGACCACCCGGCGATCCCCGCCTACCTGCGACTGGTGAAGGACCGTCGGGCCCCCGGCTGCCAGGCCGTCGCCGCCGGGATCGTGTACGCCGCCGTCGGAGTACCCGCCGCGCAGGCCGTCGCGAGCGACCTGTTCGCGTTCAGCGCCAGCTTCGCCGGGGCCGCGCTGAGGCTGCGGCTCACCGACCACCGCAAGGCCCAGGTGCTGCTGCGCGGCGCCGCCCCGGTGATCGAGGAGACCGTCCGGGCGGCGCTGGCACGGGAGTCGGCGGACCTCGGCTCGACCGCCTTCGCCTCCGACATCATGTCCGGCCGCCACGAGCGCGCCGAGGCCCGACTGTTCGCCAGCTGAGAGTGGCCCGGAGCCACCTCGCACGACAAGGAGCACTGTGGACGACAACGTACTGCGGATCGGGATCGGCGGGCCGGTCGGCTCCGGCAAGACCGCGCTGATCGAGGCGCTGGTGCCGGTGCTGATCGCCCGCGGCCACCGCCCCGCCGTGATCACCAACGACATCTACACCCAGGAGGACGCCCAGCACGTCCGCCGCACCCTCGACGGCGTCCTCGACCCCGAACTGGTGGTCGGCGTGGAGACCGGCGCCTGCCCGCACACCGCCGTCCGCGACGACCCGACGATGAACCTCGCCGCCGGCGCCGAACTGCTGGAACGCTTCCCCGACGTCGACACCCTGCTGTACGAATCCGGCGGCGACAACCTCACGCTGACCTTCAGCCCCGCCCTGGTCGACGTCTTCGTGTTCGTCCTGGACACCGCCGAGGGCGAGAAGATGCCCCGCAAGCGCGGCCCCGGCATCACCGAGTCCGACCTGCTGGTCATCAACAAGATCGACATCGCCCAGTACGTGCGCACCGACATCGAGGTGATGGAGGCCGACGCGCACAAGGTCCGCGACGGACGGCCGGTCCTTCTCACCAACTCGCTCGACGGTGTCGGCATCGAGGAACTCGCCTCCTTCCTCGGCGCCCGGCGCAAGGCACTGATCTGACATGACCGTCGCTCCGCCGCGGCCGGCCGCCGACCGGCCCACCGAGACCCGGCAGGCTCCCCGACATGTCCCCACCGGAATGACCTCCGTCCCGGCACGGCCGGCCGTCGACCGGCTCGCCGAGGCGTACTGGTCGGCCGGCCGCCTCCCCGCCGAGGTGGCCGCCTGGGCCGGCCGGCCGGACACCCTCGCCCCCGGCTCGCCCGCCAAGGTCGGCATCATCGACCTCGGCTTCGAACTGCGGGGCGGCCGCACCGAGTTGGTCGAGCGCTACCAGAAGACCCCGCTGCAGATCATGCGCCCGCTGCGGCTCGACCCCGCCCGCCCCGACGCCGCGTACGTCTACCTGATGGCCACCGGCGGCGGCGTCACCCAGGCCGACCGCTACCGGATCGACGTGCGCTGCGGCCCCGGCACCCACGCCCACCTCACCACCCAGGCCGCCACCAAGGTGTTCCGGATGGAACAGGACTACGCCACCCAGCTCGTCAACCTGCGGGCCGACGACGGCGCGTACCTGGAGTACCTGCCCGACCCGCTGATCCCGTTCCGCGACGCCCGGTTCTACCAGCGCACCACCGTCACCGCCGCCCCCGGCGCCACCGTCGTCCTCGGCGAGACGATCACCGCCGGCCGGCTCGCCCGCGGCGAACGCCACGACTACCGGGTGCTCGCCACCGACCTGGAGATCGCCCGCCCCGACGGCACCCTGCTCGCCGTCGACACCCTGCGCCTGGTCCCCGGCGGCGACCGGAGCGTCGTCACCGGGCCCGCCGTGTTCGCCGGACACGACCAGTTGGCCACCCTGTTCGTCGTCAGCGACCTGCGCCCCGCCGCCGAGATCGCCGACACCCTGCACCGCGCCCTCGACGGACACGGCCTCCACTTCGGCGTCTCCACCCTCCCCGAGGACAGCGGAGCCTGGCTGCGCCTGCTGGAGGACAGCCCCGTCCGCACCGCCGCCGCGCTCGACACCGCCTGGCACGCCGTCCGCCTGCTGCTCACCGGCAGCCCCGCGCCCGTCCTGCGCAAGACCTGACCCGCCGTCCTGGAGGTAGAAACCCGTGCTGACCGCGCCCCCGCCGATGCCCCCGGCCTACAACGCCGGCGACACGGCCTGGTTGCTGGCATCCACCGCCATGGTGCTGCTGATGACGCCCGGACTGGCGTTCTTCTACGGCGGCATGGTCCGGGTCCGGCACATCCTGATGATGATCAAGATGAGCTTCGCCGCGCTCGCCTTCGGCACCCTGGTCTGGTGGGCGCTCGGCTACACCCTGGCCTTCGGGCCGGACGTCGGCGGGGTCGGCCTGATCGGCAACGCCGACCAGGCGTTCTTCCGCGGCATCCAGCTCACCACCCTCACCGGCGCCATCCCCACCTACATCTTCGCCACCTTCCAGATGGGCTTCGCCATCGTCACCGTCGCCCTGATCAGCGGCTCCATCGCCGACCGGGCCCGGATGCGCGGCTGGCTGGTGTTCGTCCCGCTCTGGCTGCTGATCGTCTACGCGCCCGCCGCGCACTGGGTGTTCGACTCCCAGGGGTGGATCCACCACCAGCTCGGCGCGCTCGACTTCGCCGGCGGCCTGCCCGTCGAACTCGCCTCCGGCGCCGCCGGACTGGCCGTCGCGCTCGCCCTGCGCGGCCCCCGCGACTGGGCCCGCCGCGAGGAGCGCCCCAACAACATCCCGCTGGTGGTGATCGGCGTAGGGCTGCTCTGGTTCGGCTGGTTCGGCTTCAACTCCGGCTCCGCACTCAGCGACCAGGGCACCGCCGCCGCGGCGTTCCTCAACACCCAGCTCGGCGCGGCTGCCGCCATGGTCACCTGGCCCCTGGTCGAAAAGCTGCAGACCGGCCGGGTCAGCACCACCGGCGTGGTCTCCGCCGCGGTCGCCGGCATGGTCGCCATCACCCCCGCCTGCGGCGAGATCAACCCGCTCGGCGCGGTGATCACCGGCCTGGTCGCCGGCGCGGTCTGCGCGTTCGCCATCACCCTCAAGTACCGCTTCGGCGTGGACGACACCCTCGACGTGGTCGGCGTGCACGGCGTCGGCGGCATCACCGGCCTGCTGATGGTCGGCCTGTTCGCCACCGCCCGGATCAGCGGCCAGAAGGGCCTGTTCTACGGCGGCGGCTGGAGCCTGCTCGGCAAGCAGGTCCTCGCCGTCCTCGCCGTGGGCGCCTTCTCGTTCCTGCTCAGCTGGCTGCTCGCCAAGGCCGTCGACCTGACGGTCGGCTTCCGGGACGCCACCGAGTACGCCCACGTCCCCGGTGCGGAGGCCGAGACCGCCTACGACACCCTCACTGCCGAACGCCTGGGCACCCTGGTCGCCGAGGGCGCCGGCCGCAGCGACAGCGAACTCGTCCGAAAAGTCGCCGAACTGCTCCGCACCCGCCGCCAGGACTGACGTGCGTCGTCGGTCATGCGGCCACCTCGCCGGGATGCCTCAGACGGACCCTGCGCCACTGACGGGATCGGCCCTGCCGTCGTCGTCCTCCTGCGTGCCGTCCCCGCCGCCGGTGCCGCTCTCCAGGATGGAGACGATGGAGAACAGCGAGAAGCAGATGCAGCCGAGGCCGACCAGGACCCGGGCCGGGACGATCACTGCAGGACTGGCGGACTCGAACAGGAAGGAGGAGAGGAACAGGCACAGCAGGGCCGTGCCGACCGGGATCAGCGGGACCCGGTTCGCCAGCGGGGCGTCCCGGCGCCAGACCAGCGCGAGCAGCAGCACCTTGCTGAGGATGCTCCAGCAGATCAGCCCGAGCCCGATCAGCACGTAGGCGGCGGCCAGTTGGGCGGACCGGGTGTGCACGGCGAGGACGATCACGGCCCAGACGACGGCGACCGCGCCACAGGCGGCGGCCACACCGGGCCAGAGCGCCCGCTCCCGGGCGGAGTACGTGTTCTGGATCTGCCGCAGGATGCTGGCCACCAGCCCGATCAGGCAGGTGCAGACGAGCGCCAGGCCGACCATCACGTGTCCGGCGGTGAACCGCCCGTCGCGGTCCCCGCCGCCTCCGCCCGCCAGCAGGACGACGGCCCACACCCAGGTGATCACGGCCGCCAGGACGGGGAGCGCCGGCAGAGCCCGGACGGTGAACGCGCCGAACGGCGCCGGCGACAGCGGCGGCGAGCCCTCGGGCAACGCGGAGTTCTCGGTGATCTTCACGAACCGGGTGGAGGCTGTGGCGACGCACGAGACGCAGACGCAGATCATGCCGACCCCGAACACCACGTGTCCGGCGACGAAGTCCGGTGCCGGTCGCGGAGTCTCGGCCAGCAGGGAGAGCCCGTATCCGATGGTGACGCCACTGACCGCGAACCCGAACACCGGGTACAGCACCTTGTCCAGCGCGGTGAAGCGGCCGATGAGCTGCCTGATGATCGTCGCCGCCGTCGCGAACAGGCACAGGCAGATGGCGGCCAGGAAGACGAGCACCAGGCCCGCGACGCGGGCACTCGGCCCGGAGGCGTGTGCGAGGACGTAGCCGCCCAGGGCCGCCGACACCGCGCCCATCAGCACGGGAACGGCCCGGAACAGGATGCTGATCTTGTAGTTCACCAGGCCTCCCGGTGGTGGCGTCGCCCTCATCCTCGTGCCGGTCCGGCCCGGTGGCCACCGGGAAACGGACGGTCCGGTCCTCCGGCTCGGAAGGCCGGCCCTGCCGGTGCACCCGTCCGGGTTCGGACCTAGGGTCGGTGGCATGGCGCAGGACGACGGGCCGGTGGAGCCGGACTACCCGCTCACGATGGCGAACGAGCGGACGTTTCTGGCATGGATCAGGACGGCGCTGGCTCTGCTCGCGGGCGGGGTGGCGTTGGACCAGTTGGCGCCGGAGCTCGCGCCGGCTCCGGTGCGAGCGGCGCTGGCGGTGGCCCTGGCACTGGGCGGGGCGGTGCTCGGGATCGCGTCGTACCGCCGGTGGGTGCGGACGGAGCGGGCGATGCGCGCGGGTGAGCCGCTGCCGGCGGGCCGGATCATGCTCGTGCTGACGGTGTGCGTGGCGGCGGCCGCGATCGTGTTCTCGGTACTGATCATCGGCTGGGCCCGGTGAACGGACACGGCGAGCGCACCATGTTGGCGTGGAGCCGCACCGCGCTGGTCCTCGCAGTGGACGCGCTGCTGGTGCTGCGGACCGGTCTGATCGGCGACGAACCCGGCCTGTTGGCCGTGGGCGCGGGGCTGGCGCTGGCAGCAGTGGGTTTCTGCGTCGTCAGCATGCGCATGCGCGGTCCGGTGGCCGGCGAGTGGCCGGTGCGGGCGCTGACCGCGGTGGTGGTGGTCGCGGCGGTCGGCACCGCATGGTGCGCCCTGGTGTCCCGGGGGCGGTGACGAGTCCGCGTACCGGTCCGGTCGGGTTGCCGTCGGGGGACGGGCGGCCCGCCCGCGGTGACGGACGCGGACGGGCCGACGGGTACGGGTCCGGTGCCCGCTACCGCCGAGGACGCGGTGTCACGGTGCGCCGTGCACGCCTGCCGGGAGCGGCTTGGCGTAGCAGCGGCTGAGCTGCTTGTCCTGGTAGGGAGGGTAGTTGGGGATGGAGGTGTAGCCGGAGCGGGTGTAGAGGGCGATGGCCTCGGGCTGGTGGACGGCGGTCTCCAGGCGGATCTCGGGGTGCCCGAGCCCGGCGGCCAAGTGCTCGGCCCGGGCCAGCAGCCGGGTGGCGATGCCGTGGCCGCGGGCCTCGGGCGCGACGTACATGCGCTTGAGCTCGGCCGCGCCGTCGGGGAACGGCTGGACGGCGCAGCAGCCGACCGGGCGGCCGCCTGCCTCGGCCAGCAGGAAGCGGATGCCGGGGTGGATGTGGATGCCGCCGATGCAGGGCTCGTCCGGGTAGCGGGCGTTCAGGTCGGCGTCGAGGTCCCGTACCAGCTGCCGGATTCGCGGGTCGTCGGCGGCGACCTCGGCAATGGTCAGGTCGTGGGTGGTCACGGGTGGCGGTTCCCTTCGAGGACGAGGTCCAACTGGGTTTCCAGAACCTGCTGTGGGGACGACCGCATCGCGGCACCGCACCACCCGGCGGGACGCCATCGCGGGAGGGCGCAGGCCCGGTGGCCGTCGTCCGGCACGGCCGTGCGGCTGCGGGCGTGGAACGTGAGCCGGGCCCGCAGGGCAGCCGCCCGTATCGGAATCCGTCGGTCAGCGGGAGGCGGCCGTCCCGACGGGCTCGGCGTGCGCCACCGCCCTCACGGGCTGAACTCTCCGACCGGGCGAGGCCCCGACGTCCCACCGGGCCGGGGCCGGTCGGCCCTCGCCCGCCCCACCGGGCGCGCCTACCGTGGGAATCGGCCGACCGTCGTCGGACCACGATCGGCGCAGCGGGGGAGGAGCCATGACATCGCCCACCGAACCCCGCCCGATCGTGCCGGGCACCCGTGCCCGGCGGGGCGGCCGGGCTGCCGAGCCGAGCGGCGCGGGCTTCGCCAGACGCTCCGCCGCGTGGTCGCCGTTCCCGCGTTTCCCGTCGGGCGCGACGCCGACAAACCGCTGACCAGAGAGAGGTGAACGAACGATGCTTGCCGTGATCGTCTACGAGAGCATGTACGGCAACACCGGGCAGGTCGCCAAGGCGATCGCCGACGGCATTCGGACGACCAAGCCGGATGCC
>NZ_BMRI01000045.1:0-510 GCF_014648555.1 Kitasatospora griseola
CCCGGCAAACACCTCCGACCCGGACAGCAACTCCACCGCCATCCCCACCCACTGCGAACCCTGACCCGGGAACACCAACGCCACCCGACCGGAAACCAGCCCGCCGCCGGACACCGCGGCACCCTGCGCCAGTGCCTTCACGCCGTCGAGCAGTTCGCCCCGGTCCCCGCCCACGACCACCGCACGGTGCTCGAAGGACGCCCGACCCACGGCCAGCGAATGACCCACGTCCGCCACGTCGAGCCCGGGCTCCGCCGCCACCCGCGCCGCCAACGCCGCCGCCTGCGCGCGCAGTGCCTCGGCGCTGCGCGCCGACACCGGCCACACCACTGTCCCGGGACGCGGAGCGTCCTCCACTGTTTCGGCCGGCACGGACTCCAGGATCATGTGGGCGTTGGTCCCGCTGATGCCGAAGGCGGACACGCCCACCCGACGCGGACGACCCGTGTCGTCCCACTCCCGAGCCTCCGTCAGCAACCGGCCCGCGCCCGCCGACCAGTCCACCTCCGG
>NZ_BMRI01000045.1:561-45218 GCF_014648555.1 Kitasatospora griseola
CGTCCTGGGCATCACGCCGTGCCGCAGGGCCAGCACCGACTTGATGACGCCCGCCACGCCCGCCGCGGCCTGCGCGTGGCCGATGTTCGACTTCAGCGAGCCGATCCACACCGGACGGTCCGCAGGCCGGTCCTGCCCGTACGTGGCCAGCAGCGCCTGCGCCTCGATCGGGTCGCCCAACCGCGTCCCCGTGCCGTGCGCCTCCACGACATCCACGTCCGACACCGTCAGACCCGCGTCCGCCAACGCCGCCCGGATCACCCGCTGCTGCGACGGACCGTTCGGCGCCGTCAGACCGTTGCTCGCACCGTCCTGGTTCACTGCCGAACCGCGGACCACCGCCAGCACCGGGTGCCCGTTGCGCCGCGCGTCCGACAGCCGCTCCAGCAGCAGCATGCCTACGCCCTCGGCCAGGCCGAAGCCGTCGGCGGCCGCCGCGAACGCCTTGCAGCGGCCGTCCGGGGCCAGACCGCCCTGCCGGCTGAACTCCACGAGCATGCCGACCGTGGACATCACGGTCGCGCCGCCGGCCAGGGCCAGCGAGCACTCGCCGGACCGCAGCGCCCGGACCGCGAGGTGCAGGGCCACCAGCGAGGACGAGCAGGCCGTGTCCACGGTCACCGCCGCCCCCTCCAGACCGAGGGTGTAGGCCAGGCGGCCCGACGCGACGCTCCCGGTGTTGCCGGTCAGCAGGTGGCCGCCCTCGTCGGCGCCCTGTTCCAGGGAGGGGCCGTAGTCCATGGTCATCGCGCCCACGTAGACGCCCGTCGGGGTCCGCCGCAGGGTGGACGGGTCGATGCCGGCCCGTTCCAAGGCCTCCCAGGTGGTCTCCAGCAGCAGCCGCTGCTGCGGGTCCATGGCCAGCGCCTCGCGCGGCGAGATGCCGAAGAACTCGGCGTCGAACTCGGCCGCGCCGGCGAGCGAGCCCGCCTCCCGCTGGTAGTACCGGCCCGGCGTGCCGGGTGCGGGGTCGTACCGTCCGGCGGTGTCCCAGCCGCGGTCGTCGGGCAGCGCGGAGACGGCGTCGACGCCCGCCGACACCAGCTCCCAGAGTTCGTCGGGGCTGCCGACCCCGCCGGGGTAGCGGCAGCCCATGCCGACGATCACCACGGGATCGTCGTCCGCGGCCCGCCGCACCGGCCGGTCCGCGCCCGTGCTCCCGTCGGGCCGGTCGCCGCCGATCCGGGCGGAGAGGTACGCGGCGAGGGTCGCCGGGGTCGGGCAGTCGAAGACGGCCGTCGCCGGGATGCGCAGCGCCGTCGCCGCGCTCAGCCGGTTGCGCAGCTCCACGGCGGTGACGGAGTCGAATCCCAGGTCGAGGAAGGCCAGGTCGGCGGGGACCGGTTCGGACCGCCCGGTCACCGCGGCGATCTCCTCGTCCACCAGCCGTGCCAGCGCGGCGAGCCGCTCCGGGGCGTCCAGTGCGGCCAGCTCCGCGCGGAGCGCGCCGCCGGCCTCCCGGCCGTCGCCCGCGGCGCCCGCGCCGTCCGGCCCGTCCGCGTCCGCCGGGCCGGGCTCCGCGAGCGCCGCCAGGACGGCCGCCGGCAGTTCCGGCATCCGGGCGTGCTCCCCGGCGGACGGCGTCTCCCGTTCCGGGGCGGCGCCGCACACGTACAGGTCGCCGAGCGAGGCCAGGAACCGGCCCGGGCCGCCCTGGTCCCGGCGCAGCGTCCCGAGGACGGCGGCCTGCGCGCCGCGTTCCTCCGCGCAGTCCGTGAGGGCGGAGGTCAGCACGGTGTGCGGGCTGACCTCCAGCAGGACGCCGTACCCGTCCCGCAGCAGGGCGTCGGCCGCCTGGTGGAACCGGACAGGGTTGCGCAGGTTGCGGCACCAGTAGTCGGCGTCCAGGACCGGGGCGTCCAGTCGTCCGCCGGTCAGTCCGGAGTAGTAGGGCAGCTGCGGGGTGCGGGGCCGGATCGGTGCGAGGTCGGCGCGCATCCGGGGGACGATCGCGTCGATGTGGGGCGAGTGGGCGGCCAGGCCCACCGCGATCCGCCGGGCGTGCACCGCGTCCGCGGCCAGCTCGGCGAGGAGTTCGGCCGCGGCGCCGCGGTCGCCGGAGACGATCACGGACCGCGGGCCGTTGTGCGCCGCGACGACGAGGCGGCCGTCCCAGCGGCGCAGCCGCGGCTCGACCTCGTCGGCCGGGGCCATGACGGAGACCATGTCGCCCTGCCCGGCCAGGGTCGCCTGGGCCTGGCTCCACAGGGCGACCACCCGCGCGGAGTCGTCCAGGGACAGCGCGCCGCTGACCGCGGCGGCGGTGACCTCGCCGACGCTGTGCCCGAGCACGGCGGCCGGTTCCACGCCGTGGGAGCGCCACAGCTCGGCGAGCGACACCGTCACGGCGAACAGCAGGGGCTGCACCACGTCGGCCCGGTCCCCGGCGGGCGCGCCCGGCGCGTCCGGGTCGCGGAGCACGTCGATCGGCGACCAGTCGACGAACGGTTCCAGGGCCTGCGCGCAGGCGTCCATCCGGTCGCGGAACACCGCGGAGGTGTCCAGCAGGTCCACCGCCATCCGGGGCCACTGCGCGCCCTGTCCGGGGAACACGAAGGCGACCCGGCGGGCCGCGCCGGCGGTGCCCTCCACCAGGCCGGGCATGCTCCGGCCGTCGGCGAGCGCGTCCAGCCGCCGCAGGAACCCGTCCCGGTCGTCGGCCACCAGTGCCGCCCGCCGGCTCCCCTCGGAGGCGGTGCGGGCGAGGGTCAGCGCGATGTCCTGGGGGCTCCAGTCGTCACGACCGGCCAGGTACCCGTGCAGGCCGCGTGCGCCGGCCGCCAGCGACTCCCTGCCGCTGCCGGCCAGTGTCCACAGCAGCGGTGCTTCCGTACCGTCGGGGTGCGCCATCGTGTCTTCGGACTCCTTCACGGCGAGCGGGACCACCGGTCGCCGAACCGTGGCGGGCGCCCGCGCTCGCGGGTGCCCGCCGACCGGGACGCCTTCGTCAGGCCCGGTGCGAACCGCCACCGGACCTGCGACGTCGATCTTTCCGACGCCGCATAGCGGCCCGATAGCGCAGGCCGCGACACGACGCGGGCGGGGGGAGCGGGTGGGGCGCGGAGCGGCGCGAGAGCCGCGCGCGCACCCCGTGGAGCGGGTCAGCCGTCCGTTCGGCCGGGCTGCTGCGCGTCCTGGGTGCGCGGCACCCCCAGCTCCTGCCAGATCCCGTCCAGTGCCGCGACGAACGCCTCGACCTGCGCGGGCTGGTGGACGGCGCCGGGCGCGCTCCGGAGGATCTCCTGTCCCGCGCGCACGCTCGGCGCGTTGATCGCCTGCACGTAGATGCCGTGGCGTTCCAGCAGCAGGGCGGAGATCCGCCGGGCGAGCGCGTCGTCCCCGACGAAGATCGAGACGATGTGGGAGCCGTCGGAGACGAAGGGGATGCCGTGCTCCGTGAGCAGCCGGTGCGTCAGCCGCGCGTTCGCGTGGAGCCGGTCGCGCTCCTCGTCCGAACCGCGCAGGTGCCGGACCGCGGCGAGCGCTCCCGCCACGACCGCCGGCGGCAGGGCGGTGGTGAAGATGAAGGAGCGGGACAGGCCGCGCACCGCGTCGACCAGTTCGGCGGGGCCGGCGATGTACCCGCCGGTGGTGCCGAATCCCTTGGCGAGCGTTCCCATGATGACGGTGAACTGGTCCGCGATGCCCAGGCTCGCGGCGATGCCGGCGCCCTCCGGCCCGTACATCCCGACCGCGTGGACCTCGTCGAGGAAGGTCATCGCGCCGTACTTCCGGGCGATCCGGGCGATCTCGGCGAGCGGGGCGACGTCACCCGCCATCGAGTAGACCGACTCCATGACGATCATCTTCGGCCGGTCGGGATCGGCGGCGGACAGCAGCTCTTCCAGGTGCGCCGTGTCGTTGTGCCGGAAAATGTGCTTCTCGGCGCCGCTGTGGCGGAGTCCGTCGATGATCGAGGCGTGGTTCATCTCGTCGGAGAAGACGACGCAGTCCCCCAGTCGGCCGGCGAGGACCGTGAGGGCTCCGTCATTGGCGGTGTACCCGGAGGTGAAGAGAAGGGCGTCCTCCTTGCCGTGCAGATCCGCGAGTTCGTTCTCCAGCAGCACGTGGTAGTGGTTGGTCCCCCCGATGTTCCTGGAGCCGCCCGAGCCCGCGCCGTACTCGTCGAGGGCTTCGCGGGTCGCCGCCAGGACCAGCGGGTGCTGGCCCATTCCCAGGTAGTCGTTGCTGCACCACACGCTGATCTCGGAGGTGACCCCGTCCCGCCGGCTCCGGGCCGCCGGAAATTTCCCGGCGAGCCGGCCGATCTCCAGGAACTCCCGTTTCGCCTTCGGCGATCCGCCTTCCGCCATGCGCAGCGAGAAGAGCTCCAGGTATTGGTTCATGACGACCCTTTTCTCCGAAGGCTGCACCGATGCGGGGCCCGGACCGGCGGAGGAAATTGTCTCAGAGCGAAATATCACTTCGATGGCGCGGACTGCGACAATTGAGAACCGGCCGCGCATCCGCTTTCCCTGTTCACGCCCCATGGCGGACCTGCATTGCGTGTTGTAGGGTGTGCGGAAATTCCTCGGACCGGCACCACTGGAGTTTCCCATGCCGTCGGACGAAACGTACGTCAGCCAAATCCTTGAGGTAATCTCCGCGGAACCGGAGAAAGTGGTCCTGTCCTGGCGCGACCGGACGCTCACCGCGGCGGAGCTGACCGCCCTGGTCCGGTCGGCCGCGCAGGCCCTGCACCAGCAGGCCGGCGGGAGCGGCGCCGACGCCGTGGTCGCCATCCTGACCGTCACCAACACCGCCCCGACGCTGGTCCTGCGGTACGCCGCGAACCTGGTCGGGGCCACGGTGGTCCACCTGCACACCACCAACGCGGTCGACCCGGCGGACCACCTGGCCGCCGGCGCCAAGCTCAAGATCCTCCGGGACACCGGTGCGACGCACCTGGCCGTCGACGCGGAGAACCTCGCGACCGCCCGTGAACTGCGCGAGCGGCTGGGCGCCCCGCTCACCCTCGTCGCCCTCGGCGACTTCGGCCCCGACGTCCTGGACCTGACGGCCGGGGACCCGGACGCGCTGGACCTGTCCGGCATCGGGATCGCACCCGACCGGCCCGCGGTGGTGACCTACACGAGCGGGACGACCGGCGAACCGAAGGGCATCGCCTTCGACTTCCGGGCCCGCAACGGCTTCATCTCCGCCGGGCTCCAGATGCGCTGGCGGTCCGTCTACCTGGCCTGCCTCCCGCTCAGCCACTCCAGCGGCGCCACGGCCGACGACTCGCTCGCGTCCGGCGGCTCGGTGGTCCTGCGGGACGGCTTCGACCCGGGCGACGTGCTGCGTTCCGTCGCGCGGCACGGAGTCACCCGGATGCTGCTCTCCCCTCCCCAGCTGTACCTGCTGATGGACCACCCGGAGGTGGGCGCGACCGACCTGTCCAGCCTCCGAATGGTCACCTACCTGGGCTCCCCCGCGTCCCCCGAGCGACTGGCCGAGGCGGTCAAGGTCTTCGGCGACGTGCTGCTCCAGGTGTACGCGACCAGCGAGGCGGGCTTCGTCAGCATGCTCTCGCCCGCCGAGCACCTCGACGCCCGGTTGCGGGCCACGGTCGGCCGCCCGATGCCCGACTGGGTCCGGATCACCGATCCGGACGACCACCGCGACCTGCCGCCCGGCGACACCGGCGAGGTCGTCGTCCGGTCGCCGTTCACGATGAGCGCGTACGTGGCCGAGCCCGAACTCACCGCCCGGACGGTACGGGACGGCTGGGTGCACACCGGCGACCTCGGCTTCGTCGACGGCGACGGCTACCTCCACCTGCGCGGCCGGATCGGCGAGGTGATCAAGACCAACGGCATCAAGATCCATCCGGTGACGGTGGAGAACGCCCTGCTGGCCCATCCGGACGTGCTGCAGGCCGCTGCCTTCTGCGTCCGGGACCGGGACCGGATCGAGTACCTCCACGCCGCCGTGGTGCTGCGCGACGCGGGCACGGCCGACCCCGACGAGCTGGCGGAACACGTCCGGACCACCGTCTCGCCCAAGCACGTCCCCGCGCGGATCCGCGTCCGCTCCGCGCTGCCCCTCACCGGTGTCGGAAAACCGGACAAGGCGCGGCTGGCCGCGGAAGCGGGCGGGTGAGCCCCGTGACCCTCTCCGTGGCGGCCATCCTCGCCGAGTCCGCGCTGCGCCGGCCGGAGCACCCGGCGATCGTGTCCGGCACCCGAAGGATCACCTACCGCGAGCTGTGGGACGGGGCGCGGAGGTACGCGGCGGTGCTGCGCGCGCGGGGCATCGGCCCCGACGACAAGGTGGCGCTGCTGCTGCCCAACACCCCGCACTTCCCGCTGGCCTACTTCGGCGTGCTCGCGCTCGGCGCGGTCGCGGTCCCGGTGCACGCCCTGCTCCGGGCGGAGGAGATCGCGTACGTCCTGCGGGACTCCGGGGCGGCGGCGCTGATCTGCGCCGCCCCGCTGCTGGCCGAGGGCGGCAAGGCGGCGGAGACGGCCGGCACACCCCTGCTCACCGTCATGGAGGAAGCGGAGGGGGGCGCCGCCGCCCGGCGGCTGGACGTGCTCGCGGCGCGGAGCACCCCGATCGACCGCCAGGTGCCGCGCGACCCCGGGGACATCGCGCTGGTCCTCTACACCTCCGGCACCACCGGCCGGCCCAAGGGCGCCCAGCTCACGCACCTCAACGTGGTGATGAACGTCGACACGACCATGCTGTCGCCGTTCGACTTCACCGCGGACGACGTCCTGCTCGGCTGCCTGCCCCTGTTCCACACCTTCGGCCAGATCTGCGGCATGAACACCTGCTTCCGGGCGGGGGCGACCCTGGTGCTGATGCCGCGGTTCGACGGACCGGGCGCGCTGGAGCTCATGGTGCGGGAGGGCTGCACCCTGTTCATGGGGGTCCCGACGATGTACACGGCGCTCCTGGAGGCGGCCCGCGCCGACCCGCGCCGGCCCGCGCTCGACCGCGCGTTCTCCGGCGGCGCCGCGCTGCCGGTGGCGGTCCTGGACGCGTTCCAGGAGGCGTTCGGCTGCCCGGTCCTCGAAGGGTACGGGCTGACCGAGGCGTCCCCGGTGGTGACCTACAACCAGAAGGCGTGGCCGCTCAAGCCCGGCACGGTGGGCCGGCCGATCTGGGGCGTCGAGGTCGAGATCGCCCGGGCCGAGGTGGCGGACCGGATCGAGCTGCTGCCCGCCGGCGAGACGGGGGAGGTCGTCTTCCGGGGGCACAACGTGATGGCCGGCTACCTGAACCGGCCGGAGGCGACCGCCGAGGCCGTCGTGGACGGCTGGTTCCGCTCGGGCGACCTCGGCGTCATGGACGACGAGGGCTACCTCTCCATCGTCGACCGCAAGAAGGACGTGGTGCTGCGCGGCGGCTACAACGTCTACCCGCGCGAGGTGGAGGACGTTCTGGCCCACCACCCGGCGATCGCCCAGGTGGCCGTCATCGGGCTCCCCCACCCCGTCCACGGCGAGGAGGTCTGCGCGGTGGTGCGGGCTCGCCCCGGCACCGCGCCGGGTCCGGCCCTCGGCACCGAGATCGTCGCCTGGTGCAGGGAGCGGATGGCGCCGTACAAGTACCCGCGCCAGGTGGAGTTCGTGGACGCCTTCCCCCTGGGCGCCAGCGGCAAGGTACTCAAACGGGAGCTGGTCGCCCTGCTGAGCGCCGCGGACCGGCCTGATCGCTGACCGCCGGGGCGATTTGTCGACCGTTCGGGACGGGACCCCGCCGAAAAGGCGCGTTCGGGCAGGTGGTCGGACGGTACTGGTGGCCGCGCCACTTCCCGTGTGCAGAAACAGTCGCCGTGCGGAGCTCGTCCCGGAAGCCGGGGTCCTGGTCGACCCACTGGGACGGGTTTCCGCAGGTGACGGTGGCATCGAGCCGGACGGCCGCACGCCAGGTCGCGTCGGAGAGCCCGGGCTCGCGCTACGCCGCCCCGACCTCGACCTCGACCTCGGCGGGCACCTGGCCGACCCCGCTGCTGCCCGGCGAACAGCGGCGGGCACCGCCGTGCGGTCCTGCCCCGCGCGACTGCCGAGTCCGCGGATCGGGGATGCTGGTGTGCATGCGTGCCGCCCGCCTGATCCGCATGGCCCTCCTGCTGCAGTCCACCCCCGGTCTGACCGCCGCCGAGCTGGCCCGGGAGCTGGAGGTGTCCGAGCGGACCGTCATCCGCGACGTCCAGGCGCTCCAGGAGGCCGGGGTCCCGGTCCGGTCGGAACGCGGCCGGACCGGCGGCTACCGGCTCGCTCCCGGCCACCGCACCCGCCTGACCACGCTGCACCCCACCGAGGCCGAGACCCTCTACCTGTCCGGCCTGCCCTCCGCGTTGCGCGACCTCGGGCTCTCCGACGCGGCCGGCACCGCCCGGCTGAAACTGTCCGCCACCCTGCTGCCCTCGCTGCGGGCCGCCGCCGAGTCCTCGGCCCGGCGTTTCCACCTGGACGCGCCGGCCTGGTTCCGCGAGCCGTCCACCCCCGAGCTGCTGCCGGAGCTGGCCCGCGCCCTCTGGGCCGACCGCGCGGTCGAGTTCGCCTACGCCCGCCCCGGCCGCGAGCCCGGGGCGGCCCGCCGGGTGGAACCGTACGGGTTGGTCCTGAAGGCGGGCGTCTGGTACCTGGTGGGCCGGATCCCCGATGCCGCGACCGCCGCCTTCCGCACCTGGCGCGCCGACCGGATCACCGCACTGCACACACCCGTTGACGGCGCGTTCACCCGCGAGGCGTCCTTCGACCTGGCGGCGTACTGGCAGGAGCACAGCGCCCGGTTCGCCCTCTCGCTGCTGCGTGCCACCGTCACGGTGCGGCTCACCCCGGCGGGCGTGCGCCGACTGCCCGAGGTCACCGACCGGGCGGCGGCCGGACGGGCGCTGGCCGCCGCCGCGCCCCCGGACCCCGCCGGCCGCGTCACCCTCGAACTGGCCGTGGAGTCCGAGGAGATCGCGTTCGCCGAACTGGCCTCGCTCGGCGCGGAGGCCGAGGTACTGGCCCCGCCCGCGCTCCGCACCCGCCTCGCCCGGCACGCCCGGGCCTTCGCCGCGCTCTACTGCGACGAAGACGCAGGCGCCGGGGATGCCGCCGAGTATCAGCGGTAGTCCTCCGCCGAGACCGAATCGCCCCGCTCGCCCATCGCCTCGAAGTACGCCCAGGCGTCCGGCCTGCTGCCGTCCACGTCCGTGACGCCGTAGACCCGGGCGAGTTCGGCGCTGGACGTCGACTTCCGGTTCCACCGCTCGGCCCGGCGCGGGTCCGCGGCCAGCGCGGCCACCCCGCGTGCGAGGTACTGCGGCGATTCCGCGATCGCGAAGGCCGGCTCGACCGTGATGACGTCCCGCCAGTTCTCCTCCGCCACGCCGAAGTGCGTCAGCATCTGCTCGGAGCGCAGGAAGCCCGGCGTCACGCACACCGCCGCACCGCCGTACTCCGCCAGCTCCTCACCCAGCCCGAAGGCCATCCGGATCGGCGCGTTCTTCGCCAGGTCGTAGTAGAGGTTCTCCCGGTACCGGCGGTTGGTCACCGCCGTGCCGTCGGTGACCTCCACCAGCAGCGGCGCGGCCGACCGCACCAGCAGCGGCAGGCCGAGCGCCGCTGTGATCACGTGCGAGCGCACGCCCAGCTCCAACATCCGCAGCCCGTCGGCGAGCGGCGTCTCCCAGCTCTTCTTCCCGAAGATCGACTCGGCCGTCAGGCGCTCGCCGCCCCACAGGTCGTTGACCAGGACGTCGAGCTTCCCCTGCTCCTCCTCGATCCGCCCGAACAGCGCCCGCACCTGTCCCTCGTCCAGATGGTCGGTGGGTACCGCGATCCCCACCCCGCCGGCCGCCGTCACCAACTCCCCCGTCTCCTCGATCGTCTCGCTCGCCCGGCCCACCTCGCTCACCCGCTCGCGGGTCGTCCGTCCGGTCACGTAGACCGTCGCCCCCGCCCGGCCCAACTCCACCGCCAGCGCCCGTCCCGCACCCCGGGTCGCCCCCGCCACCAGGACGATCCGACCCGCCAGCGGGCGGACGGGGAGGCTGTCGCGGGACGGGACATCGTTCGTGTTCTCCATGCCTTCAACGATCGCCGCCAAAGGTGACAGATGACGTCACCTTTAATTCCTGCACAACTTGCCCGCGACATCGACACCACCGGGTGGGCCCGGGCCGGCGGCGAGGACAGCCGGCAGGTCACCGGCCCTGCCTGCGGGCTCCGTGCCGGTGAACGCCTGGGCTGTCGGTCGGCGGTGCCAGGGTGGGCGGCATGGACGAGCATGACGAGCAGTTGCTGCGCGGCCGGGTGTACGGCGCCGAGCACGACGATCCGGGGCCGCGCCCGGGCCGCGAGTACCGGGAGCTGGTCGGCGGTCCGCTCGACGGCCTGCTGCTGGACGTCACCGGCTGGACGGGCGACGAACTCGAATGCGGGGCCGCGCTGGTCACCGAGCTCGGCCACTACGGCGGCGGGGGCCGCACGCACTACGCGCCCCGCCCCGCCGACCCGCTCCGGTGGGACTGGGCGGGCGACACGCCTTGACCGTCACAGCTCGCGCAGCGCCCACTCGCACTCCGGGCACCGCTGCGCGGCGAACTCGGGCGGGTACCAGGGCTGTCCGGGGGCGGTGCGTCGGTAGTGGGTGTGCTGCATCGGCACGGTGTCCCGGCCGCACAACGTCATCGGCAGCGGGTCCTCGGGCACGTCCGGGTCGGATCCCGCGGCGTGCACCGCCACCACGGCGGGCTCCGCGACGCCCGAGCCGGCCTCCCCGCCGGGCCGGACCTCGAACAGCACGATGATCGCCATGGTGTCGAGCGTTGCCCTGTTCGCGACAGGCGGCCACCGGGGAGACCCGTCCGGTCAAGAGGGATGACACCGGGTCACATCGGGTCTGCGGCACGGTCGCCTGCGCACGGCCCACCGACCTGCCGACCCCCCCTGACGAGGCGTCAGCTAACGGTGCCCGGACTGGCCGGGCGGATCGGGTCGCCGGTGCGGAGGAGGCCGCCTTCGAGGATCCGGGCGCGCAGGCCGCCGCGGTGGACGAGGCCGCGCAGGACTCCGGGGCTGGTGAGCTGTTCGAGCCGGGCGCAGGGCTCGCTGAGTGCGATGCCGAGCAGGCGCACCCGGTCTCCGACGGTGAACTCCAGGCCCACGAGTTCGGTCAGCGGAACGCCGCGGCAGACGACGTTCCGGCGCGCCTCGGAGTGGGTGAGGCGGATTCGGTGATCGCGTTCCAGTGCCGTGAGGGCGTCGATGTCGAGGAGGGAGATCTCGCAGCCGCGGGAGGCCCGGCCGGGGGCCCGGCCATGTGGTGCGTCGCCCGGGCGGTCCTGGAAGTAGCGGTCGCCCGCCAGGCCGCGGCCGGTGACGGCGACGGCCTCCCGCACCTCGACGAGGGGCGCGCCGTGGGCCGGCGCGAGGTGGAGCGAGACCGCCGTGCCCTGCCACATTCAGCGACTCCCCTCGCCCGCGAGGAAGTTCTCCTCGATGGCGTGCAGCGTGCGGAACTGGTCGGCGCTCAGTTCGGTGACGCTCAGTTCGCGGCCGACGAGGTCCTCCAGGAACAGGATGAACTCCATGAAGGCGAGCGAGTCGACGATCCGGTTCTCGATCAGGTCGAGGTCGGCGGGGATCTCGCCGAGCGCCGGGTTGCGGGCGCGCAACCAGTCGACCACCGGCTTGAGGGAGTCATTCACCGTGGCACTCTCCTTCGTGACGGTCCGGCTCGGGGCGGGTGCGGCGCCGCGCGCGGCGGTACTCGGTGCGGATGCGTTCCACCAGCACCGCGGCGGGTTCGACGGCGGTGATCCGTTCGCAGGTGTCGCCGCAGTACATCGCCATGTCCTCGATCCGGCCCTCGGTGCGGACGGACGGCACGGCGGCGCTGTACCGCGGGACGGGCAGCCGCCGGCCGTCCGGGGCGGCGGCGGTGGCGATGAACCGGGCGGACAGCCGGGGGCCGGGCCCGGTCAGCGCGTTGCGCAGGACCCGGTGGGGCCGGTTCGGCCAGCCGATGTCGAAGACCGTCGTCACCACGGTGTCCGCGGCCCCGGACGCGACGATCCGGCGTTTGAACACCGGGTGCGCCTCGGATTCCCGGGCCGCGGCGAAGACGCTGCCGGCCACCGCCCCGTCGGCGCCCTCGGCGACGGCCCGGGCGAGGTCGGCGCCGGTGGCGATGCCGCCCGCGACGGCGAGGACGGCGTCGGGGTGGTCCCGGCGGACGGCCCGCAGCAGTGGCAGGGCGGGCAGGGTGCCGAGGAGGTGCCCGCCTGCCTCGACGCCCTGGAGCACGACGACGTCGGCCCCCTGTTCGAGGGCCCGGCCGGCGGCGTGCGCGGTGCCGACCTGGACCACCACCGGCAGCCCGGCCCGGACGGCCGCCGCCGACAGGTCCGGTGCGGGCAGCCCGTAGAACGTCACGAACGCCCGCTCCGGCAGGACGCCGACAGCCGCGTCGAGTTGGGCCCGGCAGCGGTCCGGGGACAGCACCTCGGGCACCAGGTTGATCCCGAACGGCCGGTCCGTCCGCGCGGCGGTGTCGGCGATCAGTCGGCGGATCCGTTCGGGGGGTTCCTTGTACAGGCCGAGGACGCCGCCGGCGCCCGCCCGGGAGACGGCGGCGCACAGCTCGGGCCCGGCGACGCCGCCCATGCCGGCCTGGAGCAGCGGCACGGTCACCCCGAGGCGCCGCTCCAGCCGGGTCGGGCGCGGCGCCGGCCCGGTCACCGAGGCGCTCCGGCCTCGACCACCGCGTCCCGGGCGGCGCCGAGGTCCCCGTCGAAGCAGAGGTCCAGGACGTGCAGCCAGCGTTCCAGGCCGAAGGCGACGCATCCGGTGAAGGCGGGCCTGCCGTCGTACCGGATCAGGCAGCGCTCCCCGAAGAAGTTGCGGTGGTTGTTGAGCGAGGCCACCGCGGTGCCGTCCGGGGCGAGGAACTCCTCCTTGACCGGCGCGAGGACCTGGAGCACGGCGCGCGGGCTGTCGCGCCGGAAGAAGGGGTCACTGGCCGGGGCGCGGTGCAGTTCGACGCCGAGGCGGTCGGCGAAGGCTGCCACCGCCGTCCGGTAGTGGTCCAGGTGCGCGCGGACGGCGTCCTGGCTGCCGAGGCAGACGATCTCGCGCATGGTGAACCCCCAGAGCCGGCGCAGGCCGTCGTGGTGGTCCTCGTTGCGGTAGCAGTGGGCGACGGTGGTCACCAGGGCCGGGTCCCGGCCGAGCGAGCGGTCGGCGAGGTGGAGGAACGCCCCGTAGCAGGCGGCCGACGGCAGCAGGTGGGTGGCGTCGGAGAGGTCGTGGGCGGGGACCAGGTCGGCGTCGGCCTTGGCGCTGTCCTGGTCGAGCCGGTCGGGCCGGATCCGGCTGACCGTGCTGCCGAGGTGCGGGAAGTTCTGGAAGTAGTCCAGTTTCCGGAGTTCGGCGGCGGGCAGCAGGGGCGGCAGCGTCATCGGCTCGGCGCCGCGGGCGGTCGCCCAGCCCATGAGGACGTCGTCGAGCGCGCGCAGCAGGCCGGTGGCGGGCCCGCCGAGCGTGGCAAGGCCGTCCTGGACGGACCAGGCGGCACGGTCGGTGTGGGACATCGTCCTCCTCCGGACGGCGGTCGAAGGTGTGCGGGTGGAGCGAGGGACCGGCGCGGAGCCGGTTCATGCCTCCGGGACGCCGATCCGCCGGAGGAAGTCCGTGGACTTGCGGAGCACGCGCCGGTGCTCGGCCCGGCGCGCCGGATGGTCCAGCAGGCGCTTGCGGAAGGCGAGTCCGTCCGGGATCCCGGCGTCCCGGTAGACGGCCGGGTTGTAGAGGGAGCCGATGCTCGCGGACAGGTAGCCCGCCAGGTACCGGCCGATGGCCCGGCGGTCGTCCTCGTCCGGTCCGGTCTCCAGCAGCCGCTGCCAGAGCAGTTGGACCAGCCGGGCCCCGAAGGCGATGTGCCGGCTCTCGTCCTGGTGGTGGATCCGGTTCAGCTGCCGGATGGTCGGGTGCAGCCGTTCGTCCGCGGCCAGCCGCACGTTGTAGTGGTCGACGATCTGCTCGAACAGCAGGATGCGGGCGAAGACCAGGAAGTTCTCCCGCACCGGGTCGTCGGCGGGGACGGACAGCTTCAGCCGCTTCTCCGGGAAGATCCGGCCGCCGTACTTGAGGCAGAACGTCGCGAAGAACCACATGTGCTCGTTCTCCTCACCGATGAAGTGGTGGAAGAACTCGGACGGGATCTCGAAGCCGGGGGTGTGGATCCGCCGCATCACCTCGATGAGCAGTTCCCTGATGCCGTGGACGTTGAGGCTGTAGAAGTTGATGCTCTCCCCGCGGCCCAGTGCCCGCAGTTGGTCCGGGGTGAGCCGTTCGGCGTACTCCGTGCCGTGGACGGACAGCAGCTCGGGCGAGAACCAGGGCTCGTCCTCGGGGAGTTCGGCCGGCCAGTCGAAGGTGGTGTACGGGTTGTAGTAGTCGCTGCTGGCCCGGGCCGAGAGCCGCTCCAGGAGCTGCCGGAATTCGGTGTCGTCCGTCATGCCCGCTGCCCGGGGGTCCGCCAGGCGATGCCGTCCAGCAGCTTTCGGTGCAGCTCGGGTGTGGACGCCGCCACGCAGGACCGCTGGTTGGCGACGTCCAGTTCGGTGAGCGCGGTGTCGCCGAGCGGCTGCCCGTACGCGTCGGTGATGACGAGGCCGGCCTGCTCGGCCAGCAGCACCGCGGCGGCGATGTCGTACGGGAACAGGTGCAGCACCCGCCCGTTGCCGACCCGTTGGAACTCGCCGAGCAGCGCGGGGTCGTCGCGCAGCAGCCGGTTGCCGATGTCGACGTACGCGTCGAGCTGACCGGTGATCAGGCGCGAGATGGACCAGGTGGCGCTGTTGAAGACGAACACGCCGCCGGTGTTGGCCGAGAGGTCGATGAGGTGCCCGTAGGCCTCGGTCATCAGCCGGGCGGGGTGGCCGTTGAACTCCAGCGACCAGAACATCCGGGAGAGGTCGGTGGTCCGGGTCGGCGCGGGCACGGGGTGGTCGTAGCCGTGTGCCACCACTCCGGGGACGCCGCGCTCGGCGTACAGGTGGGCGCCGGTCTTCCACTCCAGCAGCAGGGCGTGCTCGACGTCCGCGATCCGGGGGCGGTCGCCGAGCCGGGCGACCGCGACGGACACGGTGGCGGACTCCAGGCCGGCCACGGCGGGCCGGGTGCCGTCGATGGGGTCGACCACCAGGAGGTGCTCGGGGTCGCGGCCGTGGGTGCGCAGACCGCGGTCCTCGGAGAACACGGCGACCGGCAGGTCGTGCTCGACGACGTACTTCCAGACGGCCCGTTCGGCGACGTCGTCGATGCCGAACTGGGCGTCGCCGCCCGGCGAGTGGCCGCGGACGCCGCGGTTCTCGGACCGGGCCCGGCCGGCGGTGATCTCGTCGCGGACCAGCCGGGCGAGACCGAGCAGGTAGTCCGGCATGTCGGTCATCAGGTCGCCTCCGCGGCGAAGAGGGTCTCCAGCCGGTCGCAGAGGAGGTCCGCCTCCTCGGTGGTGATGATCAGCGGCGGCCGGATCTTCAGGACGTTCCCGCGCCCGTAGCGGGAGGTGCGCAGGATCAGGCCGTGGTCCATGCCGCGGTGGGCGAGGTGCAGGGTCAGCGGGGTGTCCGGCCGGCCGTCCCGGTCGACCAGCTCCAGGCCGATCATCAGCCCGAGTCCGCGGACGTCGCCGATCCGGGGGTACCGCGTCGCCAGGTCGCGCAGCCGCTCCATCAGGTGGGCGCCGACGGTCCGGACGTGGGCCAGGAACTCCGGGCGGGAGACGATCTCCAGGGTCTTGTCCGCGGCGGCGGCGGCCAGCACGTTGCCGCCGTAGGTGAACGAGTGGTACTCGCCGTCCAGGCCCGCGAGCTCCTCGCTGGTGAGGATCGCGGCGACCTGCGCGCCGGAGCCGCCCAGGCCCTTGGCGGTGGTGATGATGTCCGGCCGCACGCCGAAGTGGTCGGCGGCGAACATGTGGCCGGTGCGGCCGATGCCGGTCTGCACCTCGTCGAAGACCAGGACGATGCCGCGTTCGTCGCAGATCCGGCGGAGCGCCGCGAGGTAGCCGTCCGGCGGCACGATGTTGCCGCCCGAGCCGGACACCGGCTCCACGACGATGCAGGCCACACTGCCCGACGAGGCGTGGTCGATGAAGTCGTTGATCCGCTCCGCGCACAGCAGGCCGCAGCTGTCGGGGCTCTGCTTGTAGAAGCAGCGCAGGCAGTACGGGTCCGGGACGTGCGTGATGCCGGCGACCAGCGTCGGGAACGGCGCCCGGCGGAAGGCCTCGCCGGACATGGCGGTGGTCATCATGGTCTGGCCGTGGTGACTGCGGAAGAGCGTGATCACCTCCCGCCGTCCGGTGCGCACCTGGGCCATCTTCACGGCGCCCTCGTTGGCGGTCGCGCCGCCCGAGACCTTCAGGTGGACCCGGGTCAGGTTCGGCGGCGACACCGCGACCAGCCGGCGCACCAGGCGGTCCACCGGCTCGGTCCGGAACGTCGAGGTGGCGTGGACCAGCAGGTCGGCCTGTTCGCGCATGGCCTTGACGATCTCGGGGTGCCCGTAGCCGAGGCTGAGGTTGAACGTCCCCGAGGCGCAGTCGATGTACGCCCTGCCGTCGGCGTCGTAGAGGTGGATGCCCTCGCCATGCCGCATCTTGTACTCGCTGACCTGGTAGTAGATCAGGTCCTCGATCTTCCGTGCGTCTTCCACAATTCCTCCCGAGGCCGGGCCGGCACTTCCCGAAAAGAATGCGCCGACCCTTTTTCGACGACCGACAGCGCCCCGGAACCGATCAGGAGGGCAGAATGAACGTGAAACTCGCCAGCCACCCCTCCGGGGTTTCCTGCACGTCCATCAGGCATTCGGGGCGGAAATACTTGTCCAGCCGGTTCCGGCGCTCGCCGGGGAAGTACAGCATGGTGGTCAGGACGCCGCCGCCGGGCGGCTGCACCTTCACGTGCAGGTGCCGCGTCCGGCCCGGGTACTCGGCCGGCAGAACGGTCTCCAGCCGCCAGTTCCCCTCCTCGTCGGCGAACTGGTGCCCTCGGAGGGTGAACCCCTCCTCGTCGTACACGCCCTTGTCGCCGACCTGCCAGAAGTCCAGCAGGGCGCCCCCGATCGGCTTGCCGTCCGGGTCCACGACCCGGCCCGACAGCACCATGGGGGTCCCGGTCGGGACGTCGGACCGGAAGCTCGTCTTGAACGGTGTGGCCGGCTTGTAGTACGGGCCCTCGGTCTGCGCCGGGGTCGGCGGGATGCCGTTGCACTTGACGTCGGGAGTGATGATCAGGACATCGTTCTCGGGATTTTCTCCCACCGTTTCCTGCCTTCCATCGGGTCGTTTCACAGCGACCGCCGAAGGAGCCGACGGAAAAGTCTGCCGAAATTCGGCACACCGAATTCCTGTCCGCTCAGACTGTCTCTCGCGGGACGGCCGTGTCAATAATGCGGACAGGCCGGGAATCAGCGCGGAACAAAGCGGCCGAAGACGTTCTCCGCGGCCGCGCGGCGCAGCATGACGGCGCGGACCCGGTCGAACACCCGGCGGTCCGGCGGGTCGGTCAGGATGTCGGCCAGGGCGAACAGGTCCAGGGCCCGGCTGGTGCGCCGCCAGTCGTCGGGCAGCAGCCCGCCGCCGTCCCGGAAGCCGTCCAGGAACGCCCGGGAGTAGTCCGGCGGGTACTCGTCCTCGAAGCGCAGCATGTTGCCGACGTCCATCAGCGGCGGGCCGCTGAAGGCGAGTTCCCAGTCGAGGACGGCGGCGACCTCCCAGCGCCCGTCGCGGCCCGGTCCGACCAGCAGGTTCTTGGGATTGAAGTCGTTGTGGACGAGCCGGTGATCGGCGGCGGCGCGGGCGCAGAGCGGCGCGGCCCGTTCGGCCAGCCGGCTGAGCGTCCGGGCGTCCGACGCGCTGAGCCGGCCCTCCGACGGGGGGCGTCGCTCCGCGACCGCCAGGCAGTGGTCCACAAAGGCCCGCAGGTCGCTCCGACCGTCCGGCAGCTGCGGAACCAGCGACGCCTCCTCGAAGCGGCCGGGCCGGGGCAGTTCCCAGGCGGAGACCCGGGCCAGGGCCGTACCGACCGCCCGGCCCAGGTCCGCGGCGGCCGGTCCGGAGGCGTCCGCCAGCGCCTCGGTCAGCGGAACGCCCCGGATGTAGCGATAGACCAGGGACGGACACCCCGTGGCCGCGCCGTCCGGATCGGCGGCCACCAGCTCCGGCAGGGGAAGCCGCCCGGACAGGCGCCGCAGCAGCGCGGCCTCGACCTCGCACGTGTTGCGCCGGACCCCGCTCTCCCCGCCGGGCCGGAAGCGGCGCAGCACGTAGCGCCCGCCCGCCTCCGTCACCAGCAGGATCAGCTCGTTGTTGCACCCGCCGAGAAGCCGCCCGGCGCATCGGACGCGCTCCCCGTGCAGGGCCTCGCCGTGCAGCCAGGCGCGCGTGCCGACGTCGAGCTCGATGGGGTCGGTCGTCACCACACCGTCGTCCTTCCTGCCGTCCGCGTGCTTCCGGGCACGCCACACCGGGGCCCTGCTGCGCCCGGGTCCCGGCCGAACCCGGACCGCCTCCCGCCGGGCGGTCAGCGGGTGTCGTGCTGCGCCTCGGCCCGGAACGCCAGGACGAGGCCGCCGGCCGGACCGGCCATCGCACCGAGCTCCGCCGGCACGACGAAGTCGTCGGCGGCCTGTTCGGGCAGCCCCGGGTACCCGCCGAGCTGCTTGAGCAGTTCCGCCCGCACCGCGGGAAGCAGCCCGGGGAGCACCGACATGCCGCCGCCGATCACGATCCGCTCGGGGGCGGTGCAGTAGACGATGCTGCGCAGCCCCTCGGCCAGGTAGCCGGCTTCGAGCTCGACCGCCCGGTGCAGCTCGTCCCCGGTCAGCTGCTCCGCGGGCCGCCCCCACCGGTCCGCGACGGCGGTGCCGCCGGCCATGCCCTCCAGGCAGTCGCCGTGGAAGGGGCAGTTGCCCGGGAAGTCGTCGCCCGGCCGCCGGCTCACCGCCACGTGCCCCATCTCGGTGTGGACCAGTCCCCTGACGGGCCGTCCGCCGATGATCGCACCGCCGCCGATGCCGGTCCCGACGGTGAGGTACACGTAGGTGTCGAGCCCCCGCGCGGCGCCCCACCGTCCCTCGCCGAGGGCGGCGCCGTTGACGTCCGTGTCGATGCCGATCGGCACCTTCAACTCCCTTGCCAGCGAGCCGAGTACGTCGACGTCGACCCAACCAGGTTTGGGCGTGTCGGTGGTGAATCCGTACGTCGGGAGGTTCGGGCGCAGCTCCAGCGGGCCGAACGAGGCGACGCCGACGGCGGCCAGCGGTCCGTGCCGCTGCGTCGCCCGGCCGAAGAAGTCGACAACGCGGGCCAGGGTCTCGCCGGGCGCCCCGGTGGGGAACCGGGCCTGGGCCACCAGCGCGGAGGGCGAAGTCCCCACCAGGCAGACGACTTTGGTGCCGCCCGACTCGACCGAGCCGTACAGTGCCCGACGCGCGCTCATGCGGCGGCCTCCGGCCAGCCGTCCGGGCCCACCGGGGCGGCGTCGGACCGGATGACGACCTTCATCGCGCCGTACCCGGCGCCGTGGCCCGCGCCATCGGCGCCCGCGGAGAGCAGCGCGAACGCGTCCTGGTAGCGGTCGAGCGGGAACTCGTGGGTGACCAGCGGCTCCAGCGGCAGGTCGCCGATCAGGTCGACCGCGATCGGGAAGGTGTCCGCCCGGTAGTCGCCGGCCCCGATCAGGCTGACGCCGTGGTTGGTCAGGTACAGCGGGCTGATCCGGGGCCGGTAGCCGTCGTCGAAGCCCATGGCGACGACCCGGCCGCCGTCGGCCACCAGTTGCAGTGCGGGCTCGACGGCGACCCCGGTGGTGTCGAACACGACGTCGGGTCGGCGTCCGTCCCCGGCCTTGACCACCGCTTCGAGCGGGTTCGGCCCGCCGGCGTCGACGGTCCGGTCGACCAGCGATCCGGCGACGGCCAGCCGGTACGGGTCCGACTCCGCGATCACCACCCGGCGGGCGCGGCGTGCGGCGACCAGCGCGGTGAGGAGGCCGATCGGCCCCGCGCCCAGCACGGCCACGGTGTCGCCGTAGCCCACGTCCGCGGCGAGCACGTTGTTCAGGACGCAGGCCAGCGGCTCCACCAGCACGGCCCGCCGGAACGCGAGGGCGCCCGGCAGCCGCTCGGTGAACCGTTCCGGCAGCACCACGTGGTCGGCGTACGTGCCGTCGCGGTCGACACCGACCTCGGTGCCCCGCTTGTTCCGGCAGTGGTTGGTCGCGCCCCGCCGGCAGGGCGGGCAACTGCCGCAGTACAGCGTCGGATTGACCACGACCCGGTCGCCGGGGCGGACGGACGCCACGTCCGCTCCGACCGCCTCCACCACGCCGACCGACTCGTGCCCGAGGACCACGCCGGGCCGGGCCGGGAAGCGGCCCAGCAGGATCTTGCGGTCCGTGCCGCAGATCCCCGTCCCCACGACCCGCACCACGACGTCGTCGCGTCCGGACACTTCCGGACGCGGATGGTCCCGCAACTCGACGGGATGTGAACCGGGACCGGAATGGAAGCCGGAACCGAGATATACCAGAGCTCGCACGGCGTCTCCTTGGGGGCCGATGGGCCTGCCGCTACCAGGTGCCTGTCACCGATCTGGCTTGCAAGGCGTTCACTGTAGCCTGCACCGTCCTCCCCCGAACCGTCCGTATTTCGGTCATCGTCGAAACCCCCTGCCCCTCACAGGGGCGTACGCCCGGCGTGATTCCCGGATCGCGCGCCGGGCGGCAATCGGCCCGATCGACCCGCTCGAAAGGGACGGCGCAGCACAGCCCCCCGTTCCAGGACCACCCTGCGCCGGCCGCGCCCACCCGCTGGTCCGGGGCCTGCCCCGCCCCGCGGCCGACGCCGGGCGGGAGCGGCGGCCACGGGTGGTGCCACTGGGATTTCGGCGGGGCAGCGGGGTGGCGAGAAATCCGCTGCGGCGCCGTCCGGGCGGAATCCGGGAATCATTTCCCCAGCGACTGCTGCTGTCGGCGGTGGAATTGTGCATTGCGGTGTCCGCGAGTCCACTGAAGGGGAAGGGCGACAATGACGGTGGCTGCGTGAATCCACCTCATTCCGAAGGGAATGTTGCCGCCGTCATATGACGCCTCCCGGGATGCGGGCCGGGGCACGCGGGGGCCGGCCGGACGGCGGGACGGCGGTCGCGGGAAGCCCGTGCCGTCCACCACGTCCGTCCGCCGCACTGTGCGCCTCGCGGTTGGTCCCGGCCGCCGTCGCTGGGGGCGCTCGCGCTGCCCGGCAACCCGATCGGCAGGCTTCGAAGGGGCCGACACGTCAGATTGTGACTAAAGGTAGTTCATCGCACACCGAGTGTGAACATATCGTGCGCGCATGAGACAACTACACCCCACCGTGCGTGCAGCGTGCGCCGTTGCCCTGAGTTCCGGCCTGGTCCTCGCCGCCCCCGCAGCCTGTACTGCTCGGGCCCTCCCGTCGGTGGTGCGAGCCCCCGACGGAACGCTGTTCCTCACCTTCACCGGCACTCCCCAGTCCGTCACGGTGCCCGAGGACGTGTGTCAGGTGGAGGTGACCGCCTTCGGCGGCGCCGGCGGCGACGCGGTCTACGGGTCGCCCGGCGGCCTGGGCGGCGAGGTCCTCGCAACGCTGGACGTCCACAGCGGGCAGGTACTGACCGTGAACGTCGCCGGCGCCGGAAGCGGCGGCAGCCTCACCGACGGCAGCCCGCCGCACGGCGGATACGGCGGCGGCGGGCAGGGCGGCGCGTACAACGACACCCCGGCGCCCGGCAACGGCGCCACTGCGGCCGGCGGCGGCGGGGCGACGACCGTCGCCCTCGACGGCGGCACGGTCATCGTCGCGGGCGGCGGAGGCGGCGGAGCCGGCAGCTTCAGCAACAGCGGCACCGGCCGCGGCGGCGACGGCGGTCAGAGCGGCGAGCCCGGCGAGACACCCCCCACCCCGGGGGCCGGCCACGGCGGCGCATCGGGCGGCGACGGCGGCAGCGGCGGGGCCGGCGGCACCCCGGCGTTCCCCGGGGACCAACCGGGCGTGGCCGGCGGCCCCGCGAACGGCATGATCGGCGGAGACGGCGCGCTCAACGTCGGCGACCCCCACATGGGCACCGGCGGAGGCGGCGGAGGCGGCGCCCACGGCGGCGGCGCGGGCGGCTCCTCCACCGCCGGCACACTCGACGGCGGCGGCGGAGGCGGCGGCTCCAGCCTCGGCCCCGCCGGGGCCCAGTTCACCACCGGCATCCGCAGCGGCGACGGCGAGGTCCAGCTCCAGTGGACACCCTGCGGCCCCAGCCCCAGCCCGACGCCGAGCCCCACCACTCCCCAGCCCACTCCCACCGGCGAAGTCCCCACCACCCCCGAACCGACCGGCCACCCGACCGCCCCCACCCTCCCCGCCACCGGCGCCCCCACCACCGGCGCCCTGGCCGCGATCGCCGCCCTGACCGCCGCCACCGGCGCCGCCCTGCTCCGCCTCGGCCGGGCCCGCCGCAGACACTGAGCCCGGCCTGGACACCTGCACCCGCGGTCGGACCCGGAGCTGGAGACGCCGATCCGGGAGAAGAAGATCGACTACCGGAACTGATCCGTGCTCACCTGGCCGGGCCCAGACGGTCCGACACCGGGGATCGGCGCCCGATGTGCGAACGGGTCCGGAGCGGCGAGCCGCTCCGGACCCGGGTGGGTGCGGGTCAGGCCCACCAGTCGCGGGCGCCGCCCTCGTCGGCGCCGCACTGGCGCCAGATCTTGCCGTCGCGCAGCACGTAGACGCCGAAGGTCACGACCGTCTCGCCGCGGACGATCATGGTTCCGCGCATCATGGTGGTGTCGTCGGTCTGGATGTACTCGTTCATGTCGACGTACTTGAGGTCGAGTTCCCAGTACTTGGCGAGCAGCGCGCGGATCTCGGTGCGGCCGGTGACGGTGCCGGTGAAGCGGATCCACTGGGCTTCGGGGTGGTAGAGCTCGACCAGGCCGTCGAGGTCCCGCTCGGCGGTGCACCGGACCATCTCGGCGAAGACGGGGTGCAGGGTGATTTCGGGCTCGGTGCTCATGACAGTGCTCCTCCGGTGTTGTCGGTGACGTCCGCAGCGGACGGTGCGGCGGTGGCCGCGAACCAGGTCTGGATCTCGCGTTTGACGACCTTTCCGAGCGCGTTGCGCGGCAGCGCGTCGGCCAGCAGCACCGTCCCGGGGATCTCGTGGGCGGCGAGCCGGCCGACCGCGTGGGCGGCGAGGGCGGCGAGCAGGCGGGCCGGGTCGTCGGTGGCATCGGCCATGGGCACCACCGCGGCGGCCACTCCGGTCGGGGTGCCGACGACGGCCACGTCGGCGACCGCCTCGTGCTCGAAGACGGCCGACTCGACCTGCAGGGTCGACACCAGTCCGTCAGGGGTCTCGATGGCGTCGGACTCGCGGTCGAACAGGTACAGCTCGCCGTCCTCGTCGACGTGCCCGAGGTCGCCGGTGTCGCACCAGCCGCCGGCCGGGACGCCCTCGCTCTCGGGGCCTTCGTCGACCCGGACCCGGGGCGGTGCGCCCTCGGAGCGCAGCCAGATCCGGCCCACCTCGCCGGTGGGCAGTTCGGCGCCGCGCGCGTCGGTGATCAGTACGTGGGTGCCGGGGGCGGGCCGGCCGACCGACATCGGGCGCTTCGGGTCGAAGGTCCCGATGGTGACGGCGGGTTTGGCCTGGCTCGCCGAGTAGGCGCCGACGACCTTGGCCCGCGGCATCATGTCCAGCAGGGCGGCGGCCAGCGCCGGGTGCAGGAACGCGGAGGCGGTGGCGACGGTGGTCACCGAGGTCAGGTCGTGGCGGCGGTGCACGCCGTCGCGGACCATCAGCACGGCGAGGTGCGGGGTCATCATGATGGTGCTCGCCGCGTGGCGTTCGATCAGCGCCGCCATGCGTTCGGCGTCGCCGGGCGGGGCGAGGGCGAGCGTCGTCGGCGTCGCGTTGAGCACCATGGAGACGGTGGTCGCGCTGGCGGTGATGCCGAGGCCGACGGAGGCCACCATGGGCGCGGGCTCGTCGTGGGCCATCACGGACGGGGGTCCGCCGGCCGTCGCCAGGTTCTGGTGCGACACGACGACCGCGCGGGCCAGGCCGGTGGTGCCCGAGGAGTACACGATCTCGGCGTCGTCGTCCGGCCGGTGGGCCAGGTCCACGGGCTCGTCGCCGGCCACGGTCAGCTCGTCGAGCGGGCGGATCCAGTCGACGGCCCCGGTCGTGGGCGGGGGGATCCGGCCGTGCACGATGCCGGCCATCCCGCACTGGCGGGCGCGCCGTTCCAGTTCGGCGACCGGGATGTCGGCGGGCAGGTGGACGACGGTGCCGCCGGCCTTGAGGACGCCGAGGTAGGCGACCGCGTAGTCGGACCAGTCCAGGTCGCCGAAGAAGATGCCGATGCGGGTGCCCCGCGGGGTGCCGGCGGCGAGCAGGCCGCGGGCCAGGGCCTCGGACTGCCGGTCCCAGTCCCCGTAGAGCAGGTCCGGGCGGCCGTCGATGATGAGCGCGGTGCGCCGGGGGTGGAGCGCGGCGTGCGAGCGCAGTTGGGTGGTCAGGTAGGAGAACGTCCGTTCATTGGCCATCGGGGGTTCCTCACGGTGGGTGTCGCAGCAGCCGGAGACGGTTTCCGCTCGGGGCACGCGTGACCGTCCGCGCGGCCCGGACCGGCGCGGCCACGACGTGGCGTGCACGGGTCCGGGACGGCGGCGGGCACCTCGTGCCGGTCGCCCTCAGACGATCTGGAAGGCGACGCAGCTGCGACCCCCGAAGCAGGGAGCCGCGGAGGCGAGGAGGTGGTTGAGGATGAACCGCGCGCGCTCGGCCGGCGGGTCCTCGCTCAGTGCCTCCAGGTACCGGTGGTGGGCCGCGAGCGAACGGACGGCGCGCTCGCGGGCCTCGTCGTCGACGGCCACCGCGTGGGTGGGCCGCGGGGATCCCGCGATCGCCACGCGCTTCGGCCGCCAGGGCTCCAGCCCCTCGTCGGACAGCTCCGGGTGGATCCAGCGGTTGCCCGCGTCGGCGATCGCGTCCAGAGCCGCCCGGCCGACCGCACCGTGGTCGGGGCTGTTCCACGCACCCGACGCCCAGGTGTCGTGGTGGTTGAAGGTGATCACCAGGTCGGGTCGGTGGCGACGGATGCCACGGGCGAGATCACGGCGCAGGTCCGGGCCGTAGACGATCGTCCCGTCGCGGTGGCCGTCGAGGAACTCGACCTCGTGGACGCCGAGTTCCACGGCCGCCTTGCGTTGTTCCGCCTCGCGCAGCGGCCCGCACTCGGCCGGCGCGAGGTCGGCTATGCCGGCCTCGCCGCGGGTGACGAGCAGGTAGGACACCTCGCGTCCCTGGGCGGTCCATTGGGCCACCGCGGGTCCGGCTCCGAACTCGATGTCGTCCGGGTGGGCGACGATCGCGAGCGCACGGGTCCAGTCGTCGGGGAATTCCTGCAATGAGTCGGCCATGAGCCCTTCCAGGTGAGTCGCGGGCGGTCAGGCCGTGTCGGCCTGCCGGGGAATGCGGATGATCAGGGTGGCGATCAGCAGTGCGACGGCCATGACGCCGGCGCAGGAGAGGAACGCGACGGTGTAGCCGTGCGTGGCCTCCAGGCCGCCGGCCGCCTGCGTCACCGTGGTCAGCACGGCGAGCCCGACGGAGCCGCCGACCAGGATCGAGGTCTGGAACAGCCCGGACACGGCGCCCGCGTCGGCGGGCGGGATCCCGGTGGTGGCCGCCGTGGTCGCCGGCATCATGGTCAGGCCCAGGCCGATGCCGGACAGGATCGTCGGGCCCAGCACCGTGCTGACGAAGGTGCCCGAGTCGGCGGCGAGGCCGAGCCACCCCATGCCGAGGCCGAGGCTGAGCAGGCCGAGCGTGAGCATCTGCTTCATCCCGACCTTGCCGATCGTCTTCATGCAGATCTGGGCGAAGACCAGCAGCGTGCCGATCAGCGGCAGGTAGGCGAGGCCGGTCTGCAGGGCGTTGAACCCGAGGATCTTCTGCAGGTACAGGGTGACGAAGAAGAAGTAGCTCATCTGCGTCACGCCGAACAGCATCATGATGAGCAGCGCGGCGTTGGTGTTGCGCAGCTTGAAGATGCGCAGCGGGACGACGGGGTGGACCTGCTTGCGCTCGACGACGCCGAAGACGACCAGCAGGGCGGCGGCGATGACGAGGAAGCCGCCGCGCATCGGCGAGGTCCAGGAGTCCTCGGTGTCGAGGAACGCGAAGACGGTCAGCAGCATCGCCGCGGTGACCGTCACCGCGCCGGCCACGTCGAGGCTGGGCCGCTCCTCGGCGCGGCTCTCCTTGATGGTCCGGCCGCCGAGCACGACGACCAGGAGACCGATCGGGACGGCGATGAAGAAGCTGATCTCCCAGCCCGGGCCGGAGGTCAGCAGACCGCCGATGAGCAGGCCGAACAGTGCGCCGGCGGCGCTGGCGCTGCCCCACAGGGCGAGTGCCCGCTGCCGCGAGGGGCCCTCCGCGAAGGAGGTGATGATCAGTGCGAGGACGACGGGAGCGGTCAGTGCGCCGCCCGCGCCCTGCACGGCCCGCGCGATCACCATCACCGTCGGGTCGGGGCTCAACCCGCAGACGACGGACGCCAGCGAGAACAGCGTGACGCCGACGACGAGGATCCGGCGCCGGCCGAACACGTCGCCGATCCGGCCGCCGAGCAGCAGCAGACCGCCGTAGAGCAGGCCGTAGGCGTTGACCACCCATGGCAGGCCGGAGTCGGTGAAGCCGAGGTCGCGCTGGATGTACGGCAGCGCGACGTTGGCGATGGTCTGGTCGACCTGGATGAGCAGCTCGGCCGTCAGCAGGGTGACGAGGATCAGCTTCGCCACGAGCGAGTCGGAGCCCGACGCGGGGTTTTCCTCGGAGGCCGACTGCTTGTCGGCAGACCCGATGGACATGGATCTCCTGATCGTTGTGCGCACCGCCGCTCCGGCGAACCCGGACGAGCCAAGGCTAGGGAGGGCGGGCGGGACGGGATGCTCACTTCAGCGCATCCCAGGGCAACTGATCGGAGACTTCCAACGGAAGGGGGCGCGGGACCACGGCGCTTCGTGCCATGGCCCCGCGCCCCCTTCGGACGCGCCTGGGCACGTCGGGGTACCGCAAAGCCCTCGGTGCCGCGTCGGCACCGAAGAGGACTAGAGGGTGTAGTCGACCGTGTACTCGGCCGTGGTGGCGTCCACCGACTTCACCGAGCCGGTGCCGGAGAGGCCGGCCAGCCCGTCCGTCGCGGAGCCCTCGACGATCGTCCAGGTCTCGGCGGCGGCGCTGGTGAAGGTGCCCTCGATCCGGGCGACGAAAGTCCCCTTGCGGTCTCCGATGGCGCCCTCGAAGCGCTGCAGGCCGACGTAGGTCGCGGATCCGTCGGCGCCGTAGACCATGAGGTACTCGAGGATGCCCTGGCCGTCGAAGTCCCCGGTGAAGACGTTCTCGACCGACGCGCGGGTCAGCGTGGCCGAGCCCTCCTCCTTGTGGTACGGGTTCTCGTTCCACGACTTGGTCGTGTACGTCCCAGTTGCTCGGGTGGCCATGGTGCGGTGTTCCTCTCGATCCAGACGATCGGCCGCAAAACCGTGCCAACGGCCGAATATGACGCCGTGTCAGGATAGCGTCCGCCCGGCTCTGGCATGCTCACTATTGAGCAACGAATCAAGGACGCTGGGTCACCACTCGACGGGCAGCGACCGCGGGGCGCGGATGATCATGTCCGACTTCCACTGCACCTCGCCGCCGATCCGCAGCTCCGGCATCCCCGCCAGCAGGGCCTTCATCGCCTCCTGCAGCTCCACCCGGGCCAGGTACGCGCCGAGGCAGTGGTGGGCGCCCTGGCCGAACACCATGTGGCGGTTGTCCTCGCGGTCGAGGACCAGCTCGCCCGGGTTCTCGAACGCGAGCCGGTCGCGGTTGACGGCGCTGGTGTCGACGATCACCGGCTCGCCCGCGCGCACCAGCAGGTCGCCCACCTGGATGTCCTCGGTGGCGTAGCGCGGGGAGATCCCGTTCGCGGCGAACGGCACGAAGCGCAGCAGCTCCTCCACCGCCGACGGGACCAGCTCGGGGTCCTCGCACAGCCGCGTCCACAGCTCGCGCTGACTCTGCAGCAGGTAGACGAAGTTCGAGATCTCGCTCGCCGTGGTCTCGAACCCGCCGATCAGGGTCGCTATGCAGAGCTGGATGAGCTCGGGCTCGCTGAGGCGGTCGTGGGCGTCGCGGGCCTCGATCAGGGCGCCCATCAGGTCGTCCTGCGGGGCCTGCCGGCGCTCCCGGACGAGGTCCGTGAAGTACTGGTGCAGGTCCATGAAGCTCTTCATGCACTCTTCGTCGGTCATCTCGTTGGTCGACAGCGCCGCGTCGCACCAGGTCCGCAGCTGCGCGCGGTCGGCCTCCGGCACGCCGAGCAGCTGGCAGATCACCGTGATCGGGATGGGCAGCGCGTAGGAGTTCACCAGCTCGGCGCGCGGGCCGGCCGCCTTCATCTCCGCGACGAGCTTCGCGGCCACCTCGCCGATCCAGGCCCGGATCGACTCGACGCGGCGCGGCGTGAACGCCTTGCCCACCAGCGTCCGCACCCGCGTGTGGTCCGGCGCGTCCATGGTGAGGATGCTCTCCGGCACCGGCCGCGGCGTCATCCGGGGCTCGTCGCGCTGGAGCGCCATCGCCCGGGAGAACCGGCGGTCGGTCAGCACGATCCGCGCGTCGGAGTAGCGCGTGACCAGCCAGGCGGGCTCGCCGAACGGCAGCTGGACGCGGATCGGCTCCCCGTCGTCGAGCAGCTTGTCGTACGCGGCGGAGAGCTCGATGCCCACACCGCCGGCGAAGGGGTAGGAAACCGGTTCCTGCTGTTCGGTGCTCATGTCGATGCCCACTTTCACCCTTTGTCCGGGAAGCAGCCTTGCCCGCGCCGACCGGCGTGACGAGGTGTCAGGGTATGGGCCCGGGTGGCGGGTTCATGCTCAATCCGGAGCATCGGGGCCGGAAATCCGTCTGGATACTGCCCCCATGACACAGGCAGAGGTTCGCATTCAGGCTGTTTTCACCGTCGACCGCTGGGACGCGGTCGACGACGAACCCGTCGACGGCGGTCCGGTCACCGGCCGGGCCGAGCTGGCCAAGACCTACACCGAGGGCGACGTGAAGGGCACCGCCGACGGCCACATGGTGACCACCCAGGGCCCCGGCGGGGCCGCCTACGCGGCGCAGGAGCGCGTGGTGGGAACCATGGCCGGCCGCACCGGGACGTTCGTGCTGGAACACCGGGCGACCCAGGTTCCCGGGAGCGAGCCGGTGACCTGGGCGGGCATCGTCCCCGGCTCCGGCACCGGCGAGCTGGCGGGCGTCGGCGGGGAGGGGACGCTCGGCCACGGCACGCTCGACCTGATGGTGCGGTTCCCGGCCGACCAGGCCGGCTGAACCCGGACAGGCCCCGGACGGGCCCCGGACCCCCGGAAGTCGGGGGTCCGGGGCCCGTTCCGCAGCGGCCGTTCAGTCGCAGCGGAGCCTGCGCGCGGGGCCCCGGCGCCAGGGGAAGCCGTGGTGCAGCAGGACCGCCTGCTCCCCCGCCGGGCCGTCCGGCTGCACCGCCACCGCCACCAGGGCGTCCGGCCCCGCCTCGAAGCCCAGGAACCGCCAGCGGTCGGCCAGGTCGTCCTCGGGCGGGCGGAAGCCGACCACCCGGCCCGCGTCGTCCAGGGTGAAGGCGAACGAGTCCAGCGGTTGGGCGAGGCCGATCCCCCGCGCCTTGAGGTACGCCTCCTTCAGCGTCCACAGCCGCAGCGCCATCCTCGCGCGCGGCGGGCCCTCCTCCAGCGTCCGCAGCCAGTGCCGCTCCTCCGGGGCGAACGCCGCCGCGAGCACCTCGGTGTCCCGGGAGCGCCCGGTGGCCCGGGTGAGCCGCTCCACGTCGACGCCCACCCGGCCGCGGCGGGTCACCGCGAGCACGCAGAACCCGTCCGTGTGCGAGAGGTTGAAGTCCAGGTGCGGCCCGCCGCGAGGCAGGCCGCCCCGCGGCGGGAGCAGGTGCGGGCGGCCCAGCGGGGAGCGGGCGAGCGCCAGTTCCGCCTCGGGGATCCCGGTCTCCAGGGCCAGGCCCCGCCGGACCAGGGCGCGGGCGACCCGGTGCCGGCGGCGGTCCTCGGCGAACAGCAGCCGCTCCTCCGCCGCCCGCTCGCCGCGGTCGGACCAGTGGAGCGCGAGCGCGTCGGCGAGCGGCGGCGGCAGCGCCTCGTCCGGGCAGAGCCAGACCGTGACGGGGAGCCGCTCCGGCCCGGGCCGCGAGGCGTCCACCGGTCAGCGTCCGGCGTGGGCCGGGGCCAGGCAGCCCCGCAGGGCGGCGAGGAACTCCTCGGAGTCCTTCAGGTAGAAGTGGTCCCCCGGGAAGACCCGCAGCCGGAAGTGACCGCTCGTCACCTCCCGCCACTCGCCGACCTCCTGGGGCGTCGCGAGCGGATCGCGGTCGCCGGTGAAGGCGTAGACGGGGCAGGTCAGCGCCGGGCCGCCGGCCTTCGGCAGGTACGTCTCGTTCAGCTCGAAGTCGGCCCGCAGGAACGGCAGGAAGAACCTGACCATCTCCCGCTGCCGGACGATCTCCGGCGGCGTGCCGCCCAGCCTGACCATCTCCGCGAGGAAGTCGTCGTCGCCCAGCTGCGACACCGGCGGGCGCCGGTCGGGCGCGTGCGGGGCCCGGCGGCCGGAGACCACCAGGGCCTCCGGTCCCGGCTCCCCCCGAAGGCGCAGGGCCCGGGCCGCCTCGTAGGCGATCACGGAGCCCAGGCTGTGCCCGAAGAACGCGTACGGCCCGTCCAGGTGGGGGCGCAGGCCCTCGACCAGGTCCGCGATCAGGGGTTCCATCCGGGTGTGGGCGGTCTCGCGGATGCGGGACTCCCGGCCCGGGAGGACCACCGACACCACTTCCACGTCCTGCGCCACCTGCTCGCGCCACGGCCGGAAGAAGGCGCTGCCTCCACCGGCGTGGGCGAAGCAGAACAGTCGCAGCCGTGGGTCCGGCCCACTCCGCTGCGCAGGGCTGATCCAGGGGCCGGACATCGTCTCCCTCTCTCCGTTCTCGTCCTGTCGTTCGGCGCCGGCCGCGTTCAGCGCCACTCGTACTGCCGGTGGTAGTCCTTCACCCCGGTGAAGGCGAGCATCTCCTTGCGGCCGCCCGCGCGGCGGGCGACGGCCTCCCAGCGCCCGCTGTCGATCGTCCGGTTCTGCACCGGCACCAGGCACTTCAGGTTCTCCTCCAGCAGCTCCGTGTACTCGGAGAACGCCAGGTCGGCGCGGTTCTCCAGGTGGGCGGCGATGCCCATGGCGGAGACCGTCGCGGCCGACTGCTCGTCCACCGTCCCGCTGAAGAACTCGGACGAGCAGCCCGACCCGTAGGAGAAGATCCCGACCCGGCCGGCCTCGGTGACCGCGCCGGAGTCCAGCAGGCTGGCGAGCGCCAGGTAGACGGAGCCGGAGCAGAGGTTGCCGACCGTCGAGGGGTAGCGCAGCGAGGGGGTGACCCGGCGGGCGAAGTCCTCCTGGAGGTCCGCGGCCGGGCGGCCGGACTCCCGCATCAGCTTGCGGTGGGCGGCCTTCACCAGCCCGGCGAACGGGGTGTGCATCACCAGGTGGTCGAAGGTGGTGGAGACGTCGGCCCCTTCGACCCGGCTGGCGTAGTCCGCGAAGCTGTTGCTCAGGCAGTCGAGGTAGGCGAACAGCGAGCGGTCGACGTCGGCGATGTCGAACCGCGGCGAGGGCCGGGCCGAGTCGAGCGTCTCGTAGCTGTAGTTGCCGAAGGCGCCGAGGTCCATGGCCATGACCCGGGGGTCGTCGCTCAGCAGGACGGCGGCGGCCCCGTGCCCGGCGGCCGGCTCCGAGTACTCGGCCGCCTCGTCGACGACGGCCACGTCCGTCGCGATGACCAGGGCCTTGGCGCCCGGGGAGACGCCGGAGGCCAGGTAGCCGACGGCGGTCTGCACGGCGGCCGTCGCGCCGAAGCAGGCCTGCTTGACCTCGATCATCCGGCAGTTGCGGCTCAGGCCGAGGTACTTGTGCACGTAGGAGGAGACGGACTTGCTGTAGTCCACCCCGGACTCGGTGGAGGTCACCAGGATCTCGATCCGGGCGCGCTCCTGCGGGCTGAGGGCGTCGACGACGGGCCGGGCGGCGTTCACCGCGTTGGTGACCGGGTCCTCGAAGGGCAGCCCGATCGAACGCCGGGTCATCATCAGGTTCTCGATCCGGGAGGGGTCGAGGCCCCGCCCCCGGAACAGCTCGGGCACCGTGATGGCGGCGAGCCCGCACCACACGTTCAGGGCCTCGATCCCGTAGCCGGTCCGCCGGCTCCGCTCGGGCCCGGTCACCGCTGCTGCTCGCGACAGAGCAGGTCGACCATGGCCTCGATGTCGGGGACGTCGCTGAACTCGGACATCGGCGTGCTGATGCCGGTCCGCTCGATCAGCAGCCCGATGATCTCCACCCGGTCCACCGAGTCGGCCCCCAGGTCCTTCAAGTGGCGCTTGCCGCCGATGAGTTCCTCACTGACGCCGGGGAGGATGCTGCGCACGACCTCCCGGACGAGCCGTTCTGTCGCGGCCCGCTGCGGATGTGGGGCGAGTGTCACTGCGATTCCTTCCGAGAGGGTCCGGTGGTGGTGCCGGTGGTCAGGGTGCGGGTGGTGCTGACGGCGATGACCCGGCCGGTGTCCCGGTCGCGGATCACCACGTCGGTGAGCTCGTCGCCCGGGTCGCCGCTCCGGCGCCGCGACGACGCGGTCAGGGTCAGCACGGTGTCCACGTCCGCGTTGCCCAGGTAGCAGATCTGCTGGTCCACGGCCGCGCGGCCGAGGAATCCGGCGTCCGTCCCGCCCCGCCGGCGCCACAGCGCCAGCAGCGCCTCGTCGACCATCGCGAAGTAGGACGCGAAATACAGCAGTCCCACCCCGTTGACGTCGCGGACGACGTCGACCGGGTGCTCCACGGTCACCGTCCCGGGAACCGCCCGGTAGGCCGGATCGGCCGGATCGTGGAACGTCAGGTCGCGGCGGGCGCCCTGGTAGACCGCCCGCGGGGAGAACTGCTCGGGCAGCGGCGGCAGTGCCTCGTGCCGGAAACCCGGCGGGGAGGACTTCACCAGGCCCTGGTTGCTGCCCGGTGTGCCGCGGGCCACCCAGCGGTTGAAGTTCTCCACGTACAGGCAGTCCTCGCGCGGGGCGAGGTGGAACTCCGCCGGGTCCAGCGGGCGTTCGGCGTCCTGGCCGCCGCTCCGGCTCACCCGGTGCAGGGTGAGCACGGATTCACTGCCCTGGTCGTAGCAGCCGGAAACCACGTCGAGCCGGTCCCCGAAGCCGAGCAGGCGCGGGTGGAAGGAACGGCTGCCGCGCACCCGGAAGTAGTAGAACGCCAGATAGGTGGGGTTGCCGGCGCCGTCGCTGGCGGTGAACACGTCCGTGCCGCCCAGCTCGCTGACCGTCTCCCAGGTGAAGTCGCCGAGCAGGCCCGGGAACAGGGAGCTCGGCCCGCACATCCCCGGCCGCACGGTGACGGTCCGGCGGACCTCCGGCAGCGCCTCGGCCGGCCGCCGGGGGCGGGTGATCGGTGTCGTCATCGGTGCAGTGCTCCTCATCGGGACGGGCCGGTCGCGGCGGCGGGGGTGTGCTGCGCGACGAAGGTCGCCAGGAGTTCGTTGACCTCCTTCGCGCTGGTCAGGCTCGGGAAGTGACCCGCGTCGGCGAGCTCGTGGTAGCGCGAGTCGGGGATCAGGCCGTGCAGCAGGTGCGCCGTCTTCAGCGGGATGACGGTGTCGTGACGGCCCTGGAGGATCTGCGTCGGCACCGCGAGGTCCCCGAGGCGGCCCAGCAGATCGGGCTCGGCGGCGAACACGTCCAGGTACCGCAGCCCGGTGAGCGGATCCATGCTCTCGCAGCGCAGCAGCACCTCCTCGTGCCGGGCGCGCTCGGCCGCGAACCGGGCCGAGCCGCTGCGCCGCTCGACGTTGTCGAAGTCCTCCTGGACGACGACGGCGAGCCGGTTGACCTCCTCCGAGCGGTTGCCCAGCTTGTACGAACTGCCGATCAGCGTCAGCGAGGCGGTCGTGCCGGGGTGCCGCAGGGCGAAGGTCTGGGCGACCAGCCCGCCGAACGAGGCTCCGGCGACGTGGACCCGCTCCCGGACGCCCAGTTCGTCGAGCACCCGCCGGGCCAGGTCGGCGAGGCCCGCGTAGCTCAGGTCGTCCGCCAGCGTGGTCGCGCCGACCCCGGGGTGGTGCACGACGATCACCCGGTGACGGTCGGTCAGTTCGGCGAACTGCGGGCCGAACAGGCCCGCCCCGATGTTGAACGGCAGCATCATCAGCAGGACGGGGCCCTCGCCGGCGCTCCACACCTCGACCTCCCCGCCGGGCAGGCGCAGCAGGCTGTGCTCGATGTCCGGGGCGAATCCCCGCAGCACCGCCAGGGTCTCGTTGCGCGCCTCGTGGCCCTCGACCAGGGCCTCCCGGATGTCCCCGGGCACGTGCTCCGCAGGGTGGTAGTGGGCCAGCGCCGCATTGCCCGGGGCCTCGGCGTCCGGCGCCGCGAGCAGCAGGTCGCGGACGGCGCCCGGCCGGGCGAACAGCCCGGTCAGGCGGTCCGCGATGTCGTCGGCGGCCGCGTCGTCGAGACCGACCGGGACGGCGAGCCGGATCAGGCCCGCGTCCTGCGGGTCGGCGCTCAGGTGCGCGGCGGCCCGGATGCCGGTGTGCTGGTAGATCCAGGCCAGCGCGGCCGGGACGGGGTGCTCGACGCCCCGCAGCTGCGGCATCCGCGCCGTGTCGAGGAGGACGCAGTGGGTGGCGGTGCCCGGCACGACGGGCACGCCCGCGTCGGTGAGCCGCCGGTGCAGCGCGGCCACCCGGTGGACCCGCTCGCGCACCGACCGGACGGCCCACTCGCGGTCGCCCAGCGCCGCGGCGGCCAGCGCCCGGCCGGACCGGCCGACGCCCGGGCCGCGCAGGTTGACCCGCTCCCGCAGGTGGTGGGCGACCTCCGGGTCGTCGGTGGCGACGATCCCTCCGGTGTCCGTCCCGAAGTCCTTGCTCAGGCTCACGGTCGCGGCGTCGGCGAGCGCGAGGATCTCCTGCGCCACGTCGAACGGGTCCCGGCCCAGGTGCTCCGGCTCGGCCTCGGCGATCACCACGGCGTTGTCCAGCGCACGGGTGGCGTCGAGGACCAGCCGTACGCCGTGACGGTCGGCCAGTTCCCGGACGGCGGTGAGGTTGGCGAGCGAGATCGCGGCCCCGCCCTGCGCGTTGGTGGAGACCTCGACGCAGCAGAACGCGATCCGGCCGGCGTGCTCGGCGAACCGGGCCGCCAGGTGCGCGAGGTCGAGGTCGCCCCGGAACGCCCCGCTCGGCGCGGTGCGCACCGCGACCGGCTCGAAGCCGTTGTCCAGCAGGCTGAAGTACCAGGTCGGGAAGACCGAGTTGTGCAGCACCACCGGCCCGCGGGTGGGCCACGACCGGCACAGGGCCGCCTCGGCGTCCCGCCCGGAGGGCGTCGGCAGCACACAGGAGAACGGCAGCAGGTCGATGCCCCCCAGGATCTGACCGGGCACCAGGAGGGCGGCGCGGGACCGCAGTTGTCCGGTGCGTGCGGCGGTCAGCGCCGGGGACTGCTCGGCCCAGGAGTCGGTGATCAGGTCGTACTCCACCTCGTCCGCCGGGATGTGCAGCGGGTTCCAGCCGTGCGCGGCGAGCAACCGCTCGCGCCGCGCGACGGCCTCGTCGGCGGGGGCCTCATCGGCGGGGGCCCGACGCTCCGGGACGACCGGCGCGGGTGCGGCGACGACGGGGGCGGGCACGGACGCGGCCGGCGTGGGCGCGGGCGGGACGGGGGCCCCCTCTGGCCGGGCCTCGTCCGGCCGGGGCGCGTCCGGTCGGGGCGCGTCGACGGTCGGGTCCGCGATCATCAGGATCAGCCGGGAGACGTCGGTGCGGGCGGAGTCCGCCGGCTGGCACAGGTAGAGCGGGAGGTTGGTGGTGCGGAACTTGTTCTTGAAGCGGAAGTTGCCGTCGCCGGTGAAGATGCCCCGGGACCGCAGTTCCGCCAGGGCGGCCTCCACCTCGGGAGCGGCGTTCGGCGACTCGCAGATCTTGGCGCCGAAGCTGCCGCCGAAGCTGAAGACGGTGCTGCCCTCCGCCGCCGTCCGCTCGATGATCGCGACCACGGCGTAGTCCAGCCCGCCCAGCGGGGCGTCCTGCGGGTAGAACTCCAGGTCGAGCAGGTAGCCGGGCTCCGAGGGGATCTTCGTCACGATCACCGCGTTGACCATGCGGTCGTCGACGTAGGTGAGGAACATCCGGTGGCGCGGCTGCAGCAGGCCCCGCCCGATCTCGTCGCGGACCGTGAAGACGTAGGGGTTGACCATCTCCTTGCCCTGGCCCCACTGGTCGATCATCTCGGTGATCGCCCGGTCGGTGGCAGGGTCGGAACCCACCCGGTACTCCACCGTGCGGCAGGCCCCGGCCTTCTCGAACTTGCCGATGATGTAGCGCAGCCGCGCCATCCGGCCGCCGGCCAGCGAGAAGTCCGTGATGTCGTCGAGCCGTTGCAGCGCCCCGAACGGCGTCGCGGTGAACCGGACGCCGGCCTCCTCCTCCAGTCGGATCAGCGAGACGATGTTCGGGTCGATGCCGTGCGCGCGGCCGTACTCCACGTACTCCGCCGCCAGCGCGGGCATCTGCTCGGTCGGCCCGACGTAGCTCCAGGTCAGCATCGCGTCGCCGCGCCGGGAGAAGTTGAAGTACGCGGTGCGGGCGGCGCCGAGGAAGATCAGCGGGGCGATGTCCCGACCGGGCAGGCCGCCCTCGCGGCCGTACCGGCGCTCCAGGTCCGCGACGACCGCGGCGATCTCCGGCCGGTCGGCCAGCCCGGTCTTCTCGACCACCAGCGCACCGCCCCGGTACGCGCCCCGCGCCGCACCGTCCGCGGCCGCCGGCGACGGATCGGCCGTCCGACCCGCACCGTCGCGCAGCAGCCGGGCCGCGTCCGAACCGTGCGAGCCGCCGAGCGCGGCGGCCAGCTCGGCGACCGTCGGGTGGTCGAAGAGCAGCGTCTTGCGCAGCGCCCCGAACTGCTTCTCCAGCGCCGCCACGGACTTGAGCATGTCGAAGGACGTGAAGCCGTTGTCGGTGAAGGTGAGCTGCCGGTCCACCGGTCGGCCCAGCGCCTCGGCCAGCGCGCCGAGCAGCAGCTCCTCCAGGTCGCCCGCGGCCGGGGCCGCCGCCTCCGGGCCCACGGTCGGAACGGCGGGCGCGGCCGGAGCTGCGGCTGCGGGCGGAGCGACGGGTGCGACGGGTGCGACGGCCGGGGTCGGGGTGGGGCCGCAGAGCGGGGCCACGAAGCCGGACAGCTTGGCGACGGTGTCGAAGTCGTACAGCTCGGCGGCCTTCAGGTCGAGCGAGTAGGTGGTGTTGAGCAGCCGCGCGAGGTCCATCCGGTAGATGGAGTCGAGCCCCAGCTCGGCGAACGGGACGTCGTCGCCGATGTCGGCGGCCGCGGTGCCGAGGATCGTCGCCAACTGGTCGCGCAGCAGCGTGGCGATGGCGTCGGCCCCCGGGGCGACGGCCGGGGCCGGCGACTCGGCGGCGGCCACGGCAGCGACGGGGGCAGGCGCGTGCGGCCTGGGCGCGGACACCGCCGGGGCGCTCTTCGCGGTCCGCGCGGTCGGCAGGGTGAGCTTCACCTTCGGCCCCCGCCCGGCCGGCTCGGGGCCGGTCGGGCCGGTCGGGCGCTCGGCGGGGATCGACAGCACGGGGGTCTCCTTGTGGGTGTTCCGGGGCGGCTCTTCGCCGCGGGTCGCCCGGCCGGTGTCGCCAGGCTGGTGGTGCGCGGTCCGCCGCGGTTCGACGGTGGCGCGGCCGAGGGAGTCGACCCAGTGCCGGATGCGGGCGAACGGCGCGGACGGAAGGGACAGTCGGCCGGGGACGGGGCCGTCGGACGGCCACGACACGGCGGCGCCCTCGCACCACAGCTCCATGAGCCGGGTCGTCCCCTCGTCGCCCCGCGCTGCGAGGACGCCGCGCCGTGCGGTTCCGGTGACCACCCCGGCCGGCTGCCCGCCCGCGGCGAAGTCGGCGAGCACGCGGGCGAGTTCGTCCCGGTCGTGCACGGACACGGCGCACCGGTGCGGGCGTTCGGCGCGACCGGTCTGCAGGGTGTGGGCCACCCGCGCGAGGTCCGCCTCCGGGTGGGCCAGCAGGTGGCGGGAGAGCCGGCCCGCGTAGTCGGCCAGGTCCTCCGGGCTGCCCGCCGACAGCGGGACGACCACCGCCTGTCGGCCGTCGGCCCGGCGGTCGTCGGCCGGGTGCCCGCCGGGTTCGTACGCCTCCAGCACGACATGGGCGTTGGAGCCGCCGAACCCGAACGAGCTGACGCCCGCGCGCCACACCGGCCGGCCGTCGGCGGTCCGGGCCGGCTCCCACGGCCGCAGTCGGTCGTTGATCCGGAACGGGGTGTCGGCCAGCCGCAGGTACGGGTTCGGCTCGGTGAAGTGCAGGTTCGCCGGGAGCATCCGGTGCCGCATGCACAGCAGGACCTTCAGCAGGCCGGCGACTCCGGCCGCGGTCTCCGTGTGGCCGATCGCGGACTTCACGGCGCCGAGCGCGATCCGCCCGTCGCCCGGCAGCAACTCGCCCCGCTCCGCGTGAAGTTGGGTGAACGCCTTCTTCAGTCCCTCGATCTCGACCGGATCCCCGAGCCGGGTGCCGGTGCCGTGCGTCTCGATGTAGCCGATGGTGTCCGGGGCCACGCCGGACGACCGGACGGCCTCCGCGACCACGCGGGCCTGCGCCTCGGGATTGGGCGCCGTCAGCGAGGTGGAGCGCCCGCCGTGGTTCACCGCGCTCCCCCGGATCACCGCGTGGATCTGGTCCCCGTCGGCGACGGCGCGGTCGAGGGGCTTGAGCACGACCGCGCCCACGCCCTCGCCCCGCACGTACCCGTCGGCCGCCGCGTCGAAGGTCTTGCACCGGCCGTCCTCGCTCAACATCCCCGACCCGGCGAACGACCGCAGCAGCCCCGGGGACAGGATCGCGTTGACGCCGCCGGCGACGGCCAGTTCGCACTCGCCCTCGCGCAGGGACCGCACGGCCCGGTGCAGCGCCACCAGCGAGCTGGAGCAGGCCGTGTCGACGGCCTCGCTCGGCCCGTGCAGGTCCAGCAGGTGGGACACCCGGTTGGGCAGCACGGAGTGCGCGATCCCGGTGGCGGCGTGCGCCTCGGACGCCACGCCGCGCTCCTTGAGCAGGTCGTCGTAGTCGTGCGTGGCGACCCCGGCGAAAATGCCGGTCCGGGAGCCGGCCAGGCCGCTCGGCCGGTACCCGGCGTCCTCGATCGACCGCCAGACGGCCTGGAGGAACAGGCGCTGCTGCGGGTCCATCAGCGCCGCCTCGTTCGGCGAGATGCCGAACAGGCGCGCGTCGAACGCGCTCACCGCGTCCAGGAAGCCGCCGTGCATGCCCCGGGCCACCGGGTCGGCGAGCAGCGCCGCCCGGTCCTGGTCGTCCGGCACCGGCCGGACCAGGTCGTCGCCGGCCACCAGGTGCGCCCAGAAGGCGTCCACGTCCGCCGACTTGGGAAACACCCCGGCCATGCCGATGACGGCGACGGGACGGTCGGCGGCCGTGACCGCGGGCTCCGGCTCCGGCTCCGGCTCGACCGCCGTTGCGGCCACCGGAACCACGACCGGCTCGGGCTCGGGCTCGGGCTGCGGCTGCGGAGCGGGCTCCGGGGACGCCTGCCCGACGGACAGTTCGGCGCGGTGGTGCTCGACCAGGTAGTCGGTGAACGAGGCGATGTCCGGGCACTCGAACAGCACCGTGGGCAGCAGGTCGAGGCCGAACTGCTCGTTGACCTTGTTCACCAGCTCGGTGAGCGTGATCGAGTCGAAGCCCAGTTCCAGCAGCTCCGCGCGGGGGTCCACGTCCGACTCGTCCACCAGCAGGAACTCGGCCGCCATCAGCCGCACCCGACGCTCGGTCGACTCCCGGACCTCCGGGTCGCCCGCGACCGGCTCCGGCGCCGCGGCGGCGGCCACCGGGGCGGGCGCGGCGGTGGCGGCCTCGGGCTGTCCGGTCGACAGGCCCTCGACCACCGCGCAGCACGGCTCGCCGGCGGCGAGTGCGCGGACGAAGGCGGCGAGTGCGGCCTCCGTGCTCAGCGGCACCATGTCCCACTTGCGGGCGAACAGTTCGCGGGTGGCGTCGTCGACCGTCATCCCGCCGTCCTCCCAGAGCGGCCAGCAGACGGCCAGCGTGGTGCCGGACCGGTCCCCCGCCGTGACGAGGCGGGCCCGCCGGGCGGCGAAGGCGTCGAGGAAGGCGTTGGCGTAGGCGTAGTCGGCCTGCCCGGGGTTGCCCGCCTCGGCGGACATCGAGGAGAACAGCACGAAGAAGTCCAGCGGCTGATCGGCCGTCGCCCGGTCGAGGTGGACGGTGCCGGCGACCTTCGGCCCCAGCACGGCCGCCACCTCCTCCGGAGTCTTGCGCACCGCGCGGGCGTCGCGGCTGACGCCCGCGGAGTGGATGACGCCGTGCAGCGGGCCGAACTCGGCCGTGAGGCCCGCCACCAGCGCCGAGGTCGCCTCGGGGTCGCGCAGGTCGGCTCGCCGGTACACCACTCGGGTCCTGGCCCCGGACAGTTCCTCGACGAGCCGGTCGTCGACGGCCGATCGACCCGCGAGGACGACGGTGGCGGCCCGGTCGAGGCCGGCGAAGAAGCGTGCGAAGTGGAGGCCGATGGCTCCCGCCCCGCCGGTGATCAGGTAGGTGCCGCCGTCACGCAGGGCGAACCCGCCGGTCCCGGTGGCCTGCGGCTCGAACGGCCGCAGCTCCTTGACGCGCCGCACGCCGTCGCGGTGGTCGACGTCCTGGGCACCCGCCCGGGCGTTCAGCAGTTCCTCGACGATCCGGTCGGCGTGCTCGGGGCCGGGCCGGCCGCCGGGCAGGGCGAGCCGCACCCCGCGGAACCGGCTGTGCTCCAGGGCGAGGGTGCGCAGCGTCCCGCCGACGGCGCAGTCGAGCGGGTCGACGTCCTCGGGCGTGCCGGTGTGGGCGTACAGCACCGTCAGGCGCGGCTGTTCGGGCCGCCGCAGCACCGCGACGCTCGACCAGAGCACCGCGGGCAGGGCGGTGTCGGCGGCGTCCGGGCCCGGCAGCGGCCGGGGGGCGGCCAGGTGCACGATCGCGTCGGGCACCGGGCCGCGCGCAGCGAGGTCCGCGACGAGCTGCTCGTGCGAGCTCGGGTCGGCGGTGCGCAGCAGGTATCCGCCGTCCTCGGTGCGGGCGAAGCCCTCGCCCTCGGCGACCGTCACGGCGGTGGCGCCCAGTGCGGCGAGTCGCTCGACGAGCGCCTGCCGGGCGGCGCCGTCCTCGGCGTGCACCAGGACGGTGCGCGGCACCGCCGGGTCGGCGGCGAGCGGGGCCGGCTCCCAGACCGGGCGCAGGTACCTGGTTCGGGTCGGGGCGGTCGCGCGGACGGCGGGCGCCGCCGACCCGCCGGTCACGGCGGCGGCCGTCGGGGCCTCGTCGGCGGGCCGGTCCGCCGACCGGGGGGCGATCTCCAGGCCGTCGAGGGCCGCGAGGACCCGGCCGTCGCCGTCCGTCAGTCGGATGTCGAAGCGCCGGTGGCCGTTGCGGCGGCCCTCCGGCGTCACCTCGCGCACCCGGGCCCAGCAGTCCATGGGCAGGGCGCCGTGGGCGCGCAGCTCCGCGATGCCGACCGGCAGGTAGCCGGACTCCTCCTCGCAGAGCACCGAGACGACCTGCAGCGCGCCGTCGAGCAGCGTGGGCGGCAGCACGAACCGCAGCGTGCTCTGGCGGGTCTGCTGGGCACTGGCGAGCCGGGCCAGGGCCTCGCCGTCGCCGATCCACAGTTCGGCCACCACCCGCAGCGGGCGGCCGTAGCTCAGGCCGCCGCGGGAGAACGCCTCGTAGAAGTCCTTGGCGGACCGCCGCTCCCCGCACCGGCGGCGCACGGCCGCCAGGTCCAGGGCCGGGTCGGCCGTGGGCTGCTGGTCGTTCGCCAGCACGCCCCGGGCGGCCGTGCGGAAGCCGTCCGCCGCGGGCACGGAGATCTGGAACGCGGTCGCCCCGGCCTCCTGCTGCGGGGTGAGCGCCACCCGGACCCGGTCCACGCCCGCGTCGAGGTCGACCGGGGAGAGCCACCGGATTCCGGTCATCCGCACCGGGAAGTCGTCCGCGCCGGGCATCGCCCCGCGCGCCACCTCCAGCAGGCCGACACCGGGGACGCAGCGGGCTCCGTCGATCCGGTGGTGCCGCGCGATGTCGATCGCCGGGTGGGTGACCGGCCGCTCGACCACGGTCGACTGGTCACTGTCCACCGCTGCCTCCTGTCGTGGGTGCTCCGCCTGCTGTGTGTGCTCGGGCCGCGGCGCGGGTCCGGTAGGTGCCGCCTCGTCGACGGGCCCGGTGGGTTCCGCCGCGTCGACGGCCCCGGTGGGCTCGGCCTCGCCGCCGGGCCCGGCCTCCGTCTGCGGTTCCGGTGGGCCCGCCGGCCGGGCCGCCTCGGTGATCCAGTGCCGCCGGCGCTCGAACGGGTAGGTGGGGAACGCCGCCTTGCGCGCCCCGTCGGCGACCCCGAACGCGTGCCAGTCGACGGGCACGCCGTGCACCCAGTCCCGCGCGGGGTCCTCCGAGGGGCCGTCGGACGTCGCGCCCTTGACCGCCGTCCCGCTGACGAACCCGCCGTCGGTGAGGTCGCCGGTCGCGAACCGCCGCAGCCCTGCGGCGATCGCGGCGTGGTCGGAGCCCGTCACGGCGAGCCGTTCGGGCAGCTCGCGGCGGCCCGTCCGGCTGGTCGAGGCCAGGTCGCGCAGCGGGGCGGCCAGGCCGGCCGGACTCTCCAGGAAGTCCGCGACCTGCTCGGCGTGGGTGCGCAGCGCGTCCCGGCTCAGCGCCGACAGCAGGAACACCTGCTGCTCCGCCGCACCAACCGCAGTCGCACCGTCGGCGCCGTCCGCGTCGGACGGGACGTACTCCTCCAGGATCATGTGGACGTTCGCTCCTCCTGCTCCGAACGAGCTGATTCCCGCGCGGAGCGGCCAGGTCCGCTCGCCCGTGCCGAGGTCGGCGACCGGCCGCTCCCAGGGCGTCGCGGTGCGCTGCGGCCGGAACGGCGAACCCTCGAAGCGGATCTTGGGGTTGACCGTGTCCAGATTGATCGTCGGCGCGAGGGTGCGGTGCTTGAACTGGAGCAGCACCTTGGCGAGTGCCGCGATGCCGGCCGCGCCCTCCAGGTGGCCGATGTTGGACTTGACCGATCCGACGGCGCAGAAGTCCGGGTCCGTCACGCCGAGCGAGCGGAACGCGCGGGTGAGGCCCGCCACCTCGATCGGGTCGCCCAGCGCCGTCCCCGTCCCGTGCGCCTCGACGTAGGACACCGTCCGCGGGTGGACGCCGGACCGGCGCAGCGTCTCCTCGATGAGCTGCGCCTGGGCGTTGGGGTTGGGCACGGTGTAGCCGCTGACCTTGCCCCCGGCGTTGCTCAGGCTGCCCTTGACGACGGCCCAGATGGTGTCGCCGTCGGCCTCGGCCTGCTCGACCGGCTTCAGCAGCACCGCCCCGACGCCTTCGCCCGGCACGAAGCCGTCCGCGTCGGCGTCGAAGACCCGGCAGCCGTCGCCGGTCGCCAGCATGTTCCGGGCGGCGAGCGCGGCGAAGTGCGCGGGGTGGAGGATCAGGTTGACCCCGCCGGCGATCGCCTGCCGGCACTCGCCCCGGCGCAGGCTCTCGCACGCCAGGTGGACCGCGGTGAGCGCGGACGAGCAGGCGCTGTCCACAGCGAAGCTCGGCCCCTGGAGGTCGAAGGTGTACGACACCCGGTTGGCCAGTGACCAGAACGCGGAGTGCCCGGTCGCGTAGCGGCCCTCCGGCCAGTCCGCGGCGGCGGCGAGGAGTCCGTACTCGCCGTACATCACGCCCGCGAAGACACCGGTGCTCGGCTGCCTGGTCCGCTCGCCGAGGTGGCCGGTGGTCTCCAGCAGCTCCCAGCAGGTCTCCAGGAACAGCCGCTCCTGGGGGTCGATGTCGTTGGCCTCCCGCGGCAGGATGCCGAAGAGCGGCGCGTCGAAGGCGTCGACGTCGTCGAGGAAGCCGCCCCAGCGGTTGTACGTCCGGTGCTTGACGCCCTTGCGCTCGTCGAAGTGGGGTCGCCAGTCCCAGCGCTTCTCCGGGATCTCGGTGATGCAACTGCGGCCCTGCGACAGGTTGGCCCAGAAGGTGTCCAGGTCGGGCGAGGCCGGGAACCGGCCGGCGACCCCGATGATCGCGATGTCGCCGGAGCGGGCCGACGCGACCGGCACGGCGGGCGGCTCCACGGCGGCGGGTTCGGGGGCGACGGGCTCGGAGACCTGGATCGGCTCCGGCTCCGGCTCCGGCTCGAACGCCGGCTCCGGCTCCGGCTCTTGCTCGAACGCAGGCTCGGGCTCCGGGGCAGCTCCCACCGGGATGCGATCGCCGTACTCCGCCAGGAGGTGCGCGGCGAGCTGATCGATCGTCATGTGCTCGAACAGCAACGTCGCGGGCAGATCACCCAGGTCCTGCTCGAACCGGTCGATGATGTTCAGACTCACCAACGAGTCGACCCCGAAGTTCTCGAACGTCGCCGA
>NZ_BMRI01000046.1:0-6809 GCF_014648555.1 Kitasatospora griseola
AGCCCGGACAGAACCGGGCAATACCTCCGACCGAAACCACCTGCGGCAGCCTAAATCGGTATCGAACGCCCTCTCAGGCCGCCGCGTCGCCGTCCCAGTCGATGCCGATCTCGGCGAGCCAGCGGCGGTCCTCGGCGTCGGGCTGGGCGTTCGGGTCGCCGGGGCCGCCGTCGGCGGGGCGGTTCTCGTCGGAACCGCTCTCGCCGGGGCGGGCCGGCGGGCGCGGGACGTGCTGGACCGGGCCGACGCCGTAGCGGGCGGCGGCCGCGTCGGCGGCCGGGTCGCCGGGTTCCAGGACGCCGATGTGCACGGCCTCCTCGTCACCCGGGTCGAGCACGGTGAGTTCGGGGTGCGGCGGGCGGCGGAGGGCGATGCGTCGGCCGCACTGCGGGCAGGACCATTCGTCGGCGCCGGAGCCGAGTCGTCCGGTGAGCCGCATCTGATGGATCGGTGGTGGCATTGGACTTCCCCCGTCCAAAGCTGTCTTCGTCCCTACCGGGAAGATGCCCGCGCACGGCCGGTCGTCAACCCGGCACCGGGGTGTCATTGGGGGAACAACAGGTGTCAGTCCAGGAACAACTGACGGGCCGTCGCCGACTGCTCGATGGCTTCGAGCCGGGCTTCCGCGCCGGGGATCTCGTCGCACATCGCCTGCAGCAGCACCCGGCCGAGCACCATCGGGGCGCAGGCGGTGTCGAAGACCAGGCCGGTGCCGACGGCGGCGGGCAGCATCAGGTCGGAGAGCTTGGCGACCGGGGCGAACGCGGAGTCGGCGACGGTCAGCACGGTCAGTCCGCAGTCGCGGGCCACCGTGAGGGCGTCCATCAGTTCGCGCGGGTAGCGGGGCAGCGCGAAGCACAGCAGGGCGCTGGCGCCGGCCGAGACGGCCTGCTCCAGGCGGTCGGCGAGCATCGAGCCGCCCTCGTCGAGCAGCCGGATGTCGGGGTGGACCTTGGCGGCGAAGTAGGAGAAGCCGCGGGCCTGGGCGGAGGCGGCGCGCAGGCCGAGCACCGGCAGCGGCCGGGACGCGGCCAGCACCCGGGCGGCGCGGACGATCGGCGCGGGGTCGGCGAGCAGCTCGGCCAGGTGCCGCAGGTGGGCGATCTCGGCGAGCACGGCCTGCTGGTGCTCGTTGCGGACCGCGTCGTGGTGGCTCTCCGGATCGGCGGCCTCGCCGACGCCGAGTTCGCGCAGCTGCTTGCGCAGCGCGGGGTAGCCGTCGTAGCCGAGCGCGACGGCGAACCGGGTGACGGACGGCTGGCTGACGCCGGCGAGTTCGGCGACCTCGACGCTGGACAGGAACGGCGCCTCGGCGGCGTGCTTCACCAGCGAGTGGGCGATCCGCCGCTGAGTGGGCGTCAACCGGTGGCCCTCGAAGAGCTGGAGCAGCCGGGCGGACGGCCCGCTGTTCGTTCCGGTCTCGTCCAGGGCGGTCATCTCGGGTACCTCCACGCTCGGTTGGGCGGTCGCCGGTGGCTTCGGCGGTGGGACGACTGTGGCGCAGTCCCGACAGACGGGCAATCGCGTTCCGCCTGACGGGACGGGCGCATCCGGAGGGTGTCCGGCGCGCCCGTCCCGGGTCACCTCGTCAGGCGAGCGGACCGGTGACCCGCTGGACCGCCTCGATCAGTGCGCCGGTGCCGACCAGTTCGGCGGCGGCCTCCAGGTCCGGGGAGAGGAAGCGGTCGCGGCCGGGCCCGCCGACGCCGGCGGCGCGGGCGGCGGCGATCGCGGCGGCGGTCGCCGGGGCGAGCACCCCGGGCTGCTCCGCGGCCTGCTCGCGCATCTCCAACGCCCGTGCGGAGGCGACGAGTTCGACGGCCAGCACGCGACCGAGGTTGGCCACCGCCTGGCGCAGCTTGCGGGCCGCGGACCAGCCCATCGAGACGTGGTCCTCCTGCATCGCCGAGGACGGGATGGAGTCCACCGAGGCGGGCACCGCGAGCCGCTTGTTCTCGCTGACCAGCGCGGCCTGGGTGTACTGGGCGATCATCAGACCGGAGTCCACGCCCGGGTCGTCGGCGAGGAACGCGGGCAGGCCGTGCGAGCGGGCCGTGTCGAGCAGCCGGTCGGTGCGGCGCTCAGAGATCGAGGCCAGGTCGGCGGCGGCGATCGCCAGGAAGTCCAGCACGTAGGCGACCGGCGCGCCGTGGAAGTTGCCGTTGGACTCGACCCGGCCGTCGGGCAGCACCACCGGGTTGTCGACGGACGCGGCGAGCTCCCGGTCGGCGACCAGCGCGGCGTGCGCGAGGGTGTCGCGGCCGGCGCCGGCCACCTGCGGGGCGCAGCGGATCGAGTAGGCGTCCTGGACCCGCGGCGCGTCGTCGTGGTGGTGGCCGGTCAGCCCGGAGCCGCGCAGCACGGCCAGCATGTTGGCGGCGGCCGCGGCCTGGCCGGGGTGCGGGCGGATCGGAGCGTGCAGCTCGGGGGCGAGCACCCGGTCGGTGGCGAGCAGCGCCTCCAGCGTCATCGCGGCGGTGATGTCGGCGGTGGTGTACAGGCGCCGGAGGTCGGCGAGGGCCATCACCAGCATGCCGAGCATGCCGTCGGTGCCGTTGATGAGGGCCAGGCCCTCCTTCTCCAGCAGTTCGACCGGCTCGATGCCGGCGGCGGCCAGCAGCTCGGCGGCGGGCTTCTCCGCGCCGTCGGGGCCGAACGCGGTGCCCTCGCCCATCAGGACGAGCGCGCAGTGCGAGAGCGGGGCGAGGTCGCCGGAGCAGCCGAGCGAGCCGAACTCCCGCACCGCCGGGGTGATTCCGGCGTTCAGCAGGGCGGCCATGGTCTCGGCGACCAGCGGGCGCACGCCGGTGCGGCCGGAGGCCAGCGTCTTCATCCGCAGGAACATCAGCGCCCGGACCACCTCGCGCTCCACCGTCGGGCCCATGCCGGCGGCGTGCGAGCGCACCAGCGAGCGCTGGAGCTGGGCCCGCAGCTCGGGGCTGATGTGGCGCACCGCCAGCGCTCCGAAGCCGGTGGACACCCCGTACACGGGGCGGGGCTCGGCGGCGAGGGCGTCGATCCGGGCGCGCGCCCCGGCCATCTCGGCGAGGGCGTCCGGCCCGATCTCCACCCGGGCCCCGCCCCGGGCCACGGCGAGGACATCCTCGGCGCTGACGTCGGCCTTGCCGACCTGGACGACGACACTGTGCATATCCATATGCACATTCTCATCAGGTGAATGCGGATATGACAAGCAATCGTTCGGCACACCGCGGATGGTTGACTGGCCCGCGGAGGTGCGACACGGATGGCGCGGGCAACGGTACGGCGGCGAGTGGTGCGACTGCGCGACGGGGAACGCGGCGCGCGGCCGGACAGTCTGGCGGCGGAGGAACCGCTGGAGATCCGGATCGGCGGCGAGGCGCTGACCGTCACCATGCGCACCCCCGGCCACGACTTCGACCTGGTGGCGGGCTTCCTGGTCGGCGAGGGCCTGGTCGCGGCCACCGAGGAACTCGCCGCGCTGCGCTACTGCGCCGGCACGGACGCCGACGGCGCCAACACGTACAACGTGGTCGACGCGGCCGTCCGCGGCGCGCGCCCGGCGCTCTCCGCGCACCGCAACCTGCTCACCACCAGCGCCTGCGGCCTGTGCGGACGCGACACCGTGGACGCCGTGCGCACCCGCAGCCGGTGGGACGTCTCGGCCGACCCGCTGACGCTCGACCCGGAGGTGCTCTACGCGCTGCCGGACAAGCTGCGCGCCGCCCAGCGGACCTTCGACTCCACCGGCGGCCTGCACGCGGCCGCGCTGTTCGCCGCCGACGGCGCCCTGCTGTGCGCCCGCGAGGACGTCGGCCGGCACAACGCGGTGGACAAGGTGGTCGGCTGGGCGCTGCGCGAGGGCCTGCTGCCGCTGCGCGGGCACGTCCTGCTGGTCTCCGGCCGGGCCTCCTTCGAACTGACCCAGAAGGCCGCGCTGGCCGGCCTGCCGCTGCTGGCGGCGGTCTCCGCGCCGTCCTCGCTCGCCGTCGACCTGGCCGAGGAGCTCGGCCTCACCCTGGTCGGCTTCCTGCGCGGGCGCAGCGCGAACGTCTACACCCGCGCGGACCGGATCGCCGGCGGCTGAACCGCCGGCGATCCGTCGAGGGGCCTCAGCGCGGCCAGAGGCTGGTGCGCCAGGCGTGCGGGCCTGGCGCGGGGACGGGACGGGGAGTGCGGCTGGTCCACGCGGTGGCCGGGCCGCTCGCGGAGGCCGCCCTGGCCCCGGCGGCGGCCCGGGCTTGGACCACCGCCAGGACGGTGGCCAGCTCCTCGGGGGTCGGCTGCCCGTGCAGCACCTGAATGGGAGTCATGCGGGTGAGCCCTTCTGCTACAGCGGGATGTTGCCGTGCTTCTTCGGCGGCAGCGCCTCCCGCTTGCCGCGCAGCGCCCGCAGCCCGCGGACGATGTGCCGGCGGGTCTCGCTGGGCGCGATGACCGCGTCGACGTAGCCGCGCTCGGCGGCCAGGTACGGGTTGAGCAGGGTGTCCTCGTACGAGGCGAGCAGCTCGGCCCGGCGCTCCTCGCCGCGTCCCTCGGCCTCGGCGGCGGCGATCTCCCGGCGGTGCAGGATGTTGACCGCGCCCTGCGCGCCCATCACCGCGATCTGCGCGGTCGGCCACGCCAGGTTGATGTCGGCGCCCAGGTGCTTGGAGCCCATCACGTCGTACGCGCCGCCGAACGCCTTGCGGGTGATCACGGTGATCAGCGGGACGGTGGCCTCCGCGTAGGCGAAGATCAGCTTCGCGCCGCGGCGGATGATGCCGTCCCACTCCTGGCCGGTGCCGGGCAGGAAACCGGGCACGTCGACGAAGGTCAGCACCGGGATGTTGAACGCGTCGCAGGTGCGCACGAAGCGGGCGGCCTTCTCGCTGGCCGCGATGTCCAGGCAGCCCGCCAGGTCCATCGGCTGGTTGCCGACCACGCCCACCGGGTGGCCCTCGACCCGGCCGAAGCCGACCACGATGTTGCCCGCGTACAGCGGCTGGACCTCCAGGAAGTCCCCGTCGTCCAGCACGTGCTCGATCACCCGGCGGATGTCGTACGGCTGGTTCGCCGAGTCCGGGACGATGCTGTCGAGCTCCAGGTCCTCGTCGGTGATCGACAGGTCCGCCTGCTCGGGGTAGACCGGCGGGTCCGAGAGGTTGTTGGAGGGCAGGTACGAGAGCAGGCTCTTGACGTACTCGATGGCCTCCTTCTCGTCGGCGGCCAGGTAGTGCGCGTTGCCGGACTTGGTGTTGTGGGTGCGGGCGCCGCCCAGCTCCTCCATGTCGACGGTCTCGCCGGTGACGGTCTTGATCACGTCGGGGCCGGTGATGAACATGTGCGAGGTCTTGTCGGCCATCACCACGAAGTCGGTGACCGCCGGCGAGTACACCGCGCCGCCCGCGCACGGGCCCATGATCAGCGAGATCTGCGGGATCACGCCGGAGGCGTGCACGTTGCGGCGGAAGATCTCGCCGTACAGGCCGAGCGAGACCACGCCCTCCTGGATCCGGGCGCCGCCCGAGTCGTTGATGCCGATCATCGGGCAGCCGGTCTTCAGCGCGAAGTCCATCACCTTGACGATCTTCTCGCCGAAAACCTCGCCCAGCGAACCGCCGAACACCGTGAAGTCCTGCGCGAACACCGCGATCTGGCGCCCGTCCACGGTGCCGTAGCCGGTCACCACGCCGTCGCCGTACGGCCGGTTCTTCTCCTGGCCGAAATTGGTCGAACGGTGCCGGGCGAACTCGTCGAACTCCACGAAGGAGTCCTCGTCCAGCAGCTCCAGGATCCGCTCGCGGGCCGTCAGCTTGCCCTTGGCGTGCTGCTTCTCGACCGCGGCGGCGGAACCGGAGTGCACCGCCTCGTCGATCCTCCGCCGCAGGTCGGCGACCTTTCCGGCGGTGGTGTGCGGGTCGTTCGGTGCCTCGGCCATTGCGGTGGCTCTCCCTGCGTCCTCGGCCGCCGGCCCGGGGCGTGGAGGGTTGCGGGCAGGGCGGCGCTGCGGTCTACCGTTGCGTAGCGTAGCCAGCCCGGAGGCCTCCGCGGCTATGGCCATCGACACATCGTGCCACTGCCCGGATTGCGGGACGATGATGCGGAGTGCGGCCGTCGGCCTGGGCCTAGGGTGGTTGGGGTGAGCACACCCGAGAGCCCCCGACCCCGCCGGTCCGGACTGCGCGGCTTCGGCCACGGCGGCCCGTCCCCGTGGACCGACCTGGACCGCCCCCCGCTCGACGAGGCCGCCCTGCGGCTCGACCTGCTGCGCCCGGGCGCCCTGTGGACCTCACTCGATGTGGTGAGCGAGACCGGCTCCACCAACTCCGACCTGGCCGCCCGCGCCAAGGACGGCGCGCCCGAGGGCGCCGTGCTGGTCGCCGAGTCGCAGAACGCCGCCCGCGGCCGGCTCGACCGCCGCTGGACCGCGCCGCCCCGCTCCGGGCTGTTCCTGTCGATGCTGCTGCGCCCGCAGGGCGTGCCGATGGAACGCTACGGCTGGCTGCCCATCCTGATCGGCACCGCCGTCTCCGCCACCCTCGACCGGATCGCCGACGTCCGCACCGGCCTGAAGTGGCCCAACGACCTGCAGGCCGAGGTCGACGGGCAGGAGCGCAAGCTCGGCGGCATCCTCACCGAACTCTCCGGCGGCGCCGTGATCGTCGGCCTCGGCCTCAACGTCTCGCTCCGGCAGGCCGAGCTGCCCGTCCCCACCGCCACCTCGCTGGCGCTGGCCGGCGCCGAGACCACCGACCGGGCCACCCTGCTGCGCGCCGTGCTGCGCGAGTTCGCCGAGCTCTACGGCGAGTGGACGGCCGCCGCCGGCGACCCGCACGCCAGCGGAC
>NZ_BMRI01000046.1:6837-21988 GCF_014648555.1 Kitasatospora griseola
TGCTCCCCGCGTACACCGCCCGCTGCACCACCCTGAACCGGCCCGTGAAGGTCCAACTCCCCGGCGAACGCGAACTGCTGGGCGACGCGGTGGCCGTCGACGGCGACGGCCGACTGGTGGTCCGCACCCCCGACGGCACCCGGCACGCCGTCGCCGCCGGCGACGTGGTGCACGTACGCCCGCAGAACTGACCGCGTCGCGCAGGGCCGGTCTCACCCTGCGGGACCCTCGGACCGGCTGCCGGGCGGATGCCCCGGATTACGCGATTCCGTGCGAACATTCCACCTGGCAGCGGTGTGAGGCTCGCCACTACCCCCGCGGTGGTCGCGCAGCCAACCCCGAGGACGGCAAGACACAAGTGCGCAGACGCACGGGGACGGACCGGTGACAGACAACGGCGGCGCCACCACGGGCTCCGGCAACAGCGGCACTCCCGCCGGCACGCCCGGCGAGACGGACGAGACCACCGTCGCGACCGACCTGGAGCGGCTGATCCTCGACGCCCCGCGCAAGTACACCCCGTACCAGGCCGCACGCGCCGCCGAGGTCCCGATGGACCTCGCCACCCGCTTCTGGCGCGCCATGGGCTTCCCCGACATCGGCCAGTCCCGCGCCCTCAACGACAACGACGTGATCGCGCTGCGCCGCCTGGCCGGCCTGATCGAGTCCGGGCTGCTCAGCGAACCCATGGCGATCCAGGTCGCCCGCTCCACCGGCCAGACCACCGCGCGACTCGCCGGCTGGCAGATGGACACCTTCCTCGACAACCTCACCCAGCCCGTCGAACCCGGCCTCACCCGCTCCGACGTCGCCTACCCGCTGGTCGAGCTGCTCCTCCCCGAGCTCGAACAGTTCCTGGTCTACGTCTGGCGCCGCCAACTCGCCGCCGTCACCGGCCGGGTCGTGCAGGCCGCCGAGGACCACGAGACCACCTCCGGCCGGCTCGCCGTCGCCTTCGCCGACCTGGTGGGCTTCACCCGGCTCTCCCGCCGTCTGGAGGAGGAGGAGCTCGGCGAACTCGTCGAGGGCTTCGAGAACACCTGCTCCGACCTGATCGCCGGCCAGGGCGGACGGGTCGTCAAGACCCTCGGCGACGAGATCCTCTTCGTCTCCGAGGACCCGGCCACCGTCGCCGAGATCGCCCTCTCCCTGGTCGAGACCCTCGCCAAGGAGGACAACATGCCCGCCCTGCGCGTCGGCATGGCCTTCGGCACCGTCACCTCCCGTATGGGCGACGTCTTCGGCACCACCGTCAACCTGGCCTCCCGCCTCACCTCCATCGCCCCCAAGGACGCCGTCCTGGTCGACGGCGAACTCGCGGCGGCCCTCGAACACAACGGCACCGCGACGCTCCCCGAGACCCCGCCCGCCCCCGGCCACCGCTTCCACCTCCAGCCCATGTGGCGCCGCCCGGTCCGCGGCCTCGGCCTGGTCGAACCCTGGCTCCTCACCCGCACCCCCACCGCCACCGCCTGAGCGGCGCATGACGACTCGTCGGCGCCTGTCGCGCAGCTCTCCCCCAGCCCCGGTGGGCCGGGAGGCGCCCCCACGCGCCCCGGTGTTCACGCCCGCCTGCCTAGCCGAAAATCCCCTCAAACCCCCCTAGGCTGGACGAAACAGCCCGCGGGAGGGAATGTGGCGACGATGAGTGAGCAGGCTGCGGCGCCGGACTCGCGGTTGCAGGCGGTGGTGGAGCTCGCGCAGGCGATGGCCGGGGCGATGACGCCGCTGGAGGCGGTGCGGGCCGCGGCGGCGCGGGCGACGTCCGCGTTGGGGGCGACGATGGCGGCCGTCTCGGTGTGGGACCGCGAGTCGGGCCGGCTGCGGGTGCTGGTCAACCACGGGGAGCTCGCGCCTGGCGAGGAGGAGCTGCCGGAGGACGAGTCGTACCCGGTCGCGGACTTCCCGGAGATCGTGACGTACCTGGAGGAGCACTGGACCACCGGCCGGCTCCCCCGGGCGTGGGTGCAGACGGCGGAGGACCTCGGCCCGCACGCCGGTCATCCGCTTCCGGCGTCCGGCGCGTTCTGCCGCTCCCGCGCGGCGGGCCTGCGGCGTCGCGGGAGGGGCTGCTGCCTGGTCGCGCCGATCGTGCTGCACGGTCAGGCGTGGGGCGAGCTGTACCTGGCGCGCGGGATCGGGATGCCGGTGTTCACGGACGCCGACGCCGAGTACGCGACCCTGCTGGCCGCGCAGATCTCGGCGGGCCTGGCGCAGACCGAGCGGGTCGCCGACCTGCGCCGCCTGGCGTTCACGGACGCGCTGACCGGCCTGGCGAACCGTCGCGCCGTGGACGCCCGGCTGGAGGAGTCCCTGAAGGCGCACACCCGGGACGGCGTGGTGGTGACGCTGGTGGTGTGCGACGTGAACGGGCTGAAGCGGGTCAACGACCAGCTGGGCCACGAGATGGGCGACCGGCTGCTGGAGCGGTTCGCGCACCAGCTGTCGCTCACCGCGGCGAAGCTGCCGGGCAGCCTCGCCGCACGCCTCGGCGGCGACGAGTTCTGCCTGCTCGCGGAGGGCCAGTCCGCGGACGAGGTGGTCGCGGTCGCGGAGGAACTGTGCGCCCGCGCACTGGAGTTGACGGACGGCGAGGGCGTCGCCTGCGGGATCGCCTCGACCGGGGACTCGATCGGCCCGGTCACCACCGCGGACCGGCTGTTCCGGCTGGCCGACGCCGCGCAGTACCGGGCGAAGGCGGCCCGGGCGGCGCACCCGGTGGTGGCGGGCCGGGGCCACGGGCCCGGGTTCGCACCGGATCCGGTGGTGCAGCTCGCGGACAGCCGACGGGCGCCGGGCGGCCGGCCGAACGGCGACCGGCGGCGATTCCGGGGCTCCGCGCACAGCGCCGACCCGGGGCAGCTGCTGGCGGCGGTGCTGGCGGCCCTGGACCAGGGCGGCGTGCAGGGCGCGGTGACGCATCCCGCGGACACGCTGGGGCGGCTGTCGGTCCTCGCCGAGACCGCGTCCCGACTGGTCAACGCCGTCGGCTGGTGGGTGTCGTACGTACCGCCGGGCTCGCCGCTGATGCGCACCGCCCGGCACGCCGTGTACCGGATGACGGGCGGCCCGGCCTCGGCCCGGGCACAGACCCAGCGGGCCCAGATCGAGGCCCCGGACGCGGTGTTCGACCTGCGGCACTACCCGCTGACCGGCCGGGCGGTGACCGGCGGGGCGTTCGCCCTGCGGGTCGGCGCCCCGGGCAACGACGCGGCGGAGGAGGCGGTGATGGTGGTCTCCGGCTACCGGGCGATGGTCGCGGCGGGCGGCGCGAACCCTGCGGGCGGCTGGCTGGTGGAACTCTTCGCCGACGAGTCCACCCTGCCCCTCGGCCAGGTCGCACCGGCCCTGCGCTCGCTGGTGGCCGTGGCCCTGTCGGGGCCGTGCTCCCCGCCGCCGTCGTGAACCGCGGCGAGGAGCACAACGGCGGCGCGAGCGGGCGCGAGACCGGGGCGCCGCCCAGTCGCCCAGTCGCGCAGTCGCTCAGCGAGCGAACTTCCGCCCGACCGCGAAGCTGCCCGGCCCGACCGCCGCGATCAGCAGGAACGCCCAGCAGAACAGCACCGCGGGCTCGCCGCCGTTCTGCAGGGGGAACAGGGCGTTCTGCTGGTGGACGGAGAAGTAGGCGTAGGCCATCGAGCCGGAGGCGACCAGCGCGGCGGTCCGGGTGCCGATGCCGAGCAGGACCAGCGCGCCGCAGACGAGTTGGATGACGGCGGCGTACCAGCCGGGCCAGCTGCCGATCGGGACGGTGCCGCCGCCGTGCGCCCCGCCGAGGACGCCGAACAGGGAGGCGGCGCCGTGGCAGGCGAACAGGAGGCCGGTGACGGCCCGGTGGAGCGCGACGAGGTGCGGGCGGGCCGCGTCGGTGGCGGCTCTTGCGGTGGTGACGAGGTCGGACATGGGACTCCTCAGCCGGAACCAGTGGGGTGGTCTGCTGTGCGTGCCCTGACCTGGAGTCGACCTGCCGTCGGTCCGTGGGGGGAGTTCGGCTCCCCGCACGGGGCCGATCATGAACCGGACAAGTCAGTGGGTCCATTGCAGGGTGACAACGGCGCGACGTCAAGCAGGCGTCCGAACCATCACTCGTGCCGGGACTGAGTACGGATACTCAGGCGCCGCACCGCTCCCGCGTTGCAGGCTGATCGAATGCTCTGGTCAGACCCCCGCGACGAACCTTCGCCCGAGGCCCGCGAAGTCCAGCGCAGGCTGCACCGGACGGCGGTGGTGCTGGCGGTGCTGGCCATGATCGCCGCGACGCTGCTGCTGGCCCCGCACGGCTAGGCTGGGCGGCATGACCGCTCGCCGCCCGCTCGTTCTCGCGTCCGCCTCACCCGCCCGGCTGGGCCTGCTGCGGCAGGCTGGCCTGGATCCGCTGGTGCGGGTGAGCGGGGTGGACGAGGACGCGCTGTCCGCGCCGACGCCCGGCGAGCTCGCGCTGGTGCTGGCGGTGGCGAAGGCCGAGAAGATCGCCGGCGAGCTGGCCGCCGAGCCCGGCGAGCCGCCGCTCGTGATCGGCTGCGACTCGGTGCTGGAGCTGGACGGCCTGGCGCTCGGCAAGCCGGCCGACGCCGCGGAGGCGATCGAGCGCTGGCGGTCGATGCGCGGCCGCGCGGGCGTGCTGCGCACCGGCCACTGCGTGATCGACACCGCCACCGGACGGCAGGCGCAGGCCACCGCCTCCACCACCGTCCGGTTCGGCACGCCGGACGACGCCGAGGTCGCCGCCTACGTCGCCTCCGGCGAGCCGCTGCACGTGGCCGGGGCGTTCACCCTGGACGGCCGCTCGGCACCGTTCGTGGAGGGGATCGACGGCGACCCCGGCAATGTGATCGGCCTGTCGCTGCCGCTGCTCCGCCGCCTGCTCGCCGAGCTGGACGTGCGGATCACCGACCTGTGGGCCTGACGGACCCTCAGCCCGCCGCGGGGGCGTGCTTGGCCAGGTAGGCCTTGACGTCGGGCAGCGCGCCGTCCTTGAGCAGCGGCGCGCCGTGGTTGCCGCCCGGGTAGATCTTCAGCTGCTTGTCCTCGGCCACCGAGGCGTCGTACAGCTCCTTGGCGTTGGCGGCGAACGGGGCGTCCATCTCCTCGGCGGCGAAGTAGGTCGGGATCTTCACCGACTTGACCGCGAGCCCCGCGTTGAGCTGGTTGAACACGTCGGGCGAGCTGAGCGAGACCACGGCCTTGATCGGCAGCGGGCTGTCCAGCTTGGCGGCGACCAGCGAGGAGGTGCCGCCCTTGGAGGCGCCGATCAGGGCGAGGCCGGTGACGCCCTTCTCCTTGAGGCGGACGGCGGAGGCCTTGATGCCCTCGGTGACGTCGCCCTCGGAGGTGAAGGCCAGCACGGCGTACCCGGCCTTGGTGAACTCGTCGAACACCGGCGCCCATTCGCACAGCGAGCCGCTCAGCTGGTGGGAGAAGATCACCCCCGCCTTGGCCCCGCCGGCGTCCGAGTCGCGGTAGTAGGCGTCCAGGCCGGTGCCGCCGGCGGTGCCCGCGTCGAGGGCGAACGAGCCCTTGGCGGCCTGCTCCTTGCTGAGGCAGCCGTAGGTCTTGGCGGTGGGCGACGGCGCGGCCGCGGCCTTGGTCGAACTGCCGCTGCTGGAGCAGGCGGTGAGCAACAGGGCGGTCGCCGCCAGGGCGACGGGCAGGACGATGCGCTTCACGATTCCCCCGTGAATTCTGCGGATATGTGGTGGCGACGCTAGGGACGGCCGCCGAACCCGGTCAATGGTCTGAACCATTCCGTTATGCCGCGGCGGTAAGAGAGGAAGCGGCTTCCGGTTCGCAAGGTGCGGAATTGGACAGAACCGGAGCCCCACATCTGTTGCACAGTTCCACACCCTGGGCAGGTGGGCCGCCGTTAGGCTGGCGAACCGGACCGGAAAGGGGCGACGGGAAGCGGAAAATGACCGATGGTGTGCTGAACGTCGTGCTGGGCCTGGTCGCTTCGGCGATCAGCGCGGGCCTCGGCTGGCTGGCGCAGACGCTGCGCCGGCGGCGCCGGCTGGAGCGGGAGCGCGCGTTCTTCGGGCTGACGTCCGGCGGCGAGGCGCTGCTGGTCGCCAACCGGCAGGTCTCCTCGGCCGATCCGCACAGCGTGGCCCGTGACGACGTGTACGCGCTGATGGAGCTGGCCGCGCTGGTCCGCGAGTGCGGTGCCCGATCCGTGCTGACCTCGCACGACGAGGTGCGTCAGGGGCTGGGCGACAAGACCGAGTTCTGCGTGGGCGGCCCGGAGAGCAACGCCCGGACCGCCGCGCACCTGGCGTCCTGGCTGCCCGGCGCGGTGTTCGTCGCCCCGCCGGAGGGCGCCGGGCATCCGGTCCGCACGCTGCTGGTCGGGGACCGGGAGTTCGCCTTCCGGACGGCCGCCGAGCAGCCGGGCGGGACGGCGTACGCGCTGCTGGCCCGGATACACCTGCGGCCGGGCAGCCGACCGGTGTTCCTGATCGCCGGTCAGACCGCGGTCTCCAACCACGCCGCGGTCCGCTACCTGGCCGCCCACCACCGGTCGCTGGCCCGCCGGCACGGCCCGGACGGGGCGTTCGCGGTGGTGCTGCGGGTGGTCAACGCCCGCGCCTACGGCCCGGACGTGGTCGAGTTCGAGGCGGACGTGACCGCCGGGGCGACCGCCCCGCCGCAGCCGGCGGCCGCTTGATCCGACACCCCGGTGTGGCGAAGGCCACCCGGTCCGCCCGGCTCGCCGGGCACCCCGGCGCGGCCCCCCGCGCGTCCGCGACCTGCGGCGCGCCGCCAACCGCCGCCGCCCGTACGGAAATCGGGACACCGAGCGTGTGAGCACGCTCACCACCAGGGACTACTCGCCGGTAGCGCCCTTCAATCCATAGACTCGACGAGGTTCGAGAAGGGAGCCACAGTGCGCAAGGTGCTCATCGCCAATCGCGGCGAAATCGCTGTCCGCGTCGCCCGGGCGTGCCGGGATGCCGGCATCGCGAGTGTCGCCGTGTACGCCGAGCCGGACCGGGACGCGCTGCACGTGCGGGCGGCCGACGAGGCGTACGCGCTGGGCGGCGACACCCCCGCGAGCAGTTACCTGGACATCGCGAAGGTCCTGAAGGCGGCCGCCGATTCGGGTGCGGACGCGATCCACCCCGGTTACGGCTTCCTGTCCGAGAACGCCGACTTCGCGCAGGCCGTGATCGACGCCGGCCTGACCTGGATCGGCCCGCCGCCGCAGGCCATCCGCGACCTGGGCGACAAGGTCACCGCCCGCCACGTGGCGCAGCGCGCTGGCGCCCCGCTGGTCGCGGGCACCGCCGAGCCGGTGTCCGGGGCCGACGAGGTGGTCGCGTTCGCGTCCGAGCACGGCCTGCCGGTCGCCATCAAGGCGGCGTTCGGCGGCGGCGGCCGCGGCCTGAAGGTCGCCCGCACGCTGGAGGAGATCCCGGAGCTGTACGAGTCGGCGGTGCGCGAGGCGGTGGCCGCGTTCGGCCGCGGCGAGTGCTTCGTCGAGCAGTACCTGGACAAGCCGCGGCACGTGGAGACCCAGTGCCTGGCCGACCAGCACGGCAACGTGGTGGTCGTCTCCACCCGTGACTGCTCGCTGCAGCGCCGCCACCAGAAGCTGGTCGAGGAGGCGCCCGCGCCGTTCCTGACGGCCGAGCAGAACGCCGAGCTGTACCGGGCGTCCAAGGCGATCCTGCGCGAGGCGGGCTACGTCGGCGCCGGCACCTGCGAATTCCTGGTCTCCCAGGACGGTCTGATCTCCTTCCTGGAGGTCAACACCCGTCTGCAGGTCGAGCACCCGGTGTCCGAGGAGGTCACCGGCCTCGACCTGGTCCGGGAGATGTTCCGGATCGCCGACGGCGAGGAGCTCGGCTACGACGACCCGGAGGTCCGCGGCCACTCCTTCGAGTTCCGGATCAACGGCGAGGACCCGGGCCGCAACTTCCTGCCCGCGCCCGGCACCGTGACGCTGTTCGCCCCGCCGTCCGGCCCGGGCGTGCGCCTGGACGCCGGCGTGGAGTCCGGCTCGGTGATCGGCCCCGCCTGGGACTCGCTGCTGGCCAAGCTGATCGTCACCGGCACCGACCGCAAGCAGGCCCTGCAGCGCGCCAAGCGCGCCCTGGAGGAGTTCAAGGTGGAGGGCATGGCCACCGCCATCCCGTTCCACCAGGCCGTGGTCACCGACCCGGCGTTCGCCCCCGAGGTGCACGGCTCCGAGGGCCCGTTCACGGTCTACACCCGCTGGATCGAGACCGAGTTCGACAACACCATCCCGGCGTTCGTCGGCGCCGGCGGCGACGGCGAGGAGCCCGAGGGCCGCGAGACCGTGGTGGTCGAGGTCGGCGGCAAGCGCATCGAGGTGTCGCTGCCGTCCTCGCTGGGCGTCGCCTCGGCCCCGGCCGCGGGCGCCTCGGCGGGCAAGGCGAAGCGCCGGGTGGGCGCCAAGAAGGCCGCCTCCGCGGTCTCCGGCGACACCCTCGCCTCGCCGATGCAGGGCACCATCGTCAAGGTCGCCGTCGAGGAGGGCCAGGTGGTCGCCGAGGGCGAGCTGATCGTGGTCCTGGAGGCGATGAAGATGGAGCAGCCGCTGAACGCCCACAAGGCCGGCACCGTGGTCGGCCTGAAGGCCGAGGTCGGCCAGTCGGTCTCCAGTGGCGCCGCGCTCTGCGAGATCAAGGACGTCTGATCCGTCCGGAAGGGCGGCGGGAGTCCACCGGCTCCCGCCGCCCTTCGGCCTATCCGGCCGCCTCCAGCACCAACTGCTCGACGCCGCACAGGAACTGCGCCATCTGCGGGCGCTCCAGCAGCGCGCCGTCGGCGACCATCAGCAGCTCGATCGCGCCCGGCACGGCGACCACGTCCACCGCGACGGACACCCCGGGGCGGGCCGGGAACGCCTCCGGGAACCTCAGCTCCCGCTCCACCTCCCCGGCTTCGGCCGCCCCGTCGGACATCGCCACGGCCAGCGGGTCCCGGGTGTCGTTCCAGATCACCGAGTGGTCGGCGGGCTCCACGCCGGACGCCCGCAGCGCCGCCAGGTCGGCGTCCAACTGCGGCTTGTGGTACCCGGAGTGACGGTAGGCGCTGAGCGCCGGGCCCTGGCAGCGGCCGACCGTCGCCGCGAAGTCCTCGGCCAGCTCCGGGAGGTGGAACAGGCCCTCCTGGGCGAGCGTGGTGACGGCCTCCGCAGCCGGCTCGGTGAACCGGTTGCCGACCACCACCTGGAACAGCACCTCGCGCTGCCCGCCCAGCCGTCCCAGCTCGGTGGCGGCGGCCGCCAGCAGCACCGTGGCGTCGCTGGCGCGCAGCCGGGCCGCGGCCCGCGGCAGCGCGGCGGCCAGCTCCGGGGAGCGCAGCACCGCGAACGGGAACCGCCGCTGCGGGTCCGGTTCGCCGTCCGGGCGCGGCAGTTGGGCGCGCGGGCCGCGGCTCAGCTTGTCCCGCCAGTGCCGGCGGGCGGCGGCGTCCCGGCGGCGGCCGCGCGGCGAGTCCTGCTCGGCGGCCTCCTCCAGCGGCTGCGCGAACGTCCGCTCGGCGCGCAGCTCGGCGGCGCTGCGCCCACCGGCCAGCAGCGTCAGGTCGCGGACCGCGCGGCGCATCCCCCAGCCGTCCGAGGCGGTGTGCGACAGCACCAGCGCCACCTGCCGGACCAGGCCGTCCACCAGCACCAGGCCGAGCCGCACCGGCCACTCCCCCGACAGGTCGAACGGCCGGGCGGCGAACTCGGCGAGCAGCTCCGCCGCGGCCCCGGCGGCCCGCTCGGCGCTGTCGCGGTGCAGCACGGCGACCGGCAGCGCCCCGTCCGCGTCCACCTCCTGCACCAGGTCGCCGTCCCGCTCGACCAGCCGGGTGCGCAACGCGTCGTGCAGGTGCAGCAGTTCGGTGAAGGCCCCGAGCGCCGTCGCCAACGGCAGGCCCGGCTCGACGGGCGCCGCCATCCGCAGGTTGTACCGGGGCGCCTCGGGGCCCAGCTTCACCAGCGCGGTGTGGATGGCCCGCTGCCCCCAGGTCGCGGGGCCCTGCCCGCCGCGGGCCGCACGCACCGTCAATTCCGTTGTGCCGTAGGGTCTTTCGCTCGCTGCGTCCATGGGCGCAGACGCTACAAGCGGGCCCGGCCGGCCTGCCAGGGGGCAGCGGCCGCCGGGCCGGAAGCGGTCAGCGGATCCGTTCGGCGAGCCGCGCGGCGATCGGCAGCCCGCCGTGCGGGGCGGGGCGGCGCTGGCCGGGGAGCGGGGTGCCGGGGGCGGCGAGCCCGGCCGGCGGGACGGGGCGGCGGGGCGGTGCGGCGGACGGCTGCGGGTGCACCGCCGGGGCCTCGGCGGGCAGGCCGAGCGCGGCGACCGAGATCTGCACCCCGCAGTCGGCGAGCGCGTCGAGTTCGCGGGCGGTCGGGTCCTCCGCCGCGGTGTGCTCGTCGGTGACCAGCCGGGTGATGGCGTCGGTGGCGACGGTCTGGAACATGCTGTCCGCGCCGAGCTTGGTGTGGTCGGCGAGGACGATCACCTCGTTGGCGGACTGCACCAGGGCCCGGTCGACGCTGGCGGAGAGCATGTTGGCGGTGGACAGGCCGCGCTCGGCGGTCAGCCCGCTGCCGGAGATGAAGGCCTTGGTGACCCGCAGCCCGGCCAGCGACTGCTCGGCGCCGCTGCCGACCAGCGCGTAGTTGGAGCCGCGCAGGGTGCCGCCCGTCATCACCACCTCGACCCGGTTGGCGTGCGCCAGCGCCTGGGCGACCAGCAGCGAGTTGGTGACCACCGTCAGCCCGGGCACCCGGGCGAGTCGGCGGGCCAGCTCCTGGGTGGTGGTGCCGGCGCCGACCACGATGGCGTCGCCCTCCTCGACCAGGCCCGCGGCGAGATCGGCGATGGCGCTCTTCTCGGCCGCGGCGAGATGGGTTTTCTGCGGATAGCCGGGCTCCCGGCTGAAGCCGCCGGGGAGCACCGCGCCGCCGTGGCGGCGGTCGAGCAGCCCTTCGGCCTCCAGCGCCCGGACGTCCCGGCGGACGGTGACTTCGGAGGTCTGGACGACGCGGGCCAGCTCTCGGAGCGACACGGCTCCGTTGGCGCGCACCATCTCAAGGATCAACTGGCGACGTTCTGCAGCAAACACAGAACCGACGGTAACCCGAGTGACCGTCTGCTTTCAGGCGTTTGCACCTGGTAACCGGATTTGCTCACCCAAGAGCGGCGCACGACCGTACAATGCGCGCTCCGCCGGGCGGGTGAGCCGGGCGGCGTGCGCCCGGCTCGGCCCGAACGAGCCGGTGGAACGTCAGGAACCGGCGCCCTCGCGCTTGCGGATGTGCAGCTGGCGGGCGGCCTCGGCGGTGGAGCCGGACAGCGACGGGTAGACGGTGAAGGTGTTGGCCACCTGCTCGACCGTCAGGTTGTTGTCCACCGCGATCGAGATGGAGTGGATCAGTTCGGAGGCGCGCGGCGCGACCACCACGCCGCCCACCACGATGCCGGTGCCCGGGCGGGCGAACAGCTTCACGAAGCCGTCCCGGATGCCCTGCATCTTGGCCCGCGGGTTGCCGCGCAGCGGGAGCTTGATCTCGACCGCGTCCATCTTCCCGCAGGACACGTCGGCGTGGGTGTAGCCGACGGTGGCGATCTCCGGGTCGGTGAACACGTTGGACGCCACGGTCTTCAGGTTCAGCGGCTGCACCGCGTCGCCGAGCGCGTGGTACATCGCGATCCGGCCCTGCATAGCGGCCACCGAGGCCAGCATGAACACGCCGGTGCAGTCGCCGGCCGCGTACACGCCGGGGGCGGAGGTGCGGGAGACCCGGTCCACCTTGATCTGGCCCCAGTCGTTGACCGCGACGCCGGCCTCCTCCAGGCCCAGGTCCGCGGTGTTGGGGATGGAGCCGACCGCCATCAGGCAGTGCGTGCCGGTGATCACCTTGCCGTCGGCCAGCGTGACCTCGACCCGGTCGCCGATCCGCTTGACGCTCTCGGCGCGGCTGCGGCCCATCACGTTCATGCCGCGGCGACGGAACACGTCCTCCAGCACCTCGGCGGCGTCCGGGTCCTCGCCCGGCAGCACCCGGTCGCGCGAGGAGACCAGCGTGACGTTCGAGCCGAGCGCCTGGTAGGCGCCGGCGAACTCGGCGCCGGTGACGCCGGAGCCGACCACGATCAGCTCGCGCGGCAGCTCCTCCAGGTCGTACACCTGCGTCCAGGCCAGGATCCGCTCACCGTCCGGCTGGGCGTCGGGGAGTTCGCGCGGGCGCACGCCGGTGGCGATCAGCACCGCGTCGGCGCGCAGCGACTCGACCCGGCCGTCGGTGTGGTCGACCAGCACCTCGCGGGAGCCGTCGATGGCCTGCCCACTGCTGCCGAGCCGGCCGCGGCCGCGCAGCACGGTGACGCCGGCCCGGGTCACGGCCTGGGTGATGTCGTGCGACTGGGCGATCGCCAGCCGCTTCACCCGTCGGTTCACCTTGCCGAGGTCCACTCCGACCACCCGGGCCGGGTCGGCGGCGTCCGGCGTGCCGTCCGCGACCAGGATGCCGAGTTCCTCGTAGGAGCTGTCGAAGGTAGTCATCACCTCGGCGGTGGCGATCAGCGTCTTGGACGGCACGCAGTCCGTCAGCACCGCCGATCCGCCCAGACCGTCGCGGTCGACGACGGTCACCTCCGCGCCGAGCTGGGCGGCCACGAGGGCCGCCTCGTATCCGCCTGGTCCGCCACCGATGATCACGATCCGAGTCACGTGCTCCATTGTCCCGCACGCCGGAACGGATTCCACGCCGGGGCCGTTGTTGTCGACCCTTGCTCCCGGCCCGGGGGCGCCGGTAGGGGCGGGGTCCGCGGGCGGGCCCGGTCGGGGGCTGCGGGCGGGCCGCTCCCGTAGGCTGACGCACATGTCGCTCTATGCCGCCTACGCCACCAACCTCGACGCCCGGCAGATGAGCCGGCGTGCCCCGCACTCCCCGCTGCGCGGCTCCGGCTGGCTGCCCGGCTGGCGGCTGACCTTCGGCGGCGAGCAGCTGGGCTGGGAGGGCTCGCTGGCCACCGTGGTGGAGGACGAGAAGGAGCAGGTCTTCGTCTCGCTCTACGACGTCGCCCCGATGGACGAGGACGGCCTGGACCGCTGGGAGGGCGTGCAGCTTGGCATCTACCGCAAGGTGAAGCTGCGCGCGCAGACCCTGGACGGTGAAGTCGCGGTGTGGACGTACGTACTGAACGACTACGAGGGCGGCCTGCCCGCGGCCCGCTACCTCGGCCTGATCGCGGACGCCGCGGAGAGCGCCGGCGCCCCCGACGACTACGTGCTGGACCTGCGCCACCGCCCCTGCTGACGGCGCGTCCGCGCCTGCGGCGGACGGGAGTTCGGCCGCGTCCCCGTCGGCCCGGCGGGGACGAATGGCGGCGTTCCGTGCATTCCGGTAACGATCCGGCATGGCTCGGCCCCGTTGTCTACGCGCGTAGGCAGATTTGACCTATCCTCGACCATGTGAACGCATCTCCTCAGACGGTCGTCTCCGCCGACCCCTACGCCGCCGCCCGGGAAGCCGCCGACCGGCTGCGCGAACTCACCGGCGCCGAGCGCCACGACGTCGCCCTGGTGATGGGCTCCGGCTGGGTGCCGGCCGCCGACGCCCTCGGTGAGACGCTCGCCGAGTTCCCGGTCACCGACCTGCCCGGCTTCCCCGCCCCCGCGGTGGCCGGCCACGCCGGCACCATCCGCTCGGTGCGCATGCCCGGCGACGGCGACCGCCGGGCGCTGGTGTTCCTCGGCCGCAACCACTACTACGAGGGCCACGGCGTGGCCACCGTGGTGCACGGCGTGCGCACCGCCGCCGCGGCGGGCTGCAGCACCATCGTGCTGACCAACGGCTGCGGCGGCCTGCGCCAGGGCTGGACGCCCGGTCAGCCGGTGCTGATCAGCGACCACATCAACCTGACCGCGGACTCCCCGATCGTCGGCGCCAACTTCGTCGACCTCACCGACCTGTACTCCAAGCGCCTGCGCGCGCTGTGCCGCGAGGTCGACCCGTCGCTGGACGAGGCCGTGTACGTGCAGTTCCGCGGCCCGCACTACGAGACCCCGGCCGAGGTCAACATGGCCCGGGTGCTCGGCGGCGAGCTGGTCGGCATGTCCACCACCCTGGAGGCCATCGCCGCCCGCGAGGCCGGCGCCGAGGTGCTCGGCATCTCGCTGGTCACCAACCTGGCCGCGGGCATCACCGGCGAGCCGCTCAACCATGCCGAGGTGCTGGAGGCCGGCAAGGCGTCCGCCGAACGGATGGGCGCCCTGCTGGCGAAGGTCCTGGAGCGCATCTGACACCCCGCCCGGGAGGCGACTCCCGGGCAGCTCAGCACCTCTGACCGAGAATCGGCGCAGGACGACGGCGGCCATCGACGGGTTCGGTGGCCGCCGTCGCTCCCTCCGCCGCAGTACTCACACTCCGTCCATCCACGTACAGGGAGCGGGCCGCATGCCGAAGGCACCCACCAACGACCTCCTCGACCGGGCCCGTGCCTGGCTGGCCGAGGACCCCGACCCGCAGACCCGGGAGGAGCTGTCCGCGCTGCTGGCCGCCGCCGAGGGCCCCGAGGTCGAGGCCGAGGAGCGGATCGCCTGGTCGCGGCTGGCCGAACGGTTCTCCGGCCGGCTCCAGTTCGGCACCGCCGGCCTGCGCGGCGAACTCGGCGCCGGCCCGATGCGGATGAACCGCGCCGTGGTGATCCGCGCCGCCGCCGGCCTCGCCGGGTACGTCCGCAAGCACCCCGAGCTGGGCGACCTGGTGGTGATCGGCTACGACGCCCGGCACAAGTCGTACGACTTCGCCCGTGACACCGCCGCCGTGGTGGTCGGCGCCGGCCTGCGCGCCGCGCTGCTGCCCCGGCCGCTGCCCACCCCCGTGCTCGCGTACGCCATCCGACACCTGGGCGCGGCGGCCGGCGTGGTCGTCACCGCCAGCCACAACCCGCCGCAGGACAACGGCTACAAGGTCTACCTGGGCGACGGCTCGCAGATCGTGCCGCCCGCCGACGCCGACATCGCCGCCGAGATCGACGCGCTCGGCGCCCTCGCCGACGTCCCGCGCGCCACCGAGGGCTGGGAGGTGCTCGGCGAGGACGTCCTGGACGCCTACCTCGACCGGGCCGCCGCCGTCCTGGACGCCGACGGGCCGCGCGGACTGACCACCGTCTACACCCCGCTGCACGGC
>NZ_BMRI01000046.1:22011-42679 GCF_014648555.1 Kitasatospora griseola
GTCGGCCGCGACGTGCTGCTGGCCGCGTTCGAGCGGGCCGGCTTCCCCGCGCCGACCGTGGTCGCCGAACAGGCCGAGCCCGACCCGGGCTTCCCGACCGTCGCCTTCCCCAACCCGGAAGAGCCCGGCGCGATGGACCTGGCGTTCGCCACCGCCCGCGCCGCCCGCCCCGACCTGGTGATCGCCAACGACCCGGACGCGGACCGCTGCGCCGTCGCCGTCCCCACCGCCGACGGCGACTGGCGGATGCTGCGCGGCGACGAGGTCGGCGCGCTGCTCGGCGCGGCCCTCGCCGCCAAGGGCGCGAGCGGCGTCTTCGCCACCACCATCGTCTCCTCCACCCTGCTCGGGAAGATCGCCGCCGCGGCCGGCCTCGGCTACGCGGAGACCCTCACCGGCTTCAAGTGGATCTCCCGCGCCGAGGGCATCCGCTACGGCTACGAGGAGGCGCTCGGCTACTGCGTCGACCCGGACGGCGTGCGCGACAAGGACGGCATCACCGCCGCCCTGCAGATGGCCGAGCTCGCCGCCGGCCTGAAGCGCGACGGCCGCACCCTCGCCGACCTGCTGGACGACCTCGCCCTCGCGCACGGCCTGCACGCCACCGACCAGCTCTCGGTCCGCGTCGACGACCTCTCCGTCATCGCCGAGGCGATGCGCACCCTGCGCGACAAGCCCCCCGTCGAACTGGCCGGCCTCACCGTCGCCCGCGCCGACGACCTCACCGCCGGCACGCCCGAGCTGCCGCCGACCGACGGCCTGCGCTACGTCCTCACCGGGCCCGCGGTCGGCTCCGCCCGGATCGTGGTCCGCCCGTCCGGCACCGAGCCCAAGCTCAAGTGCTACCTGGAGGCCGTCCTCCCGGTCGCGGCCCGGGAGGACCTCCCCGCCGCCCGCGAACAGGCCCACGCCCTGCTGACCGCCCTCAAGCAGGACCTGGCGGCCGCCGCCGGCCTCGTCTGACCCCCGGCAACGGAAAAGGGCCCCGGGAGGAGTCCCGGGGCCCTCTGCGTGCCGTCGTCAGGTCGCGGCGACGACCGAGACCAGGGCGACCAGGCCCGCCAGGGTGGGGGCGATCACCCACCAGCACCAGGTGGTCCGGACCTCGCCGGTGGCGCCGGGGTTGCGGGCGTAGCGCTCGGCCTGCTCCTGGAGGGAGGCGACCACCGCGTCGGACCAGGCGCGGGTCGGGTCGAGCTGGTCGGGGCGGGTGGACGTCTGCTTGGTGCGGGCCTTGGGCAGCGCCGGGTCGCCCTGGGCGGCGGCCCTGGCCGCGCGGCGGGTGGCCTTCTTGCGCTGGCGGATCGAGACCGGAACCGCCCAGACCTGGAACTTGCGTCCGCCGGCGAAGAGTTCGACCGAGTAGCCGGCCCTCAGCCCCTCCACGCTGGCCCACGGCACGACCACGGTGCGCAGCGGGTTGCGGACCAGCAGCCGCTGGTCGTTGGACTTCACCACGGGCCGCAGCGTGTAGGCGGCCACCGGGAAGACGAAGACGGGCGCGGCGGCGAGCGCGACCCACGGGGTGGCGCCGGTGCCGGAGACGACGGCGTCGATGATCAGCCAGCCGGCGACTCCGAGCAGCATGACGCCCGCGATGACGCCGGGGACGGAGCGGTGGACGCGGTCGGCGTACTTGGGCCCGTCGGCGGCGGACCCCTGGTCGGGTGTCCGGTCGGATTCGGTCATGGCGTCGATTCTGCCCCAGGGTCGGGGCCGTCCCCAATGGCGACGGGGCCACGGGACGGTCACGAATGATCCGTCCCGTGACCTGGGGCGTTCAGGCGGTGCGGCGGCGCAGCGTGGCCGCGCCGAGGGCGAGGGCGAGCAGCGCGCTGCCGGCCACCACCGCGAGGTCGGCCACCACCTGTCCGTCGACGCCGCTCCGCGCGGTGATCCGGCCCATCGCGTCGACGGCGTAGGAGAGCGGCAGCACGTCGGAGATCACCCGCAGGGCGGGGGCCATGTCGGCGCGGGGCACGAACAGTCCGCACAGCAGCAGCTGCGGCAGCAGCACGGCGGGCAGGAACTGGACGGCCTGGAACTCGGTGGCGGCGAACGCGGAGACCAGCAGGCCGAGGGCCATGCCGAGCAGTCCGTCGGCGAGCGCGACGGCGAACACCAGCCAGGTGGGTCCGGCCACCTGGAGGCCGAGCAGGCCGATGGTGAGGGCGGAGGCCAGCGCGGCCTGCACCAGGGCGACCAGGCCGAACGCGAGGGCGTAGCCGAGCAGCAGGTCGAGCCGGCCGAGCGGCATGGTGAGCAGCCGCTCCAGGGTGCCGGTGGTGCGTTCGCGCAGCATCGCCACCGAGGTGACCAGGAACATCACCATCAGCGGGAAGACGCCGAGCAGCTCGGGGCCGATCCGGTCGAAGGTGCCGGGCTGCCGGTCGTACATGTACTTGAGCAGCACCAGCAGCAGGCAGGGCACGGCCAGCAGCATGGCGACGGTGCGCGGGTCGTGGCGCAGCTGGGCGAGGACGCGGCGGGCGGTGGCCAGGGTGCGGCGGGCGGCGGCGCTCATCGGACGGTCTCCTGCGGGTGTTGCTGCACGAGGGTGAGGAAGGCGCTCTCGACGTCGCTCGCGCCGGTGGCGGCGAGCAGCGCGGCGGGGGTGTCGTGGGCGAGCAGCCGGCCGTCGCGCATCAGCAGCAGGCGGTCGCAGCGGGTGGCCTCGTCCATCACGTGGCTGGAGACCAGCAGGGTGGCGCCGGCCCGGGCGAGGTCGGCGAACAGCTGCCAGAGGTCGCGGCGCAGCACCGGGTCGAGGCCGACCGTGGGTTCGTCGAGGATCAGCAGTTCGGGTCGGCCGAGCAGGGCGGCGGCGAGCGAGACCCGGGCGCGCTGGCCGCCGGAGAGCCGGGCGACGGGGGTGCGGCGGTGGGCGTCCAGGCCGACCTGTTCGATCACCCGGTCGGGGTCGGTGCGCGGGGCGCCGAGGACGGCGGCGAAGTAGTCGAGGTTCTCGCCGACCGTCAGGTCGCCGTAGACGGAGGGCGCCTGGGTGACGTAGCCGACCCGGTCGCGCAGGGCGGCGCTGCCGGCCGGGCTGCCGAGCACGGTGACGGTGCCGGCGGCGGTGCGCTGCACGCCGACGACGGCGCGCAGCAGGGTGGTCTTGCCGCAGCCGCTGGGGCCGAGCAGGCCGGTGACGGTGCCGCGGGGGACGTCCAGGTCGAGGCCGGGCAGCACGGTGGCGCCGCCGCGCCGCACGACGAGTCCGGTGATCCGGATCGCGGGGTCGTCCGCCGACCCCGCCGGGGAATTCATCATGCGATGAATTCTGTGCCCGGGCGGCGAAGCCCGTCAAGGCCGCCGACACCCCTCGCCGTGAGCTGCGTCACCCACGTCAACCGGACGACCGCTCCCGTTCGTAGCGACAGGTAAGCAACCGACCTGCAAGGAGCCGACCGATGACCGAGGAGGAGTTCACCGACTTCTACAGCCACTCGGTCCGCCGGCTCACCGGCCAGCTGTACCTCGTCACCGGCGACCTCCACGAGGCGCAGGACGTGGTCCAGGAGGCCTTCGTCCGCGCCTGGGGCCACCGCCGCTCCCTCGACCGCGACCACGCGCCCGAAGCCTGGGTTCGCACCGTCGCGGGCCGCCTGGCGATCAGCCGCTGGCGGCGGGCCCGCACCGCCGCCCGGGCCTGGCGGCGGCACGGCGAACCCGCCGACGTGGCCGGGCCCGACCCGGGCGCCGTCGATCTGGCCGCCGCGCTGCGCCGGCTGTCCGAACGCCAGCGCCTGTGCGCCGCCCTGTTCTACGTCTGCGACCTGCCGCTGGACCGGATCGCCGACGAGACCGGCATGGCCCCCGGCACCGTCAAGGCCCACCTGTCCCGGGCCCGGGCCGCCCTCGCCCAGCACCTCGACACCCCCTCCGAGGCCGAGGAGAACATCGATGCACTCCCCTGACCCGAGACTGGCGGCCGTACTGCGGACAGCCGCCGACGCCGCCTCCGCCCGCACCTTCGCCCCGCCCGCCCGACAGGTCGCCGCCCGCGGCCGCCGGCGCCGCCGGGTCCGGGTCGGCGCGACCCTGACCGTCACCGCCTGTCTGGCGATCACCGTCGGCGTCACGCTCGCCCCCGACCGCCCGCCCCGTCCCGTCGGACCGGCCGACGCCCCGGCGACCGTCCGGACGCCCACCCCGTCCGCCACCCTCGCCCCGAGCCCGACCCGCACCCCGCCCTACGGCGCCGCCACCTCGCCCCCGCCGTCGCGGCCGATCGCCAGCACCACCCACCCGCAGCCCTGATCCCCGACCGACCAGGACCCCCGATGCCGACCACCGCCCTGACCGACCGCCCGACGCCCATCGCCCCGCCGCCCCCGCGCCCCGCATCCGCGCTCCCGGAGCCACTGGCCCGGCTGTGGCACGCGGCCGGCCCGGCCCTGGCGGTGTACGCGGGCGCGCTGGTCCTGCACCTGACGCTGCTGGCCGCGATGATCACCCGGCCCGGCACCACGCTGACCGACCGGCTGACCGCCTGGGACGGGCGGCACTTCCTGGAGATAGCCTCCGCCGGCTACCCCGACGCCTACAGCTACACGCCCGAGGGCGAGCTGACCGGCAACGACCTGGCCTTCTTCCCGCTGTTCCCGATCCTGGTCCGCCTCGTGCACGCGGCGACCGGCCTGAGCTGGTCGGTCTCCGGCATCGTCACCGCCCAACTCGCGCTGCTGGCCGCCCTGGTGACGATCCACCGGCTGGTGAGCCGGCTGTACACCCGGCGGACCGCCACCGTGGTCCTGGTGCTGCTGGCCGCCGCGCAGCCGATGTCCCTGGTGTTCTTCATGGCCTACAGCGAGTCGCTGCTGCTGGCCACCGCCGCCGCCGCGCTGCTCGCCGCGCACCGCCGCGCCTGGCCCGCCGCCGGCCTGTTCGCCTTCCTCGCCGGGCTGACCCGCCCGGCCGGCCTCGCCGTGGTCGCCGCGCTCGCCGTCGCCGCCCTGCTCGAACTGCGCCGCGAGCGCCGCCTGCTCCCCGGCCCGCTCATCGCCACCGCGCTGGCCTGCACCAGCACCCCGCTGTACCTGTGGTGGGTCGCCGACCGGCTGGGCGACGCCGACGCCTGGTTCGCCGTCCAGCGGGCCGGCTGGGACACCCACTGGGACTGGGGCGCCTCGCTGTGGGAGTTCCTGACCCGCACCCTGCAGACCGGCGAGGGCTGGGTCCCGGTCTCGATCGCCGTCCTGATCCTCGCCCACCTGCTCGGCACCGCCCTGGCCGTCCGCCGCACCACCTGGCCGCCGCTGCTGGTCTACGGCGCGACGGTGGTGGTGCTGACCCTGGCGCAGAGCAACTACTACCACTGCAAGCCGCGCCTGCTGGCCCCCGCGCTGCTCTTCCTGCTCCCCGCCGCCGGCGCCCTCGCCCGGGCCCGCCGCAGCACCCGGATCGCCGTCCTCGCCGGCGCCGCCCTGTTCGGCTGCTGGTACGGCGCGTACCTGCTCACCGCCTGGCGGTACGCGATCTGACCCGTCGTCGGATCGCCCCCGTCACGGGGCTTGACAGCCCCGCAATAAGCGGTGCGGCGACAGCGGGCCGGTTCGGTACGATTGCGGCGGCCGGGCGGCCGCTGAGAACGCGTCGCGGACCGGCCCTCGACACCCGCTCGCGGGCACCGCCGCGTGCCCGCCGGAGAGCATCGGAGTTCCCCAGGATGACTCGGCAGTTGATCACCAGCGCGCTTCCCTACATCAACGGGATCAAGCACCTGGGCAACATGGTCGGGTCGATGCTCCCGGCGGACGTGTACTCCCGCTACCTGCGCCAGCGCGGCCACGAGGTGCTGTACATCTGCGCCACCGACGAGCACGGCACCCCGGCCGAGCTGGCCGCCCAGGAGGCCGGGCTGCCGGTCGCCGAGTTCTGCGCCCGGGCGCACGACCAGCAGAAGGCCATCTACGACGGCTTCCAGCTGTCCTTCGACTGGTTCGGCCGCTCGTCCTCGCCGCAGAACCGGGAGATCACCCAGGAGATCGCCCGCGAGCTGCACGCCAACGGCTTCATCGAGGAGCGGGCGATCCGCCAGGTCTACTCGATCGCCGACGGCCGCTTCCTGCCCGACCGCTACATCGTCGGCACCTGCCCGCACTGCGGCTACGACAAGGCCCGCGGCGACCAGTGCGAGAGCTGCACCCGGGTGCTCGACCCGACCGACCTGCTGGAGCCGCGCTCGGCGATCAGCGGCAGCTCCGAGCTGGAGGTCCGGGAGACCAAGCACCTGTTCCTGCTCCAGTCCAAGCTCACCGACGAGGTCGAGGCCTGGATCGACGCGAACGGCGACAGCTGGCCGGTGCTGGCTTCCTCGATCGCCCGCAAGTGGCTCACCGAGGGCCTGCAGGACCGCGCCATCACCCGCGACCTGGAGTGGGGCGTCCCCGTCCCCGCCGACGTGTGGCCCGAGCTGGCCGCCGAGGGCAAGGTCTTCTACGTCTGGTTCGACGCCCCGATCGAGTACATCGGCGCCACCAAGGAGTGGGCCGACGCGACCGGCGGCGACTGGCGCTCCTGGTGGTACGAGGCCGACGACACCGTCCGCTACACCGAGTTCATGGCCAAGGACAACGTCCCGTTCCACACGGTGATGTTCCCCGCCACCATCCTCGGCTCGCGCAAGCCCTGGAAGAAGGTCGACTACGTCAAGGCCTTCAACTGGCTGACGTACTACGGCGGCAAGTTCTCCACCAGCCAGAAGCTCGGCATCTTCACCGACGTCGCGCTCGAACTGCTCCCCGCCGACTACTGGCGCTACTACCTGATGGCGAGCGCCCCCGAGTCCGACGACTCCAGCTTCACCTGGGACCTGTTCGCGGCCACCGTCAACAAGGACCTCGCCGACACCCTCGGCAACTTCGTCAACCGCGTGCTGTCCTTCAGCCGCAAGCGCTTCGGCGACGAGGTCCCGGCCGGCGCCGAGAACAGCGAGACCGAGATCGCGCTCGGCGCGCAGATCGCCGACCTGCTCGCCGAGTACGAGGCCCAGCTGGACGCGCTCAACTTCCGCAAGGCTGCGCAGGCGCTGCGCGCGCTCTGGTCGGCCGGCAACGCCTACCTCGACGTCACCGCGCCCTGGACGCAGATCAAGACCGACCCGGAGGCCGCGGCCCGCACCCTGCGCACCGCGATCAACCTGATCCACCTGTACTCGGTGGTCTCCGAGCCGTTCATCCCGACCGCGGCCCGCACCGTCCGCGAGTCCTTCGCGCTCGACGGCGACACCCGCACCTGGATCTCCGCCGACGAGGCCCGGGCGCTCTCCCTGGTCCCGGCCGGCACCGGCTTCACCGTGCCGCCGGTGCTGTTCGCCAAGATCACCGACGAGGACCTCGCCGCCTGGACCGAGCGCTTCGGCGGCGGCCAGGCCTGACCCGTCAGCCCGTCAGGTACCCCTGGACGGTGCGCCCCAGCAACGGGGCCAGCACCTCCGGGGGCGCCGAGGCGAGCGGCTCCACCGCGATCACGTACCGGGCCATCGCCAGGCCGACGATCTGCGACATCACCAGCTCCACCCGCAATTCCGGCTGCTCGACGTCCAGTCGGGCCGCCACCCGGTCGACCAGCTCGGTCACCATGAACGACCGCATCAGCGCCGCCACCTCCTCGCTGGCGGCCGCCGTCCGCACCAGCGCGAGCAACCGCTCGCGCACCGGCGGCTGCTCCCACAGCTCCAGCACGAACGCCGCCACCCGCTCGCCGGCTGACGCCGGGTCGCCCTCGAAGACCTTCTCGACCACGGCGCGCGGCTCGAACGGGAACTCCAACGCGGCCATGAACAGCCGGTCCTTGCTCCCGAAGTAGTGGTGCAGCAGCGCCGCGTCCACCCCCGCCGCCCGAGCGATCGCCCGCATGCCGGCCTTCTGGTACCCACGCGCCGCGAATTCGGCCCGCGCCGCCGCCAGCACCGCCCCCCGGGTGTCCTCACCCCCGGGCCGCCGGCCCCTTGCTTTCGCTTCACTCACCCTCAAATGGTGCACCACCAGGGAGCCCCGACAGGGGCTCGTGGGGGCACCTCCCGGCCCGCCAGGGCTGGGGGAGAACGGCGAGGGCATGTCTGCGGATGATCAACAGGGCGCTGTGCGTTCCGCCGTTTTTGGTTCCTGTCTTTCACCGCCAGCAACACGACCCTCCGCTGTCCCCGACCACCCGCAGACTCGACCCCGCCGTTCCCCGGGCCCCTGAATGCACGCCCCGCCTACCATTCGCCTACGCGCGTAGATATGCTGCTCTGGTGACTATGTCCACTCTTGCAGCCAACGCCCCCGGCGCCCCGGGCGGCGGCCTCGCGGACGTCGCGGCGTCCGAGGCCACCTTGCGCCGCTTCCTGCACGGCCTGCCCGGGGTCGACCAGGTGGGCCTGGAGGCGCGCGCAGCGACTCTCGGCACCCGGTCGATCAAGACCACCGCCAAGGCCTTCGCCATCGATCTCGCCATCTCGATGATCGACCTGACCACGCTGGAGGGCGCGGACACGGTCGGCAAGGTCCGCTCGCTGTGCGCGAAGGGCCTGAACCCGGACCCGACCGACCGCACCGCTCCGCAGGTCGCGGCGATCTGCGTGTATCCGGACATGGTCGAAACCGCGAAGACCGCGCTGCGCGGCAGCGACATCCAGGTGGCGTCGGTGGCCACCGCGTTCCCGTCCGGCCGGGCCGGGATGCCCGTGAAGCTGGCGGACACCGCGGAGGCGGTCGCCGCGGGCGCCGACGAGATCGACATGGTGATCGACCGGGGCGCGTTCCTCTCCGGCCGCTACCTGGAGGTCTTCGAGGAGATCCGCGCCGTCAAGGAGGCGTGCAGGCGTCCCGACGGCAGCTCCGCCCACCTGAAGGTGATCTTCGAGACCGGTGAGCTGCAGACGTACGACAACGTCCGCCGCGCGTCCTGGCTGGCGATGATCGCGGGCGCGGACTTCATCAAGACGTCCACCGGCAAGGTCGCGGTGAACGCCACTCCCCCGGTGACGCTGCTGATGCTGGAGGCGGTGCGGGACTTCCGCGCGGCCACCGGCACGCAGGTCGGCGTGAAGCCGGCCGGCGGCATCCGCACCACCAAGGACGCGATGAAGTACCTGGTGATGGTGAACGAGACGCTGGGCGACGACTGGCTGAGCCCGCACTGGTTCCGGTTCGGCGCGTCCAGCCTGCTGAACGACCTGCTGATGCAGCGCCAGAAGCTGCGCACCGGCCGGTACTCCGGTCCCGACTACGTGACGGTGGACTGACCATGGCGAAGACCGACAAGAAGACCGCGCAGCCCGTACAGCCCGCGAAGCCCTCCGGCCTGTTCGAGTACGCCCCCGCGCCCGAGTCCCCGGCCGCCGCGGGCGAGATCGCGACGTCCTACGGCCACTTCATCGGCGGCCGGTTCGTCGACTCCTCCGGCTCGGAGGCGCTGAAGACCGTCAACCCGGCGACCGAGCAGGTGCTGGCGGAGTTCGCGCAGGGCACCGAGGAGGACGTGGACCGTGCGGTGGCGGCCGCCCGGAAGGCGTTCGCCGGCTGGTCGTCGCTGCCGGGCAGCGAGCGCGCCAAGTACCTGTTCCGGATCGCCCGGATCGTCCAGGAGCGCAGCCGCGAGCTGGCCGTCCTGGAGTCGATCGACAACGGCAAGCCGATCCGGGAGACCCGCGACGTCGACCTGCCGCTGGTCGCCGCGCACTTCTTCTACTACGCGGGCTGGGCCGACAAGCTCGACTTCGCCGGCTTCGGGCCGAACCCGCGCCCGCTGGGCGTCGCCGCGCAGGTGATCCCGTGGAACTTCCCGCTGCTGATGCTGGCGTGGAAGGTCGCCCCGGCGCTGGCCACCGGCAACACGGTGGTGCTGAAGCCCGCCGAGACCACCCCGCTGACGGCTCTGCGGTTCGCCGAGATCTGCCGCCAGGCGGGCCTGCCGGACGGTGTGGTGAACATCGTCACCGGTGACGGCCGCACCGGCGCCGCGCTGACCGCGCACCCGGACGTGAACAAGGTCGCTTTCACCGGCTCCACCCCGGTCGGCCGGGCGATCGCCAAGCAGATCGCCGGCACCCGCAAGAAGCTCTCGCTGGAGCTCGGCGGCAAGGCCGCGAACATCGTGTTCGACGACGCGCCGCTGGACCAGGCCGTCGAGGGCATCGTCAACGGCATCTTCTTCAACCAGGGCCACGTGTGCTGCGCGGGCAGCCGCCTGCTGGTGCAGGAGTCGATCCAGGACGAGCTGCTGGACGCGCTGAAGCGCCGGATGGGCACCCTGCGGGTCGGCGACCCGCTGGACAAGAACACCGACATCGGCGCGATCAACTCGGCCGCGCAGCTGGCCCGGATCACCGAGCTGGCCGCCGCGGGCGAGCAGGAGGGCGCCGAGCGCTGGGCGCCGGAGTGCGAACTGCCGGGCGCGGGCTACTGGTTCCGCCCCACCCTGTTCACCGGCGTCTCGCAGGCGCACCGGATCGCCCGCGAGGAGATCTTCGGGCCGGTGCTGTCGGTGCTGACCTTCCGCACCCCGGCCGAGGCCGTGGAGAAGGCCAACAACACCCCGTTCGGCCTGTCCGCGGGCATCTGGACGGAGAAGGGCTCGCGCATCCTGTGGATGGCGAACCGGCTCCGCGCGGGCGTGGTGTGGGCGAACACCTTCAACAAGTTCGACCCGACCTCGCCGTTCGGCGGGTACAAGGAGTCCGGTTACGGCCGCGAGGGCGGCCGCCACGGTCTGGAGCCCTACCTGAATGTCGAGGCCCTCGATGTCTGAGACTGCCATGCGGATCGAGGTCTTCAAGACCTACAAGCTGTACGTCGGCGGGAAGTTCCCGCGCTCGGAGAGCGGGCGGGTGTACGAGGTGACCGACACGAAGGACCAGTGGCTGGCCAACGCCCCGCTGGGCACCCGCAAGGACACCCGGGACGCCGTGCTGGCGGCCCGCGCGGCCGTGAAGGGCTGGTCGGGCACCACCGCGTACAACCGCGGCCAGGTGCTGTACCGGGTCGCGGAGATGCTGCAGGGCCGCCGCGAGCAGTTCACCGCCGAGGTGGCGGCCGCCGAGGGGCTGGGCGCCAAGAAGGCGGCGGCGCTGGTGGACGCGGCGATCGACCGCTGGGTCTGGTACGCGGGCTGGACCGACAAGGTCGCGCAGATCGCGGGCGGCGCCAACCCGGTGGCCGGTCCGTTCTTCAACCTGTCCACCCCGGAGCCGACCGGCGTGGTCGGCGTGGTCGCGCCGCGCACCGGTCACGGCTTCTCGCTGCTCGGCCTGGTGTCGGTGGTCGCTCCGGCGATCGCCACCGGCAACACCGTGGTGGTGGCGGCGGCCGAGCAGGCCCCGCTGCCGGCGCTGTCGCTGGGCGAGGTGCTCGCCACCTCCGACGTGCCGGGCGGCGTGGTCAACCTGATCTCCGGCCGCACCGCGGACATCGCCCCCACGCTGGCCTCCCACCAGGACGTCAACGCCCTCGACCTGGCCGGGGCGATCGACCTGGAAGGACCCGGCGCGGCGGCCGCCCTGGAGGCGTCGGCGGCGGATACATTGAAGCGAGTGGTCCGACCGGCCGCCGACCCGTCCGCCGTGGACTGGACGGCCTCCCCCGGCACCGGGCGACTGCTCTCCTTCCTGGAGACCAAGACGGTCTGGCACCCGATGGGCATCTAGCAGCCCGGCCCGACCGGCCAACTCCACACAGACCGGCCGCCCTCAGCGCCCCTACCCCCCCCGGGGGCCCGGGCGGCCGCGACGGGCCCGCACTTCTCCCCCCCCTGGTGCGGGCCCGTCCTCATGCCCTCGCACTCGAATCGGGGCCGACCGGCGGGTTACGACCAGCCCGTCGGATGCGTCAGACTGGTATCTCGTGAGTGACTCCCCGCTGAACCGCCGACCGATATCCCGCGTCATCCTGCTGTCGGGCCCCTCCGGGTCGGGGAAGTCCTCGCTGGCCGAGCGCAGCGGCCTGCCGGTGCTCCAGCTCGACGACTTCTACAAGGACGGCGACGACCCGACGCTGCCGCAACTGCCGGACGGCGGCGGACCGGACTGGGACTCGCCGGACTCCTGGCACGGCGAGCAGGCGCTGGCGGCGATCCGGACGCTCGCCTTCGACGGGCGGGCCGAGGTGCCGGTGTACTCGATCCCCGCGAACGGCCGCTCCGGCAGCCGCACGCTGGAGCTGGACGGCGCGGCGGCGTTCGTCGCGGAGGGCATCTTCGCGGCCGAACTGGTCCGCCGCTGCCAGGCCGAGGGCCTGCTCGGCGACGCCCTGTGCCTGCGCAACAAGCCGTCCACCACGGCCTGGCGGCGCTTCCGCCGGGACGTCCGCGAGGGCCGCAAGTCGATCCCCTACCTGCTGCGCCGCGGCCTGCGCCTGATGCACGCCGAGCGCGGCATCGTCGCCCGCCAGGTCGAACTGGGCTCGTACGCCTGCTCGGGCGTCGAGGCCGGCCGCCGGATCGCCGCGGTGGCCCGCCAACTGCCCGCCGAACTGGTCTGAGACACAAGGGGGACGTGGCGGTGGACGAGCGCTGGCTGGTGGCCGGGCTGGGCAATCCGACCCGCCGGTACGCGGGGACGCGGCACAACGCGGGCTTCCTGGTGGCGGACCGGCTGGCCGAGCGCCACGGCGCCCGCTGGCGCGGGGTGACCACCCGCACCGCCTCGTTCGCCCTCGACGGCCGCACCGTGCTGCTGGCCGAGCCGCAGTGGTCGATCAACCTGTCGGGACGCCCGGTCGCGGCGCTGCTGCGCCGTCACCAGGTGCCGGTGGAGCGGCTGCTGGTGATCCAGGACGACCTGGACTTCCCGTTCGGCGCGGCCCGGTTGAAGCGCGGCGGAGGCCCGGGCGGCCACAACGGCGCCCGTTCGGTGCACACGGCGCTGGGCACCGCCGACTACGCGCGGCTGCGGGTGGGCGTGGGCCGGCCGCCGAAGGGCGTCAGGGTGAGCGACTTCGTGGTGGACCGCTTCTCCGAGCAGGAGCAGCAGCGGATGCCGGATCTGCTGGACCGCTGCGCGGACGCCGTCGAGGCGTTCGTGCTGCGCGGCCTGAACCGCGCCCAGGACGTGCTGCACACCGCCGACGCGCACTGACGTCGGGTCAGCCCTCGTCGGGCACGCCGCGGCGGACCAGCCAGGGCAGCACGAACCAGAGGCCGCCGAAGAGCAGCGCGATCACCGCGGTGATCGGAATGGCCATCGGGAAGCCGAGGACCACGGCGAGCACCAGCAGGACGGCGCCGCTGAGCGCCATCGCCAGCAGGACCAGGCCGACCTGGGCGATCCGGGCGGAGACCTTGACGATCCTGGTCCGCTTGGGGTGGCGGAACAGGCCGCGGTGCAGGGCGACGGGCGTGGCGAGCACGGCGGCGGCGACCACCGTGAGCAGCAGCACCACCACGTACAGGTCCTGCCGGGCGTCGTCGAGTTCGGCGAACCGCGGGGTGAAGGCGACGCCGAGCAGGAACGCGAAGACGATCTGCACGCCGGTCTGCAGCACCCGCAGTTCCTGGAGCATCTCGACCAGCCGCCGGTCGGCGCGGGCCTGCGGGGATTCCGCCACGGGGTCGTCCATCCGCTCATTGTGGCGGTCGGCGGGCCGGGAGACGACGGAGGCGGGCCCCGGTGCTTTCTCCCCCGCACCGGGGCCCGCCTTCGCCTGCGGCGCCGGACGGCCCCCGGCGGACGCTCCCCCCAGAGCGGTCCGCCGTCGTCCAGCACCTTCCCCCACCACCCGTCCCCCGACGGGAGTCGTGTCGCTCAGGCGACCAGCTCGCCGAAGGCGTGCACGGTGTCGCCGGAGCGGTTGAGCTGCTCGTCCTCGCGCATCCGGCGCAGCGCGCGCCAGATGGAGCTCTTCACGGTGCCGACGCTGATGCCGAGGATGTCGGCGATCTCCGGGTCGGTGCGGCCCTCGTAGTAGCGCAGCACGAGCATGGTCCGCTGGTTCTCGGGCAGCTTGGCGAGCGCCTGCCAGAGCACGGTGCGCAGTTCGGTGCCGCCCATGGCGTCGGTGTCGCCGGCGTGCTCGGGGAGTTCCTCGGTCGGGTACTCGTTGACCTTGCGGCGGCGCCAGGCCGAGATGTGCAGGTTGGTCATGGTGCGGCGGAGGTAACCGCCGACCGCGGCCTTGTCGGTGATCCGGCCCCAGGCGCGGTAGGTGGAGAACAGCGCGGACTGCAGCAGGTCCTCGGCCTCGTGGCGGTCGCCGGTCAGGTGGTAGGCGGTGGCGTACAGGGAGGCGCGGCGCTCACGCACGTACGCGGTGAACTCGGCGATGTCGCGCGCCTCGTCCGTCACGGCGGCCGGCTGCTCGCCCTGCGCGCCTCCCTGGTCGGCCTGCTCCCCCCGGAAGGTCTGCGGCGCGAGCCGCAGCATCCGGCCCGCGGCCTGGCTCCCCAGCCGGCCGTGGGTGGTGTCCCCGCTCCTGGTCCCCACGACCGGGCGGCGGGTTCCGGCGCTGTGCGTGCACCCCCGTACGACGACGGCGCCGGCGTTCTCCTCCTCGTGACGCGGCCGGTTGGTGCCCAGCACGGCTGCACGCGGCCCGGCGTTTCGGGTCGTCAGCGTTGCGGTCATCGGGCACCCCCATGGTCGGTACGAGCGGTTCCTTGCTCGTCGCCGCTCCGGGCCGGGCCCGGTGTCTGTCGCGGCGACAAGGAAAATCCTGCCGGGCGCTCGTCATGGCGGTGTCTGTCGACTGTCACAGGGCTGTCACAAGGACACCCGTTTCCGGGCAGTCGCCGGCTCCGACAGGGCTGACGCCGGAGCGGGCCGATCCGGTTCCCGGGAGGGCCAGGATCACCCGGGTGGGTGTTTCCCGGGTCAGGGTGGGACACAATGACCTCCGTGTCTTACCTGCTTCTGATCGAGGACGACGACGCCATTCGCACGGGCCTCGAACTCGCCCTCACCCGCCAGGGTCACCGGGTCGCCACCGCCGCGTCCGGCGAGGACGGTCTGCGCCTGTTCAAGGAGCAGCGCCCGGACCTGATCGTGCTCGACGTGATGCTGCCGGGCATCGACGGTTTCGAGGTGTGTCGGCGCATCCGGCGCACCGACCAGCTGCCGATCATCCTGTTGACGGCGCGCTCCGACGACATCGACGTGGTGGTCGGCCTGGAGTCCGGCGCCGACGACTACGTGGTGAAGCCGGTGCAGCCACGGGTGCTGGACGCCCGGATCCGGGCCGTGCTGCGCCGCGGCGAGCGGGAGAGCTCGGACTCCGCGGCGTACGGCGGCCTGGTGATCGACCGTTCGGCGATGACCGTGACCAAGGACGGCCAGGACCTCCAGCTGACCCCGACCGAGCTGCGGCTGCTGCTGGAGCTGAGCCGCCGCCCGGGGCAGGCGCTGTCCCGTCAGCAGCTGCTGCGGCTGGTCTGGGAGCACGACTACCTGGGCGACTCCCGCCTGGTGGACGCGTGCGTGCAGCGGCTGCGGGCGAAGGTCGAGGACGTGCCGTCCGCGCCGACGCTGATCCGTACCGTCCGCGGGGTCGGCTACCGTCTGGACCCGCCCGCGTGACGCCCTCCTTCTGCCTGGTGAGCCTTTTTTGACCGACCATCAGTCCGCGCCGCACCGTGCCCGTTCGGTGTCCTGGCAGCGGCTCAGCTCTTTGCGGGTCCGGCTGATCGCGGTGTTCGCCGCGGTCGCGCTGGTGACCGCCGTGTCCGCGTCCGGGATCGCCTACTGGCTGAACCGCGACGCGGTGCTCAGGCGCGCCCAGAACGCCTCCCTGAACGACTTCCGCGGCTCGTTGACCCGCACCGTCTCGCAGCTGCCGCTGCACCCGACCTGCCAGGACCTGTCGTCGCTGGCGGTGCAGGTGGCGAGTTCCGGCCTGGCGTACGACGTGGTCGTGGTCGACCCGTCGCAGCCGGACTGCACCGCCTCCTCCGACCCGATCGCCTTCACCGCCAAGCAGGTGCCGCCGGCGCTGGTCACCGCGGTCAACAAGCCGCGCGAGATCGGCCCGGGCAACCCGTACCAGTACCACCTGTACTGGCAGCGGGTGAACCTGTCCGGGCCGTACGTGGTCGGCGGGACGAAGGTCGAGCCGGACGGGCCGACCGCCTACATGTTCAAGTCGCTGCAGAACGAGCGGGCCGACCTGAACACCCTCGGCTGGTCGCTGGCGATCGCCACCCTGCTGGCGCTGGTCGGCTCCGCGCTGCTCGCGCAGGGCGCCTCGGCGACGGTGCTGCGGCCGGTGCGCCGGCTCGGCGACGCCGCCCGGCGGCTCGGCGAGGGCGAGCTGGACACCCGGCTCGACGTCGAGGGCAACGACGAACTCGCCGACCTGGCGCGGACGTTCAACCGCACCGCGGAGTCGCTGTCGGAGCAGGTCGCGGAGCTGAGCGCACGCGAGGCGCAGTCCCGGCGGTTCGTCGCCGACATGTCGCACGAGCTGCGCACCCCGCTGACCGCGATGACGGCCGTCACCGACATCCTGGAGGACGAGGCCGACTCGCTCGACCCGATGATCGAGCCGGCGGTGCGGATCGTGGTCTCCGAGACCCGCAGGCTGTCCGACCTGGTGGAGAACCTGATGGAGGTGACCCGGTTCGACGCCGGCACCGCCAAGCTGGTCGCCGACGAGGTCGACATGGCCGACCTGATCATGTCCTGCATCGACGGCCGGGCCTGGTACGACGCCGTCGAACTGGACGCCCCGCGCGGCATCCTGGCCGTCGTCGACCCGCGCCGCCTGGACGTGGTGTTCGCCAACCTGATCGGCAACGCGCTCAAGCACGGCGGCTCCCCGGTGAAGGTGAAGGTCCGCCAGGACGGCGAGACCGTGGTGGTGTCCGTCTCCGACGGCGGCCCCGGCATCCCGGAGGACGTGCTGCCGCACGTCTTCGACCGCTTCTACAAGGCCGACAAGGGCCGGGCCCGCTCCGAGGGCAGCGGCCTGGGCCTGTCCATCGCCGAGGCCAACGCCCTCATCCACGGCGGCGCCATCACCGCCGCCAACAACCCGGAGGGCGGTGCCGTGTTCACCCTCACCCTGCCGCTCACCCAACCGCCCGCCCCCGGCCCGGAAGAAGCACCATGACCGCCCGCCGCCGCCTCCACGCCGTCGCCCTGCTGGCCGGCTCGACGGCCCTGCTCACCGGCTGCGGCATCCGCCCCACCGCGGTGCCGGTCGACGCCGGCGCACCCGCCAGCCGCACCGCCTGCCCCACGCCCGTCCTGATGCCGGTCGCCCCGACGGCGCCCGGGTCGGCCGGCGCCACCTCGCCGACCGCGTCCCCGTCCGCTTCCGCGAAGGCCACTCCGAGCCGGGTCCCGACGCCGTCGGCCACGCCCTCGCCGACGGCGACGGCGCCCGGGGTGTTCGGCGCGCCGTCAGCCCGCCACTGCCCCTGATCACCCGTACGGCGGAACCACCGCCGGTACGGCGCGCGTCCCCCGGAATGTGCACACCACTGCGCGAACCGACCGCACGACGGCGCCGTACCGGTACCGGACGGCAGCCCGGCTGCTGCTGACCCTCCACCTCCTGCTGCTGGTCTGGCTGGCCCTCCGCCCGGTCACCGCCGCCTGGACCGGCCCGTCCAATCTCACCCCGTTCGCCTCCGTGCACCAGGCGCTCACCAACCGCACCCTGCCCGCCACACTCGCCTCCGGCCTCCTGCCGCTGGCCCCCGCGGGCCTGCTGCTCCCGCTCGCCGTCGGCAGCCCCGACCGGTCCTGGCTGCTGTCCTTCCTCCGCACCACCGGCGCCGCCGCCCTGCTCGCCACCGCCCTGGAGATCCTTGAGGGCTGGGCCCCCGGCCACGTCCTCGACGTCGACGACATCCTCCTCGGCACCCTCGGCGCCGCCGCCGCCCACCTGCTCCTGGCCACCCCGCTGCGCGCCCACGCCCTGCGCCGCCCGGCCGTGGCGCCGCGCGCCGCAACGCCGCGCCGGGGCCCGAAGGAGCAGCGCCCGCGGTCCGTCGCGGCGCCCGTGATCCGGACGCTCGGCTCCCCGGTGGCTCCGCGGCGCTGAGGGCCCGCGGCGCGGTCCGGTCCTCGGCGAGCCCGTCGACGGCGTCCTCCGCCGGGAAGTGCAGCACCGCCGCCGATCCGGGTACCGCCCTCACGGACCCGCCGGCTGCTCCAGGTGTTCGGCTCAGTCGGCATCCCGAGGGCCGGGTCTCGGGGTCCGCCCCGGAGTCGACCCCGAGGTCGGCGTACCCCGGGACGGGGAGCGGCTCCGGGTCCGAATCGGCATCGCGGCGGACGGAAAGCAGCAGGTCGCGGCGCGACGATGGAGTCATCCCCGGTCGGACCGCCCGGCCCGGAAGCACTCCCCTCGGAGGAGAAGATGAGCACCCTCGCCCGTCCCCGTCACCACCGCGTCATCGGCGGCGTCTGCGCCGGTATCGCCCGGCGCTTCGGGTTCACGCCGTGGACGGTCCGGATCATCTTCCTGGCGTCCTGCCTGCTGCCCGGCCCGCAGTTCCTGATCTACCTGGCGCTGTGGCTGCTGCTCCCGCAGGAGCCGTGACCCGCCCGGGGCACCCGATGACGCCCACGCCACCCGTACCGCCCATGACGAAGGGGCCGCCCCGCTGCTGCGGGACGGCCCCTCGGCCGTTCTTCTGCTCCTCGCCGGAGCCGTCAGCCGCCCACGCCGGGCAGGCCCGGCAGGCCGGGGGCGCCGCCGCCGGTCGGGGTCAGGCTGGTCAGCGTGCTGATCACTCCGCCGACCGGGGTCTTGGCCAGGCCCTGGCCGCCCGGGACGGCGTCCAGGCCGCCCACCCGGTGCTCGGGCGCGGCCTGCGGGTCGACACCGGCGGGGCCGACCTGCTCGGCGACCGGCGCGGTCTGCTCCGTGGCCTGGGCCGGGGCGGCGGCCGGCGCGGGGGCGGCGGCCGGGGTGCCGGCGGCCGGGTTGAGCGCGCCCGTCACGGTGCCGAGCTGATCGGCGCCGGGCAGCTTGCTCACGGCCCCGGTGGCGGCACCGGTCACACCCGGGTTGGTGAGCGCGCCGGTCGGCAGTCCGAGGCCGCCGGGGGCGACCGGCGCGGCGGAGGCGGTGCCCGCGGCGACGGCGGCGGCGACAACGCCGAGCACGGCGGTGCCGGCGGCCTTGAGAGTGGCCTGCTTCATGTGTGCGTCCTCAGTCCTGGTCGGGCCGGTGCGGGGTCGCACGCCCGGGGATTCAGGGCACGGCCGTCACACCGAGTCAGCAGTGACCGGCTCACCGTAGTGACAGCGCCACGCCCGGTTCAAAATCCGACCACTCCCCCGAGTGATAAGTCCGACCATCTCCATGGACGTTGACCACTCGGGGGCAGCCCGCCGCCGACGGACCGTCAGCCGCGTGGACCGAACAGCCACTCGGCCTTCAGCTCCGCGTACCCCGGCTTGATCACGTCGTTGATCATCGCCAGCCGCTCGTCGAACGGCAGGAACGCCGACTTCATCGCGTTGACGGTGAACCACTCCATGTCGCCCAGCGTGTAGCCGAACGCGTCCACCAGGTGCCCGAACTCGCGGCTCATGCTGGTCCCGCTCATCAGCCGGTTGTCGGTGTTGACGGTGACCCGGAACTTCAGCCCCGCCAGCAGCCCGATCGGGTGCTCGGCGTACGACGCCGCCGCACCGGTCTGCAGGTTCGACGTCGGGCACATCTCCAGCGGCACCCGCTTGTCCCGCACGTACGCGGCCAGCCGCCCGAGCTCCACCCGGCCGTCCTCGCCGACCGTGATGTCGTCGACGATCCGCACACCGTGACCGAGGCGGTCCGCGCCGCAGCACTGCACCGCCTCCCAGATCGACGGCAGGCCGAACGCCTCACCGGCGTGGATGGTGAAGTGGTTGTTCTCGCCCTTGAGGTAGTCGAACGCGGCCTGGTGCCGGGTCGGCGGGTGACCGGCCTCCGCGCCGGCGATGTCGAACCCGACCACCCCGCGGTCCCGGTGGCGGTTCGCCAGCTCGGCGATCTCCTGCGAACGGGCCGCGTGCCGCATCGCGGTCAACAGCGTCCCGACCCGGATCCGGTGCCCGCGCGCCCGGGCGTTCGCCTCGCCCAGCCGGAAGCCCTCGTTGACGGCCTCCACCACCTCGTCCAGGGTCAGCCCCGCCTCCAGGTGCTGCTCCGGCGCGTACCGCACCTCGGCGTACACCACGCCGTCCGCCGCCAGGTCCTCCGCGCAGTCCGCCGCCACCCGGACCAGCGCCTCCCGGGTCTGCATCACCGCACACGTGTGCGCGAACGTCTCCAGGTACCGCTCCAGCGACCCCGAGTCCGCCGCCTCCCGGAACCACACCCCGAGCTCCGCCGGGTCGGTGGTCGGCAGCCCTTCGTAGCCGCAGTCCGCCGCCAGCTCGACGATGGTCTCCGGCCGCAACCCACCGTCCAGGTGGTCGTGCAACAGAACCTTGGGGGCGCGGGCAATCTGCTCCGCCGTGGGAACACGCGGGGCCGTCGTGCCCGCGAGAGTGATCTGCTTCTCCATTGCCGGAGCATAGCCCCTACGCGCGTAGATCAGCTACGCGCCCCACCCGCCGGGGGGAAGCGGAACCCCCGCACGGCCCTGAGCGAGGGTGCCTCCGCCGCGACAGCACGAGGTCGCGGAACGCGGCCACCGATGGGGTGAGGGGACGCGTCGCACTCCGGGCCGGGCGCGAAGCGGAACCCACACCGCGAAGCGGAACCCACACCGCGAAGCGGAACCCACACCGCGAAGCGGAACCCACACC
>NZ_BMRI01000047.1:0-39471 GCF_014648555.1 Kitasatospora griseola
TCATGAAACCGAGTCCGTGCCGTGCCAATCAAAACCGGACGGTTAGGGGGATTCCCCTATCGAACACCCTCTGAGCATGGTCCGCACCGCGCTGACCGACCTCGCCCGCAGCGCCGAGGAAGCCGGCCACACCAGCCAGGCGCAGCTGTTCCGCGAGCACGCGCAGTCACTGGACGCGATCAACGCCGAGATATCGGCCGACCTGGCCGCCGACCGTGCCGACGGCCCGCCACGGAGCCGGAGGACCAGCCGCGCAGGGGCCGCCCGAGCCGGGAACGCCGCAGTGGCGGTATCGGCGCCCGCGACCGGTACGACGGTCCCGGCCGCACCCCGGCAGCCCGCCCGGCCCTCCCGCTGACCACCCCATCCTGTCTTCTGCACAACGGAGTTGACATCAACCACGACCTTCCCTTCCTGCCGATCAGCCGCGCGGACGGCACCTGGTACCTGCCGGCTGGTTCCGGCCGTCTCTGGATCCGAGACGAGGCCCTCGTCGAGGACCTGGACCGGTTGCGCGACCTGATGCTCCCCGCCGCTCTCCGCGAGGAGGTGGCGCCGCGGTGACGCCGGTCAACCGGAATATGAGTCCGCAACTGGAGGCCGAGCAGGCGGTGCTCGGCGCGTGTCTGCTCGATCCGTCCCGGGTCGGGCTGCTGGCCGGGTGGCTGGAGCCCCGGCACTTCTACCGTCCGGCACACGAGCGCTTCTTCGCGATCCTGCTGGCCCAGCACGCCGCCGGCCACCCGGCCCTCGCCCCGGGCGCCGGGAACGAGCAGCTGAGGGACTGGGCGCTGACGGCCATCACCGCCGCCGCCCGCGAGATCCCCGGCGTCACCGCCAGCTACGGCCACACCCTGGTCTCGGCCTGCCCTCGGTCCGAGCACGCCACCAGTTACGGCCGGATGGTGCTGGAGACCGCGGTCCGGCGAGCGCTCGACGAACACGCCCACCGGCTGCTCGCCGCGGTCCAGACCGCATCGGTCGAGGCAACCGTCGAGCTGACCGGCGCGCTGCACTCCGTCATCCAGCGCCTCGCCGACGCCTGGGGCGCGATCGACCAGCGCTCGCGCCGCCCGCTGCCCACCCCGCCCTCGCCTGAGAACGCCTCCACCGCGCTCGAAGGCGCCCGAGAGCACGAGCAGGCACTGCTCTCCAGCCTGCTCAGCGCGCCCGGGCGGATCCCCGAGATCGCCGCCTCGCTGGTCGGCGAGGACTTCGTCGACCCCGGCCACCGCGCCGTCTACCTGGCCATGACCGCACTCGCGCACCGGCGCGAGCCCCTCGACGAGCTGACCGTGCTGTGGGAGGTCCAGCGGCGCGGGGCGCTTGCCGCCAGCGTGATCTCCGTGGCCCAGGTCCGGGAGATCTGCTCGGCCGGGATGCCGGGCGATCCCGCCTACTGGGCGGAGCACGTCCTGCGCGCCGCTCTGCTGCGCACCGCCGCCACCTCGGCCGGCATCGTCCGGGTGATGGCGCTGGACGCCTCCATCGCCGCCGGTCCACTGCTCGGCTCGGCCGTCCAGGCGCTGGTCCCCGCCGACCGGGTACAGGACCGGCTGCGCGCCGCGACCGCCGCCCCGGCGGAGCGAGACGGGCCGGTCGTCCTTAGCGCCGCCCGACGTAAGGGCGCCCTGAGCCGCAGCCCCGCCCCACCGGCCGCCACCACCGACCGGGCGGGCGAGCCCGTCGCCCGCCCCCGCCGCTAACCCCGGAGTACTCCACTGCCTCCCACCACCGCCCGCCCCCGTGCCCAGTCCGTCCACCGGCTGCACGCGGCGGCCGACGCCATCGACTACCTCATGAACCAACTCCCGCGCGCGTACCGCGAGGAGGGCCTGCCGGGCCTGGAGGAACTGGCCGGGCACACCCGGGCGATCCGCGACTGCCAGGACGACCTGCTGCACGTCGCCGCCGCCCTGCACCACCCCCACGCCCAGAGCGCCGACCGCGCCGTCGTCCGCTCCCTCACCGCGGCGACCGCACAGTTGGGCGAGGCGCTGGGCGCACTGGGCCGGGCCACCGCGATGGCCGGCCGCCTATACGAGGTCGACGGCATCGGCCCTCGCGCCGAGGAGGTCCGCGAGCGCGGCTCCCAGCAGCTCAACCTGGCACTCTCCCGCACCCGCCTCGCCCTGACCGGTGCCTGCGAGGACCTGCGCCGCGATGCCCGCTCCCTCACCGGCCCCGCCGCTCTCGCACACCGGCCAGTCCTTCGGGCTTCCGCCGCCACCGCCCGTTCCGCCGCCGGGGCAGGAGCAGCCACGGTCGCCTCGCTGCCGGCCCGCACCGGAGCGAGCACCGTCGTCGCCGGGCGGCGCCGTTGAGGTCCCCTGCCGCCCCCGCGACCTTCGGCGGGGCCGTGTCGGCCAGCTCGCGCCCCGACTACCGAGACGACCTGGCGGTGGTCGCCGGGATGCTGCGCGCCCTCGGGCGCAACGCCGCCGCCACCCCCAGCGGGCCGGTCCCCGGCATCCCCAGCCGTGACGCCCTGCTGGAGCACTGCCGCCAGGCACAGGCGTTCATCCGGCACTGCGGCGACAACGCCGAGCACTACCGCCACCAGCCGGTCGCGGACAACCCCTCCGCGGCGGCACTGGCCGGCGCCTACGGCACCGCGATGAGCCGCGCGGCCACCGTCCACCGGCACCTTGGCGCCGCCCTCGACCTGTCGATCAAGTGCGCCACCGCCGCCCCGGCCGAGCCGGGCAGCCCTGCCGAGCAGCTGCGTCTGCGCCGAGCCGAGCACACGGTCACCGCGCTGGACAGCGCGGACCGGTGCGCCGCCGAGGGAGCCGAGGAAGTGCTCGCGTTCACCGCCCGCCTCGCGCCGGTTGCGCCGACGGCCCCCGCCGAGGCTGCGCTCGTACTCGGCTCACCCGCCACCGCCCCTGCCAGGAAGCGCCGTTGACCGCCGACCCTCCTCTGCCGCCCGCCGCGGCCGGACTCAGCCAGCGCGACTTCGACACGCTGAGCTCGCTCGCCGAGCAACTGACCGCCTTCGCCGAGGCCATACCCGTGCCGGCACCGCACGAGCCGCTGCCCGAGCTCCGGGAGCTGGTCTGGCCGATGGTCCGCTTGCACGAGCTGATCACGATCCCGCTGGACGAGACCTTCTTCCTCGCGACCAACACCGCCGGCTCCCCCGCGCTCGGCGTCTTCACCGCGACGACGACGGCCCTCACCCTCACCCAGGCCGCGCTGGCCCGGGCGGCGAACCTGCTCACCGAGGCGGAGCCGACACCCGAGGCGCAGAGCAACGCCCGCCGCTCCCTCACCACCGCCCGCGACACCGCCCGCTCGATGGCCGAGGAGCTGGGCGAGAGCGTGGCCGCCGCCCCCGCGACCAGCCCGGTCACCGCCCTCGCCTCCCGCCGCCGACCGGCCATTCACTCCGAGAGCCGCCCACCGGCCGCCGGCGACTCCGAACGCCGCGTGGACGCAGCCCTTCGCCGCTCACCCGCGCTCGTGCTCATCTCCCCACCCGCCGAGCCCCCGGCCCCGCCGGCCGCCCCCGCACCGTCGGCAACGGTCGTGCCACTCCGGCGAACCTGACCCCCGCGTCGGACCCGACGACGTTCCGAGCCTGCCCTCCCCCGGCAGATCCCGATCCGATGGAGTCCCACCACGCCCTCCACCCGCCCCACCTCCAAGGTCAAGGACCACCAGCGGCACCTGCGTGACGTCGCCCACCAGGCCGAGGCCCTGGCAGCGAAACTGCCCACCCCCCGCACGGCCTCCGCCGCCGGCGTGCCCGACGCCCGCGACGTCGCCGCTCACCTGCGCGCGATGCAGGAACTGCAGACCAGCACGCTCGCAGCGGCCGACTTCTCCGAGTGGTTCCCCACGCACCCCACCACCATGACGGCCGCCCGCCTCACCGCGCTGTCGCTCACCCGCGCCCACGCCGGGGTCACCGAGGCCACCCGGCACCTGTCCTACCTGCTCCAGCACGCCGTGAGCGCCGACGTCTGGGCCCTGCCCGACGCCCAGCCGGTCAATCCCGCCGCCGTCTACGGCGCCGCCTCCACCGAACTGCGGCGAGCCGCAGGGCAGCTGAGGATCGACGCCGACCATCTCGCCTCGGCCGGCGTCTCCGCCGTCCCGGCCAAGCCCCGCCGATCCGCCGCCCTCAGCGTCACCCAGCGGATCCGCCGCGCCCTGCCCGGCCGCCGGACCGACCCCCTCCCGATCGCCGCGCTGCCCCGCAGCAGCGCCCCCGCTCCCCGCCGCTGACCCCAAGGACCCGCACTGACCACCATCTCCCCCGACACCCAAGCCCAGTGGCTGCTCGGCACCGCCGCCAACCTGCACTACTTCAGCGAAGAGCTGTTCAGCATCTACTGCCACCGCGATCCGCAGCCCGATCGCCTCAGTGCCGTCCTGGACTCCATGTCCGAGGTGCAGAAGATCCTCCTGTCCAACGTCGTGGACGAGTACGACACCACCTCCGCCGAGTCCACCAGGCCCGAGGACATTGCCTGGCGGCGCGGCTCCCTCGCCTACGCCTACGCCGGCCTGCTGACCGCCAAGGCGATCCTGCGCGCCCAGCCCGCCCTGGTCGCGGTCACGCACAGGCGGATCAGCCCCGCCTCCGCCCCCTGGCCGCACCGCACCGCCTACTTCAAGTCCCTCTCTTCCTCCCGGGAAGTCCTCGAAGAGGCAGTCTGGAAGCTCAAGGAGGTCGCGGCGGACCTGACCGGCCCGGCGCCGGACTTCCTTGCCCTCACCGGTGAGCAGGCGATCGTCCTCACCCGCTCCGCCGCCCTGTCCCAGCGGCCGGCCAAGCCGGTCACGTCGCGGACGGCCGCCGGCCCCGGCGCCGCAGTGCAGGTGTCGCCGCCCGCCGTACGCGCCGCGACCGCCCGCAGCGGGACCCGCCGATGACGGCGCCGGGCGGCGGGTGGCCGCGCATCGGCAGCATGTGCTCCGGGTACGGCGGCCTGGACCTGGGGGTCCAGGCCGTCCTCGGAGGAAGTGTGGCGTGGCACGCCGAGATGAACCCCAACGCCGCCTCGATCCTCGCCCACCACTGGCCCAGAGACACCAAATCACGGTGATATCAGCGCAGTTGAATGGAGCAGCGTCGAGCCGATCGACATCCTCACCGCGGGATTCCCCTGCCAGGACCTGAGCGTCGCCGGCCGCAGGGCCGGGTTGATGGAGGGCACCCGCTCCGGACTGTGGTTGACCATCGCCCGCGCGATCGACGTCCTCAAGCCGAAGTTGGTGATCATTGAAAACGTCCGCGGAATCCTCAGCGCAGCCGCTGCCTCGTCAGCCGATGGCGACTTGGAATGCGGCTGGTGCGATCTGGGAGACGGCGGAGGTGAGCCTGCTCTGCGGGCACTCGGCGCCGTTCTCGGAGACCTGGCCGACCTCGGGATGGATGCGCGCTGGACGGTGCTACCCGCTGCCGCCGTCGGCGCCCCCCATCGCAGGGAGCGGTTGTTCCTCGTCGCCTGGCTTGCCGACACCGAAGGCCCGCGATGCGAAGGGGCCGGATGCGAAGCGGGAGGACCTGGGGCATGCGGTCACCCTGCTGAAGACCCCGACCAGCAATTTGGGCTCGATCGGCGGGAGCCAGCACCCGGACAAGCGGCGCCAGGGCGGACACGGCCCGAACCTCAGCGACGAGGTGGAGCACCTGCTGTTCCCGACCCCGAAAGCCTCCGACGGAACGCACGGTGGGCCGAACTCCCGTGGCAGCAAGGGGGATCTGACCCTGCCGTCGGCGGCAGCCCAGTTGCTGCCGACGCCGAGGGCCTCGGACACCGGGACACCTGGGCGCCGGGCGGGGGCGGGGTTCCGGCCGCCGCTGTCGGCAGTGGTCCTGCCGATCTGGGAGCAGCACGGCTCGGACTGAACCGGTGGGGCCCGTACGGGCCGGCCATCGCCCGCTGGGAGCGCGCCACCCGGCCCGCGCCGGAGCCGACCGACGAGCGGGGCCGGCTCGCCCCCCGCTTCGTCGAATGGATCATGGGCGTCGGCGAGGGCCACGTCACAGCCGTCCCGGGCCTGTCCCGCTCCGCCCAGCTGACCGCCCTGGGCAACGGTGTCGTCCCCCAACAAGCAAGCCGGGCAATGGAGTTGCTGGGGGCGGCCGACCTGCTTGCCGCCGCCTGCTGCTGCGGTCGACGGTGAGCGGGGGGTGCTTATACACCAACTCCGGCCCGATACGTCGGGCCGCCGAGCGCACATCCTCGTGTCATCACCCGCCGACGAGAGGCACCCGCCCCTTTGACCACCCCCGAGCCCGACCCGACGTCCGCGCCGGACGGCTACACCAACACCCAGATCGACGTGCTGACCGCGAAGCTGTCCGCTCTCGCGGCGGGATTCGACCTGCAGGCCGAGCAGCTGGCCAGCATGACCACCGCCCTCCCTCCGGAGGACGACGACGACCCGGACGCCCCCGGCGGCGCAGAGCCGCTGTTCATCCTCGCCTTCGACGACCCGCAGTACGAGCAGGAACTGGAGCTGATGACCCCATGGGTAGACGAGATCTGGACCAAGATCTACGGCCCCGAGACCACCGCTGGCCGGCCGTGGTGCCCGCGCTGGAAGGAGCACCCGGAGGCGGTGGCGCGACTGCACGCCCTCTGGCTGGCGTGGCAGGCCGCCCTCGACCCCGAGTCGGGTGCTGCCGGCCCCAGTTCGTGGCAGCGAGACCACCTCGAACCCGCGCTCATGAAGCTGCGCTCCGCCGACGGGCCGTTCGGTGCCTGCACCAGCAGCGGTGGCCACATCAGCCACCGCGTGCTGCCGCACCCCGTGCTCACCGACACCACCCCTGTCGACCGCCCCCTCACCTGACCGAAAGAGCCGACCCTTGCCCGACTTCAACCTGCGCGGATGGCGTCCCGCGGATGCCGCCTCCGCCGAGGCCCAGGTGCAGTTCCTCGCCGCGGAGGATGCGTACGCGCTGCTGACCGAGGTGAACCACGACCACGAGGGCAGCTCGGACGACTTCCTCCTCTTCGAGGACGTCGCCGGCTACTCCGCGGTCGCCGCGCACCTGCACTACGGCGAGGACGGCGAGACCTTCACCCTCGCCACGGAGACCCTGCCCACCTTCGCCGTGGCCGCGGCCTGGCTCGTCCAGCGCGGTGCCGAGCCCGATCCCTTCCTCGACCTGTCCGGCCACCCCGGTGCCCCGGCCGACGCCCGCAGTGCCTCCGCCGCTGCCCGCCTGCTGGAGTCCGGCTCCCGCTACCGGCTCGTCGACCACGGCGCCGAGCCCGACGAAACCTGGGCAATGCTTCGCGACGGCAGCGCCGCCGGAGCCGAGCGGCCCTTCCTGCTGCACCTGGAGACCGTCGATCCGGACCGCGGGTACACGCTGCGCGAGGGCTCCTTCAGGTCGCCGCAGGAGGCCCAACAGTGGCTGGAGAGCCGGCGTACCCCGCTGCCCCCGGTCGCCGACGGCGACGTGTCCGTCGTGGTCAGCCCGCAGGCCAACGCCGCGCGCACCCGCAGCACGACCGGCCAGCAACGAACGGCCGCTGCGGAACCCGTTCCCGCCCTCGCCGTCACGGCGGCGACCACGGCTCGCAGGTCCACCCGGTGACCACGCCCACCCGGCCGCTGGCGGGTTTCAGCTCCCACCCCGAGGCCCTGGACGACCTGCTGTCCGTGCCGCAGCACGTGCGGATGCTCGCCCTGAGCTACCTCGGCCGGCTGGTACGCGCCGAAGTCCGGGGCCCCCTCCTCGAGCAGCAGGGTGAGCGCGACCTTCGCGGTGCCAGGAAGCTCTACCTGGACGACGCGCTGGACTACCGGCTCGTCTATGTCGAACGCCGCGCACCCCACAACCCGCACCACCTGCAGGGCATCCACTTGGTCGCCGTCGGTGAACGCCGGGGGGTCGCGGTCTACGAGACCGCAGCCCGCCGCCTGCGGCAGGCCGCCGGCCAGGAGGTTCGGCGCGGGATGCCGGCCCGTTTCCAGGCAGCCCTCGCCTCCTCCGCCCGGACCTCCCCGGCCCAGGCCGCCGCCTCGGCCAGCGCACCACCAGGTGTGTCTCCGGCCGTCACCCTCTCCCCGGCCGCCCGCCAGCGCTGACGTCGCCCAACTGCCCAACCAATTGCTTGAATCGGAGATCACCCAGTGTCGACCGCCACCGCCGTCCTGCCCGCCACGTCGAAGCCCACCACCAGCTCCGTCCAGCGGGCCGCCGAGGTGCTCTCCATCCGGTGGGCCACCCGGATCGTCCGCGCTCTGCGGCAGGGAACGACGACCAGCGGCGACCTCCTGGCGGGCGACCCGGTCATCCCGGTGAGCAGCGCGTACTCGGTCATCCGCGCGCTCGCCGGAGCCCACGTCATCACCCGAACCCCGAGCGGCGGTGCCCGCATCGATCTCGCGCTGTCTCCCAAGGGCCAGGCGCTGGCGCCCGTGTACGCCTCGGCCCTTGCCTGGGCCGAGCGTTACCCCCGACCGGGTGTCGGAGCCGAGCAGGCACCGGAGATGATCGAGGAGACGCTGGGCCTGCTGGCCAGCTCCCACACCGTCCCCCTGCTGAGCGAACTGGCCGGCAGCGCGCCGAAGCCCTACCCGCATCTGGTCACCTCCCTGAACGCCCGCGACAAGGCCGCGGCCTACCAGCGGCTGCTCGCGCTGGAGGAGCGCGGCCTCGTGGCCCGCAGCGGCACCCGCCGCACCTACCGGTGGAGCGCCACCGAGGCGGGGCTGGCGATCGGCCGGGTGTACGGCGACCTGGCTGCCTGGACCTCCGGCGCCCACACCCCGTCCGCACCGGCCAAGCCTGGCACCGCGCTGGCCGCCGCTGGCCGCGCCGCCGTCGTCGTGCAGAGCCCGGCGCAGGGCGATCTGTTCTCCGAGTTGCAGAGCGCCGAGCGTCCGGTGAGCGCCCGGGCAGCGGCGGCTGACCTGCGCAGCATCACCCTTCACATCTCCTTCTCCGACGCCCCGGCCCCGCAGCCACCCGCTCCGCTGCTCGTCGCCGCCTCGGCGCACCGCCGCTGACGAACCCCGCCCGCCCGGCCCGCGATCCCACCCCGAGGTTCATGATCCCGCCTTCCCCGTCCTCCGTCCCTACGAGCGGTACCCCCGTGCCGGCCGCCGCCTCAGCTGCGGATCCCGAAAGCCTCCGGCCAGCGCTTCCGGCAGGCTCCCGCCGAGCAGGTGGACGATCCATCCTTCGAACCCCGCACGTCACGCCGCTGCTGGCGGGAACCCTGGTGGGCCGTCTGCCCGCGGCGATGGCCCCGATAGCCGTGTTCCTGGCCGCCCGGGCCGATCACGCCTCCACCGCGCTCGGCGCCGTCCTGGCCGCGCTGTACGCACTGGCCGGGGCGATCGGGCAGCCGCTGCTCGGCCGCGTGGTGGACCGCTCCACCCTGGCCGCCGTCGCCGTACCCGCCGCAGCCGTCTCGGGCGCAGCGTTCATCGCGCTGGCCTTCGTGGACTGCGCCGCGCAGCCGCTGGCCGCCGCCGTGCTGTCGGTCGTCGCGGGTGCGGCCACCCCGCCTCTGGAGGCGGGCTTGAGGGCGATGTGGACCCGGTTGGTCGAACCGCGCCACCATCACAAGGTCTTCGCCCTCGACTCCGCCTCGCAGGAGGTGGTGTTCGTCGCCGGACCGCTGCTGGCCACCGCCGTGTGCCTGCTCGCCTCGCCCGACTTGGCGCTGGTCGCCTGCGCGGTGGCCGGCAGCGCCGGCACCCTGGCCGTCGCCGCCCGCCCTCCGGCCAGCGTCCGGTCCCCGGCACGCGCGGTCCACTGGCTCGGACCGCTGCGCTCGCCCGGTCTGCTGGTCCTGCTCACGGCCTCGGTGTTCTTCGGGGTGACGCTCGGCTCGTTCACCGTCTTGGCCCTGTCCTACGCCGACCGGCACCACGAAGGGTGGCTCGCCGGCGTGCTTCCGGCCGCTCTGTCGTTCGGCAGCCTCGTCGGCGGCGCTGCGTGGGCCAAGCTCAAGCGACCGTGGTCACCCAGCCGCGCCCTGCCCGCGGTCGGCACGGTGTACGCCTCCGCCTTCGCCATCCTGCTGCTGCCCGCCCCATCGTGGCTGATGATCACGGCGAGTGTCCTGCCGGGCCTGTTCCTCGCCCCTTGGTTGGCCTCCGCGTTCGTCGCCTGCGACGCCCTGGCGCCGAGCGGCACCGCCACCGAGGCCGCCGCCTGGCTGATCGCGGTGATCGGTCTCGGCCAGGCCACGGGCACCGCCACCGCCGGCCAGTTCTCCGCGTACGGCCACACCGCCACGGCCGCCGTCCCCCTGCTCGGCGCCGCGCTGGCCGCTACCGCACTCGTTGCGGGACGCCGCCGACTCTCGCTTCCCTGATCAACCCCTTCCTTCTTGGAGCTGGACTTCTTGCCCAACCGCACCACCAAGGCCACGCCCGCGCCGATCACCATCGTCTGGGACTGGAACGGCACCCTTCGCAACGACCTCGACGATCACGTGGCGGCCCTGAACGCGACCCTGCCCGGCCTGGGCGGCGAGCCGATCAGCGTGGAGACCTACCAGGCGCTGCACCGAATGCCCATCCGCGACTTCTACACCGACGTACTCGGCCGGCAGCTCGGCGACGAGGAGTGGCACGCCGCCGACACCGCGTTCCTCGCCGAACTCGCCCGGCGGCCGGTCCGGCTCCAGCAGGGCGCACGGCAGCTCATGATGGGCCTGCGAGCCCAAGGCGTGCGACAGAGCCTGCTGTCGCTCGCGCCGCACGAGCGGCTCGTGGGCGAGGTGGAGTCGGTCGGCATCACCGGGCTGCTGGAGCGGATCGACGGCCGGCCGGGGCCGTCGGTCCCGAGCAAGGCGCCCGCCATGATCGCGCACCTGCAGGCCCTCGGGCCGGAGGTCGACCCGTCGCGCACCCTGGTGATCGGGGACAGCGTCGACGACGCCGTCGCCGCGCACGCCGTGGGCGCCGTCCCGGTGCTGCACAGCACAGGGCTGCACGGCGCAACGCGGCTGGCCACCACCGGCGTCCCGCTGGTGAACACGATCCAGGACGCCGTCGCCACCGGCATCGCCATCATCGCCTCGCGGCAGCTGGCAGCGGCATGAGCGCGGACAGCGGACGCCCGATCGCCCCGTGGAGGCCCCGAGTACCCGGCAACACCGACCTCGGCAACCGGCTCGTGTGGTCCGAGCTTCAGGTCAAGCAACCCCGCGACCTGCCCGGGCACGGCACAGCGACCCTCCACGGCGCGGTCGCCGACCAGATCGCCTCCACCGCCCTCAAGCTCGACGACGTGCAGGCCCGGCTGGTCGCTCTGGCCGCCGCCCTGCGGGACGACCTCCAGCGCATCGAGGCTGGCCATGACACCACCCTCCCCGTCACCAACGGCATCCTGCGCAACGGCGCTCTCGACATCGACCTCCTGGTCACGCGCCGCACCGAACTGCACCGATCGCTCACCGCGCTGATCAGCGTCTACAAGGAACTGCCCGCCTTCGTCCCGCCCCCGGCCCCGGTGCCGACGGCGAAGTCGGCAGCAGCGGTGACCCGGCTGCCGCCACGGCAGGAGGAAGCGTTGCGGCTGGTCGGCTCGTCAACCGTCACCATCTTCAAGGGCTCGCGCGGGTCGGTGAGGGTCATAGCCAGCGAGGCCCCCATCACGGTCGCCACCATCGATGCCCTGATCGGCAAGGGCCTGGTTGACCACTACGCCCGCAAGGCCCTGTTCCGGAGCCACGATCTGACTCTCACACCTGAGGGGCAGAGCAGGTACGAGGCCCTCGCAACGGAGCCAGCCGTCGCCCGCTCGGCCGCCGCCCGTGCTCGGCCGGTCGGTCTGCCCGGAGCACCTGAGGTGCCCGCCGCCGTCTCCGTCCCCATGTCGCCGCCGGCGGTCCGGTCCCGGCGCTGACCGTCGCCCCACCCCCGCGGGCCCGCCGGGCCCGGCCTTCGACCACGCTCAGGAGACCCCTCATCGGCAGCTGGGACACCGGTCCGTTCCACAACGACGCCGCGGTCGGCATCGCCGAGCACTTCGACAGCCTCTTCCCGGCCGAGCTACCGCCGTGGCTCCACCGCCTCTTCGACGTCGCGGTCGCCATGCCGGAGGGCCCGCTCGACACCGACATGGCGCAGGAGGTCGTCGCCGCCGCGGCTGTCATCGCCTCGCAGTGCACGGACGGAAGCGACGTCAACCTCAACAGCGGCCCGCGCGAGCCGGTCCCGCCTCTGCCAACGGACCTCCGGCCAAAGGCTTCCACAGCCCTCGACCGCGTCCTCGCCCACGCCGACGCCGAGGTGGACCGCTGGTACGTCCGGGAGCGAGGCGAGCAGTGGCTCGGCAACGTGCAACGGATCCGCCTCATCCTGGCGGACCCTGCCTCCGCCCCTGAGCCTGCGGCGCCCCGACCGCAGCGGCGGGTGTTCGCCGGCCAGCAGCTCCTCCGGGACAGGTTCGGCGTCGAGGACGCCTTGGACCTGCACACCCGGCATCCCCAGGGGTCACCGGCGCACGCTCTGGCCGATCTGCTGGAGCGCCAGTCGTACGAGGTGGACACCCTCGACCGGGAACTGCGCGCGATGGCTGCCCGGGCGGGCGAGATGCTGGCCCAGGTTGCCGAGGGCAAGCATGGAGCGGTCCAGACCAACGGCATCCTGCGCTTCACCGGCGTCGAACTGGAGACCCTCGGAGCCCGCTTCGCTCTCGCCAACCGTGACCTGCAGGAACTGGCCAACCGGTACGAGTACGCCGTCGCCAGCGGGACGGACCACGCCGCTGCCCCGCGGTCGGCGGCTGCCCGGACCCGGACCACGCCCAGCGCCGCGGCCGAGGCGGAACCTCCGCCGGCAGTAGCCGCGCCGACCGCTTCCTCCCACCGCACGCCCCGCCCGTAAGGACCCTCTGCTCCGTGTCCACGACCGTCACCCACCAGGCGCGCGTCGCCCGCGCCCTGAACGTGCTCGCCCCTCCCGGCGCCGTCCACGTGCTCCTGTCCGTCCGGCTCACCGAACGATCCGCCGAGGAACAACAGGCCCTGCGGGCCACGGTGGGCGATCCCGCCGACGGCCTGCACCCCGCCCAGGTCGCGGAACATCACCGCAACCTGGAGCACCACGGCCTGCTCCGCACCAGCCCCGCCGGCTTGGAGGCCACCGCAGCGGCGAAGTAGCTGTGGCCGGTGTTCCTCGCCGCCGCCGGATGGGCCGCGAAGCACCGGCCCCGGCTCGTCGCCGACGAGCCCATCGCGGTCGCCGTCGAGGAGGTCCTGCGCCTCGGCGCCCAGCCGCTCACCGCGCCCGTCCTGGACCGGCTGCGTACCGGGCCGGCCACCGAGGAAGACCTTGCCTGCCCGATGACGGCCGCGGCCCGCGCCCAACTGCCCGACCAGCTCTCCGTCCTCGTGCAGCTGGAACTGCTGGAGCGTCTGCCGAACGGCGCCCTGCAGACCACCGCGGCGGGCAGCCAGCTCGCCGAGGTGCACGACACCCTCGCCAACTGGTACGGCGAGCACCGGGCCCCCGCACGGCGCACGAACTCCGCCGAACCGGTGCCGAGCAGTTCCTCCCGCTCCAGCGCGGCGACCACCCGCGCCGTCGTCCCCGGCAGCGGCCCCACCGACTCGCTGCCGCCACCCGATGCCGCCGGCCACCGCCCCGGCCCTCGTCGCTGAACCGAAGGACCGCACTCATCCCCACCCGCGAAACCCTCGAAGAGACCCGCTTCGACGTCGACGGCCTCCGACCGGTCACCCCCGACGACGAGTCGAGGCTCGACCACTTCTGCCTCAGCCTGGACATGTACACCTCCCTTGCGGTCCAGCACATGTCGAACCCGCACACCGAGCTCCTCGCCGAGAGCTTCCATGTCGTGCACGACGGCACCATGACCTGGGCCGACGTCCCCGGCCTCGCTCAGTACGCGGCCGTCCACGTCGAGCGCGACCTCGGGGAGGGCACGTACCGCTTCGACTACAGCCGCCACTCCATCGCCGCTCTCGCCCAGAACTGGCTCATCTCCCGCGGCGCCGACCCGGGCCAGCTCACCGTGGACGTCGAGGACCCCATGCGCACCGACCAGGCCACCCGGGACCTGGAGGACTTCCTGGCCGTCTCCGGAGACCGCTTCGGGATCCGCGACGACTACACCCACGACAGTCCGGTCTTCTACAAGACGTGGATCATCGCCACCGACAGCCGGCCCGATCCGGGCCAGCAACCGGTCCGCGTCTTCTACGAGGACGTCGACACGGCGAACCACTCCTACTCCCTGCGCCAGGGCGGCTTCGCCACCGTCGAAGCCGCCCGGAGCTGGGTCGACCGGCTGGGGCACCCGGACAACCCGCTGCCACCGCTGACCGCCGCCCCCAGCGCCCGCGCCGCCGGCGCCGGAGCGCACAGCTCCGTCGCGATCACCCTCTCCGCCCCGGGCCCCGCGCAGGCACCCGTTACGGCGGAGGGCAGCCCCACGCGACCGCACCGCCGCTGACGCACCATCACCCACTGGAAGGACTGCAGATCTCCCCGACCGACAGCGCTCAGCCGCCGGCCACCGCCGGGCCGCAGCGGCGACCGCGCACGACGGAGCGCCGCAGCGTGCAGACCACGGTGCGGTTCACCCCAGCGGCCATCGCCGCCATCGGCGAGCGCGCCGCTGCCGAGCGCCTCACGACCGCCGGGTTCATCGGCAACGCCGCCCTGGCCGCCGCGCGGTGCGGCGATCCGCTCCAGCACCCCGACCGCGACCCGCGGCGCCCGCTCGTCGAAGCCCTCGACCGCGTAGCCGGCGAGCTGAACGCCGCGGTCGCCGCCGTCCGAGAGTCGCAGGCCGGGCCGGGGCAGGAGGCCGCACTCGCGGTTCTTCCGGCCGTCGCCGAGCGGACGTACACCGTACTGGAAGCCGTGCTGGAGGTGTCGTGATCCCCGACGTCTCCCGGGGCAACGGCATCCGCCCGCTGTTGGCCTACCTCTACGGGCCGGGCCGGCGCGAGGAACACGTCGATCCGCACCTCGTCGCCGCGTGGGACCTGCACGGCGCCCCCGACCCGGGACGTCAGCCGGGTGCGAGCGTCGGCCGGCTCGCGGACCGCCTCGACCAGCACGCCCGGCTGCGCGCCGCCGAGTTGGGGGCGGTGCCGCCGAACCGGGTGTGGCACTGCTCCGTCCGCGCAGCCCCGGAGGACCCCGACCTCAGCGACGAGCAGTGGGCCCAGGTGGCTCGTCGCGTCGTCCGGGCCACCGGTCTCGCGCCCGATCAGGGCCCCGGCTGCCGGTGGGTGGCGGTCCGCCGCGCCGTCCACCACATCCACCTCGCCGCCGTCACTGTCCTGCCCACCGGCGCCCGGCCCGCCATGCACCGCGACGCGATGCGGGCCCAGGCCGAGTGCCGAGCCATCGAGGCCGAGTGGGGGCTGCGCCGGGTCGGGCTCGGCGAACGGACCAGCACCAGCTACCCGACCACCGCCGAGATCATCAAGGCCGAACGCCAGGGCTGGGACGAGACGTCCCGCGTCTGGCTCCAGCAGCAGATGCGCCAGGCCCTGGAAGAAGCCACCACCGTGGACGACTACGCCGCGGCGCTGGCCGCCCGCGGCGTGCTCGTGCGCTGGCGAACCGACGCGCAGGGCGCCGCCGTCGGCTACAGCCTCGCCCGCCCCGGCGACACCGGCGGCAGCGGGGCCCCGGTGTTCTTCGCCGCCGGACGCCTCGACTCCACGTTGACCCTGCCTCGGCTGCGCCGCGCCCTGGCCCCCGCCGCCGACCGGCTCTGACGCCGGACTGCCCGCCCGTCAACTCCCTTCGCCCGGAGATCCCCCGCGGCCCGGAAGGCAGGTCCCGTCGAACCCCGACTACGACGAAGGAACAGCTTGCCGACACCACACCAGCTTGCCGCCCAGCCCCACCAGGCCGTCCTCGCCGCCGCCGCCGACCCCGACCACCAAGTCCCGAACACCTTCAACGCCCGCACCCACCGCGTCCTGGTGAACGAGGGCCTCGCCCACATGCGCCCGTTCACCATCGGGAACCGCACCTATCAGTACGACGAACTCTTCGGCCCTCCGGACATCCACCTCACCGCCGCCGGCCGGGCCTACGCCGAACGGCACGGCGTGCAGACCCCTCGCCGCAGGATCGTGGTGATCTCCTGTGGCTCACTGAAGTTCGATCCCGGGGTCAACGAGTTCGGCCGCCCCAACGCCCTACCGGCCGGCGATCTCTACCGGGGCCAGTACCACCGATCGCTGCGCGCCGCCGCCGACGCGCTCACAGCTGGACGCCGTCGGCCGGTGATCGTCAGCGCCCTCCACGGACTGGTGGAGCTGGACCGCAGCCTCCTGTACTACGACGTGAAGCTCGGGGACGCCAAGGCGGTGAGCGCCGTCACCATCCGCGCCCAGGCCCGGCGTCTGGACCTGGACGACGCCGATGTGATCGTCCTCGGCGGGCGGGCGTACGTCGAGCTGGTCACCAGTGCCGTGCCCCATGCCCTCGCGCCCCTCACCGGTGGGCTGGGGGCTCACCGCGCCCAGTGCCGAGCCGTACAAGACAACGGCGATCTCGCCGCGTCCTGGTGAACGGAGGCCGCCCGCCTCTTCGAACAACATCAACCGGAACGCACCACCGAGCCGCTCCAACCCCAGATTCCCGGCCTCGGCCCGGAGCAGGAAGCGAACGCCCGCCCCCGGGCCTGCCGGTCCCCGGCATCGGTCCGGCACCGCCACGGTCCTTCCGAGACCGGGGCCGGCGTGCCCCCCACGGTCCGCTCGACACCGATCCCCTGGACCGCTCCACCGCCATCCACCGCCCCCGGCCACCGGTCCGTCCCTCGCCGCTGACCAGAAAGACCACCCTCGCCCTTGTACATCGCTTCCTTCCACGACGCCCACGACGAACTCGACCTCGACGAGTTCGACGCGGCCGATGCCGAGTCGGCCCGGACCATCAACCGGCTGTTCCACCCCGAGAGTTCGCTGTGGATGATCGCGAAGCAGTGGGCGTCGGACACCCCGCACCGCCCAGGAGCGCGGTCGCACGACTACTTCCTCCTCGACGCATACGCCTCCTACGACGAGCGGCCTGGTGCACCGCAGATCGTCGCCGCCGGGCACCCGCACGGTCCGGGCCACCATGACCTCCCACGCACTGATCCCGCTGGCGCAGAACTGGCTGGTGGGCCGCGGGGCGGACCCCAGCAGGGTCTTGGAGCCGAAGGGGTGGAGCGATCCGCTGGATGCCGAGACCGAGCGGCTGGAGGACTTCTTGCGTGGCAGCGGCGAGAGGTTCGAGGTCCACGACACCTTCAGCCGCCACGAACCGCCGTACGAGACCTGGGTGATCGCCACCGACGCCCAGCAGACCTCCGACCCAACGGCGGAGGTCTTCTTCTGGCGGGTGCCCGACGAGAAGAGCCCCGCCTACACGGTTCGCCACGGGCAGTTCGACAACCTCAAAGCCGCGTACGAGTGGACCCGGGACACCTCCGCGCCCCTTCCGGCAGCCACTCGGGCCCAGGCGGCCCGGCATCGCGTCGCACCGCTCAAGCCCTCACCGACCAACTCGCCGACACCGCCGTCGGCCACCGATCCCAGCACCCGCCGGCGCCCCGGCCGCTGACACCGGCGCTCGCTGCACCACCCCCACTCTGGAGTTGTCGCCCTTGCCCCACGCCTATCTGCCGCACCACGATCCCGACGTCGAAACCCTCGTCCGCCCCCGCTACCTCGCCGGCCCCGGCGACCGGGAGGCCGTCGACGCCGTCTTCGAGCCGCTGCGCGGCTGGCGGGTTGTGGCCCTCGGCCCGTATCTCACCGAGGTGGTCGCCACCAGCCCGTGCCACCGTGTTCGCGTCGGCTACCGCCCCGACCGGGAGCAGTCGTGGCAGGTCACCGCGGCCCTGGACCCGTTCGCCGTCCCCACCTGGCGCGGCGGATTCAGCCGAGCCACCCCGCCGGAGATCGTCGGGGCGTTCCTCGGAGCGCTTTCCGACTCCCTGCAGTACGACGCGGTCAGCGACACCACGGGCACCTTCGTGTCGCTGGAGGGCACACTCGCCGACGCCAACGAGGCTCATTCCGAGGCGGGTTGGCCGACGGTCTGCGCCGACGGCCGCTGGCTGACCACCTCGGACGACGGCGAGGTCGAGTACGAGGTCGGCCCGCTCGTCGATCCGGCCGTCGAGATGGCCTCCGATGTGCAGAGCGGCTTCACCTGGCGCGTCGCATCGGGCGACCCGGACGTGGGCTGGACCGCAGGTTTCAGCTCGTGCACGCCGCTGCACCTGATCGCGGCCGTGAACGGCGCCGTCGCCGACAGCAGCCCGCTCGTCCGCACCAGCGACGACTTGCCTCAGCGGGTGGTCGTCCGCGCCCTCGCCGAGCAGGCCGAGGTCGACCGGCGCGAAGCCGAGGCCCGCGCAGCGCTGCCGACCGCGGCCGAACTCCTCGCCGACGGGAACGGCCTGGAGACCCCGGTGGCCGTCAACCCGCTGTACCTGGCCGGGCCCGGCCAGGTCGAGCGGGCGGTAGCGGCCCTGACCAGCGAGGCGGGCTGGCGGTCCGCGACCTTTCGCAGCGGCCAGCTGTGGGAGAGCGACTGCCGGACCGTCCGCGTCGCACACCTTCCCGAGCGGACCCGGGACGCCTGGCAGATCACCGCGCTGGCCGGCCCACTGGGCATGCCCACGTGGAAGGCCAACTTCAGCTACAAGACGCCAGCCGAGGTCCTCGGCGAGGTGACCCGACTCGTCGCCGAGACCGTGACCGGCGACGCCCGGCTGGCCGACAGCGAGTACGTCTCGCCCTTCGAGCTGGACCGGCACGGTTGGACGAGCCGGACCGCCAGTGTGTGGACCACCTTCAGCGCGCCGGACCCGAAGGTCGTGCTCCAGCACAACTCGGCCGAGTTCGGGCGCTACGAGGAGCTGGAGGGCCAGGCTCCTCCCTCGTGGACGCTCACCGCGGGCATCGACGACTGGTTCTGTGCCTGGTCCGCGGACTTCACCAGCAGCACGCCGTCGTACCTGGTCACGGCAGCGGCCCTCACCGCCGTCGACCCGGCCCCGGTGCTGCGGACCCGCCGGTCGCTGCCCGAGATGCACCTGCCGTACTTGCAGGTCGTCGCGGCGAGCACCGGCCGCTCCAGCGCCGCCCGCTCGGGTACCGCCCCGGCCTCCCGCGGCCCCTCGCCCGATCCGGCCGGACCGCAGCTGCCCACGGTCGCGGACCGGGGGCGGCTGCGGTGAGGGACGACCGCGCCCTGGAGGCGTTCACCGATCAGGTGGCCCGCCGGCTCCCCGGAACGTGGGAGCCGGTGCTCGCGGACGTGAGCCGGTCGGCGGCGCTGACCGAGGTGTACGAGCAGCTCTGGGACCTCGGGATCACCCAGTGGGCCCTGCTGGAGTTCGTCAACGACCGTCTCGGGATGCTGCGTGACAGCCAGGGCCGGGAGCTGGTCGTGCTCCCGCGCCCGCTCCGCCCGGGCCGCTACCTGATCGCACCGCTCGTCCCCACCGGCACGGATCCCGGCACGGTGGAGGACCTGACGCCGTTCGGCGTCAGCGTCAGCGGGTCACCGGCCCGAGCGGCCGAGACGGTCCGCCGCAGGCTCCTGCCCCGTCTCGACCACGCACTGCTGCTGGTCGAGGAACGCGGGCTCTGCCCCGGACCGCCCGCCGACGACGGGCACCGCCGGGTCCGCGCGGCCACTGCCCGCACGAGCCTGCCCACCGGCACTGCACCGGCCGTCGTCTTCTCCGCCGGGCCCCTGCGCCCGGCCATCCCGCATTCGGGCCGAGGCCGAGTCCCGGCCCCCTGACCGAACGAGATCTGTGCCCACTGCCTCCCTCGCACCCACCGACCCGCTCCTCGCCGTCCGCCCCGTCCACCTCGCCGGGCCCGGCGACACCGACCTGCCCTCCCTCCTCACCACCGAGCACGGCTGGTTCCGCCCCTACAACTCACCCACCCACGTATTCCTCGTAAGCGGCACCACCGGCATCGCGCTCTCCAACGGATCGGGCACGGCCCCGCTGTCCCTCACCGGGATCGGCTGGTCGATCGGCTTCTGCCACCAGGTGCCGGCCGAGATCACCCGGGCCCTGCTCGACGAAGCCGCCGCCGGCACCCGCCACACCCCAGGCTTCCCCACCAGCACGGGCCGCCTTGTCGGCCACCACGCCCGCGCGGAACTGCTCGCGGCCGGCTGGTCCGGACACCACCGGGACGGCTACGAGCTGGTCTCCGCCCCGGACCGCCGCGCGGCCCTCACCTTCCCGCTGGAGGCCCCCAGCAGCGAGGTGATGCTGACCGGCGCCGCCGACACCGGAACCTGGACCATCAGGTTCACCGCGATGGCCCCCGAGCCGCTGCTGACCACCGCCGTCCGCGCCCTCCTGGGCCCCGCCGTCCGCCGGGCAGACCAGCTGCCGGCCCGCCACCGGAACCTGCTGACCACCCAGCCCGTCACGGAGCAGCTGTCACACAACGGTCGCTCCGGTGCCGCCCGCAGCGCCGGCCTCCGGCCCTTGCCCGCCACGCCGCAGTCCGCCGGCCAGCCGCGCACCGCCGGTGCCGCATCGGTGCTGGCCCCGCGGCGCCGCCCGTCCTGACCCCGCCCCTGCGCTCCTGGAGACCTCCCCTGCCCGCCGAACCCGATGCCGACGACCTGGTCGCCGTCCGCCCGTTGGAACTCGCCGGGCCCGGTACCGCGCCGTTCGACCTCCTGCACCACCTCACCTCCGAGTACGGGTGGCGCATCGCTGGCGACGGCGAGAACCCCCAGCTGGAGAGCCCGTGCGGCCGGCTTCGCCTGCAGCACGGCACCTTCCAGTCCGGCAACCTCCTGCTGGACGACAACTGGATGCTCACGGCCCGCGAGGCACCGGACTTCGAGTGGTTGTGGTGGGCGTGCTTCAGCCCCCAGACACCGCACGAACTCACCTACGGCGTCGTCCTGGAGACCGCCCGTCGCCTGGACACCGAGCCCAGCAGTGTCCTGACCGGACGCGCCGAGGCGGACGACGCGGCCGACCTGCTCACCGCTGCCGGCTGGCAGGAGAGGGAGCACCCCCTTCCCGGCGCCCGGATGATCACTCCGACCGGCAACACCGGTGCCGCGCACACCTTCGAACTCCCTGAGCGGGCGCTGTCGTTCAACATGCTCAACACGAGTTCCGAACTGGCCTGGTCGATCTCCATGTCGCCCCGGACACCGGAGGCGCTCCTGCGCGTCACGGCGACGGCATTGGTCGAGAACTCGGCAGTGCGCCGCCGCAGCGAGATCCCCGCCCACCACGCTGAACGGGTCTCGACCGCGCCGGCGCACTCAGCACTCCCCCCGCGCTGGACAGGTCCGTTGCCCGGCCTCGACGGTGACCAGGCGCTCGCGTCGGCCGGTCCGGACGGGGCCGCAGTCGGACAGCCCAGCCCGGCAGCAGCGCTGGTCGCGGTCACCCCGCGCCACTACGCCGGTCCGAGTGCCAACGCCGTCAAACGCCTTCGGCACCGTCTCGAGGCCGAGGGCTGGGTCCGCGGAGATGGCATCCTCACCAGCGCGTGCGGCCGGCTGGGGATCGCCTGGCCCACCGAGTCGACCAAGCCGCGGGGCTGGGCGGTCGAGAGGTCGCACGAGCCCTGGCGGATCTGGGGATCCCAGCGCCGCGGCGCGGGCGTCGCCTGGCGGGTCACCGGGTGGCGACTGGTCCCCCAGGAGGTGATCGACGGTCTGCTCGACGAGGCCGCCTTGATGTTGGAGGAGGCCGACACCGCAGGCCGGGCACCGTTCGAGGCCGGTGTCCTCGGCCTCGGGTTCCTGCCTCTGGCAGCTGCGGGCTGGAACAGTGAGGTCACGCCCAAGGGCTCTGCCTCCTTCGAGTCGCCCGACGGATTCCTCAGCGCGCGGTGCGGCCCCCCGGATGCCCTGTACGAACTGCGCGGGCGACCGGCAGCCCGCATCTCCTGCCGGAGGGCGCTCGGATTCTGGGAGGTCGAGATCAGCGCGAACACCCCCTCCCGCCTCGCCGACGCGCTGTGCCGGACCGTCGCCGACCCCTCGCCCCTGATCCGAAACTCCGACCACCTACGCCTCGACGCGACCGACCGCGAGGTCGTCGTCGTCACCCCGGTCACCGCGCAGTCCCTCACCGCCTCCACCCGCCGAGTCGCGGCGGTCACCCGATCGCTCCCCGCTCTCGCTGCTGCGGGCACTGCGGAGTCGGCGGCCCGCCCGGGCTCCGGCCCCCGGCCTCCGAGCCCCCCGCGTCGGTGAGACCTCCGGCCCGCGCCGGACCGAACTCATCAGCAGCCTCGCCGTGCCCCTGCTCCCGGAGACCTCCTTGACCACCGAGACCGAGATCGACCCATTGGTCGCCGTCCGCCCGTTGGAACTCGCCGGCTCCGGAACTCCGCCCGGTGACCTGGGCGACCACCTCATCAGCGCGTACGGGTGGGAGCACAATCCGGACAGCACCCTCGAGGAACCCGTGCTCGTCAGCCCCTGCCGTCGCATGGAACTGGAGCGAGGCGACTTCCCCCTCGGCCGCACCATCCTCCACAACTACTGGAAGCTCTCCGCCTACGACAGCGGGGAGCCGGACGCCACGGAACTCTGGTGCGCGTGGTTCAGCCCCAGGACGCCCTACGAACTCACCCACGGCCTCGTCCTGGCCGCCGCTGGCCGACTCGACAACGACCCGGCCAGCGTCCTGGCCGACCGGAGGGCCGGCGACGACATCGCGCAGATCCTCTCCGACGCCGGGTGGACGATCAAACAGGGCCCGTGGCGCACCTTCATCCATTCACCCGCCGGTGAGACCGCCGTACAGCACCAGCCGGAGCTTCCCGAGCGCGCCCTCGCCTTCCGCATGAACAACACCAGCTACGAGCTGGCATGGGACGTCATCACCTCGCCATGGGCTCCCGAGGCGCTCCTGCGTACGGCCTCGGTGATGCTGGCCTCGGACTCGGCACTGCGCCGCCGCAGCGAGATCCCCGCCCACCACCTGGCCCGGGTGACGATCGAACCCGCCGCCTCCGCCACCCTGCCGCGGTGGCACCCTCTGCTGGCGGCCCCGACCCTTCCGCCCGACCTGGAGAACCCACTGCCGACTGCTCCTGCCCCAATCACCGTCGAACCGTCGCACGGAACCGACCCTGAACCGGCCCTGGTCACCGTGACCCCCCGCCACTATGCCGGCCCCGGCCGAGGCGGTGCCGAGCAGATCAAGGGGCATCTCGTCTCCCTGGGCTGGACGTTGGGCAACACGTCGATGACCAGCCCGTGCGGCAGGCTCGGCGTCGCCTGGCCCGATGACACCGATGACTGGGCACGTCGGAGCGCCGCCTGGCGAATCTGGGGCGCCCAGCGCCGAGGAGCGAGCGTCGCTTGGCGCATCACCAGCGGTGATCTGGTCCCGCCCGAGCTGATCGCCGGCGTCGTCGACGAGGCACTCGCCATGCTGGAGGAAGCCGGACCGGATTCGCGCAGCCCGTTCCAGGCTGGTGTCCTCGGCCTGGGCTTCCTGCCCCTGGCCGAGGCCGGGTGGAGGAACGCCGTCGAGCCCCGCGGCGCCGTCACCTTCCACTCTCCCGACGGCTACGTCGCCGCCCACTGCGACGTCCCCACAGCTCTCCACGACCTGCGCGGCAAGCCTGCCGCCCGCATCACGTGCCACCGCGTGCTCGGCCACTGGATAGCGGAGATCAGCGCGAACACCCCCTCACGCCTCGCTGCCGCCCTCTGCCGCGACCTCGCCTCCCCTGAACCCCTGCTGCGCAGCACCACCGGCCTCCACCTCGACGCGACCGACCGGAAGGTCGCCATCGTCACCCCGGTCACCGCCGACGGCCGGGCCACCCCGTCGGAGCGGCGGGCCGCCGCCCTCTCCGGCAGCGCGCCGACATCGGCTGCACCTACACCCAGCTCCCCGGCCACCACTGCCCCACCGCCCCCGCGGAAGCCCGTCCGCTGATCACCGGGGTGCGGTGCACCCGCCTGCGTCAACCCCTAGGAGGTTCCCCGCTTGACCAACCCCGCACCGCCCACCGCTACAGCACACGCCAGGCCCGGCGAGCTGCGGGCCAAGATCGCCCGCCTGCTGGCCGACCGGCCGGCGGACGCGCTCACCACCGGGCAAATATCCAAGGAGCTGGGCCACTCCAGCGGTGCCGTCGTGCAAGCGGTCGAGACGCTGGTGAAACGCGGCGAGGCCGACCGGGTCGGCACCGGAAAGCAGTTCCGCGCGAACGCGAAGACCGCTGCAGCCGGGCGGACCCCGGTAATCAGTCCACCGGGAACCCACTCTCCCCGCGCTGCTGCAGCCACGGCCCGCACGACCGCACCTGCACCTGCACCCGCACCCGCACCCGCACCCGCACCCGCACCCGCACCCGCACCGAAGCAGACCGGCCCGATCCGCCGCGCGGGAGGACAGCTCTACCACCCCCGAGAGCTGGCCGACCTTCCCGACGTCGAAGCGCTGGCGCGTCTACGCGACGCCGACATACCGGTGCTGCTCTACGGTCCCCCGGGCACCGGCAAGACGTCCCTGGTGGAGGCCGCTTTCCCCGACCTGCTCACCGTCGCTGGCGACGGCGACACCACGGTCGGCGATCTGATCGGCGAGTACACGCAGGACGATGACGGCAAGTACGTCTTCCAGTACGGCCCGTTGGTCACCGCGATGACCGAGGGCCGTGCCCTGCTGATCGACGACGCCACTCTGATCTCCCCCAAAGTGATGGCGTCCTTGTACCCGGCCATGGACGGACGCCGGCAGATCCAGGTCAAGGCTCATAAGGGCGAGACCATCCAGGCCAAGGCCGGCTTCTTCGTCGTGGCGGGCCACAATCCAGGCGTCCACGGGGCGGTTTTGACGGAGGCGCTCGCTAGTCGTTTCAGCGTGCAGATCCAGGTCGGCACGGATTACGACCTGGCTTTGGCGCTGCGGATCGATGCCCGGGTGGTCCGGGTTGCCCGAAACCTCGCCAAGCAGGTTGAAGTCGGAGAGCTGGGCTGGGCGCCCCAGCTGCGGGAGCTGCTCAGCTACCAGAAGACGGAGGCCGTACTCGGTACCCGGGCAGCGCTCGCGAACCTGGTCGGAATCGCGCCCATCGAGGACCGCGACGCCGTCGCCGAGGCCGTCAGCAAGGCTGTCGGGGTCAAGCAGCTCGCGCCCCTCACCCTCGGCAAGCAGCTCTCCGCCGCGACCGCTCCAGCCGCCCGGCAGGCCCCGGGCAGCACCGCCTCCGCGAACCGGGGCCGCCAGCGATGAGCGCCCACCACCACGTCCAGTCCTCCGCCACCGCGCCCGACGACGCCGCCGACCTCGCGCGCTGGGACGACGACGGTGCTCCACCCGCACAGCCCCGTTCCTCCCCGGCCGCGTGGCTGCGCGTTGGAGCCGAGCTCGGCGACCGCCTGGTCGCCCTGTCCGGCCGCCAGGACCTGCTCGTCACCTGCCGCCCCGGTACCCGCAGCGGCGCACCGGCCGCGTTTTTCCCCGGCCTGGGGGAGGTCGAGTTCGATGCCGAGCTGTTCGCCCCCCTCCAACCCCACGAAGTCCATCCGCGGATCGTGGGCGACGAAGAACGCTATCCCGCCGCCTGGGGAGCGCTCGTCCACGAGGCCGCCCACGCGGCCCACTCCGCCTGGACGGAGCTGGCCGACGCAGACTCCCGTGTCGTCCAGGCCGCGCTCCTGCTTGAGGAGAGCCGTGTCGAGGGCGCCCACCTGACCAGGCGGCCCACCGACCGCACCTACCTGCGCACCAGCACTCGGACCCTGGTCATGCCCGACATCGCCAACCCGAGTTTCCAGGGCATCGAGCACGCCGCCAGCGTGGCGGCCCTGATCCTCGGCCGCCGTGACGTCGGCATCCTGGATGCCGGCGAGACCCGAGCCGTCGCCACCCTGTGCGAACAGGTCCTGGGCGCCGACCTGTTGGCCACCCTCACCGGCATCTGGACCGCAGCACACCGGTGCGCCGACCACGACGCCACGGCCATGCTCGCGCACGCCCGGGACTGGTGCGAGGCTCTGGACGCCGCTGCACCGTCCCTGCCCGCCCCGCCGGAGGACCTCACCGATCTGTTGTCCGCTGCTGCGGGGGTCGTCATGGACAGCATGGCCGCCAACGACCGTGCCGACCTCGCCGCACAGGCCGCCGCGGACAACGCCCTGGCCACCCGGGCAAGGTCACAGGCCAAGGACCGTGCCCAGCAGGCCAGTCGGCGACGTAAGGCCGCCGCCACCGCGAAGTCGGTCTTCAACTCCGGCGGCGGCACCGTCAACGCCGACGGCACACCGGCACCCTACGGCAATCCTGTCACCGGCACCCGCCGGCCTACCACCGCTGAGCAATCCGCTGCGGCGCGCCTGAGCCGCGCCCTCCGGGCCGCTGCCTATCGCGAGCGGACCGAGGAACGGACCACCAGCCCGACCCCGCCCGGCCGCCTCAACATGCGCCAGGCCCTCGCCCGCGACGCCCAGCACGCCGCCGGCGCGGTGCCCACCGCAGAACCGTTCACCGCCACCCGGCGCCGCCACTCTCCCACCCCGCCGTTGCGGGTGGGGATCGCGGTGGACGTCTCCGGCTCCATGCGCGCCGCCTGCGGTCCCGTCGCGTCCGCTGCCTGGATCGTGGCCCGTGCAGCGGCCCTGACCGACCCCGACTCCCGCACCGCCACCATCGCCTACGACACGCATCTGACCGCACTGACCAGGCCCAGCCACCGGGCACCGGCGCGGGTGACGACGTTCGACGCCCGCGGCGCCAGCCACAACCTGGGCGACGCCCTCGATGCGCTCGACCATGGCCTCGACCTCAGCCGCCCCGGTGCCGGCCGCCTCCTGGTGATCGTCACCGACGCCAAGTACACCCCCGACGAAACCGCCAACGCGGTCACCCGCATCCGGCGCCTCACCACTGCCAGCTGCGCCGTACTCCAGCTCACCCTCGACAAGGAGTCCCGCCACCTACCGGGGACCACCTTGCTCCACCTGCCCCGGCCCTCCAGCGCCCCCGCCGCCATCGCCAAGGCGGCGACCGACGCCATCCGCAGGACACGCTGAGACGCCCACCGAGCCATGGGCGCGGCGGAGAACCGCCCCCGGTCCGGCGCGCTCGCTGCGGTGGCTGTGCCGCTCCTGCGGGCGGGGCCGGGGCAATCCGGTGCTCGGTGACCCGGTGCGACTACCGGTGGTTGCCGGTGAAGGCGTGCGGGTCTGCGTCGGCGCAGCGAAGCTCGCCGATCTCCTGGGTCTTCGGCATGTTCGCCTACGGCAGACAGCAACCCCTTGAAAGGACTACGCAAATCGGGGCAGTCCAAGTCAACATGGACGACCTCGCAGCGCCAGCCCGAAGGAGGGTCCTCCCTTGTCCGTCGTGATCTCCGCTCCCGTTGTCCGCGGCCTGCGTCCCGGCGACACCATCGCCCACCGCACCTGGCCGCTCGGCGAGGGCAACCCCAACGCCATCAGCACCTTCCTCTACGAGCACGGCTGGTCCTGGGTGATCGACGCCGAGGGCGGCCTGCACGCCGCGTCGCCGTGCACCCAGGTCTACGTCGGCTACCAGCCGGACAACCGACACGTCGGCACCTGGATCATCGCGCTGCACGGCACCGCCCGGCAGCCCGGCTGGCGGGCCACCTTCAACCGGCACACGCCCGCCGAGCTGGTGATCGACCTTCTCACCTCCATGGTCGACCGCTCCACCCCCCGCCCGGCCACCACCCCCTCGTCGCCCTCCTGAAAGGACGCGCCATCCCTCGTACTCTCCGCCTGCCTGCCCGTCGTCGCCTCGCCCTCGCTGAGTACCTGATCAGCGCCGCCGCCGTGGGCCTGGCCCTCGACGCGCTGCTGCTCAGCGAGCACGCCGCCGTCCGCGTGGGGCTGCTCCTGATGACCCTCCAGTTGGTCGTCGCGCGGGCCCTGCTTGTCCGTGTCCCGGCCGTCGTCGAGCCCTCTGAGCGCCGGATTCCCCGGCAGCGCTGCCCGCACTGCTGACCACCGCCTCCTCGCACGCCGCCGCGCCCCGGCCCGGCGGCCCAGTCATCGGCGCACCCCGCGTCGAGCACCGCGACCACGGAGGCCCGTTGGAACCCGAGACCATCGACCTGCGCGGTGACCGCGTCGGCATCACCCGCGCGTTCGGCACCGCCTACGGTCCCGCGAACAGTGCGGGTGAGCGGACCCGCTACCACGTGCTGGCCTACCTCGCCCCCTCCGACCGTTACCTGCTGGCCGTCGGCGGCATCGATGGCGGACACGGGCGGCCCCATACCCGCGAGGGCTACTGCGGGTGGAGCGATCCCGGCCAGCTCGCCGAACTCGTCGTCGCCCACCCGGTGCGCGCCGACGGTGGTGGTCGAACCTTCTGCCACCACCACGTTGTCCCCGGCAAATCCGAGCGCCCGTGCGGGATCTGCCGAATCCGTCCTCCCCGTACCGACTGCGACTTCTTCTCCCAGTCCCGCTACGCTCCACTGCCCCAGGAGGTTCTGTGACCACCAACCCGAACATCTCCCGCCGCGGCCTGCGCGACGTGGCGGCCGTGTTCATCACCCTCACCGCCCTATCCGGTGCCGTCGCCGTCGTGGCGGGCCTGCGCCACGACAGCGCATGGGCCGCCGTTGAGCTCGCCGCGTGCGGGGTGTCCGCACTCGCACTGCACCGCGTGAGCAGATGGCTCGATGCCGACGCCGACCGCGCTGTGCTCGCCGCACTGGCCTCCGGCGCGGCCACACCCGACGATCTTGCCGCCGACCTCGGCCTGCGGGTCGCCGTCGTACGGCTCAGCCTTGCCCGGCTGCTGAGCTCCGGCCAGGTCGAGAGGGACGGGCGCGGCTTCGCCCGCCGCCACGATCGGTAGGTGCGGCACCCCGTGGGGGCAACGGCGAAGGGGCGGCACCGCGAGAAATCGCGGTGCCGCCCCTTCGTGTCGTTTCGCGGAGTCCACCCGAGCCGGGTCAGGGACCGTCCGAGCACCGGCCGCGGCTGCGGCCCGCCGGTTCATATCGGCGGAGAGCACTTATTCGTGGCGCGTCGTATTCCTGGCAAGGAAAGCACCCTCCCGCCGGCTGATCGCACCGTCCACGCCGAGCCGCCGCCGAAGCCCGGCAACGGCCACCATCACCGCACCCAGATAACCACCCCGAGCCCGATACAGCCCAGGCGCGGCGGCACGGTTGGGCCGAAACAGGGATCAAGTCCGGCCGCGCCAGCATGGAGCTGCGCGATCCGGCGCATCTTTCCGGTGCCGACTGTGGCCCCTATGCAGTTCGGCGAGGATAGCGCCGCACACCGCATACCGTACGCCGCCGCGCGGAGCGTCGAAGACGGCCAACACTGTCCTGGCGATCATGCTGTGTTAGTGGGTATGGACGACACATCGATCACGAGGTAGCCCGCTGTGGTGCTTGCGATGAGCAGGCCGTGGCCCGCTCCCAGTTCATAGGTTTCATCCGCCAAGGGAAGCACGTGTCCTGTTCGTGTGCGGGGGTTCCAGATCCGCACCGTTCGGTCGCCACTGGCCGTGGCGAGGCGGGGGGTGCCGTCGGGCGCAGTGAACGCCGTCATCGCCCGCACACCGTGAATGCGGCCGATGAAGGGCTGGCCCAACTGAGCTCCGGTGGCGGGGTTCCAGATCCGTACCGTCCCGTCGAAGCCAGCCGTGGCGAGACGGGGGGTGCCGTCGGGCGCAGTGAACACCGCCACCGCCCGCTCCCCGTGAGTGCGGCCGGTGAAGAAGTGGCCCAACTGAGCTCCGGTGGCGGGGTTCCAGATCCGCGCCGTCCCGTCGTCGCCGCCGGTGGCGAGGCGAGGGGTGCCGTCGGACGCGGTGAACGCCGTCATCGCCCGCACCCTGTGAGTACGGCCGGTGAAGAAGTAGCCCAACTGAGCTCCGGTGGCAGGGTTCCAGATCCGCACCGTCCCGTCAGCACTTGCCGACGCAAGGCGGGCAGTACCGTCCGGCGCGGCGAACGCCGCCACCGCCCCCACCCAACCGTCGTGGCCAGTGAGGGACCGGCCCAACTGCGCACCGGTGGCAGGATTCCAGATCCGCACCATCCGGCCGGCACTGGCCGAAGCGAGGCGGGCAGTGCCGTCCGGCGCGGCGAACGCCGCCACCGCCCCCACCCCACCGTCGTGGCCAGTGAGTGACCGGCCCAACTGCGCACCGGTAGCAGGATTCCAGATCCGCACCGTCCCATCAGCACCGGCCGAAGCGAGCAGGGGGGTGCCCAAAGACGCGGTGAACACTGTCACCGCCCACACCCCGTGGGTACGGCCGGTGACGAACTGGCCCAATTGGGCGCCGGTAGCGGGATTCCAGATCCGCGCTGTCCCGTCGTCGCCGCCGGTGGCTAGGCGGGGGGTGCCGTCGGGGGCAGTGAACATTGCCACCGCCGATACACCACCGTCGTGGCAGATGAGGGGCTGGCCCAACTGGGCTCCGGTGGCGGGGTTCCAGATCCGCACCGTCCCGTCAGCACTTGCCGACGCAAGGCGGGCAGTGCCGTCCGGCGCGGCGAACGCCGCCACCGCCCGCACTTCATCGTCGTGGCCAGTGAGTGACCGGCCCAACTGCGCACCGGTGGCGGGATTCCAGATCCGCACCGTCCCGTCAGCACTTGCCGACGCAAGGCGGGCAGTGCCGTCCGGCGCGGCGAACGCCGCCACCGCCCGCACTTCATCGTCGTGGCCAGTGAGTGACCGGCCCAACTGCGCACCGGTGACGGGACTCCAGATCCGCACCGTTCGGTCGTTGATACCGCCGGTGGCGAGGCGGACAGTGCCGTCCGGCGCGGTGAACGCCGCCACCGCCCCCACCCCACCGTCGTGGCCAGTGAGGGGCTGGCCCAACTGCGCACCGGTAGCGGGATTCCAGATCCGCACCGTTCGGTCGGCACCGGCCGAAGCGAGGCGGGGAGTGCCATCCGGCGCGGTGAACGCCGCTATCGACCACACCTCGGTGGTGTGGCCCGTGAGTTGGAGGTGAAGTTGGCGCGCCCGAGCGGTTCCTGCGGTAAGGCTGGGGGGCCAGGGAGCGTTGTTGTGGGTATGGGGTTCGCTGGGGGGCGGGGTGCCTTGGATGTAGGTGGTGCCGAGTCGGCGCCACCAGCGGCGCCACGCGGTGACGGTGCCGGGCCAATGGTCAGGGTTCGTGTCGCGGGCGTGGTGCTGGAGGAGGACGGTGCCGGCGATGGCGGGTGGCAGCGCGTTCGAGGCGATGCCGTGGCGGAGGGCATTGGTGGTGATGCTGGTGAGGTCGAGGTTGTCGAGGACATCGGGATGGTCGGCGAGGACGTTCAGGGCTGCGGCGGTGTGGCCGAGGCGGGCGTGGGTGGCGAGGTGGCGGCGAATGTAGGGGCTGATGTCCGAGGGCAGCGAGGTGGCGCCAGGCGCGCCCAGCTGCTGGAGGCTCTCGCGAGTGTGGCAGGCCAGGGCGGTGGTGATGGCGGCGTGGGCCTGGCCCGTGTCGGGGGCGGTGGCGAAGTGTTCGGTGAAGGTGCGGTGGGCGAGGCGGTAGACGCTCTGTTCGTGTTCCTGGTCGAGGGCGAGGTAGGGGGCAGCGTCCTCGAGTAGGCCGGAAATGCTGGCCCTCGTCTGGGCGGGGACGGATGCGAGGGCGTTGGCGGCGGTGGCCCAGATACCGTCCTGGTCGGGCATGCCTCGGCCTTGGGCGAGGCCAAGGGCCTTCAGCAAAGAGGTGTAATTGGGGTTGGTGCGGTGGAGGCGTTCCAAGGCGCGGGCAAAAAGTTGGCGGTGGGTGCGGCCGACCAGCGGGCTCGGGTCGGCCAGAAGCTCCGGGTCGTTGAGGAGTTCATGGGCGGCGAGGCGTGCGTAGAGGAACTGCTGGGGTTCGGCGCCATTGTGGGAGTGGTCAACGACGAGGCGTTGGACGGCTTCTTCGATGTGATCGTCTTCGGCATCGAGGGCGCGTCGGCGCTTGGCGGAGTGAAGTTTGGCGCGAAGGTATCCAGCTAGGGCCTCCGGATCCTGTGCCACCTCAACGCACTGCAGGTCAACCACCTGGCCTCCGTCGGCCTCAGCCGGTCGGGGCCGCAGGGTGTCGAGGAGATCTGTGTCATCGGGCGCTGGTTGGTCGGGGCCTTCGCGGGTGGAACGGCGGGTGCCGATGATCAGGCGGACGGTGGGGAGAGCGGCGAGGGGACGCAGGATCTGGTCGGCGATGACGAGGGGTTGCTCGGCTTCGTCGAGGGCGTCAAACAGCAGGGTCAGCGGCTCCTGGCGGGCGCGAAGTGCGGCGAGGAGGCGGCTGGTGAGGTCGGCAGGGGGCTGTCCGTCAGCAGCCAGGTCTGCGAGGTCGGTGAGGCCGGCGGCGCGAGCGACGAGGTACAGGGTGCGGGCCGGGGTGAGCCCGGCAAGGTGGGCGGTGAGATCGAATGGGTCGTCCGGGCAGGGGGTTCCAGCGGGGAGGCGCTGGAGGTGGCCGTGGCGGATGAGGATGTCGCGCAGACGGTTATTGGTGTGCAGGAGGATGTGACCGAGGAGGGCCGATTTCCCGGCGCCGGCGGGGCCGGTGACGACCAGGGCGCCGCTGGTGGCGGTGGTGAGCCAACGGAGGATCCGGTCGCGTTGGAGGGTGCGGCCGTGGAAGTACCAGGCAAGTTCGCCGAGTTCGGCACCGGACGCCTTCGGGATGAAGTGCCGCTGCTCGTCGACGGGCAACTGGTCGATGACGGCCTGGAGCTCGGCGAGCTGGTCCAGTGGGGCTGAGACTGAGGCTGCGGCGGTGGGGACGAGGCGGACCAGCTGGTCGCGGTCGTCGTCGATGGTGAGGTCGTCGACGAATCCGCTGAGGCGGCCGGCGAGTGCGCGTCCGAGGGCGGACAGGCCGATGGCACGCTGGGTGGGGAACGTGGTGTGCAGGGCCCGGCCGAGGGCCTCGGCGAAGGCGCCGAGTTCGGCGTACCCCTTGGCGGCGGTAGACAGCAGCAGGTATCGGGCGGCGTCGTCGTAATGGGTGAAGAGTTCCTTGTGGACGGCTCGGGCGAAGCTCTTGGAGAAGCAGGCGTCGAGGATGACGATCGCCCAGCTGTCGGCGTTGCCGGGGTGGAGTTGGCGGCTGCCGATCGCGCGGGCGATCTCCTGCGGGGTGACGCCGTCGTCGATTGGTGCCGGGGTGCGGTGGTGGGCGAGGTGGTCCGCGCTGCCGTGGCCGACCCAGTACAGCACCGTATTGCCGCCGGGTGCGGCAGGCTGCTTCCAGGCGCCGAGCCGCTCCTCGACTGCCTGCCGGTTTCGTTCGTCCGGCGACACGGCCCACGGGGTGGTGCGGACGCCGTAGGGGGCGAGTAGGTCGGTGATGGCTCGCACGTGGGTCTCGGTGTCCAGGTCGGGCAGGAGATCGTGCTGGTAAGAGGTGAAGTTGATCGGGAAGAGCTCGATGCCGCCGCCTTCGGGGGACGCTCCCGCGGTGTCGTGGCCGGTGTCTGCGGGCGGGGTGTCACCTGCTGCTGCGGGGGTGCTCATGGATCGGCTACCAAGTTCAGGCGTTAGGCGGCGTGACGAGGATGAGTTGGGTCAGGGGCGTGTGCCGGCCGGTGTCCAGGGTGACCCGGTACAGGTCCGGGGCGTCCGCGGTGAAGTAGGCCGACAGGGACCCGTCCGTGCGGTCGAGGTCGCGGCGCAGGGTCAGGGGGTGGCCGGGGCGGCCGGTGGTCGCCGAGCGCACGCTCAGGCTCACCCCGGCCGGGGTGTCGAGGCCGGTAGCGGTGAGAGTGAGCGGCTGTCCGAGCGTCCCGCCGAGGTGGGGGGTCTCCAGGCCCGGCCCGTCGCCGGTGCCGTCGCCGAGGTCGGTGCCCTGCGGGCGCTCCAGCGCGATGCGGCGGATCTGCCGCAGCACCTCGTCATGGCACATCAGCGTGCCGTGCTGGCCGAACACGTAGTGGACGGCCTCGGTGTCGGTGCGGGCGGAGGGCAGGTGGACGGTGCCGTCACCGGAGGCGTCGCGGCGGGCGGGGATGCCGGTGGCCGGATCGCGGACGAGGTCACCGTCGTCGCCGATGTCGAAGGCGTGGTGGCGGCCCGCGACGACCGGGAGACCGGCGCGTTGTTCTTCCAGGGTCTGTACGGTCGGCTGGGCCTCGCCGACGACCGCCCGGTGCCCCGGCAGCACGAACCCGCTTCCACGATGGCGTGCGCGCTCGGCCAGGGAGCGGGCGGCCAGGTCCCGGTCTCCGCCGAACCGGGCGACATCGGCTGCGACGAGGCGGTCCACCTCCAACCCCCGGTCCAGGCAGCGGTAGCCGGGCAGCAGGTCGTGGACACCAGGCAGGGTCGCCGCCATCGCCTGCACCCGCTGCACCAGCCGCTCCGGCTTCGCCCGGGTGTGCAGGAGGTTGAGCGCCAGGACGGACTTCGCCGAGCCCAGGAACGGCGTCCCGACGGTGACCACCGCCCGGGTGTCGGCCGCGAGTTCCGGGTCCTGCTCCAACGCGGCCCGCACCACCAGCCCGCCCATCGAGTGCGCCACGAACACCAGCCGCGGCCGCGCCGCGCCGGCCGCCCGCCACCCGGGCACCGCCGCCACACGCTCGCGCCACCACTCCAGGTGCGCACGGGCCCTACGGGCCAGAAGCGCGCCGTTGTAGGCGACCGCCAGCCGCCAGTCGTAGGGGAACGGCGCCACCGCCTCCGGCGCCAGCGTGACCCCCTGAAGCGCCTTGGTCGCCTCGCTGTACGGGTCGAGGCCCTGGAAGACGGGCAGCCACCAAGGTTTGGCGAGCAGCCCGGTGGCGCGGATGCGGGTCAGCGGCGCCCGCCGGGCGGTGTCGGCGTCGGCGGCCTGCTCCCGCTCGTCCGCGTGCAAGGCGGCGAAGAGGGTCTCGCCGCTTAGCGCGCCGGTGAGCATCGAAAGGTCGGCGCCCCACAACGGGCGGCCCGTGGCGGTGTCCTCGAGGACGCTGCCCATGATGCCCGGTACCACCACACAGGCGTCCCGGGTGCGGTCGTCGAACACCGGTGGCACCCCCGCGAACGCCACCCCGTGCTCTGACACGTCAGCCCCCACCGTCTCCATGCTGTCCGACGATAGCGGACGGTACCTGGCAGATGGCCCTGGAGCGGGTCCAGGTCTAGGAGCGCGGCAGGGAGCATCGACTGGGACATCTGGTTGACTCGACGATCGTACGCGCGCGCCCCCTTGCTACCAGCGCCCTTCACACCTCACCACCCGCACCCGGCACAAGCCGCAGCACTGGCCGGGCAACCGACGGGTGGCGGGGAACCGCGGGTGAGGCGATCGGCCGCTCACGCGGCGGCTTAACGACCAAGATCCACCTGAGTGCGTATGGCCGTTGCTGGAGCCTGTCGCTGGTCAGCACAGCCGCGAAGTGGTCCAGGAGGTAACCCGCAGTTGCTCACGCGCAGCTTACGGGTTCTCGAAATCAAAGCCGTCGCCACCCGGTATGTCCGACTTTTGAGCGCCCGGTCCTTGACACAGAGCGTCCTCCTCAGCGCCACCTGTGCTGCGCCAGAACTCGTTAGTTGAGGTACATCCCCGCCCAGGAGCCGTCGTAGCCGGTCGAGGCCATGGCCGTCTCGAAGTCATCCCACGCGGCGGTGGGCGTCGAGTAGTGCTGCTCGAAGTACTCGACCGTCAGGTCATCCTCGAGCCATTCGTGGCCGCAGCGGCAGCGGACGAAGACATGCCGGCGGATACTGAGGAGCAGCCAGTCGCGGCCGGCCTTGCACTCCTCGCACGTGATCACGATGCCGCGGGGGTTCAGTTCATCGTGGTGCGGGACCGCCCGAATCACGGGCTTGTCCTGGGAGAGGGTGGGGAAGTCGGGGATCGAGAACTCGATGCGGTCGAGCGGCGGGAGGTCAGCCGGCTCGGAGTCGTTGGGGCCATGGCCGTTATGAGGTCTCGGCGAATCCGACAAGTACAGCCCTTTCGTAGCGATGGCGGATCAAACCATGCGTTGGTCGAGTTTATTCCCGAAACTGCCAGTCGTTACGTGGCTGTGATTGTCTCGTCTTTCGCCGACTGCTGCGCGGCGAGCGCCCGATGTCACCTGCGGGGTGCTCGGGGTGGGGCGGGCAGTGCGTGTTCAGCGCGCAGGACCTGCACGACGAGGGCGGAGGCCGCCAAGGGGATTCGGGGTGAGCGCGCTTCCGCAGCGGCGGCGCGGCTGGCCGGCGCGGTGGAGACGGCGGCACCGCGCAGGAGGGCGGCGAGGGCCGGGCCGGTTTCGCGCCAGGTGTCGATGGTCGACCACAACTCCGCGTTGCGTTCCTCCACCGCGGCGGTGTGGCCGGGCTCGATCGGTGCCCCGTCCGGCCGGCTGTGGCACTGCAGGGTGGGCTTCCACTGGTCGAGGATCCGGTTGGCGTCCTCGAAGGCACTGGCCAGGGTGCGCAGGTAGTAGCCGGCGCGGTCGGATTCCCGCCCGGGCGGCAGGAGCCAGTGGGCGGCGCGGCCGTCTTGGAGGAGGGCGTCGACGTGGGGCAGGACCCGCTGGAGGTGGGCGAGCGCGGCGGCGTCGCGGCGGACTTTGCCGTCGTCGTAGAGCTGCTCGTCCAGCGGCCAGCCTTCTTCGTCTCAGAGACCGTCGGAGATCGAGTCCCAGTGGTCGAGGGCCTGTTGGGCTCCGCGGAGGGCTTCTTCGAGGAGGGCCAGCCGGTGGCGGGCCTGGAGCCGGTCGTGGAGGGGCAGCAGGGTGTGCTCGATGTCGGCTGCTGCGGTCGCCGGGTCGGCGGGGACGGAGAGTTCGAGCTGTTCCCCATCGACCGCGTGCTGGGTGTAGGAGTTGCCGTCGGTCATCGCGGTCGAGCGGATCGTGTAGCTGTGTCCGGTGTTGTGCTGCTCCTCGACCACGAGGAGTCCGATCGGCCGGTCGGGGCTGGTGAGGACGGAGGCGTTGCGGAAGTCGGCGAACCGGATGGGGCCGAGGGCGAGCATCGAGAGGATGTCGGCCATGTCCGCATCGAGGTGTTGGTGGTGCTCGGCCGTCCAGGCGCCGGGCAGGCGGGCGGCGAGGGCGGTGGCGTAGGAGGGGAGGTCCACGTTCCTGTTCTCGGTGGTCAGCTTGGGTGTGGGGGTGTCGGCGGCGCAGGCGAGCGGATACGGTCGCGGGGCGGGCCCGGCGCGAGCAGAGCAGTGCGCCGGGCCCGCCGCCGTTCAGGTGGTCAGCCCTCGGTCGGGGCAGGGGCGACCGCGATGTCGAGCAGTCCCTCGGCGTGGGCGAGGTGCTCGTGGACCTGGGCGGCGTCGGCGCCGGTGACCACCAGGTGCCCCAGGCGCGCGGTGCCGAGGTCGCCGGCCGGGGGCAGGAGGACCTGCCGGCCCGGCTCGCACTCCCACACCAGGCGCTCCAGCCAGGCGGGGTTGCCCAGTTCGGGGCGGGGGCGGGCGGTGCGGACGGTGCCGGAGGTGGCCGGGTAGAGGAAGCGGACGCCGGCGGCGGCCGAGCGGGTGGGGGTGAGGTCGGGTTCGCGGCCGAGGGCGATGTCGGCCGCCGCAGCGGCGAGGTCGATGCCGGTGGCGAGCCGTACCAGGTGTCCGATGAGGTCTCCGCCGATGCGACCGTTGACCTCGATCAGGCGGGGGCCGTCGGCGGTCAGGCGCATCTCGACGTGGGAGACGCCGGAGTTCATGCCGAGGGCGTCCAGGGCGGCCTCGGCGACCGGGCCGACTTGGGCGAGCAGCGGGTCGCCGGCGGACACGACGTGGCCGACCTCCTCGAAGTGGGGCTCGGGTCCGAGTTCCTTGCGGGTGACGGCGACGGCGATGGTAATGCCGTGCACGGTGACGCACTCGACCGAGACCTCGGGGCCGGCCAGGTACTCCTCGACGAGGATGCCGCTTCCCTCCTCGCCCTGGTCCTCGGCCCGGCCGCTGGCGTAGGCGAACGCGCCCGGCAGGTCGTCGGGGTTCTCGACCTTGATCACGCCGATGCTGCCCGCGTGCGCGCTCGGCTTGAGGACTACGGGGTATCCGATGCGGCGGGCCGCGCGGGCGGCGGTCACTAGGGAGGTGACCCGGATCGACTGGGCGGACGGCACACCCTCCGACGCCCACACCGCCCGCGAGGCGGACTTGTTGCGGCAGGCCGCGGCGGTGGCCGAGGACTGGCCGGGCACGCCGAGGTCGGCGGCGACGTGCGCGGCCGGCACCAGCGCGTACTCGTCCCACGTCACCACGCCCTTGACGGTGTGCCGCTCTGTCAGGCGGGCGACCGCCCAGCGCAGCTGCTCCAGGTCGCCCAGGTGGGCCACCTCGTGGTCGCGGACGTAGTCCAACTGCCAGGTCGGGTCGGTGGCGTTCACCAGGACCAGCGGGCTGCGGCCGGCGGCGGAGGCGAGGCAGTACGACCTGTACGCCCGGTCTCCCGACCCCAGCACCAGGAGCACCCCCTCGTCGTGGATGTCGTTTGTCGGGGTGTCGGTGGGAATCATGCTGGTCCTTCCGGTTCGTGGCGGCGAGGCGGGCTGGTCGGCGGGCACGGCGGTGTTCACCAGCGGGCCGCCGTCGGCAGGTACGGGGCGGCCTGGTCGCCCAGGCGCTCGGACAGCCGCCGCAGCGCGCGTTCGGTGGCGGGCTGCTGGCCGATCAGGTGGACGACGGTGCGCAGGATGCGCGGTCGGTGGCCGAGGCGGAGCTTCGCGAGGTGGTTGGCGCGGCCGGCGTCGATGAGGATCGCGCCCTGGTCGATCGCCCAGCGGGCGGACTCGCACATCAGCCAGGTGTAGGCGAGCGGGGCGAGCGGATGGTCATAGTCGAGGCCGGACGCCCAAAGGTAAAGGCAGCCGTCGTACAGCCAGCCGTAGATCCCGCCGACGAGGCGGTCGTCGTGGCGGGCGGCGAGCAGGACGGTGCCGGGTACGGCGAGCAGCTGCTCGAACATGTCGCTGCCGTAGAGCCGGGTGCCGTGGCGGTCGGCGGTGCCGGCGGCCAGCGGGGCGAAGGCGGGGACCAAGTCGAGGATTCCGCGGCTGGTGGTGAGCGGGTCGAGGACGAGGCCGGCTTCGGTGCCGCGGCGCCAGCGGCGGCGGATGTCGCGGCGCTGGCGGGAGGGCATGCCCTGCCACCACTGGTCGAGAGTCGGTCCGACGGTGCGGGTCCAGGCGACGTCGGTGGCCAGGTCCAGGACCTGTCCTACACCGGCGGCGCGGGCGGCGGCGGTCAGCCGGTCGGCCTGGTCCTGGTCGAGGCCGGGGTGGACGAGGGCGCTGGCGCCGAGCCGGGCGGCGAGGTCGAGGCCGGCCCGGGTGGTGGCGGTGGCCATCGCGGCGGTTGCGGTGCCGGCCCCGCTGTACTCGGCGTGCGGGCTCCCGGCGTAGAGGACTCGGCCGGGCCACACCGGGGGGACGTCGGCGTCGGTCTCCTGGCTCGTCCAGTACGGGGAGCCGTCCGCGGTGGTGAGGAAGAAGGGGACGGTCTCGGCGTCCCCGGTGGCGGGGTCGGCCAGGTGGAGGTGGTGGTGTTCCAGGATCCGCTCGGTGGTCAGCGTCGACCAGGCGCTCGCCCAGGCCCGGGTGCGGGAGGGGTGCGGTGCCCGCCGGGTGTCGGCCGGG
>NZ_BMRI01000047.1:39507-40904 GCF_014648555.1 Kitasatospora griseola
GCGTCGTCGGGATGTTCGTACCAGCGGGCGGTGACCTGGCGTGGGTCGGTGCGGGGCAGGCTCATGCGGTGGCGGTCTCCGAGGGGTTGGGGGCGGGTCAGGCGGCTTCGGCCCGGGCTGCCTCGTCCTGGGCGGCGGGCTCGGCGGCCGGGTGTTCGTAGGTGTGGCGGTGCTGGTGGAGGCCGATTAGGCAGAAGGCGGTGGCGACGGTGACGGCGACGGCACCGGCGAACAGCAGGGCGCGCACCCCGCCAGCGGGGACGACGGCGACCAGCAGGCCGGCCAGCGGGAGCGGGGCCAAGACGAGCAAGACGCAGACCGCCAAGGTCGCGCCGAAGCGCCGGGCGGGGATCAGGCGGGCGCGGGCGGTGCGCAGGGCGACCGTTGCGGCGCCCTCGGCGGCCATCAGGGTGGCGACCGCCGCGATGTAGGTGACCAGGGTCGGCGCGATGGCGGCACCGGCGGCGGCTGCGCAGGTGACGACGGAGGAGGTGAGGATCACGGGGAACAGGCCATACCGGTCGATGGCCGGCTTCGCGGCGAGGACGGCCAGCAGGGAGGCGCCCGCCGCGACGCTCCACACCAGGCCGGTGGCGGCGGTGCTGTGGTGCAGGTCCCGGGTCACGGTGATCGGGGTGGATACCTGTAGGAGGCCGGACAGCAGGTTCGCGGCGGCGAGCGTGGCGACCAGCCAGGCGAGGGCCGGGGTGCCGAGCACGCCGTTCAGACCGCCGGCCAGGGCGTCGCGGGCCCGCTCACGGCGCTGCTCGGTGACCAGCCGAAGGCGCACGCGCGGGGTACGCATCACCAGCGCCATGGTGATGGTGACGGCGGACAGGACCGCCACGGTGGCCAACAGGAGCGCCGGACCGGCGAGCAGCAGCGCGCCGCCGATCAGCGGGCCCAGCAGGGCGGCGCTCTGGTCGATCGCGGTGAATCGCGACTGCACCCGGTGCGCCTGGGCACCGGCTCGCCGGCTGGCTTCCGACCCGAGCGACTCGACCGCGAGGAAGCTGCCCTCGGCCAGCATGCCGGCCACCACGCCGAACAGAAGGACGACGGGCACGCCAACTCCCAGGCTCATCCCCACCAGGGTGAGCAGGGCAGCCCCGGCGCGCGCCAGGCTGGTCGTCAGGACCGCGGTCTGTGGGCTGTGCCGGTCCACCAGCGGGCCGCCGAGGACGATCGCGGCGAGCCTGGGCAGCCACTCCAGCAGGAACGCCGCCCCGGTCCACATCACCGAGTGGGTGAGGGTGAGGACCAACAGCGGCACGGCGTAGGTGATCACGGAACCCGCGAGGGCATCGGTGCCGCGCAATACGTACTGAACTTGAATTTGTGATGTCGGCCTGGAGGGTGGTCAGCCGTCCATGATCAGGCCGGTGGCGGCGAGGCAT
>NZ_BMRI01000048.1:0-12421 GCF_014648555.1 Kitasatospora griseola
GGCCTGCCGCCGGCCCCCCGCGGCCTGCCGCAGATCGAGGTCACCTTCGACATCGACGCCAACGGCATCATGCACGTGGCCGCGAAGGACCTCGGCACCGGCAAGGAGCAGAAGATGACCGTCACCGGCGGCTCCTCGCTGCCGAAGGACGAGGTCAACCGCATGCGCGAGGAGGCCGAGCGGTACGCGGAGGAGGACCACAAGCGCCGCGAGGCCGTGGAGACCCGCAACCAGGGCGAGCAGCTCGTCTACTCGACCGAGAAGTTCATCGCCGACAACGCCGACAAGCTCCCGGCCGACGTCAAGACCGAGGTCGAGACCGCCATCGGCGAGCTCAAGGAAGCCCTCAAGGGCGAGGACATGGCGGCCATCCGCACCGCCACCGAGAAGGTCTCCACCACCGCCCAGAAGCTCGGCGCGGCGCTGTACGCGCAGGCCGACGGCGCGGGTGCGGCCACCGGTGCGGCCGGTGCCGGCGAGGCCGGCGCCAAGGACGACGACGTGGTCGACGCCGAGATTGTCGACGACGAGAAGCCCAAGGGCGGTGCGGCATGACGGAGAAGCCGCAGGGCGAGCAGCCCGGCGACGACTCCGCCGCCGAGGAAGCCGTGCTGAAGGCCGCCGAAGAGGCTGTCGCAGGCGCGGGTGCCGACGAGCTGGCCGCCGCCAAGCGCGAGGCCGGCGAGCGCACCGCCGACCTGCAGCGGCTCCAGGCCGAGTACCAGAACTACCGCAAGCGGGTCGAGCGCGACCGGGCCACCGTCCGGGAGATCGCGGTCTCCAACATCGTGGAATCGCTGATCCCGGTGCTGGACGACATCGGCCGGGCCCGTGAGCACGGCGAGGTGACGGGCGGCTTCAAGTCCGTCGCCGAGTCGCTGGAGACGGTCGTCGCCAAGCTCGGGCTCCAGCAGTTCGGCAAGGAGGGCGAGCCCTTCGACCCGACCATCCACGAGGCGCTGATGCACAGCTACTCGTCGGACGTCACGGAGGACACCTGCGTGCAGATCCTCCAGCCCGGGTACCGGATCGGCGAGCGGATCATCCGCCCGGCGATGGTCGCGGTCGCGGAGCCCCAGCCGGGCGCCCAGACCACCGGCGAACCGGACGGTGACAAGGCTGACGGCTCGTCCGACAGCTGAGTAGGGTCCCCGTGCGCTGCGGAGTCGTACGTCGTCCAGTACGGCGGCCGGCTCCGCAGCGCCGTATCCCGGCTCTTTCGCAACAGCACGCTTCACCAACAGACTTCAGAACTACGGGAGGTGGCGGTCAAAGGCCATGAGCGCTAAGGACTACGTGGAGAAGGACTACTACAAGGTCCTCGGCGTGCCCAAGGACGCCACCGCCGCCGAGATCAAGAAGACGTACCGCAAGCTGGCGCGCGAGTTCCATCCGGACGCCAACAAGGGCGATGCCAAGGCCGAGGAGCGGTTCAAGGACATCTCCGAGGCGTACGACGTGCTCTCCGACGAGAAGCGTCGCAAGGAGTACGACGAGGCGCGCTCGCTGTTCGCCGGCGGCGGCTTCCGGCCCGGCGGGGCGGGCGGCGCCGGCGGCTTCGACTTCGGCGACCTGTTCAACGGCGGGGGCGGCGGAAGCGGCGGGCTCGGCGACGTGTTCGGCGGCCTGTTCAACCGCGGCGGCCGGCAGACCGCGCAGCCGCGCCGCGGCGCGGACGTCGAGACCGAGGTCACCCTCAACTTCGAGGAGGCCGTGGACGGCGCGACGGTGCCGCTGCGGATGACCTCCCAGGCCGCCTGCCGGGCCTGCGCCGGCACCGGCGCCAAGACCGGCACCACCCCGCGGGTCTGCCCGACCTGCGTCGGCGCGGGCACCGTCAGCCGCGGCCAGGGCGCCTTCGCGCTCTCCGAGCCGTGCCGGGACTGCAAGGGCCGCGGCATGATCGTCGACGACCCGTGCACCGTCTGCCACGGCAGCGGCCGGGCCTCCTCGGCCCGCACCATGCAGGTCCGCATCCCGGCCGGTGTGCAGGACAGCCAGCGCATCCGGCTCAAGGGCAAGGGCGCCCAGGGCGAGCGCGGCGGCCAGCCCGGCGACCTGTACGTCACCGTGCACGTCGACCCGCACCCGGTGTTCGGACGCAAGGGTGACAACCTCACCGTGACGGTGCCGGTCAGCTTCCCCGAGGCCGCGCTCGGCGGCACCATCGAGGTGCCGACCCTGAACGGTCCGGCCGTGAAGCTCAAGCTGCCCCCGGGCAGCGCCAACGGCCTGACCATGCGGGCCCGCGGCAAGGGAGCCACCCGCAAGGACGGCACCCGTGGCGATCTGCTGGTCACCGTCGAGGTCGCCGTGCCCAAAGCAGTCAGCGGAGACGCCCTGAGCGCACTGGAGCAGTACCGCGAGGCCACCGCCTCGGACGACCCGCGAGCCGCCCTGTTCAAGGCGGCAGAGGGAGCGTGAGACCCCGATGAGTCCCCACCCCGACAGCCCGCACGGCAACGAGGGCCGGATCGGCTCCGGCATCGGCGAGGGCCTGCCCGGCGGCGGCGGCCGCACCCGCCCCGCCGGCCCGCCGACGTACGTCCTCACCGAGGACACCCCGGTCTACGTGATCTCGGTCGCCGCCGAACTCTCCGGCCTGCACCCGCAGACGCTGCGCCAGTACGACCGGCTCGGCCTGGTCTGCCCCGACCGCACCGCCGGGCGCGGCCGCCGCTACTCCGCGCGCGACATCCAGCAGCTGCGCGAGGTCCAGCGGCTCTCCCAGGACGAGGGCATCAACCTGGCGGGCATCAAGCGGATCATCGAACTGGAGAACCAGGTCGCCGCCCTGCAGTCCAGGGTCTCCGAGCTGGTCGACGCCCTGGAGGGCGCCGCCGCCACGCTCCAGCAGCGGGAGGCCGCCGTGCACGCCTCCTACCGCCGTGACCTGGTGCCCTACCAGCAGGTCCAGCAGTCCAGCGCACTGGTGGTCTGGCGCCCCAAGCGCTGACCCGACCCGACCAGGAACCGTCGACATTCCTTCCCACCAGGGGGTGTCGGCGGTTTCGGTGTGCTGTCAGAGTCTTGATGAGGACAGGCTTCCGACCCGTATCGATCCGTAATTCGGGGGAACCGAGCGCCCTTCGCTCTATGATGCGGGCCGGAAGACGCCCCCGAACTGCCAGAAGCCCCCAGCTCAGGCGAGGAGTCATGGACATGAGTACTGAGCAGAGGAGCAGTGCCGGCGCCCCGGCCCTGTCACCGGCGGCCAGGTCCCTCTACGTCCGCGCCGTGCAGACCGGAGGCCGACTGACCGAGTGCGAAGCCGGCGCCTTGTCGTCCGATCGAATCGACGGCCCCTTGCAGGAGTTGCTCGCTCTCGGTCTGCTCCAGTCGGAGGTGGGGCCGTCCGGCACCTACGCCGTGAAGGATCCCCAACAACTGGCGGAATCACTGGCGCTGGAGTTCCAACGGGAAGCCGGCGAAATACTCCGGCGCTCGGTCTCGCTCCACCACACCCTGCAGGACCTGCACCGGGAATATCAGACCTACGTCAGCCACCCGGTGTCCGGAGGTTCCATCGCCTACGTCCAGGGCCGCGGAAACATCAACCAGCAGCTGGCGACGACCATGGCCAACGGCTCGGAGGAAATGCTCACCGCGCAACCCGGCGGCGGCCGCGGGGAGGACGCGCTGAAAATTGCGATCGCCCGCGATCTGAAATTCGTGGAACGCGGCGGCACGATCCGGACGATCTATCAGCCCAGCGCCCGCTATTCGAACCCGACGGTCAGTTACGTCCAGGCGGTCACCCAGGAAGGGTGCCAGGTCAGGACGCTCGACGAGGCCTTCACCAAGCTCATCGTGATCGACCGCAAAGTCGCCGTCATCACCGTGGGGGACGAGCAGAACCGCGATCGGGCGGCGTTCATCCGGGACGAGTCCGTCATCGACTACATCGTCGGGGTGTTCAACAGCCAATGGGAACGGGCGATCCCGTTCACCGGCGACCACGGGATTCCGCCCCAGGTGGTCACGAGAATGCGCCGGCAGATCGTACGGATGCTGCTGGAAGGGATCGCACACCGAACGATCGCCAGACGCCTGGGCCTCAGTGAACGAACGCTGGCCCGGCACATCGCCGAAATGCGCGAGGAGTACGGGGTCGACACGCTTTTCCAACTGGGCTGGAAACTGGCGCAAACGGAGGGGCCGACAGCCTAGAAGCCGACGGCCCCTCCGTCCCACGCTTCAGGGCTCTACCAGTAGCTGTCGAAGGAGACCACCTGGCTGGGGGTCTGGGACGCAAACCAGTGAGAGTCCGCACTCGCCGGGCCGGCTCCGAGGAACACGGTGATGCCCAGGAGGAGCGTCGAGATCAGGATACGGCGGGCCTTCAGCACAAAATCACCCCTTTCGGACAAATCCATAGCGAGCATCGTCCCCCGATCGATGTTCGCATCAATTGGCACCATATGATTACTCATCAACCGCCCCGCCGTCACCTACCGGGGTTGGCAGACTCCCCCCGGGCCATGAAATGTGCATGTCGGCGCTTAGAAGTCCGGATGATGGATAGAGGTGTCATCTATCCGCCAGGCAGTCAGATGCCACCATGCGCCAGTGGACTCCCTGACGCTCGGAGATGGACGATCAGCTAGTCGTAGCCAAAGCGGCATGATCAGCGAGTTCCACGTCGGCCCGCTCGACCCCGAAGTGCGGCAGTCTTCGGGCCTGTACCGCGTCCACCGGACAGGATCATCCGGGCCGAGCCGGCCGAATCACCACACCCGGAGTCGACATGAGTGAGCCCCACCTGCAGTACCAGGCCTCTGAGGGGCGGCGCGCACGGGTCTTCCTCGCCGCGCCCCTGATGCGGCTGACCGGGCCGGCGGACAGCGTGGTGACGCTGGCCAGCCGCACCAGACTGACCACGCTGCGGAGCACGCTGCTGCGCAGCGGAGCCGCGGTGTACAGCGCCCACCACAGCGACGCGTGGACGGTGGCCGGCCGGGCGCCGGAGCAGCGGGTGCCCTCGGACTTCCGGGCGATGCAGAGCGCGGACCTGGTGTTCGCGTACGTCGGCGCCCCGCTGTCGGCCGGCGTGAGCCTGGAGCTGGGCTGGGCCTCGGCGCTGCGCAAGCCGATCGTGATGCTGGTGGACGAGGCGATCACCCACAACCCGCTGATCGCCACCATCGAGCAGGTCTCCCCCGTGCTGCCGCTGGTGTTCGACGACACCTGGTCGCAGGAGGCGCTGCACCACACCGTGGAGACCGCGCTGGACTGGGCCGGCATGGCGCTGTCGCTGCGCAGCGGCTTCTGGACCGCGCCGGGCGAGCAGTTCCCGCGGCCGCGCCGCGAGCACACCGGCCCCTACGGCTTCTGGTCCCCCGAGATCGCCACCGGCTGACCTGCCGTCAGCCCGCCGCCGCGGGGTCGTCGGATCCCCGCATCTGCCAGCCGAGTTGGAACAGGGTCTCCGCGTCGTGCAGCTCGCGGAGCCGGGAGATGTGGCCCGCCACGGTCCGTTCGGACAGGCCGAGGCGGGTGGCGATCGAACGCTGCGTCAGCCCCTGGGCGAGCAGCCGGCCGACCTGTTCGTGGACCGGGACGACGCTCTCGCCCTCGCGGTCGGCCGAGCGCCAGCGGACCCGCTCGGCCCGCTCCCAGTCCCGTTCGAAGGCGGCGACCAGGAACGAGACCACGGCCGGGTCCTCGACCACCGCGGCGCTGGAGTTGTCCGCCGACGCCGGGACGACGGCGATCCGGCGGTCGAAGATGGTCATCCGGCTGAACGGCTCGCTCAGCGTCCGGAACCGGCCGCCCCAGCCGGTGACGGCCTCGGCCCAGCGCACCGTGGTCTCGTCGAGCAGCGCGGCGGGCTCGTAGACCGTGTGCAGCACGGCGCCGCCGCTCAGGAAGCAGCGGACCCGCTCCAGCGAGTCGGCCTGGTGGTCGCCCGGGAACACCCCGCCGGGCTGCAGGGCCAGCACCTCCTCCGCCGCCTCGTTCTCCAGCTGCCGCACCCGCTCCCGGATCCGGTCGGTCCGGTCGACGTGCTGGACCACGCTGGAGCGGTCCGCGCGGCGCGGGGTGGCGTCGTAGGCGTGGGTGAGGTCCTCCAGCAGGACGGGCATCTCCTCCGCGCGCAGCAGCATCCGGGTGCCCTCGGCGCGGAGGTCGGCGCTGATCCGGTCGCCGACCGTGCGCGGGTTGACGGCCGTCAGCGACTGGTCGGCCCCGTCGTGCGCCAGCAGGCCGAGCTCCAGCAGTCGCAGCACGCCCGCCGGGTCCTGTTCCACCGCCTCGCGGAAGTCCACCCGTCCGCCCTGGTCCAGGATCCGCTGGTAGAGCCGTCGTTCGGACTCGGTCGGCAGGGCGGCTCCGGTCGACTCGCTCACTGGTCCCACTCCTTCCGGGCCGCCCCGGGCCGGCGCCCGGGCGGTCGGTTCCGATCGGTCATTCCGGCGCTCCGCGCAGCTGCCAGCCGAGCTGGAACAGGGTCTCCGCATCGTAGAGCTCGCGCAGCCGGGCGATGTGGGCGGCCACCGTCCGTTCGGACAGGCCGAGCCGGGAGGCGATGGCGCGCTGGGTGAGGCCCTGGGCGAGCAGGGCGCCGACCTCCTTGGGGACGCCGGTGCCGCGCGGGCGGCCGGCCAGTGCGTGCCAGTCGATCCGGGTGGCGCGCGCCCAGTCCCGCTCGAACAGGTCGATCAGGGTGGCCAGCACGGCGGGGTCCTCGACGAAGGCGGCCTGGTTGTTGTCCGGCGAGGCGGTGATGATCGCGATCCGCCGGTCGAAGATCAGCATCCGCCGGAACGGCTCGTCCAGGACCCGGATCCGCTCGCCGCCGGACGCGAGCGTGGCCGCGTAGTCGACGGTGGGCGGGTCGGCGAGCGCACCCGGCTGGTAGAGGGTGCGGATGCCGATGCCGCGGGCGAGGAACGCCAGCGAGCGCTTCAGGGCCTGCTGCATCTGGCCGACCGGGCGGGCGCCGCCGGGCTGGGCGGCCAGGGTCTCCTCGTGCATCTCGGACTCGATCTGGGTGATCCGGTGCCGGATCTGCAGCCGGTCGTGCACCCGCTCCACCGCGTGCGCCCGGTCGGGGCGGCGCGGGGCCTGGTCGTAGGCGTGCACCAGGTCCTCCAGCTGGGCCGAGGCCCGCTGCGAGCGCGCCAGCTTGCGGATGGCCGCGTCGCGCAGCTCGGCGCTCAGCCGGTCGACCACCGAGCGGGGGTTGACGGCGCTCAGCGACTCGTCGACGTCGTGGTGGATCAGCAGGCCGAGTTCGATCAGCCGGAGGGTGGCGGCGGCGTTCTGCTGCATCGCCTCACGGAACATCACCCGCCCGCCCTGCTCCATCACCTGGCGGTACAGCGCCCGCTCGCTCTCGTCCGGAAGTCGGTCCTTCACCGGGCGCCGTCCCGCATCAGCCAGCCGAGCTGGAACAGCGTCTCGGCGTCGTAGCGCTCGCGCAGCCGGGCGATGTGGGCGGCGACGGTGCGTTCGGACAGGCCGAGGCGGGAGGCGACGGCGCGCTGGGTGAGGCCGGTGGCGAGCAGTTCGCCGACCCGGCGGGGGGTCTCCGGGATCTGCCGGCCCGTCAGGTCGTGCCAGGGGACCCGGACGGCGCGGGCCCAGTCGCGCCGGAACACGGCGACCAGGTGGTCGACCACGGCGCGGTCCTCGATGAAGGCGGCGGCGAGGGTCTCGGTGGACGCGGAGATCACCGCCACCCGCCGGTCGAAGACCATCATCCGGGCGAAGGGCTCGTCCAGGACCCGCAGGCGGACGCCCCAGTCGGTGGCGTCGGAGGCGTAGGCGACGGTGTGCGGGGTGTGCCGGGTGAGCGGCTGGTAGAGGACGTCGACGACGGCGCCGCGGGCCAGCGCCCTGCGCATCCGGGAGTTGTCCGCCAGGTACTCGGCGGCGCGCGGGCCGGGCTGGGCGGCCAGGGCCTCCTCGTGGTAGCCGGCCTCGATCTCCAGCAGCCGCTGCCGGATCTGCTGGACGCTGGTCAGGTGGGCGATCCCGGCGCCCGGTTCGGTGCGCCGCTGCGCGGCGTCGTAGGACTCGGCCAGTTCGTCGAAGTCGGCCGCCGTCCGTTCGGCCCGGGCGAGCAGGCCGGTGGCGTGCTCGCGCAGGGCGGTGCCGAGCCGGTTGCCGATCGTGCGCGGGTTGACGGCCGTCACCCAGCCGCCGACCAGGTAGTGCTCCAGCAGTCCCAGTTCCAGCAGTCGGGCGGCCGCGGCGGCGTCCTGTTCCATCGCTTCGCGCAGCGAGACCCGGCCGGCCCGCAGGACGGCGAGGTAGAGCGCCTTCTCGGCCTCGGTCGGAGGAACGGCGTCCGGCTCAGTCACGGTCCTCGCCTCCGCGCATCAGCCAGCCGAGCTGGAACAGGGTGTCGGCGCCGTGCTGTTCGCGCAGTCGGGAGATGTGGCCGGCCACCGTGCGCTCGGACAGGCCGAGGCGGGCGGCGACGGCGCGCTGGGTGAGGCCCTGGGCGAGCAGCCGGCCGACCCGATCGGCGGCGGTGCGGGCGGGGGCGGTGTCGAGCAGCAGGTCCCATCGGACGCGTTCGGCCCGGGCCCAGTCGCGTTCGAAGCCGGCCACGATCGTCGCGACGGTGGCGGGGTCGAGGATCAGCGCGGCCCGGCTGTGGTCCTCCGCGGCGGGGACGACGGCGGCGGCGCGGTCGAAGACCAGGGCGCGCTGGAACGGTTCGTCGAGCAGCCGGACCTCGCCGCCGGCCTCGGTGAGGGCGGCGGCGTAGCGGATCGCGGAGGGTTCGGCGAGCACGCCGGGCCGGTACAGGGTGCGGATCCGGCAGCCGCGCCGCAGCATCGGGAGCTCCTGGTGGAGCGAGGTCTCCAGGACGCTGGGGAGGAGCTCGCCGGGCTGGGCGGTGAGGGTCTCCTCGCAGCAGTCGGCGGCGAGTTGGGCGATCCGCCGGCGGACCTGCTCGCGGCCGATCACCTGGACGTCGCAGGCGGCGGGTTCGATCGGGTGGCGGACGTTCTCGTAGGCGGTGATCAGCGGGTCGAGGCGGCCGGGCAGGCATTCGGCCCGGTTGAGCAGACGGGCGGCCTCGGTGTTCATCTCGGTGCCGAGGCTCTCGGCCACCAGCCGCGGGTCGACGGCCAGGTAGGCGCCGTCCAGGCCGTCGGAGATCAGCAGGCCGGCACGGAGCAGTTCGGCGAGCGCGGGCCGCTGCGGGTCGGCGATCCGCTCGGCGGCGATCCGGCCGCCGGCGTCGAGGATCTCCAGGTAGAGGCACTGGGCGAGGTCGCCGACCGGTGCGGGCGCGGGGTCAGCCACGCCCGCCGCCTCTCATCAACCAGCCGAGCTGGAACAGGGTCTGGGCGTTGTGCAGTTCGCGGAGCCGGGAGATGTGGCCGGCCACGGTGCGTTCGGACAGGCCGAGGCGGGTGGCGACGGCGCGCTGGGTGAGGCCCTGCGCGAGCAGCCGGCCGACCCGGTGGGTGGCGGTGCGGGTGAGGGTGCGGCCGTCCAGGCTGTTCCAGTGGACGTGGTCGGCCCGGGCCCAGTCGCGTTCGAAGCCGGCCACCAGGTAGGCGATGGCGGCGGGGTCCTCGACGAAGGCGGCGCGGCTGTGGTCGTCGGCGGCCGGGATCACGGCGATCCGCCGGTCGATGACGATCATGCGCAGGAACGGCTCGTCCAGGACGCGCAGTTGGGCGCCCTGCTCGGCCATCGCGGTGGCGTGCCGGACGGCGCTGTCCTCGGTGAGCGCGACCGGCTGGTAGAGGGTGCGCATGGTGCCGCCCCGGCGGAGCATCAACTGGTCCTGGGTGTGGGCGAGTTCGAGGACGGCGGGCGGGCGCAGGCCGGGCTGGGCGCTGAGCAGTTCGAGCCGGCAGTCGGAGACCAGCTGGGCGATCCGCAGCCGGATGCTCTCCTGGCCGTCCACGTAGACCGCCTGCCGGGCCCGGTCGGCGGGCCGGGGAACGGCGTCGTAGGCGCGGGCGAGCGGGTCGAGGGCGGCGGGCAGCCGGTCGGCGTCGAGCAGCAGCCGGGTGGCCCGGGCCCGCAGGTCGGTGCCGAGGCGTTCGGCGACGGCGCGCGGGCTGACCGCGACGTAGCAGCCGTCGGCGCGGTTGGGCAGCACCAGCCCGACGGCCACCAGCTGGGCCAGCAGGGCCCGTTGGCGTTCGGGGGCGAAGTCGGAGCCGGGCAGCGCCGGGTCCTCCAGCGGGACGCGACCGCCGGCGGTCAGGATGGCCAGGTACAGCCGGGCGGCGTCGTCCTCGGGCAGTGTGTCGTCCGGGTCGGACGTCGGGTGGTCCGCAGCCACGTCGAGCTCTCCCTGCCGTGTTCCTCCGCTTGCGGATGATGATCTCAGCAGGGCGGTCCGGCTCGACGGCGGGAGCCCCCGCGGGACGGGCGGTCCCTCCGGGGCGGATGCCGGGCACCCGGCCCCGGAGGACCCGCTCGTGTCACGCCAAGCGTCAAGGCGCTTCGGCGAGGCGGAGCAGCAACGCCTCACCGATACCCGTCCGTCGGCCATCACCACACATGGCGTCCGGACCGGTGCTCTTCCCCCCGTAGCGCAGATACGAACGCACCTGTCGCCCCCACGCGAAGAGCAAGTCGCCGACCGGGCTGCGGCGGCCCGGGACGACTTGGCGTGACTACACCCTCACAGCGCGGGGAACGTCGAACAAGTGGTCTCAGGCTGCAGGTTCCCGCAAGTGCAGGAACCTGCAACAAACCACTCGATCGAGTGACCGGAATCCCGAATCCCGCAGCATTTCCCCCCACCCCGAACAGGCATTCAGTACCCATCGGGCCGGTCGCCCAAGCGGTGGCGTCGTGGGCCGCCGAAATGTCACTGCCGGATCCGGGAATTCGGCGAATCTTTTCCGAATCCGCCGATCCGGAATCGCCGGCGCCGAGTCGCCGCCCCCGATCCGCGGCCGGCGCGCGCTCCCCCGCCGCTACAGCAGCCGCCCGGCCCGCAGTCCCGCCAGGGTGCGACCCGCGGCCACCGCCCAGGCGGTGAACAGCAGCAGCCACAGTGCGACGGCCAGCCCGGTGAAGCCGCCGAACCCGGTGTGCCGGGCCAGCGCGGCCGTGCCGGTGACCAGCGTGCCGACCGGGAAGGTGAACGCCCACCAGGTCATCGCGAACGGCATCCCGGCGCGCAGCGCCCGCAGGTTGGCGACCAGCGCCACGGCCAGCCAGAGCAGCGCGAAGCCCATCACCGCGACGCCGTACACCTCGGCCAGGCCGCGGGCCACCGCCGCCCCCTGCTCCCCGGCGGCCGGCAGCGCGAGCGGCACCGCGTCGGCGAACTGGTGGACGGCGGTGGTGGACTGGCCGAACGGGCCCAGCACCAGGAACAGCGACGGGGTGAGCGCCACCGCGGGCAGCTTGTTGTGCACCAGCCCGCCGAACACCACCGGCAGCAGCACCAGGGTGGCCAGCAGACTGGCCCCGAACATCGCCACGCATCCGTACAGCAGCGCCTGCCGGGCCACCCCCTCCGGCAGGTGCGGCACCAGCGCGGGGCCGAGCGCGGCGGCCACCATCGGGGCGACCACCGGCAGCAGCCAGGTCGGGTTGGCCTCCAGCGCGGACAGCCGGTGCCGGGTGATCATCAGGTACGGCAGCCCGGCGGCCACCGCCACCGCGTACAGCGTCCCGGCGCCCCACAGCAGCGCGTCCAGCGCCAGGCCGGCCCGCTCGCCGACCACCGGGCCGCCGACCGCGAGCGCGCCGTAGCCGACGGCCAGCAGCGCCATCGGCGGGCAGCCGTAGAACACCGCGGCGGACGGGTCCTCCAGCAGGGTCCGGCGGGCCTGCTCGCGGTGGCGCACCAGGTGCACGGCGCGGGCCGCCAGCAGGACGGCCAGCAGGAGCAGCGACAGCGTCCACACCGCCTCGGCCAGGGCGAGCCGGCCCGGCAGGTCGATCGGCAGCGCGGCGGCGGCGTTGCCGGTGATCGCGGTGCCCATCACGGCGGCGTACCAGTTCGGTCCGAGCCGGGAGAGCGCGGGCGAGCCGGCGGCGTGCGGGCGGGTCTGCGGCGCGAGGAGGGTTGCCATGGCACCCACCGTCCTCCCGCCCGCGGGAAGGCGGTAGCGAGGCCTCCGCTATGAGGGCATAGCCTGAGCCTATGGCTCTCTCTCCGCACGTCCCCGAACTCGGCGCCCTGGAGCTGCTGCTCGCGGTGGCCCGGCTGGGCAGCGTCGGACGGGCCGCGGCCGAACTCGGCGTCAGCCAGCCCGCCGCCAGCGCCCGGATCAAGGGCATGGAGCGGCAGATCGGGGTGGCCCTGCTGGAGCGCTCCCCGCGCGGCTCCCGGCCCACCGAGGCGGGCCGGCTGGTGGTCGAGTGGGCCCGGCAGGTGGTGGAGGCCGCCCAGGCGCTGGACGCCGGGATCGACGCGCTGCGCGAACGCCGGGACGCCCGACTGCGGGTGCTGGCCAGCCTGACCGTCGCCGAGTAC
>NZ_BMRI01000048.1:12450-35286 GCF_014648555.1 Kitasatospora griseola
CTGATGCCCGGCTGGCTGCTCGCGCTGAACGAGGCCAGCCCCGGCACGGCTGTCACGCTGCGCACCGCGAACTCGGCGGACGTCGCGGCCCGGGTGCTGGCCGGCGAGGCCGACCTCGGGTTCGTCGAGGGCACCTCCACCCCGCCCGGCCTGTCCGGCGTGGTGGTCGCCGCGGACCGGCTGGTGGTGGTGGTCTCCCCCGAGCACCGCTGGGCCCGCCGCCGCACCCCCGTCACCGGCCCCGAGCTGGCCGCCACCCCGCTGGTGCTGCGCGAGGTCGGCTCCGGGACGCGGGAGGTGCTGGAGGAGGCGCTCGCGCCGTACGGCGGGCCGGCCGCGCCCCGGCTGGAGCTGGCCTCCTCGACGGCGCTGAAGGCCGCGGCGATGACCGGCGCGGGCCCGGTCTGCCTGAGCGAACTGGCGGTCACCGAGGAGCTGGCCACCCGCCGGCTGGTCGCCGTCCCGCTGGCGGGCCTGGACCTGCAGCGGCCGCTGCGCGCGGTCTGGCCGGCCGGTCAGCGCCCGGCCGGACCGGCCCGGCTGCTGCTCGGGCTGACCCGCGGGCCGACGCCCGGGCACCCTTCCAAAAAAAGTTGAGCGGAATAGACTCAACTTAGTGCATGCTGTAGTCAGCAGACTTGAGTTGTCCCGAAGACGAGAGGGGTATGCCCGCAGTGGACGCCAGTAAGTTCACCAGCAAGACGCAGGAGGCCCTGTCCTCCGCCATCCGTCAGGCCGGCGCCGCGGGGAACCCCGACGTCAAGCCGGTGCACATCCTGCTGGCCCTGCTCGAACAGCCGGAGGGCCTGGCCCGCCCGCTGCTCAAGGCCGTCGCGGCGGACGCCGCGCCGATCGCCGTCGAGGCCCGCCGGCAGGCCGCCGCGCTCCCCGCCGCCCAGGGCTCCACGGTGGCCGCTCCCCAGCTCGCCCGGGACACCCTGGCGGTGCTGGAGGAGGCCGGCAAGCGCGCCGCCGACCTGGACGACCAGTACGTCTCCACCGAGCACCTGCTGGTCGGCCTGGCCGCCGAGGGCGGCCCGGTGGCCGAGCTGCTGAAGCAGCACGGCGCCACCGCCAAGGCCCTGCTCGCGGCGTTCAAGGACGTCCGGGGCAGCGCCCGGGTCACCTCGCCGGATCCGGAGGGCACCTACAAGGCGCTGGAGAAGTACGGCTCCGACCTCACCCAGGCCGCCCGGGACGGCAAGCTCGACCCGGTGATCGGCCGCGACCAGGAGATCCGCCGGGTGGTGCAGGTGCTCTCCCGCCGCACCAAGAACAACCCGGTGCTGATCGGCGAGCCCGGCGTCGGCAAGACCGCCGTGGTCGAGGGCCTGGCCCAGCGCATCGTCGCCGGAGACGTGCCGGAGTCGCTGCGCGGCAAGCGCCTGGTCTCGCTCGACCTGGCGGCGATGGTCGCCGGCGCCAAGTTCCGCGGTGAGTTCGAGGAGCGCCTGAAGGCCGTCCTGAACGACATCAAGGACTCCGACGGCCAGGTGATCACCTTCATCGACGAGCTGCACACCATGGTCGGCGCGGGCGCCGGCGGCGACTCCTCGATGGACGCGGGCAACATGCTCAAGCCGATGCTGGCCCGCGGCGAACTGCGCATGGTCGGCGCCACCACGCTGGACGAGTACCGCGAGCGGATCGAGAAGGACCCGGCCCTGGAGCGCCGCTTCCAGCAGGTGCTGGTCGGCGAGCCCACCGTCGAGGACACCATCGCCATCCTGCGCGGCCTGAAGGGCCGTTACGAGGCGCACCACAAGGTGGAGATCACCGACGCCGCGCTGGTCGCCGCCGCCACCCTGTCCAACCGGTACATCACCTCCCGCTTCCTGCCCGACAAGGCGATCGACCTGGTCGACGAGTCGGCGTCCCGGCTGCGGATGGAGATCGACTCCTCCCCGGTGGAGATCGACGAGCTCCAGCGCTCCGTGGACCGGCTGCGGATGGAGGAGCTGGCGCTCGACAAGGAGTCCGACCCGGCCTCGGTCGAGCGGCTCGGCCGGCTCCGCCGCGACCTCGCCGACAAGCAGGAGCAGCTGAGCACCCTCAACGCCCGCTGGGAGCAGGAGAAGAAGTCCCTGAACCGGGTCGGCGAGCTCAAGGAGCGCCTCGACGACCTGCGCGGCGCACTGGACCGCGCCCAGCGCGACGGCGACTTCGAGCGCGCCTCCAAGCTGATGTACGCCGAGATCCCGGCCGCCGAGCGCGAGTTGACGGAGGCCCAGGACCGCGCGGCGGACGAGCCGAACACCACCATGGTCAAGGAGCAGGTCGGCCCGGACGACGTGGCCGACGTGGTCTCCTCCTGGACGGGCATCCCGGCCGGCCGGCTGCTGGAGGGCGAGAGCGCCAAACTCCTGCGCATGGAAGACGAGTTGGGCCGGCGCCTGATCGGCCAGCGGGAGGCCGTCCAGGCGGTCTCCGACGCGGTGCGCCGCACCCGCTCCGGCATCGCCGACCCGGACCGCCCGACCGGCTCGTTCCTGTTCCTCGGCCCGACCGGCGTCGGCAAGACCGAACTGGCCAAGGCGCTCGCCGACTTCCTGTTCGACGACGAGCGGGCGATGGTCCGGATCGACATGAGCGAGTACGGCGAGAAGCACTCGGTCTCCCGCCTGGTCGGCGCCCCGCCCGGGTACGTCGGCTACGAGGAGGGCGGCCAGCTCACCGAGGCGGTCCGCCGCCGCCCGTACAGCGTCGTGCTGCTCGACGAGGTCGAGAAGGCCCACCCCGAGGTGTTCGACGTGCTGCTCCAGGTGCTGGACGACGGCCGCCTCACCGACGGCCAGGGCCGCACGGTCGACTTCCGCAACACCATCCTGATCCTCACCTCCAACCTCGGCTCGACCTACCTGGTCGACCCGGCCACCCCCGAGGAGCGCAAGAAGGAGCTGGTGCTGGAGACCGTCCGGCAGTCCTTCAAGCCGGAGTTCCTCAACCGGCTGGACGACATCGTGGTCTTCGACCCGCTGGGCACCGCGGAGCTCAGCCGGATCGTCGACCTCCAGATCGCCGCGCTGGCCCGCCGCCTGCACGAGCGCCGGCTCACCCTGGACGTCACCCCGGCCGCCCGGGACTGGCTGTCGCTGACCGGCTACGACCCGGCGTACGGCGCCCGCCCGCTGCGCCGCCTGGTGCAGTCCGCGATCGGCGACCAGCTCGCCAAGGAGATCCTCTCCGGCCGCGTCCACGACGGTGACACCGTCCTGGTCGACCGGGACGAGGCGAACGACCGGCTCAGTGTCGGGCCGAAGCCCTCGCTGGTGAAGTGACGTCCGCACGCCGGCGGGCGGCGCCCCTCGCGGCACCGCCCGCCGGCGTGCGCGCACCGGTCGGGAGCAGGTGAGGCGCACCCCGAGTCACTCTGTGCCGGGAGCTCCGAATGAGGCAGGATGGGGGTATGAGAAGGCGGCCCCCCATCGGCAGCCGACCTTGTGCACCGTGAAAGGGACACCCCCGTGAGCATCGACCCGTCGTCCATCCCGTCCTTCGGCCTGCCGCAGCCGCCGCAGGGCGGACAGCCCGGTGGCGCTCCGGCCGGGCCGCCGCCGGTGATCGTCCCGGACCAGAACCTGGTCGCCCAGCTGCTCGACCAGATGCAGCTCAAGCACGTGGTGGACGAGGAGGGCGACCTCACCGCTCCCTGGGAGAACTTCCGCGTCTACTACATGTTCCGCGGCGACCACAAGGAGCTGTTCGCGGTCCGCGCCTTCTACGACCGCGCGTTCCCGCTGGAGAAGAAGGGCGAGATCCTCGACCTGATCGACGAGTGGAACCGCGAGACCCTGTGGCCCAAGGTCTACACCCACACCCACGAGGACGGCGTGGTCCGCCTGATCGGCGAGTCCCAGATGATCGTCGGCAACGGCGTCAGCCTGGAGTACTTCGTCGGCACCACCGCCAACTGGACGCAGGCCGCGGTCGGCTTCGAGCAGTGGATGGTCGAGCGCCTGGGTCTGCAGGAGCAGGTCGAGGACGGCAAGGACGGCGAGGACGGCCCGGCCGACGAGGCCTGAGCCTCCGACGGACCGTCAGAAGGGCCCGCCCACCGGACCGGTGGGCGGGCCCTTCCGCGTACCCGGCGCTACCGGCCCTCGGACGACGGCGCGCGCAGCAGCAGGACCCCCTCGTCCTCGCGCACCGTCCGGAAGCCCTCCGCCCGCAGCTTCGTTATCTCCTCGGCCTCCTGCGCCCCGTTCAGCGGCCACCCCATCGGGTTCCGGGTGTCCACCACCACCCACTCCGCGGTGCGCCAGTCCTTGGGCCAGCCGAACTCGAACACCGTGCAGCGGCCGGTCAGTTGGGGCACCAGCCGGTTGCCGGCCGCGACCTTCGCGCCGGACGGTATGTCGGCCAGCACCGACTGCACCGTCCGCACGTGCGCGGAATCCCGCCAGAAGCCCGCGTCGGCCGCCGACGCCATCGGGAAGAACGGGAACAGCACCGCGGTGACCAGCACGCTGCCGCACAGGAACGGCGCCGTCGCCCAGCGGCCCCAGTGCGGCTTCGCGGCGCGCAGCCGGATCAGCCCGTCGACGAACGCGGCGAACACGATCGGCATCAGCACCACGCTGTAGTGGTAGCGGGTGCCCCAGTACATCTCGTTCTTGCTGAGCAGCCGCCAGGCCAGCGTCGGGACGGCGACCAGGAGCAGCGGCGAGCGCAGCGCCAGCAGCAGGGTCGGGATCAGCAGGAAGAACAGCAGCTGCCCCTGGAGGGTGGCCGTCAGCAGATGGCCGGGCACCGACAACAGCCGCTCCAGCAGGCCCGGTTCGGTCCCCGGGGCGGCCTCCAGGTTGTCCCAGTAGTTGTAGGCGTGGCTGGGGCTCATGGCCGGCAGCAGCACCAGGAACTCCAGCGCGCCGGCCAGCACGCCGAACAGCGCCGTCGCCGCCCCGAGCCGCCGCGCCCCGCGCCAGGCGATGAAGCCGCCGATGACGGCGACGGTCAGGCCGAGGTCCTCCTTCACCAGGCAGAGCGGCGCCGCCCAGGCCGCCGCGGCCGCCCAGCGCCGCTCCGCCAGCGCGACCACCGAGAACGCCACCAGCGGTGCGGCGAAAGCCACTTCGTGGAAGTCGAAGCCGATCGTCGAGCCGACGCCCCAGGAGAACCCGTAGCCGATCCCCACCGCGACGGCCGCCGCGGCGCCCAGCTCCCGCTGCGTCCAACGGCAGATCGGCACCACGGCCAGCGCCAGCAGCGCGGCCTGCGCGAACAGCAGCGTCTTCGCGGTCGGCCACACCAGGTAGAACGGCGCCAGCGCCAGCAGCACCGGCGAGAAGTGGTCGCCGAGCAGGTTGTAGCCCTCGCCCTTCAGCGAGGCGACGGGCAGTTCGAAGTGCGCGTAGCTGCGCACCGCCTGCTCGAATATCCCCAGGTCGTACCCGGTGGTCAGCAGCAGCCCGTGGCGGCGCAGGCAGAACAGCGCGTAGAACGCGAAGAACCCGGCGGCCAGGCCCCACGGCAGCAGCCGCGCCCGGGTGATCCCGCGCCACCTGGCCGGTGGATCGCCGTCGCCCTCGCGCGGCCGGACGGGAGACGACGACACGACTGTTCCGGACGCCATTGCTTCACTTCCGATAGCCCCACGCGGGCCCGGTTCCCCCCGGCCCGCGGATCCCCGAACGAGGATCACCCCTGTGGCGGCAGACTAGACCAGCCTCCGCGGGTGAACGATCCGTTCGGGCCAGGAACGGGCGAGGGCCGCGGACCCGCCGGACAGTGTCCGGCGGGTCCGCGGCCCTGGGGCGTGCCCTGCGACCGAACGGATCGTCAGCGGCGTCGCCGCCGCTGGAACCTGAGGAACAGGAAGCTCCCGGCGGCGAGGACGAGCGCCGACAGCCCCGCGACCGCGGGAGCGGGGTAGCTCTCCGGCTGCGCGGCCGCCGCGGTCACCGCCCCGGCGCCGCCGGGCGTCGTCGGGAACGTGGCGGCGGCCCGCGCGGTGCGCTCGACCAGTCCGCTCCTGAGCGTCAGTTCCACGTTCCACGGGCCGTCCGGCAGCCGGGAGTCCAGCGGGACGACCGCCTCGGCGCGGTCGCCCGGGGCCAGCGTGGTGCCGGTCTTCGCCGTGAAGGGTCCGGCGCGCAGTCCGCCCGGCCCGTCGGACAGCGAGAGCACCCCGTTGATGTCCAGGGCGCGTCCCCCCGTGTTGTGGATCCGGGCGTGCAGTTCGGCCCGCCCGTCGCGGCCCCGGGCGGGCGAGAGCTGCTCGATCTCGAAGTCGGAGGCCGGCTCGCCGCCCGGGCCGACGTCCAGGTACATCCGGACGCCCACCCGGCCCGTGATCGCCAGGTTGTGCCGGCGATCCGCCGGTGAACCCGTCTGCGCCCAGACCACGCCGTACCGCTCGCCGGCGGCGGCGTCCTTGGGCACCCGGATCGTGGCCCGGACCTTCGCCGTCCCGTGGGCCGCCAGGTTGAGACCCGAGACGTCCAGCGACGTCCAGCCGGTCAGCTCGTTCGCGGCGCGGTCCGCCGCGAAGGCGAACTGCCCCTTCACGATGTCGGCCGCCGCGGCGTAGACGTCGACGTGCATCGGCTCGGACGACTCGTTGACGACCTCCACCCGCCGCTCGATGGTCGAGCCGGGCGGGAGGTGGTCGACGATGTACGCCTGCGCCCGGGGGTCGTCCCGGCGGTTCTCCGGGGCGTCGAGCAGCTTGATGCCGATGGACCGCTCCCCGGCGCCCGGCTGCGGGGACGACTCCTCCCGTTCCACGGCACTCGGCGCCGGGGAGGGGCCCCCGGGCATGCCGTCCGCCGCTGCCGGCACCACCCCGACCGTCTGGACGACGGCCAGTGCCAGCAGCGGGATCCAGTAGCGCGCGCCCTTCATCGCGTCAGGCAACGGACTGGGTCAGCGTTCCGGTGTAGGCCCCGCCGACCGCACTGGCGGGCACGTTGACCGCGACGGTCGGGTCCCAGGTCGCGGTGTTGTCCCCGACCCCGGCGGTCCCGGTGAGCACCGTCTGCGCGGAATTGCTCAGCGTCACGTTGGTCGACGTGACGGTGATGGTGCCGGTGGTGGTCACCGACCCGACCGTGTAGGTGGCGTCGGTGGCGGGAATCGTCGACGGGCCGTTGACGAAGTCCGTCTCCGCCGCGGTCACCGTCCAGGACGCCGAGAGCAGGGCCCGCGCGTCGACGACCGTGCAGGGCCCGATCGGCGCGCTGATCGTCGTACCCGGCGCTCCCGAGCCGAGGACCGCGGCCGCCGGCACCGACAGCGTCAGGGCGCCGGAGGTGACGACGAACGTGACGGTGGTGCTGGGATCGTCGGCCTCCTCCTCCGCGAGGGCGAGGCCCGGCTGGGCCAGAACGAGGGCAGCGGCCACGGCCGCGGTGGACAGGATGCGCACACGCACGATGACTCCTGAGGTGACCCCCCGCCGATGGACATGCCGTTTGAGGCATCGTCAGACAATCGAGTGCGGCACCCTCGCGCAACCCGGCCCGGACCCTGCTCCGCCATCGGAACCACCGCGCCCGACCGGATCGGAGCGCTTGTCCGCGGCCTGCGGGCGTCAGAGGATTGGCCGAACACGAGCTGCGAGGAGCCGCAATGGGTGCTAGGCCACTGCTGAACCGCCGGCTGGCGGGCATGGGCACGACGATCTTCGCGGAAATGTCCGCCCTGGCCACCGCCACCGGCTCGATCAACCTCGGGCAGGGGTTCCCCGACACGGACGGTCCCCAGGAGGTCCGGGAGGCGGCGGTGCGGGCGCTGCGCGAGGGGCGCGGCAACCAGTACCCGCCCGGGCCGGGCGTGCCGGAGCTGCGGGAGGCGATCGCCGAGCACCAGCAGCGCTTCCACGGGCTGGTGTACGACCCCGACCGGGAGGTGCTGGTCACCGCGGGCGCCACCGAGGCCATCGCCGCCGCGCTGCTCGCCCTGCTGGAACCCGGCGACGAGGTGATCGCGTTCGAGCCGTTCTACGACTCCTACGCGGCCTGCATCGCGATGGCCGGCGCGGTGCGGGTTCCGCTGACGCTCCGTCAACCCGCCTTCCGGCCCGACCTGGACGAGCTGCGTTCGCTGATCACCCCGCGCACCCGGCTGCTGCTGATCAACACCCCGCACAACCCGACCGGCACCGTGCTGACCCCCGAGGAGCTCGCCGCGATCGCCGAACTGGCGGTCGAGCACGACCTGTTGGTGATCACCGACGAGGTCTACGAGCACCTGGTGTTCGACGGCGCGCACCATCCGCTGGCCGCCCTGCCCGGGATGCGCGAGCGCACCGTCGCGATCTCCTCGGCCGGCAAGACCTTCTCGTTCACCGGCTGGAAGGTCGGCTGGGTCACCGGCGCCCCCGAACTGGTCGCCGCGGTCCGCACCGCCAAGCAGTACCTGACGTACGTCTCGGCCGGCCCGTTCCAGTACGCGGTCGCCGAGGCGCTGCGGCTGCCCGACGCGTACTACGCGGAGTTCCGCGCCGAGTTGCACCGCAAGCGCGACCTGCTGGCGGCCGGTCTGACCGAGGCCGGGTTCCGGGTGTTCGAGCCGCAGGGGACGTATTTCATCACCACCGACATCACTCCGCTCGGCGAGAAGGACGGCATCGAGTTCTGCCGTGCGCTGCCCGCGCGTTGCGGCGTGGTGGCCATTCCCAACGCGGTCTTCTACGACCGCACCGAAATCGGCCTCGCCCAGGTGCGGTTCGCGTTCTGCAAGCGGGAGTCGGTGCTGCGGGAGGCCGTCGAGCGGCTGCACCGCCTGTAGCGGCCGGAGCGGGACGCCGCAGTCGGGGCGCCCGGCGGCCGGGGACCGCCGCCGGGCGCCCCGGCATGTCCGAACGTCGTTCGCCCCGCAATCGCTCCAGGAGTGCACGGCGCACGCGACGGGCGTGGCAGCGCCCGCCGGACAGAGTGCAACCCGGGACCGATCACACCCAGTCGGGCACAGGCCTCAGAGCGGTGAATGAGTGCCAAACATGGGTAAATCCCTGACGGACCCGGAGAATTCGTGCTTCTCTGCTGCTGAATCTCCAGCCGGAATCCCTCCTTCCACGGTCGGCCGCGCCCCGGATCGGACAGTCTCGAACAGCCTCGCGCACGAGGAGTGGACTCCGGCCGAAGGGGCGCGTACGGAGCTGAAACGCGGAGCCGAGCATGCTCACCACCCTGCAGACCTCCTACACGGACACCCGCGCCGGCGACCTGGCCTGGCAGCTGGGCGGCGAGCCGCTGCCCGCGCTGGCGGTCCGCGACATCGGACTCGACGACGGGACCGGCCGTTCCGACGCCTTCGGCGGCACCCTCCAGCTGCGGCTGCTGGGCGCCTCCCACCAGGTCGTCCTGGCGGCCGGGCCGGGCGACTGCCTGGAGACGGTGGCCTGCCTGCCCGGCCGCCGCACCCCGCTGCCGGCCCGGGTCGCCGAGCAGGTGGCCGGCTGGGAGTACGAGTTCGCCGCCCGGATCGAGGAGCTCCCGCCGCACGTGTTCGCGGCCCGCGCCCAGGAGCTGCTGGCCCTGGTCGAGGGGCACCCGCGGGCGCTGGCCGGGGTCTTCCCCGGCGACCCGAGCGCGTTCACCGCCCTGGTCGCCCACTGCGGGGACCGCCGGGTGCACTGGCGCACCTGGCACGCCTACCCGCAGGAGGGCCGACTGGTGTGCACCCGCTCCTCGCTCTCGCTGCGCCGCACCGTCGACGCCGCGGGCGGCCGGGTCGGGCACGGCGGGCACAGCGGCCGCGGCAGTGCCCGCCACAACGACCCGGAGCCGCAGGCAGAGTGGTGACCGGCGTCAACCGGACGCCGCCCGCTGTCCCCCGATTGGGCGCAGCCATTCGCCCAGGCTCTCGCCTAGCGTTCCCTTCATGATCAACCATCCGGTCGGACGGTCCGCGCAGCCGGCTCCGGACGCCCCCGCTCCCCCGCAGACGGCCGAGCACCGGCCCACCACCGCCCCCCGCACCGCGGGCCTCGGCGGCGCGGTCCGGGCCGGCGGCGCCATACCGCTCGCCCTGCCCGCCCGACCGGCCCGGATCCTGGTGCTGCTGGCCGCGTTCGTCTGCGCGGCCTGCGGCCTGGTGTACGAACTCGAACTGGTCGCGCTCGGCGGCTACCTGCTCGGCGACTCGGTCACCCAGACCTCCGTGGTGCTCTCCGTGATGGTCTTCGCGATGGGCGTCGGCTCGCTGCTCGCCAAGGGCCTCACCCGCCGCCCGGCCACCTCCTTCGCCCTGGTCGAGTACGCGCTGTCGCTGACCGGCGGCCTGTCCGCGCTCGCCCTGTACTGCGGCTGGGCGTGGCTGCGCCAGCCGCACGCCACGCTGATCGCGCTGGTCGCCGCCACCGTGCTGATCGGCCTGCTGATCGGCGCCGAGATCCCGCTGCTGATGACGCTGATCCAGCGGATCCGCCGGGAGCACGCGGGCCGGGCCGTCGCCGACCTGTTCGCCGCCGACTACGTGGGGGCGCTGATCGGCGGCCTGGCCTTCCCGTTCGTCCTGCTGCCCGCGCTCGGGCAGGCCGCCGGCGCGCTGGTGACCGGCGCCGTCAACGCGGTCGCCGGGGCGGTGGTGGTGCTCTGGCTGTTCCGCGCCGAACCCACCCCGCGCGCCCGGCTGCTGCTGTGGACCGGCTGCGGCCTGGTGCTCGCCGCCCTCGCGCTGGCCGCCGCCTGCACCGGCGCGATCGAGCGCACCGCCCGGCACGCCCTGTACGGCGGGCCGATCCGGTTCGTCGCGCAGAGCCGCTACCAGGAGATCGTCCTCACCGGCGGCCCGGTCGGCGCCGAGCAGCGCACCCCGCCGCCGCTGAAGCTCTTCCTGGACGGCCGGCTCGCGGTCTGCGGCCCCGACGAGTACCGCGACCACGAGGCGCTGGTCCGCCCCGCGCTCGGCGACGGCCCCAGCGCCCGGGTGCTGGTGCTCGGCGGCGACGGCCTGGCCCTGCGCGAGGTGCTGCGGCACCCGGCGGTGCGCAGCGTGCTGGTGGTCGAGCGCGACCCGGAGCTGTCCGCGCTGGCCCGCCGGGACGACGCCTACGACGCGCTGACCGAGCACGCCTGGGACGACCCCCGGGTGCGGCTGGTGACCGCCGAGCCGATGGGCTGGCTGCGCAGGACCGCCGGGCAGTTCGACGTGATCGTCTCCGACCTGGACGACGAGGCCGCGCACGGCAAGTACCGCTCGCGCGAGTTCTACGGCCTGGCCGCCCGGCGGCTCGCCCCGGACGGCCGACTGGCGGTGCGCGGCGGCGCCCCGGACGGCGTGCTGTGGAGCTCCGAGGCGGGGCTGGCCGCCGTCGGGCTGGACGCCGTCCCGTACCAGGGCGTCGCCCCGGCCGCCGAGGACTGCGGGCAGGCCGGGCCCGCCCCGGCGTTCCTGCTGGCCGGCCACGACGCCCCCGCGCTGGCGCTGGCCGCGGACGCGCCGGCGCCGCGTTCGCTCACCGTCGACGCGCTGCGCGGCACGGCGGCACGGCTGTCCGCCCGCCGGCCGTCGCCGCTGCCCCCGCCGCACTCGCTGATCGGCCCCTGACCGGTCGCCGTCCGGCCGCCCCCGTTCCGGCGAACGACCGCCCGCCGTGCGCCCGTTCGCGGCACTCCCGGCCCGGCTTCGGGTGCGGGGCTCGGCACGGCGGCGGCCGGTCGGTAGGCTCGCCGGTATGGAGCATGAGGTTGTCGTCCCGGTGCCCGCCGAGGTGGTCCGGGAGGCGCTGGTGGACCGCGAGCTGGTGGCCCGCTGCGTGCCGGGGCTGAGCGCGGTCGCGTCCACGTCCGCCCCCTCGGCGGCGGACAGCCGGCTCAGGATCCGGATCGCCGGCTCCACCATCACCTTCGCCGGCCGGCTGTCCGTGGGCGGCTGGCAGGACGACGCGCTGGAGCTGCGGCTGACCGGCGAGGAGATCCGCGGCGCGGCCCCGGTGACCGCCGAGCTGCGGGTCACCCTGCGGGAGCGGCCGGGCGAGACCGCGATGTGCTTCGCGACCTCGCTGACCGCCTCCGGCCGACTGGCCGGTTTCGACGGCCCGGTGCTGGAGACGGCCGGCCGCCGGCTGATCGACCGGGCGGTGGCGGCCCTGGTGGCCGAGCTGTCCGGGCCCGGCGAGGACGCCGAGGAGGACCCGGCGGACGGCGCGACCGTGGTGTTCCTGGACGAACGGGCGCAGGGCCCGGACCTGGACGACGACCTGTCGGACCTGATCGCGTTCAGCGAGGACGACCTGCCCGAGCCGGTTCCGGTGCCGCGCCCGGACGCGGCGTTCGAGCAGGAGAGCGCCCCGGTGCGGCGCAGCATCGTCGGCCGCTCCGCCGAGGAGGTGGACCACGCCCCGCCGCACGGCCGGTACGCGCCCGCCCCGCCGGCGCACAGCGCGCGGGCCCGGGCGGCCACCCGCTGGGGCGGCGAGCCGGCCCTGGTGCCGGGTGCGGGCGGCGAGCGCAGCGCGCTGCCGTGGGTGATCGGCGGCGGGGTGGCGCTGCTCGGCGGCGCGGTGGTGCTGGTCCGCGCCCTGCGGCGGCGCTGACCGGGCCGGGCGGCCCGTAAAATCGCTGACCATGAGCAACGACCGGGACGCCCTGCTGGCGCAGATCAAGGACAAGGCCGTCGTGCACGGCAAGGTCACCCTCTCCTCGGGCCGGGAGGCCGACTACTACGTCGACCTCCGCCGGATCACCCTGGACGCGGAGGCGGCCCCGCTGGTCGGCAAGGTGATGCTGGACGCGGCCGCGGACCTGGAGTTCGACGCGGTGGGCGGCCTGACCCTGGGCGCCGACCCGGTGGCCGCGGCGATGCTGCACGCGGCGGCGGCCCGCGGCCGCAAGCTGGACGCCTTCGTGGTCCGCAAGGCGGGCAAGGCGCACGGCCTGCAGCGCCGGATCGAGGGCCCGGACGTGAAGGGCCGCCGGGTGCTGGCGGTGGAGGACACCTCGACCACCGGCGGTTCGGTGCTGACCGCGGTGGAGGCGCTGCGCGAGGCGGGCGCCGAGGTGGTCGGCGTCGCGGTGATCGTGGAGCGCGGCGCGGCCCCGGCGATCGCGGAGACCGGCCTGCCGTACATCACCGCGTACACCCTGGACGACCTGGGCCTGTGAGCCCCGGGACCGGCCCGGACGGGGGGGCCGGTTCCACGTCGACCACCTCGAACGGCGAGAGGCCCCGGCCCACCCTCATCGGGTGGCCGGGGCCTCTCGCGTCCCGCGGTGCGGGTCAGTGCTTGCGGTGCCGGCCGCCGGCGACCGACTCGGCGGTCTGCGCCTCGGCCTCGACGGCGCCCTCGCCGGCCTTCTTCTTCTTCCGCTCGCGGATCACCTCGACGATGATCGGCGAGACCGAGATCAGGATGATCAGCGCCATCGCGGGCAGCAGGTACTTGTCGATCACCGGGGCGAGCTGGTCGCCGGTGAAGTAGCCGATCAGCAGCATGGACTCGGTCCACAGCACGCCGCCGACGACGTTCCAGAGCAGGAAGGTCTTGGCGGGCATCTGCAGGGTGCCGGCGACCGGGTTGAGGAAGGTCCGCACGATCGGGATGAAGCGGGCCAGCACCACGGCCTTGGCCGGGCCGAACTTCTCGAAGTACTCCTCGGCCTTCTCCACGTACTCGGGCCGGAAGATCTTCGAGTTCGGCTTGTCGAACATCTTCGGGCCGACCTTGCGGCCGAGCAGGTGGCCGAGCTGGGCGCCGGCGATCGCGCAGAGCGGCGCGCCGACCAGCAGCATCCCGATGTTCATCTGGGCGCCGTCGCCGAGCACCGCGGGGGCGGCGCTGGAGGCGGCGACACCGGCCAGGATGAGCATCGAGTCACCAGGGAAGAAGAACCCGACCAGCAGGCCGGTCTCGGCGAAGATGATCGCCAGGATCCCGATGGCGCCGACGGAGGCGACGAGCGATTTGGCGTCAAGGACGTTGACGGCGAGCTGGATGTGTTCCACGCGCGCAGGATAGCCCGACTCACCCGGCAAAGCCTCAACAGGCGACCCACGAGGCCCTTGTCGGAGCTGCCGTCCCAAGTGGCGGGCCGCTGGGTGTGTCCGCGGGGCGAGTCTGGGAAGATGACCGAGGTGTCCGGCCCGCGGTCGAGCAACCACCCTCAGCTCGTACCGCATCCGTCGTGAACCACAGGCGTATCGAGCCTTCGGACAGCGTCGTCCGATCGCCCCACACCGACAGGAGCGGATTCGCATGCCCATCGCAACTCCCGAGGCCTACAACGAGATGCTCGACCGGGCCAAGGCGGGCAAGTTCGCCTACCCGGCCATCAACGTCACCTCGTCGCAGACCCTGCACGCCGCGCTGCGCGGTTTCGCCGAGGCCGAGAGCGACGGCATCATCCAGATCTCCACCGGTGGTGCGGAGTTCCTGGGTGGCCAGCACAACAAGGACATGGTGACCGGCGCCGTCGCGCTGGCCGAGTTCGCGCACATCGTCGCGGCCAAGTACGACGTCACCGTGGCCCTGCACACCGACCACTGCCCGAAGGACAAGCTGGACGGCTACGTCCGCCCGCTGCTGGCGATCTCCGCCGAGCGCGTCGCCCGCGGCGAGAACCCGCTGTTCCAGTCGCACATGTGGGACGGCTCGGCCGAGACCCTGGCCGACAACCTGTCCATCGCGCAGGAGCTGCTGGCCCAGGCCGCCGCCGCCAGGATCATCCTTGAGGTCGAGATCACCCCGACCGGCGGCGAGGAGGACGGCGTCTCGCACGAGATCAACGACGAGCTGTACACCACCGTGAACGACGCGGTGCGCACCGCCGAGGCGCTCGGCCTGGGCGAGAAGGGCCGCTACCTGCTGGCCGCCTCGTTCGGCAACGTGCACGGTGTGTACAAGCCGGGCAACGTGGTGCTGCGTCCGGAGCTGCTGGCCGACCTGCAGACCGAGATCGGCAAGCAGTACGGCAAGCAGGACCCGTTCGACTTCGTCTTCCACGGCGGCTCGGGCTCCACCGCGGAGGAGATCCGGACGGCGCTGGAGAACGGCGTGGTCAAGATGAACCTCGACACCGACACCCAGTACGCCTTCACCCGCCCCGTCGTGGACCACATGTTCCGCAACTACGACGGCGTGCTGAAGGTCGACGGCGAGGTCGGCAAGAAGAACACCTACGACCCGCGCACCTGGGGCAAGCTGGCCGAGGCCGGCATGGCCGCCCGCGTGCTGGAGGCCGCGCAGCAGCTGCGCTCGGCCGGCAAGCGCATGAAGTAAGGCACGGCCCAGCACGGTGCCCCCGTACCCGCCACGGGTACGGGGGCACCGTGCGTTCTGCTCCCGGCAGCCTCCCCTTCGGGTCGAGCATGGTTGCTCCACAAGATCCGAGTGGCAGACTGGCACACCATGGAGATGCACAAGAACCTGCTCGACGGGCCCGAGCCGACCCTCCTGCCCGAGGAGGAGCAGCCGTACCGGATGCTGGCCGAGGAGTCCGCGTCGCCGACCCAGGTGGCGGCCGACTACCCGGCGTTCTGCCTGGCCTGGGCGATGCTCGCGGACGACTCCTTCGCGGCCGGCCGCACCGTCGAGTCCTACGCGTACGCCCGCACCGGCTATCACCGCGGCCTGGACGCGCTGCGCCGCAACGGCTGGCACGGACACGGCCCGATCCCGTGGGAGCACCGCGGCAACCGCGGTTTCCTGCGCTGCCTGGCCGCGCTCGCCCGGGCCGCCGGGTCGATCGGCGAGACCGAGGAGGAGGCCCGCTGCTGGCAGTTCCTGAAGGACAGCAGCGCCGAGGCGTACGCCGAACTCAAGCAGTGACCCCGTCCGTCGGCGCCCCTCCCGCCTCCGGGCCGGGACGGGGCGCCGACGGCTTACCGGCGTCCCGTCGGCTCCGCACGGCGCCGGATCCACGGCCCGGGACCGGGGGCCCCGGGGAACCAACCGCAGCCATACCGCGTATGTTCACGATGCAGCACATTCGTGCGAATCGGGTCACCGGGCCGCACGGATCGCCATGTCGTCGTCCCGAGGGAAACCAGATGCCCGCAGCCCGCAGGTCACCCGGCAGGTCCGCCCGACGCCGCGCCAGGACGCGCCGCCGCCGGCTGGCCCTCACGCTGGGCGGCACCGCGGCGCTGGCCGTGCTCGGCACGGCCGGATTCACTCTCCTCCACTCGACCGCCGCGCAGTCGCCGGAGACCGGGTCCACCACGCAGGCCCGACCCGTCCCGCCGGTCAGCGAATCCCCCGAGCCCGTCCGGACCGAGGAGAACCCGCCGCCGCAGACCGCGCCCCCGAAGACCACGTCGCCCACCGCCCCGCAGGTCGTCCAGCACGGCAGCGGCAGCTTCACCACCGCCGCCGCGTCCGGCGCCACGGTCGGCACCGGCGGCACGGTGCGCCGCTACCAGGTCGAGGTCGAGGACGGCATCAACATCGACCCGAAGACCGCCGCCGCCGCCGTGCAGGCGGTGCTGGCCGACAAGCGCAGCTGGACCGCCGACAAGCGCAACAGCTTCAAGCTGGTCTCCTCCGGCTCCTACGACTTCACCGTCAAGATCGCCTCGCCCGACACCACCGACCGGATCTGCGGCGCGGGCGGCCTGGACACCAAGGGCGAGGTGAACTGCGACGTCGGCAAGCAGGTGGTGGTCAACTCCAAGCGCTGGCTGACCGGTTCGCCCCAGTTCGACGGCAGCCTGGAGGACTACCGGGCGCTGATCGTCAATCACGAGGTCGGCCACCGGATCGGCCACGGCCACGAGGACTGCCCCGGCCCGGGCAAGCCCGCCCCCGCGATGATGCAGCAGATCTACGGCCTCAAGGGCTGCACCGCCAACGCCTGGCCGTACGACGCCAAGGGCAGCTACCTCAGCGGGCCGTCCGTCCCCTGACCGGCCCCGCCGCCCCGGCCACCGACCCCGAACCAGGAACCATGACCACCGAACTCACCCAGCGCCTGCTCGACCGCTTCGGCCCGGCCGGCCTGTACCGCCCCGCCCCCGCCGAGACCGCCGCCACGGCCGTCCCGGCCCCCGCCGCCGCGCTGCTGTCCGCCGCCGGCCTGCCGCTGCGGGTCGGACCGTACTTCACCGCGTCCGCCGGGGAGCCGCTGCGGCTGGCGGACTGGGCCCACCGGGCCGGGCTGTCGGTCGACGGCCGTCCGGAGGCCGACTGGGCCCGGCTGGGCACCGACCGGGGCGCGGAGCTGTGCCTGGACGGGCAGGGGCGCGTCTGGGCGGTGTACCTGGCGTTCCGCGAGCCGCCGGTCCTGGTCGACGCCGACCTGGCGTCGTTCCTCGGCAACCTGTGCGAACTGGAGCAGAACCTGCGGGAGTTGGCGGCCGCCGAGCACCCGGAGGAGATCTTCCGGCTGCTCTCGACCGCGGAGAGCCGGATCCGCGGCACCGACCTGCGGGCGTTCGAGAGCGACGAGCAGTGGTGGCCGCGGGTGCTGGAGGACGTCCGGCACACCCTCGGCGTGCCCGGGTACGCCGCGTTCAAGGTCCGCGGGCAGGACGGCGAGCCGTTCGTCCTCACCGCCGACGGCTCGCTCGCGCTGCACCCCGAGGAGACGCTCCGGCAGCAGCTGGCCGCAGCCGGCCTCGCCCCGGCGGACGTGCTGGAGGTCTACACCGAACTCCAGGCCTGCTTCCAGCCCGGCCACTACTGCAGCGTGTGGCTGGCCCGCACCTTCCCGGCCGCCGCGTTCAGCCACAGCTACGACTACGGCGACACCGCGGCCGAACGCGACGCCGGCATCCGGGAGTTGGCGGCCTCCCTGGCCGCGAGGGGTTAACCCAGCACGGGCAGGAAGCCGGCCAGGTCGCTGCGTTCGCCGCTCGCGGTGAGGGTGGCGTCCAGCGCGTCGGCCCAGGCGAGGCGGCCGGTGGCAAGCCGGATCCAGGTCAGCGGGTCGGCCTCGACCACGTTCGGCGGGGTGCCCCGGGTGTGCCGGGGGCCCTCGACGGCCTGCACCACGGCGAACGGCGGGATCCGCAACTCGACGGCGCCGCCTGGCACTTGGTTGGCGAACACGTCGGCCAGCAGCCGGGTGACGGAGGCCAGCGCGAAGCGGTCGTGCGGGAAGTCGGCCAGGCCCAGCGCATCGGCCAGGTCGTCGGCGTGCACCACGGTCTCCACCAGCCGGACGACCAGGAAGTCGGCCAGCAGCATCGGCCCGAAGCGCATCAGGATCACCCGGCCCGGCCGCCGCCCCTCCTCGCTGTCCAGGGCGCGCCACAACTCGCCGATCTGCCGGTCGAGTTCGCCCGACACCTGGGCGGCGTCCCCGGCGAACTGCTCGGCCACCAGCTCCAGCGCGGTGGCGTTGATCGACGCGGCCGCGGTGCGGGTCCGCGACGCCCAGTCCGGCGGGGTGATCGGGGCCTGCGGCGGCAGCGGGTCGTGCAGGTGCCGCGGCACCCAACTGACCACCATGCCGAGGTGGGCGACGAGTTCACGCACCCGCCAGTCCCCCAGCCGGGTGGGGAGGGCGAGCTGCTCGTCATCCAGCGAGCGGACGGTGGCGGAGATCGCGTCGAGCTGCCCGGTGAGCGCGGTGCGCACCTTCACCGGGTCGTAGGTCCGAGGCTTCGCAGTGGGCATGCCCGCAGCGTACAAAAAGCCGGGCGGCCGGTCCGGGAATCCGAACCGACCGCCCGTCGAACGAGGCCGCGTCAGGCGAGCAGCGCCTCGATGACGCCGGTGTGGGCGTCGCGCAGCTCGGCCAGGGTGACGGTGAACTGACCCTGGACCTCCAGGGCGTCGCCGTCGACCACGCCGATCCGGGCCGCGGGCAGGCCGCGGGCGCCGCACATGTCGTTGAACCGGAGCTCCTCGCTGCGCGGGACGGCCACCACGGCACGTCCGGCGGACTCGGAGAACAGGAACACGAACGGGTCGATGCCCTCGGGCACGACCACCCGGGCGCCGTTGCCGCCCTTGAGGCAGCTCTCCACCAGGGCCTGCGCGAGGCCGCCGTCGGAGAGGTCGTGGGCGGCGTCGATCATGCCGTCGCGGGAGGCGGCGATCAGGATGTCGCCCAGCAGGCGCTCGCGCTCCAGGTCCACCTTGGGCGGCAGGCCGCCGAGGTGGTTGTGCACGACCTGCGACCAGGCGGAGCCGCCCAGTTCGTCGGCGGTGTCGCCGAGCAGGTAGAGCAGCTGGCCCTCTTCGGCGAAGCCGACCGGGGTGCGCCGGGTGACGTCGTCGATGACGCCGAGCACCGCGACCACGGGGGTCGGGTGGATGGCGACGTCGCCGGTCTGGTTGTACAGCGAGACGTTGCCGCCGGTGACCGGGGTGCCGAGCACCTGGCAGGCGTCGGCCAGACCGCGGGTGGCCTCGGCGAACTGCCACATCACGTCCGGGTCCTCGGGGGAGCCGAAGTTGAGGCAGTCGGAGACCGCGAGCGGCTTGGCGCCGCCGGCCGCGACGTTGCGGTACGCCTCGGCCAGGGCCAGCTGGGCGCCGGTGTACGGGTCCAGCTTGGCGTAGCGGCCGTTGCCGTCGGTGGCGACCGAGACGCCGAGGTTGGTCTCCTCGTCGATCCGGATCATGCCGGAGTCCTCGGGGGTGGCGAGCACCGTGTTGCCCAGCACGTAGCGGTCGTACTGGTCGGTGATCCACGCCTTGGAGGCCTGGTTCGGCGAACTCGCGACCTTCAGCAGCGCGTCCTTCAGCTCGTCGCCGCCGGCCGGGCGGGCGAGCCGCTCGGCGGTCGGGGCGTCGGCCTGCAGGGCGTCCTGCCAGGACGGGCGGGCGTACGGGCGCTGGTAGGTCGGGCCCTCGTGGGCGACGGTGCGCGGCGGCACGTCGACCACCAGCTCACCGTGCCAGAAGATCTCCAGGCGCTCGCCGTCGGTCACCTCGCCGATGACGGTGGCGATGACGTCCCACTTCTCGCAGATCTCCAGGAAGCGGTCGACCTTGCCGGGCTCGACGATGGCGCACATGCGCTCCTGCGACTCGCTCATGAGGATTTCCTCCGGCGAGAGCGTGTGGTCGCGCAGCGGCACGGTGTCCAGCTCGATCCGCATGCCGCCGGTGCCGGCCGAGGCCAGCTCCGAGGTGGCGCAGGACAGGCCGGCGCCGCCGAGGTCCTGGATGCCCGCGACGAGGTCTTCCTTGAAGATCTCCAGGGTGCACTCGATGAGGAGCTTCTCCTGGAACGGGTCGCCGACCTGGACGGCGGGGCGCTTGGCCGGGCCGGTCGCGTCGAAGGTCTCCGAGGCCAGCACGGAGACGCCGCCGATGCCGTCGCCGCCGGTGCGGGCTCCGTACAGGATGACCTTGTTGCCGGGGCCGGAGGCCTTCGCGAGGTGGATGTCCTCGTGCTTCATCACGCCGACGCACAGCGCGTTGACCAGCGGGTTGCCCTGGTAGCAGGAGTCGAAGACGACCTCGCCGCCGATGTTCGGCAGGCCCAGGCAGTTGCCGTAGCCGCCGATGCCCGCGACGATCCCGGGCAGCACGCGCCGGGTGTCCGGGTGGTCGGCCGCACCGAAGCGCAGCGGGTCCATCACAGCGACCGGGCGGGCGCCCATCGCCAGGATGTCGCGCACGATGCCGCCGATGCCGGTGGCCGCGCCCTGGTAGGGCTCGATGTACGACGGGTGGTTGTGCGACTCGACCTTGAAGGTGACCGCGTAGCCCTGGCCGACGTCGACCACACCGGCGTTCTCGCCGATGCCGACGAGCATCGCGTCGTTCTCCGGGGCCTTCTCGCCGAACTGCTTGAGGTGGACCTTGGAGCTCTTGTACGAGCAGTGCTCCGACCACATCACCGAGTACATGGCGAGCTCGGCGCCGGTCGGGCGGCGGCCCAGGATCTCGCGGATCCGGGCGTACTCGTCCTCCTTGAGGCCGAGTTCGGCCCAGGGCTGACCGGCGTCCGGGGTCTGCTCGGCGTTCTTGACGGTGTCGAGGCTCATCAGGCGTTCACCAGCTGCTTCAGGACGGAAGTGAAGAAGCCCAGGCCCTCGGTGGTCGGACCGGTGAGCGGCTCCACGGCGTGCTCCGGGTGCGGCATCAGGCCGACGACATTGCCGGCGGCGTTGGTGATGCCGGCGATGTCGCGGTACGAACCGTTCGGGTTCACATCGAGGTACCGGGCGACGATGCGGCCCTCCGCCTCGAGTTCGTCCAGGACGTGCTCGTCGGCGACGAACCGGCCTTCGCCGTTCTTCAGCGGAACGACGATTTCCTGGCCAGCCGAGTAATCCCGCGTCCAGGCGGTGTCGGCGTTCTCGATGCGGAGCTTCTGGTCGCGGCAGATGAAGTGCAGCGAGTCGTTCCGGGTGAGCGCGCCGGGCAGCAGGTGCGATTCGCACAGCACCTGGAAGCCGTTGCAGATACCGAGGACCGGCATTCCGAGCTTCGCCTGCTCGATGATGGTGTCCATCACCGGGGAGAAGCGGGAGATGGCACCGCAGCGCAGGTAGTCGCCGTAGGAGAATCCGCCGGGCAGGACGACCGCGTCGACCTGGTGGAGATCCTTGTCACGGTGCCAGAGGGCGACCGGCTCGGCGCCGGCCAGGCGGACCGCGCGCTGGGCGTCGCGGTCGTCGAGGGAACCGGGGAAAGTGACGACGCCGATGCGGGTGGTCACTTGCCCTCCTCCTCGACGCGGACGGTGAAGTCCTCGATCACGGTGTTGGCGAGGAAGGTCTCGGCGGCCTCACGGATGCGGGCGAGCGCGGCGTCGTCGACCGGCCCCTCCAGCTCCAGTTCGAAACGCTTGCCCTGGCGGACGTCGGCGATCCCGGCGAATCCGAGACGGGGCAGTGCACGCTGCACCGCCTGTCCCTGCGGGTCGAGGATCTCCGGCTTGAGCATGACGTCGACTACGACGCGTGCCACTGGCACTCCCGGTGGTGATTGCGTTCAGGCGGGGGACCTTCAGCCTACCTGTGCCGGGCGGTCATCTTGCGGCCCACCTGCGGCAACGCGCGTAGACCAATGCCCCTTACGTGACAGGGCTTCCGGGCCCGGCCGCCGGGCCGTCCGGATCCCCGATGCCATCCCATTTCGTCGGTTTAATCCCGTCTGTAACGAGACCGTATCGGCATCCGGGGGAACCCCGTGAATATCCGGAAAAAAGGAATCCCGAACTCTTCGATTTCAGCAGGTTCCGGGTGCAGAATAGGGCGACCGGCAGCCGAACGCGCCGCATCTCGGCGTGGGCCCCCTGCCCGCCGACGGATGCCGTGATCCCGGCCCAGCGGACCGGCGGGGCATCCGAGACCTCCGTCGGCCGAATTGCCCGAGAGGATTGACACCCATGGCTCAGCGTGTAGTCGTCACGCTCTCCGACGACCTGGACGGCGGCGCCGCCGCGGAAACCGTCCACTTCGGCGTGGACGGGAAGTCGTACGAGATCGATCTGTCCGCCGACAACGCGGAAAAGCTTCGGGAGGCCCTCGCCCCGTTCGTCGCCGCGGGCCGCCGGCAGAGCCGCAGCGGAAAGTCCTTCCGCCGCACCGCGCTCACCCCGGACCCGGCCGCGGTGCGCGCCTGGGCGCAGTCGAACGGCATGGAACTGCCCGCCCGCGGCCGCATCCCGAAGCACGTGTACGAGGCGTTCTCCGAGAACAACTGACCCCTCCCGGCCGCCCGTTGCGGGCCGCCGACGCCTTCCCCGGCCACGCCGCCGGGGAAGGATGGGGCGAGCAGGCCGTTTGATGTTGTAGAGTTCTTCTCGTCGCCGCAACCCGGGGGAACCCGATCGGGGCGGCCGGTGCTCAGGCGCCGTGCGGACGTGGCTCAGTTGGTAGAGCATCACCTTGCCAAGGTGAGGGTCGCGAGTTCGAATCTCGTCGTCCGCTCGCAGCTAGCGTGACAAGCTGTCACAACTCAATATCATGCGGACGTGGCTCAGTTGGTAGAGCATCACCTTGCCAAGGTGAGGGTCGCGAGTTCGAATCTCGTCGTCCGCTCCA
>NZ_BMRI01000048.1:35321-38624 GCF_014648555.1 Kitasatospora griseola
GTTCCGAAGGCCCCCTCGTCGAGGGGGCCTTCGGCGTTTCCGGCCCGTCGCGGCACCCGATGACATTTGTCATCGCCGACCCGTGGAACTCCACCGGCACCCGGTGACGGCCCGCACTACTGGACGGCCCGGCCCGGCGGAAGGCTGGAGCCATGACCGACACCAGCCGTCCCCGCCCCGCCGTCGAGGCCCGCGGCCTGCACCGCCGCTACGGACCGTCCGGCGCCGCCGGCTTCGAGGCCGTCCGCGGCCTGGACCTCAGCGTCGCCCGGGGCGAGCTGTTCGCGCTGCTCGGCACCAACGGCGCCGGCAAGACCTCCACCATGGAGGTGCTGGAGGGCCTGGCCGCGCCGAGCGCCGGCGAGGTCCGGGTGCTCGGCCTGGACCCGGCCCGGGAGCGGGCCGCGCTCCGGCCGCGGATCGGCATCATGCTGCAGGAGGGCGGCTTCCCCGGCGAGCTGACCGTCGCCGAGACCGGGCGCTGCTGGAACGGACTGACCAGCGACGCCCGCGCCGTGGACGAGGCGCTCGACCTGGTGGGCCTGCTGCCTCGGCGCACGGTCCGGGTCAAGCAGCTGTCCGGCGGCGAGCGCCGCCGCCTCGACCTGGCGATGGCCCTGCTGGGCCGCCCCGAGGTGCTGTTCCTGGACGAGCCCTCCACCGGCCTTGACCCGGAGGCCCGCGCCTCGGTGTGGCGGCTGATCCGGGAGCTGCGCGCGGCCGGCACCACCGTGCTGCTCACCACCCACTACCTGGAAGAGGCCGAGGAGCTCGCCGACCGACTGGCGATCATGCACGGCGGCCGGGTGGTGGCCGGCGGCACCGTCGACGAGGTGCTGGCCGACCACCCCGCCCGGATCAGCTTCGAACTGCCCGAGCGCTCCGGCCCGCACGCCTCGCTCGACCTGCCCGCGCTGCCCGGCGCCGACCTGCGGATCGACGGCCGCCGGATCACCCTGCGCACCACCGACCTGCAGGGCACCCTGACCGAACTGCTCGGCTGGGCCGCCCGCCACCGGGTCGCCCTGGGCCGGCTGGACGCCCGCAGCGCCTCGCTGGAAGAGGCCTTCCTCGCCATCGCCGCGTCCGACGCGGCCACCCTGCCGCAGATCGGACGTGCCGCATGACCGCCGCGACCACCCCCGCCGGACGCCTGCTCGCCCTCGGCCGCGCCGAGGCCACCCTGCTGCGCCGCAACCGCACCGCGATGTTCATGGCCCTGGCGCTGCCGCTGGTGCTGGTCGCCTCGATGCGCTCGGTCCTCGACGCCGCCGCCGAGCGCACCCCCGGCCTGGACGTGAACGCCAACCTGGTGGTCGGCTCGATGGGCGTCGTGCTGCTGATCGTCGTCTACTGCAACCTGACCTCGGCCTACACCGCCCGGCGCAGCGACCTGGTGCTGAAGCGGCTGCGCACCGGGGAGGCCACCGACGCCGAGATCCTGCTCGGCACCGCCGTCCCGTCGATCGGGCTGGCGCTCACCCAGTGCCTGCTGCTGGGCGTCGGCGGCGCGCTGCTGCTCGACCTGCCCGCCCCGGTGAACCCGTTGCTGCTGGTGGCCGGGCTGGCGCTCTCGGTGGCCCTGCTGACCGGGCTGGCCGCGCTGTCCAGCGCCGTCACCAAGACCGTGGAGACCGCGGGCATCACCACCCTGCCGCTGCTGCTGGTGGCGCAGCTCGGCTCCGGCCTGATGCTCCCGCTGGAGTCGCTGCCGGACTCGGTGGCGAACGTCTGCCGCCTGCTGCCGACCACCCCGGCCCTGCAGCTGCTGCGGATCGGCTGGTTCGGCACCGACGGCTCCGGCCCGACCGAAGGCTTCGCCGGCACGTGGTCGCAGGGCGCGACGCCGCTGCTGATGGCCGCGCTGTGGACGGGCGTCGCGGCATGGGCGGGCCACCGCTGGTTCCGCTGGGAGCCTCGGCGCTGAGCGGGCGCCCGCGGGCTGGCAGGATGCTCAGGAGTCGTCGGGAAGCGGGGAGTCCAGTGGTGCGGGTGAGCAGGACCGGGCCGGTCGGACGCTGGCGGTCCCTGTCGAAGCCGCAGCGCACCGAGCTGTACGTGCGGTGGTCGCTGTACCTGGTGGCGGTGGTCCAGCCGCTGTCCGCGCTCCTGGTGGTGGGGTCGGTGGCCGCCCGCCGGGAGGTGCCGACCGTCCAGCTGCTGCTGGCCGTTCCCGGCGGGCTGGTGGCCGCGGCACTGAACGCGGTGCTGTTCCGCACCGGACTGGACGCCTACCTGGGCAGGCGCCCGCGCCCGTACGGCTGGGTGGCGCTGTCCGGAGCGGTGTCGATCGGCACGTCACTGGCGATGATGCTGTCGGCGGCACCGATGACCGGCGAGAACGCGACGGTCGCCGCCGCCGTCCCGCCGATGACGGTGACGTTCTGGCTCGGCGCCGTCGTACTCGGCCTGTCCGTGCGCGAGACGCTGCTGACCGCCGCCGGCTCGCTGACGCTGCTCGCGGTGCCGCTGCTGCTGACCGGCGCCCACCCCGGCGGGGTGGTCGGCCTGGTGGTGGGCTGCCTGCTCGGCGCCGCGATGGCCGGCGCCACCGTCCGCTGCTCGTCCTGGACGGCGAAAGTGGTGTGGGAGCTGGACGAGGCCCGGGAGGCCCAGGCCCGGCTCGCGGTCGCCGAGGAGCGGCTGCGGTTCTCCCGCGACCTGCACGACGTGCTGGGCCGCAACCTCGCCACCATCGCGCTGAAGAGCGAACTGGCCGTGCAGCTGGCCCGCCGTCAACGCCCGGAGGCGGTGGACCAGATGACCGAGGTGCAGCGGATCGCCCAGGACTCGCAGCGCGAGGTCCGCGAGGTGGTGCGCGGCTACCGCACCGTCGAACTGCACACCGAGCTGATCGGCGCGGCCTCGGTGCTGCGCGCCGCGAACGTCGACTGCCGGACCGAACTGGCGGGCACGGACGCGCTGCCGGCCGAGGCGCAGTCGGTGCTCGGCTGGGTGGTGCGGGAGGCGGCGACCAACGTGCTGCGCCACTCCGAGGCCGCCAACTGCTCGTTCCGGCTGCGGGTGTCGGGCGGCACCGCGGTGCTGGAGGTGGAGAACGACGGCGTGCCCGCCGTCCCGCCGTCCCGCACCGAGGGCGCGGGCAGCGGCCTGCGCGGCCTGCGCGAGCGACTGGCCGCCCACGGCGGCACCCTGACGGCGGCCGGCCCCGGCCCCGGGCGGTTCCGGGTGACCGCCGAACTACCGATGGCAGCAAGGGAGTCTGTGGCGTGACGGACCGGGTGCGGGTACTGCTCGCCGACGACGAACACCTGATCCGCGGCGCGCTGGCGGCGCTGCTGG
>NZ_BMRI01000048.1:38645-39593 GCF_014648555.1 Kitasatospora griseola
CGCTGGAGGACGACCTGACGGTGGTCGCCGAGGCGGCGTCCGGCCCGGAGGCGCTGGCGATGGCCGCCGCGCACCGCCCGGACGTGGCGGTGCTGGACCTGCAGATGCCGGGCCTGGACGGCCTGGAGGTGGCGTCCGAACTGCGGCATCGGCTGCCGGACTGCCGGGTGATGATCGTGACCGGGCACGGCCGCCCGGGCTACCTGAAGCGGGCCCTGGAGGTCGGGGTGCGCGGCTTCCTGCCGAAGACCGTCTCCGCCTCCGACCTGGCGGGCATCATCCGCACCGTCCGCGCGGGCGGCCGCTACGTGGACCCGGAACTGGCCGCGGAGGCGATCAGCGCGGGCGACTCCCCGCTGACGCCGCGCGAGACGGACGTGCTGGAGCTGGCCGCGGACGGCTCCTCGATCGCCGAGATCGCCGACCGGGCGTCGCTGTCCCAGGGCACGGTGCGCAACTACCTGTCCTCGGCGGCAGGCAAGCTGGGCGCGGAGAACCGGCACGCGGCGGTGCGGATCGCCCGCGAGCACGGCTGGCTGTGACGCACCGCCACAGCCGGCCGCGCGGCGGCGTCACTTCCAGGTGAGGCCGGTGAGCTTCTCGTAGGCGTCGATGTAGCGCTGCCGGGTGTGCTCGACGATCTCGGCGGGCAGCGCCGGCGGCGGGTTGTCGCTCTTGCGGTCCCAGCCGGAGGCGGACGAGGTCAGCCAGTCGCGGATGATCTGCTTGTCGAAGGACGGCTGGTCGCGACCGGGCTGCCACTCGTCGGCGGGCCAGTAGCGGGACGAGTCGGGGGTCAGCACCTCGTCGCCGATCACCAGTTCGCCGTCCAGCAGGCCGAACTCGAACTTGGTGTCGGCGAGGATCAGGCCGCGCTCGCGGGCGATCTCGCGGGCCCGGGAGTACACGGCGAGGGTGGTCTGCCGCAGGGTGGCGGCGAGGTCGGCG
>NZ_BMRI01000048.1:39625-40270 GCF_014648555.1 Kitasatospora griseola
CCGACCCGGTGGGCGGTCTCCTCGTAGGAGACGTTCTCGTCGTGCTCGCCGACCTCGGCCTTCAGCGCCGGGGTGTAGATCGGGGCGGGCAGCTCGGAGCCGTTGTCCAGGCCCTCGGGCAGCGCGATCCCGCACACCGTGCGGGAGACCCGGTACTCCTCCAGGCCGGAGCCCGCCAGGTAGCCGCGCGCCACGCACTCCACCGGCGCCATCTCCAGGCTGCGGCAGATCAGCGTGCGGCCGGCCCAGTCGGCGGGGGCGCCCTCGGGCAGCTCGGTGGAGATCACGTGGTTGGGCACCAGGTCGGCGATCCGCTCGAACCACCACAGCGACAGCTGGGTGAGGATCCGGCCCTTGTCGGGGATCTCGTTGGGCAGCACCCAGTCGTAGGCGGAGGTACGGTCGCTGGCCACCATCACCAGGTTGCCGTTGCCGTCCCGGTACAGGTCGCGCACCTTGCCGGTGTGCAGGTGGACCAGGCCGGGCACCTGGACCGGCTCGGGCTTGGTGACGAATCCGCTCACGGTCAGTCAGTCCTCACAGCTGGGGGGCTCTGCGGGGAGTCTTTCACGAGGGGCGGATCGGGGGCCGGTGCGCCCCCGCCCCACGCGGGGAGACAGGCACAGCACGAGGGGCGGATCGGGG
>NZ_BMRI01000049.1:0-32408 GCF_014648555.1 Kitasatospora griseola
GCGGGGATGACCCCAGGCCGGGCTGAGCGACATCTACCCGCGCACCCTGCTCCCCGCGCCCGCGGGGATGACCCCCGGGCAACGCCGAGGACTGCCCGCAGTGCTGCCTGCTCCCCGCGCCCGCGGGGATGGCCCCCGGTACGGGATCGGCTCGGTGCGGCGGCCGGACTGCTCCCCGCGCCCGCGGGGATGGCCCCACCCCGGCCACCCAGCCCGTCCCCGCCAGCCGCTGCTCCCCGCACACGCGGGGATGGTCCTATGCCGCGCTTCCGGGCCTGCTGGGCCACCGCGACTATCCCCGCACGCGCGGGGATGGCCCCTCCGCTCAGCTGAAGGGCGTGCCGGCGACCGCCTGCTCCCCGCGCCCGCGGGGGACGGTCGCGCCGTCAGCAGAGCGCCGGGCGCCTCGGCCGACCGCTCCCCGTATGCGCGGGCGTCGTGCTGTCGTGGAGCATCCAGCCACGCCCTACCGCCCGTTGACGCCTTCACAACGCAGTCGAAGGGCGGCGCCACCGTGCTCGAGCGGTGCCGACCACAGGCTGGCCCGCACTGGAAGCGCCCAGAAAGAGTGAAAGATTGCTTATGTCCGATTCGCTGAAAGTGGGTCATTTCCCGCTCGACGGCGCGTAACACCGCAGGCCAGCGAGTCTGCTCCCCGTACACGCGGGGGTGGTCCTGCCCGAAGGCCCGGCAGCCCGCACGATCGTCGCTGCTCTCCGTACACGCGGGGATGGTCCCGGCATCGCCTGGTGGATCCGCCCGGTGCTGTGCTGCTCCCCGCACGCGCGGGGAGGCTTCCAGCGTGGGTGGCGGCTCACCATCATCAACGGCTGCTCCCCGCACGCGCGGGGATGGTCCCCAGGCGTGATTGTTGCCGCCGGGCCGCCCCACCTGCTCCCCGCGCCCGCGGGGATGGTCCCAGCGCGCGCCCCTGTCTGGCGACCTCGCGCTCCTGCTCCCCGCACGCGCGGGGATGATCCCACGTGCAGGCCGTGGTTGGCGCCGCGCTTGGTCTGCTCCCCGCACGCGCGGGGATGATCCCGTCTTCAAGGCCGCGCTGCTCGAAGTTGGCCCCTGCTCCCCGCACGCGCGGGGATGGTCCCTGCAGAAGATGATCGCCGAAGCGAAAGCTCAGCTGCTCCCCGCACGCGCGGGGATGGCCCCCTCACCCGAGCCGCCGGGCCTTGAAGGTGCCGCTGCTCCCCGCGCCCGCGGGGATGGCCCCATGCCGCGCACGATCGTGGGGGCGTTGATCTCCTGCTCCCCGCGCCCGCGGGGATGGCCCCTTGAGCGGCGCAGTGCGCTATCACATCAACAACTGCTCCCCGCGCCCGCGGGGATGGCCCCTTGAGCGGCGCAGTGCGCTATCACATCAACAACTGCTCCCCGCGCCCGCAGGGATGGCCCCGGCGGGCGGACCGCGCGGCCGTGCGAGACCGACTGTTCCCCGCGCCCGCGGGGATGGCCCCGGACACGGCCAGCAGTGGCCGCCTGGATGGATCTGCTTCCCGCGCCCGCGGGGATGGCCCCCGTCTCGCGCGCGAGTGGAGTTCACTCGGATCCTGTTCCCCGCGCCTGCGGGGATGGCCCCCACCGGCACTTGCTCGCGGTCATGACCGACCCCTGCTCCCCGCGCCCGCGGGGATGGCCCCGGCTTCCGGACGTGGTCGCGGCGTGGCGCGGACTGCTCCCCGCGCCCGCGGGGATGGTCCCCATCATCAGATCGTGGCCGTCGCGTACGTCGGCTGCTCCCGCGCACACGGGGATGGTCCCCCGCCGGGCCTACTGGTCGCCGACTACCTGCACTGCTCCCCGCACGCACGGGGATGATCCCTTCTCCAGCGCGGCCGCCGGATTGTTGTCGATCTGCTCCCCGCGCCTGCGGGATGGTCGCGGGCTTTCGGTGCAACACCAACTGCTCCCTGCTCGCGGGGGGGCTGATGGTGTCGCAACTGGGGCAGCGGTCGCCCTTCCCGCGCCGTCCCTGGCCAAGGTGGCACGGTCTTGTGTCCGGCCCGGGGTGCGCGCCACGATGATGGTTTCGTTGCGTGAGAGGGGATCGACGATGGGTGACGAGAGCAAGGGTGGGGCGCAGGACGGTGGGGGCGGGGCGCATGCGAAGCCGGGTGGTCCGGCGATCGGGCCGAAGCCGAGTCCGGACGGGCAGGGCCCGGTGCCGGACCCGAAGCACAAGAAGTGAGCGGCGACGTGGCGGTGGGTGCCCGGGTGGCGCTGGCCGATCGGCTCGCGAGTGAGGGTGTGCTGGATGCCGGATGGCGGTCGGCGTTCGAGGCCGTCCCGCGGCATCTGTTCCTGCCGTCGGTGTACTGGGAGTTCGTTGACGGCGTGGCGGTGCGGCGCGACCAGGACGCGGACCCGGAAGGGTGGTTGGCCGGCGCGTACCGGGACACGGCGGCGATCACGCAGTGGGACGACGGCGACGAGGCCGGCGGGCAGCAGGACTTCACGTCGAGTCTGAGCATGCCGACCATGGTGGCGCGGATGCTAGGCGACCTCGATGTCGAGGACGGGCACCGGGTGAGAGAGGTGGGGACCGGGCCGGGCTTCAACGCCGCGCTTCTGGCCCACCGCCTCGGCGCGGTCAGGGTGGTGAGTGTCGAGATCGACGAGGCGGTCGTCGGCCTCGCGCGCGGGAACCTGGCTGCTGCGGGGCTGGGCGGGGTGGAGGTGCTGGTCGGGGACGGCGCCGACCCCGCGGTCGGACCGGGCGGCCGGGCCGATCGGCTGATCGCCACCTGCTCCAGCCTGGTGACCGACCTCCCCGTCACGTGGGTCGGTCAGACCGTGCCGGGCGGAGTGATCGTCGCCCCCACAGCCACGCTGTTCGGCGGCGGTGCCACCGCCCGCCTCCAAGTCGCCGACGACGGGCGCAGCGCTGCCGGGCGGTTCACCGGGGCAGCCGACTTCATGCGGATGCGTCAGCAGCGCTACCAGGCACCGCCAGTGGACGCCTACCTGCCCGGCGACTGGCCCGGCGACGCCGAGGCCTCGGTCACCGACCTCGACCCGGAGAGCATCGGAGGCTCCTGGCTCGCCCAGTTCGCGATCGGCGCCGCCCTGCCGAACGTCTACTATCGGCGGGCGCCGTACGGGGACATGGTGACGTGGTGGTTCTTCGACACCGCGGTGACGTCCTGGGCGACGGTCGACTCCGTCCCCGACCGCAGCGAGTTCGAGGTACGCCAGAGCGGACCCCGGCGGCTGTGGGACGAGATCCACACCGCCTGGACAACCTGGGAGAAGGCAGGCCGGCCCGGCTACGAGCGGTTCGGATTGACCGTCACCACGACTGGCACCCGCACGGTGTGGCTCGACGACCCCGGCCATCCCTGGCACTTGCTCGCGCACTGACGCTGGCGCTGGAGACCGAAGCAAGAGCGTAAGACCTGCTCCCGCCTGTGCGGGGATGGTCCCAGGTCGTCCCAGTGGCAGGGTGTTGAGGAGACTGCTCCCTGCGCGGGCGGGGATGGTCCCCGGCCGATCTCGGCCAGGTGCTCGCCGTCGAACTGCTCCCCGCAAGCGCGGGGATGATCCCATGAGCCAGCTCGCCGGCGAGTTCGAGGTCGACTGCTCCCCGTACGCGCGGGGATGGTCCCGTCAGCGTGCTCTGGGGCTTCGCGGTGCCCTCCTGCTCCCGCGCCCGCGGGGATGACCCCGCAGCCTGCTCGTCCTGCTCGACGAAGCCGACCTGCTTCCCGCGCCCGCGGGGATGGTCCCCGGAGGGACTGGCCGTGCTCGGCGGTGAACCGCTGCTCCCCGCGCCCGCGGGGATGGCCCCTCCTCGGCGGTCTTCGCGCCGGACAGCTTGGTCTGCTCCCCGCGCCTGCGGGGATGGCCCTTTCCACCGCATGCGGGAGAAGGCGTTGGACCTCTGCTCCCCGCGCCTGCGGGGATGGCCCCGGGCCGACGGCCAGCGTCGCCCGCAGGCCGATCTGCTCCCCGTGCACGCGGGGATGGTCCTACGTGGTAAGCGGTCTGAGCCTCGATCACCCGCTGCTCCCCGCGCCCGCGGGGATGGTCCCAACCTGCCGGGCTTCGCCAGCGGCGAGGCCTACGCACAGGCACTGCCTGCTCCCCGCGCCTGCGGGGATGGCCCCTGTGGGCGGCGACCGCGTGTTGAGCAGGGTGCCTGCTCCCCGCGCCTGCGGGGATGGCCCCCCACCATCCACGACAGCCGAGAGGCCGCCGACTGCTCCCCGCGCCTGCGGGGATGGCCCTATCCGCTCCGCCCGGCTGGTCGAGGTCTTCCACTGCTCCCCGCGCCCGCGGGGATGGCCCCTTGAGCGGCGCAGTGCGCTATCACATCAACAACTGCTCCCCGCGCCCGCGGGGATGGCCCCTTGAGCGGCGCAGTGCGCTATCACATCAACAACTGCTCCCCGCGCCCGCGGGGATGGCCCCGAGCCGGTCAGCAGCTTCTCGCCGTACGCGGTCTGCTCCCCGCGCCCGCGGGGATGGCCCCTACAACTCCGGCGACACTCCGCCACCACTTCCCTGCTCCCCGCGCCCGCGGGGATGGCCCCTGCGGGGTGAAGCCCATCGCGGGCGACATCACCTGCTCCCCGCGCCCGCGGGGATGGCCCCACGCCGCGCACGGTGACGGGGGCGGCGATCTCCTGCTCCCCGCGCCCGCGGGGATGGCCCCACGCCGCGCACGGTGACGGGGGCGGCGATCTCCTGCTCCCCGCGCCCGCGGGGATGGTCCCGCGTGGCAGGACCAATACCAGGGGCTCCAGAACTGCTCCCCGCGCCCGCGGGGATGGTCCCGTGCCAGCGGCCGCGGCCACGAGCAGGCCGTCCTGCTCCCCGCGCCCGCGGGGATGGTCCCCCAGGCCCAAGCTCCGCCGAGGGCCATTCCCGCTGCTCCCCGCACGCGCGAGGCTGGTCCCCGCGCGGAAGCGTGCCATCCGACATGCGTGCGCTGCTCCCCGCCAACGCGGGCGTCGTACTGCCGTGGGAGCATCCACCCACGTACTACTGCTCGTTGACACCTTCACAGCACAACCGAAGGACGGCGTCATCGCGCTCGAGCGGCGCCGACCACGGGCCGGCTGCACCGGAAGCATCCACAAAGAGAGAAAGGTCGCTTATGTCCGAATCTCTGAAAGTGGGTCATTTCCTGGTCGACGGCGCGTAACACCGCAGGTCAACGAGTCTGCTCCCCGCACGCGCGGGGATGGTCCCGGTCAGGCATCGCGGACGATGGCCTAGGTCACCTGCTCCCCGCACGCGCGGGGATGGTCCCTCGCCGCGCACGACCAGGACGTCGCCGGCGAGCTGCTCCCCGCACGCGCGGGGATGGTCCCTTCGGAGCTTCGGGAAGGTGGTCGAGGTGCACCTGCTCCCCGCACGCGCGGGGATGGTCCCTTACACACGCTGTCCCGAAGTAGCAACCTGAACTGCTCCCCGCACGCGCGGGGATGGTCCCGGCAGGGAACTGGACATCACGACCGAGAAGGGCTGCTCCCCGCACGCGCGGGGATGGTCCCCAGATCGTCAGCAGGGTCAGGCCGTGGGCGAGCTGCTCCCCTCGCCCGCGGGGATGGTCCCTCGGTGCCGTCGTCGGTGGCGGGGTACAGCGGCTGCTCCCCGCGCCTGCGGGGATGGTCCCAGGCTGCCGATGCCGTTGGAGCGGCTGCTGCCCTGCTCCCCGCGCCCGCGGGGATGGTCCCGACGCACGGTGCGATGAGCACGTGGAGGTCGACTGCTCCCCGCGCCCGCGGGGATGGTCCCCAGGGCGACACGGCGGCCGGGTGGGTGGTGGCCTGCTCCCCGCGCCCGCGGGGATGGTCCCCGGGCCGATGTGGTGCCAGTGGTCGCCGATCACTGCTCCCCGCGCCCGCGGGGATGGTCCCTCGACCGCGTCCGGCCGGTCCGGGTCGAAGGGCTGCTCCCCGCGCCCGCGAGGATGGTCCCCAGTTGCGATGGCTGGGCACGTACGCGAATCGCTGCTCCCCGCGCCCGCGGGGGTGGTCCCGCGGCTGTCAGCCACCTTGGCACCTCTCAGAACTGCTCCCCGCGCCCGCGGGGATGACCCCGACCGAACTCGCCCCCGGACCCTCACTGGCGTCTGGCTCCCCGCACCCGCGGGGATGGTCCCTCCCAGCAGGGAGCCGGGGCGGCCGGGTCGGCCTGCTCCCCGCGCCCGCGGGGATGGTCCCTACACCGGCTGGCAGAAGTCCCTGGGCTACACCTGCTCCCCGCACGCGCGGGGATGATCCCACCGCGGGCGGGTCGCCGGCGACTGGGAGGTAGTGTTTCCCGCGCCCGCAGGGATGGTCCCGACTGGATACACAGCGGGCGGCCCAACTTTGGCTGCTCCCCCGCGCCCGCGGGGATGGTCCCGCCACCCTGACCGGTACGACCCAGCCGGGCGACTGCTCCCCGCGCCCGCGGGGATGGTCCCTGCTCCAGGTCCGCCAGCGGGATCGACGAGCCCTGCTTCCCGCGCCCGCGGGGATGGTCCCTGCTCCAGGTCCGCCAGCGGGATCGACGAGCCCTGCTTCCCGCGCCCGCGGGGATGGCCCCACGCACAGCTCGGACTTGGTGATGCTCTTGGCCTGCTCCCCGCGCCCGCGGGGATGCTCCCGTGTCGATGATCGTTCGGCTGATGCCGACCAGCTGCTCCCCGCGCCCGCGGAGATGGTCCCGGGATGCTGTCCACGGAGAACACCGTGTACCTCTGCTCCCCGCACGCGCGGGGATGGTCCCCCGCACCTGCCGATGGAGGCCTGCCTGAAGCTCTGCTCCCCGCACGCGCGGGGATGGTCCCGGCGGTGCCGAGTGAGCTGGGGAGGCAGTACCCTGCTCCCCGCACGCGCGGGGATGGTCCCCGAGGCTGCGATCCGCCAGGCCAGCCCGCTGTCTGCTCCCCGCACGCGCGGGGATGATCCCTCGGCTCGGCGACTACCCGGGTCACGCGGCGCCGCGCACAGCGGTGGCTGGTGCCTGGGTCGTGCGGCGAGCGGTGGGCAGTGGAGTCGCCCCGGCACGCTCGGCGCGGGCCCGTAGGAGTGCGGCGCGGTGCCGCTCTCGCTGCTCGCGGGCGCGGACGGTCGCGGCCGCCAGCGGCGGGTCCTCGTCGACCGGAATCCAGTCGGTGGTCTCCGGCTCGCGAAGGCGGTTGTAGTGGCGGCGCAGGATCTCCTCGCGCTCCGCGGCGGCCTCCTCGATGGCGGCCTGGTGGTCGGCGGTGAACTCGCCCATCTGCTGGCGCAGCTGCCGGTAGACGTCGCTGTGGGCCGCGGGGTGCAGGGCCGGGGCGAACGGGGTGTAGTGCGGGTCGTCGTCCAGGTCCGCGCTCTCGCTGCTGGCGCGGCCGACGCGGACGTCGAGGGCACGGACGCTCCCGGCGGGCAGGTGCTGGTCGAGGCGGCGCAGGACGTCACGCTGGTGCAGGCGCAGCTGGGTGGCCCAGGCCGGGGTGTCGGCGAGGATCCGCAGGGTGCTGGTCGTGACGTCGAATCCGGCGGGCGTCCAGTGCCGGGCGTGCTGGTCGCCGACGATGGTCGCCCACTTGCCGTGGAGGGTTCCGCGGGCGGTGCCCGTTGCCCAGCCGGCGATGTCGGCCATCGTCGCGATGACGCCGGCCACCGGGGCGGGTTCGCGCGCGTCGCGGCCGAGCTGGGCGATCTCCCGCGCGGTCGGCGGCTTCCGCTTGGCCGGGGCGTGGCTGGAGGTACGGGCGGCCCGCTGGGCTGCACGCAGTACGGTCCGGGCGAGGTCCGCACCGGAGAGCTGCGGCTCGCGCACTTCGTCGTCGTGGGCCTGGTCGCCGCCGTGGTGCTCGTCGACGGCCCGGACGGCGCTGCTGGTGGGGTCGGTGGCGCTCATCGGACTCCGATCTGCACGTTGGGGCTGGCGGCCAACCCGGCGTAGCGGGCGACCAGGTCGACGCCGTAGCGGTCGATCGCGGCGTCGACGTTGTCGTCGATCGCGGCGACGACGGTGCGCGGCGCCCAGTGGGCCCGCGCGAGGGTCTCCTCGGCCGGGTCGGACTCAGGGGTCGGCGCGGGGGTGTCCATCAGCGCGAACAGGCCGGCCAGGCCCGCCAGCTCGCGCATCGCCGCGTTGTCCATCGGCCCGACGCGGGCGGCGATGTCCTGCCGCAGCTCCTGGTCGTAGGCAACCTGCTCGGTCTCCTGGCGCAGGGCGTGGGCGATCAGGGCGTGCGGGCGCTCCGGCCGCCACAGCGCCCCGGCGCCGTAGTGGCTGGAGATCTCGACCAGCCATGCCACCGCCCGCTCCGGGCTCCAGCCGCGGTCCGCGATGTCGTTCAGCACCCAGCGGAGCTGGTCGTGGCTGGCCTGCCGGACCCACGGCACCCGCCGGTAGGCGACCCGGGCCATCAGGTCACCGGCCGCCATCATCGCGGCGGTGACGACCTGGCCGAGCACCGTCCGACGCCGCTCCCCCGCCAGCTTCCCAGTGGGCTTCTTCCTGGTGATCGACTTCGTGACACGGGCGTCGCCCGTAGTCTTTTGATCACCCACGGAGGAAGAGCTCACCAGGTGGGTAGTACCCACCATTGGGGTGCAACGCGAGGTGCTGACGGCCCGTTCGGTGCTGCTGTGACGAACGGTGCGGCGGACCCGCCGGGGCTTCTTCGCGGCCTTCTTCCCGAGCTCGGCGATGACCGTCCGGCCTTCCTCCGAGATGCCGACCATCCGGCGCTCCAGGCCCTCTCCCGCGGTCCGGATCCCCAGCGCCCGGTCGTAGGAGGGCGGGATCAACCGCTCGTACTCGGAGGCCAGGCTCTCCACCCGGGTCTGACCCTTTGTCATCGGCAGCCGGGTACCGATCGACCGCCAGGCCAGCAGGCCGGTCGCACGCAGGATCTGCAGGTGGTACTGCACAGTCCGCTTGCTGCACTTGAGCCGTCGCATCAGGTGGGCGATCGTCGGCCGACACGGCGTCAGCTCCGCCAGCACCTCCACCAGCCGCAGCGTCGTCTCCCCGAACCGCGGCCCGTGCGTTGCGACGTACAGGCCGGCGCCATGCACCCAGTGCGCGGCCTGCCGCCAGGAGTACCCGTCCAGTGCGGCCCGCCCGGCCGTCCCGGACGCCAGCTGGTGCTCCTGCGGCACCCATGCGATCCGGATCGTCGTTGGGGCAGCGTCGACCGACTCCCGGCGCTGGCCGGGAAGCGGTGGGATGGCCGCTTCTACACCCAAGGGGCCGTCAAATCCCCCCTCGACACCATCATCCGGACGAGTGATGTGCGTCACGGTTTCGGAACCGTGCGTGGCAGGTTCGACAACCGGTCCGACAACCGGTCCGCCAGTGAATGCCAAGGCTGGAGCGGGGGAGGGGATCCTTACCTGCTCCCGGATCCCATCGTTCGAGGTCAAACCGGGGACACCATGATCGACAACCATGGGGCGGGGAGACTGGAAAGGGCTCGTGAGCTGGGGCAAGATGACAGGGCTCCTTCTGTACGTAAATGCGCAGAGGACCGTCCCGCATCAGCGGGACGGATGGGCGAAGCCCCCGCGAGGGGGCGAAAACCGATCGGCGACCTCCAGTTCTTCTTTCTGGTCCTGGGTGACGTGGGTTGGGTGCAGCTGAGGCCCTGGGAGGGGCCCCGACTGTGGATGGCTCCTTGTCGGAGCCGGTACTGCATCCGGTTGGAAGCCGGGGTGGTGCTGGTCCTGGCTAGGGACCGATCTGGATTGGCCTCCTGGCGGAGGCCGGTATTACTGCTGGCGAGTCGGTTGGTAGCCGATCTCCAGCAACCCGCTTGACGGTTGGTAGCCGTCGGGCGGGGCTGAGTAGGTTGCCGCGTTGATCCGGGTGGAAAGTCCGGGGAGCGGCCAGCGGAGCCAGACCCGTGGAACGGTCGGGCGCCGCAGATGATGGCTTAGGTCACGGAACACCTCCGCTCTCGGGGGCTGCCGTGGCCGGCCACACATACAGAGACGGCACCCCGCCGGAGCGAGACCCGAGAAGACTCGGTCGACTCCACGGCGGGGTGCCGTGCGCATGTAGGGGTGCCACTGGGGGTAGCCTGCATGACGTCATCACCACCTCTGCCGTGGTTGACCGGGACGGGCCCCTGGCCGGGCGCCGCTCCACTTGACCGCCGTCCGGTCCTTCGGGTCCGGGCGGCGAAGTCATTTGGATCACTGACGGAGCTAGCGTACCCCTGTGGACAATGCGCGGAGTAACCGTCAGATCACCGTGTCGATCTGACGGCTCGATGATCAGATGGGTCATCAAGTTCGGGGGCGTCATTGCTGATCCCCTGACTTCGCTGCAGCGAGGGCGGCGAGAACCCGTTCCGGGTGCCCGTCATACACCAGGTGTGGCTCCGCAGCGTCAGGCGGATAGAACCGCCCGCTGAACCTGATCAGGTCCGCCTCAGAGAACAGCATCGCGTTCGCGTCGTTGTAAGTCTCCTCGTTCCGGATCTGCAGCCGGGACCACAGCACCTCGTGCGTGGCCGGCAGGTAGACCAGCAGGGGTGCGGCACCTACCGCCTCGATCCGCTCCGCCCACTCCCGCCGCTCCGCCGGAGTCCACAGCCCGTGGTCCAGGACCACCGACTCACCCCGCCGGAGTGCCGCGATCAGGTCCGTGGCCAGATCATCGAGCACGGGCCGCTCTCGTACGAGGTACTCCCCCCGTGGAAAGTCCCGGCCGTAATGACCGTGCCGCCTCCACATCTCCTCGTCGGGGGAGATACGGAGGAACCCGTGCACCTCCAGGACCCGGGCCAGACGGGTTTTCCCGGAGCCGGGCAGACCCACCATGAGGACGCACTGCGGCGGCGCACTCATAGGGAATCCGTGACGTCGAGCCGGGTGCGGCCTGGCGCGCCGATGTCCACGCCGTACTCGAGAACCCGGCCCTGGCCGTCCAGGAAGCGAGCGGTCAGCACCAGGATCGCGGCGGTCACCGTGTCCGAGGGGAGCTCGAGAAGCTCAAGGTCGTCGGGAGTGGCGATTCGCGCGCTGGTTGTGTCTCGGCGCTGCACAGTCTCTCGGCCGCAGGCCCGCGCAATCAGGTCCAGGGAGGTGCCGCCCTCCAGCCGCTTAGCTTGGATCAGTTCCGGTACCAGCGCAGCGAATTCAGCGGGAATCCATGAGGTCGAATGCGCGACCACTCCGTGCGAGTCGCGGTAGACGCGCGATCGCCGGGCCACCTGGGCACCGGGTCGAATGTCGAGTGCGGCGGCCACCTCGGCAGGTGCGAAGGTGAGGCCGGCGGTGTGCGAATCCGACCGCTCTCCTGCATCCCATGAGGACCCGGTCTGCTGGCCGCGGGCGTGTCGCTGGGTGCCTGATGAGAGCGAGACCGGCTGGCCGAGTACTGCGGTGCCTACCCCGTGGATCCCCCGCACCAAGCCCTGCTCCGCGAGCTTGTTCATCGCCTTAGTGACGGTGGCCGGGCTGGTCTTCCACTCTGCGGCCAGCGCTTTGTTGCTCGGCAGCAGACTACCCACCGCGAGCTTGCCGGAGAGGATGAGATCGCGGTAATGCTCCGCGATCCGCACGCTCGGCGGTCTGCTGTCGACCCGGTCAGCCATGGCCCTGTGTCCTCTGTCTGTTGCGTTGAGTTGTGACTTTTGCCTGTGGTCCATCACTGTACCGCTTGACACTGCAGAGTGCCATAGGGCACTGTAGTGCACATCGCAGAGCGTTGACCTTCCTGTTACGTAGCGTCGAACTCTGCGTGAAGTGCAAACTCCATAGCTCGACCTGCACCGAGCCGCTCACGGCACATACGGGTGACGATCCACGAGGTCCCCGCCGCCGGGCTACGGACAGCTCTTCGCAGCGGTTTAGCTGCCCGCTCTCCACAGCCTCCCGGCTGTGGCGGTCGGAGAACCCAACCGCCCCCGCCCCCGCCCTTCCCGAGCCCGAGGGAGACCCAGATGCGTCACAACGGCCGGCCCGCCCTGAGGGCCTCGAAGCTCCCTGCCGCCGACATCAATCTCCGCCCCGGTGAGCCCGTCACCGTGGTCTGCACTGACTGCCGCACCTGGCGGCGGCTCACCCACTCGATGATCCCCGCACACCGCTCCACCGACCTCGGCCGCGAGCTGGTCGACGCCGACGGGCGGCAGGTCCGGCGCGACACCCGCTGCCCCGGCAGCGGCCAGCGCATCCAGATCGACCTGACGGTCGCCAAATGGGTGACCCGGGTCGAGGGCGGCCTGACCGAGACGGCGGCTTGCCGCCCCACCAAGGTGCTGCGGAAGGTGCCGACCCCGAAGCCGCCGGCGCTCCACCAGCTCGCCCCGGCCGCGCCGACCGCCACCACCGCCCACGCCGCCTACGTCGGTCACCGCAGCCGCTGCGCGGCCTGCACCGACCCCAAGCGGCGCTGCACCGACGGCCTGCGCCTGGGCGCCGCCTACCTCAAGCTGGTGCGCGAGGAAGAGCAGGCTGGTACCGAACGGGCCGTCGCCGACCGGGTCCGCGCCGACCAGGAGCAGCGGGACGAGGAGCGTATCCAGGCCGGTGAGCAGCTTCAGCGCCGTCAGGTCCTGTGGGCCGAGCGGGCCCCCGCGGCCGAGACCGCCGACATGATGCGTCGGAGCACCTCCCTCGCCCTGCACGCGGACACCCGCCGCCGTCTGTACGGCCCCGACCTGCAGGTCGGGGAGCGCGACTCCCACGAGCAGTCCCGCGCGCTGGCCGACGTCCGTACCGAGGCCGCGATCCGTGCGGCGAGCTCGGTGCGCCGGACCGTGGCGGCCTGAGCCGCCCGTTCCGTACGACGACCTGAATATCTTTACCCCCGCTGCGGCGGCCCGGATGTCTCCGGGCCGCCGCTTCTCGTCGCCCCCGGAGGCCACGATGACCGCCACGATCGACACCCCGACCACCACCACCCCGACCGACACCTTGCCCGGCACCGCGTTCCGGGTGACGTTCCTCGGTCTGGCCGGCCCCGCCACCGCGCTGTTGCACCGGCTCACCGACACGCGCCTCGTCACCGCCACGGCGACGATCACGGACCGGCGGTTCACCGGCCGGACCGTCTGGCTGCACCTGCTCGCCGGCGACGGCGCCCGCGGCCTGGCGTGTCTGGACCTCGCCTCGGCGATGACCACCCCCGCCGACCACTACGCCTCCGGCCGGCACGTCCGGCTGGTCGGCGTCGCGCGGACCCACCGCAACCTGGCCGCCCCGTACATCGCGGTCCGGCAGCTCGCCCCGGTGCCCGCTCCGCAGCCGGTCGAGGAGACCTTCCTGCTGCGGTACTCCTACGGTCCCTACGCGCGCCTGATGGAGCGAACCCTGACCCGGCGCCAGGTCGACCTGATCGGACCGGTCGTGATGCGGGCGGCCGACCGCGGCCACGCCTGGAACATCGAGGTCCTCGACGCGGACGGCCTGGACGTCACCGACACCTTCGAGTGCTTCGTCGAATCCCAGGCCGCCTGACCCCACCGCCGCCGCACGGCCCGTCACGGCCGCCGCCCACCTCCAGCACACGGGGTGGGCGGCGGCCGTGCTGGTCCGTACGACCAGCACGACCACACAGAAGAGGGCCCCGAGGATGCGACCCCCGAGGCCCGACCGGCCGCCCCACCACCACGCCCACCAGGCGAGAGGAGCACGACCGTGCCCACCATCATGCACCGCCAGCCCGCCGACCTCGACCACCTCTACACCCGCTACGCGTGCCGCCTGCAGGCCGCCGTCACCGAACTCCTCGCCGAGGTCGGTCCCACCGCGACCGACCACGACGAGGACGTCACCCAGGACGTGTGGTTGCACGTCGCCGAGCACGGTCTGCCCGGCCACCTGACCGGCCTCGACGCCCTCCTCGCCATCGCCCGTACCCTTACCGACCGCGTCCGCACCGACCAGACCCGCCGCCGCGAAATCCCCGCCGGCCTGATCCGCACCGCCACGGACACCCCCGCCGCCGCCCGACCCGCCCCCGCCGGCCGCCGCCGGCCCCGCACCACCACCGCCCGCTACCTCGGCAGCCCGCGCCCGCAGATGGCGGAGTGCTGAGATGAGCCACCAGCACCAGGGCGAGGCCAAACTCGAGCGCAAGGTCCAGGAATGGACCCAGTCGCAGCAGCAGGTCGCGGAGGTCCAGCAGCAGGCCGAGGAGATCCGCCAGGAGCGGGCCGAGCAGCAGGGCGGTGCCGAGTGAGCTGGGTCAGCAGCCGACGCCCGCACCCGGAGCCGGAGCCGGAGCCGGAGCCCGCACCGCAGCAGGGAGGCAAGTGATGGGCCTCCTCTCCTACTTCGGCCTCGGCAGCAGCGGCTCCGGGGCCGGCCCGGCCGTCACCCCGACCACCACCGCCCCCAGCAGCACCGGCCTGACCGGTAGCTGGCCCGCCTACGACGAGACCACCGCGCGGGAGCACCACCGCATCGCGCAGGTCCCGCTCCCGGCCGCCGAGTACCACCCGGACGGCACTCGAAAGCTCAGCCCGGTTCCCGACCCGCAGCACGTCTCCCGCTCGTTCTGGAGGAACTGACCATGCAGATGACCATCGCCGAGCTGTCCACCCAGGCCGACGAGGCCCTGCGGCGGGCACGCGAGGACCAGGCCCGCCGCGACGCGGCGAAGGCCGGCGGCTCCGGCCAGTAGCACCCCTCCCTCCCCTTCCTTATGCCCTCTCCGCAGGGCTCCGCAGCCTGACTCTCACAACCACCCTGGCATGCGCATGCCGGAATGAGAGCCGGGAGCAGCGCGGCGGGTTCCACCCGGAACCCGCCGCCCGACCTGGGCCCCGTACCACCACATAGCCCACACGCCGTCAGACTCCGCCACCAACAACGGTGGCCGACCCCGGAAGGACCCCCCGCATGCCCTGGACCAAGAAGGCCACCGCCCAGCTCGCCACCGAGCTCGCCGCCACCGCTACCACCCAGGCCTCCGCCGCGAAGGAGGGCCGCCTTGCTGCCGCGACCTCCACCGACCCGCTGACCCGCGCCCAGAACACCGCCGCGGCCCGGCTCCTGGACGAGCAGGCCACCGACCTGGCCGCCACCGCCGCCGCGATCCGCGACGGCGACGACCCCGACAGCCTCGGCTACGCCGACCTGCGGCGCTTCTACCACTGATCCGGCCCGCGGCCGCCCGGCTGTCCGAGCCGCCGCCCGTTCCGCCCGTCTTGAGGGGCCGCTCTTGTCCCAGACCGCCGCGCAGTCCGAGCAGGGCACGCATTTCTACATCCTGACCCTGCAGCAGCAGGTCGGCTCGGCCATGGCCTTCGGCACCGTCTCCGGCACCCACACCCCGCCCGCCGGATGGACCGTCAACGATTTCTGCCGTGCGCTCCGCGCCCAGATGGAGCGCGACCGGCCCGAGCTGCGCGGCGGCGTCGCCGTGCACTTCGACGTCCGGCCCAACCAGCTCTGATCCCCGGCCGCCGCCGACCCGGCCCGCACCGCGCCGGGCGCGGTGGCGGGCCGGTCCGGTGCTGCCCCGACCGGCCGTCCCCCACCCCCACGCGGGACGGCCGGTCCGGAGAGCCACCGGGCTCGCACACCGTCAGACCCCGCCCACCTGAGAGGACTTCCCCGTGTTCGGAGACAAGCGCCGCCAGCAGCAGTACGACGACCACCAGCGCCGCCAGAGCGAGCGGGCGCTGAACACCGTCATGTCCTGGGCCGCCGCCGTCACCGGCCTCCGCCTGACGATGCGCACCGACACCTGGCGGCACCTGTGCGGCCGCCCCGCCCTCGCCGAGCTGCTCGCCGCCGTCGCCGCCTCGCGGATCGACGGCGACCCCGCCGACCTCGGCGCGACGGTGACGGTCGCGCTGGCCGCACCGCAGCTCGCGCACCTCGTCGCCGCCCTGCACGCCGACAAGGGCGCGACGGACCGGACGCCGGCCGACCTGGCCGCCCGCGCCGTCGCCCTGCACCTCTACCCCGCGCTCGTCGACGCCGTCCACACCGCCGTCGCCGCGTCCGGCGTGCCCACGGTCGTCCTCGACGGCCCGGCCGACGCCCGTGCGCTGACCCGCCGCTGATCCGACCAGAGAGGACCACGCACCATGATCACTTCCGACGAGATCTTCGCCGTGTTCTACGCCGGGTCCGCCGCCACGGCCGGGATGGTGCTGGTCGCCGAGGCCTGCACCGGCCGGGCCGACAAGCGCCGCACCGCGCGCCGCACGACCGCCGTCGCCCGCACCACGACCACGGCCCCGGCCGCCGTCCAGGAGCGGGAGCGCGCGGATGTCTGACCCGATCGCTCCCACGAACGTGACGCTGTCCACCGAATCCGGCAGCACGCCGGCACCCGGCGTCACGGTGCCGCCCCCGCCCACCCACGCGCCGACCGCCGGCGGCGTGCCGCCGCAGCCGCCCGGCCCGGGCAGCTGGTGGCGCACCGGCACCGGCGGCGGGTCGGCCCCCGCCGCTCCGACCCCCGCCCCCGCGCCCGGCTCCGGCTGGAACGGCGGCGGCGGGGCGGCCCCGTCGGCCGGCGGCTCGAACTGGGGCGGCGGTGCGGCTCCGGCTCCGTCGGCCGGGGGATCCGGCTGGGGAGGCAGCGGCGGGTTCGGCGGAGGCGGGTCCGCCCCCGCCGCTGCGCCGGCCCCCGCCCCGTCGGGCGGATGGGCCGGCGGCGGCGGGGGGGATGGCGACTACGACCGCCCCGCCGCCCGCCCCGATGACCTACGTCGACGCCCGCGAGCTTGTCGCGGCGCTGACGGCCGAGTCCAGGAAGAAGGAACCTGAGCCCGCGGCGCGGTTCGACATCCACCTGGTGCACCCCGTCCGCAACGGCATCGCGATGCTGTTCGGCGTCGTCCTCACCGAGGCGGTCTGGAACAAGCTGCTGCACGTCGCCGGCGACTCGTGGGGCGTGATCGTCGCGTTCCTCGTCGCCGCGGGCGTCCTGGAGTGGGCCTACCACGACCACCGGAAGTTGAGGTGGTTGGTGCGGGTGCACACCTGCTCCTGGCTCGCCGCCGGGCTCATCACCCCCGCCGGACTGCTCGGCATCGCCTGGATCGGAACGGGCGCCTGATGCCCGCCGCGCCCGTGATCCTGCTGATCGCCTTTGCGGTCTTCACCCTGCCGTACGCCGCGCTGATCGTCCTCGCCCACGCCGTCGCCGCCTGGCGCGGCCACCCCTGGACCCGCGACGAGCTGCGCCGCCGCCAGGCCCCGCTGCTCGTCGCAACGGTCGCCGCCGCCGCGCTGTACGCCGCCTACGCCCTGATCACCAGCCTGGCGCACCTGCTGACCTGACCCGCTGACCCGACCTGCCGTCGGCACCACCGGCCCCTGATTCCGTGAAGGACGTCGTGATCATCATTCGTGACCTGGTGGTCGCCGCCGCCGGGATCCCCTACCTGCCCGCCCACCGTGGGCGGTTCGCCGAGGCCGGCCGCCGGCCCGCCGTCGCGGTCGTCGCCGACGCCGCAGGCCTCGCGCTGTCGCTGCCGTGGTGGCCGGGACGCGCCGCCGCCGCAGCCGTCTACCTCCTCGCCGCGGTGCGGCTGTGGCGGCTCGCCCGCCGCGGCTTCTCCCACACCCGCACCGCCGCCGGCGACCTCCTGGTCCTCCTGACCCCGCCCGCCGTCTCCGCGCTCACCGGCGTCCACCTCGTGCCGCTGCTCGTCCACCTGATCCTCGCCTACTGACACCGCCGGAGGCGGAGATGACACCCACCCAGCTGTCCGTCGGCGGCCTCGCCCTCGGCCTGGCGCTCCTGATCGGCACCGCCCTGCGCTGGTGGCACCGGGGCTTCCCCCTGCCCGACGCCCTCGCGCTGGCCGGCGGTCTGCTGTCCGGGCTGCTCGCCGCGCTGTGCTCCGGCGGCCTGCTCGGCCTCGCCACCCACCTGCTCGTCACCCGCGCGACCAACCCGCTCGGCAACAGCGCCACCGGCGCCGGCGGCGAGCAGCTGCTCGCCCACCCCGCCGAGGCCGGCCTCACCCGCCCCGGCGGCGTCGCCACCCTGCTGATCGTCGCCGCCACCGCGATCCTGTGGCGCTGCTGCGACGCCCGGCTGCGCGCCCAGATCGGCACCGGCGTGATGTCCGGCTCCGCGCTCGGCCTGGCCGCAGGCATCTCCGGCCTGGCCGCCGCCACCCTCGTCCCCGCCGTCAACGACCTCGGCGCCCAGGTCCTGGGCGCCCTCCACTGACAAGCCGTCAGGAGACCCGCCCCATGGACCTGGACCACCTCTACCGCATCCCCGCCGCCGCCGCTCTCTGCGCCGCCTACGGCGCCTTCTGCCTCTACGCCATGCCGCGGTCCACCTGGAAGCGCACCCGCTTCGGACAGCTGACCCCGGTCCTGTGGTGCGCGGTCCTCGGCACGGCCCTCGGCACCGTGTCGTGCACCCCGACCCTGCGGCACTTCGCCCGGATCGTCCTGATCGACCACCCCATGTGGATCAACATCGTCGTCCTGGCAGTCCTCGCCACGGCGGTCGCCGCGCTGCTGATCGCCGACTCCCGGCACCGCAAGTACGACGACCCCGAACAGGCCCACCAGTCCTGAACCCCGGCCGCCCGACGGCGGCCGACCTGCTCCTCTCCCCTTTTTCTCCTTTCTCCCCTCTCTGGAGGCCACCCGTGAACATCCCCGCCGCGTCGCTCACCATCGGCGGCCTTTTCATCGGCATCGCCATCCCGCTCTGGCACACCAGCCGGTTCGCGCTGGCGAACATCAAGAACGCCTCGGCCGCGATGAAGGGCGCGGTCGACGACCTGGTCCCGCTCGCCGCGGGCATGGCCTACGGCGCCATCGCCACCGCCACCACCAGCGGCCTGATCGGCTTCACCACCGGCGCGATCACCTGGCTGGGCAACGGAGCGGGCACCCTCGCGATGTGGGGCGCGACCGGCGGCGACGCCGACCTCGCCGTCCGCTCGGCCAGCAACGAGCTCACCGGCATGGGCAACCTGATCCTCCTGCTGCTCACCGTGGTCGTCCTCGGCGGCTGGAAGAAGATCCCGACCGCCTGGAAGCCGAAGATGCGCGTCGGCATCATCTCCGGCACCCTGCTCGGCCTGTCCGCGACCCTCGGCGGCGCCGTGATGGCCACCGTCATCCCGGCCGCCAACAACCTCGGCTCCGCCCTCGTCGGCACCATCGCCTGACCCCGGCCCGGACGCCACCGGTCGCCCACGCCCCGCCCCGTGCCCTCGGCACGGCCGCGGCGCGCGGGCGGCCGCAACCGCCCGGACCCCGTTCCGCCCGAACCGCCGCCGGAGGCAGCCGTGACCACCTACCCGCCCGAACCGATCGTCATCGACCTCGAAGCCGAGGGCGAGTTCCTCACCGACGACCAGCCCAACCCGAGCAGCCCGACCGGCGGCGTGAACAGCAGCAACGGTGCGGGCGGCGACAAGCCCGGCCTCGGCGTCCGCCTCGCCGCCGGCGCCCAGGCGCTGGCCCGCCGCGAGTACACCGCCCTGCGCGAGGGCCTGACCGTCCTGAAGACCGAGACCAAGACCTGGGCGAACGCCTCCGAGGAGACCGCCGCCCACCTGCGCGCCGGCCTGCTGAACCGCCGCTACAACACCTGGCTCGCCCAGAAGAACGCGGAGGTCGAGCGGCTGGAGGAGAAGGCCGGCGAGCTGGAGAAGCAGGCCCGCCGCGCCACCGCGGCCGGGCAGGCCGACGAGGCCAGCACCGCCGACCACAAGCAGGCCACCACCACCGCTGCGGCGCTGCACCAGGAAGCCGCGGCCTGGCGCGAGCGGGCCCGCGACATCCAGCGCCGGCCCTACACCGGCCACCACGAGCCGGTCGACACCGAGCTGGAACGCCACCGCCGCCGCACCGCCAACAAGCGCTGGGCGGGCCTCGCGACCCTCACCCTGGCCGTCGGGGGCCTCGAGATCGCCGCCGGCAGCCTGTTCCTGCCGACGTTCACCGCCGCCGCCATCGCCGTCGTCGCCTGGGCCAAGGGCCGCATCACCGGCTGGCGCCGCACCCTTCCCGACGTCCCCGCGCTCGCGTACGAGATCGCCACCGGCACCCCCGCCAAGGAGAAGAAGAACCAGCAGCCCGAGGGCCCGGCGGCTGCCTTCGACGGCGCGCTGTTCCCCGGCGACACCGGTCGGCCGTTCTCGATCCGCGACGTCACCGACCCTGCGGTTGCCGCCGAGTGCGTGCGGCGGGCGCTGCTCGCCGAGCGCGTCCCGCTCGCCCACGTCGGCGAGCCCGTTCAGCAGCCGTGGGGCTGGGAGGTGGTGGTCCGGGTCTCCGAGGGCACCTCCGGTGAGATCGGCGACAAGCTCGGCGGCCTGGAGACGCGGTTCGACCTGGGCGACGGCGACGTGATCCTCCAGCCCAACCGCCAGCGCACCTCCGAGGCCACGCTGCGGATCGTCACCGGCGACCTGTTCGGCGCGATGAAGCCCGCCCCGTACCGGGCCCCGCACTCGGTGGACATCACCACCGCCGGAGTGTTCGGCATGAGCGCCGACGGCACCGACCTGTGCTTCTCCCTGGCCGAGCTGATGGGCGAGGTCATCGCCCGCTCCGGCGGCGGCAAGTCCACGCTGATCCGGGCACTGCTCGACTGGACCACCGCCGCGCACAACGCGGTCACCGTGTTCCTCGACCCGTCCGGCGACGGCCCGGGGAAGTTCACCGACGCGGTCAAGCTCACCAGCACGAACCCGATCCAGATCGAGTTCGCGCTGCTCTCCCTCTACCGGCTCGCCGCCGGCCGCGCCCGCATCCGCCGCAAGCTCGGCATGGGCGACACCTGGCGCTGCAGCCGCGAGCACCCGGCAGTCTTCGCCTTCATCGACGAGTTCCCCAAGCTCACCAAGCGCAGCAAGCAGATCATCGCCGAGCTGATGCTGGTGGGCCGCAAGGAAGGCGTCTGGGTCCTGTTCGCCGCGCAGGGCGCCACCAAGGAACTGCTGGGCAGCAACATCGCCCAGCACCCCGCCTTGAAGATCGTTGGCGCGTGCCGGGACGTCGACACCACCCAGGCCCTGGGCAGTGGCTCGATCGACTTCGGCTACCTGCCGCACCGGCTCCAGCCCAAGTCCGGCACCTCGCTCAACGACTGCGCCAAGTCCTACATCGTCGGTGCCCCCGGCGTCTCCGAGGACCCGATGCTCCACAAGTGGCACTACATCCCCGACGACGAAGGCGGCCGGCGCGCCGCCGAGCGCCTCGCCGCAGGCCTCGTCGACGTCGACCAGGCGTCCATCGACGCCGCCCTCAACGCGCCCAACCCGCCGAGCCTCAAGTTCGGCGACGACGAGGACGAGTACCTCCACTACGTTCCGTGGCCGAGGCTCCTGGCGATGTGCGCCGAGGACGACGACGAGTACAGCCCCGAGTCCGCCGCCGGACAGGACGAGGAGCAGCCCCTCCCGGAGATCGTCCAGGTGCTCCTGGACGCCCTGGACGCGGAGCAGGCCGAGGCCCTCACGCTCGTCCAGCTCCACCCGTACCTGATCGCCCATGACGCCAAGCGGTGGGACCGCTGGCACGAGAAGGACGAGCGCGGGCGCGTGATGGAGATCGGCCGGACCCTCTCCCTGGAGGTCCGCAGGGCCGGGGTCGAGCTGTCCACCGAGCGCCTGGACGAGGTGGACGGCAGCCCACGCGGCATTCGCCGCAGCGATGTTCTCGCTGCCGCCGACCAGTACACAGAGTCACCGACTCGATCGGCAGGCTGATCGGCGGCCGATCGGATCCGGATCGGCGGGGAAACGGATGCCCCGCCGATTGGCCGCCGATCGGCCGCCGATTCACAAACCGATTGTGACCTGCGGAAACCGATCAAACCGATCCAGCGCCCGCACCCCCTGAAACGGCCCCGGAACCCGCGTCCGGGGCCGTTTTCGACCCCCAAGCACCCCATCCGCGTCCCCACCCCATCCGCTCGCCCGAATGCTCACCCACCGTGACTGATCAGAGGAGACCGGCCATGCCCCCGGCCCGCACCACCGCCCCCCGGCGCGCCCGCACCGCCCCCGCCAAGCCCCCGGCGAAGACCGCCCGGAAGCCGCCCGCGGCCGCCGCGCCGAAGACCGCCGGCACCCCGCCCAAGCCCGCCGCCGAGACCGTCCCGGCGACGTTCACCGGACCCGCGGCCCACCCGGCCCTCGCTGACGCCGCCGACCGCGCAGCCGACATCCGAGGCCTCGCCCAGGACGACGCCCGCATTCTGCTCAAGGACGCGCACCGCGCCGCCGAGGCCGAACTGGCCGCAGCCGCGCAGCGGACGGTGGAGGCCGAGCAGCTGCGCGACCAGGCTGCCGCCGAGGCGGAGATGGTTACGGAGCGTGCCGAAATCGCGGCCGAGGCGATCCGCACCGAGGCCGACGAGTCGGCCCGGCGGACCCTTGCCGACGCCGAGGAGAACGCCGCCGCCCTCCTCCGCGCCGCCGACGAATCGGCGGACTGGATCACCGGCCTGGCCAAGGCGGCGGCCGGCAACCTGACCGCCGAGGCCGAGCAGCGCGCCCAGGCGATCCTCACCGACGCCCGCCACCAGAGCGACACCCTGCTCACCGAAGCCGAGAACACCGCCACCGCCCTCATCCGCAGCGCCGAGGAGCAGACCGAGGCGGTGCGCAGCGAGGCCGCCGAGCAGGCCCGCGTCAGCGGCGCCCGGGCCGAGCGGCTGCTTGCCGGTGCCGAGCAGAAGGCCGCCGCCGTCACCAGCGCCGGCGAGGACCAGGCCGGTCAGATCCGCGGTCAGGCGCACCGTGACGCCGAGGAGTTGCGAATCCAGGCCGAGCGGCACGCGGCCGAGGTCCGTGAGGACGCCGCCGCGCAGGCCGATGCCACGCTCACTGATGCCCGAACCCGGGTCACCGGCCTGTTGGAGGCGGCCCGCGAGCAGGCCGACGAGCTGCGCCGTGTCGCCGAGGCCGACGCCGAGCGGGTGCGCGTCCAGGTCCGCCGGCTGCGCGAGGAAGCGGACCGGGAGATCGATCAGGCCACCGACGCGGCTCGTGAAGTGCGGGCCAAGGCGGCGGCCGACGCCGGCCAGGTCCGGGCCCAGGCCGAGCAGGAGGTGGCCGCGGTCAAGGCCGGGACCGACCAGAGCCTGGCCGCGGCGAAGCAGGCGGAGGCCGAGGCGCAGCAGGCCAAGCAGCTCGCGCTCCAGGAGCTCGACGCCGCCCGGGAGACGCTGCGCCGGTCCACCGCCCGCACCGCCCGCAAGCTGGAGAAGCGTCGCCTCAAGCGGGAGGCGCGGGCGGCCGAGCGGGCCGGGAAGCCCACGCTGGCCGGCCGGACGAAGGCGCTCCTGAAGGCCAACTCGCGGCGCCTGCTGGCGATCGTGCCGATCACCGCGCCGATGGCCGTCGCCTGGACCGGGCAGGCCGGGTTCGCCCAGGACATCCTGGGCTGGGTCCCCCCGTTCACGGTCCTGTTCGCCGCCGCGTGGGAACTCAGTACGGCGTTCGTCGCGTGGATGTACCACGAGGCCCGGAAGGTCGGCGACAGCGGCACCCTTTACCGGGTCGCGACCTGGGTGTTCGCCGTCGGCGCGGCCGTCATGAACTACTGGCACGCCTCGGCCACCGTCACCGGCCACAAGTGGGACCCGGTCGCCCAGAAGATGGTCGACCAGCTCAGCTACTGGGACCCCACCCCCAAGGCGGTGGCGTTCTCGGTCATGAGCATCACCGGCATGGTGCTGTGGGAGCTCTACGCCCGGCTCATCCACCGCAGCAAGCTCCGTGCGGACGGCAAGGTCGCCCAGTCGCGGCCGACGATCGGGGCGATCCGCTGGGCCCGCTACCCCGCGCATGCCTTCACCGCGTGGTCGCTGGCGATCACCGACGAGTCGCTGTCCACGGTCGAGCTCGCCTGGACGGCCGCCGCGAACCACCGCGAACTGGTTCGCCGAACCGGCCTGGGACCGGTTCGCCGGTTCGTCGCCTCGGCGATCGGTGTCGGCGACTGGGCGCCGCTGCGCGCCCTGCCGACCGTGCCGAGCCGCAGTCTCGTCGTCGCGCTGTCCGGTTCGCCGAACCCGGCCGTCGTTCCCCGGTTCGCGGTTCGCCTCACCCGCGCCGGTTCGCCGAACCACACCCCGAACCGTCCCGGCGGTTCGCCGAACCCGGCACTGCCCGCAGCGCGCTCCGGCGCGGCGGGCGGCCGCCGCGAACTGGAGCCCGCGAACCGCTACGCCCCGACCGGCGAACCCGTCGGGACCGGTTCCGGGCCGCGAACCGCCGCCGACCAGCAGCGCCCGGTCCCGGCCCCGGCCGGTTCGAACCGGCGCAGCGCCGCGCAGGAACTCGCGGACGAGCAGGTTCGGCAGGTTCTCGCCCTGATCGACGCCGTGGGCCACGACACCGTCGATCTCGACTACGTCATGGCGAACCTCGGCATGAAGAAGACCACCGCGTACCACCGCCTCGTGGACGCCCGCAGGGAGTTCGCGAACCGCATCGCGGCCTGAGCGCGAACCGCGAACCGGATCCCGCGAACCGCGAACCGCATCGCGGCCCGAACCGCGAACCGGATCCCGCGAACCGCGAACCGCATCGCGGCCCGAACCGCGAACCGAATCCCGCGAACAGCGAACTCCGGCCCCGGAACGGACGAACCGTCCCCGGGGCCGGTTCGCGGGCAGCCCGTGCCCGGCGGGCCGGCCTCGCCCCCGGCCCGCCTCGTCGTCCCGCACCGCGAACCACCCCCGACCCGAACCCGGAAGGAACCACCAACCCATGAACCCCACCGACTTCGCCCCCAGCACGCTGATCGTCCTCGTCGGCGGCTCCGGCGCCGGCAAGACCCGCTTCGCCGTCCGCCGCTGGCCGACCATCTGGCGCCTGTCCCTGGACGACTACCGGGCGATGGCCACCGGCTCCGAGGCCGACCAGAGCGCCAGCACCGTCGCCGCCGGCGTCCTCGACCTCCTCCTGGACGCCCGCCTCGCCCGAGGCCTGACCACCGTCATCGACTCCACCGCCCTCGAGCAGCCCTGGCGTGCCCACCTCCTCGCTCGCGCCCGCTACTGGCAGCGCCCGGCCTGCGCGGTGCTGTTCGACGTCGCCCTCGAGCGCCGCCGCGCACAGAACGCGGCCCGGGAGCGGGTCGTCCCGGACCACGTCCTCATCGACCAGGAGCGACTGCTGCCCAGCGCCGAGCAACTGCTCGCCGAGGGCTTCGCGCACGTCGACCACGTCACCGCCACCGGCCCGGCCTGCCTCGAACCGGCCCGCACCGGCCGCTGACCCACCCCGCCCCGCTCGCACCCTCCAGGAAGGACACCACGATGAACACCACACCCACCGCCCCGGCCGCGCCCGCGCCGGTGATCGCCACCGACCAGAGCACCGACCCCACTACCGCCCGGGACGAGAGCCTGACCGAGGTCACCCTCACCATCGCCACCGAGGACGGCTCCGACTACCGCGACGTGCGGAAGCTGACCCTGGGCCAGCTCACCGGCCTGCTCCTCGCGTTCGACGCCGGCGAGGTCGACGCGGACTTCCTGGACGAGGAGGAGCCGCGCGAGATGACGCTGGAGTACGCGCCCTCCGAGTACAGCGGCCGGCCCTGGGGCGAGACCCGTTTCTTCGAGGAGAGCGCGGCGGACCAGCTGCTGCAGGCCTTCGAGGCCGGCGCACCGCTGGAGTGATCCAGGCGGCCAGGATTCCCGCCAGCCCCCACGCCGCAGCCGAACCGGCCCCGCTGTGCTGCGCCCTGGCGCGCCGTCCGTCGGCTGCGTCACCGGTCCGCTCGACCTCGGGTCGGCCGCAACGCCCGCTGACCCGCTTCGTCCGTCTCCGCCGTCTTCAGGAAGGACAGCACGATGAACACCACCACCCCCACCCCGGCCGCGCCGGTGCTCGCCTCCGCCGCCTCCGCCATTGCCCGCCGGGGCCTGTTCGGCGAGCAGCCGCTCGTCGTCGGCAGCGAGTCCCAGGAGTGGGCACTGTGGCTGACCGCCATCGGGCAGGTCGTCCCGATGCCCGGCCTCGGCGAGGCCCTGATCGAGGCCGCCGAACACAACGCGGTTGCTGCAGACATGGACGACGGCTCCCCGTTCAACGCGGTCGTGCACGCCGTGGTCCTTCACCACGGCAAGGCGTGGCGGCGTCCGCGCCAGGCCCGTACCGGCAGCGTCCGCCCTCACGTTGTGCACTCTGCGTGGTGTGCGATCTGCGACGAGCCGCTGGACGACGAGTACGGCTACTACGAGTCCCCCGCGGACGTCGTCGCCGCGGCCCGGGACCGCGGCTGGAAGACGCTGACGGGCGGCGAGCTCGTCTGCCCGGAGCCGGACCCCGCCCACCTCGCCGCGAAGAACCCGCCCACCGGCCCCGCCGCACCGGGCCAGGACACCCTCGTCCCCGCCCCGGACCCGGCGTCCGCCCAGGGCGGCGCGTCCGACAGCCGACCGGACGACAGCGACATCGAGGCCGGCCGCTACCTGTACGGCGCGCGCATCAACCGCGCCCCCGCCCAGGCCGCCCTCGAGCCCGCGCAGCCGGCCGGGGACATCGGCACCGGCCACCTCACCCGGGCCTCCGAGCGCACCAACCGCCTCACCGCCGAGGACCTGCGCGTTGTTCTGCAGGACGCCCCGGGCCACGCCGTGGTCGAGATGGCCGGCTACCCGCTCACCCGCGCCGAGTACACCGACGGCGTCGTCGACCTCCACGCCTGAACCGCACGCACCGCACCACCTGCACCGCCGGTCCGGCCGCACGACGCGGCCGGACCGGCCCCTTTCACAACCCACTACGGAGGCACCCGCCGTGCACGCCCCCTGGCCCGACGAGCGACCCGTCAACGCGATGTGGCTCGACCTCGCCGACCGCGGCCTCCTCGACTACGACCACGACCGCTACCGCATCCACGGCGTCCCCAACAACGTCCTGGCCCTGATCTGGGGCGGCCTGATCGCCGACCACCCCGACGGCCCCCGCCTCACCGACACCGGCCGCGCCCGCCTCGCCGCCGAACGCGCCCACGACAACCACGACACCGGCGCCCACCGGCCCGACGCCATGCCCCCGCAAGCCGCGGCCTGGATCCGCGAACACGTCTGGCCGCCGACCTGGCTGCGCAACCACCAGCACATCCCCGGCACCTTCACGCACTGCGCCTGCCACAAACCGCCGTCCGCCGAATGCCAGCGCGGCCGCCACACCGAGTGCCGCGACGACAACCGGCCCACCTGCGAAACCGTCATCCAGACCGCCGCCCCCCGGCCCGCCACCCCCATCCCCACACCCACCCAAGCCAGGAGTACTCCGGCATCAACGACCTCGCCTGGGTGTGGATCGCAGGGCCGCCCTGCCGCCGGATCTGCCGCTGCGCCTGCCACCACGAGACCCCGCTCATCCAGCAGGCGACCGGGCCGACCCGGCCGGGCTGGTGGTGGGTGAACTGCTGCGGCCGGATCATCACCCGCCGCGAGTGGACCGACGACGCCTGGTGCCGCACCGCCGCCGACGCCCGGGCCCTCGCCGACTGGCACATCGCCGGCGAGAAGGGCCCCGCCCCCGCCGACTCCCCCGGCCTGCCCGACCTCGCCCCCGCCCGCGCCGAGCGCGAGCAGCTCGCCCTCTTCTGACAGACCGCCACCGAGCCCCCGCCACCGGAGCACCACCCGCCGAAAAGGGAGAGACCGCCATGCAGCAGGACCCCAGCCACCAGCACGTCAACCTGATGGACCTGGAGCCGCTGGCGCGAGCCGTCACCACTGGCGAGCCCGTCCAGCCCCGCACCGACGACGAGCGCCGCGCCCTGATCCGCATCTACACCTACGCCGCCGCCGTGGGCCAGCACGCCAACCCCGCTGCCGCCCTCGCCTGCCAGGCCCGTGCGGACGCCCTGCGCGCCGAACTGGCCTGACCTGTCGCGAGCGGACCGCCGCCGCCGGCCCCGGACCACCCGCCCACCCAGGCAGGTGACGCCGGGACCTGGCGCGGCTGCCCGGTCACCCGGACCCGCAGATCCGATCGAACAGGAGCACTCCGTGACCGACAACCTGGCCCGCCTCACCGCCGCCCCCGACCTCAGCCTGGTCACCGTGGACGGCGTCATCACCGAGACGACCGGCTACAGCCCCCGCCGGCTCGTCCTCACCGACGAGACCGGCAGCATCGACGCCACCGTCCCCATCGGCTGCGTCGGCGGCCGCACCGCCAACGACACCACCCAGCTCGTCGGCACCTACGCCGTCATCGCCGGCCGCCGCGAGGACACCGGCCACGTCCTGGCCTCCGTCGTCCGGCTCGCCGCCCGCGACGCCGCCGGCGACCTGCTCGTCCCCGCCACGTTCTCCGACCTCTCCGAGAACGTCGCACAGCTGCTCTCCACCACCACCGGCACCACGCGCCGGGCCCTCCCGCCCGGCCCCCGCCGCGCCAACTGACCCCACGCCGACTGCCGTCCGGTCCACGGCCGGACGGCAGCCGGCGCGCTCTCGCAACCAACCGGCACCCCGTCGAAAGGCCTGCCCGTGAGCATCGACAACCCCTGCACTCCCGCCACCGCCGCGGCCCTGGAGAAGCTCCTCGCCGGCCTCGCCCCCGACCAGGCCGACGGCCTGCTGGACCGCGACGACGCCTACACCGTCGTCCTCGCCGTCCTCGGCCACTTCGAGTCGTTCGGCCGGCGCCGCACCACGATCGGCGAGCTGCACGCCTTCTCGCGCACCATCCCCGGCGGCGAGGCCCTCGGCGGCCATGACCGCCTGACGGCCCTGCTCCAGCAGGCCGCGGACCACGGCCGGATCCGCCTCGCGCTCGGCCAGGTCCACATCGGCGACGCCCCGACCGGCGGCGGCCTCGGCCACGTCTGGATGCGCCAGCTCACCAAGGGCGGCGCCCTGGTCGAGCTGATCGGCACCGAGCCGTGGCCCGCCGGTACCCCCGCCCGCGCCGGCACCCCGGCCTGGTGGCACTGCACTGGCTGCCGCGACGGACGCTTCCGCACCGAAGCCGCACCCCTCTACACGGTGCGCAACGAGGTCACCGACCACGCCGTCGCCTGCGCGTACCTGCCCCTGCTGCCCGACCACCGCTGACCGACCGTCGGCCCGACACCGCCAGGAACACCCGAACGTGAACGACCACCAGCACCGGCCGGACCCGGACCGCGACATCGAGCACGAACTCCAGGCCCACGCCCTCGACGTCGCGCAACTCGCCGGCGACGTCCACCGCTACCAGGACGACCTGCGTCACGGACGCGCGCACCCCGCGGCCGCCGACCGCCTGGCCGCCCTCGCCGAGCGGATCGCCCGGCAGGCCCACCGCATCACCGGCGCGCGCGACGCCGCCCGCCGCACCCGACAGAACCGACCCGAAGGGACCCCGTGACCACCACCAGGACCAAGGCGGCCAGGATCCGCCGCGTCCACGCCGACGGCACCACCTGCGACCACCAGGTCCACCCTCGCACCGGCCAGCCCAAGGACCCGTCCAGCGGCTGCACCGGTCGCACCGGCTACAGCGCCCACTGCCCCGGCTGCGGCCAGACCATCACCCATGACCTGCGGGTCGTGGTCAGCGAAGCCCTCAAGTACCGCCACCACCACAACGCCTGACCGCCCACCACAACTCGGGTCCGGCCCGCTCGCGGCGGGCCGGACCCGACCGTCCACGGGAGGGACACCGTGACCACCACCGACCACACCGCGCCCGGCGGCCACACCAGCAGAAACAGCACCTTGTCCACGGAGGAGCAACTGGCGCTCGCGGTCGAGTTCCGCGTGCCGATCCCCCACGGCCCGGCCGGCGGGCACGGCGAGGTCGTCGTGCGCCGCGAAGCGACCGGCGACGGCTGGGCGGTGACCGACGGCGCCCTGACCGGTGTGCGTGCCTGGATCGAGGGCGAGGGCTGGCGGCCGGTGTGGGACATCGGCCGCGCCGCCGCCTACCAGCACAACCGTGAGCAGGCCCTGACCCTGGCCCACAAGGTCGCCGGGATCGAGGCCGCCAACCACCAGACGCTGCTCGCGATCGCCGCCGGCCCCCTCGCCCACGCCCGGGCCCGGCAGTTCACGATCACCTGCCCGCGCTGCCACACGCCCGGCGCCGAGGAGTACGGCGAACCGATCCGGAACACCGACGACTTCGCGGACTGCGCCCGATGCCGCTCCTGCGGCCTGGAGTGGGCCCTCGACCCCGGAGCCGACGCCTGCTGCACCACTTGCGGCGGCAGCGGCACCCCCGGTGCCGGCCCCGGCCGCCGACGCACCGCCGACGGCTGGGGGCCCGCCCCGACGTGCCACTGCCACCAGCTGTACGAGGAGCCCGGGCACTGACGCTGCCCACCACCGCGCCCGCGGGCCGAGCCATCCAGGCCCGGCCCGCGGGCGCAGTGGTGCGCGGCGCGGCCGCCCGGCCGGCACCCGCTACGGGAGGACTACCGCGTGACCGTCATCCCCCTCCACCCCGACTCCCCCGCCTCGCACGCCGTGGGCATCGACTTCGACCAGACCCTGGTGGCCCACGACCGCGGATGGCAGAACGGCCTCATCTACGGCGACCCGATCCCCGGCGCGATCGGTGCCCTGCTGCTCCTCGCCGACCACCGCGCCGTCTTCGTGTGCACGGCCAGGCCCAACTCCCATCTGACGGCCGTCGCGGACTGGGTCACCCGCCACAGCGGACTGCCCACCCTCGTCGACACCTCCCAGGACCGCTCGTACTGGCTCGAGCGCGGCCTCGCGCTTGTGACGAACCGGAAGCTGGGCGCCGCGCGGTACGTCGACGACCGCGCGGTCGCGTTCAACGGCAACTGGGCCGAGGCCCTCGCCGCTGTTGCCCACGGCATCGGCCTCCCGCTCGACGCGCTCTCCCACCGCCACCCCGCCAAGGACCACCACCCGCACACCGCGCACTGACCAGCCGTGCCCGCCCCGGTCCGCACCGGGGCGGGCACCGCCCCCACCACGTCCTACAGATAAGGAGAGGGAGAGCTGTGATCCTGACCATTGCCGTACAGAACCTCAAGCGCGGAGGCCTGCTCGACGGAGACGGCGACCGGGAGGATCGCTGGCCGCTCCTCGCCGAGCGCATCGCCGCCGTCGACCCGGACCTGGTGCTGCTCCAGGAAGCCGAAGGGTGGGCCGACGCCGGCCACCGCCAGCTCGTCCGCGCCGAGCAGGACCTCGGCATGGACGGACTCCTCGCCCCGTCCCGCTCCGGCCGCGGAACCGCCCTGCTCTACCGGCGCGAGACCCTCGGCCGGCGCATCGCCTGGAACACCGACTACACCGGCACCGAGACGCACCACGGCTTCGGCGTCGCCGCCTTCACCATCCCCGGCCTGCCCGCACCGCTCGCCGTGACCAGCGTCCACCTCACCCCCTACAGCGCCGACCGGGCCGTCGCCGAAGCCGACTTCGCCGCCTCCCGCACCTACCGGCACGGCCCCTACTGCATCCTCGGCGGCGATATCAACTACCCGCCCGCCGCCGGACCGGACCCGGCTTGGGACCGCATGCGCCCCTACAACCGCGGCTCCCGAACCCTGCTCACCGACCCGACACTCCAGAAGACCGCCCCGGGGCCGGACCGCCGGATCGCCTGGAAACTCGCCGCCAACGGCCTCACCGACACCGCCTGGCACCTGTACCAGCAGACCGGCGACGAACTCCTACTCCGCCGCACCGGCAACGACGACCGGATCGACCAGCTCTGGGTCTCCACCCCGCTCGCTCCCGCCGTCCTCTCCTACATCCTGCTCGACACCCCGCCCGACGCCAGCGACCACCACGGCCTGGCCGTCGCCCTCGACACCAGCCGCATCGACACCACCCAGTCCTGGACGTACGAGTGACCACCCGAGGGGAACGCCCGTGACCACCACCGAAACCAGCGCCGCCCAAGCCGACACCGACCGCACCGACCAGAACCTCACCGAAGCGCTCGCCCACACCGTCGGAGACGTAGGGCGAGTCGACCAGAAATCGGGCGTCCTGCTCGGCCTCGACGGCGTCCTCGCCGCGGCGGTCGCCATCCTCGCCCAGTCGCACGGCGCCCGGCTCACTGTCATCGCCCCCGCCGCCGCGCTGCTCCTGGCCGCCACCGTCCTCGCCGTCCTCGCCATCCGACCCCGCGCCGAAGTCCGAGCCCCCGACGACCCCCACCGGAGCTCCCCCGCCTACTGGGCCGACCTCGACCCCGACCAGCTGCGCGCGGCCCTCGCCCAGGACCGCCGGCTCCACCGGCTCGCCGACCTCGGCGCGATCTTCCGCTACAAGATGACCCTGCTGCGCTGGGCTTCCGACACCTCCATCGCGGCCCTGATCGCGCTCGCCGCAGCCGCGCTCCTCACCGCTGCCTGACACCCGAGAACGGGGGCGCACAGCGGTAGAGACGTTGATTCGGCGGCGCGTCCTGGTGACCCGGCACACAAGAAGGGCCCGCTTCCTCCGGCGTCGACGCCGGAGGAAGCGGGCCCTTCTGCGTTTCGCTACCTTCGACCGGCACTGGGACCGCCCGAGTCGAACTCCTTCCGGTGGCTGAGACATCTCTCGAA
>NZ_BMRI01000049.1:32435-38549 GCF_014648555.1 Kitasatospora griseola
GGTCGCCGCCCACGCCGTCGCCTGCTCCTACCTGCCCCCGCTGCCCGATTGCCGCTGACCGACCGTCGGCCCGACGCCACCAGGAACACCCGACCGTGAACGACCACCAGCACCACCGGCCGGACCCGGACCGCGACATCGAGCATGAGCTCCAGGCCCACGCCCTCGACGTCGCGCAACTCGCCGGCGACGTCCACCGCTACCAGGACGACCTGCGCGACGGACGCGCGCACCCCGCGGCCGCCGACCGCCTGGCCGCCCTCGCCGAGCGGATCGCCCGCCAGGCCCACCGCATCACCGGCGCGCGCGACGCCACCCGTCGCACCCGACAGAACCGACCCGAAGGGACCCCGTGACCACCACCAGGACCAAGGCGGCCAGGATCCGCCGCGCTACAGCGCCGACTGTCCCAGCTGCGGCAAGACCATCACCCACGACCTGCGACGAACTCAAGTACCGCCACCAGCACACCGCCTGACCCGACACCACCCCGGGGCCGGCCTGTCGTGAGCGGGCCGGCCCGACCTCGACAACACCCGCACCCCAATCACCATCCGCCCCCTACAGCTGACGGAGACCCATGTACGGCACCGGTGTCCCCTACCGCGCCGAGTCCGCCGCCACCCAGGCAGTGGGCGTAGATGTGCACTCGGTGCTCCGGCCCGGTGCGTTCGCCTACCCGAGTCGACGCCCACCTGTCATCAACCCAGAGATGAAGCGCCCCCTGGAAGCGCTGGGAGCCACTCCGAAATCCGATGGATCCTCCGCCGCGGGCGAGGCACAATCCCGGTGAACCGCAGCGAGGGGGGCTTGTTTGGACGTGTTCGTGTGTGCCGGGTGCTGCACCGAGCTGACGGCACCGGTGTCCTGGGTCGCACTCCCCGTCCACACCCATCACGGCGCCTGGGAGGAACTTCATCCTCCTCTGATGCAGCCGGGAACGTACGCCGTCGACCCCAGACCCACCGGACCGCCTTGGCGGTTGTGGGAGGAAGTCGGAGCGGAAACGGCTGCCCGACAGGGGGTGTACGCCCCGGTGTACTCCGTTTCTTTCGGTGCGCGGGGCAGGATCGTCATCGCACCGGGTGATTCCAGGTCGATGGCTCTGATCCTGGAGAAGTGCGAGGGCTACTGCCGGGGCGTTGACGGCCGGGCCGGGCCCAATCTGGCCTGTACGGGGTGCGGACGGGCTGTGGCGACCCGGATCGACGACTGCGGCTCGTGGCAGACGGTGTGGTTGGAGCCCGACGCGGTCGTCCGCCGCTCCTCGGGGCTTCCGGACCGTCCGCCGCGCAACTGGGCGGACCTCGGCCGCGCCGAGCACCGCGTCCCGCCAGTCGAAGCCGACGGGTCGTGGAGCCGCCGCTGGGAAGCCGCGGTTGGTGTCATGCTGGCCCACCTTGTGGCGGCCACCGAGAACCACCCGGTCACCCTTCCCGCTGGCCCTGCCGCCGAGCTGCTCGGCCACGCCGTGGCCCGCTGCCTCCCACCAGGGCCCGACCCCCGCTCGGTGGGGCTGGCTGGCCCGGGCCTGCCCGAGCTGTGGCCCCGCCCCGATGTCCTGCTCGTCCCCCGCCACCCTGGCACGGGCGAGCCGTGGCGTCCGCCCGGCCTCAAGGCGACGGTGGTGCCGCTGGACAGTGGGGTCTGGGCCTACCTCACCAGCCCCGGGGAGACCTCGCCGATGCCCGCCGCCGGTGTACTCCCGGAAGGCGTCCTGCGCGACGACTACCCCCTACCCTCGCGTCCCTGGCGCCTCCTGGAAGCCCACGCCGGCGCCTTCAGGGACACCCTGGTCGGGTTGCCCGCGATCCGTAGCCCCCGGCTGCGCGGGTATTACGACGCCGCGTACCGATCGTGAGCGCCTGTTGGGCGTTGTGGGCTTCCGGACCTGTCACAGCGTTCCTGCTCCCGGGGGTTGCGGATGCGAACTCGGTGTTCGAGTTAAGGAGTTGTTGTCGGCGGACCGTCGCCCTGCAGGAGGAGCTGAACCAGGCTGATCCAAGGGGGGTCGCCGGTCCTCTGGAACGCGCGGACCCTCCAGCGTCCTGCGGGCAGGTGGACGGGGGGCTTGGTCCGGCTCGCCTCCGCCGTCCGGATTAGGGAATGCCGAGGTTCTTTCCGGCCTCAGCGGAGTCCATGAGGACCGCCGGTCCGGCAGTCCCCCAAAGGCCGTACTCCTCACCAAGGCGTCGCCGGGTCGCTCAGCGTCGCTTCGGTGGCTGCGAGCAACTCGGCGTCGGAGTCCGCAGCAAGGACTCCGCCGTGGTAGTCACGGCGGAGTCGGCCCCACGCTGTGACAGCTTCAACCCGGACCGCGGAAGCCTCCGGGCGTCACGCCGACTGGCGTAAATTCCAGTGCCGGACAGCCCGCGGACGCTTACCCTCCGGTGGATTCCCCAGCCAGCACCTCTCGTAGGGCCCGTGCCTCCTTCACCACCCGACTCGCCCCACCCCGTTCGGCCGCCGCCGACACTTCGGCGATCGGGCCGCGCGCGCCACTGCGCCGCGCACAGTCGGCGGCTACTGCGAGAAGTTCGCCTGTGCCCCGTGCGGGGACGGTCGTGAGCAGCTGCGGCAGTGCAGCCGCCAGCGCCGACCACACCGTGCCGTACGCACCCGTCGCGGCGACGGCTCGTAGGGCGTCGGTGAGCCGGTTGGCCTTCACCGCACCGATCAGCAGCAGCTCGGCCAGCTCCCGTCCGAGCAGCGGGCCGTCCAGGTCGCCCCGGGCCGCGAGCAGCAGCAGAGCGTCCACCGCAGCGGTGCGGTCCTCGGGCCATCGGGCGCCCAGCCCGTACCCGACGGCCAGGTGGACGGCCGGGCCCGCCGGGCCGTCTGCCTCGATGAGGTGGGGAAGCAGTCGGGCGGCGCCCCGGCCATCCGTGTGGGCGAACGCGTCGAGCATCCGGGCGGCCAGTTCCTCGCGATGGTTGGGCAGGGCCGCGAGCCAGTGCCGGGACGGCGTGCTGTACCGGTACCGGGTCGTCCGCAGCCCCGAGTGGACGAGCGGGCCGACCAGTTCGGCGAATTCGGGGGTCAGCCGGTCGTCCGCCCCGCCGCACTGCTTGGCAGACCCCGCACCGGGCTGGTCGATCACGGTCAGCACGACGCCTTCGAACTCGTACACCCGGCCGCCGCCCACAAGGTCCTGCGCCGGGGTGAAACGCCTGCGGGTGGACGGCTGCGCCGGGAGCCCGCCCGAGCGGAGCCAGCGCGCCGCCCGCTGCCCGACCGGCGAGCCGAGCCGCTCGGCGGCGGCCAGCACCTCGGCGTCCTCGGTGGGCATCGCGCGCAGCAGGGCCTGCGAGAGGTCGGCGGGCCCGGGTTCCAGGCCGGCTGCCTCGTAGGCGGCGAGGCGGTCGACCAGCGTCGCCGCGTCCAGCGTTCCGGTGGCGGAGGTCGGAGTGGCGAGCAGGAAAGGCGTGCGGCCGGACCGGATCCCGTCGGCCGCCTCCTCCAGGCGGCCGGCGAGCACGTTGCCGAACACGGTGCTGCAGCCGCCGCGCAGCGGATCGGGGGTCGTCCGTCCGGCCGCCGCCAGGGCGACGTGCAGGACGGCCTGCGGCGAGCAGTCCGCAAAGCGGTGCGTGCCGCTCCACTCGTGGGCGCGCAGCACCGGCTCCAGCGACCGGGTGAGCGCCGGGCGGTCCCGGTGGGCGTGCCGGACCAGGCCGTCGAGGACGCGTTCGAAGGCTATCGCGTCCGGGTCGCCGACGAGGACCGCGGCGAGCTCCTCGGCGACCTCCTCCGGGCTGTCCAGCGGGCCTGGCACCGGCACGGGCATTGGCACGGGCGGCAGTAGCTCCCGGTACGCCTCGGCGGGCGCGGGGAGTTCGCCGCCGAGGAGTTCCCCAGCCCGTGCGGTGTGGGCCGGGTTGAGCAGTTCGGCGGCCGCTCGCAGCTGCGGGAGCACCGCCGCTCCGGCCCGGGGGAGGTGGCGGGCCGTCACCCCCAGGGCCCGGCCCTGCAGGTCGGGGTCGGGGTGGCCGAACGCGTGGGCCGTCGCGAGCACCACCTCGTCGGCCCGGGCCGGGTCGCGCCGCGCCGCCCCGTCCAGCCAGCCGAGCTGGGAGCGGACGAGCTTCTTCTCGCTCCGCAGGAGCACCGCCGCCGAGGCCTCAGCGAGCAGGCCGGGGGGCAGCAGGCCCGCCTCGTCGAGCCCGGCCAGCACCTGCTGGGCGTGCGCGGCGACGAAGGGGAGCGCGTCGAGTAGCGTGAGGTAGCTCCTGGCCCGGGCCATCCGCTCCTCGGGGGTCGGAGCGAAGGCCTGCAGCAGCTTCAGGAAGCCGCGCTGGTCGCTGGTCCGCCCGCCCCGCGCCAGCCGGGCCAGGCAGCGATCGATCAGCTCTCCCCGGTCCAGCGTGCCCTGCTCGGCCAGCCGGATCAGGCAGGTCGGCCACCAGTCCTCGGGGCACTGCTCGTCCCGCGGGCCGTCCAGCACGGCGCCGATCTCGTCGAGCTCGAACAGGCGGGGCGTCAGGAGCGGCACGAACGGGTCCTTCGACAGCCGCTCCCACAGGGTCGCCCCGGCTGCGACGACGATCGCGTTCCGGTGGGACGAGTACGTCCAGGTTCGGCCGAGGCACCACCGCGTGACGAATCCGTCCGTGGTCGGTACGTCGCAGCCGGTCGTCCGCACCAGGTGCTCCAGCAGGAGGTACGTCTTCGTCCCCCAAGAGGTGGCCCGCCGCCGGGCCAGTGCGGCAACCAGCGTGCTCCGCCATTCCGGCGGCCGGCTCTCGATCACCGTCAGCAGGGCGGGCTGGTCCCAGCTGTCGTCCTGCCTGGACCATGGGCCGCCCGTGCTCAGCCAGGCGGCCGCCGCGGTGGCGGTGTGGCATCCGGCCCCCGCGACCATCAGCGCCTGGAGGACCTCGCGCTTGAGCCACGGCTTCTCGTCTACCTCCCGGCGGACCTCCTTCAATTCCGCGATGCAGTCGCGCCGCTGGGCCGGCGTCAGCCCGGCCAGTTCCCGGGCCACCCCGTCGGCGTCCCCCGCCCGCACCCGCTCGATCACCGTCACCGCGTCCCCTCCACTGCCGTGTTCCCGGCCCCGTCTTCCGCCCGCCGTCGGCCGCCGCGCCCCGGTCCGAGCACAGGCTAGCCGCGAGCGCATGCTTGCACGGCCCGCGTCCGCTTCGGTACTTGGCCCACCACGGGCAGGTGCAGCTCAGCTTCCCGTCCGGCCCCACCCGGACCCGCTGCACGTGCTCGTCCACCGTCGCGCCGCCGTCCTCCATTCGCACGGTGCCCGCCGCCACCAGGGCGCGGGCCGCCCGCAGGTGCGGGTTCTGCGCCTTGGCGCGGCCGGAGTCGTAGGGGAGCTGGCGGTGGAAGTACGCGGCCTCGGCCGTGTCGTACCCGATCTGACCGGCCGTCCCAAGCCTGGTCAGGGCGGCACGAACGCGGTCGGTGCTCAGCCCCGCCTGTGCGGCGAGCTCCGCCGGGTCGATCCGGGGCTCCCGGGCCAGCAGCGCCGAGACCAGCTCGGCGTCGGCGTGCTCGGTCGCAAGCGCCGGGAGCACGCCGCCCTCGCCGGAGAAGCCGCGGGCGGCGTCCGGGTCGACGGCGATGCCCTTGGATCGGCAGTCACAAGGGCTGACGACCCTCGGCCGGCCCCTCCAGGGTGCCCTCGGATGATCTTGCTGACCAGATGAAGATGGCGGTGAGGTGGAGTCCGGCGAGGTAACTGGCGGTGGCAGGGCTTGCTGACCCGGCAGACGGAGTACACGGCCACAGGCGGCCGCTGGCACCTTCCGCAGACGGACTGCCCGGCCGCATCGCGGTGGGGATGAACCGCCCCACCGCCATCGAACGTGACACCGAGGCGGTCTGATTCGCACGCGAATCCCTCGCTGGAAGAATGACGTCAACTGTCCGAGCTGGCTCATACGCTCATCGGGTGACCGATGACGAGATCATTGAAGTCTGCCGGAGGATCGCCCAGGAACGGCAGGCGCCCCCGCCGGCGCCGCCCGAAGCCGTTGCCGAGGCGGAACGTGTCATCGGGTTCGCCTTCCCCACGCTTCTCCGGCGTCTCTACACCGAGGTGTCCAACGGCGGCTTCGGCCCCATCGACGGGGTCCCGCCAGTTGATGTGGGGTCGTGGCA
>NZ_BMRI01000050.1:0-17457 GCF_014648555.1 Kitasatospora griseola
TTGACCGGTACTAATAGGCCGAGGGCTTGTCCTCAGTTGCTCGCGTCCACTGTGTTGGTTCTGAAACCACGAACAGAGCCCCGTTCATCGAACGGGTTCCGGTTCGACAGTTTCATAGTGTTTCGGTGGTCATAGCGTGAGGGAAACGCCCGGTTACATTCCGAACCCGGAAGCTAAGCCTCACAGCGCCGATGGTACTGCAGGGGGGACCCTGTGGGAGAGTAGGACGCCGCCGAACAATTATTCAGGGAAAGCCCCTCGCCTTTACGGCGGGGGGCTTTTTCGCATTCCTGGACTTTCGGAGACTCGGGCCGGAGCGGATCAGGGCGCCCGGAGGTCAGAGGCGGGAGCCGCCGGTGGCGTCGATGGTCTGGCCGGTGATCCAGCGGGCGTCGGGGGTGGCGAGGAAGGCGACGATGTCGGCGATGTCGTCCGGTCGGCCGATTCGGCCGAGGGCGGAGAGGCCGGCGGCGTGGGCCTGGGCGGCAGGGTTGTCGCGGAGCCAGTGGGCGTTGACGTCGGTGTCGACGATGCCGGGGCGGACGGAGTTGGCGGTGATGCCGCGGGGGCCGAGCTGGGCGGCGAGGTTGAGGGTGAAGTTGTCGAGGGCGCCCTTGGTGGCGTTGTAGGCGGTGATCTCGGGCATGGCGATCCGGGCGACGCCGCTGGAGATGTTGATGACGCGCCCGCCGTCACGGAGCCGGGGCAGGGCCTGCTGGGTGAGGAAGAACGGGGCGCGGACGTTGACCGCGAAGACCTCGTCGAACTCGGCCTCGGTGAGCTCGGCGAGGGCGGAGCTGCGGCCGATGCCGGCGTTGTTGACCAGGATGTCGAGCTTGCCGTCGGGGGTGTACTCGTGGCCGGCCCGGTCGAAGGCGTCCCAGAGCCGGGCGGCGTCGCCGTGGCTGCCGAGGGGGGCGTGGACCAGGAAGGCGCGGCCGCCGTCGGCGTGGATCTTCTTCAGCACGGTGGTGGCGGCGTCGTGGTCGCGGGCGTAGCCGATGGCGACGGTGGCGCCGTCCTGGGCGAGGCGTTCGGCGATGCCGCGGCCGATGCCGCGGGAGGCGCCGGTGACCAGGGCGATCTTGCCGTCAAGTGCACGTGCAGACATGGTGGTTGACCCATCTCTCAATTCTTGAGTGACCGTTCAAGAAAGAACGTAGCACGGGTCGGCGCACTTTTTGAGTGACCGCTCTAAAATGGGCGCCATGACGACGACTGCAGGCGCGAGGCGGGGCCGTCCGCCGGCCTTCGACCGGGCGGCGGTGCTGACGGCGGCGACCAGGCTGTTCTGGGAGCGGGGCTACCAGGCGACCTCGGTGGGCGAGCTGACCGGGGCGATGGGGATCAAGCCGGGCAGCCTCTATGCGGCGTTCGGCGACAAGGAGTCGCTGTTCCGCGAGGTGGTGCGGGCGTACCAGCAGTCCCCGGCGGGCGTGTTCGTGGGGGTGGCGTTCGCGGAGGAGCCGACCACCCGGGCGGCGTTCGTCCGGATCCTGCGGGAGGCGGCGCGGGTCTACTCGGATCCGGCGCACCCGGCGGGCTGCCTGGTGATCAGCGCGGCCGCCAACGTCGCCGCCCAGGACGACGAGGTGGCGGTGTTCCTGCGGGACGTGCGGGCGGCGAACCTGGTCGGCTTCGAGGAGCGGCTGACCACCGCGAAGCGGCTCGGGGAGCTGCCGGCCGACGCGGATCCGACCGCGTTGGCGCGCTACTTCGGCGCCGTCCTGCAGGGCATGTCGCAGCGCTCCCGGGACGGCGCGGACACGGCGGAGCTGACGGCGACGGCCGAACTGGCGATGGCGGCCTGGCCCGTGGCGGGCACCGGCACGACGGCCTCCTGAAAGCGGGTCGGAGGACGTACGCTCGGCAGTATGCAGACTGCTGAGAACACGTCAGGTGGGGGCCGGGTCGAACGCGTCGAGGTGCTGACGGCGGAGCAGGCCGAGGCGGTGCGGGAGTTGCTGGCGGAGGCGGCCCGGACGGACGGCCGGGAGGCGGTATCGGAGGCGGGCCGGCTGCGCATCCGCCCGGACCGCCCCCGTCCGGGGGTGCGGCACCTGGTGCAGTTGGCGGACGGCCGGGTCACGGGATACGCCCAGGTCGAGGGCGAGCACCCGGGAACGGTCGAGCTGACGGTGGCCCCGTCCGAGCGCGGCCGGGGCCTGGGCGGGGCCCTGGTGCGCGCGGTGCTGGACGGGGCGGACGGCGAGCTGAACTTCTGGGCGCATGGCGGCCTGCCGGCCGCCCGGCACCTCGCCGACGCCCACGGTGCGGTGCTGGTGCGGGAGTTGCGGCAGATGCGGCGCACCGCCGAGGCGCCGGAGCCGGTGTCGATGCCGGCCGGCGTCGAGCTGCGGACCTTCGAACCGGGCCGGGACGAGCAGGCCTGGCTGGCGCTCAACGCGCTGGCGTTCGCGCACCATCCGGAGCAGGGCTCCTGGACCGAGCAGGACCTCGCGGAGCGGATGGCCGAGCCGTGGTTCGACCCGAAGGGCTTCTTCCTGGCCGAACGGGACGGCAGGCTGGTCGGCTACCACTGGACGAAGATCCAGCCGGACGGCCTGGGCGAGGTCTACGTGGTCGGCGTGGACCCGGCGGAGCAGGGCGGCGGCCTGGGCAAGGCGCTGACCGCGGCGGGCCTGCGGCACCTGATCCTGGAGCGCGGGCTGCCCACCGTGATGCTGTACGTGGACGCGGACAACGCGGCGGCCGTCCGGGTGTACGAGCGCCTGGGCTTCGCCGTCCACGAGGTGGACCTGATGTACCGCTGGGAGCCCTCGGCAAGCCGCTGAGCCGGGCGGTCGCCGGGCGGACGGGGCCGTCCGGTAACCGCCACAGGGGTGACGGACTCAGCTTTCCTCCCGGCCATGCGGTGTTTACCGTGGATTCAATTGGCGCCGCGAAGATCACAGAATGTCGTCCGTATTGCCCCGTCCGCGTCACCGCTCCACCTGCCGCCCGGCCGGGCCGGTTCCGGCTGCGCCGGGTGGGTGGTCGTGGGTCGACGAGGACGATCAGCATGCGGAGGCGTGTCCTTCGTCCCGCCGGGACCGCGTCCTGCAGGAGGAGCTGGAACTGATGAGCATCCCGCGCCCCGTCCCCGATTCGGCCGTCGCCGAGTCCAGCACCGAGCAGAAGCCGGCCGTCCGGTCCGGCGGGAAGGCCGGGTCCCGGGCCGGCGGCAGGGCCGCGGCCAAGGATCCGGTGAAGGACCCGGCCGAGGATCCGGCGAAGGAGGCGAAGCCGCGGTCCGCGGCGCGCGCCAAGGCCGAGCCGGCGGCGCCGGCCGAGCAGGCGCGGGCGACCTCCGCACTGCCGGCCGCGGTGGCGTCGGCGTTCCTGGCGGGTGGCGCGGACGGGCACGGCGCGGAAGAGGCGGAGTTGCCGCAGGGCCGGTTCCTGGACCGTGAGCGCAGCTGGCTGGCGTTCAACGAGCGGGTGCTGGAGCTCGCCGAGGACCCGAACATCCCGCTGCTGGAACGGGCCAAGTTCCTGGCGATCTTCGCCTCCAACCTGGACGAGTTCTTCATGGTGCGGGTGGCGGGGCTGAAGCGCCGGATCGCCACCGGGGTCGCCCAGCGGTCGGCGTCGGGGCTGCAGCCGCGCGAGGTGCTGGACCTGATCTGGCGCCGCTCGCGCGAGCTGATGGCCCGCCACGCGGCCACCTTCCAGCAGGAGGTGCTGCCGGACCTGGCGGCCGAGGGCATCGAGCTGGTGCGCTGGCCGGACCTGGCGGAGACCGAGCAGGCCCGCCTGCACACGCTGTTCCGGCAGCAGATCTTCCCCGTCCTGACGCCGCTGGCCGTCGACCCGGCGCACCCGTTCCCGTACATATCGGGGCTGTCGCTGAACCTGGCGGTGGTGGTGCGCAACCCCGTGTCGGGGCACAAGCACTTCGCCCGGGTGAAGGTGCCGCAGCTGCTGTCGCGCTTCCTGGAGGCCTCGCCGCAGCGGTACGTGCCGCTGGAGGACGTGATGGGCGCGCACCTGGAGGAGCTGTTCCCGGGGATGGAGGTGCTCGCCCACCACGCGTTCCGGGTCACCCGCAACGAGGACCTGGAGGTGGAGGAGGACGACACCGAGAACATCCTGAAGGCGCTGGAGAAGGAGCTGATGCGGCGCCGCTTCGGGCCGCCGGTGCGCCTGGAGGTCGAGGAGTCCATCGACCCGTACATCCTGGACCTGCTGGTGCGGGAGCTGAACATCACCGAGGCGGAGGTCTTCCCGCTGCCCGGCCCGCTCGACCTGACCGGCCTGTTCGGCATCGCCGACCTGGACCGGCCCGAGCTGCGGTACCCGAAGTTCGTGGCGGGCACCGCGCGCGGCCTGATCGACGTGGAGTCGGCCTCCCAGCCGGACATCTTCGCCGCGATGCGCGAGCGCGACGTGCTGCTGCACCACCCGTACGACTCGTTCTCCACCTCCGTGCAGGCGTTCCTGGAGCAGGCGGCCGCCGACCCGCACGTGCTGGCGATCAAGCAGACGCTGTACCGCACCTCCGGCGACTCGCCGATCGTGGACGCGCTGATAGACGCCGCGGAGTCCGGCAAGCAGGTGCTGGTGCTGGTGGAGATCAAGGCGCGCTTCGACGAGCAGGCCAACATCAAGTGGGCCCGCAAGCTGGAGGAGGCCGGCTGCCACGTGGTGTACGGCCTGATCGGGCTGAAGACGCACTGCAAGCTGTCGCTGGTGGTCCGCCAGGAGGGCGACACACTGCGCCGCTACTCGCACGTCGGCACCGGCAACTACCACCCGAAGACCGCCCGGCTGTACGAGGACCTGGGGCTGCTGACCTCCGACCCACAGGTCGGCGCGGACCTCTCCGACCTGTTCAACCGGCTGTCCGGCTACTCGCGCCGCGAGTCGTACCGGCGGCTGCTGACCGCGCCGCGCGGGCTGCGCGACGGCCTGGTCGCCCGGATCAACGGGGAGATCGCCCACCACCGGGCCGGCCGGCCCGCCTTCGTCAAGATCAAGGTCAACTCGATCGTCGACGAGGTGGTCATCGACGCCCTGTACCGGGCCTCGCAGGCCGGAGTGCCGGTGGACGTGTGGGTGCGCGGCATCTGCGCGATCCGGCCGGGCGTGCCGGGCCTGAGCGAGAACGTCCGGGTGCGGTCGATCCTCGGTCGGTTCCTGGAGCACTCCCGGGTGTTCGTGTTCGGCAACGGCGGCGACCCGGAGGTGTGGATCGGCAGCGCCGACATGATGCACCGCAACCTGGACCGCCGGATCGAGGCGCTGGTCCGGGTCACCGACCCGGCGCACCGGGCCGAACTGAACGGGCTGCTGGACCTCGGTGTCTCCGACGAGACCGACTCCTGGCACCTCGGCCCGGACGGCGCCTGGATCCGCCACGCACAGGACGCCGAAGGCCGCCCGCTGCGGCACGTCCAGGACCTGCTGATCGACTCACGCCGCCGCAACCGCGGCTCCGCCGCCGCACGCTGAGCGGCACCCCGCCCGCGCCGGGAGCCTCCCGGCGCGGGCGGCATGCAGCCCCGGGGCAGGCCCGGGGAGGGAATCGGGGAGAGCCACAGCCATGACCGATGCGCCGACGACGGCCCCGGTGGCGCGCGCCGCGACCGCCGGGGAGGTCCTTGCCGGCTACCTGACCGCCCAGGCGGGCGTGTTCCTGCGCGCCCTGCCGCAGGCGGTCGGCGAGGCCGGGTCGAGACCGGGGGCGCTCCCGGCGTCGGCACAGGCCGCGGACGACCTGCTGCGCGCGGTGCGCCGGATCGGCGGAGCCCTGCACACCTTCGCGCCGGTCTTCGACCCGGCGTGGGCGCAGGAGTCGCGCACCGAACTGCGCTGGCTGATCGACCTGCTCGCGCAGGAACCCGGCTACCGGCGGCGCGCCGACCGGCTGCTCGGCGCCCTCGACTCGCTGGCCGACACCTCCCCCGACGGGGCCGGCATGCTGGCCGGCCACCCGGGCGCGCCGAAGGCCCGGGCGCTGCTGGAACGCCAGCTGACGCTGGCCCGCACCCGCGCGCACACCGCGCTGCTGCAGGAGCTGCGCTCGGCCCGGCTGCACGCGCTGGCCGACCGGATGACGCTGCTGGCCGGCGAGGTGCCGCTGGTGCCGGAGGCCGCCGCAGAGCCGGCGGTGACGCTGCTCCCGCGGACCGCGGCGGCACTGGGCGCGCTGGTCGCGGCGGCCGAGCGGCTGCCGTGGCAGCGCTCCGCGCAGGCGTACGCCGGGGCCGGGCTGCACCGGCTGGGCGCGGCCGGGACGGAGCCGGACATGGTGCCGGCGCCGCGCGGCGCGGCGGACGCCGACGTGGCGCTCGCGGCGGACGACGCGCCGTGGCTGCGGGCCCGGATCCTGGTGAAGCGGGCCCGGTACGCACTGGAGGTGTGCAGCGCGCCGGACGGCGAACTGCTGGAGCTGGACCGGGTGCTGGGCCTCCATCAGGAGGCGTCGGACGCGGCGGTCACGGTCGCCACGGCCGCCCGCACGCCGCGGATCACCCCGGCGACGGCGTACGTGCTGGGTGTGGTGCACGCCGATCAGCGGCTGGACGTGGAGGCCGCCCGGTACGCTTTCGGGCGCCAGTGGCCGGCGGTGGCGCCCGGGCTGGCCGGCCCGGCCGCGGTGGTGTCGGACTGAACCCTCGATCCCCTCTCCGGACGGACCGCGTGCCGCAGTTGCCCGATCACCCCGCCCCGTCCGCCCGAGCCCGGGCGGGCGGCGCCCGCACCGACCGCCGTCCGGCGGCCGGCGCCCGGTCGACGGTGCTGGCGGCGGGCGCGGTGCTGTGGGTGCCGGGGCCGCTGCGCAAGGACGGCAGCCGCAAGAAGCCGCGGGTGGCGCTGGTGCACCGGCCCAAGTACGACGACTGGAGCCTGCCGAAGGGGAAGCTCGACCCGGGCGAGGGCTGGCGGACCGCGGCGCTGCGCGAGGTGCGGGAGGAGACCGGGATGCGCTGCGTGCTGGGCCCGGAGCTGCCGACCCAGCACTACCTCGTGCAGGGCCGGCCGAAGGAGGTCCGGTACTGGGCGGCGGTGCCGACCGGCGGGGCGTTCCGGCCGAACCGCGAGGTGGACCGGCTGGAGTGGCTGCCGCCGCGGCGGGCCAAGGAGCGGCTGACGCACGCCCGCGACCGGGTGCTGATCGACGCGCTGCTGGAGCTGCTGCTCGACCGGGAGCCGGGCCCCGTCCCGCACGGGTGAGGCGCGGTCCCGCGGCCGGGTGATCTGCCCGCGCCCGACCTGTGACGCAACCGTTACTACCGGCCAAGGTTTCCTGACATCCGTCCGAGGTTCACTCCCCGTTCATTTGCGACGGGCTGACGCGTCACCTGTTCTGCCTAACTTCGGGTTTACCGGAGGGCCGGAAGGGCCCCGGACCACAGCAAATCCGGTCGTTCGGAGACCGGTATTGCCTCAGAAAGGGACACCCTGTGAACCTGCGGAACGGCCGCTCCAAGGCCCTCGCCATCGGTGCCGTCGCGCTCGTCTCCACGCTGTCGCTGTCCGCGTGCGGCACGGACGACAACACCAAGACCACCGCGGGTGGCTCGTCCTCCGGGGCCCCGGCGGCCGCCAAGATCGCCTGCGCCGACAAGGGCGGCCAGCTGCTGGCGGCCGGCTCGACCGCGCAGACCCCGGCGATCGACGTCTGGAAGGCCGCGTACAGCGCCGCCTGCTCCACCACCAGCCTGACCTACAGCGGTGGCGGCTCCGGTGCGGGTGTCACCCAGTTCAACCAGGGCAAGATCGCCTTCGCCGGTTCCGACGGCGCCCTGAAGCAGTCCGAGATCGACGCCTCGAAGGCCGTCTGCACCGGTGGCCAGGGCATCGACCTGCCGATGGTCGGCGGCCTGATCTCGATCGTCTTCAACGTCGAGGGTGTCGACAAGCTGGTCGTGGACGGTCCGACCCTGGCGAAGATCTTCGACTCGCAGATCACCAAGTGGAACGACCCGGCGATCGCCGCCCTGAACCCGGGTGTCAACCTGCCGGCCGCCGACATCCAGGCGATCCACCGCTCCGAGGACTCCGGCACCACCCAGAACCTGACCGCCTACCTGGCCAAGGCCGGCGGCGGCAACTGGAAGTACCCGGCCGCCAAGGCGTGGGCGGGCCAGGGCGGCCAGTCCGCGAACGGCTCCGCCGGTGTCGCGGCCCAGGTCAAGCAGGTCAAGAACTCGATCTCCTACGTCGAGCTGTCCTACGCCCAGACCAACAAGCTGAACAGCGCCGCCATCGCCACCGGCGCCGCCAAGCCGGTCGAGGCCACCGCCGCCAACGCCGCCACCTCGCTGGCCAACGCCAAGGTCGTCGGCACCGGTGCGGACCTGGCGCTGGACATCGACTACGCGACCAAGGCCGAGGGCGCCTACCCGCTGACCCTGGTCACCTACGAGATCGTCTGCGACAAGGGCAACAAGGCCGAGACCCTGCCGGCCCTGAAGTCCTTCCTGAACTACACCGTCAGCGACGCGGGCCAGCAGGCCATCGGCGCGGTCGGCTACGTGCCGCTGCCGAAGGAGCTCGCCGGCAAGGTGAAGACCCAGATCGACGCCCTCGCCTGAGGCTGAGCGACGACCGGCCGGGCGGCCCCCGAAGGAGGGGGAGGGGCCGCCCGGCCGGGCCGCGCACGGATCGCACCACCGCACCACCCACCACCAGAACGTCCGGGGCACCGCCGCCAAGGTGCCGCCCTCCGCGGGGCAGCGCCGCCAGACCGGAGTAAACGATCATGACTTCTTCCTCCCCCGCCGACGCGCGGGGACGGACCCCACGACGCCGCGGCGACAGCCGCCGCGGTGACGCCGTGTTCTTCAACCTCTCCCGCGGTGCGGGTGTCCTGCTGCTGGTCGTCATGGCCGCCATCGCAGGCTTCCTGACCTACCGCTCGGCCCTCGCCCTGGGCAAGAACGAGGGCAACTTCCTCACCACCTTCGAGTGGACGCCGGACGCCGTGAAGCCGGTGTTCGGCATCGCCGTGCTCACCTTCGGCACCCTGGTCAGCGCGCTCATCGCGATGCTCATCGCGGTCCCGGTCGCGGTCGGCATCGCGCTGTTCATCTCGCACTACGCGCCGCGCCGGATCGCCCAGCCGTTCGCCTACCTGGTGGACCTGCTGGCCGCCGTCCCGTCGATCGTCTACGGCCTGTGGGGCGTGCTGTTCCTGGTGCCGCACATGAACGGCCTGACCAGCTGGATGGACCAGTACCTCGGCTGGACGTACATCTTCGACCAGTCCAGCTCCGGCGTCCCGGCGCGCAACCTGTTCACCGTCGGCATCCTGCTGGCGATCATGGTGCTGCCGATCATCACCGCCGTCACCCGCGAGGTGTTCCGCCAGGTCCCGCGGATGCACGAGGAGGCGGCGCTCGCGCTCGGCGCGACCCGCTGGGAGATGGTCCGCACCGCGGTGCTGCCGTTCGGCCGCCCCGGCATCATCTCCGCGTCGATGCTCGGCCTGGGCCGCGCGCTCGGCGAGACCATCGCGGTCGCCACCGTGCTGTCCACCAACAGCAAGCTCTCGCTGCACCTGCTCGACCCGGGCGGCGGCACCTTCGCCGAGAACATCGCGCTGAAGTTCAACGAGGCCCAGCCGCTCGGCCGGGACGCGCTGATGGCCTCCGGCCTCGTCCTGTTCGTGATCACGCTGCTGGTGAACGGCGCCGCCCGCGTCATCATCGCCCGCCGCAAGGAGTACTCGGGGGCCGCCGCATGAGCGAGCGAAGTGAGTTCATCATCAAGAGGTGCGCGTGCGCGAAGCGCTCGCCGAGCGCCGGCGAGGTGGGCGCATGAGCACCACCGTCACCGTCACCGACGCCACTCCTCCGCAGCTCAGCCACCGGCTGACCGCGGCCCGGCTGCCCCGCTGGGCGCCCGCCGGCATCGCCGGGGGCTCGATCGTCCTCGGCTGCGCCGTCGGTGCCGTCGCCGACCTCAAGAGCCACCTGCAGTGGGGCCTGATCTCCGCCCTGCTCTTCCTGGTCGCCAGCTACGCCGTCTCGGCCTCGGTCGAGGGCCGCCGGCAGGCCAAGGACCGCTTCGCCACCTCGCTGGTGTGGGTCGCCTTCATCTGCGCCGTGGTGCCGCTGGTCTCGCTGACCTTCTACACCGTGCAGCAGGGCATCGGGGCGATCACCCCCGAGTTCCTCAGCCACTCGATGAAGGGCGTCGTCGCCACCCTCAGCCCGGACGGCGGCATCTACCACGCCATCATCGGCACCGTCGAGCAGGTCCTGCTGGCCACCCTGATCGCCGCGCCGATCGGTCTGCTCACCGCCGTCTACCTGGTGGAGTACGGCCGCGGCCGGCTCGCCAAGGCGGTCACCTTCTTCGTCGACGTGATGACGGGCATCCCGTCGGTCGTCGCCGGTCTGTTCATCCTCTCGCTCTGGAACATCCTCCTCGGCTTCGAGTACTCCGGTTTCTCCGGCAGCCTCGCGCTGGCGATCCTGATGATGCCGGTCGTGGTCCGCTCGACCGAGGAGATGCTCAAGCTCGTCCCGAACGAGCTCCGGGAAGCCTCGTACGCGCTCGGCGTGCCGCGCTGGAAGACCATCCTGCGGATCGTCCTCCCCACGGCCATCGGCGGAATCACCACCGGTGTGATGCTGGCGGTCGCCCGCATCACCGGTGAGACCGCCCCCGTGATGATGCTGGTGTTCGGCGCCGACTTCATCAACAGCGACCCGTTCAACGGGCCTCAGCAGTCGCTGCCGCTCTACATCTGGCAGCAGTACTCGCAGGTCAACAACGAGTTCGGCTACTCGCGCGCCTGGGGCGCGGCGCTGGTGCTGATCGCCTTCGTGATGGGGCTCAACCTCATCGCCCGGGGCATCGCACGCTGGCGCTCGCCCAAGGGCGGACGCTGACACCGACTGACGTACGAACAGACGAGAGAAGACGAAAGATCATGGCCAAGCGCATCGACGTCAGCGGACTGTCCGCCTACTACGGCTCCACCCGCGCCATCGAGGACATCTCGATGACCATCGAGCCCCGCTCGGTGACCGCGTTCATCGGCCCCTCCGGCTGCGGCAAGTCCACCTTCCTGCGCACCCTCAACCGGATGCACGAGGTGATCCCCGGCGCCCGGGTCGAGGGCAAGGTGATGCTCGACGACGAGAACCTGTACGGCGCGAACGTCGACCCGGTCGCCGTCCGCCGCTCGGTCGGCATGGTGTTCCAGCGGCCCAACCCGTTCCCGACCATGTCGATCTACGACAACGTGGTGGCCGGCCTGCGGCTGGCCGGCGTGAAGAAGAAGTCCGTCCTGGACGGCGTGGTGGAGCGGTCCCTGCAGGGCGCCAACCTCTGGAACGAGGTCAAGGACCGCCTGAACAAGCCCGGCGCGGGCCTGTCCGGCGGCCAGCAGCAGCGCCTGTGCATCGCCCGGGCGATCGCGGTCGAGCCCGAGGTGCTGCTGATGGACGAGCCCTGCTCGGCCCTCGACCCGATCTCCACCCTCGCCATCGAGGACCTGATCGGCGAGCTGAAGTCGCAGTTCACCATCGTGATCGTGACCCACAACATGCAGCAGGCGGCGCGCGTCTCCGACCGCACCGCGTTCTTCAACCTGGCGGGCGTCGGCCAGCCCGGCAAGCTGATCGAGCTGGACGACACCCAGCGGATCTTCTCCAACCCGTCGGTCCAGGCCACCGAGGACTACATCTCCGGCCGCTTCGGCTGACCGGCCCCGCCGCCTCCCGGCGGCGGAGCGCACCAGCTGCTCCGCGGTGCTGCATGGCGGTGCCGCCGCGGAGCCGACGAAGGGCCCGCCCCCGTGCTGTGGGGGCGGGCCCTTCCGCCGTACTGCCGTGCCGGAGCCCGGTCTAGAGGACCAGCAGGTTGGTGAGGCCGAACATCGCTGCGGCCACGATCGCCGCCGCCGGCATGGTGATGAACCAGCCCATCACGATGTTCTTCGCGACACCCCAGCGGACCGCCCGGACCCGCTTGGTGGCGCCCACGCCCATGATCGCCGAGGTGATCACGTGGGTGGTGGAGATCGGCGCCGCGTAGACGAACGAGGTGGTGTACATGACCGCGGAGGCGGTGGCCTCGGCGGCGAAGCCCTGCGGCGGGTCCAGCTCGATGATCTTCCGGCCCAGGGTGCGCATGATCCGCCAGCCGCCCGCGTAGGTGCCCAGCGAGAGCATCATGGCGCAGGAGATCTTCACCCAGATCGGGATGCCGGTGCCGGAGTGATGGCCGGAGATGGTCAGCGCCATCACCACGATGCCCATGGTCTTCTGGGCGTCCTGCAGGCCGTGCGCCAGCGCCATCGCGGCCGCCGACGCGGTCTGCGCCACCCGGAAGTTGCGCTTGGCCTTGTGCGGGTTGGCCTTCTTGAAGATCCACAGGATCGCAAGCATCACCAGGAAGCCGCCGATCAGGCCGACGATCGGCGAGATGATCATCGGAAGGATGATCTTATCGATCACCCCGTGCCAGATCACTTCGGTACCGCCGGCCAGCGCCGCGCCCACCATGCCGCCGAACAGCGCGTGCGAGGAGGAGGACGGCAGGCCGAAGTACCAGGTCACCAGGTTCCAGGCGATGGCGCCGACCAGGGCGGCGAACAGGATCGCCATGCCCTTGGAACCGGTCGGGGTCTCGATGATCCCCTCGGAGACGGTCTTCGCCACCCCGCTGCCGAGGAAGGCGCCCGCCAGGTTCATCACCGCGGCCATCGCCAACGCCGCCCGGGGGGTCAGCGCCCGGGTGGAGACCGAGGTGGCGATGGCGTTCGCGGAGTCGTGGAAGCCGTTGGTGTACGTGAAGAAGAACGCCACGCCGACAACGACGATGAGTGCTGCCATGTCCACGGAGCTCAGGACTCCTTGACGGCGATGGTCTCCACCGTGTTGGCCACGTGCTCGAACGCGTCGGCGGCCTCTTCGAGGACGTCCACGACCTGCTTGAGCTTCAGCACCTCGATCGCCTCGTACTGGCCGGAGAACAGGTGGGCCAGCAGCTTGCGGTGGATCTGGTCCGCCTGGTTCTCCAGCCGGTTGACCTCGATCCAGTACTCGGTGAGGTTCGACATCGACCGCAGGTTGGGCATCGCCTCGGCGGTCAGCTCGGCGGCCCGGGCCAGCACCTCGATCTGCTGCTCGATGCCCTTCGGGAGGGTCTCGATGTCGTACAGCACGACCAGGTCGACGGCCTCCTCCATGAAGTCCATGATGTCGTCCAGCGAGGACGCCAGCGTGTAGATGTCCTCCCGGTCGAACGGCGTGATGAAGGACGAGTTCAGCTGATGGAAGATCGCATGGGTGGTGTCGTCCCCGGCGTGCTCGGCGGCGCGCATGCGCTCGACGATCTCCGCGCGGGCGGACACGTCCGAGCCCAGTAGTTCCAGCAGGAGCTTCGATCCGACGACAAGGTTCTCCGCCGCGGCGGCGAACATGTCGTAGAAGCTCGTCTCCTTCGGGGTCAGGCTAAAACGCACGGAAATCTCCGATGTGCGGGGTCGGTACTTGACGATGCTAGGCGCACGTATGCCGTGTCCGGGTACGGGGCTGCCGACGCGCGCCCTAAGTGTGTCCCAGGACACGCCGGTTTGCTCCCGCTCTGCACGGGGATCTCTGAGCTGACGCCCGGACGGCGGAACACCAGGCCGGTGCCGGATGTTGGAGACTGGGGGCAGCTCCCGGCGAAGGCCGGGGGAGGGCCGAGTACCGAAACCAAGAGGGCGGACCGGGATGACCACCATCGACACTCCCAGCACCGACACCGCACCGGCGTGCCACGGAGCGGCGCCGAGCGCCGGGCCCCACGGCTACAGCGGCGACAAGGAAGCGCACCTCAAGCGACTGCGCCGGATCGAAGGTCAGATCCGCGGCCTGCAGCGGATGGTCGACGAGGACGTCTACTGCATCGACATCCTCACCCAGGTCTCGGCCTCCACCAAGGCCCTCCAGTCCTTCGCGCTGGTCCTGCTGGAGGAGCACCTGGCGCACTGCGTGGCGTCCGCAGCCGCCGCGGAGGACGGCGGCGAGGAGCTGAACGCCAAGGTCGCCGAGGCCAGCGCGGCCATCGCGCGGCTGCTGCGCACCTGAGCCTCGGCGCCCCCTGACGCCCTCTGACGGCTGATCAGCCGTCCGTGTCGGACGGCCGTTCGCCGTCCCTGCGCAGCAGCACCTCGTCGATCTGCTCGGCGGCCAGCCGTTCCGCGCGGCTGGCCGAGGCGGCGATCATCAGCTCACCGGCCAGGTCGATCTCGTCCAGCGCCGTGCTGTCGTGGCCGCCGGTGCCGCTCTCCCCGGTTGCCATTGGCCTCCACCCCTTCCACGCCCCGTCCGTGTCGACCCGACCCCGTACCAGCGTAGGCAGCGGGAGGCCGGCCCACATGGCACGGACGGGCCATCTCTGGTGTCCGAAACGGGTGGGGCGGTCACTTCGGGGAGGGCGAGGGCTTCATCGACCAGAGGTCCGCGGCGGACGGCTCGGCGGCGTCCACCGGCCTGCCGAAGTCGGTCAGCGACAGCGTGGAGACCACCTTCACCTGGTCCTTCGCGGCGGTGGAGCCGGCCACCCCGGCGAAGGTGAAGTTCTCCACCACCTTGTGCAGCCGCCCCTGGCCGTCCAGCCAGACCTCGTACGGGACCTCCTTCACCGTGAAGGTCTGCCCGGCCATCCGCAGGCCGTCCGCGCCGCGGCCGCCGGTCGCGTCGGCGGCCTTCACCAGGTCCAGGGTGCCCTTGAAGTGCTTCAGCTCCACGCCGTCGACCGTCTCGCTGCCGACCAGATCGGCGGTCTGCGCGCCGCGCAGCGCGCCCGCCGCGGTCGCCGGGTCGGTGGCGCCGGAGCTCACCAGGTTGCCGTCCGGGAGCTGGCGGACGTCCAGCTTGACCCACTTGCCTTCGGGGATCTTGGCGCCGGTGTTCTGCAGGTAGACCGTGCCGGGCAGCACCACCTCGGTGATCCTCCCGTTGGTGGCGGCCCCCGGCGGGACGTCGATCTCCAGCCGGCCCAGCCGCTTCACGTAGTCGTAGCCGCCGGTGCCGTGGAACACCGCCTTCTTCTCCGCGGACTCGGTGGTCAGCTCGGTGGCGACGTGCGCCGAACCGGTGCGGCCGGTGATGTCGGCGGCGGAGCGCACCGCGGTCAGCGGGTCGGTGGACAGCTGGTCGGCCGAGCTGTCCTGGTTCTGCCCGCCGCCGGTGCAGGCGGTCAGCAGGCCGGCGAGCACGGCCGCGGTGGCGGCCCGGTTGAGCTTCTTCACGTCTTCGACAACCCCCTGGCCCCGGACGGCCCGGCCAGCAGCCGCCCCGGATGGACAGCGCGCCTGCCAGGCAAACGAGTTGGGGCGCGGAAGGTTACGCACGGCGAACTCCGGGAGACGCGTTCCGCCGTGTGGCCCGGGAGGACTACCGTGACTGCTGTGGCAGACCGGCAGCCGGAGACGACCGGCGTGGCAGCGCGGAACGACCATCGGGCCGAAGTGGTGGAGCGCGGCTCCTTCTGCTTCGCGCAGTGCGACTGCGGCTGGTTCGCCCCCGGGCGGCGCTCCCGCGACAAGGCCCGGCGGGACGCGGCCGCGCACCAGGCCGATCCGGATCCGGGCGACTGAGAGGCGCTCCCGCGGGCCCGATCCGGCGGGCCGGTTCCGGAGGGTTTGTTCCGGCCGGCTGTCAGGCGGCCAGGTCGGAGTCCCGGTCGCGGTCCCCGCGTCGGCGCAGGCGGGCCGCACGGCCGCCGGTCGGGGCGGCCGACCGGCGTCGGCCGCCGGCCGCCGCCGGGGCCTTGGCCACCACCAGCGGGCGCAGCGCCGTGCGGGACAGCGCATGGCAGAGCGGCACCAGCACGGCCATCGCGATCGGGGCGAGCAGCAGCACCACGGCGGTGGCCAGCGCGTAGCCGCCGATCACGTCGGTCGGGTAGTGCACGCCCACGTACATCCGGCAGAAGCCCTGTAGCAGGGCGAGCGCGCCGGCGGCCGCGCCGAGCTTGCGGTTGACCAGGAACAGGGCGACGGCGATGCCCATGGACATCGCGGAGTGGTCGCTGACGAAGGAGAGGGTGTCCTCCTTGCCGGGGACCAGCACGTCGATCTCGGGGTGGTCGACGAACGGGCGGGGCCGGTTCACGATGGCCGAGATCGGCAGGTTGGCGAGCTCGGAGATGGCCACCGCGATCGGCGCCCACAGCACGCCGGCGACGGCGACCGGTGCGTCGGGCCGGCGGCGGGCGCTCAGCCAGGCGGTCAGGCCGATCGCGGCCAGGCCGATCAGGATGCCGTACTCGGCGGTCCAGGCGACCAGTGAGTCCAGCCAGCCGGGCGCGTCGGCGGCCAGACTGTTGACGGCCTTGAGCAGGCCGAGGTCGGGGTCGCCCGAACCGGCTCCCGCATCGGCGAGCAGCGTGGGCACGCCGCACCTCCCTGTCCGCATCTCCGCAGTGGTTCCCGGTCCGTGCGGCCGGGTGCGGACGTCCGGCAGCCTCCTGAGTCAACGCGATCGGGGCGGTCGGGGGTTCCGTCGAAACGTGCTGTTATGCAAACTTGACTCAGCGTCCACCCCGCATGCACATGCCTAGCGGACGGTTCGTCAGCTCTTTGCCGGTCCTTGACTCGCCGTGATGGTGCCGTCGTTCTTGTTCCGGGTGGGCAGCGCGGCCGCGCCGTCCGGGGTGACCCGGGTCGCTCCGATGTAGTCCCGCTGGTTGATGGTGTCGTAGCGGACCTTGGCGCCGGTGTGCGGGGCGTCGATCATGTAGCCGCCGCCGACGTAGATGCCGACGTGGTGGATGGTGCGCGGGTCCTCCAGGTCGTTGGCGAAGAACACCAGGTCGCCGGGCCGGAGTTGGTCCCGGGACGGGTGCGGCCCGCTGTACCACTGGTCGTTGGCCACCCGGGGCAGGTCGATGCCCACGCTCTTGAACGCCACCTGGGTCAGGCCCGAGCAGTCGAACCGCCCGTCCTCCCAGGTCTGCCCGGTGCCGCCCCACATGTAGTCGATGCCGAGCTTGCTCTGCGCGAAGTAGATCGCGCCCGCGGCCTCCTTGGACAGCGCGAGCTGCACGCCCGGGTCGGGCGGCGCGGTGAACGACTTGGCCAGCGACTGGATGCTCTTCACGTACCCCTGGGTCTCCTTGTACGGAGGGATGCCCTGGTACTTGATCACCGCGTACGGCCCGGCGTTGTACGCGGCCAGCATGTTGGCCTGCGGGTCGCCCGGGACCTTCGCGACGTCCTTGGCCAGCTCGCAGTCGTAGCTGGCGGCGGAGGCGATCGCGTCGCTCGGGTTCCAGATGTCCCGCTTGCCGTCGCCGTCACCGTCGACGCCGGACGAGCTCCAGGTGCCCGGCATGAACTGCGCCAGCCCGTTCGCCCCGACCGGGCTCTTCGCGTTCGGGTCGAAACCGCTCTCCTGGTACAGCTGCGCGGCCAGCAGCGGCGCGGAGATCTCCGGGCAGAGCGCGCCCCACTTCTGGATCTGCGGTCGGTACTGCGCCGGCACCGTCCCACTGGACAGC
>NZ_BMRI01000050.1:17487-37427 GCF_014648555.1 Kitasatospora griseola
GACAGTTGGCCGGAACGCTCCGGTACCCCACTGGCCGCGTACGTCCCCAGCGTCACCACGCCGACGAACCCGATGGCCACCACCGCGACGGCGGCACCAGCGAGTCGAGCCTTCCCGAGCGCCATCCCGCACCATCCCGACGGATCGTCAGCTGCCCTGCCCTGTTGCGTTATTGCCCGGTGCAATCATCACAGATACCAAGGGCGGGCAGTATCCTCGAACTACCGGACATCCTGGCGGAGGCGTCCGGCCGCCACGAGCAATCCGCGAGAAGCAGCCAAGTCGACGTCAGATCTGGCCAAGAATAGGACCTGCCCCTTCGCTCGACCGTGGTCCGGGGCCTTGAATTTTCCTGATCGGGCGGTGAGATGGGATGAACCTGAACGTGGACAGCAGTGCGATCCGGTATCTGGCGGAGGACCCGCCGAAGAAGGCCAACATCGACACCATCATCGGCGGCATCGCCCCCGACTGGGGCCCGTTCGCCTCGCTCGGCTCCTCGGCCCGCGTGATGGTCCAGGTCGTCATGGCCGTCGCCATCCTGCTCTGCCTGGGCATCGCCATCTGGGGCGCTGCCAAGCAGCGGATCGGCGCCACCGCGATGCGTGACACGTTCAGCGCCGAACAGGGCAAGGGGCTGATCATCGCCGGCCTGACCGGCGTGTTCATCATCGGTTCGCTCGGCACGCTGTTCACCATTGTCTACGGCATGGCCATCTGACGATCGGACAACTTCCGTCCCATCCGCGCTGGTCCACGGTCCGCGCGCCGACACCGAGAACACCCGTCACGCCGCCGCACCCCCCACGCGGAGGCGCCGCACCAGGAGGGCCCCCGTGCCGTTGTCCGACGACCAGCCGCACACCCGTACGCGGCTACCGGTCGCCGAACAGACCACCCCCGTGACCGGCCGTCAGGCCCGTCCCCTGCGCACTCTCCTGGCCATCCTCGGCGTCGTCACCCTGCTGGTCGTCGCCGTCGCCATCGCCAACCGCGACAAGGCCGTCCCCGACCGCAACCCCGCCGCAAGCTCCGGCGACCGCGCCCGCAACGGGACCGCCCCCGCCGCCGACCGCACCGCCGCCACCGGCCAGCAGCCCGTCACCACCACCGCCAACGGCATCGCCACCGGCTACCCCCACACCGACCAGGGGGCGCAGTCCGCCGCCGCCAACTACGCGGTCGCGCTCGGTTCCACCGACATGTTCCGCCCCGACACCCGCCACACCGTCCTCGCCACCCTCGCCGACCCCACCGTCCTCCCCACCCTCCAGTCCCGACTGGACCAGGCGTTCTCGCCGGAGACGGTGACCCGGTTCGGCCTGGACGCGCAGGGCCGCGCCCCGAAGGGGCAGCTCTTCGTCAGCCGGATCGTCCCGGTCGGCACCCGCACCACCAACAGCGCCGACACCGCCACCAAGGTCGACGTCTGGTGCACCGGCCTCTACGGCCTGGCCGGCGAGGACTCCACCCTCCCGGTCAGCCAGGACTGGTACACCCTGACCATCACCATGCGCTGGACCGGCAGCGACTGGAAGCTCACCGACTACTCCCGCGCCGCGGGCCCCGCCCCCCTGCCGGGCGACAACCAGGCGGCCACCGCGAAAGAGATCGCCGATGCCGTCCAGCAGTTCGGAGGGTTCCGCTATGCCCGCTGACGCGTCCAGACTGCGTTTCCTGGGCCGGGCCGGGGTGCTCGGCGCCGCCCTGAGCAGTCTTCAACTCACGGCGCTGGTGGTCGCGCAGCGGGTCGCTGCCGATCCGTCGCCCGGTGCGAGTCCGAGTGTGTCCAAGTGCGCCGGACAGGACGCCACCGTCCTCGGCGCCGACAAGCTCTGCGCTCCTCCCGGGACGACCGTGATCCCCGGTGGGGATTCGGTTTCCTCGGTGACGGACCCGCTGGGCTCGTTGGCGAAGGGGTGTGCGCAGGCGGCGGCCTGGGTGGTGCGGCAGTTGGCGGGGGCGATCGACGGGACGACGAAGGTCGATTTCACCAATGCGGCGTTCCTGCAGCAGTACGCGGTGGTGTTCGCGGTGTCGACGGTGGTCACGCTGGTGCTGTGGCTGCTGGCGGTGACGAAGCGGGCGGTGCGCGGGGCTCCGTTGGGGCAGGCGTTCGGTGAGGCGGTCGGGTTCCTGTGGCTGACGGTGATCGCCTCGGCGTTCACGCCGTTGATCCTGTTCACGGTGGTGACCGTCACCGACGGGATGACGGATGCGATCGCGGCGGGGACGAAGTCCGACACGGGGACGTACCTGGGCGGGTTCGCGGACACCTTGGACAAGGGCAGCATGGGCGGTGGCCCGCTGATCCTGATCATCGTGTCGCTGGTGGCGGTGCTGGCCGCGGCGGTGCTGTGGATCGAGCTGGTGATCCGGGCGGCGATGCTGTACGTGGGCGCGCTGCTGGGGACGGCGGTGTACGCGGGGCTGGTGGACAAGCAGCTGTGGAAGCACGTGCGCCGGTGGGCCGCGATGATGCTGGCGATCGATCTGGCGAAGCCGATCATCGTGATCATTCTGGGGCTGGCGGGTGCGGTGGCGACCGGCACGGGCGCGGACGACGACTTCGCGCGGGTGCTGAGCGGGCTGGCGATCCTGTTCCTGTCGATTTTCGCGAGCGCCGCGGTGTACCGGTTCGTGCCGGGCTTCGGTGACGAGATGCTGTCGATGCGGCGGGCCCGGGCGAGTGCGGTGCAGGCGGGCAGTGCGATGATCAACGGCCCGGCGAACTTTGTGAAGCAGGGCATCTCGACCCACGGCTCGCGTGGCGGCCCGCAGGCCGGGGGCGGTTCCCCGGGCGCCGGTGGCGGTGGCGGAGTGGCCCCGGGCATCGCCGCGCACGCGTCCCGGCCCGCCGGCCCGGGTCGGCAGGCGGGTCCGCCCGCGCAGTCCCAGGCCCCGGTCAACAACCCGAAGGGAGGGTGACGGGTAGATGAGCAGCGACCAGTTCGGCCAGTACGGCACCCAGTACGCCCAGCCGTACGCCCAGCCGCGCCGCAGCTACCTGATCGGCAAGGCGCGCCCGAACGCGCCGATCGGGCGCAACCGGGAGACCGGTGAGATCGTGCTGATCATCGCCGGCGCGGGCCTGGGCATGCTGTGGGGTCTGGGGGTGCCGATCCTGCCGCTGCGGCTGGCCGGCCTGGTGGGTTTCCCGCTGCTGGCGATCATGGCGGTGTACGTGCCGTACCGGCGGCGGACGTTCTACAAGTGGGTGGAGATCAACCGGACGTACCGGCGGACGGTGCGCAGCGGCCGGGCGGTGTGGAAGCCGGACGTGCACGAGGCCGGGACGCGGTTGGACGGGCGCGAGGTGGAGGTCGGTCCGCCGCCGGGAGTGGGGCGGCTGCGCTGGCTGACCGCGCCGTTCGGGCCGGACGAGGTCGCGGTGCTGATGCACCTGGAGCGGCGCACGGTGACGGCGGCGATCGAGATCGAGGGCCCGGGCGTGGGCCTGCGCGACTCGGAGGACCAGGAGGCGCTGGTCGACCGGTTCGGCACGCTGCTGAAGCACGTGGCCAACGGCGACGGCTTCGTGACGCGGCTGCAGATCCTGGCCCGGACGCTGCCGGCCGACCCGGACGCACACGCCAAGGACGTGGAGCGGCGCGGCGACCACGCGGCGCCGCGCTGGCTGCAGGAGAGCTACGACCAGCTGCAGTCGATGGTGTCGACCTCCTCGGAGCAGCACCGGGCGTACCTGGTGGCGTGCATGCAGTACACCCGCGAGCTGGCGTCCGAGGCGCACGCGATGGGGCGGACCGCGTACGGCCGGGACGAGGCGAAGCGGGACCGCGGGGACGACGGTCTGGCGACCGTGATGGCGCGTGAACTGACGGACATCTGCGCCCGGTTGGCGGAGGCGGACATCCGGGTGCGGCAGCCGCTGGGGCAGGCCCGGCTGGCGTCGCTGATCCACTCGATGTACGACCCGGACCATCCGATCGACCACATCCAGGCGATGAGCCGGCGCAACGCATGGCCGGCCGAGCTGGACGCCACGCACCCGCAGTACCTGACGGCGAAGACCCGGGAGTCGGCGACCCGGGAGCCGTGGTGCCACGCCACCGCGTGGATCAAGGAGTGGCCGCTGACCCCGGTCGGGGTGAACTTCCTGGCGCCGCTGCTGGTGCACACCCCGGACGTGATCCGGACGGTCGCGGTCACCATGGACCTGGAGCCGACCGACGTGGCGATCGAGCGGATGCTCACCGAGAAGACCAACGACGAGGCGGAGGCCAGCCGGGCGGCGAAGATGAACCGCACGGTGGACCCGCGCGACCTGGCGCACACCGGCCGGGTGGACCAGCGCGGCGACGACCTGGCGTCCGGCGCGGCCGGGGTGAACCTGGTGGGCTACCTGACGGTGTCCTCGCGCAGCCCGGAGGCACTGGCCCGGGACAAGCGGACCATCCGCGCCTCGGCGGGCAAGAGCTACCTGAAGCTGGAGTGGTGCGACCGCGAGCACCACCGGGCGTTCGCCAACACCCTGCCGTTCGCCACCGGCATCCGCCGCTGAACCATCGGAGGCCCCTCAGATGCTCGGAAACCTCACCGACGCCTTCGCCAGCGCCCTGTTCGGCCGGGTGGAGACCACCCGGCTGCCGGTGCGCACCTCCAGCGGCCAGGCGCAGGCGGTGTACCTGCCGACGGCGGCGCCCGGCCTGGGCGACTCCGGGGTGATCATCGGCCGCGAGGTGTACAGCGGCAAGGGCTACGTCTACGACCCGTTCCAGCTGTACGGCCAGCAGCTGCCGGCCCCGCACTGGCTGGTGCTGGGGGAGTCCGGCAACGGCAAGTCGGCGCTGGAGAAGACGTACGTGCTGCGGCAGTTGAGGTTCCGCGACCGCCAGGTGGTGGTGCTGGACGCGCAGGGCGAGGACGGCGTCGGCGAGTGGAACCTGATCGCCAACGCGCTGGGGATAAAGTCCATCCGGCTGGACCCGCTGGCGGCCCGGGACGGCGGGGTGAAGCTGAACCCGCTGGACCCGGCGATCACCACCACCGGCCAGCTGTCGCTGCTGCGCACCATCATCGAGGTGGCGATGGCCCGCCCGCTGGAGGAGCGGGCAGGCTTCGCGCTGAAGGCGGCGCACGCGTACGTGCACGCCACGGTGAAGGACCGTCAGCCGGTGCTGAACGACATCATCGACACGCTGCGCAACCCCGACCTGTCGGCGGTGGAGTCGCTGGGCGTGGAGGTCGGCGAGGTGCAGTCCTGGGGCCTGGACGTGGCACTGGTGCTGGACCGGCTGGTCGACGGCGACCTGCGCGGCATGTTCGACGGCCCGACCTCGGCGGGCATCGACCTGGACGCGCCGCTGATCGTTTTCGACCTGTCGCACATCGACCGGAACTCGATCGCGATGCCGATCCTGATGGCGATCGTCGGGGTGTGGCTGGAGCACACCTGGCTCCGGCCGGACCGGGTGAAGCGGATCTTCCTGGTCGAGGAGGCCTGGCACATCATCAACAGCCCGTTCGTGGCGCAGCTGTTCCAGCGGCTGCTGAAGTTCGGACGGCGGCTGGGCCTGTCCTTCGTGGCCGTGGTGCACCACCTGTCGGACGTGGTGGACGGGGCGGCGGCGAAGGAGGCGTCGGCGATCCTGAAGATGGCCTCCACCCGCACCATCTACATGCAGAAGGCGGAGGAGGCCAGGGCCACCGGCCGGGTGCTGGGTCTGCCGCGCTGGGCGGTGGAGATCATTCCGACGCTGTCGCCGGGCATCGCGGTGTGGGACGTCAACGGCAACGTGCAGGTGGTCAAGCACATCATCACCGAGGCCGAGCGCCCGCTGGTGTACACCGACCGGGCGATGACCGAGGACGCGGTGGCCGAGCGCGAGCGCGCCGAGCAGCAGCTGGCCGCCCAGCCCAGGATCTGACCGCCGCGGCGGGCCGGCCGGTGGGCCGGACGACGGGCTGACCAGGGATCAGCAGAGAAGTCGTCAGTCCTCGGATACCAGCTCGTTACCCCAGGGTTCCTGACAGCTACGCGCGTGGACTCTAGGCTGCTCCCCGATACAACGCCAGGCCGCCGTCCGTCGCGGCCCCGACGGTGCAGGGGACCTTCATGCCCATTTCCGGTTCGACCGGCCGCCGCAGGACCGCGCTCGCGGTCGCCGCGGCCGCCGCCCTCATCGGCTCGATGGCCCTGCCGGCCACCGCCGAGGCCCACGGGCACGGCCAGGACAAGCCCAAGTACGAGGACCTGCAGCTCCTCGCCATCAACGACCTGCACGGCAACCTGGAGCCCCCGGCGGGTTCGTCCGGCACCATCAACGAGCTCGACCCGGCCACCGGCAAGCCCGTCACTCCGCCCACCCCCGCCGGTGGTGTCGCGTACCTGGCCACCGCGCTGCGCGACGCCCGCGAGGGCCACAAGAACAGCATCACCGTGGCGGCCGGCGACCTGATCGGCGCCAGCCCGCTGGTCTCCGGCCTGTTCCACGACGAGCCGACCATCGAGGCGATGAACAAGATCGGCCTCGACGTCACCTCGGTGGGCAACCACGAGTTCGACGAGGGCTCGGCCGAGCTGAAGCGGATGCAGAACGGCGGCTGCCACCCGACCGACGGCTGCTACGAGCCGGGCCGCACCTTCGAGGGCGCCGACTTCCCGTACCTGGCGGCCAACGTCACCGACGAGAAGACCGGCAAGCCGCTGCTCAAGCCGTACTGGGTGAAGAACGTCCGCGGCGTGAAGGTCGGCTTCATCGGCGTGACCCTGGAGGGCACCCCGAACATCGTCACCGCCGCCGGCGTGCAGGGCCTCAAGTTCGACAACGAGGTCGCGACGATCAACAAGTACACCGCCGAGCTGAAGCGTCAGGGCGTCAACTCGGTGGTCGCGCTGATCCACGAGGGCGGCTTCCCGGCCAGCAACATCTACAACTACGACTGCGGCGCGGGCGGCAGCGGCGTCTCCGGTCCGATCGTGGACATCGCCAAGCGTCTCGACCCGGCGGTCGGCGCCATCGTCACCGGCCACACCCACAACGCGTACGCCTGCATGATCCCGGACCCGAACGGCGTGCCGCGCTCGGTCACCAGCGCCGCCTCGTTCGGCCGCCTGTACACCGAGATCGACCTCAAGCTGGACAAGCGCACCGGCACCATCGTCCGGCCGTCGGTGACCGCCGCCAACCACGTCGTGCGCCGCACCGACGCGGCGGGCGACCTGAACGACCTGATCAAGCGGTACAGCGCGCTGGCCGCCCCGATCGCCAACCGCCCGGTCGGCTGGATCAGTGCCGACATCAACGGCCGCGGCTCCAGCGACCTGGAGAAGCCGCTCGGCGACCTGATCGCCGACGCGCAGCTGGCCGGTCTCGCGCCCGCCGACAAGGGCGGCGCGCAGGTGGCCTTCATGAACCCCGGCGGCATCCGCTCGGACCTGGTCTACAAGGCGTCCGGCAGTGAGGGCGACGGTGTGGTGACCTACGGCGAGGCGTTCACCGTCCAGCCGTTCACCAACATGATGCAGGTCAAGACCCTCACCGGCGCCCAGCTGGTCCAGGTCCTGCAGCAGCAGGTCTCGGGCTCCAACGCGGCCGCCCCGAAGATCCTGCAGATCTCCGGCAACCTCGCCTACACGCTGGACCTGAACAAGGCCGGCGCGGACCGCGTGATCGTCGACTCGGTCCGCCTGAACGGCGCCCCCGTCGACCCGAACGCCAAGTACCGGGTCGCCGCCAACGAGTTCCTGGCCGGCGGCGGCGACGGCTTCCCGGCCTTCGCGGCCGGCACCGACAAGCTTGTCGGCGCCTCCGACCTGGACCTCTTCAACGCGTACCTGACGGGCCACAGCACCGCCACCGCCCCGATCGTCCCGCCGGCCCAGAACCGGATCAAGGTCATCGGCGTCGGCCAGTCCATCGGCTGACGTAGCACTGCCGGCAGAGGGCGGGACACTTCGGTGTCCCGCCCTCCGGCGTGCTCAGCGCGGGTCGTCCGGCTGCCCGGGCAGCACCATGACCGCCTGCGTCCCCGGGCCGCCGTCCGTCGCGGGCCCCAGCGAGACCTGTCCGCCGGCGTCCCGCACGGTCTGCGCCACGATCGACAGCCCCAGCCCGGAGCCCGGCAGTTGACGGGAGGACGGGGAGCGCCAGAACCGGTCGAAGACGAACGGGAGTTCGTCGGTCGGGATGCCAGGACCGTGGTCGCGGACCGTCAGCCGGCCGGCCCGCAGCCGCACTTCGACCGTCCCGGACGGCGGCGAGTACTTCACCGCGTTGTCCAGCAGGTTGATCACCGCCCGCTCCAGCGCGGCCGGATCGCCGTGCACGTACCAGGGGTTCACCTCGGTGACGAAGGTCAGCGCCGGGCCGCGCAGCCGCCCGCGCTCCAGCGCCCGCGTCACCGTCTCGTGGAACGGCACCACGGTGCGCACCGCCTCCGGGTTCGGGGTGTCCGGGCGGGAGAGCTGCAGCAGGTCGCCGATCAGCACGGTCAGCTCCTGCATCTGCGCCTTCATGTTGCCCAGCATCCGCGCCCGGGTCTCCGGCGGCAGCGCCCGCCCCTGCTGGTCGGACCGGATCAGCAGGTCCACGTTGGTGCGCAGCGAGGTGAGCGGCGTGCGGAGCTCGTGCCCGGCGTCGGCGATCAGCCGGGTCTGCCGCTCCCGGGAGTTGGCGAGCGCGGTGGACATCGAGTTGAACGAGGTGGAGAGCCTGGCGATCTCGTCGCTGCCGTTGACGGGGATGGTGGCGCCGACCTCCTCGGTGCGCGCGATGTGCTCGACGGCGTCGGTGAGCTGGTCGACGGGCTTGAGCGCGGACCGGGCGACGACCCGGCCGGCGACGCCCGCGCCGATGACGCCGAGGCCGGCGACGGAGGTGATCAGCAGGGCGAGCGAGTTGAGCGACTTCTGCACCCCGTCGGTGGGCAGCGCGGTCAGCAGGACGGCGGGCTGCCGGATGTTGCCCGGCAGCACGACGGCGCTGTTGGTGCGCCGTACCTGCGCGTGGTCGTCGCTGTCGACGTAGCTGCCGGTGCGGTAGACCGCCTGGCTGTTCCTGGGCAGCGGCGTGCTGTCGCCCGGCGCCACCTGGATGGCCCGGACGGCGTCGCCGGTCAGGCAGACGGTGCCGTCGGGCAGCACGTACTGGAAGTCGTACTTCTGCGGGCCGAACCGATCGCTGCCCCCGGCGGGGACGTTGGCCAGGGCCTCGGCAGGGGTGGCGCCGCAGTGCAGTTGGCCCCGGTCGGGTGGGGCCACCGGGCTCGGGGGAGCGGCCGAGAGGTTGTCGTGCAGGTCCTGGTACAGGCGTTCGCGGACCAGCAGCCAACTGGCCATGCTCACCACGGCGATCGCCACCGCCACCGCGGCGGCCGTGAGCATGGCCAGCCGGCTCCGCAGCGATCTGCCGCGGAACCACCCCGTGAGCCGGTCGGCGAACTTCACGCCGCGGCGCCGTTGGCGACGGTGCGCAGCGCGTAGCCGACGCCGCGGACGGTCTGGATGATGCGGGGCATGCCGTGCTGCTCGGTCTTGCGGCGCAGGTACATGACGTAGACATCGAGGGAGTTGGAGGAGGGCTCGAAGTCGAAGCCCCAGACGGCCTTGAGGATCTGTTCGCGGGTCAGCACCTGGCGCGGGTGGGAGAGGAACATCTCCAGCAGCATGAACTCGGTGCGGGTGAGTTCGATGGTGGTGCCGGCCCGGGTGACTTCCCGGGTCGCGGTGTTCATCCGCAGGTCGGCGAAGGCGAGCACCTCGCTGCCGTCCTCGTCGGCGGCGGTGCGGGCGGCGGCCTCCGCGGCGAGCGCGTTGCGGCGGAGCAGGGCGCGGACCCGGGCGAGGAGTTCGTCGAGCTCGAAGGGCTTGGCGAGGTAGTCGTCGGCGCCGACGTCGAGTCCGGTGACGCGGTCGCCGACGGCGTCCCGCGCGGTGAGCATCAGGACGGGCACGGTGTCGCCGCGGGAGCGCATCCGGCGGACGGCGGTGAGGCCGTCCATCCGCGGCATCATGATGTCGAGCAGCACCAGGTCGGGGCGGTCGCGTTCGACGGAGGCGAGGGCCTCGTAGCCGTCGGTGGCGGTGGTGACCTGGTAGCCCTCGAAGGCGAGGCTGGATTCCAGCGCGTCGCGCAGGGCGGGTTCGTCGTCGACCACGAGGACGCGGGCGCCGCCGCCCGGGGCCTCGGCAGGGGTGCGGTCGTCGGCGGGGGGAGTCATCGGCGCTGGGCCCTTTCTGATTCCGGTGCGGTCGTGGCCATTGTCCGTCGCCGGGGGACGGAACCGGCGGGTGTCACAGGTTCTTGCCGGCCTGCATCTGCGGCAGCACCTGCTTGACGCTGTTGATCGGGATGGCGAAGCCGAGGCCGACGCTGCCCGCCTCGGTGCCGCCGGTGGAGCCGGAGCCGCTCCCGGAGTACATCGCCGAGTTGAGGCCGATGACCTGGCCGGAGGCGTTGATCAGCGGGCCGCCGGAGTTGCCGGGGTTGAGCGCGGCGTCGGTCTGCAGCGCCCGGTAGGTGGCGGTGTCGGAGCCGGAGGCGCTGGTGGAGCCGCGCAGGCCGGGCAGGTTGGGGAAGCCGAAGCCGCCGTTGCCGCTGGTGGTGCCCTGGTCGACCTGGACGGAGACGGAGCGGTTCTTGGCGGAGATGATGCCGGAGGTGACGGTGCCGGTGAGGCCCTCGGGGTTGCCGATGGCGACCACCGGGTCGCCGACGGCCGTCGCGTCGGAGTCGCCGAGCACGGCGGTGGTCAGGCCGCTGACGCCGGAGGCGGTGATGACGGCGGTGTCCAGGGACTTGTCGGTGCCGGTGACGGTCGCGGGGGCGGTCCGGCCGTCGTGGAAGGTGACGGTGGCCCGGCCGCCGTTCACCGCGCCGGAGACGACGTGGTAGTTGGTGAGGATCTGTCCGTCGTCGGTGAGGACCACGCCGGTGCCGGTCGCGGTGCCGTTGCCGGTCTGCACGGTGATCTGCACGACGGCGGGGGAGAGCGCGGCGGCGATCGCCGAGACGTTGGCGCTGCCGTCGGCGTTGGCCGCGACCGGGCGGACCAGGGTGCTGCTCGCGGTGGTGGAGCCGTCCCGGTCCTTCACCAGGACGCCGCCGGTGACGCCGCCGAGCAGGGCCGCCATCGCGGCGACGGCGGTGGCCAGGGCGAGGCGGCTCCTCAGCAGTCCGCGGCGGGCGTGGTGGCCGCCGTGGCCGCCGGGCGGCGGCAGCTCGGGGCCGGCGGTGGCGGCGGTGGGCGGCAGGGCCGGGTACCCGGGGTGCTCGGGGTACGGCTGCTGCGGCGCGGCGGGCGGCGTCGGCGGGAGCCAGCCCGCGCCGCCGTCCTGGGGGTGGGGCTCGTGGGTGCTGCGGTGCTCGCTCATGGGAATGACGTTCCGCCCGCTTCATGAACGTTCGATGAGAGGGCGGTACGAGTTCCCCGAGAAGCGCGTCAGCTTCTCATAAAGCCTGGTCAGGCCGGAGATCGGTCCGAGTCGCCGGAGCAGCCGCAGGAACGCCGCACGACCAGCCGGGACGGGAACTTGCGGACCCGCTCGGTGTCGCTGCCGGGCACCATCAGCGAGTCGTCGAGGACCAGGTCGACGGCGGCCCGGGCCATCGCGTCCCGGTCGGAGGCGACGGTGGTGAGCGGCGGGTCGGCGAACCCGGCCTCCGGGATGTCGTCGAAGCCGGCCACCGCGAGGTCCTCGCCGACCCGCAGGCCGAGTTCGCGGGCGGCCCGCAGCACGCCGATGGCCTGGTCGTCGGTGGAGCAGAAGATCGCCGGCGGCCGTCGGTCGGAGGAGAGCAGGTCCAGCGCGACCTGGTAGGCGCCGTAGCGGTGGAACGGGGCGTCGATCAGGTGCGGCTCGGTGGGCAGGCCGTGCGCGGCCATGGCGAGCTCCCAGCCGGCCACGTGGTCGATGACCGGGTCGCCGGGGGCGGGCGACTCGACCGGTCCGCCGAAGCACGCCACGTACGGGTGACCGTGCACTTCGAGAAGGTGACGGACGACCAGTTCGGAGCCGCCGACGTCGTCGGTGACCACGGCGACGTCGTCGATCGCCTCGGGGCGGCGGTGCAGCAGCACCACCTTGGCGCCCTCCATGGCGGCGAACTCCTCGGCGGCGCGCTGCGAGGGGCCCTGGCTGACCAGGATCAGGCCGGAGACCCGCATGCCGAGGAAGGCCCGGACGTAGTGCACCTCGCGGTCGTCGACGTAGTCGGAGTTGCCGATCAGCACGAGCTTGCCGCGCTCGGAGGCGGCGCGTTCCACGGCGTGCGCCATCTCCGCGAAGAAGGGCTGCCGGGCGTCGGGGACGACCATGCCGATCAGGTTGGTGCGCCGGGAGGCCATCGCCTGGGCGACGGAGTTCGGGCGGTAGCCGAGCTGCTCGATCGCGGCCAGCACCTTCTCCCGGGTGGCCGGGGCGACCGGCCGGGGACCGTTGTTGATCACATAGCTGACGACCGCGGTCGAGGTCCCAGCCAGTCGGGCTACATCGTCGCGCGTCACCTTGGCCACGGGGGGAGTCTACGCGGGTGGCTCGGCGCTTCGAGCCCGGGTCGCACCTGGTGGGACGGGGTGCTTTCGGGACCGAACCGGACCGATCCGGGCAAGCCGGGCGAGGGGTGGCGCCGCCCGGCCCGTCCGACGGCCGGTCAGCGTTCGCGGTGTGCCGCGGCTCTGTTCGGCTCGGCCCGTTCGCCGCTGCGCTCGGCCCGGTCCGGGACCACGAAGCGGTAGCCGACGTTGCGCACGGTGCCGATCAACTGCTCGTTCTCGACCCCGAGTTTGGCCCGCAGCCGACGCACGTGGACGTCCACGGTGCGGGTGCCGCCGAAGTAGTCGTAGCCCCACACCTCCTGGAGCAGCTGGGCTCGGGTGAACACCCGGCCGGGGTGCTGGGCCAGGTACTTCAGCAGCTCGAACTCCTTGAAGGTGAGGTCGAGGGCGCGGCCCTTGAGCTTCGCGGAGTAGGTGGCCTCGTCGACCGACAGGTCGCCGTTGCGGATCTCCATCGGGGAGTCGTCGACGGCGACCTGGAGCCGGCCGAGGGCGAGCCGCAGCCGGGCCTCGACCTCGGCCGGCCCGGCGGTGTCCAGCAGCACGTCGTCGATGCCCCACTCGGCGGTGACGGCGGCCAGGCCGCCCTCGGTGACCACCAGGATCAGCGGGCTGCCGATGCCGGTGGACCGCAGCAGCTGGCACAGGCTGCGGATCTGCGGCAGGTCGCGGCGCCCGTCGACCAGGATCACGTCGGCGTTCGGGGTGTCGACCAGGGCGGACCCCTCGGCGGGGGCCACCCGGACGCTGTGCAGCAGCAGGCCGAGGGCGGGCAGCACCTCGGCGGAGGGTTGCAGGGCGTTGGTCAGCAGGAGCAGTGAACTCATACCCGGCCAGTCCCCTTTCCGGGTCGTCGCGGTCGCGGCCGCCGGGGGGACGACGGACGCGGTACAGGGTGGGGGAGCGCCGACAGCCCGGAGGGGACGGCGGCGGACGGGGCGGCGGCCGTCCGGGGGTCCCGCAACCCCTGGCGTCCCACTGGTGCCTCGTCCATCGGCGTACCCTCCGCTCTGTCCACCGACGGCCGGCACGTCGTCGTGCGGTCGGCGGCGGGGCCGGTCCGGCGGCCGGTGCGGGTGGGGCACCGTTCGCAAGAACGTCCTACTGGCGTCCTGAAAGCACAAAAGGATCCGGGGGCGACTCTGCCCGGATCCCTTACGGAATCGAGAATAGCCGACCGCCCGCGCAGTCGGGAGAGGCGCGAGCGGCGCACGGGTCCGCGACCGGCCCCGGGAGGGGTGAGGTACGACACCTTGCGCCCCCGTGATGACCTGGGAGGTTTGCCCGGCGGCGGGGGCCGCGGGCGATGATGGGCCCGCACCGGTTTGGCCGCCGTACCGGGCGAGGACCATCGAGAGGGGTTGCCGTGACCGCCGCCGCCGAAGCCCGTCGCACGCCGGATTCACCTGTGCGGGTGAGCGGAACGGTCCGCTACTGGGCCGCCGCCAAGTCCGCGGCGGGTCGGGCCGAGGAGCCGTACCTGGCCGCCACGCTGGCCGAGGCGCTGGCCGCGGTGCGCGTCGCGCACGCCGGGCGGCCGGAGCTGCTGCGGGTGCTGGCCATCTGCTCGTTCCTGGTGGACGGCGACCCGGTGGGCGGCCGGGAGCACGCCGAGGTGCCGCTGACCGAGGGCGGCACGGTGGAAGTGCTGCCGCCGTTCGCCGGAGGCTGAGCGCGGGTTTGCCCGAGTGCCGCGCCGGAACCCGGGCGTCCGTGCGATCGTCCTGTCTTCGGGACCGGTCCGTCGACGAAACGGCCCGGCCGGACCGTTTCAGGGGGAAGCGATGCATGGCGCGGTGAAACTGCTGATCGGCCTCGGAGTGGTGGGCGGCCTGCTGGTCGCCGCCGACCGGGTGGCCGTCGGGGTGGCGGAGGACCAGGCCGCGGACGCGGCGGTCTCCTCCGGCTGGCTGACCAGCAAGCCGACCGTCGAGATCGGCGACGTCCCCTTCCTGACCAGCGCGGTGGCCGGCGAGCTCGACCAGGTCGACCTCTCCTCGGACGGGATGACCGTCACCGACGGCAAGGAGAAGGTGACGGTGCGCTCGTTCCGGGCCAGCCTGTCCCAGGTGAAGTTCACCGATTCCTACCGGGGCGTGACGGTCGGCCGCGGCGACGGCCAGGGCGTGGTCGACTACAAGGACCTCGCCAAGTTCATGCGCGGCGGCGGCCTGCTCAACCTGGAGTACGCCGGCCCCGGCGAGGTGAAGGCCGCGATGCCCGCCGGCGGGATCACCGGCAAGCTGCACAGCGAGGGCAACGACGTGGTCGTCGACAACCTCCAACTGACCGGCACCGCCTCGGCGTTGAAGGGTCTGGCGGGCGACCTGCTGAAGCCCCAGCGGTTCCACCTGACCGGTCTGCCCAAGGGTCTGTCGCTGGCCGAGGCCGCCCCTGAGCAGGGCGGAGTGCGGCTGCGCTTCACGGTCGCCCCCGGCACCACGCTGGGGCATTAGCGCCTGTCCGGTGGGCGAGACATGTTGTCCAGCACTGCCGGGAAAATCTTTCGGCAGCACGGGTCCGCCCGGCCCCCGCGCGGGGGCCGGGCCTGGTGGCGCGCGATGGGAAGCCGGTAAATCTCAGGATTCGGTCGATCGGGTCTCACCATTCGACACGATGATGACAGGGCCCCTTCGGAGTCCCTAGCATCGTCGTCATGAAGCGACAGGCGGACCTCACGAAGCGGCGGGCGGTAGACCACTGCCGCGTGTCGAGCTGCCTCTGTCGAATGCGCTGACCGGGCGGTCCTGGCCCCAGTCACGGCACGCCCGGCCCCGTTCAGGCGCCGCCAACCGGTAGCAGTTGCGCACCGGTGCGTCGGGAACGACGAGCACCTCTCACGATCCACCCGCCCGGCTCTGCCGCACCTTACGTCGTCCCAATATGCGGACAGTTGTACGGACAACGCGGCCCGGGTGATTTTCCAGCAGCCTTCCGCCAACCGCCCTCGGATGGAGAACAGCAATGAGCCGCAGCGACGTCCTGGTCGACGCCGACTGGGTCCAGGCACGCCTGGACGACCCGAAGGTCGTCATCGTCGAGGTCGACGAAGACACCGCCGCCTACGACAAGAACCACATCCGCAACGCGGTCCGGATCGACTGGAAGAAGGACCTCCAGGACCCGGTCCGCCGCGACTTCATCGACCAGGCGGGCTTCGAGGCGCTGCTGTCCGCCAAGGGCATCGCCAACGACGACACCGTGGTGCTGTACGGCGGCAACAACAACTGGTTCGCCTCCTACGCCTACTGGTACTTCAAGCTGTACGGCCACGGCGACGTCCGCCTGCTGGACGGCGGCCGCAAGAAGTGGGAGCTGGACTCCCGCGAGCTGGTCGTCGAGCAGCCCCAGCGGGCCGCCACCCAGTACACCGCGCAGCCGGCCGACTCCTCGATCCGCGCCTTCCGCGACGACGTGATCGACGCGATCGGCACCCTGAACCTGGTCGACGTCCGCTCGCCCGACGAGTTCTCCGGCAAGCTGCTCGCCCCGGCCCACCTCCCGCAGGAGCAGTCGCAGCGCCCCGGCCACGTGCCGAGCGCCAAGAACATCCCGTGGGCGAAGAACGCCAACGACGACGGCACCTTCAAGAGCGACGACGAGCTGAAGGCGCTCTACGAGGCCGAGGGCGTCGACCTGGCCACCGACACCATCGCCTACTGCCGCATCGGCGAGCGCTCCGCGCTCACCTGGTTCGTCCTGCACGAGCTGCTCGACCAGCAGAACGTCAAGAACTACGACGGCTCGTGGACCGAGTACGGCAGCCTGGTCGGCGTGCCGATCGAGCTCGGCAACTGAGCCCCGGCTCGCGCGAAGCAAAGAAGAGGGAGACACAGACATGTGCGGTGCGAAGGCCGGCGGCCCGGACCTGGCAGGAGTTGACGTGGCGAACGAGACGATCATCCAGGGTTCGGTGACCCGCAACGAGGAGCCGGTCAACGGCTACGTGCGGCTGCTGGACGAGAACGGCGAGTTCACCGCCGAGGTCCCGACCTCGGCGACCGGGCAGTTCCGGTTCTTCGCCCGCCCGGGCAAGTGGACCCTGCGGGCCCTGGTGCCCGGCGCCACCGTGGACCGCCAGGTGGTCGCCACCCAGGGCGAGTTCACCGAGGTCGCGATCGCGGTCTGACGACCGCGGACAGGATCGAACCGAGGGCCCCGGCCGTCTTCTGACGGCCGGGGCCCTCGGCCTACCCTGGAAGCGTGCAGGCACACCGGCGGCACGTGCGCTACTTCGTGATGATGGGCGTCTGTCTGGGGCTGTTCGTCCTCGCCTGGGGCGTGGTGCGGTACTTCTCGGTCGGCGCCGCCATCGGCATGTGCGTGGTCGCCATGGTGATCCCGCCGCTGGCCGCCGTCCTCGCCAACCGGCGCGACAAGGACGACGACTGGTGGAACGACCCGCGGTGGGACGACCCCCGCTGGGAGCAGCGCGGCCACGACCCGGACCGGCCGGACCACGAGCCGCCCACGGACCCGTGGGGCGGCCGGCGCTTCGGCGATCCGGGCTTCGACGACCCGCGCTGGGACGACCCGCACTGGGAGCAGCCCGGCCACGACCGCGACCGGCCGGACCGGGAGCCCCCCGAGGAGCAGTAGTGCGTCAGTAGACGAGCGCCTGCGCGCCGTCCGCCATCACCTCGGACAGGAACACCTGCGCGCCGGCGATCCGCACGCCCTCGATCACGTCCGCCTGGGCGATGCCCCGGCGCGCCGCGCACTGGGTGCACAGCGTGACGGTGCCGGCGGCGAGGATCGCCTCCAGCAGGTCCGGCAGCGGCGCGGCGTGCGGCAGTTCGAACTCGGCGGCCTTCCCCGGCAGCGCGAACCACGAGGACTCGCCGGTGAGCCAGAGCGAGACCGGGACGCCGCTGGCGACCGCGACGGAGGCGACCGTGAAGGCCTGCGAGCAGCGCTCCGGCGCGTCCGCACCGGCGGTGACCTTGATGACCAGCTTCTTCGACATGCCCCAGAGACTACGGCCGCAAGGGTCGCCCGATAGACTCCCGGCCGTAGTGGAAAGCCCCGTTCCTCCGTCGAACCCGCCCCTGGGAGCACACCGTGTCCGGTCTTGAGATCTTCTTCGAAAGCCTGCTGGTTCTGGTGGCCGTGCTGATCACCTGGTTCGCCATCTTCTCCGTGATGAAGCTCTACCAGGGCCAGCGCTGAGCACTGCCGTACGGTTGAGCCGGTAACCGTCCGACGACAGCAGCCAGGACCATGATCGAGATTCCTTCCGACCTCCACCGGGACGTCGTCCCGCTCGCCTTCCTCCTCGGTACCTGGGAGGGCGCGGGCGTGCACGACTTCCCCGGCAGCGAGAAGTGCAACTTCGGCCAGGAGATCGTCTTCCGCCACGACGGACGACCCTTCCTGGAGTTCCGCTCCCGTACCTGGGTGCTGGACGAGCAGGGCGAGAAGGTTCGCCCGCTGGAGATGGAGCACGCCTTCTGGCGGGTGACCAGCAACCAGCACGGCACCAGCGGCGAGCGCGAGATCGAGGTCTCCTCGGTGCGCGACGACGGCACCGTGGAGATCTGGTACGGCAAGCTGCACGACGGCAAGCCGCAGATCGACCTGGCCACCGACGCGGTCGCCCGGATCGAGGGCGCGGCCCCGTACAGCGGCGGCAAGCGCCTGTTCGGCCTGGTGAAGGACGAGCTGCTGTGGGTCGGCGAGAAGGCCGCCCCCGAGGTGCCGCTGCGGCCGTACATGTCGGCGCAACTGAAGAAGGTGCTCAACCCGGCGCAGCTGATCAAGGACGTCAACGACCTCCCGGACGACGGGATCGCGTTCTTCCGCTGAGCGGACGAGCGCTGCCGAGTGGGGGACCGACCGGGCGGTCGGTCCCTACACTGGTCGGCACGACCTCTCGACGGGCAGGGACATCGTGGCGAACACCGACACCACCGACTGGAAGGCCGACCTGCGCGAGCGCGGCTACCGGTTGACCCCGCAGCGCCAGCTGGTGCTGGAGGCCGTCGACGTGCTCGACCACGCCACCCCCGACGAGATCCTGGTACAGGTCCGCCGCACCGCCAGCGGCGTCAACATCTCCACCGTGTACCGGACGCTGGAGCTCCTGGAGGAGCTCGGCCTGGTCTCGCACGCCCACCTCGGGCACGGTGCGCCGACCTACCACCTGGCGGGCCGGCACACCCATCTTCACCTGGTCTGCCGGGACTGCGACCAGGTCACCGAGACCGACACCGCGATCGCCGCGCCGCTGATCGACAGCCTGCGCACCGAGCACGGCTTCGACACCGACCTGAAGCACTTCGCCATCTTCGGCCGCTGCGCGGACTGCACCGCCAAGGCGGCGGACGGCCGGTCGTAGACCGCGGCCCCTGGAGCAGTGCCGCCGGTCGTAAGCTGGCCGGTATGAAGAGCCCGCTGCTTGCGCTGCCCGGCGCCGTCGCCGCCGAAGGTCCCGACGAGGGGGTCGCCGCCCACTACGGCGACCTGTTCCGCGAGCAGCGCGAACTCGCCGCCGGTCGCGGCTTCACCGATCTGTCGCACCGCGGCGTGATCACCGTGACCGGCCCGGACCGGCTGAGCTGGCTGCACCTGCTGCTCACCCAGCACGTCAGCGACCTGCCGCCGCAGCAGGCCACCGAGGCGCTGGTGCTCTCCCCGCACGGGCACGTCGAGCACGCGCTCTACCTGGTCGACGACGGCGCCACCACCTGGATCCACGTCGAGCCCGGTACGGCGCCCGCGCTGGTGAAGTACCTGGAGTCGATGAAGTTCTGGAACCGGGCCGAGGTCGCCGACGCCACCGCCGACTGGGCCGTGGTGTTCCTGCCGGCCGGTTCCACCGCCCCCGCCGACCGGGCCGCCGCGGTGCGGGAGCTCCCGTGGGGCCGTGACCTGTTCCTGCCGCGCGCCGAACTCGCCGAGGCCACCGCCGAGTTCGGTCCGGCCGCAGGCGTCTGGGCGTACGAGGCGCTGCGGATCGAGGGGCACCGGCCGCGGCTCGGCTTCGAGACCGACCACCGCACCATTCCGCACGAGGTGGACTGGCTGGGCAGCGCGGTGCACCTGAACAAGGGCTGCTACCGCGGCCAGGAGACCGTCGCCCGGGTGCACAACCTGGGGCGCCCGCCGCGCCGGCTGGTCTTCCTGCACCTGGACGGCACCGAGGAGAAGCTGCCCGCGCACGGCGCCGAGGTCCGGGTCGACGGCCAGGAGCGGCCGGTCGGCTTCGTCACCTCCGCCGCCCGCCACCACGAGCTCGGCCCGGTCGCGCTGGCCCTGGTCAAGCGCAACACCCCGGTCGACGCGGTGCTGCTGGCCGACGGCGTGCCCGGCAGCCAGGACGTGATCGTCCCCGCCTGAGCGGCTCTCAGAGGGTGTTCGATAGGGGAATCCCCCTAACCGTCCGGTTTTGATTGGCACGGCACGGACTCGGTTTCATGATC
>NZ_BMRI01000051.1:0-652 GCF_014648555.1 Kitasatospora griseola
CCGCCACCCTCGCCCCACCATCACTCACAATCCCCGCACTGTGCGTCTGATCGTGAGGCATCGCATCCGCACCCACATCCCGCACCGCAGCAACCAGCTTGCCCCCGCCACCACTGCTGCCCCCACCGCTACCGCTGCTGTGCGTCTGGTCATGGGGCGCCTCGTCAGCACTCACATCCCGCACCGCAGCCGCCTCCTTCCCCCCACCGCCGTTGTCGATCCCCGCGCTGTGCGTCTGGTCGTGAGGCATCGCATCACCGGCCGCGAGCGCCCTGCCCGCGGCGGCCCGCAGGTTGTTCGCCACGTCGCCGGCGATCGCCGCCAGCAGTTGTTCCTGGCCGGACTGCTGCTGTCCCTTGCCGTCCATCTATCTCTCCACTTCCGTTCCGCAGAGTGCCGTTGGCCGGAACAGATGCCCGGCCGCCCGGATGCGATCGGGCGCGGCGGTGGAACGTCCCCCGTTCGGAAGCGAGCCGCCGACCTGAAAGGCGTAGCCGTCGCCGCCGTCGGAATGACTAGCAAGCACCCGCCCGGCGCCGATGGGGCTGGCTCCGTCCGCCTCCCCTAGGGCCTGTCTCGTAATTGATCTTGGCGGTGGTCATTGCTCCTCGGTTCGGAGCCAGAGGATCAGCGAGGCGAGGACGACGCCGGC
>NZ_BMRI01000051.1:683-896 GCF_014648555.1 Kitasatospora griseola
TCGGTAGCGGTTGGCCAGTTTGTCGAACCTGGTTGCCACTGCCCGGAATTGCTTCAGCTTGGCGAAGCACCGTTCGACGACGTTCCGTCCCTTGTAGGCGGTCTTGTCGAAGGCCGGCGGGCGCCCGCCGCGGCTCGCGCGGCGGGCGCGGCCGGCGATCTGGTCCCGGCGTTCGGGGATGGTCGCCTTGATCCGCCGGCGCCGCAGCAGCCG
>NZ_BMRI01000051.1:932-1410 GCF_014648555.1 Kitasatospora griseola
CTCCGGGAGGAGTACGCCTTGTCGGCCACGACCCGGTCGGGCCTGGTCCTCGGCCGCCCGCTCCCGGGGCGCGGGACGCGGATCGCGTCGAGGACGGCGGGCAGCATCGTGCAGTCGGCGGTGTTGCCGGTGCTGAGGACGATCGACAGGGGCAGGCCGCGTCCGTCGACCGCCAGGTGGATCTTGGTGGTCAGCCCGCCCCGGGACCGGCCGAGCGCCTCGCGGCGCGCAACTGCTGCCGGATCATCCGATTCGTCCTCGGGCCGGTCTCCGCCACCGTCCAGCCGTTCTTGCGTTCCAAGGGCGCCAACAGCCCCCGCATGTACGCCAGCGCCGACTCCCGCGACTCACTCCGCGCGAACCGGCGAGCGAACCGCTCATGCAACTCTGCCAACCCGTCAGACCAACGACGAGCATCAGCCTCAGATATCTCCCCACCCATGAACAACACAACGAACGAACCCAACAGCCGTCACCA
>NZ_BMRI01000051.1:1443-28740 GCF_014648555.1 Kitasatospora griseola
TGTTGCAGTACTAGTTGCATCGGTGGGTGGTCGCCCGCGGAGACCTGCAGCCGGCTCCCGCCCAGCCGGCGCATCCCGGGGCGCGGGTCAGCCGGCGCCGCCGCCCAGCCGCCCTGACCCAGCTGCGCCGCGCGGCGACGATGTCGGCCTCGGCGATCCGCCGGCGCTGCGGCCAGGACGGCAGCATCGAGGCACCTCCCGCCGAAGGCCTTTGATCCTCCCCAACCCGCCTTCCTGGCAGGTGAGTTCACGAGTCCCGCCGCTCTCCGCTTTCCCCGTATTCCGCGCCCTGGCCGCACTTCCGGACCGGCCCGGAATTCCATCGCCCGCGGTCGGCCCGGCCGGCTCTTTCTCCGACGGTGCGTCGACTTCTCGCCCTCCGGGCCGGGAAAAGGGCATCGGCGGGTGCCAGGAATCGCGCCCCTCCCCCTCCGGAACTGTCACGACGGCGAGCGTTTCCGCCCGTCCGGCCTCCCCGGTGAGGCCCGCACGACTGCGCCGGACCTATTGACCGGTGCGTGGCCTCGCCGCATACTCCCCCTGTCGTCGACCGCCGCCGGGTGTGCACGGGACCCCCGTTGGAACGGATTATCGCTACCGGGAGGATCGGAATTGGCTGGGCCCTGGGAGGGACTTCCGCGCGAATTATCGGCCGAACTCAGGGCGGAGCAGCAATCCTTGGCGACCGAGATCATCCGGGAGATCAGGTCCGCCGTCCCCGAATTCGCCCGCCCGCTCTCCGGCCAATTCGGCGCCGGAATCCAGCAGGGCGTGGAGACCGCGCTCGCCGAGTTCGTCGACCGGGTCGCCGGACTGCCCGCCGCCGGCCCGCGACAGGTCCGGGTCTACCGGGCGCTGGGCCGCGGCGAACTCGCCGAGGGCCGCAGCCTGGACGCCCTGCAGGCGGCGTTCCGCCTCGGCGCCCGGATCGCCTGGCGCCGCTACGCCCGGGTGGCCCGCCGCCACCGCCTCGACCCGGAGCAGCTCGTCACGCTGGCCGAGGCGGTGTTCGCGCACATCGACGAGGTCGCAGCGGCCAGCGTCCAGGGCTACATGGATGCCCGCACCGACCGGGCGGGGGCGCTCGGCCGAGCCCGGCACCGGCTGCTCGACCTGCTGCTGTCCGGTACCGCCGATCCGGCCGAACTCACCGCCGCCGCACAGTCCGCGGACTGGCCGCTGCCCGCGCTGCTCGCCGGCGTCTCGCTCGACCCGCGCCCCTCGGGCCCGTCGGCGCCCCTTCCGACGACCCGTCAACCGCTGGCCCGGATCGCCTCGTTCGGCGCCCGACCCGCGGGCGACGGCCGACTGCCCGACCACGTCCTGATCAACCTGGAGGCCCCGCAGCCCCACCTGCTCCTGCCCGACCCGGCGACCGCCCTGACCGACCCCCGGATCACTGCCGCCCTCCAGGGCCGCGGCGCGGTGATCGGCCCGCCGGTGCCACCCGCCCTGGCGGCGCAGTCGCTGCGCTGGGCCCGTCTGGTCCGCGCCTCCCTCCCGCAGGCCCCCGACCAGCCGGTCGACTGCCGCGACCGCCTCGCGGACCTGCTCCTGCTCACCGACCCCGCGCTGGTCCGGCTGATCGCCGAACGCCGCCTCGCCCCACTGGCCCCGCTCACCCCCAAACAACGCGACCGCCTCGCCGCCACCCTCCTCGCCTGGCTCCAGACCGGCCGCGGCACCGCCCCCCAGGTCGCCGCCCGCCTCGGCATCCACCCCCAGACCGCCCGCCAACGCCTCCACCGCGTCCACCGCCTCTTCGGCCCGTCCCTCTCCTCCCCCGACACCCGCTTCGAACTCGAAGTAGCCCTCCGCGCCACCCCACACCCCTGACGCCCCCCACGGCCTGCCCCACCGCACACCACCCACCTCGGCCCCCAACAGCCCACCCCCTCCCACCAGTTCCGCGGCCGGCGGTTAGCATCCGCCCGCGCGGCTCCCTCCCCTGTCCCCTCCACCAACCGGCCCCCTCCCCCATTCCGCCCCAACAACCCGCCCCTTCACGGCACTTCCGCAGCCAGCAGTTGGCATCCGTCCGCCCCCTCCCCCACCCCATCGACCAACCGGCTCCCTCCCCACGCCACCCCCAACAGCTCACCCGCTCCCACCAGTTCCGCGGCCGACGGCTGGCATCCGTCCGCCCCCTCCCCATCCACCAACCGACACCTCCCCCACTCGGCCCCCAACAGCCCACCCCCTCCCACCAGTTCCGCGGCCGACGGTTAGCATCCGTCCCGGAACGGTTTTCGTTGGGCGGGGAGGGCATGAGCGTGCTGGACGGGCTGGACGAGTTCTGCGAGCAGGCGTTGGCGGCGCACGGGTGTCCGTCGGTGAGCGTGGCTGTGGCGCAGGGGCAGGAGTTGGTGTTCGCGCGGGCCTACGGGCTGGCGGATGTCGCGGCGGGTCGCGCCGCCACTCCTGAGACCGCCTACGGTCTCGCCTCGATCACCAAGGCGTTCACGGCCGTGGCCGTGTGTCTGGCCGCCGACCGCGGCCTGCTCGACCTGGACGCGCCCGTGCCCGGCAGTCACCCGTGGGCGACGGCGCCGACGCCGCGTCAGCTGATGCAGCACCGGGGCGGGTTCCCGGCGTACTACGACTTCCACTACGGCGACGAGCCGTCACCGATCGACCCGGCCGCCTACCTCCGTCAAGTGCGCACGCCGGGCAGTGACTTCGAGTACTCCAACCTCGGGTACGGGCAGCTCGGCGAGCTCCTTGAGCAGGTCTCCGGCCAGTCCCTGCGCACGCACCTGCGCAAGCACGTGGCCGAGCCGCTCGGTCTGACGTCCTTCGAGCTGGGCGACGTCCACCCCGGCCCCGCACCCGTCGCGCGGCGCTACACCCCGGACGGCCGTACGTACCCGGACTGCCACAGCAGTCACCTGGCCGCCGGGTCGGGTTGGGCCACGGCCGGTGACATCGCGCTGTTCGCCCGCCGCTCCGCGGGGCTGCTCCGGCCGGCCACGGCCGCGGCGGTGCTGGACGGCCCGGCCATCACCGACCGTCTCGACTACGGTCTCGGTCGGATCGTCCAGCGCGAGGGCGGCTCGGTGATCTCCAGCCACGGCGGTGGCATGGGCGGTGTCTCCACCATGATGATCGACCTGCCCGACCGCGAGCTCTCCTTCGCCGTGCTGGCCAACTCCACCGACAAGTCCGCCCGCAACGCCGTGGTCCGTCATCTGATGGACGCCGTCGCCCCGGAGTTCGACTCCGGCCACCTCCAGCCGGTCACCGAGCGGGCCCGGGACTTCACGCTCGCCCCGGGCGGCTGGGCGGGCCGCATCGAGACGCTGGACGGTGAGATCCCGTTGCGGCTGGACGTCCTGACGGATCGTCAGGTTCGCGTCGCACTCGCCGATCTCCCGCCGGTCACCGTCCCGGCGGCCGCCTCCCACCGCTGGGACGTCCGCCTCGCCGCCGACCTCCAACTCCCCACCGTCGACGCCCGGTTGAACAGCCCGTCGTTCGGCCTGGAACTCCGCACCGACGGCGACGGTCTGACCGGGTCCGCCATCGCCTACAAGGACGGCGACCGCGAGGGCCTGCTCGGCCCGTACCTGGTCCACCCCTGTCGTCTGCTGCCCGTCGGCTGAACCCCGTCAGGACTGCCGCGACGGCTGCGGCCAGAGCAGCGCCTGTGCCACGACGACCCGCTCGCCGTCGAACGTGACGGCGGGCCCTTCGTGCAGTTCGTAGCCCAGGGCCAGCGCCTCGCTGACCCGGTGGCAGAACGAGGCGTCGTCGGGGCCGGTCAGGACGCGGTAGCGGGGCAGCCCGTCCGGCGGCGTGCTCGAAGGTGTGCTCATACCGCAAGGATCCCAGACCCGGCCGCTCGTCCTCCACGCCCCGGGGGCGCTCCGCCGCGCCGAACGCTCTGCCTGTGCCCTGCCCGCCGCTGCCGCGGGCGGGGCGCCTGCGGCTAGCGTGGAGACGGAAGTCCAGGCCCCATCCCCCACGGAGGGTCGGAGCATGAAGCTGCGTCTCGCGGCCGCGCTCGGCACGGCGGCGGCACTCGTCTCCCTGGTCGCCGGTTCCGGCACGGCCAACGCCTATGTGAACGTGGACAATCTCGTCATCGGCAGCAGCAAGTTCATCGATCACCACCTCGGCAGCGTCTACGGCAGCTACGAGTTGAGCTCGACCACGTACAGCACCTCGGCGGCCAACAGCCGTTGGAAGGTCGCGTCCGCCGCCCCCGACACCGGCTACCCGAACGTCCAGCTCCGCAACGACAGCAGTGGCCGCTGCGTCCGGGCGACGAGCGCCTCCACGGTGCAGATGAAGTCCTGCAACAGCCAGGACCCGTACCAGATCTGGGCGATGACGCAGGGGGCGATCGGCACCCAGTTCTTCAACTTCGCCGTCCGCTCCTGCTTGGACAACGGCAACAACAGCCCGTACCTCTTTCGCGAGGAGGGCTGCAATCGCACCAATCCCTACCAGAGCTGGTTCCTGGTCCAGTGACCGGACCGCCGAGGCCCGCCCGAAGCGGCCTACCCGTCCGCCACGCCCTCGCCGTTGAAGAAGGCGGCCACGCCCCGCGCGCCGGCCGGTGAGTGGATCAGCCTCATCACCCGGTCGGACTCGGCGGCGACCTCGGCGGTGCGGGCGAACATCTCGTCCTCGTAGGCGCGCAGCGCCGCCCCGGGGTCGGCCGGGTGGGCGGTGAGGGCGTCGGCGAGTTCGAGGGCGTCGCGCATCGCGGCGTTGGCGCCGTTTCCGACGGGCGGCATCAGGTGGGCGGCGTCGCCGAGCAGGGTGAGGCCGGGGCGGTGCGGCCAGCGCAGGCCGACGGGGAGGGCGGTGAGCGGACGTGGCGTCAGTTCGCCCTCGCAGGCGGCGATCAGCCCGCGGCAGGTGGGCGTCCAGTCGGCGAACAGCTCCAGCAGCGCGGAGCGGGCCTCGGCCGGGCGGTCGAAGGGGATGCCGCAGGTGGTGAGCCAGTCGGCGGGGCCGTGGAAGGACAGGTGGACCAGGACCCGGCCGTCGGAGCAGCGCTGTGCGGCGACCGACCGGCCGTCGCCGATCACCCAGTAGCTGCCCCGGCCGACGGCGGCGGCCAGTTCGGGGTGGGTGCGGTCGACGGCGGGGATGACGCCCTCGACGGTGTTGACGCCGAGGTGGTGCGGCTCGACAGGGGTGAGCAGCGGGCGCAGCCGGGAGCGGGCGCCCTCGGCGCCGACCAGGACGCGGTGTTCGGCGGTGCCGCCGTCGGCGAAGTGCAGCCGCCAGCCGCCGGCCGGGGCGGGCGCGGCGTGACGCACGGTGTGCGCCCACCGGACGGCGCCGGGCGGCAGGGAGCCGAGCAGCAGCGCGCGCAGGTCGGTGCGGTCGATCTCGGGCCTCGGCGGGGTGTCGCCGGGCGCGGTGGCGGGGGTGTCCTCGCGGTACAGCAGGGTGCCGGTGTGGTCGAGCAGGAGCAGGTCCTGCCCTTCCGGGCGGGCGTGGCGGCGGAAGGCTTCCGTCAGGCCGGCTTCGCGCAGGGCGCGCTGGCCGGTCTCCAGGTGCAGGTCGAGGGTGCCGCCCTGGAGCCTGGCATCCGGTCCGGCGTCGCGCTCGTACACCGTGACCGGGATGCCGCGCCGGGTGAGCAGCCGGGCCAGCGTCAGACCGCCCGGGCCTCCTCCGACGATGCCGATGTCTGTCGCGATCTCTGTGGACATGCGTCTCCCCCAAGCTGGTTGATACACCGTATCGCTCGATACACTGTATCGACAGAGTCCGGCCGCCCGCCACCGCCCGATCGGAGAACGCCTCATGACACCCCGTCAGCCCGTTGATTCCGGGTCCACCCCGATCTGGGCCCGCCCCGAGCCACCGGCCCGCCGGACGCCGCATCCGCTGAGCCGGGAGCTGATCGTCGGCGCGGCGCTGGAACTCGCGGACGCGGACGGCCTGGAGGGCGTCTCGATCCGCCGGGTGGCGGCGGCGCTGGAGGTCGGCCCGATGCGGCTATACGGGTACGTGGACACCAAGGACGAGCTGCTCGACCTGATGGCGGACGCGGTCTACGCCGAGATCGTCCCGCCCGCCGCCCACCTCTCGCCGGACTGGCGGGCCGGCCTGCGCCTGATCGCCGGCCTCACCAGGCGGGCCGCGCTGCGGCACGAGTGGTTCCCGGAACTGCTGGGCGGCCGACCACACTTGGGGCCGCACGCGCTGACCGCGCTGGAGGCCAGGCTCTCGGTGCTGAGCACCGTGCCGAACCTCACCGGCCGCCCCGCCGCGCTGCGCCGGGCCGCGGCCGCGTTCCACGCCTACCTGGTGGGGGCACTGCGCACCGAGCTGGCAGAGCGTCAGGCGGACCGGGTGGAGGGCCGTTCGGAGGAGCAGTGGCGGGATGCCATGTCCCCGTACCTGCGGCAGGTGCTGGACGAGGGCCGCCACCCGCACCTGGCGGAGCTCGTCGTAGAGGGCGAACACCCCACGCCCGGCGCGGAGTTCGAGGCCGGCCTGGAGATCGTGCTGGACGGCATCGCCGCACAGGTGTCCTGATCAGGCGCCCTTTTCGGGCAGCCGGGCGAACGTCTCCGGCCAGGCCGGCGGTCGCCCGGCCATTCCCCGCGAACCGGCTTGCCGGGGCCCGGCCGCGGCCACGACGCTGGTGACTGCTGCCCCGCCGTCCCGCCCTGCCGTTCCTCGCCGGCCGGGCGGGCACGGTGGTTCGGGCCGACTCTCACCTCGGCAGTGCCCGGCGCTTCGTCTCGACCGCGGCGCTCGTCACCAGCTCGTCCCAGACCGTCAGCTCCGAGAGGTCGAGCCCGCGCGGGCTGCACCAGTACAGGTGGATGCCCCGCAGGCCGACGACGGCGCGAACCGGTATACGCCGACTGCGGACGAATCCCCGGATCAGTATCCCGTCGGACTCGCAGACCACGACGGCCCGTTCGGCCCGGACCCCGAGAAAGGCCCCGATCGCCGTGCAGCACAGCCCGACGACGACCCTCGCCGTGGTCGGGACACCGGGGAGACCGGCGACCAGCAGCGTCGGCAGGCCGGCGACGAGCAGGAACATCCCCACCGCACTGGCGTGTCGAAGCCTCGGCTCGTGCTCCAGCACCAGCAGCTGCGCCTGCATCGGATCGGTCTCCGGCTCGGGAGGTGGCGAACATCCGGACCCGACCGGTGTAGCGGATCGCCGTTCGACTTGTCGAGGGGCCGGCCGACCTCCCACCGCCGACGTGGCGCCACGACGCGTCGACCGCCGGGCCGGGCCGCCGAACTGGCGACACGTCAATTCGCCAGCGTCCAAGGCCCGTTCAGTCCTCGAAGGCCACCAGCCGCTCCAGCACCGGCAGCGCCTCCAGCAGCACGGCGCGCTCCCGCGCGTCGAGCTCGGCGGTGCGACGGGCCAGCACCTCGGAGCGGCGTTGGCGGATCTCGGCGAGCAACTCGACGCCCTCGGGCGACAGTTCGACCAGCGCGGAGCGCCCGTCCTCCGGGTCGGGCAGCCGGGTGACCAGGCCGGAGGCGACCAGCGGGGTGACGGTGCGGGTCATCGACGGGGCGGCGACCCGTTCGCGGGCGGCGAGTTCGCCGAGCCGGATCGGGCCGTGCGCCTCGATCCGGGCCAGTGCGGAGAGCTGCGCGAAGGTGAAGTCCTGCCGGTCGGACGCCTGGGCGAGCTGCCGGTGCAGGCGCGCGACGACCAGCCGCAGCCGGACCACCGCGGCCGGGTCGAGCCCGCCCCCGACTGCCGAACTCCCTTGCCCTGCCGAGTCGTTCACGCCGTCTCCCGCGCGACGGCCGGGTCCTGGGCGACCGCTCCCCGCTCCGCCGCCCGGCCGCGCAGCAGCGAGGCGACGGCGGCCACCAGGGACATCGCGATGGCCAGCGAGAACACCACCATCAGTCCGTCGTGGAACGGCCCGGAGATCAGGTGCGGGAAGAACTCGCGTCCGGTCAGGGTCTGCGCGTTGGACGCGGGCAGGGTGGACAGCACGTGCGGGCCGAGCAGTTCGCGGATCGGGTTGTAGCCGAGGAACGCCGCGAACAGCGTGCCGACGGGCGGGAGTCCGGCGACCGCGTGGGCGTCGGCCGGGGAGACGCCCTGGGCGGTGAGTCCGCTGCTCAGGGTCCCCGGCAGGGAGCCGGCCAGACCGGCCACCATCAGCGAGAAGAACACGCCGATGGACAGCACCATGCCGGCGTTCTGGAAGGTGGCCCGCATGCCGGAGGCGGCGCCCCGGTCGGCGGCGGGGACGCTGGACATCACCAGCGCGGTGTTCGGCGCGGCGAACAGGCCGCCGCCGAGGCCGTTCAGGAACACCAGCAGGGCGAACCAGAGGTACCCGAAGTCGGTGGGCAGGAGCAGCAGTCCGGCGAACGAGCCGGCCATCACCACCAGGCCGCCGGCCGCGAACAGCCGGGCGCCGAACCGGTCGGAGAGGTGTCCGGCGATCGGGCCGGCGGCGAGGAAGCCGACGGTCAGCGGGACGAGGTAGATGCCGGCCCACAGCGGGGTGTCCGCGTAGTCGTAGCCGTGCAGCGGCAGCCAGATGCCCTGCAGCCAGACGATCAGCATGAACTGCAGTCCGCCGCGGGCGACGGAGCCGAGCAGGGTGGCCAGGTTGCCGCCGGCGAACACCGGGTCGCGGAACAGCCGCAGCGGGAACATCGGTTCGGCGACCCTGGTCTCGATGACGCAGAACGCGACCAGCACGGCGGCGCCGCCGACGAGTCCGGTCAGCACCCACGGGTTCGTCCAGCCCATGGTGCGGCCGCCGTACGGCTGGATGCCGTAGGTGATGGCGGCGAGCAGCGCGGTCAGGCCGACGGCGAAGGTGATGTTCCCCCACCAGTCGATCCGGCCCGGCCGGCGGATGCCGGTCTCGTGCAGCGAGCGGTAGGCCCAGACGGTGCCGATGATGCCGATCGGGACGTTGACCCAGAAGATCGACCGCCAGTTCCACTCGGCGAGCAGGCCACCCAGCACCAGTCCGACGAACGAACCGGCGATCGCCGCCACCATGTTGACGCCGAGCGCCATGCCGCGCTGCCGGGCCGGGAACGCGTCGGTGATGATCGCCGCCGAGTTGGCCATCAGCATCGCACCGCCGACGGCCTGGACCACCCGCCAGCCGATCAGCCAGAGTGCTCCGCCGCCGCCCGCCATCGGGTCGAGCGAGAGGATCACCGAGGTGACGGTGAAGATCAGGAAGCCCGCGTTGTAGATCCGCACCCGCCCCCAGATGTCCCCCAGCCGCCCGAGCGTCACCACCAGGACGGCGGTGACCAGCATGTATCCCATCAGCATCCACAGCAGGTAGCTGACGTTGCCGGGTTGCAGCGGGTTCAGGTGGATGCCGTTGAAGATCGCCGGCAGCGAGATCAGCACGATCGAGGCGTTGACGGTGGCGATCAGCATGCCGAGCGTGGTGTTCGACAGCGCGACCCACTTGTAGCGCGGATGCTCCACCCCGATCCGCCCCAGCCCGCCCGCTCCCTTGGTCACGTCGGCCATCTCCTGCCCCACCCGCTGGAAGCCAGATGATAATTAGCTGATGTGAACTAAATTACTCCGCACCGCTGCCGCAGGCCAGCCCGCGACACCAGCCCTCGCCGCCGACCCTCGCCGCCGACCCTCGCCGCCGACCCTCGCCGCCGACCCGCGACACCGGGCCTGGACGCGAGCCCTCGCCGCCCGCACGAACTCCCGGCACGAAGACCGTGCCGGGAGCCGGTTCGCACGTGCCCGCAGGCGCTTACTGCTGCTCCTCGTCCTGCTGCTCGTCCATGCTCTGCTGCCCCTGCTGCTGGTCGGCGGCCTTCTGCTGGTCGTCGCCCTGCGGGGACTTCTGACCGAGGCGCTGCCTGGCCTGCTCCTCCGCCTGCCGGGCCTTGTCCTTGAACTTGTCACTCATGCCCATGATTACTCCCTGCAATCGGACGGTTCCGGGCAGTGCCAGGCTGCCACGTACTCCCCACCCCCGCAGGTCGACCGCGGACCGCTCAGCTGCGCCGGTAACGGGCGTACAGCATCGGCCCGACCTGCTCCGCCTGCACGCAGCGCAGGTCGGCGGCGGACGCGCCGTCGGGGAACAGCCGGGCCCCGACGCCGAGCACGACCGGGACGGTGAGGATGCGGTACTCGTCGACCAGGTCGGCGGCGATCAGCTGGTGCACCACGCCGACGCTGCCGGTGACGACGACGTCCCGCTGCTCGGCCTTGACGGCGGTGAGCAGGTCTCCTTCCAGCAGGCGGGAGTTGGCCCAGGCGGAGGCGCCGGTGAGGGTGCGGGTGGCGACCAGCTTGGCGGCGGCGTTCATCCGGGTGGAGAACGGGTCGTCGCGGGTGGGCCAGAGAGTGGCGAAGTGCTGCCAGGTGCGGCGGCCGAGCAGCAGCACACCGTCGTCGAGAGTGGCGCCGAGGCGGAACTTGTCGCCGGAGACGTGTTCGGGGCCGTAGCGGAACATCCACCCGCCGCCGGGGGTTCCGCCGGAGCCGTCGGGGTCGGTGACCCGGCCGTCCAGGGTGGTGAAGCCGATGACGATGACGCTCATGGCGCGCACGTCCTTCCTCGTTCGGTGCGGTGGCCGCCGGGCTGTTACGGCGGCTCTCACCGGTACGTACCGGCGGCGCGGCCCGAACTCATCGCCCCTGCCGGAGAAATCGCCGGAGAAGTCGCCGGGGAGATCGTCAGGGGGATCGCCGGGAAAGTCATCGGATCGTCCCCGGCAGGTCGAAGGCACGGAGCGTGGCGGGGTCGGTGAAGACGGTGTTGCGGGTGATCCGTCCGTCGGCCAGGTCCAGGACCTGGAGGCTGTGCAGGCGGTGCTGCCCGCCCTCGCGTGCGTAGGCGGCGAACGCGGGTTGGCCGTTGGCGCGGGCGGGACGGGTCAGCCAGCCGGTGCCGCGCAGGCGGAAGATCCGTTCCATGAACGCGCCGTAGGCCTCCGGGCCGCGGAACCAGAGTGCGACCGGCGGCATTTCGAGCACGGCGTCCTCGGCGAGCAGGCCGACCAGCGCGGGCACGTCGGCGGCTTCGAACGCGGCCAGGTAGCGGTCGACGGCGGCCCGCTGCCGGAGGTCGTCGGGTTCCCGCAGGGTGTCCGCCGATCCTGCGGCGACGGTGGCCACGGTGGAACGGGCGCGCTGGAGTGCGCTGTTGACGGCGGCGACGGTGGTGTCGAGCTGCTCGGCGACCTCGGCGGCGGTGAACGCCAGGACGTCGCGCAGGATCAGCACGGCGCGCTGCCGGGCGGGCAGCAGCTGCACGGCGGCGACCCAGGCGAGGCGCAGCTCGGCCCGGGCGTCCACGTCGTACCGGCCGTCGGGGAAGGGTTGCAGCCACGGCACGTCGGTGGCGGGGACGAGCGGTGCGCCGGGGTCGTCGCCGGGGGCGCCGAGCCCGGACGGCAGGGGCCGGCGGGCCCGGCCGTCGAGGGCGGTGAGGCAGGCGTTGGTGGCGATCCGGTACAGCCAGGTGCGCACCGAGGCCCGGGTGGGGTCGTAGCGGTCGCGGGCGTTCCAGGCGCGCAGCAGGGTCTCCTGGACGAGTTCCTCGGCGTCCTGGAACGAGCCGGTCATCCGGTAGCAATGGACCGTCAGTTCGCTGCGGTGCGCGTCGAGTTCCACCCGGTCATGATGCCGCAGCCGCCGGATTGTCGGCGCCACCGTCTAGGGTGTCCGACGTGCCAGTGATCATGGATCGTGACGGGGTTGCGGAGCAGCTGGAGCCGTTCCGGCGGGAGCTGACGGCGTACTGCTACCGCATGTTGGGGTCGGCCTTCGAGGCCGAGGACGCGGTGCAGGAGACGATGGTCCGCGCCTGGTCGAAGTTCGACGGGTTCGAGGGCCGGGCCGCGTTGCGGACGTGGCTGTACCGGATCGCCACCAATGTCTGCCTGGACATGGGGCCGGCGGCGCAGCGGCGGGCGCGGCCAATGGATCTGACGTCGCCGTGTCCGGCGGGGTCGCCGGATCTGACGCAATTGGAGGAGAACATCTGGGTGGGTCCGGTGCCGGACGGGCGGGTGCTGGCGGGGGATCCGGCGGAGGTGGCGCTGGGCCGGGAGTCGATCCGGTTGGCGTTCGTCTCGGCGTTGCAGAAGCTGCCGGCCAGGCAGCGCGCGGTGCTGATCCTGCGCGAGGTGCTGGCCTGGTCGGCGGCGGAGACGGCGGAGCTGCTGGAGACGTCGGTGGCGTCGGTGAACAGCGCGCTGCAGCGCGCCCGGGCGACGTTGGCGGACAGCGGCGCGACGGCGGGTGACACCTTCAAGCCGTTGGACGAGGCGCAGCGTGCGCTGCTGGCCCGCTACGTGCAGGCGTTCGAGTCGTTCGACATCGAGGGCCTGAAGCGGGTGCTGCACGACGACGCGGTGCTGAACATGCCGCCGTTCCGGATGTGGCTGCAGGGCCTCGACGAGCTCGAAGTGTGGTGGCGCGGTCCGGGTCGCGGGTGTGCGAACTCGCGGCTGCTGCCGGTGGAGGCGAACGGCTCGCCCGCGTTCGCCCAGTACCGGTCGGCCGAGGACGGCAACGGCTGGACGCCGTGGGCCATCACGGTGCTGGAGGTGGTGGACGGCCGGATCGCCACGATGACCAATCACATGGACGTGGACCGGCTGTTCCCGCTGTGGGGTCTGCCGATGCGGTTGATGGAGGATCCGCGGCTCTGACATCGCGTCAGCCCTCGTGGAGGGTGTCGGCCAGCCCGGTGAGGTCGAGCACCAGCCTCAGCCGGGGGCCGACGCCGCGCAGTACCACCTGGTGGCCCGCCCGCCGTGCGAGTACTCCCAGCCTGCAGAGGCGTTGGAGGTCGCCGGGGGCGGGCCGCAGTACGTTCCCGACCAGCAGGGCGATCCGGGCGGGCGGGCGGTGGGCGTCCAGCAGCGCGGCGAACTGCTCCTCCAGCGAGGGGCGGGCGGCGTGCTGCGGCGGTACGTCGAACTCGACGGTGTCTTCGGTGTGCATGCCGGTGCTGACCGGTCGACGCTCGCGGACTCATCGGTGGAGCGACGGACGGGTCCAAGAAAAGTTTTTCGGATTTCTTCGCCGGGACCGATGAGTCCGGCGCCCGGGCCCCGTCTGACCGGTTGTAAGCGCGCAACACGCCGAGAACGAGCAAGGAGCACCACCCCATGAGGAAGATCACCGCCGGTCTGTTCATCTCCGCCGACGGCGTCGTGGAGTCCCCCGAGCAGTGGCACTTCAAGTACTTCGACGACGAGCTGGGCGCGGCGGTCGGGGCGCTGCTGGGCGCGTCGGACACCGTGCTGATGGGCCGCACCACCTACGACGTGTTCGCGGGCGCCTGGCCGGCCGTCGAGGAGGCGGGCGGCGAGGAGGCCGGGATGGCGAAGGCGATCGGCGACACCCGCAAGATCGTGGTCTCGCGCCAGGACCTCTCCTTCACCTGGCGCAACTCGGAGCAGCTGAAGGGCGGGCTGATCGAGGCCGTCACGGCGCTGAAGCAGGAGGAGGGCGGCCCGATCGGCATGTCCGGCTCGGTCTCGGTGGTGCGTCAGCTGCTGGCCGCGGGCCTGTTGGACGAGCTGAACCTGTTCGTCCACCCGGTGGCCCGGGGCACCGGCATGCGCCTGTTCGACGAGCTCGCCGGCCCGGTCGAGCTGACGCTGCTCTCCTGCCAGGCCTTCGCCGGCGGCACCGTGCACATGGTGTACGGCCCGGCCGCCGCGTAGTCGCCGATCGGCTCCCGCTCCCTCCGGGCACTCGGGTCGTCGGATCGACCGACCGGGTGCCCGGAGGGGGACGGCTCGTGTCCGAAGATTCCGGGGTGGCCCTGCCAAGACTTCCCCAAGTGTCGGCAATCACAGCGCAATCTCGCCATCGAAGGTCATTTTCCGGTCGAGCGCACCTTTTCCTCGCCGAATGACATCGCCAGCATTCGAACCTGTGGCAGGTTACGTCATGGCGCATGTGAAATATCACATGCGACACCTTGCTACCACGTGCCTCAGCTGGGCACCACCACATGGAGGAGAACGCACGATGAACCGACGTTCGATGAAGGGCCTGACCCTGCTCGCCGCGGGCATGGCCGCCGTCGGCGCCCTGACAGCCGCTCCCGCCCAGGCCGCCACCACTGTCACGACCACTGCCACGGAGACCTGCAGCCCCTGGTCGCTCCAGTCCGGGCTGATGACCCAGGTCTGCGCCTCGATCACCGGCGGCAGCGTCCAGTTCCTCGGTCGGGTCGCCCTGGCCGGCCCGCCCACCCCCGACTTCCCGCCGCAGCCCCAGGTGCTCTCCACCACGCTCTCCGGAACGGTCGTCGGCGGCTCCTCGCTCGGCTCGATCGCGCAGAACGTGAACTTCCTCGCGAGCACGGTCACCGTCAACGGCCCGACCGCCACCGTCGCCTGCGGTTCCACCGTCAGCGGCACCTTCGGCGTCAGCAAGTTCGGCTGGGGCCCGTCCCCGGTCACCGTCAACGCCGCGGTCCCCTGCTGACCCGAGCAGCAGTGAGCCGGGCCCGGGAGTCACGACTCCCGGGCCCGGCCCGTGTTCTGCTCCGTCAGACCCGTTCGGCGGCCTTCGCGGCCGGCCGGACCTCGGCGGCGGGCAGACCGGCGCCCTCCAGGTCCACGTCGGGGGTGATCCGGTCGAGCCAGCGCGGCAGCCGCCAGGCGCGGGCGCCGAGCAGGGCCATCGCGGCGGGCACCAGGGTCATCCGGACCACGAAGGCGTCGATGAACACGCCGACGGCCAGGGCGAATCCGATCGACTTGATGATCGGGTCGTGGTTGAACACGAACCCGCCGAACACCGCGACCATGATCAGCGCGGCGGCGGTGACGACCCGTCCGCTGCGCGCGACGCCGTGCGCGACGGCCCCGGCGGCGTCGCCGGTGTGCTGGTGGTGCTCGCGCATCCGGCTGACCAGGAACACCTCGTAGTCCATCGCGAGGCCGAACAGCACGCCGATCAGCAGCACCGGCAGGAAGCTCGTCACCGGCGCGGCGGACGGGATGTCGAGCAGGCCGTTCAGGTGGCCGTCCTGGAACACCCACACGGTGACGCCGAGCGCGGCGGCCACCGACAGCAGGAACCCGAGCACCGCCTTCAGCGGCACCAGCACCGAGCGGAACGCGACGGTCAGCAGGGCGAGCGCGAGGACCACGATCAGGCCGACGAACAGCGGCAGCGCGTCGGCGAGCTTGCCGGACACGTCGATCGCGGCGGCGGTCGCCCCGGCGATGTACAGCGTGCCGCCGCTCGCGGTGACGTCCGCCTTGTGGGCGCGCAGCCGGTCGACCAGGTCGCTGGTGGCCCGGTCGTCCGGCCCGGTGCGGGGGACGACCGGCACGGCGACGGTGCTGCCGTCCGCGTTCGCGATCGGCCTGCCGACGGCGGCGACGCCCGGGTCGGCGGAGAGCGTGGCGTGCAGCTCGGTGAGCGCGGACTCGCGCCGGTCGGCCGGGATGCCGGTGGCGTCGACCACGGCGACCAGGGTGGCGTTGAAGCCGGGGCCGAAGCCCTCGCTGAGCAGGTCGTAGCTCTTGTGCTGGGTGCTGGCGGCGGGCTGCGAGGCGTTGCTGGGCAAACCGAGCCGCAGGTCGCGGGCGGGCAGCGCGAGCGCGAGCAGCCCGACCACGCCGACCAGCAGCACCAGCAGCGGCTTGCGGGTGACGGCGCGCGCCCAGGCCGCCGACCACGAGCGGGCCGGCTTCGCGGCAGCCTTCGCCTTCGGCCGCGGCCGCAGGCGTTCGCCGAGCAGGCCGAGCAGCGCGGGCACCAGGGTGACGGCGACCAGCACGGCGAGCAGCACGGTCGCGGCGGCGGCCAGGCCCATCACGGTCAGGAACGGGATGCCGGTGACGGCGAGCGCGGCCAGCGCGATGATCACGGTGGCGCCGGCGAACACCACGGCGCTGCCCGCGGTGGCGGTGGCGCGGGCCGCCGACTCCTCGATCTCGCTGCCGGGTTCGGCGAGCTGCTCGCGGTGCCGGGCGATGATGAACAGCGCGTAGTCGATGCCGACGGCGAGGCCGATCATCAGCGCGAGCACCGTCGCGGTGCCGGTCATCTCGACCACGTTGGCCAGCAGTTGGGCGCCCAGCACGCCGATGCCGACGCCGACCAACGCGGTCAGCAGCGGCAGCCCGGCGGCGACCAGCGAGCCGAGTGCGACGGCGAGCACGGCGAACGCGACCAGCACGCCGATCACCTCGGCGGGGCCGCCGACCTCGAAGGCCGGTTCCATCACGCTGCCGCCGAACTCGGCCTGCAGTCCGGCCTCGCGCAGCGGCGCGGTCGCGTCGGTCAGCGCGTCCTTGGCGCTCTGCGGGACGTCGTGCGCGGGGCGGTCGAACTGCACGTCGGCGAAGGCGATCCGCAGGTCCGGCGAGACGCTGTGGCTCTCGAACGGGTCGGCGACGTGCACCACTCCGGGTATCCCGGCGGCCCGGTGCAGGCTCTCCCCCACGGCGGCCCTGGCGGCGGGGGTGTCCAGGCTCTGGCCGGCGGGCGCGGCCATCACCAGGCGGGCGGTGCCGTCGACGGACTCCGGCAGCTTCCGCTCCAACAGCTCCTGGGCCTGCTGGGACTCGATGCCTGGGACGGTGAACTCGGTGCTGGTGGGCCCGGCCAGGGTGGTGCCGAGGGCGCCGATCGTCGCGAGCAGCAGCAGCCACAGGCCGATCACCCGGCCTCGGCGGCGGACCGCCCATCGTCCCCATGCGTACAGGACCGACGCCATCGCGCCCCCTCGTGCTCAGAACCAGTGGATTTTTGCACCCTAAGGTAACTTTGCAGTCGACTGCAAAATTACCGCCACCGGTAGAATCGGCTACCATGCCTCGCATGACCGAGGGAGCAAGGGAACGCGGCAAGGCCCGCCGCCGGGAGGCGATCCTGCGAGCGGCCTACCAGCTGTTCGCGGAGCGCGGCTTCGAGGCGACCACGATCGCCGACATCGCCGACCGGGCCGAGGTGTCGGCGCGGACCGTCACCCTCTACTTCCCGACCAAGCTCGACCTGGCGACCTCCCACCTCGCCGAGTTCACCGACCGCCTCGGCCACGCCCTCAACCACCGCGAGCCCGGCACCACCACGCTGGAGGCCCTGGAGCGCTGGCTGCGCGCCGACCTCGCCGAGAACCCCGGCGACAGCGAGTTCGACGCGCTCTGGGAGACCATGCTCGACCGCAACCCCCAGCTGCGCGCCGTCGCCAACAGCCGCCTCACCGAGGCGATCCAGGAGGGCGCCCGGATCTTCGCCGCCGAACGCGGCGACGCCCCCGACGACTTCGGCCCCCGCATGGTCGCCGCCACCGCCGCCGCCGTCGTCTGCGAGCTCTACCTCCGCCCGACCGAGGCCCACCTGGACGCCGCCATGTCCTTCCTGGCCGCCGGCATCGCCACCCTCCCGCCCGGCCAGCTCTCCTGACGGACCCTCGGCCCCACCGCCACGCGGCAGGGCCGGGGCGCCCGCTCAGGCGAAGAAGCCGCCGTCCACGGCCAGCACGCTGCCGGTGATGAACGCGGCGGCGGGGGTGGCCAGGAACACCACGGCGGCCGCGAGCTCCTCGGGCCGGCCGTAGCGGCCGAGCGCGTTCAGGGCGCGCTGGGCGTCGGCGCTCGGGCCGTCCTCCGGGTTCATCTCGGTATTCACCGAGCCGGACTGCACCACGTTGACGGTGATCCCGCGCGGGGCGAGCTCCAGCGCGGCGGCCCGGTTGTACGCGGTGACCGCGGCTTTGCCGGCCGCGTAGTCGGCGGTGCCGGGCCGGGTCGGGCGGACGGCCAGGTTGGAGCCGATGGTGACGATCCGTCCGCCGTCGCCCATGACCGGCGCGGCCGCCCGGATCGCGGCCGCGACCCCGCGCACGTTGATGGCGTACTGCCGCGCCAGCGCCTCCTCGTCGACCGGCTCGTCGACCGGGCCGGTGGCGATCACGCCCGCGTTGTTGACCAGGACGTCCAGCCGCCCGAAGTCCGCCGCGACGGCGCCGACCAGCTCGGCGACCTGCGCCGGGTCCGCCTGGTCGGCCTTGTACGCGACGGCCCGCCGCCCGAGCGCCTCGATCTCCCGGACCACCGCCTCCGCGCGCGGCGCCGATCCGCTGTGGCTGATCGCCACGTCCGCCCCGGCCGCGGCCAGCGCCAGCGCGGTGGCCGCGCCGATGCCGCGCGAGCCGCCGGTGACAAGTGCGGTGCGGCCGGCCAGCACGTCGGGCGCGAAGGTGGCAGTGGTGAGCGTCATGACGGTTCCCCTCCGATATCTGTACCGCTCGGTACATATCGGGGACGCTATCATATCGATCGGTACAGAACTCGACCGAAACCCACGGAAGGCAGGGCGACATGACGGGCCGTCCGCGCGCGTTCGACCTGGAGGACGGGCTGGAGCGCGCCATGCACGTGTTCTGGCGGCACGGCTACGAGGGCACCGCGCTGTCCGACCTGACGGCGGCCATGGGCATCAACCGGCCCAGCCTGTACGCCGCGTACGGCAACAAGGAGGCGCTGTTCCGCCAGTGCCTGGACCACTACCACCGCGGGCCGGCTCGACACGTCCGGGAGGCGCTCGACGAGCCCACCGGCCGGGCTGTCGCCGAACACCTGCTGCGCGGCACCGTCGCCGCGGTCACGCACGAGGAGAGCCCGGGCTGCCTGCTGGTGCACGGCGCACTGGCCACCGGCGAAGGCTCCGCCGCCGTCCGCGCCGACACCGCCGCCCGCCGCGCCGAGGGCCGCGCCGCACTCCGCACCCGCCTCGAACAGGCCGCCGAGGCGGGCGAGTTGGCACCCGGAACCGACCCCGCCGTGCTCGCCGACTACCTGACCACCCTCACCCACGGCCTCGCCGTCCGCGCCTCCGACGGCACCCCGGCCGAACAGCTGCACCGCATCGTCGATTTCGCCCTGAGCACCTTCCCCGCCGCCTGACGGCGCATCAGCTCGCTCAGCGGCGTGCGCGCGAGCCGTTTTGCGCCGGGCGCGCACACTGGGTCCGCAATCGGAACACGTGATTCCGCACGCCCCTGGTGAACGGCGTGTCGCCGACAGGACGATGGCTCACGGTCCGCTGACGCCTCGTCACCCCACGGCGCGCCACGGGCCGGAGCCGGGCCCCCACCCGGACTCCGTGCGCCCGCTCCGCCGTCCAGCGGTCCGGGCACCTCGTCGGGAAGGACGTCCATGTCTCACCGTCCCACCATCGCGCTGCGCCTCCTGGTGCCGGCCCTGCTCGCCGCGGCCGGCATCGTCCCGCTCACGGCGGGAGTCGCCTCCGCCACGTCGCCGATCTGCCTGAGCGGCAATCTCAAGTACGACTACCAGTCCGCCGAGGCGGGCACCTCCAAGCCGACCCTGACCAAGGCCGCCCGCAACGCCACCGTCGAGCTGTGGGGCCGGGAGAAGTCGACCGACACCGACCACAAGCTGAACACCGACACCCAGCTGACCGGCGCCGCCGACGGCTCGTTCAACCTCTGCTACACCCCGGTCACCACGACCTCGATGGATCACCTGTACGTGCGCTTCGCCGCCCAGAACAACCACGTCTGGCGGACCGCCGACAACACCGGCACGGTCTACGCCTTCAACACGCCGACCCTGTCGAACGTATCGGCCGGCGTCGCCCTCGGCACCGTCAAGCCGACCACCGCGCAGCGCGCCTGGCACGCCTTCGACACCGTCAACCTGCTCTGGTCGCGCCGGGCCAACTCCACCACCCCGTGCTGGACCACGAGCGAGGCGAACGCCGCCACCTGCACCATGCTGACCGAGCAGTGGTACGCGGGCTCCACCGACGGCGCCTGGTACGACCTGTCGAACACCCTGCACCTGGCCGACGCCGACCCGGACTCCGAGCACACCGTGCTGCACGAGACGGGGCACTTCTTCCAGCAGCGGCTCTACAACGGCACCTTCCCGGCCGTCACCAACTGCAACCCGCACTACATCCAGTACACGTCCTCCGCCACCTGCGCCTGGACCGAGGGCTTCGCCGACTCGGTCGCCGCCTACCTGGAGGGCGACCAGCGCTACGTGTGGTCGGACGGCTCGTCCTACCCGTTCACCGCCGCCTACGGCTGGCAGACCGGCGACCAGGTGCAGGGCAACGTGGACGGCGCCCTGCTCCAGCTGTGGAACCAGGTGGACGGCAGCTGGGACCGCACGATCGCCACCCTGACCTCGCACACGCCCGCGACCTTCGCCGACTACTTCAAGAACGTCCGTCCGACGGCCGTGCCACCGCTCTCCACCACCGGCGCCGCGCTGACCGCGCTGGACAGCAGCGCCATCAACTACGGCCCCACCGTGGTCGGTGACAACGGCTACCACGCGCTCAGCAACGGCGGCGGCGTCGCCCTCCAGCGCAACGGCACTTGCACCGGCAGCATCCCGTCGGTGGCCGTGTTCGCCACCCTGAACACCACCATGGCCTCGCAGCGCTGGAAGTTCGTCGCCAACGGCGACGGCACCGTGCGGATCCTCGACAGCTGCCCGATCCCGCTCTACCTGACCGCACCGACCGTCGCCGGCGGCCAGATCTCCCTGACGGCCGTCAACCTCGGTGGCGCCAACCAGCGTTGGACGGTCACCCAGAACTCCGTCGGTACCTACACCGTGGCCAACCCGGCCACCGGCTTCGTCCTGGACGGCAACGCCATCGCGGGCCAGGCGGTCACCGCCAACACCGCCAGCGCGAACTCCGCCGGCCAGAACTGGGCGTCGGTCTTCTCCATCTACTAGGGGCCGTCCGACCGATCACCGACGAGCCGACAGCAGGACGCCCGGTCGTGATCGGCACGGCCGTACCGGGCACCCCCGGAAACGACGAACCGCCCGGGCTCCGCATCGTCTGCGGAACCCGGGCGGTTCTGTCGGCAGCTGCCGACCGTCAGGCGGCCTTCGCCTCCGTCGCCGGGGCGGGCTTCGGCGCGGTGCCGGTCGCCTTCGGCTTGCGGAAGAAGAAGTACAGCGTCGGGGTCAGGTACAGCAGCCAGATCACGACCTGGACCACCGTCGGGTTCGGCTGGAAGTTGAACACGCCCTTCAGCAGGGTGCCGTACCAGCTGTCCACCGGGATGGTGGAGGAGATGTCGAACGCCAGCTCGTGCAGGCCGGGGATCCAGCCGGCCTCCTGCAGGTCGTGCACGCCGTAGGCGAGGACGCCCGCGGCGACGACCACCAGCATGCCGCCGGTCCAGGTGAAGAACTTCGCCAGGTTGATCTTGAGCGCGCCGCGGTAGAACAGCCAGCCCAGCACGGCCGAGGTGAGCAGGCCGAGGATCGCGCCGACCAGCGGGTTCCAGCCGTCGCCGGTGGCCTGGACGGCGGTCCAGATGAACAGCGCGGTCTCCAGGCCCTCCCGGCCGACGGCCAGGAAGGAGGTGACCACCAGGGCGACGGTGCCCATCGCCAGCGCGGCGTCCAGCTTGCCGTGCAGCTCGCTCTTCAGGTGCCGGGCGGTGCGCTTCATCCAGAACACCATCCAGGTGACCAGACCGACCGCGAGGATCGACAGGCTGCCGCCGAGCGCCTCCTGCGCCTCGAAGGACAGCTGGTTGGAGCCGAACTGCAGCACCGCGCCGAAGGCCATGGACACCGCGACGGCACTGCCGACGCCGATCCACACCGGGCCGAGCCGGTCCTTGCGGCCGGTCTTGACCAGGTAGGCGATCAGAATGCAGACCACCAGGCTGGCTTCGAGGCCTTCTCGAAGGCCGATCAGGTAGTTGGCGAACACGGCGGTTCTCCTCGGTGGGGGCGTGAGGGTGATGGGGGCGGGGGTCAGCCGAACAGGGTCTGGCCCCACCACTCGCCGGGCTTGCGGACTCCGGGCGGGCAGGCGAAGTGGGCGGATCCGACGTGCGTGATGTACTCGTTCAGCTTGTCGCTCGCCGCCAGCTTGGTCTGCAGCGGCACGAACGCCTTGCGGGTGTCGCGCTGGTACGCCAGGAAGAACAGGCCGGCGTCCAGGCGGCCGAGACCGTCGGTGCCGTCGGTGAACGAGTAGCCGCGGCGCAGGATCATCAGCCCGTCGTTGCTGTCCGGGTGGGCCAGGCGCACGTGCGAGGTGGCGGGCATCGCGGCCAGGTCGGGCGCGTCGCGCTCCTTCTGCTTGCCGTACGGGGCGCCTTCGATCTTGGTGCGGCCGAAGGTTTCCTCCTGGTCCTGCAGCGAGGCGCGGTCCCAGGTCTCGATGGTCATCCGGATCCGCCGGGCCACCAGGTAGGAGCCGCCGGTCATCCAGTCCTGGCCGTCGCCGGGCGCCACCCACACGTGCTTGCCGAGCCCGTCCGCGTCCGTCCCGGCGATGTTGTGCGTGCCGTCCTTGAAGCCCATCAGGTTGCGCGGGGTCTGGCTGTCGGGCGTGGTCGACGAGGTCTTGCCGAAGCCGAGCTGCGACCAGCGGACGTTCACCACGCCCATGCCTATCCGGGCCAGGTTGCGGATCGCGTGCACCGCGACCTGCGGGTCGTCCGCGCACGCCTGGATGCAGATGTCGCCGCCGCTGCGGTTCGCCTCCAGCCGGTCGCCCTTGAACTTCGGCAGGTCCACCAGCGCCTCGGGCCGCTTCGCCTTCAGGCCGAACCGGTCCTGGCCGTCCTTCTCGAACAGCGTCGGCCCGAACCCGATGGTCAGCGTCAGCCGGGACGCCGGCAGGCCGAGCGCCTCGCCGGTGTCGTCCGGCGGCGACTGCGGGACCACGCCGACCGCGCCGCCGCCGACCTCACGGCCGCCGGTGATCGAGGCGGCCGCCTTCGTCCACTCCTTGAGCATCTTGACCAGCGCGTCGCGGTCCTCGGTGATCACGTCGAACGCGGCGAAGTGCAGCCGGTCCTGAACGGGCGTCGAGATCCCCGACTGGTGCTCGCCCCAGAACGGCACGTCCTGGCTCTGCGCCGCGGCGGCCGGCGTGTCGCTCCCCATGGTCGCGGCGGCCACCGTGCCCACCCCGGCCGCACCGATCGCGACACCCGCGCCGGCCCAGCCGATGACGGCCCGTCGGCTGAGCCCGGCCCGCTGCTGAACCCCACCGGTCTCGGCGGGAGCCGCCTGCTGCTCGTTCTCGGCGTCCATCTGTGACGTTCCCTCTCGGAAGTGACCTGCTCGGAAGTGACCTGCTGACAGCGGATTAGCTTACGCTGCCCTTACTTCGCGTACGTGGGCTGTGTCGGTCACTTGACCACGACGGCGGCGGCCAGCTTCGACAGCGGCTCGCTCAGCGCGTTCACCGCGTCGGAGAAGGTCTTGCGCTCGCCCTCGGTCACCTTGTCGTACGAGGTGTAGGTGCCGTCGGCCTGGCGGTACTTGCCCAGCAGGCCGGTGATCTTCTCGAACTCGGCGTCCAGGGTCTTCGACAGCGTCGGGTCGTTCTCGGCGGCGACCGGCTTCAGCAGCTCGTAGGCCTGGCGGGCGCCCTCCACGTTGGCGGCGAAGTCCGACAGGTCGGTGTGGCTGTAGCGGTCCTCCTCACCGGTGATCTTGTTCTTGGAGACCTCGTCCAGCAGCTCCTTGGCGCCGTTCGCCATGCCGGTCGGAGTGATCTCAGCGCTCGGGACGCGCTTCTGCCAGTCCTTCAGATCGGTCACCAGCTGGGTGGCGAGGGTCTTCTCCTCGTCACCGATCTTGCCGTCCGCCCACAGCGCCTTCTCCAGGCGGTGCCAGCCGGTCCACTGCTGACCGTCCTCCAGCGCGTCCTCGCGGGCGTCGGTCTTCGGGTCGATGTCACCGAAGCTCTCCGCCACCGGCTCGGTGCGCTCCCAGCCCAGGCGGGACGCGGCGAACAGCGACTTCGCCTTCTCCACGTCGCCCGCGGTGATCGCCGCCGCGAACTGCTCCACCACCGGGATGGTGGCGTCCGCCTGCTCCTGCGCGTACTTCCGGTAGTCCGCGACGGCCTGCGTCAGCCGGTCGTCCGTCTTCGCCGGCGCCCCCGAGGCCGCCGTCACCGTGATCTTCTGCCGGATGCCGTCACCGGTCATGCCCGGCTTGCACGCCACCTCGTAGGTGCCGGCCTTGATCTCCGCGTTGATGCTGACCTTGGTGCCCGGGCCGATGTTCTCCCGCTCGGTGACGATCTTGTCGCCCTCGGCGTACACGTACACCTCGGTCGTCTTGTTGCCCTTGTTCGCCACCGCCAGCTCGACGTGCCCGGCCGGGAACGAGGTCTTCGACAGCTCGCACTTGCTGTCCGTCGCCGTCACCTGCACGGGCCCGCTGCCGTCCGCGGACACCTTCCCGTCGTCCTTCTTCGAGCACCCCACCAACGCGGCACTCGCCACAGCGAGAACGAGGAAGGTCGCGGCAGTCGTACGGCGGGCGGGCATGCTCACTCCAGGGACGAAGGTACGGCGGACTCCACGGACACCCGGGGCTGTTCCCCGGCGCCGCTCAGTAAGCTAAGGCATACCTTATGTCCCCCGTCACCCGGGGTCGAGACCATCCCTACCCGCCCCCTCCCCCGCCACCCCACACATTTCGGCCAACCTCCCCACCCATCACGCCAGTTCACCCCCACCCCGACCGCCCCACCCCACCCGCCGATGTGACCGGGGCCACGCCCCGACTCCACGTCAACTCCGGTGGACCGCACCGCCTGTGCACACGACCTGAGCCGGTACCGTCCGATACACGCCGCGGCGACAAGGGGACGGTCATGGCCGACAGCAACGACAGCGGGGAACGGATCGGCGAGCTGATCGCCGGCCGCCGGAAGCACCTCGGGCTCTCCGAGGAGGACGTCGCACGCAAGCTGGCCGACACCTCCGGCTACACCCCCAGCCGCACCGACGTGTGGCGGTGGGAAACCGAGTACGAAGGCCGCACACCGGGGCCGCAGTACCTTCCGCACTTGGCCGAGGTACTGGAGCTGGACGAATCCCGCCTGCGTCGCGCCCGCGCCGCCACGAAGGCCGCCCGCCGGTTCAAGGTGTCCGCACCCGTCTCCTCCGCCGAGGTGATCGCCCGGCTTCTCCCCGCCGACACGGAGCTGTCCCCACTCGGGACGACGACCGGACGCACCGTCGGCGCGGCGGACGCCGAGGCTCTGCTGCGCCGCGTCCACGGCATCCGGCTGGCGGACGACGTGCTGGCCGGCGGAGACCTGGTGGAAGCCGTCATCCGCGAGCTGCGGTCGGGGTGTCGTTCGCGGCCACCATCACGCCTCACGGCATCGAGGGAACCTTGACCACTCCGACCCGGAGGGCCGACCTGGCGCGCGTTCGCTCCCTGTACTACCGGCGGCCCTCCGGGTTCACCTTCTCCCACCTGGACGGCCAGAACGCCCGCTTCGCCATCACCCAGGCCCGCTACGGCCTCGGCGGCATCATGGCGTCGCTGCCTGGCTGTCTCTACGTCAACCACCCGCACCGCATTGGCGACGCCGAGTTCAAGCCCTCCGGCCTGGCCGTCGCCGCCGGCTGCGGGTTCCGCCTCCCGCCGACCCTGATCACCTCCGAACCGGACGCCGCAAGGGCGTTCATCAAGCGCCACGGCCCGGTGATCTACAAGCCGCTGTCCACCCCGCTCTACCGCGTCAACGGCGTGTCCTGCACTGTCGAGGTCGGCGACGTCGCACCCGAGGACATCGACGACGCAGTGGCCGGCACGGCCCACCTGTTCCAGCAGCGCATCGACAAGACCGCCGACGTGCGCGCAACCGTCATCGGCGATCGGGTGTTCTACGTCCGGATCGACTCAGACCTGTTGGACTGGCGCACGGACTACTCGCGGCTGACGTACTCGGTGGTACTGCCGCCGGTCGGCCTGGAGCGCCGACTGCGCGCCTACCTCGACCGGTTCGGGCTGGTCTTCGGAGCATTCGACTTCGCTGTCGACCGGCGTGGGCAATGGTGGTTCCTGGAGTGCAACCCGTCCGGACAGTGGGCCTGGTTGGAGTCGGAGACCGGTCTGCCCATGGTCGCTGCGATGGCCGACCTGTTGGAGAGGAATGCGACGTGACCTCGGATGCGACGCTGCGGCGACGACTCGCCGATGCGCTGGCCACCGCCGGCTGCCTGCGCACCGAGTCGTGGCGGCGCGCGGTGGAGGCGGTGCCCCGTCAGGAGTTCCTGCGCGGCGGGTTCTTCGAGCCGGTCGCGGATTCGGTCCCGACCGCGTGGCGGCCCGTGCTTCTTGAGGCCGATGGATGGCTGGAGCGCTGCTACGCGGACGAGTCCCTGGTCACCCAGATCGCCGGGACCATCGTGCCCCGCGACGTCCGCGGCGAGATCCTGCGCGCTCCCACCTCCTCCAGCACGATGCCGGGCCTGGTGGTGCGAATGCACGAGGACCTCCAAGTCGAGCCCCACCAGCGGGTCCTGGAGATCGGCACGGGCACCGGATACTCGACCGCACTGTTGTGTCACCGCCTGGGGGACGGCCTGGTGACGTCGGTCGAGATGGACCCCGAGGTGAGCCTGCGCGCACGGAACGCCCTCGGCACTTGCGGCTACCAGCCGGATCTGGTCGTCGGTGATGGGCTGCTCGGCCACCAGGACGGCGGCCCCTACGACCGGGTGACGGCCACGTGTGGCGTGCTGGAGATCCCCGGGAGTGGCTCGAACAGACCCGACCCGGCGGGAAGATCCTCGCCACGGTGTGCGGCTGGCTGTACTCCTCGGAGCTGGCCCGACTCACCGTCCACGAGGACGGCACAGCAACCGGCCGGTTCCTCGGCGGACAAGTCTCCTTCATGCTCGCCCGGCCACAACTCACTCCCCCACTCGGCCTGCTGCCCGACCTCGACGCGGGCGAGGAACGCCCGACGACCCTCGGGAACGACGCACTGGACGACTGGACCGCCCGGTTCGTCGCCCAACTCGCCGCCCCGCACGCCCAGCGGATCGCCCTCGCCCGCGACGGCCGGAACGACACCGTACTGATCGACGTCGAGGCCGGAACCTGGGCCTGCCTCACGCAGGCCGGCGGCGACCGCTGGACGGCCCGCCAAGGTGGCCCGGACCGCCTCTGGGACCGGGTGGAGGAGAGCATCGCCCGCTGGCGCACCGACGGCGCACCGCCACTGGACCAGTTCGAGATCACCGTCGCCCCCGAGGGCCAGACGATCACCTGGCCGTCCGGCAGACCGACCTCGGGGGCATGACCGGGCGCGAGACACCGCCCGGCAAGCCGGGTAGAACCGTCCCCGCCACACAACGGCAGGGGACCGCCCCCGGAGCCCGAAGGTCCCGGGGGGCGGTCCTCACTGAACGAGCGGTGATTCTGAGGGTGTTACCCCACGAACCGGTCCGCGTTCGCCCGGCGCCGTGCCCGGTAGAGCAGCACTCCGCCCAGCGTCAGCAGCCCGCCGCCAGCCAGGCCCGCCGCGGCGAGACCCGCAGGCGAACCCGTGTCCGGCAGGTG
>NZ_BMRI01000051.1:28955-37338 GCF_014648555.1 Kitasatospora griseola
AGCTGTCGCCGTGTTCGTCACATGACCGGCCTTCGCGTCCTCCTCGGTGACGACGTACGTCCCGTGGCAGGTCGTGCTCGCACCCGGCTCCAGCGTCGTTGCCTCGCACGACACCGACGCCACCCGGTCGTCGTTGACGGACACGTCCGTCAGCACCGTCGTCCCGGTGTTCGTCACCATGTACGTGTACGTCACGGTGTCACCCACCTGCGCGGAACCCGACACATCGGCCTGCTTGGTGATCGACAGCGACGACGCACCCGAAGTGGTCTCCACCGTCACCTCGCTCGGCCCGCTCTCCACCGGGCGATCCTCCGGGTCCACACCACTCGCACGGGCCGTGTTCGTCACATGACCCGCCACGACATCCTCCTCCGTAATCGTGTAACTGCCGTGACACACCGTGCGGGCGCCCGGGTTCAACGTCGTCGCGTCACAAGCCACCGACGAAACACGGTCGTCCGCAACGGTCACATCGTGAACGACCACGGCGCCCGTGTTGGTGACGGTGTACGTGTACCGCACCGTGTCACCCACCCGGAACGGACCGCCGGTGTCGGCCTTCTTCACGATGGACAACTGCGCCTCGCCCACCACGGGAACATCCACCTCACCCGGCGGGCTCTCCACCGACTGGCCGTCGGGACCGACCCCGCTCGCGTGAGCGATGTTCTTCACGTGACCCGCCTGGACATCGGCGGCGGTGATCACATACGCGCCGTGGCACACCGTGCTCGCACCCGGGTCCAGCGTCGTCGCGTCGCAAGTGACCGATGGAACGTGATCGTCCACCACCACGACGCTGTGCACGACCGCCGTGCCCGTGTTCGTCACCGTGTACGTGTACTTGACGGTGTCACCGACATGGAACGGACCGCCCGTGTCGGACTTCTTCTCCATCGACAACTGCGCCTCGCCCACCACTGGGACGGTCGCCTCGACCGACGGACTCACCACCTGCTGACCCTGCGGATCCGTACCCGCCGCATGAGCCGTGTTCGTCACATGACCGGCCTGCACATCGGCGGCCGTGATGACGTAACTGCCGTGGCACAGCGTGCTCGCACCCGGCGCCAACGTCGTCGAGTCGCACGTCACCGAGGCCACGTGGTCGTCCACGACCGTGAGGTTGTGGACCACCGCCGTACCCGTGTTCGTCACCGTGTACGTGTAGGCCACGGTGTCGCCCAGGCGGAACGGACCGGCACTGTCGGCGATCTTCTCGATGGTCAACAACGCCTCACCCACCACCGGGACAGTCGCCTCGGCCGGCGGACTCACCACCGTCTGCCCCTGCGGGTTCGTACCCTCCGCGTGAGCGGTGTTCGTCACATGACCGGCCGTCACGTCGGCGGCCGTCACCACGTAACTGCCGTGGCACGTCGTGCTCTGGCCGGGGTTGAGAGACGTCGTGCCACACGTCACCGACACAACGTGGTCGTCCGCCACCGTGAGGTTGCTGACGGCCGCCGTACCGGTGTTGGTCACCGTGTACGAGTAGGTGACGGTGTCACCCAGGTGGAACGGGCCGGCGCTGTCGGCCGACTTCTCGATGGTCAGCGCGGCCTCGCCCACCACCGGGACGGTCGCCTCGACCGGCGGACTCACCACCTCCTGACCGCGAGGGTCCGTACCCTCCGCGTGAGCGGTGTTCGTGACATGACCGGCCGTCACATCTGCGGCCGTGATGACGTAACTACCGTGGCACAGCGTGCTCGCACCCGGCGCCAACGTCGTCGAATCGCACGTCACCGAGGCCACGTGGTCGTCCACGACCGTGAGGTTGCTGACCGCCGCCGTACCCGTGTTCGTCACCGTGTACGTGTACGTCACGGTGTCGCCCAGGTGGAACGGGCCGACACTGTCGGCGATCTTCTCGATCGTCAGCAACGCCTCGCCGACCACCGGGACGGTCGCCTCGACCGGCGGACTCACCACCGTCTGCCCCTGCGGGTCCGTGCCCTCCGCGCGAGCGGTGTTCGTGACATGACCGGCCGTCACATCCGCGGCCGAGACCACATACGTGCCGTGGCACAGCGTGCTCTCACCGGGAGCGAGCGTCGTCGCGTCGCAGGTCACCGACACCACATGGTCGTCCGTGACCTTGAGCGCGTTCACCGCCGCCGTACCGGTGTTGGTCACCGTGTACGTGTAGGCGACGGCGTCACCCACATGGAACGGGCCGGCACTGTCGGCCGTCTTCTCGATGGTCAGCGCGCCGATGCCCACCACCGTGACAGTGGCCTCGACGGGCGGGCTCACCACCTGCTGGCCCTGCGGGTCCGCGCCCTCCGCGTGAGCGGTGTTCGTGACATGGCCCGCCTGCACATCGGCGGCCGTCACCACGTACGAACCGTGACACAGCGTGCTCTCACCGGGGGCCAGCGTCGTCGCGTCGCACGTCACCGAGGCGACGTGGTCGTCCAGCACCTTGACGTTGCTCGCCACCGCCGTACCGGTGTTGGTCACCGTGTACGTGTACGTAACGGTGTCACCGACATGGAACGGACCGGCACTGTCAGCGATCTTCTCGATGGTCAGCAGAGCTTCGCCCACCACCGGGACCGTCGCCTCGACCGGCGGACTCACCACCGTCTGACCCTGCGGATCCGTACCCTCCGCATGAGCGGTGTTCGTGACATGACCCGCCTGAACATCGGCAGCCGTCACCACATAACTGCCGTGGCACAGCGTGCTCGCACCCGGCGCCAACGTCGTCGAGTCGCACGTCACCGACGCGACGTGATCGTCTGCAACGGTCAGGGAGTTGACCGCCGCCGTACCGGTGTTGGTCACCGTGTACGTGTAGGTGACGATGTCACCCACATGGAACGGGCCGGCGCTGTCGGCCGCCTTCTGGAGGCTCAACTCCGCGATGCCGACCACGGGGACGGTGGCTTCCGTCGGCGGGCTCTGGATCAGCTGGCCCTGCGGGTCCGTGCCCTCGGCGTGGGCGGTGTTCGTCACATGGCCCGCCGTCACGTCGGCGGCCGTCACCACGTAACTGCCGTGGCACAGCGTGCTCGCACCCGGCGCCAGCGTCGTCGAGTCGCACGTCACCGACGCGACATGATCGTCCGTCACGACGAGCGCGCTCACCACCGCAGTCCCGGCGTTGGTCACGGTGTAGGTGTAGACGACCGTCTCACCGAGACGGAACGGGCCGGCGCTGTCCGGCGTCTTCGAAATGGTCAGCTGGGCGTCGCCCAGGATCTCGATGGTGGCTTCACCAGGGGGGCTCTGGACGGGCTGTCCCACGGGGTCGGTGCCGTTCGCGTGGGCCGTGTTGGTCACGGAACCGGCGGTCACATCGGCGGCGGTGATGACGTACGAACCGTGGCAGAAGGTGCTCTCGCCGGGGTTCAGCGTCGTCGTGTCACAGGTCACGGTCGGAATGTGGTCGTCCGCGACGGAGAGGTCGTGCACGGCGGCCGTGCCCGTGTTCGTCACCGTGTAGGTGTAGGGAACGGTGTCGCCCACGTGGAACGGTCCGGCGCTGTCGGCTGCCTTCTGGAGGACCAGTTCGGCCTTGCCGACCGTCGGAACCGTCGCCTCGGCGGGCGGGCTCACCACCGTCTGGCCTTGCGGGTCCGTGCCCTCCGCGTGAGCGGTGTTGATCACGTGCCCGGCCAGGACATCGTCCTCCGTGACCACATAGCCGCCGTGGCAGAGCGTGCTCTGCCCCGGGTTCAGCGTCGTCGTGCCACAGGTCACGGACGCGATGTGGTCGTCCGCGACAGTCAGGTTGTGCACGGCGGCCGTGCCCGTGTTGGTCACCGTGTACGTGTAGAGGACCGTCTCACCGAGACGGAACGGGCCTGCGCTGTCCGCCGTCTTCTCGATGGTCAGGACGGCCTCGCCCACCACCGGGACGGTGGCTTCGGCCGGCGGGCTCTGCACGCCCTGGCCCTGGGGGTCGATTCCGTCGGCGTGGGCGGTGTTGGTCACATGCCCCGCCGCCACATCCGCCGCCGTGATCACGTAACTGCCGTGGCACAGCGTGCTCTCACCGGGCAGCAGCACCGCGGTGTTGCACCCCACGCCTGCGACGTGGTCGTCCACCACCGTGAGGTTGTGCACCTCTGCCGTACCGGTGTTGGTCACCGTGTACGTGTAGCTGACGGTGTCGCCCAGTCGGAACGGACCGGCGCTGTCCGCCGTCTTCTCGATGGCCAGCACGGCCTCGCCCACCACCGGGACGGTCGCCTGGGCCGGCGGACTCACCACCGTCTGGCCCTGCGGGTCCACCCCCTCCGCGTGAGCGGTGTTGGTCACCTGACCCGCCGACACGTCAGCAGCTGTCACCACGTAACTGCCGTGGCACAGCGTGCTCGCACCCGGGGCCAGCACCGTCGAATCGCACGTCACCGACACCACGTGGTCGTCGTTGACGATCAGGTCGTGCACGGGCGCGGTGCCCGTGTTCGTCACCGTGTACGTGTAGAGGACCGTCTCGCCGAGGTGGAACGGACCGGCGCTGTCGGCCGTCTTCTCGATGACCAGCGCGGCTTCGCCCACCACCGGGACGGTGACCTCCGCCGGAGGGCTCGTCACCCGCTGCCCGTGCTGATCCGTGGCCTCGGCATGGGCGATGTTGGTGACGTGCCCGGCCGTCACATCCGCTTCCGTGATCACATAACTGCCGTGGCAGAGCGTGCTCTCCCCCGGGAGCAGCACCGTCGAGTTGCAGGTCACCGGCGCCACGTGGTCGTCGATCACCGCAAGGTCCTCGGCCGGGGCCGTGCCGGTGTTGGTGACGGTGTACGTGTAGGAGACCGTCTCGCCCAGGTGGAACGGGCCTGCGCTGTCGGGCGTCTTCTCGATGACCAGCAGGACCTCGCCGAACACCGGGACGGTCGCCTCGGCCGGGGGGCTCTCCACCGTCTCGCCCAGCGGATCGAGACCGCTCGCGTGCGCAGTGTTCGTCACCTGGCCCGCTTTCACGTCCTCGGGCGTCACCACGTAGCTGCCGTGGCACGTCGCGACCTGCCCGGGGTCCAGCACGGTCCGGTCGCAGGTCACCGACGCCACGTGGTCGTCGTTCACGATCAGGTCGTGCACCGTCGCGGTGCCCGTGTTGGTCACCGTGTACGTGTAGTCGACGACCTCGTTCACGTGGAACGGGCCGGGGTTGTCGGGCTTCTTCTCGATCGCCAGCTTCGCCACGCCCACCACCGGGACGGTCGCCTCGACCGGCGGGCTCACCACGTGCTGGCCCCCGGAGTCGGTGCCCTCCGCGTGAGCGGTGTTCGTCACGTGGCCGACCGGCAGATCCGCGGACGTCACCAGGTAACTGCCGTGGCAGAGCGTGCTCTCCCCCGGGTTCAGGTCCGTCCGGTCGCAGGTCACCGACGGCACGTGGTCGTCGATCACGACGATGTTGTGCACCGGCGCGGTGCCCGTGTTGGTGACGGTGTAGGTGTAGAAGACCGTGTCGCCTTCGCGGAACGGACCGGGGGAATCCGGCGTCTTCTCGATGGCCAACGCCCCGGCGCCGGCCACCACGACGCTCGCCTCCGCCTGCGGCGTGGTGTGCACGGCGCCGTCCGGGGTGATGTAGGTGGCCGAGACGGTGTTGACGGTGTCCTGGGTGACGCCGGGTAGGTCGCAGAAGATCTGGTGGTCGGTGCCGGCGGGTAGGTCGAACGGGCCGCCGGCCTCGCAGGAGGGCGTGACGGGGTCGGTCAGGGTGACGCCGGCGACGTCACTGGGGCCGGGGTTGGTGACGGTGATGCGCCAGAAGGCGGTGCCGCCCGGCGGGATGGTGGTTGTGCTCCCCCATGGACCTGGGCCGCCCGGGCCGCAGTCGCCGGGGTTGGTCGAGGCGCAGACCTCCTTGATGATCTTCACCATCGGGGCGCAGTCCGGGCCCGGGTTCACCTGGAGGGTGACGGTGTTGGAGGCGACGGGCGCCTGGCCGTTGGTGACGGCGGTGGCCTGGTTGGAGACGGCGGTGACGGAGCAGTCGGCGGCCACCGTCGTCTCGAAGCAGATCTGCGGGGCGTCACCGACGAAGGTGACCTGCATCTGCGGGTTGCTGCCGGGCGGGAACGAGCCGCCCCCGAGCAGGGTGATGTTGGAGACGACCTGGATCGGCGAGTCGGCGATCGGGACGGAGGAGATGTCCGCCGTCTCGGTCGCGGGGTCGAACGGGAAGGTGCCGATGGTGCTGCCGTCCGCCGCCAGCACGGTCACCGAGGACTGGGTGAAGTCGACGGTGCTCGGATCGATGCCGAGGAGGCTGACCGCGCCGTAGGACCTGACATGCCCGGTGGCCCCGTCGCAGTAGAACGCGGCGGGGTTGAGCACGGCCTGCGCCCTGGTCTTCTGGCAGGGCGAGGCGCCGGTGACGGGGTCCAGCGAGAACAGGTACCCGGTGTCGCCGAGGCTGTACTTGCACTGGCCGTCGTAGGCGTAGCCGTACGGGCTGGTGTTGCCGCCGTTGACGTTGGGCGGGCCGTCGACGATGCCGTTCGTGCCGTACTGGGCGCAGGGGCTCTGAGTCGTCCAGTCGTAGCAGTAGGAGGTGCTGTTCAGGGTCGGGGTGATGCCCCGGTAGATCCAGAGCGGGAACTCGGTCTCCAGGTGGCCGTTGGGGGCGGTGATGGTGAGCGGCACCTGGAAGTTGGCCTCGCCGGGTGCGACGTTGGTGCTGACCAGGGTGCCGAGGCCGGGGGGTGCGGCGATGGGGTTGCCGGCCAGGTCGAAGCACACGACGGTGCCGACCGGCGGGGTGACCTGCTGGTAGAAGCCGCCGACGATCGTGCAGACGCCGGTGACGGCGCCGGCCGCGTCGTACATCTCGAAGACGTTGTCGGCCCGGGCGGGTTCGTCGGCGGTGGTCGGGGTGACCACGGTCTTGGGGGTGGCCCAGCCGGTGCACGCGGTGTTCGTGGACGGGTCGAAGCAGGACATCACCGTGGGCGCCGGGGCCAGTGTGTTGTCGGTGACGTAGATCTTTCCTTCGATCGTCCGCATGATGCCGGCGTAGTCGCCGCTGAACGCGGTCTGGCCCTCGTTGGGCGGCAGGCCGATGTCGAAGGTGCCGCAGGGGGCGTTGGCGGCGGCGTCGTAGCAGAGGATCTCGCCGGTGCCGGACACCGCGTAGAGGTTCTGGTTCGGCGCCTGGACGACACCGCCCACGACCAGCCCGGAACCGGTTTGCAGCGCGGTGAAGCCGCAGCTGGCCTGGGCCTGGAGGTCGATGCAGCCGACACCGATCAGTCCCAGCGTGTCCCGGCTGATCGCGGCGTAGTACAGCTTGGAGCCGAGCTGCACGTAGGTCGGGGTGCGGGTGCTGCCGAGGTCGCCGGTGGTCGCTCCGGGCACCGAGGAGTTCAGCGCCTGGGGCCAGGTGGCGGGCGCGCCTGCGGGGGTGGGGCAGGGGCCATTGGTGAGCAGGTCGGTGCAGACCACGCTGGCGGGGTTGGCGAAGCCGTGGTGGTAGATGTTCCAGACCTCGGGCGTCTGGACGCCGTTGATCGTGGCGGTGTAGAGGATCGGGGTGAACCCGTCGCCGCCGGTGGCCGTGTTGATCGGCGTGAACGGCGGCGGGATCGACACCACCAAACCGGTCGCGGGCGACGCGAGTTCCGGGTTTCGGGCCTGGACGACATTGGTCGCGACGCCTTGGTCGGTGCCGCTGAAGCTCGCGCCGTTGTCGGTCGACCACTGTTTGGTGAAGCCGGGCGGCGCCTGCAGCGAGCCGGGCACATAGGTCTGGCTCTGCGGTGAGCTGCCCGGTCCGCCCTGGATCACGTCGGTGATCGTGGCGTCGACCGGGGCGCCGTCCGGATTCGTCGCGGAGACCACCCAGCGGACGGTGTCGCCGTGCCCGGTCTGGGTGGTGCTGCCGGTGGCGAGGTCGGTTCCGGTCTTGGACAGCGTCACCGGCAGCTGACGGCCACTCGCAGCCGTCGGCGGGTGCGCGGTGGCGGGCCCCGCGAAGGACGCCGAGACCGTGGCGAACACGACGGCCAGCGGCACTAGCGCCCGCGCGAGACGGCTGCTGATCGCCGCCGGCCCATGACGTCTGTGCGCGCGTTCGCAGGGGGGTCGACGGCGTCTCATGACGGGTCCTCTCGATCGATCTGACGGTGAGTCTGCGCACGCAGCGCACACGAGTGGCTACTCACCGCGACCATACAATCGAGCATCTAGTCTGAAAATCCGTCAAATACGCTCAATGACCCACACGCTGGACGCGTTCACTCCGGCGGCTCACCGGCGCAGAACGAAGGCGCCCGCCGACGAGGTCGCGCCGCGTGCAGCGACCTGCACGTGGAAGCGACCCCGCGGGCGGGCGCCTGAGAAAGTGTTGGGTAATTGATCAACTGCGCGTTGTGATGCGGTGGCGGTGATCTCCGTGGCGGCTGGTCCGCGA
>NZ_BMRI01000052.1 GCF_014648555.1 Kitasatospora griseola
TGTTAAGCACGCCGCCAGCGTTCGTCCTGAGCCAGGATCAAACTCTCCGTGAATGCTTCCACGAAAGAGCGGCACAGAAACCACCGGAATAAGGTGATCCTGCGCACTGCGTCCTCGCTAGTGATACTTCATAAAGGAATCTCCAACCGATCCAGTAGGATCGGCCGGGGATGTCAACATATCTGGCGTTGACTTTTGGCACGCTGTTGAGTTCTCAAGGAACGGACACTTCCTTCAGGCGGCCTTCCGACCGGCCCTCCGGGCGCTTCGTTCTTTCGTGTTTCCAGCTTATCAGAGGTTTTTCGCTCCGATTTTCGCTTCCCGCTGGAGTGGGAATTCCTTCGACTTCGCTACAGACCTTATCAAAGGTTCTGCGTTGCTCTGCTTCAGGATTTTCGCTGGAATTCGGTTCCGCACCCTTCCGGATGCTCACCTTGTCCCGGCGACTTCGTAGATTCTACGCTCGGGCGGACTGTATGTCCAACCGCCCAACCGTTCAAACCTACTGACCCGAAGAGATCAAGTCAATGGTCCCTCGGGGTGATCACCAGGCTACCAGGTTTGAAACGGCACCCGTGACCAGGCACGCCGTGGTCACGCGGCCATCGGCTGGTGGTCGGTGCGGTCGGCGGCCTCGACGTCGCCGAGCTCGCCGCGGGCCGCGGCGTGCTTGCCGAGGACGAGGGCGTAGACGAGGAAGAGGGCTTCGACGGTGAGGCCCATGCCGACCCGGAGCCAGGTGGGGAGGGCGGAGCCGCTGACGAAGCCTTCGATGATGCCGGTGACCAGGAGGACGGCGGTGAGGCCGATGACGGAGCCGATGACGGCGCGGCCTTCCTCGGCCAGGGCGACGGTGCGGGTGCGGGGGCCGGGGTCGATGACGGTCCAGCCGAGGCGGAGGCTGAGGCCGCCGGCGACGAAGACGGCGGTGAGTTCGAGCAGGCCGTGCGGGATGAGCAGGCCGAGGAAGAGGGGGAGGCGGCCGGCGGAGGCCATCAGTCCGAGGCCGACGCCGAGGTTCAGCATGTTGCTGAGCAGGATGAACACGACCGGAATGCCGAGCACGACCGCGCAGATCAGGCAGTAGGCGGCGACCCAGGCATTGTTGGTCCACACCTTGGCCGCGAAGTTCGCCGAGGGGTGGTCGGAGTAATAGGCCTCGTACTCACCGCCGGGCTTGGTGAGGTCGTTCAGGTGGTCGGGCGGCACGATGGCATTCCGGACGTCCGGGTTGGTGCCGATCCACCACGCGACCAGGGCGCTGAGGACGAAGAAGAGCAGGCCGATGGTCAGCCACCAGCGGCGGGAGCGGTACAGCGCGGCGGGGAAGCTGACGGTGAAGTAGCGGACGGCGTCGCGCCAGGACGAGCTGCGGGCGCCGGCGACGGCGTTGCGGCCGCGGACGACCAGTGCGGTCAGGCGTCCTTCCAGGCCCGCGTGCGGGGCGGAGGCCTGGACCTGGGCGAGGTGGCTGGTCGCGCGCTGGTAGAGGGTGATCAGCTCGTCGGACTCGGCGCCGGTGAGCCGGCGGCGGCCGCTGAGGGTCTCCAGCCGGTGCCATTCCGCCTGGTGGGCGGCGACGAAGACGTCCAGGTCCATTGCGGCTCTCTCCGGGTGCGCGGCGGGGCAGGACGGCGGGCACTGGTTGGTGTGCGGCCGGGGCGGTGCGGGGCTCAGCATGCCAGAGGCTGCGCGCGGTGTGTTGGGGGATATCGGTTGCGGTGCCCGGGGTTACCGGGTGGGGGTGCTCGGCCGTATGTTTGCCGCTGTTGATCGAGGGGTCGGGCTGCGCGACGTGGGTCGTCCGGCGGGCCCGGGAGCGGAACGGGTGGGTGGCGTGAGCGAGCTGGTGACCGGTGAGGCGGTCGTCCTGGGGCTGCGGACGGCGAGGTTGCCGTCGCGGGCCCTGGCCCGGCTGCTGGACGCGGTGGTGTACATGGCGGCGTACTTCTTCGTCTCGCTCGCGGTGGTCCTCGGACTGTCGTCGATCGAGGGGGCGGCGGGGGACGCGTTCGTCATCGCGCTGATGGTGTTCTTCACGGTGCTGCTGCCGGTGATGGTGGAGACGCTGTCGCACGGCCGGTCGCTGGGGAAGATGGCGCTGGGGCTGCGGGTGGTGCGGACGGACGGCGGGCCGATCCGGTTCCGGCACGCCCTGGTGCGCGGTCTGGTGGGGGTGATCGACTTCGGCCTGATGGCGATGCCGGCCGTGGTGGTGTCGCTGTTCTCGGAGCAGGGTCGCCGGCTGGGCGACATCTTCGCGGGGACGCTGGTGATCCGGGAACGGCTGCCGCAGAGCGCCCGCAGCCACGGCGCGGTGCCGCCGGTGCCGCCGCACGTGATGCACATGCTGGGGGCCGACCTGGTGGCGCTGGACCTGTCCGCCGTGCCGGACGGGCTGTGGCTCTCGATGCGCCAACTACTGGGCCGGATGAATGAGTTGGACCAGCCGGTGGCGGCGGGTCTGGCGGACCGGCTGGCCGCGGACCTGGCCGCTCGGATCGGCTGGCCGGTGCCGCACGGCCTGCCGTCGATGGTGTACCTGGGCGCGGTGACGATGGAGCGCCAGCGCCGCGAGTGGGAGCGGGCGGCTTCGGCGTACGGTGCGCCCGCACACGGTGTCCCGACGCACGCGGGGCCGGCGCAGGCGGCGCCGATGTACCTGTCGGTGCCGACGCAGGCCGGCCCGGCGCCGGCCGCTCCGCCGCAGCAGCCGAACGGGAAGCCGGTGCGCGTGCTCGGCGTCCCGCAGCCGGAGCAGGCACCGCAGCCGCAGCCCGCCGTGGTCGCGCCGCCGGCCCCGGCCGCTCCCCCGGCTCCGGTCGTCCAGGCGGCTCCGGTGATGCAGCCCGAGCCGGTCGTCCAGCCGGCCCCGGTTGCTCCCGTGATGCCGTCGCAGCCGCCGGCGGGCGGGGGGTTCGCGCCTCCCGCGTGAGCGACGTGGGCGAGTAGGGGGCGAGGCAGCTGAACGGGGGTGTCAGCGGCGGGGGTTGGGCGGGCTTTCGAGTTCTTCGAGGTCGATGCCGGGGGCGGCGAGCAGCACGTCCCCGGTGAGGTGGACGTCGCGGACCTCGCCGGTTTCGAGGTCGGTGACGCGGTAGTGCTCGACGGGGAGCGGGCCGGTGTCGGTGGGGTGGTCCTCGACGGTGAGCAGCTGCCAGCTCTGGTCGAGGGTGCGGGGGGCGAGGGCCTGGCCGGTGAAGGAGACCAGGCGGATCCGGGTGCTGGCGCCGGGGTCGAGGTCGAGCAGCCGGGCGGTGGCGATCAGGAACGCGGGCGAGTCGCCGGTGAAGGCGTGTGCCCGGTCCGTCCCCTCGGTGGCGTCGGTGTCCGTGGCGGGGTCGGTGGCGGCCCGGACCCAGTGCACGCCGTCGAGCGCGCCGCCGCGCACCTGCCAGCCGCCGCTGCGGAGTTCGACGCGGATCGGGCGGTGCCGGGCGTCGAGGGTGAGGTCGGTGGTGCCGAGGACCGTGCCGTCGGGGCGGTAGCTCTTGGCGACGTAGCGCCAGCCGGCGGGGCCGGGGGCGCACTGGAAGCGCTCCTCGCCGAGCGGTGTTCCGTCGTGCGGGTCGTGGAGGGAGTAGCGGCCGTTCGGCATGGGGGAAAGCCTACGTAATCCGCCGCGCGGGCCGGGCGGGGTGGGGCGGCTGGAGCGCGGACGTGCTGCCGTCGGCGTCCGCCGTCCGGTGATCGGCTGTTCGGTACGGGCGGGAATCCTGCGGGATCCGCCGTGCAACCTTCTCCGCGCCCGGCCGCATCAGGGGGTCGGCGGCGCGTTCGTGCCGCGGGTTCAGGGGGAGGAGGGGCACCGGAGATGGCGGAGCTGACGCGGGACGAGGAGTTCACCGCGTTCGTGGCCTCCAGGGCGGTCTGGTTGCGCAGGGTCGCGTACTTGCTGTGCGCGGACTGGCATCGTGCGGACGACCTGGTGCAGGAGGCGGTCACCAAGCTGTATCTGCACTGGGGGCGGGTGAGCCGGGCGGACAACCCGGACGGGTATGCCCGGACGGTGCTGGTGAACGTGTTCCTGGCGGAGCAGCGCACGGCGTGGTGGCGGCGGTCCAGGCCGGCCGCGCAGCCGCCGGAGCGGGCGGTGCCGGAGGCTGCGGACCTGGCGGTGTCACTGGACCTGCAGAAGGCGCTGGCGGCCCTGCCGCCGCGGCAACGGGCGACCGTGGTGCTGCGCTACTACTGCGATCTGACGGTCGAACAGACGGCGGCCGCACTGGGCTGCTCCAACGGCAATGTGAAGAGCCAGAGTTCGCGGGCGCTGGAGGCGCTGCGACGTTCGGCGGCTCTGCGGCAGCAGGGGAGGTCGGAGGCATGACCGGGGAGTGGGAAGCGGAGCTGTCGTCGCGACTGGAGGAGTTGGTGATGTCTGCTGAGCACTCGGCCCCGGCGCCGACGGTGGATGCGGGGTCGGCGCTGCGCCGGGGCCGGAAGGTGCGGCGGCGACGCCTGGCGGTGGCGACGGCCGGGGTGGCGGCGGTGCTGCTGGGTTCGCTGACGGTGGGCCTGCTGCAGGGCGGCGGCCCCGCTCCGGTGCAGCCGGCGGTTCCGACGCCGGTCGACAGGTCTCCGTTGACGTTGGGGGCGCGGTTCGGGTGGCTGCCGGAGTCGACGGTCACGCTCGAGTCGGAGTGGAGCACCACCACGTCGTTGCAGACGGCGGTCTCCAAGGAGAACGGCCTGCTGCAGCTGATCGGGTCCGACTCGGAGGTGGATCCGTGGTCGACGGCGTCCCGCTCTCCGGGCGACGAGTCCCAGAGCCGGGAGGCCGCGCCGAAGGTGAACGGCCGGGACGCGTACTGGGTTTCGGTCCAGGGCATGCCGACCAGGATCGAGCTGAGGTTCCGGGGGTCGGACGGGCGCTGGCTGACGTTGGTGGACATGGCGATGCCGGGCGTGGACAGGCCGGCGATGCTGCGCGTCGCGGCGGCGGTGCAGTCGGGCGCCTACAAGGTGCAGGTGCCGGTCTCGCTGGATTCGTCGACGCCCGTGTCGGACCTGAACCACGTCATCTTCCGCCGGTCGGTGGGCGGCCCGGACACCTGGGAGCTGAGCCTGCAGATGCGGGTGCGGGACAACGCGATGGCGGAGATCGAGGCGGGCACGGGCAGCGCTCCCACCGATCAGGCGCGGGCCCGGCAGTGCGCGCACGGGGAAGGAATGTGGTGGTGCGCCGAGCCGGCCCCGCTCAACCTGGGCGCGGCGGTGACGGAGGGCGATGTGAAGACCTGGTTCGACCGGCTGACGGCGCACAGCCCGGACGAGTCGACCTGGCGCCCGTTGGTGCTGCCGCCGCACTGAACGCGCCGGTGCCCGGCACCCCCTGCGAACGGGGGTGCCGGGCACCGGCGGTCGGCGCTGCGTCAGTAGCGGTACTGCTCCGCCTTGTACGGGCCCTCGACCGGGACGCCGATGTAGTCGGCCTGCTCCTGGGTGAGGGTGGTGAGCTTGACGCCGAGGGCGTCGAGGTGGAGGCGGGCGACCTTCTCGTCCAGGTGCTTCGGCAGGACGTAGACGCCGACCGGGTACTGCTCGGTCTTGGCGAACAGCTCGATCTGCGCGATGGTCTGGTTCGCGAAGGAGTTGGACATCACGAAGGACGGGTGGCCGGTCGCGTTGCCGAGGTTCAGCAGGCGGCCCTCGGAGAGGACGATGATGGTCTTGCCGTCCTCCTTGCGCCACTCGTGGACCTGCGGCTTGATCTCGGTCTTCACCACGCCGGGGAGCTTGGCGAGGCCGGCCATGTCGATCTCGTTGTCGAAGTGGCCGATGTTGCCGACGATGGCCTGGTGCTTCATCCGGGCCATGTGGGAGGCCATGATGATGTCCTTGTTGCCGGTCGTGGTGACGAAGATGTCGCCGAGCTCGACGATCTCGTCCAGCGTGGTGACCTGGTAGCCGTCCATCGCGGCCTGCAGGGCGCAGATCGGGTCGATCTCGGTGACGATGACGCGCGCGCCCTGGCCGCGCAGCGACTCGGCGCAGCCCTTGCCGACGTCGCCGTAGCCGCAGACGACCGCGACCTTGCCGCCGATGAGGACGTCGGTGGCGCGGTTGATGCCGTCGATCAGCGAGTGGCGGCAGCCGTACTTGTTGTCGAACTTCGACTTGGTGACCGAGTCGTTGACGTTGATGGCCGGGAACAGCAGCTTGCCGTCGCGGTGCATCTCGTACAGGCGGTGGACGCCGGTGGTGGTCTCCTCGGTGACGCCCTTGATGGTGGCGGCGACCTCGGTCCACTTCTGCGGGGTCTCGACCAGGGTGCGGTTGAGCAGCTCCAGGATGATCCGGAACTCGTCGTTGTCCGCGGTGTCGGGCGACGGCGCGGCGCCGGCCTTCTCGAACTCGACGCCCTTGTGGATCAGCAGGGTGGCGTCACCGCCGTCGTCCAGGATCATGTTGGGGGTCTGGCCGTTCGGCCAGGTGAGCGCCTGCTCGGTGCACCACCAGTACTCCTCCAGGGTCTCGCCCTTCCAGGCGAAGACCGGGACGCCCTGCGGGTCCTCGGGGGTGCCGTTCGGGCCGACCGCGATGGCGGCGGCGGCGTGGTCCTGGGTGGAGAAGATGTTGCAGGAGCACCAGCGGACCTCGGCGCCCAGGGCGGTGAGGGTCTCGATCAGCACGGCGGTCTGCACGGTCATGTGCAGCGAGCCGGTGATCCGGGCGCCGGCCAGCGGCTGGGACTCGGCGTACTCGGCGCGGATCGCCATCAGGCCGGGCATCTCGTGCTCGGCGAGCTGGATCTCCTTGCGGCCGAACGGGGCCAGGGAGAGGTCGGCGACCTTGTAGTCGCCGGCGGGCTGGGTGGACATGCGAACTCCTCGCTGCATGGGCCTGGTTACGGGTGTGCTGAGCGGCAGAGGGGCACGGTGGCGACCCTCTGCTGCGGCACAATCCGTCGGAGGACCTCTCTCCCTCGACCGGAGCGGGCTCCGATCGACCGCCATCAGCAGCGACGTTTGGCACTGCCGACGAATCTACACCGATCGGGCGCGGGTCAGTGGGCGTTCGGGCCGGGACCGCCCGGCGTGGCATCGGCGTCGGGGCCGGCGAGCGCCTTCTCCTCGGACCAGATGTCGGGCTCCAGGTAGATGGCGCGGGCGATCGGCACGGCCTTGCGGACCCGGACCTCGGCCCGGTCGATCGCCTCGGCGACCACGGCGGCGCTGTCCTCCGCGTTGACGCCGATCTTCGCGGCGACCAGCAGTTCCTCGGGGCCGACGTGCAGGGTGCGCATGTGGATCACGCCGGTGACGGTGTCGTGGTCGACCAGCGCTTCGCGGATCTTCGTCACCACCTCGGCGTCGGCGGACTCGCCGATCAGCAGCGACTTGGTCTCCAGCGCCAGCACCAGCGCGATGACCACCAGCAGCAGGCCGATGCACAGGGTGCCGATGCCGTCCCACACCGCGTCCCCGGTGACGACGGTCAGGCTGACGCCGAGCAGCGCCAGCAGCAGGCCGACCAGCGCGCCGCTGTCCTCCAGCAGCACCACGGGCAGCTCGGGGGCCTTGGCGCGGCGGATGTAGGACGCCCAGCCGTGCTTGCCCTTGGCCTTGGACGCCTCGCGGAACGCGGTGAGGAAGGACCAGCCCTCCAGCAGGATGGCGAACACCAGCACGCCGACCGGCCAGTACCAGTTCTCCAGCTCGTGCGGGTGGGTGATCTTCTCGTAGCCCTCGTAGATGGCGAACATGCCGCCGAGGCTGAACAGCACGATGGAGACCAGGAACCCGTACACGTACCGCTCGCGGCCGTACCCGAACGGGTGCTCCTCGGTGGCGGCGCGCTTGGAGCGCTTGCCGCCGACCAGCAGCAGCACCTGGTTGCCGGAGTCCGCCAGTGAGTGCACGCCCTCGGCGAGCATCGACGACGAGCCGGAGAACGCGAACGCCACGAACTTGCTGACCGCGATGCCGAGGTTCGCGGACAGTGCCGCCACCAGAGCCTTGGTGCCGCCTTCGGTACTCAACCCGGTACTTCCCTCCGCAGCGGGCCCGGACTTTGCCGGGCCTTGGTTGACGAGGGGACGATACCGTGTCAGTTCCGGGTGGCCAGGCCCAGGTAGACGGCGGCGAAGTCGGTCAGGCCGATCAGCTCGGCGAGCGCCTGCAGCGGGTCCTCCAGGCTGGAGGCGTGCTCGGTGATCCGCACCTCGTGGGCGGCCGCCAGGCGGCGGGCCCGGGCCACCGGCCAGGTCGGCTCCTCCAGCTCGGCGACGCCCGGGGTGTGACGGAGCATCAGCACCTGGAGCTGCAGCGGCACCGGCTCGTCGACCCGGTCGCGGAAGAAGTCGTCGGGGTCGGCCCCGGCGCCGAGCCGGCCGTTGAACATGCCGCGGTGCGCGGTCAGCGCCTGCGGGAGGCGGGCGGTCAGCGCGGGCAGGCCGGCCCGGTCGGCGAGGGCGGCGGCGAACCGCTCCCCCACGGCCGCGGCCGCGGCCCCGTCGGACCACAGCAGCGGGACGGTCTCGGCGAGGTGGCCGGCCAGTGTCTTGGCCGGGTTGTCGTACGCCTGGGCGTCGGGGCGGCAGCGCACCGCCACCTCGTCCAGCCGGTCGGCGGCGGCCTCCAGCGAGCCGGGGGCGAGCGGGGCCACGCCGATCCGGTCGGCCAGGGTGAGCAGCGGGGCGAGCACCGCCCACAGCGCGGCCGGGTCCTCGGCGGGCAGGTCGGGTTCGGCGTCGGCGCCGTCGGGCTCCACCGCACTCGGCTCGAACGGCAGCGGCAGGCCGCGCACCTGGAGGGCGGCCTCGGCCAGCTCCGAGCCGTCGGGGGCGATCACCGCGATCGCGCAGCCGCGGGTGTAGGCCTGCTCGGCGAGGTTGATCATCCCGCCTTCGCGGCCGCCCGCGCTGGCCAGCACCACCAGGTCCAACGGGCCGGCCCAGCCGGGCAGCTGCCAGGACTCGCCGTCGGTGAAGGCGGGCCCGGCGGGGCGCGCGTCGGACGGCGGCAGCGGCCACACCTGGCAGTTGGGCACCGCCAGCGCGGCCAGCACCGCGGCCGCCGTCAGCACTCCGCCGTGCCCGGCGACCAGCACCGCGCGCGGGCGCCCCTCCGGGTTCAGCGCGTTGACGCCGGCCGCGTCGGCCCGGCGCAGCGCGACCCGGATCCGGGCGCCCGCCCCGGCCAGGGCCAGCAGTTCACGTCGGCGGTCGGCGCGCTGCAGGGCGGCCGGGTCGTCCAGCAGGGAGTCGTCGAACATGGCGGCTGGCCTCCAGCGACTGGCGGGGCAGGGTCAGGACGGGCGGCGGGCCTCGTCCACCAGCAGGACCGGGATGCCGTCGCGCACCGGGTACACCAGGCCGCAGCCCTCACCGGTGCAGCGCAGCTCGTGGGTCTCGCCCTCGATCTCCTCGGCGAGCGGTGCACGGCACTCCGGGCAGACCAGGATCTCCAGCAGGAAGGACGGCAGGCTCATGGTGGTCGGGCTCCGGTCTGTGGGCTGTCGCGGTACGGATGGCCGGTGACACAGCAGTACCCCGGCCGGTGGCAACCCTACCGGCCGGGGCACTCGAAAAGTCAGCGGCAGGCTGACCCGGCGGTCAGGCCCGCACGATGGCCAGCACGCCGTCCCGCAGCTCCGCCATCTTCGCCGGGTCCTTGGCCTCGGCGTTCAGGCGCAGCAGCGGCTCGGTGTTGGAGGCGCGCAGGTTGAACCACCAGTCCGGGCCGGCCACGGTGAGGCCGTCCAGCTCGTCGACGGTGACGCCCTCCAGGCCGGCGTAGGCGGCGCGGACCTTCTCGGTGGCGGCGGCCTGGTCGGCGACGGTGGAGTTGATCTCGCCGGAGGCGGCGTACCGGTTGTACTGCTCGGTCAGCGCGGACAGCGGCGCCTGCTGCCCGCCGAGGGCGGCCAGCACGTGCAGGGCGGCCAGCATGCCGGTGTCGGCGCGCCAGAAGTCGCGGAAGTAGTAGTGCGCGGAGTGCTCGCCGCCGAACACCGCGTCGGTGACGGCCATCTCCTGCTTGATGAAGGAGTGGCCGACCCGGGTGCGGACCGGGATGCCGCCGAGGTCACGGACGACCTCGGGGACGGTCCAGGAGGTGATCAGGTTGTGGATGATCGTCGGGTTGGCCTCGCCGGCGGCCTGGGCGCGGGCGATCTCGCGCTCGGCGACCAGGGCGGTGATCGCGGACGGGGAGACCGGGTCGCCGTTCTCGTCGATCACGAAGCAGCGGTCGGCGTCGCCGTCGAAGGCCAGGCCGAGGTCGGCGCCGACCTCGCGGACCTTGGCCTGCAGGTCGACCAGGTTGGCCGGGTCCAGCGGGTTGGCCTCGTGGTTGGGGAAGGTGCCGTCGAGCTCGAAGTACATCGGGACGACGTCCAGCGGCAGGCCGTCGAACACGGTGGGCACGGTGTGGCCGCCCATGCCGTTGCCGGCGTCGACGGCGACCTTCAGCGGGCGGATCGCGGTCAGGTCGACCAGCTTGCGCAGGTGCGCCGCGTAGCCGTCCAGGGTCTCCTTGGCGGACAGCGTGCCGACGGTGGCGTCGGACGCGGGGACGTGCACCTTGCCGTCCTCGTCGAGCCACGACTCGACCAGCTCGCGGACGTCGGACAGGCCGGTGTCCTGGCCGACCGGGGCGGCGCCGGCCCGGCACAGCTTGATGCCGTTGTACTGGGCGGGGTTGTGCGAGGCGGTGAACATCGCGCCGGGCAGGTCCAGGCTGCCGCTGGCGAAGTACAGCTGGTCGGTCGAGCACAGGCCGATCTCGACCACGTCGGCGCCGCGGGAGGCGGCGCCCTCGGCGAACGCGCGGGACAGCGAGGGCGAGGACGGGCGCATGTCGTGACCGACGACGATCGCGCTGCCGCCGACCACCTCGACGAACGCCGCACCGAAGGCGTACGCCAGCGACTCGTCCCACTGGTCCGGCACGACGCCCCGGACGTCGTACGCCTTCACAAGCTGCTTGAGGTCCCGCACCAGAATGCTCCCGTGTGTGTGCTGCGATGTGCTGCGCGCCTGCCGGACGCGTCGTCCGAGCCGCAGAGGGGCAGCGTACCCGGCCCGGGGAACGCAGAGGTGTCGGCCGGTTCAGCTGTCCGGGGAGCGCAGCACCCGCAGGTGGCCGCGGCGGCCCGACTCGCCGTCCGGCGGGGTGCCCTGACGCGTCGTCCGCTCCTGCGGACGGGCGGCCTCGCGCACCGCGTTGGCCAGCGCCTCCAGGTCGTCGCTGCTGCGCCGCAGCGGCCCGGCCTCGGCGGCCAGCCGGACCACCTCCCAGCCGCGCGGGGCGGTGAGGCGCTCGGCGTGTTCGGCGCACAGGTCGTAACAGTGCGGTTCGGCGTACGTCGCCAGCGGGCCGAGCACTGCGGTGGAGTCCGCGTAGACGTACGTCAGCGTCGCCACGGCCGGACGGCCGCACGCGGTCCGCGAACAACGACGTACAGAGCTCACGAGGGTGGACGGTACCGCAAGTGGGACCGGGCCGCGAAGACCCGCCCCCGGCGCGCGTGTCCCGGAGCCGTCACGCGCCGTGCTCGGGTGGTCCACTTCCGGGCATCCAGGGACTACGCTCGACACTGCTATGGAGAGCTCGACACCCTCGTCACCCCCCGGTCCCGGCCGCCGCAGGCACCGCGACCGGCACGGCCGCGGCCTGCGCGGGCCGCTGGCCCCGCCGCAGGTGCCCATTTCGCTGACCCGGTCCGAGCTCTTCGACGACTACGTCCGGGAGTCGATGGAACGGCTGGTGCGCCGCTGGCCGCAGCTGGAGGACGTGGAGTTCGCCGTCCTGGAGGTCCCGCTGCCGGTCAAGGGCGAGCCGGAGCCGGACGGGGTGCCGCTCGGCCGGGTGATCCCGGGCGCGAAGGGGCGGCGCAGCCGGATCCTGGTCTACCGGCGGCCGGTGGAGATCCGCGCCAAGTCGAAGGAGGACCGGGCCGCGCTGGTCCACGAGATCCTGATCGAGCAGGTCGCGGAGCTGCTGGGGCTGTCGCCGGACGCGATCGACCCGCGGTACGGCGAGGAGTAGGCGCTCCCGGCCAGGCCTTCCCGACGGGGCCTTCCCGACCGGGGCCGCGGGGCCCCGGCCGGTGCGTGCCGCGCTACTTGAGCACCACTCCGGCGTCGCCGGCGACCTGCGGCACCTGGACGGTGGCGCGGTCGTCGCGCAGCTGCTGGGTGGTGAAGGTGGGAACGTCCCGGGCGCCGATGGACAGCTGACGGGCCGCCAGCACCGGGCCGCCACTGAGGGTCTCCACGGTGATCGCGTAGGGCCCGTTCACGCCGGCCGGGTCGATGCCGTCCACGGTGACGGTGGTGCCCGCCGGAACGGCCACCTCCTTGCTCGCCGGGGCTCCGCCGCTCGCGCCGGCCGAGGAGGTGACCCGGACCTTCGCGTCCGCGTCGGTGGCGGTCAGCAGCAGGGCGGTCTGCCCGGCCCGGTTGTCGGCGATCGAGGCCCGGGTGCCGACGGGGGCGCCGCCGGCCAGCCAGGCGGCCTCGGTCTTGCCCTTGTTCTCCCGGTCGACCCGCAGTCCGGCGACGACGGGCGTGGCGTGGGCGGGGTCGGACGGGGTGAGCCGGATCGCGCTGGCGCCCTCCCGGGACTCCGCCGCGAACTGGAAGTCCAGGGTGGCGGTCATGCCGGCCTTGACGTGGATGGTCTCCTTGTTGGCGGGCGTGAACCAGCCGTTCTTGCCGGACAGCTGGACCTTCAGGTCGGCGTCGTCCGGGGAGTCGGTGGCGACCACCAGGTGGGCGGTGGTGACGTCCGCGGGGATGCCGGGGATGGTGACGGAGGCGGCCGGGTCCGCCGACGGCTCCAGCCAGTCGGCGCCCTTGGCGCCGTCGCGGGCGTGCACGCCGACGCCGACCCGGCCGCTGCGGGCGACCACGTGGACGGCGAGGTCGCCGACCTGGCCCTTGGTGAGCCCGCTGAGCAGGACCTGCTGCGAGGTGCCGGGGGCGACCGCGAGGCCGGTGGCCAGGTCGTTCTCGATCAGGCCCTTGTCGCCGTACATCCGCAGGTCGACCACGGCGGGCAGGCTGTCGGCGTTGACCAGGGTGACGTAGTCGTACCGGTCGGCGGCGGTGCTGGCGCCGGCGAACCAGAAGCTGGTGCCGGACGGCGCGCAGCGGATGCCGGACAGCGCCGCGGAGCCCTGCTCGGAGGTGGTGGTCTGGGTGGCGGTGAAGCCGGGGGCGAGGTTGCCGGTGGCGATCGCGAAGGTGCCGGGGGCGCTGTCGTTGTTGGCGGCCGGACCGCTGACCGGGACGCCGGGCTTGGCCAGCGTGACGCGGCCGTCGAGCACCGGCCCGGCGGGCTTGGCGGGGCCGCCCGACGGCGCGTCGGACGGCTGGCCGGAGGCGCTCGCGGCGGGCCGGACGGGGCTCTGCGCGGCCAGCACGTTGTCGGGCGTGACGTCGCCGAGCAGGCCGGTGCCCGCGCTGCCGGCGCCGCCCTCGGGGCTGAACAGCGTCAGGGCGGTCGAGCCGACCGCGCCCTGCAGCGGCGGCGGGCAGACCAGTGCGGTGCGCTCCACCTGCGTGGTGGTGCGCTTGCCGGCCTCGCCCGCCGCCGGGGCGGCGGGCGCGCGCAGCTCGGCGATGCCGAACACCAGGCCGAGCACGGCGGCTCCGGCGAGCAGCGACTGGCCGGTGCGGCTGCCGCCCTTCACCGCGCTCAGGTCGGGCGCCTTCAGCTTCGGGGCCTTCAGCTTGGGAGCTTTCAGGGTGGGCTTCTTCATCGCGGGTCAGCTCCCCGTCCCGGGCTGCTGCGGGTGGTGGCCGCCGCCGTAGGGGTCGTTGGGGTCGTAGTAGGTGGTGGGCTGCTGCTGCTCGGGCAGCCAGGCCTGCTGCTGCCCGTCCTGCTGCTGCGGGTAGCCGGCGGCGTACGGGTCGGTCCAGCCCTGGGCGGGCGGGGTGTCGTAGCCGTAGCCGGGCTGCTGCCCGTACTGGTCGTACGTCTCGGGCTGCTGGGGCGCGCCGACCGGCTGCTGCTGGGTGTAGTCGTAGCCGTAGCCGTCGGACTGGTAGCCCTGCTGCTGGTACGGGTCCGCCTGGTAGGGATCGGCCTGGTACGGGTCCGCCTGGTACGGGTCGGCGAACGGCTCGGGCTCGGCCCGGTAGGCCGGGGCGGGCTCGGGTTCGCCGGCCTGCTGGGCCGGGACGCCGGCGGTGTAGACGCCCGGCTCGGCCTGCGGGTCGTCGCCGTCGCCGCCCTCGCCGCGTTCGGCGAGCCGGCGGGCCCGGCGGCTGCCGGGCGCGGGGGCCTGGGCCTGCGCGGCGGCGGCCAGCGCCTGGGCGGCGACCACCTCCTCCGGCAGGTCGTCGTCGTTGTGGTTGCGCCGGCCGGGCAGCGCGAGCACCAGCACGACCACGCCGAGCGCGAGCTGCGCCCAGGCCCAGCCGGTGTGCAGCAGGCCGCCGGTGCGGGTGACGTCCAGTCGGCCGCCCTCGGCGGGCAGCTGGAAGCCCTGCGCCCAGCCGTCCAGGGTGACGGCCTTGAGCGGCTTGCCGTCCAGGGTGGCCTGCCAGCCGGAATCGGCCTGTTCGGCGAGCCGCAGCTGCCGGTCGGCCGGGCCGGCCGGGATGGTGGTCCAGATGTCGTGGGCGCCGGACGGGACGACCACCGGGACGGCGCCGGGGCTGACGATCTGGGCCCGGCTGCCGGGGACGGCGGAGACCTGCCAGAGGCCGATGCCGTGGTCGAGGCTGAGCCGGATCACGCCCGGCGTGGTGTCGAGGACGTCCCGGACCTTGCCGATCACCGGGTCCTTGACCTGGATGTAGCTGACGCCGTACCCGGCCAGCGTGCGGGCCAGGTCGCCGCCGGAACCGGCCAGCAGCTTGGCGGTGACCTGGCCGAGCTGCTGATCGGCGGCCGCGTCCACGGTGCCCTCGGCCTGACCGGTGGTCAGGCCGGCGCCGCGGACCAGCGCGTAGCGGATGGCAGTGCCGTCGGCGTCGCCGGTGACCATCAGGGTGCGGGAGCGGTCGGTGGTGTCGCCGGCCTCCGCGATGAACGCCGGGACCTGCGCGGCCGTGTCGCGCCGCAGCGGGCCGTCGGCGCCGACGATCGCCCACCAGGCGGCGGTGCCGACCGGGGCGAGCACGGCGAAGGCCAGCACCAGCGCGGCGACCGGCTGCCGCCAGCCGAACGCGATGCCGGAGACCCGGGCGTTGGCGCCGTCCGCTCCGATCGCGGCGGCGGCCAGCAGCGCGACGCCGGCCAGCAGGGTGGCCGGGCCGGCCCAGGCGGCGGTGTCGGACCCGCCGGAGGCGGGGGTGACGGTGGTGCCGGCCACCACGACCGAGAAGACCAGTCCGGCGGCGGCCGCGCCCCAGGCGGCGAGCACCGCGCGGCGGCGGTCGGCGCGCAGCAGCGCGGCGAGCGCGGACAGCACCACGCCGGCCGACAGCCACACCGGCGGGACGCCGGCGCCGCCGGGGTTGACCAGCACCAGGCCGAGCGGGTCCGCGGCGGGGCCGCTGAAGCCGGGGACGCCGGCCTCCAGCAGCAGCCGGGACGGGTGCGTGAGGACCTCGATCGACCAGGGCGCGAGCACCAGCACGGGCACGCCGAGGATCACCGCGACCCGCAGGCCGAGCAGCCGCACCGCCTGCACGCCGGAGCCGAACGCGCCGCCGCGGACCACCGCGTGGACCAGCGCGGCCAGGCACAGCGGCACCGCTATGGCCCAGACGAGCGGGACGAACGCGGTGATGACGGTGAGCATCAGCACGGTCATCCAGGCGGAGCGCCAGCCGGGGCGGGCGCCCTTGGCGGCGGTCTCCTTGCGGATGCCGAGACCGGCGGTGATCGCGGCGGCGCGGGCCAGCGGGGGCAGCAGCACGGCGAGCACCGCGGTGCCGATCCGGCCCTGGGCGAGCGCGCCGGTGGCGGCGGGCAGCAGCGCGTAGGTGGCGCTGGCCCAGGCGCGGACCAGCTTGGAGGCGATCAGCGGCCGGGAGACCAGGTAGGCGCTGACCGCGGCGAGCGGCACGGACAGCACCACGATCAGGGTGAGCGCCAGGTCGGCGTGGCCGAACAGCAGCCAGGAGAGGACGGCCAGCACGCCGAGGTAGGGCGGGGCGGTGGCGGTGGAGCCGGTGCCGACGGGGTGCCAGGGATCGGCGAACATGTTCCACAGCCCGGCCGCGCCGTCGCCCGCGGGCAGCAGCGCGCCGCCCTGCAGGAAGCCGGAGCCGATCAGGTTGCGGCAGGCGACCAGCGCGAACAGCAGCAGCGCGGCGAACAGCACCGGGGCGGGTCGGCGCACCAACTTCTTGAGCAGCGCGAACTGTTCGACCACCAGGTCGTCGGTGTCGTCCTCGCCGGGGCCGGACTCGACGGAGCCGTGCCGGCCCGCGCCGGCGTCGTCGCCGCCGCCGATGCCGAGCGAGCCGACCACGTTCTCGACGGCCAGCCGGACGGTGGCGCCGGGCGCGGGGAACAGCGTCCGGTCGTCCAGCGAGTCGACCGAGCGGGTCTTGCGGCGGCGCGCCCGGGCGGCCATCAGCCGTGGCAGGCGCAGCAGTTCGTGGCCGAGGCCGGCGATCTCGTCGTAGGCCTGCCGGGGGTCCTTGCCGACCAGGCTGGCGATCACCCGCGTGATGGTGCCGAGGATCAGCCGGAGCAGGACGTACGGGAACAACGCGCCCTTGGAGTTGGCGAGCAGGGTGTAGACGGCGCCGGCCTTGTCGACCCGGTGCGGGTGGGCGGGGCCGCAGTCGATGGCGCGACGTTCGCGGCTGGCGGCCTCGGCGTGCCGGAGCACCGCGTCGGGGGCGACCACCACCCGGTGGCCGGCCGCGTTGACCCGCCAGCAGAAGTCGGTGTCGTCGCGCATCAGCGGCAACGCCTTGTCGAATCCGCCGAGTTCCTCGAACACGTCGCGGCGGACCAGCATGCCGGCGGTGGAGACGGCGAGCACCGGGCGGACCTGGTCGTGCTGACCCTGGTCCTGCTCGCGGCGGTCGAGTCCGGTCCAACGGCGGCCGGAGCGGGCGATGCTGACGCCGACTTCGAGCAGCTGCCTGCGGTCGTACCAGGAGCGGAGCTTGGGGCCGACCACGGCGGCGGTCGGGGTGGAGTCGGCGACCTGGAGCAGTCGGCGCAGGGCGTCGGTCTGCGGTTCGCAGTCGTCGTGCAGCAGCCAGAGCCATTCGACCGGCCGGGTCTCGCGCGGTCCGCCGCGGCCGAGGTCGTCCTCGTGGGCGAGCGGGTCGCCGAAGTCGTCCCAGCCGCCGGTGACCGGGTCGTACCCGGACGGGTCGAGGCTGTAGGTGAGGTCCTCGGGGCGCAGCGGCGGGCTGTTGAAGACGGCTTCGCCGACGGCGCGGCCGAAGCCGACCCGGCGGCCGAGGATCTGCGGGCCGCTGTCGGGGAGCCAGTCGCCGAGGGTGTCGGCGAGCAGCTGCGGGGAGTTGTCGGTGGAGCCGGTGTCGACGGCGAGGATGCGCTGGACCTGCCGGTCCTGGCCGAGCAGCCCGGCGAGTGCCTGGGGCAGCCAGCGGGCGCCGTCGTGCGAGACGATCACCGCGGTGACCAGATGGCGCGGATAGGCGGGTGGCCTGGCAGCGGAGAAGCCGCTCTGGTGGCTGTAGACGGTCATCAGGTGCGCGGACCACCGGTTCGGGTTTGACGGCAGATGACGCACCACACTAACGGCTCCGGGTGGCCCGGTTGTCCCGGGTGGTGTGAAGAGACGGTGCAACGGGTATCTGCGCTGCCGGCCCGGCTGTTGCGGACATGCGAAAGCGCCCCACCTGATGGTGGGGCGCCGGCACGGGTGAGGTCTGCGGGGAGGTCAGACCGCGCTCTTCTTCAGTCGGCGGCGTTCGCGCTCGGAGAGCCCGCCCCAGATGCCGAACCGCTCGTCGTTGGCGAGGGCGTACTCCAGGCATTCGGCGCGGACCTCGCACGCCAGGCAGACCTTCTTGGCCTCCCGGGTGGATCCGCCCTTCTCGGGGAAGAACGACTCGGGGTCGGTCTGGGCGCACAACGCGCGCTCCTGCCAGCCGAGTTCCTCTTCGTCTTCCTCGATGCCCTCACCGATCAACAGCTCAAAGAGCTCGCTCATTCTGGCGCGCCTCCTCTGCCCCTCTTGGCGTCCCCGTGGTGTTGCCGTTGCCGGTGCGGCGGAACGACACGAGAGAAATTACAGTTGCGTCACTCTGGCCCAGTCAAGCCGAGCTCTGGTATTGGGCCAAGGATTCACTCCCCGGAACCAAGCCACTACGAATAGTGTACATATCCGGACAACCTGGACATCCCACCGGGTTCCTGACCTGCCGTCAGTCCGTCCGATCACACCCGGCCGCGCCGGTCCAGGGCGATCTCACGGCGTCTGTTCCCCATGATCTTCCCATCCAAACCTGAATGGGCGTTTATCACCCCATCCGGTGGTTCCAGGACGATGTGACCCGAATGTCCGACCTGGCTCCTTGACACTGGAGGGTCGGTTGCGGTCTGCTTGCCCGCATGTCCGAGTTCCCGGCCCTCTTCTCCGACCGGCGCCGCCAGGCGCTCCTCGGCACTGCCGCGAACTCCTCGTGTTGTTGCCGCTGTCTCCGCTGTATCTAGGCGCCCGCGTCCCACCGCGCGCCGCCCCCGGAACAGAGGCCGACCGCGCGACAGTCCCCCTGAACGCTCTCGCGGATCCGGCTGATCCTTGCCCGCAGCCGAACCCGAGGACGTCACCCCGTGCGAATGCCCCGCCTCCGCAAGCGCAACCGCGACCGCAAGCAGCTGCCCCTCCCCCGGCCCGCCGCGGCCCCGCGCTGGACGGACGGCCTGAGCGACGTGTCCATCGCGGGCGACCCGACGGCCTTCCCGCACCTGGCCCGCACCGACCTGCCCGGCCACCCCACCACCGTCGCCGGCTACGCCCGGCTGGTGCGGGAGATCGCCGCCGACCGCGCCCGCTGGGAGCCGCTGGTCCGCTACGACGCGCTGACCCGCTGGTACGCCCGGCTGGAGACCGGCCCCGGCTACGAGGTGTGGCTGCTCAGCTGGCTGCCCGGCCAGTCCAGCGGCTTCCACGACCACGGCCCCTCGGCGGGCGTGATGACGGTCCTTCAGGGCGAGCTCACCGAACGCGCGTTGACGGCCGACGGCGAGGGCTCGCGCGCCCTGGGCCCCGGCGGCGTACGGGTGTTCGCCACCGGCCACCTGCACGAGATGGTCAACGCCGCGCTGGAGCCCGCCGTCTCCGTCCACCTGTACACGCCCGGCCTGGTCGAGATGAACCAGTACCCGGCCGCCACTCGGCGGGACCGTCACCGGGTGCACTGACGCGCTGGCAGGATGAAGCCATGCGAATCACTGCACTGGCGGGTGGAATCGGCGGGGCCAGGTTCCTGCGCGGACTGCGGGCGGCGGTCTCGCCCTCCGACGAGATCACCGTGATCGGGAACACCGGCGACGACATCCACCTGTACGGGCTCAAGGTCTGCCCCGACCTGGACACCGTGATGTACACCCTCGGCGACGGCATCCACGAGGAGCAGGGCTGGGGCCGCCGCGACGAGACCTGGTCGATCAAGGAGGAGATGAAGGCCTACGGCGTCGGCCCCGAGTGGTTCGGGCTCGGCGACCGGGACTTCGCCACCCACCTCGTCCGCACCCAGATGATCGACGCCGGCTACCCGCTGTCCGCCGTCACCGAGGCGCTGTGCATCCGCTGGAAGCCGGGCGTGCGGCTGCTGCCGATGAGCGACGACCGGGTGGAGACGCACGTCCGGATCACCGACGCGGACGGACCGCGGGTGGTGCACTTCCAGGAGTACTGGGTGCGGCTGCACGCCGCGGTCGACGCCGAGGCGATCATCCCGGTCGGCGCGGACGCCGCGAGGCCCGCGCCCGGCGTGCTGGAGGCCATCGGCGGGGCCGACCTCGTCCTGCTGCCGCCGTCGAACCCGGTGGTGTCGATCGGCAGCATCCTCGCCGTCCCCGGCATCCGGGAGGCGGTGGCCGGCGCGAGCGCCCCCGTGGTGGGCCTGTCCCCCATCGTCGGCGGCGCGCCCGTGCGCGGCATGGCCGACAAGGTGCTCGCCGCCATCGGCGTGGAGACCTCCGCCGCCGCCGTCGCCGAGCACTACGGCTCGCGCGCCTCCGGCGGGCTGCTGGACGGCTGGCTGGTCGACACCTCGGACGCCGCCGCCGTCGCCGCGGTGGAGGCCGCCGGGATCGCCTGCCGGGCCGTGCCGCTGCTGATGACCGACCTCGACGCCACCGCCGAGATGGCCCGCGCCGCCCTGGAGTTGGCCGCCGAGGTCGCCAAGTGACCGCCGACGGGCTGCGGTTGCTCCCCGTCACCGGGCTGCCGGAGATCGCTGCGGGCGACGACCTCGCCGAACTGATCGCCAAGGCCGGCGAGTTCGAGGACGGCGACATCCTGGTGGTCACCTCCAAGGTGGTCTCCAAGGCCGAGGGCCGGCTGGTGCACGCCGAGGACCGCGAAGCCGCGATCGACGCCGAGACCGTTCGGGTGGTCGCCCGGCGCGGCCGGGCCCGGATCGTCGAGAACCGCAACGGCCTGGTGATGGCCGCCGCGGGCGTCGACGCGTCCAACACCGCCCCCGGCACCGTCCTGCTGCTGCCCGTCGACCCGGACGCGTCCGCGCGCCGCCTTCGGGCCCGGCTCCAGGAACTGACCGGCCGTCGGCTCGCCGTCCTGGTCACCGACACCTTCGGGCGGCCCTGGCGCAACGGGCTCACCGACGTGGCCATCGGCGCCGCCGGACTGTCGGCCCTGGAGGACCACCGCGGCCGGACCGACAGCCACGGCAACCAGCTGCACCTGACCGTCACCGCCACCGCCGACGAACTCGCCGCCGCCGCCGACCTGGTGAAGGGCAAGGCCACCGGCACACCCGTCGCCGTCGTCCGCGGGCTGCCCCACCTGGTCACCGCGCAGGACGGGGACGGGGCCGCGACGATGATCCGCCCCGCGGCCGAGGACATGTTCCGGCTGGGCACCTCGGAGGCGATCCGGGAGGCCGTCACGCTGCGGCGGACGGTCCGCAGCTTCACCGACGAACCGGTGGACGGCGACGCGGTCCGCCGCGCCGTCGCCGCGGCGGTGACCGCCCCGGCCCCGCACCACACCACTCCGTGGCGGTTCGTGCTGCTCGAAACCGCGGAGAGCCGGACCCGGCTCCTGGACGCGATGCTCGGCGCCTGGCAGCGCGACCTGCGGGAGCTCGACGGCTGGCCCGAGGAGCGCATCGCACGGCGCACCGCCCGTGGCGAAGTGCTGCGCGGCGCACCGTACTTGGTGATCCCCTGCCTGGTGATGGACGGGTCGCACGACTACCCCGACGAGCGGCGGGCCGGCGCGGAGCGGGAGATGTTCACGGTCGCGATCGGGGCCGCCGTCCAGAACCTGCTGGTCACCCTCACCGGCGAGGGGTACGGCTCCGCGTGGGTGTCCTCGACGATGTTCTGCCGCGAGACCGTCCGCGACGTCCTCGACCTCCCGCCGACCTGGGACCCGATGGGCGCGATCGCCGTGGGCCGCCCGGCGGACGCGCCGAAGGAGCGTCAGGCGCGGACGGCGGACGATTTTTTGACGGTCAGGTAGAGAGAACATGGGAACGGCGGGGCGGAGTCAAGGACGGGGACCAGAAACGGCGGAACGCAAAGCGCCCTGTTGACCCTCCGCAGACTTGGCCCCGCCGTTCCCCGGGCCCCTTGATGCGCACCCCCGGCCCCTGAAAGGACTCACCTGCTCCTGTGGTCGTTCGGGGTCAGCCGCGGCCCGTACTTCGGGGGGCGGGCGCCCGTGAGGGGGAGGATGCGGCAGAGGCGGTGGCGGTGGGGCCGGTAGGGCTCCAGGAGGGTGAGCATCTGGGCGTCGTCGCTGCGGGGGCGGCCGGCGAGGGCCCAGCCGACGATGTTGGGGAGGTGGAAGTCGCCGACCGAGACCGCGTCGGGGTCGCCGTTGCTGCGCTGCAGGGTTTCCGCGGCGGTCCAGGCGCCGATGCCGGGGACGGCGGTGAGGCGGGCGAAGGCGTCGGCGGAGGGCATGGCGGACGCGGCTTCGAGCTTCGCGGCGAGGCGGACGGCGCGTTGGACGGTGGCGGAGCGTTTGGGGTCGACGCCGGCCCGGTGCCAGGCCCAGCTGGGGACGAGGGACCAGTCGCGGGCGGAGGGCGCGACCCGCATGCCGAGGTCGGCGGCGGGGCCGGGGGCGGGGGCGCCGTGGTCGCGGAGCAGGGTGCGCCAGGCGCGGTAGGCCTCGCCGGTGGTGACTTTCTGCTCCAGGATGGCAGGCACGAGGGATTCCAGGACCAGGCCGGTGCGGGTCAACCGGAGTCCGGGGCAGGCGCGTTGGGCGTCGCGGAGCGGCCCGGGCGGGAGGACGAGTCCGGCCGGGTCGTCCTCGGCGCCGAGCAGGGCGGGGAGCTGCCGGAGCAGCCAGTCCGCACCGGGACCCCACGCGGTGGCGGCCAGCTCGTCGCGGTCGGGCCGGATGCGCAGGGTGCCGGGGCCGTCGGGGGTGCGGGAGGCGCGCCAGACGGTGCCGTCGGGGTCGCGGCGGAAGGCGGGGTCGCCGGTGCCGCGTTGCAGCGGGTAGAGGGTGCGGCCGAGGTCGAGGGGGTAGCCGGGCCGCCACTGTCGGGTCAGCTCTGGCATCGGGGTTCCTCGGGGGTGTGCGGGTGGCGGGCGCGTCTGCGAGGGTAACGCGGCGGAGCGGGTGGACGGGCGGGCACCCTCCCGTCGGGCCGGGCGCAGGACGTAGGCTGGGGCGCACCATGACTGCGCCTTTCGCTGCCGACGCCCGCACCCCCGCCGAGCTGCTGCAGGCCTACCTGCGCGCCGGGGCCGGTGCCGATCCGTCCCGCCCTCTGGTGACCTTCTACGACGACTCGACCGGGGAACGGGTGGAGTTGTCGGCGAAGACTTTCGACAACTGGGTGGCGAAGACGGCCAACCTGTTGCAGGACGAGCTGAACGCCTCGCCGGACGACCGGGCGGCGCTGCTGCTGCCGGCGCACTGGCAGAGTGCGGTGTGGCTGCTGGCGTGCTGGTCGGTGGGTGTGGTCGCGGTGCCGGCCGGTGAGCCGAAGGACGCGGATCTGGTGGTGTCGGGTCCGGACGGCCTGGCCGCGGCGCAGGAGTGCCCCGGGGAGCGGGTGGCGCTGGCGCTGCGTCCGCTGGGCGGCCGGTTCCCGCAGCGGCCGGACGGGTTCCTGGACTACGCGGCGGAGGTGCCCGGGCAGGGCGACCGGTTCGCCCCGTACTCGCCGGTGGATCCGCAGGCGGTGGCGCTGGAGACCGCGGTGGACGGGCTGGCGTTGACGCTGACGGGCGAGCAGACGGTGGCGCTGGCCCGGGAGGGTGCGGCCCGGCTGGGTCTGGACAGCGGGAGCCGCGTGCTGTCGACGCTGTCCTTCGACGACTGGGCGGGGCTGGAGGCGGGTCTGCTGGCGCCGCTGGCGGCCGGGGCGTCGGTCGTGCTGTGCCGGAACTCCGGCGAGTTGACGGATCGTCAGTGGCAGCAGCGGATCGAATCCGAACGAGTGACACTGCGTCTCGGCTGAGCGTTCAGGCCCTGTGCGGCGCGCTTCGCCCGGTCAACCGGCCGGGTGGGGCGCGCCGTTGTCGTTTCCCGCCGCTCCGCCGGGTGACGGCGGCTCGTAGCCGGGCGGTTCGCCGATCGGGCTCGTCTAGGGTGGCCCGGATGAACAGCGGACACCGCTCGGACGACTCGGGGCAGCCGGACGCCGATCCGGCCGACCAGTGGGTGCTCGACCCGGAGACCGGCGAGTTCCGGCTCCGCCCGGACGCGGCCCGGCGGGCCTCCGAAGGCCGGGCCGGGGCGCCGCGGGCCGGAACAGCGCGGACCGAGGTACCGCGGGCCCGGCCGGCCGGACGGACGGGCGCCAGTGCGGCAGCGGGCGGACGGTCGGCGCGGCGGCGCGGCCGGGTGGTGCGCGGGCGGCGGCTGCTGACCTGGGCGGCGGGCGCGCTGGGCCTGGTGCTGGCGGCGGGCTGCGGCGGCGCGCTCTACGTGTACCGGCACCTGAACCGGAACATCTCCTCGGTGAACGTCCAGGTCGGCGACGAGTCGGAGCGGCCGCGGGCGGGCAACGCCGCGCTGAACCTGCTGGTGATCGGCACCGACAGCCGGGTCGGCCTGGGCCGGGACTACGGTGACGAGGGGTCGACCGGGCACGCGGACACCACGCTGCTGTTCCACATCTCCAAGGACCGCAGCAACGCCACGGTGCTGTCGATCCCGCGCGACCTGATGGTGACCGTCCCGGACTGCCGGAGCGGGGAGAAGCGGATCCCCGGCTCGGCGCGGGCGATGTTCAACACCAGCCTGGGCCAGGACGGGCGGGACCCGGGCTGCACGTGGAAGACCGTGGAGAAGCTGACCGGCGTCCGGATCGACCACTTCATGATGGTCAACTTCGAGGCGGTGAAGTCACTCTCCACGGCGGTCGGCGGCGTCGAGGTGTGCGCGGCCACCGCCATCGACGACCCGTACTCGCACCTGCGGATGACCGCCGGACGGCACGTGGTGCAGGGCGAGGAGGCGCTGGCGTTCGTCCGGACCCGTCATGCGGTGGGCCTGGGCGGCGATCTGACCCGCATTCCGCTGCAGCAGCAGTTCATCAGCTCGATGATCCGGAAGATGAAGAGCAGCGACACCCTGACCAGCCCGGCCAAGCTGTGGAACCTGGCGGACGCCGCCACCAGGGCGCTGACCGTGGACAGCGCCATCGACGACGTCAACCGGCTGAAGGACCTGGCGCTCGACGTCTCCCGGGTGAACACCCGGAACATCACCTTCACCACCGTGCCGGTGCTGGACGACCCGACGGACAACAACCGGCTGGTCCTCAAGCCCGGCGACGCACAGCAGCTGTTCGCGATGATCGCCGCCGACCGTTCGCTGACCGAGACCGCTCCGCCGGCCTCCCCGACGCCGTCGGTCAGCGCCTCTGAGCCGCCGCCGATCGACGCCGAGGCGGTGCGGGTGACGGTCCGCAACGGCACCGGGACGCCCGGGCAGGCCGGGCGGGCGGTGTCGCTGCTGCGGGCGAAGGGTTTCGCGCTGGCCGTCACCGGCAGCAACGTGGAGGCCCGGACGACCGGTTCGGTGTCCTACCCGGCGGGCCAGGAGGACCGGGCGCAGGCGGTGGCCGCGGCGCTCGGCCTGCCCGCGACGGCGCTGCGGGCCGGCGGCCGGTCGGCGGGCGTGACGGTGGTGCTGGGCGCGGACTTCGTCGGGGCGGGCACGCCGTCGGCGTCGCCGACCGGGGCCCCGAAGGATCTCCAGCGGGTCCGCGCGGACGACACCAACGTGTGCGCGTCGAAGTTCAAATAGCCGGTTCAGGACGGGAGTTCGGCGTCCGGGACGAGGGTGTCGGGGCCCGTCTCGGTGTACTGCTCGCCGGTGCGCGGGCAACGCCAGCGGCCGTCGCCGGCCGGCTCCAGCGGTTCGCCGGCCCGGCCGACCCACTTGATCCGGCGGGCGGGCACCCCGACGACCAGCGCGAAGTCGGGGACGTCCCGGTGCACCACCGCGCCGGCCGCGACCAGGGCCCACCGGCCGACGGTGACACCGGCCACCAGCACGGCCCGGCCGCCGACCGAGCAGCCCTGCCGGAGCGTGACACCGCGGGCGTGCCAGTCGTCGCCGCGCTTGAGCCGGCCGTCCGGGTCGACGGAGCGCGGGTACAGGTCGTTGGTGAGGACGGCGGCGGGGCCGACGAAGACGCCGTCCTCCAGCACCGCGGGCTCGTACACCAGGGCGTGGTTCTGGAGCTTGACCCGGTCGCCGAGCTTCACGCCGGGGCCGACGTAGGCGCCGCGTCCGATGATGCACTCGGCGCCGATCTCGGCGTGCTCGCGGACCTGGGCGAGGTGCCAGACGGTGCTGCCCGGGCCGACGGCGGCGCGCGGGTCGACGTCGGCGGTGGCCTCGATCCTGGGGTCGCTGCTCGTCATGGCGCGACCCTAGCGCGGGTGGACGGCCCCCGTCCGGACTTCCGGGGACCGTCCCTGACGGCCGGTCAGGCGCCGGTGGCGGCGGCCGGGTCAATCGGCGCGGGCGCGGTGGAGGCGATCACCTTGCGGGCCAGCTTGCGCGGCGAGGTGAGGAAGCCGAAGCCCCAGCTCAGGTGCATGGTGGCGAGGGCCAGCGGCACCTGCACCCGGGCCTTGGCGGACAGGCCGCGACCCTCCGCCAGGCCGCCGGCGACGATCGCCGCGAAGTAGCCGCCCGGCAGCACCAGGAACACCGGATGCAGCGCCGCGCCCAGCACCAGGCCGCCGACCACGCCCAGCAGGGCGGCCGGCGGCGCCAGGTAGCGCAGGTTGACCGAGCCGCGGTGGTAGCGGGTGACGACGCGACGCCAGCGGCCGTAGTCCTTGTACTGCTTGGCGAGGGCGCGCGGGGTCGGCCTGGGCCGGTAGGTGACCTTCAGCTGCGGGGTGAACCAGACCAGTCCGCCGGCCTGCCGGATCCGGTAGTTCAGCTCCCAGTCCTGGGCGCGGATGAACTCCTCGTTGTAGCCGCCCTGCTGCTCCAGCACCTCGCGGCGGAACACCCCGAGGTAGACGGTGTCGGCCTTGCCGGCCAGGCCGCCGGTGTGGAAGGCCGCGTTGCCGACCCCGATCTTCGAGGTCATCGCGGTGGCGACGGCCCGCTCCCACTCGGTCTCGCCCTCGGCGTGCATGATGCCGCCGACGTTGGCGGCGTCCATCTCGTTCAGCAGCCGGACGGCGGTGGCGATGTATCCGGGCGTCAGCAGCCCGTGGCCGTCCACTCGGACCACCACGGGGTGCCGGCTGGCCCGGATCGCGGCGTTCAGGCCGGCGGGGGTGCGGCCGGTCGGGTTGGGGACGGTGCGCACCCGGGGGTCCTCGGCGACCAGGGCGGCGGCGATCTCGTCGGTCCGGTCGGTGGACGGGCCGAGTGCGATCACCACTTCCAGTTCGCCGTCGTACTCCTGCTCCAGGATCCGGTGGACGGCAGTGCGCAGGTGACGTTCCTCGTCGAGCACCGGCATGATCACGGAGACCGCCGGCAGCTCCTCAGCAGCCTTGGTGTTCATCGTGCCCGAGCGTACCGGCGCGGACCGGCGGGTGTCGGCCCGGGTCGGCCCCGGTCCGGCGCGCCGCCCGGGTGCGGCGGGCCGCAGCGCCTAGCATCCGGAAGATGCCTGCTCACCGCCCGATCGAACGCCTGTCCGGATCCCATTGGACGGGTCGTCGGCGCTGGGGGCTCTGGGTGGCGGGCACGCTCTCCTGCTCGGTGCTGGCCACCGCGTGCGCGGGCTGGGCGGTGCTGAACGGTGTCGGCTCCTCGCTGGGCCGGGTGGACGCGATCGGCGGCGGCCCGGACCGGCCCGCGGACGACGGGGCGTCGACCTTCCTGGTGGTCGGCACCGACGAACGGGAGGGCATCTCGGAGTCCACCCTGAAGGACGTCCTGCACGCGGGCGGCGAGTCCTGCCACTGCACCGACACCATGATGATCGTCCAACTGTCCGACCACGGCCGGGCCACCGTGGTCTCGGTGCCGCGCGACTCGTACGTGGAGATCCCCGCGCACCAGGACCGGGTCTCCGGCAAGCAGGTGGCCACCGCCAAGGGCAAGATCAACGCCGCGTACGGGATGGGCGGGGCGCCGCTGGCGGTGCGCACCGTGGAGCAGAACACCGGGCTACGGATCGACCACTACATCGAGGTGAACTTCCTCGGCTTCGTCTCCACCGTGGACGCCCTCGGCGGCGTCGACGTCTGCACGCCCAAGCCGCTGCGGGACGACTTCTCGGGCCTCGACCTGCCGGCCGGCACCAGCCGGCTGGACGGCGCGGGGGCGCTGCGCTACGTCCGGGCCCGGCACGTGGACGGCTCCTCGGACCTGGGGCGGATGCACCGTCAGCAGAAGTTCCTGGCACAGCTGCTGCACCAGGCGTCCTCCGGCGGCACCCTGCTCAACCCGGCGAGGCTGACCGGGGTGATGGACACCGTGCTGCGCTCGGTGAAGGTCGACAAGGGCCTGGGCAACGCCGAACTGCTGGATTTCGCGGCCCGGTTGAAGGACCTGTCGGCGTCGAACGCGGACTTCGCGACGGTGCCGCTGTCCTCGGTGGACCACCCGGTGCAGGGCTGGGGCTCGACCGTGCTGTGGGACGACAAGGGCGCGAAGGCGCTGTTCGACGCCGTCCGGGCCGGGCGCCCGCTGACCGGTCCGGCCCCGGCGACCGCGACCGCCCCATCGACGGCGTCGGCGCCGGCTGCCGGAACGGTTCCCCCGGACCAGGTACGGGTCCAGGTGCTGAACGGCGCGGGCGTGCAGGGCCTCGGCAACCGGGTCGACGAGGACCTCCGCAAGGCCGGGTTCGCCACCACCGGCACCCCGTCCAACGCGCCCGGCAACGGCCCGGCCGCCACCCGCACGGTTATCCGCTACGACCCGCGCTGGGACGAGTCGGTGAAGACGCTGGCCGCCGCGCTGCCGGACGCCGAGCTGGTCAAGGTCCCGAACCTGGGCGCGACCTTCCAGGTGGTGGCGGGCAGCGACTATCGGAGCCCGGCCGCCGCCGCGCCCGAACCGACCGCCGCGGGGGACGGCCCGGTGGCCGGCGCGGAGAGCGGCAGCGAGATCAGCTGCCCGGCCTGACGGCAGGTCAGCGCAACAGGTACTGGGCCACCGCCCACACCAGGTACCCGGCGAGCACCAGGCGGTTCAGCCACATCGTCGCGCCGACCGCGCCCTCGGGCAGCGCGATCAGCGGTCGGCGCTCCGGGCGCTGGGCGAGCGCGGTGACGGTGCGGGCGACCTGCTGCGGGTCGAACTCGCCGCCGAAGTGACGGTGCAGCAGCCGGGCCGGGCCGGCGGCGAAGCCGAACAGCGGCCGGCTGCGGTACCGCACCGTGACGCGGCCGCTGTGCAGCGCCGCCGCCGTCAGCTGCTGCCAACTTGCCCGGCGCACCCGCAGCACGCCGCTGAGGGCGACCCCGTCGCGGTCCACCGCGAGCTGCCAGCCGAACCCGTCCACCACGACGACCAGGAGCCCGCCTCCCATCAGCAGCGGGCGGATCAGGCCGTCCACCAGGCCGCCCTGCTCGGCGAGGTAGTTCATCACCACGCCGATCAGCACGGCGGCGACGGGGGCCGCCGCACAGCGCAGCGCGGTGGGCAGGCCGAACACTCGGGCCGGTTCGGGACGGCCGTCGGGCTGTTCGGCGCGGTCGTCCGCCAGGTGGCGGGCGACCTGGGCCTTCACCTGCGCCGCCTCGTCGCGCGGGTCGCCGTCGCGGTGCCGCCCGGACGGTGCCGCGAGGACGACGGCGCGGGCGGCCGTCCACTTGTGCGGCGCCTCCGGGGAGCGGAGCACCACGAGCCGGTTGCGGCCGGTCCAGTGGTAGAGCAGCGCTTCGACGGGGGCGTCGGCCTCGACGGGGGCGACCGGCGCGTCCTCGTCGTCCTCGTCATCACCGTCATCGTCGTCGTCATCGTCGGCGCCGGGATCGGGTATCCACGCGGCCGGGTTGTCGAGATCGGCGGGCGCGTACTGGGCGGTTTCGTCGCCGAACGGCATCACTCGCCACAGGCCGGACTCGCGGTCGCCGCCGTCCACCGGCAGCACCTCCAGGACGCCGCTCGCCGTCCGCCGGACCCGGACCCGGAGTGCGGGAGCGGCGTCCCCGATGGTTCGGCGTGCCAGGGTGGTGCGACGTGCGGAGAGGACCAGCAGGACGGCGAAGGTGCCGGCCGCGCCGACGCCGAGCCACCACGGGGCGGAGTCCTGCCACTCGTCGGCGGCCCGGTACCAGCCGGTGCCGTCGACCAGCAGCGGGACCTCCTCGCCGACCGTGCGTTCGCCGTCCACCTCGACGGTCAGCGTCCGGTACTCGTGCGGCAGCCGGTACTCGACGGTGGTGCTGTCGCCCCCGCCGTCGACGCTGCGCACGGTGCCCCACACCCGGTCGGCGCGGGCGGCCCGGTCGATGCCGTCCTCGGTCTGCCACACACCGACCGCCAGCAGTACCACCGCGACCGCCCCGAACAGGGCGGCCAGGATCTGCCGCACCCGGGGCAGCGGCGGCAGGTCGAGCGGGGAGCCGCCGCCCTGCAGCGTCCACGGGTACGGCACCGGCGGGCCCATCAAGGTGGCCAGTTGGGCCTCGGCGCGACGCCTGCCGGCCTCCGTCCGGTACAGCGCAGCGGCGGCCAGCAGGTGTGCGACGCAGGCGACGGCGGGCAGCCAGGGGCCCGGCAGCGCGTTCGGCAGGAACCAGAGCAGCAGGCCCGCCGCGGCCGGCACCACGAAGCCGGTGCGCCGGCGCAGCAGCAGCACCAGGAATTCCACCAGCAGGACGGCGGGCGCGGCGCTCTCGGCGTACGGCGCGGTACAGGCCCGCAGTGCGTCGCACCGGTCGGGCGTGTGGTCGAACGCGATCGCCAGCGCCGCCGTCGCCACCGGCAGCAGCGCCAGCCAGCGGCTGTGCAGCCGCCGCCACACCCGGGCGGCCCGCCACTGGTCGGCGGCGGCCAGCGTCAGCGCGGGCGCGGCGGGCAGTGGGGGCACGGGGTATTCCGACATGCGCGCGATTGTTACAGGCGCCTTCCGGGGCTCTCGCACCGGAGGTGGGGGAACCTACGACTCCTGCTGCACCGAACGGCAGCCGGTTCGCCGTGGCCTGAGAGCAGGCCTGGCCCGCCCGGGGCGGGTGCTCCGGGCGGGCCTGGGTGGTTCGGTGGTGCGTCAGTCGGTGGCGATGGCGGCCAGGACGTTCATCCTCGCGGCGCGGAAGGCCGGGACGAGGGCGGCGACCAGGCCGACCAGGACGGAGCCGATCAGGACGGTGACGACGGTTCCGGTGGGAATGGTCAGCACCGTCAGGCCCTGCTCGGAGAGGACGGCGCGGGCGGTGACGCCCCAGCTGAGGCCGAGTGCGGTGCCGAGGAGGGCGCCGAACAGGGCGATCACCACGGACTCCAGCCGGACGGTGCGGCGCAGTTGACGGCGGGACAGGCCGATGGCCCGCAGCAGGCCGATCTCCCGGGTGCGTTCGATCACCGACAGCGCCAGCGTGTTGACCACGCCGAGGACGGCGACCACGATCGTCAGGCCGAGCAGGCCGTAGACCATGGCGAGCAGCTGGTCGAACTGGGACTTGACCATCTCCTTGTAGCCGGCCTGGTCCTTGACCACCAGCTGCGGGTACTCGGCCAGCGACTTCTGCAGGTCGGCGAGCACGGCGGCCTTGTCCGCGCCGGCCGACGCGGTGCCGAACGCCACGCCGGTGAGCGGCAGTTGGCCGTTCATCGCGTTGGCGACGGTGTCGCTGTCGGTGAAGAAGCGCTGGTCGAACAGCTGGTTGCCGGTCTTGATCACGGCGGCGACCCTGAGGGTCTGGGTGCGGCCCTCGCCGTAGTTGACGGCGAACTGGTCGCCGACCGAGACGTGGTGCTCGTCGGCGAAGTCCTGGCCGACCGAGAGGCCGCCGCCGGAGAACACCGCCTCGGCGCTGCCGGTGGCCACCGGGAGCCGGAAGTCGCGCAGGAAGTCGGCGTTCGAGACGGCGAGCCGGGTACGCAGGGTGCCGCCGTCGGGCAGCGTCACCTCGGCGGGGACGTTGCGCTGCTCGGTCAGGTGGTCGAGGCCCTTGGTGCGCCGGGCGGCGTCGATCATGGCGGGGGTGAGGGCGCCGTGGCCGCCGTCCACCACGTAGTCGGCGCCGACGGACTTGTCGATCTGGGAGGTCATCGAGCCGACCATCGAGGAGGTGACCACGGAGGCGCCGATCACCACGGCCAGCCCGATCATCAGCGCGGCGGCGGTGGAGCCGGTGCGCCGCGGGTTGCGGACCACGTTGCGCTGGGCGAGCCGCCCGGCCGGGCCGAACAACGCGGGCAGCAGGCCGCCGAGCAGCCGGACCAGGACCGAGACCAGCAGCGGGCCGAGCACCACCGAGCCGGTCAGGGTGGCCAGCAGGCCGAGGCCGAGCAGCAGGCCGCCGGTGGAGCCGGGCGAGCCCGCGGCGAGCGCCAGCGCGGCGACGCCGGCGCCGGTCACCACCAGGCCGAGCACGGCCCGGATCCGGTTGGCGCGGGGTTCGGCCGGGGCGGCGTGGTCGAGCAGCGCGGCCATCGGGGTGATCCGGGCGGCGCGGCGGGCCGGGAAGAACGCGGCGAGCAGGGTGACCGGCAGGCCGACGGCGTAGCCGACCACCGGGACGGTCCAGGTGACCTGCAGCGAGGAGGAGTCCAGGTTCATCCCGGTCGCCTGCATCAGCTGGATCATGCCGACGGCGAGGCCGAGTCCGGCGCCGATGCCGATCGTGGAGCCGATCACGCCGAGGATCAGGCCCTCGACCAGCACCGAGCGGTTGACCTGCGACCGGCTGCCGCCGATGGCGCGCAGCAGGCCGATCTCCCGGGTGCGCTGGGTGACCAGCATGGAGAAGGTGTTGACGATCAGGAAGATGCCGACGGCGGCCGACAGGAAGGCGAAGCCGAGCATCGCCCACTTCATGAACTTCAGGAACGAGCCGACGCCCGCGGAGTTCTCCTTCTGCTGCTCGGCGGCGGTCTTCGCGTCGAAGCCGCTGCCGAGGTCGGCCAGCGCCGCGGTCTTCAGTTCGTCGTTGCTGCGGCTGCCGTCGCCGAACAGCTCGACGGAGGTGTACGCCTCGGTGCCGAGCAGCACCCGCTGGGCGGTCGGGGTGTCCAGGAAGGCCAGCGCCGCACCGGGGTTGGTGGTCCGGAAGGTGACGATGCCGGAGACGGTGAAGTCGTGGGTGCCGCTCTCGGCGATCACCCGGAGCCTGCTGCCGAGGCCGAGGCCGGCCTTCTTGGCGGTGTCGGCGTCCAGCATCAACTGGTCGGCGCCCTGCGGCTGGTGGCCGGAGGTGATGTCCACCGACTTGCGCGGCGACTCCGTCCAGTTGCCGGTCAGCGTGGGGGCCCCGCTGGTCGGGCCGACCACCTTGTTGGTGGCCGGGTCGACCAGGGTGGCGGAGGAGGAGAAGACGTTGCCGACCGCGGCCTCGACGCCCGGCTCGGCGGCGAGCTTCTGCTGGGTGGCGACCGGGACGGTCGAGGCCCGGCCGGGGCTGTCGGCGGTCAGCTCGTCCTGCGCCTTGCGCACCGACAGGTCGGAGGCGGTGGCGGCGAACAGCCGGTCGAAGGTGCTGGTGGCGGTGTTGTAGAAGACCAGGGTGCCGGCCACGAAGGCGACCGAGAGCACCACGGCCAGCAGGGAGAGCACCAGGCGCCACTTGTGCGCCAGGAAGCTCCGCAGCGAGGTCTTGAGCAGCATCGTCGATGATCCCGTCTCAGCTGGTGCGCTTGCCGTCGAAACGGCGCATGCGGGACAGGACGGAGTCGGCGGTCGGGTTGTGCATCTCGTCGACGATCACGCCGTCGGCGAGGAACAGCACCCGGTCCGCGTGGCCGGCGGCCACCGGGTCGTGCGTCACCATCACGATGGTCTGGCCGAGCTCGTCCACCGAGCGGCGCAGGAAGCCGAGCACCTCCGCGCCGGAGCGGGAGTCCAGGTTTCCGGTCGGCTCGTCACCGAAGATGATCTCCGGCCGGGCGGCCAGCGCCCGGGCCACCGCGACGCGCTGCTGCTGGCCGCCGGAGAGCTGGCCGGGCCGGTGCCCCAGTCGACCGGACAGGCCGACGGTGTCGATCACCTGCTCCAGCCACGCCCGGTCCGCCCCGCCCGATGTACGCCGCCGGCCGGCGATGTCCATCGGCAGCGTGATGTTCTCCAGCGCGTTCAGCGTCGGGAGCAGGTTGAACGCCTGGAAGATGAAGCCGATCTTGTCGCGGCGCAGCCGGGTCAGCTGCTTGTCCTTCAGGCCGGTGACCTCGGTGTCGCCGATCCAGATCCGCCCCTCGGAGACGCTGTCCAGGCCGGCCAGGCAGTGCATCAGGGTCGACTTGCCGGAACCCGACGGGCCCATGATCGCGGTGAACCGGCCGCGCTCGATGTCCACGTCGACCGCGTTCAGCGCCGTCACCCGGGTCTCGCCCGTCCCGTACGCCTTGGTCACCTGCCGGGCCCGGGCCGCGACGTCGTTCTGCTCGAAAACGGGTGTGAGGTGCGCGGCGCTGGCTGCCGTGGTCACTGCGTGCTCCTTGAGGTGGGGTGGGGTCCGCCCGATGTCCTCAAGACTCCCGGCTGCGCCGATCCCTTTCGTCCTCCACCGGGACGAACGCCGCCACCGGGGAACGCTCCGGGGTCCGGGCCCTCTCCCCTAGGGGTCTGCGCCCCGCGGGGTGAGGGTCCGGAGCCCGGACGCCGACGAACGGTCAGCTCGCGGCGGCCAGTTCGGCCCGCGGCCGGAGCGCGGCGGAGAACGCGTCCACCACCGGGGTCAGCAGCACCTCGGTCTCCCGCTCCAGCTCGGTGCCGCCGTCCTCGCGCACCCCGACATGCCGGTCCAGCACGAACCAGCCCTGGGTGACGTGCGCGGCGCCCATCGAGGTCAGCACCGGACGCAGCGCGTAGTCCACCGCCAGCACGTGCGCGGTGGAGCCGCCGGTGGCCAGCGGCAGCACCGTCTTGCCGCGCAGCGCGTACTGCGGCAGCAGGTCGAGCAGCGCCTTCAGCAGGCCCGAGTAGGCGGCCTTGTAGACCGGCGTGCCGATCACCACCCCGTCGGCCTGCTCGAACAGTTCGACGGCGCGGGCTATCGCCGGGTCGCCGGTGTCGGCGGCCAGCAGCGCCTCGGCGGGCAGCGTGCGGACGTCCAGCGCCGCCACCCGGTGGCCGTGCGAGACCAGCCGGCGGTCGACGTGGCGCAGCAGCCGGGTGGTGCGGGAGGTCGCGGACGGGGAACCGGAGACGGACAGGATCACGGCCATGGAGTCACCTCGATGCGTACGGCCGCGGGCAGGGGCGGCCGGAGACGGGAGAAACGGGAACGCGAGGACCCGGGCGCGGGCTCGCGGTGAGGGTGAATGTGCGGCGAGGACTCAGCCGCGACACAGCGAGCAGGACACCCGACCGTGGTCGACGTGCCGCCGACGGGTGAGAACCTTCCGCTGCTCCATGCAGCCATGCAAGCACGCGCCGTTTTACCGGGTCAAGGCCGTGCCCGCCCGGTGAACACCGCACCGAACGGTCCGGGCCCTGCATCAAAACGGCCACAAGGGGCCCCGGCCGAGCCGGACGATCACCACGCGGCCCGCGGTTCGGGCATCCTTCCCCTCATGAACACGTGGCAGGAGCGCCCGGGGGGCGGCGCATACGGGCAGGGCGACGCGGCACGCGGCCGGGGCGGGGCGGGCGCGGAACCGCCGCTGCCGCCGTCGCTGAATCCGCGCGGCGCGGGCGCCCCGCTGTCCCGCCCCGCACAGCAACCCGACGACCGTCCGCCGTACCAGGGCGGCACGCCCGGCGGCGGCCCCGGCGGCGGGCCGCCGTACGGCGGTCGACCGCCGTACGGGCAGCAGCCGCACGAGCCCGGGCCGGGCCCGCTCGGCGGCCCCGGGCAGCCGGCCCGACCGCGCCGCTCGCGCAAGAAGATCATCGGATACTCGGCGCTCGGCCTGGTCCTGGCGCTGCTCACCACCATGATCGGCACCTACTTCTGGGCCGACGGCAAGCTCCGGCACGAGAACGTGCTCGCCGACTACCCGGGCCGCCCGGCGGCCGGCAAGGGCACCAACTGGCTGATCGTCGGCTCCGACAGCCGCGAGGGCCTCACCGACGCCCAGGAGGACTCCCTCCACACCGGCTCCGCCGAGGGCAAGCGCAGCGACTCGATGATGATCCTGCACACCGGCGACAACGGGGCCACCCTGATGTCGATCCCGCGCGACTCCTGGGTGCAGATACCCGCCCACCAGGACACCTCCGGCAGCGGCAGGACCGTCCCCGCCGCCACCCACAAGATCAACGCCTCGTTCGCCGCCGGCGGCGGACGGCTCCTGGTGCAGACCGTCGAGACCAGCACCGGCCTGCGGATCGACCACTACGCGGAGATCGGCTTCGCCGGGTTCGTCGGCCTGGTCGACGCCGTCGGCGGCGTCGAGATGACCATCGACCAGCCGGTCAAGGACAAGGACTCCGGCCTCGATCTGAAGGCCGGCACCCAGACCCTGACCGGCAAGCAGGCCCTCGCCTTCGTCCGCCAGCGCCACCAGATGGCCGACCAGGACCTCGGTCGGATGCGCAACCAGCAGAAGTTCCTCGGCGCCCTCGCCAAGCAGGCCGCCTCCCCCGCGACCCTGCTCAACCCCTTCACCTTCTACCCGCTCGCCTCGGCCGGCCTGGACACCTTGATCGTCGACGACGACGCCGGCCTCACCGACCTCGGCTCGATGTTCCTCGCCATGAAGGGCGTCACCGGCGGCGACGGCAAGACCATCACCGTCCCGATCGGCAACCCCGACTTCCGCACCCCCACCGGCGAGTCCGCGGTCAAGTGGGACCCGGCCAAGTCCAAGGCCGTCTTCGACGCGATGAAGAACGACACCGCCGTCCCCGCGCCCTGACCGCCGCGGGCCGACGGGAGTGCGCGAACTCCCGTCGGCCCGCGCGTCGCTGACGGCGCATCAGGCTCTCCGGCGGGAGAATGTCCGCCATGTCTCTGGTGACCTCCCTCATCTACCGCCGCCGAAGCCGGCTGTTCGGCCGGCTGGTCCAGGAAGCCCTGGCCCTGTACGGGATGGAGGTCCCCGCCGCCGCCGAGATCGGCCCCGGCCTGTCCGTCTTCCACCGCGGCTTCGGCACCGTCCTGCACCCCTTCACCACCCTCGGCGCGAACGTCACCCTCTACAACGGCGTCACCATCGGCCGGGCGGACCCGTGGGTCCCGCAGGAGGAGTCCGCGATGCGAAGGGTCGTCCTGGAGGACGGGGTGATGGTCTGCGCCGGCGCGAAGATCGTCTGCAAGTCAGGCGTCCTCACCGTCGGCGCCGGGACGATCATCGGCGCGAACGCGGTGCTCACGCGTTCCACCGGGCCCAACGAGATCTGGGCGGGCGCCCCGGCCAAGAAGGTGGGAGTGCGGAAGGCGGGTGGGCGCGAGAACCGCGCGCAGCGGGAGGCGCCCGACAGCCGGGTCGCGGCACGGACAGTGACCTGAACGTGGAAGCGACCCGGCTGTCGGTGAGGGCCTACGGCAGGTTGCGGGCCATCACGATGCGCTGGACCTGGTTGGTGCCCTCGTAGATCTGGGTGATCTTCGCGTCCCG
>NZ_BMRI01000053.1:0-5071 GCF_014648555.1 Kitasatospora griseola
GGGGGGGTGGTGGGGGGAATTCGCCGGTGGCGAATTCGCGGGCTTGCTCTGATGGTGGGTGGCGAGGGTGTGGGGCGTCGCTGCGCTCCGCCTTTCCGGTGGCTTTCCCCCGGGCCTACGGCCCGTCAATCGGTCGGCTTTCTGGTCTTGTTGGTCTGGCGTTTTAACGGCCCTACGGGCCGATTGACTGGCAGGGTTTCCCGGGCTGCGCCCGGGGGTGAGCGTTGACGATGTGACGCGAATTTCGGGTAGTGGCCCATCCCTCCGGTCGGACGGGGTGCCGACCGGGGCTTGCGGCCCTCGGCGTTGACGATGTGTCGTGGACTTCGGGTATCAGCCACAACCTCACCCCCGGGGGGCTCCCCGGTCCCGGCCGGTGGCCGGTCCGCCGCCTGATTGCTGGGCTGATGGCCCATCCTCCGCCCCCGGAGCGGGGCCTGCGGCCCTCGGAGGGCACCAGTGGGTCTCCGGCCTCCCCGCCCCTGTGGCGGGCCCTCACGGGCGCCCCGCACGGCGGTGGCTGACGGGGCCTCAAGCGCAGACTCCCAACCGGAATCCGCAGCGAATCCGGCAGCGTTTCCCCGGCTCCCGTACAGCTCTATCCTTCCGGTCCCCTGGCGGGTGCCGGAGGCGAACAGGCAACCTCGCGGCAACCGTCCGTCACGGCTCTATCCTGCCGCACTCCCGGCGGGAATCCAAATTCCCTTCCGCTCCATTTCTGGCGGCAATCCAAACACATTTCGGGGCACAGCGGCGGGGAATCGAACTCGAATACGCCGGAAAAGGGCCTACGGCCCTCCACCCCGACACGGCGACCGCCCTTCCAGACCGCCCAGGAAATCCCGCCTGGCGTCACCCGGGCAATTCCCGGTGTGGCGACACCAAACCGAACACCGGACAAGGGCGGGGCGCAGCGGGGCGCGGCACCAGGCGGCCAACGCGGGCACGGGCACAGCGGCCGGACCGCCAAGACAGGCCGCAGAACGGCCTGACGGCCGACCAGGAGGTAGTGAGGCCGCCCAGTAGCGGTCGACGCGGGCCGAACGCGTCCCGCCTCAGCGTTGCCTCAGGCGGGTGCAGGGTTCGACAGGTCGGTTAGAGCGGCGACCTGGTCGCCGGTCAACTCGCCTGCCTCGTCGAGTGCTTCGGCCACGGCGAGTACTGCCGGCCAGTGCCGGTCAAGGACTTCCTCGGCCTGATCGCCGAAGGTGGCGTACCACCCGAGCAGGATCCTCAGGTCGTCGCTCCCGGTGAACGTCCGAAGCCTCGGGATAGCCGCATCGCGGTCCTGCAGGGCGCCCATCTCGGCAGCCCAGCCACGGTCTTGGGTCCAGAGGCCCATCTCACGGAGCCACCGTTGCTCGGCCCGCTCCCCGGCCACCAACTGCTTGACCGCCTCCGAGTCCGCCAGCTCGTAAGGGCCGGGGTCCACAGCGCCTCCCAGCTCAAGCCGCGGCCCACAGCCCACGTCCCGGGTGCACTCGACAATCTCGACGCCTTTGACGTGCATCCCAACATGGAAGGCGATCACCGTGTGGCCGGCCTCGTGCACAGAGACGGCCCGCCGGTAGGCGGCAGGATCAAGCCCCGGCACGTGACCGTGGCAGCACCAACTCGCCGGCTCGGGATGCCGCGAATAGGTCCTGCGGCCCCACTTGAGCGTCGTCGGGTGGAAGACCATCCCGTTCTGCCCGTCAACGGAGGGCGTACTCATCGCGCGTGGTTCCTCTCCTCCGCCGCGGAGACCGGGCGATCGGGCGGGGGTGCATGCGGATCAGCGTCCAGACCGACCCGAGAATTCCCACAGCGCCAAAGACCGGCGGCCCGCCCGAGCGGCCTGACGATCACCCAGCCGGGACGGCCCCAGGCCGCAAGGGCACCAAACAGGCAGCGCGACGACGACGGCAACGCCCAGCAGCCCTGGGGACGGCCCGTACGGCCCGTACGGCCCGCACGGCTCCCGGCCAGAGCTAGCAAGCCGGGAACAACCCGCGCGGCCGTCCGGAACGGCGGCACAGCACCGCAGGCCTGGGCACAGCCACCCGGGACAGCGGGCCCGACCCCCCACCAAACCGAACACCAGCCCCCAGCCACCGCAAATCCGACCCGGATTCACACCACCACCCGGCGGCCAATCCGCCAGAACAACCCGATGGAATACTCGGCGGAATTCACCCCCGAAAACAACCCGCAACGCCAGACCGACCCCCGAGCGGCCCCGACCCGACCCCCGCCCCCACCAACCACCACACACAGTCACCAAACCGGCTGCCACCCACCCCCGTCGGGCACCTCCAACAGGCCCAGCCAAAGGTCCAGACAACTGGGTGTTCAGGGCCATTCCACGCCCACAACCGCCAACAGGTCACACTACTTCCGAGGGGTGGCACGTCCCAGGATGATGGGGTGATGTCCGACGAGCAGAGGCAGTCGTGGTACCGCAACGAGGAGGACTGGGCGCGGAAAACCGCCGCAACGTGGTTGGGGCGCCCAGAGGTTCGTCAGGCAGTGGAGGCTGCGCTGCCGGAGGCCGCGCGGATCCTGAAGCCGCTGGCCCCGCATCTCGTCAATCAGGTCCAGGTCATGCGGTTCTGCTGGCGCGTGTGCGGTATCGGGGGCCGATTCCTCGACGGCACCGAGGAGCAGAACCCGTTCGAGCCTGCCGCACCCGATGCGTGGGTGCTCACGCAGGCCGAGCTGGAGGCCGCCAGCTTCATCGCCGCCGAGTTCCATCGGCTGATCCGGTTGGTTGCGGACGTCCTGCAGCGGGCCGGCGTCCCGGTCGACACGGAGTGAGGTTCCGACCAGGCGGTGATCGGCGTGCTGCTCCTGCTGCCGCTGATCGGATACGCGGTGCCCTGGGACGCTGATCCACGCTACCTTGCCGACCAGCTGCAGCCGCCGGGAGTCTCCGCGATCGAACGGAACGGCCGCTCGACCCCCGCACGCGATGGCCGCACCGACGAGCAGGCCCGCAACGCCGACCGGATCCGCCGACACATTCGCGCGGAGAACGGCGGCCAGGACCTGCGGGCGCCCTATGCCGGCGGTGCCCCGAGGGTCATCCCGAAGCCGACCCAGATCCGCCGGGAGATCATCAAGGAGATCTACACCGACCGACCGACCGGACCTCACGGTGGCCCAGCTCCTGCAGACCTACGGCCACTCCGAGAAGACCGCCGGCGGCCTCCTTCGCGCCACCCTCACGCGACGGTTCAAGGACGCCGGTCTCGCCGCGCCTGACAAGCCGGGCCGGAGCGTCCTCTACGGGGACTTCAAGGTGCTCGGCATCCCGACCGGTCCGGACGGTTCGCCGTCGGCCGAGGAAGCGTCCGGCTGAACGGCCGCGGCCATCCATCCGGACGCCATCGACGGCATGGTGCGGAAGTGCTCGGAAGTTGCGGCCACTTCGACGTCCAGGAAGGACGCGCCATGACCATCCCCACCAGCAGTTCCTCGCCCGACCCCGAGGCCAGCTCGATCCACCACCCGAGGGCGCTGCCGCTCCCGGGGCCCACCACTACCGACACCATCGTCCTGCGGGAGAGCGTGCGGGCAGCGCTGCGCAGCAGCATGCTCACCTACCTCGTCGGGGCGGAGATCGCCACGAGCGCGGAGAAGGCCGGGCTGAGCCCGGCCGAGATCGAGGAGGCATTCGGGGAGCTGCACCGGTGTCGGCTGCTCACCGTCTTCGGGTACGGCGGCGCCCTGGTCCGCGTGGACCTGTCGCGCTACGGCCTCCTGGCCGGGTTGCCGACCGCCGAGCCGAGGGCCGAGGAGATCCGTCTGGCCCTGATCGCCGGGCTGCTCGCCCTCGACTCCGCCGGCCCGCAGCGCTGGATGGACTTCCGCAACCTCGCCGACCGGTACGGCACCGAGTCGCTGGTGGTCGAGCAGTTGCTCACCCAGCTGAAGGACCAGCACCTGATCGGCTTCGTGCCGATGTACGGCGGCGTCCTGCTCGCCCGGATCAACCCAGCACTACGACGCCAACTCCCCTAACCACCCGGCCGGGGAAGGGTGGTGATCGGGGTCGAGGAGGTGTTGGGCTCCCCGACCCCGACGGGCTACTTCAAGGCGATGACGGCCACGACGGTGCCGGCCACCGTGGCGAGCGCCGCGACCGCGGTCCAGAAGGTGCTGCTCTTCCAGAAGGGGGTCTTGGCCTTGGTGTCGGTGGTGGCTGGCGCGGTGGTGGTGACCGTGTTGGCGGAGCCGTGGTCCGCGTAGTTGAACGGTCCGTTGAGGTTGAGCTGGGCGTTTCCGCTCATGTGGATGTTGATCGCCGCGCTTTCGCGCGCCTGGTCCACGTTAGTGTTGTTCGACAACGGCTCTCCTTCGGGAGGGATCGGTTGGAGTCCGGGCGGCGTGGCTTGCCGGCATGTGCCGCTCGGGTCGTGTGTGTAGGTCGGGGCTGCGGCTTGGTGCTGCGGCCCCGCCCTTCTTCGGCTGACCATAGGGACGGATCTGACCCCATTTCAAATGGTGGTCGGAAAAGTCTTCGTGACTCCACAAAACCTCAGTTCAGGGACTGTGCTACTGCTGTTGTACAACGAGCTTCACGATCCGCATCTCTTCGCTAACGAAGCTTTGTTTGGCTGTCGACTACACGGCCTGCGGCTGCGTCGAAGCCGAAGTTGTCCCGACCGACCGGTCCAGCAGCCGCGTGGTCGAACGAGAGGCCGCGCGGGGGTGCCTTGCGGCACAAGAAGGTGCTGAAGCCGAGCACGGCGTCACCTGGTCAGCGCGGCTGCGCCAGGAAGCACTGATGGCCGCCCCCAACGGGGCGGCCATCAGTGATCGTCAGCGGGTCTGGAGTTCTTGGGCCAGCCGGTGCATGAGGGAGACGGCCATGCCGTTGAGCGCGACCGCGCTCACCAGATGCTGTCGACGATCAACCGGCCCGGCGCCAGCAGAGACCGGAAAGCGTGACTCGGGCAAAGGCCGGGTGCCGTGGAAGGTGGTCCACCAGCCCCCAGTTGGTCGGGGCTGGCAGCGCCTTCGTCAGGCGGCGGTGGGCGCCGACGGCACGCCCAGCCCGTGCAGCTCGAAGAGGGCGGTGAAGAACGGC
>NZ_BMRI01000053.1:5096-14959 GCF_014648555.1 Kitasatospora griseola
CCCACGAAGGAGGACAGCGGTTGCCGGCTGAGTTCGCTTGTGGTGACTCGCCAGAGGTCGTAGCCACGGAGCCTCAGATCACGATCGCCGCGCACGGTGTCGTCGACTGCCTTGGTGGTCGCGTAGTGCTGTGGCCCGTCGACCTCCACGATCACACGGGCTCCGTTGGGCAGGAGGAGCAGGAAGTCCATGCGATGGTTCAGCAGCGCCCGCACGCCCCGTTGCTTCACGGTCTTGTGGTCCCAGTGCAGCCAGACCTCGGGCAGCAGCGCCGGCACATCCCAGGCCCGGCTGGCGAAGGCTTCGTAGTAGGCGCGGCAGAAGGCGCGCTGGGGCGAATCGCCGTCCTTGGGCATGGAGTCCAGGAGCCGGTCGTACAGGGCCTTCCTGTCCTTCACCTCGTCGCCGGTTCCCCGTGTCTCCTGCCACCAGTTCAGGAGGTCGCTCCAGCGAAGGCCTCCCGGTCCGATGGGACGGTCGTACACCAGGTGCGTGTCGTCCCCGTTGTCCAGGATCTCGATGTCGTTGTCCAGGACGCTCACCATCCGCATGTCCGGCTTGGCGGTGGTGGCGAAGACCAGGGTCTTGAGGCGCCGTGGCGCCCCCGGACCGGTGCGGACCAGTTCGAAGAACGGGTAGCCGTCCCGCTCGCCGGTCTCCTCCAGCCGGCTTCCGGTGCCCGCGAGCACGGGGTTGATCGCAGCGACGATGCGGTGCTGCGCTGCAGTGTCCGGGAGGATGGCGGGGTCGACCAGGCCCGCGAGGAAACGGCCGAAGCGCGCGGAAGTGGCCTCGAAGGCACCGAGTTCCTCGAACAGCTTCTCCACCGACCAGTCTTCGGGGTTACGAAAGAAGTGCTGGCGGATCAGCGCCCGGAGACTGGGGGTCGACGATCCGAACAAGGTGGTCAGCGGGTCGTGGTCGATGATCCAGAACTGCTTCAGCAGTCGCTCGAATCGTTCGTGCCGGTGGACCAGGTCGCCCAGATCGAGGGCTGCGGCCAGCTCACGGCGTACCCTGCCAGGGATCTCGATCACCGGCCCGGCGGACCAGACGGCGTCTTCAAGTCCGTATCGCGCAGGTCCGCGAACCTGCACCCGCGCAGAGATGAGAAGCCGCTGCGCCACCGGAAGAAGATCATCGTCGGTCAGCGCCCGCAGGCACGCCTCCAAGCGCTCGCGCTTCGATCCACTGTCCTCATCGGGCATCGGCAAACCGAGCTCCGCCCCCAGCCCGGTCAGTTCCCGGTGGGTGCCCGGCAAATCCCGGACCACCACGGTTACGGCTTCGCGCAGCAGCACCATCGGCCCACCCCCTCGACCAGAGTGTCGCAGGTCGGCCGGACAGGCGGGAGAGGCGGGACAGTGTCGGGGCCGGCCGCTGCCAGGGGCCCCAGATCAGCCGGCCACGGTCTCGGCGTGCTGGGTGAGCGCGTCCAGGAGCGCGGCCTGCTGGTCAGTCAGCTTGCCCTCGGTGCGGGCCTTGTCCTGCTTGCGCAGCCAGGTGCCGGGCCGGAACGTCGGGTCGCCTTCGCCGCCGGTGCGGTTCGCCGGGCCGTACAGGGGGCCGCCGGCGGCAACGTAGGCGAGTAGGCGGCGGTAGGAGCGGTTCCAGTCCGGCTCCAGCCGCCACAACTCGTCCAGGGCGTCCAGCTTCTCGACCTGCTCGATGGTCAGGTCGTAGGCCTTGCGCTGGCGGCGCATCCAGGCACCCACCGCGTAGTCGTCGAGCTTGGCGGTCGCCGGGATCGCCAGATGGCCGTGCTGGTGCTGGAACGCGGCGGCGTACGCGGCACCGCGTTCCCAGGCGCCTGCGTTCTTCGACCAGATCATGCCGAGTGCGTCGAGTTCGGTGATACGGGTGGGGGCGAGTTCGCCGCAGCCCTTGAGATGGCGCTGGCGGGTGATCCAGGCCATCAGGGGGCCGTCGTGGTCGGGGTCGGTGGGGTCCAGATGGTGGTGCGCGGCGTGAAAGGCGGCTGCTGCGGCGTACATGCGTTCCCACTCGCGCCAGCGCGTGCCCGCTTCCTTCAGTCGGCGGCGCCGGTGGACTGCGCCGGCCAGGTGCGGGGGCACGTCGGGGACGTCGACGAAGGCCGTCCAGTCGGGGCCGTCCGGTAGCGCTTCGGGGAAGGCGTAGCGGGTGGGATACCTGGTGGGGCGGGGGTGTTGGGGTGGGCGCAGTCGGCAGTGTTCGGCGCTCTGCAGCAGGGGTGGCAGTGCGTGCTCGGGCGGGGCGAGGAGGCGGGCGCCGGCAGTGGTGAGGTTCAGGTAGTGCGTGGCGGCGTCCAGCAAGGGGCGGGCCCAGGGCGGGAGTTCGTAGGTGGCGCAGCGGGCGGGGGTTCGACCGTGGCGCGGGGCGTGGAGGGTGAGGGTGGGATGGGTGGGTTGGTAGTCGGCCGGGGTGGCGGTGGCGAGGTGGTGGAAGGACGTGCCGGTGACGAGGGCGGTGGCGAGCGCTGCGGCGTGTTGGGGATGGGCGAGACGGTGGATGCGCTGGACGGCTTCGTTGGGGAGGCCGTCTGGCAGGGGGCGGCCCCTGGTGCTGGCCAGGCCGGGGATGCAGGCGGTGCAGAGGGGCTCGGGGATGTCCGACAGGGCGAGGCGGGTCAGAGTCGGGATAGTCAGCCAGCCGAGGCTGGAGGCGCGCGGGACGGGCGGCAACGGCGCACTCGGCCGGGGGCCGGGCAGGGCGTGCGGAGGCAGACCGGTGGTGGTCGTGTACGCGGTCGCGTGCAGGGCCGCTGTGAGAGCGGGCGGCGGGGTGTGGTGGCAGACGACGGTCAGGTGGATGCCGGTGCGTTGCTGCAGGTCCAGCAGGCGGCGCCAGGTGGGCGGGGCGAGGAGGTGGGCACGCAGGACGGTCATGTGCCGGATGGAGGTGGCGAGGATCCAGGCTGCCGCGGCCGCCCACAGCGGGCCGTGGGCTCTGCTCCAGGGTCCGGGCGGTGTGTAGGGCTTGCCGAGGGCGGCCAGGATGTCGAGAGCGAGGTCGTCGGCGCGGGTGGTGCCCGGAGTCGGGTGCACGGTGATACGGCTGGCGGCGGGGTCGTGGGCAGCCAGCGCCGCCCTGGTGCAGGCCGCGTCGTCGCCCGGATCGAGAGCCAGGGTGACACCGGGCGCCGGGTGCGGGTTCACGTGCTGATGCCGATGCGGTCGTAGACCTGGCGCAGCAGGTGCTCGTCGATACGGGTGCCGCCCTGGGCGGCCAGGCCGTCGGTGGCGAGTTTGGTGATCCGGGCCCAGGCACGGAAGTTGCCGTGCGCGGCCTGCTTGTCGACCAGGGCGATCAGATCGGCGTCCACGCCCTCCCACAGCGGATGGAAGGCCGGGATGGTGGCCAGGACCTCAGGCAGGGTCAGCGGATGGGCCTGCTGCCAGATGTAGACGCGGGAGGCGAGCATCGGCTCGCGGCGCAGCACCTTCGCGCAGCCGTCACCGCCAGCGAAAACCACGGCGATGTCGGTTGCGGGGTCGTCCCACAGGTAGCGCCAGTACTCGAAACACTCCCGCGACATCCACTGGGCCTCGTCGCAGACCAGCACGTGGAAGCCGCGGGCCAGGGCGTCTTTGAGGACGGCGTCGAACTCGATCGGGCGCGCGGGAGGCTCGCCGGGCAGGCCCAGGGCGCGGAACAGCTCGTGGCGGATGTCGCGCGGGGTGGGCCGGGCCCGGAAGGCGATCCGGTAGGAGTTGTGGGGTGCCAGCAGGCGCAGCGAGGCGTTCACCGACAGGGACTTGCCGTTGCCGGCCGCGCCGGAGATGCACATTATCGCGCGGGCTTCGAGGGTGGCGGCGATGTTCTCCCGGGCGGTGCGCAGCGCCTCGGTGGCGACGGTTCGGGCGCCTTCCAGGTGCAGGTAGTGATCGGCGCGCTCCGGCGGCAGCATGCCGGGACGGACGGCGGGTGCGGTGGTCACGGTGCGGGCTCCTACGGATTCAAGGGATGGGAACGGCAGGCAGACAGGACCGGCGGGTCTGAGTGGGGTCACGGCCCGGCCGGCCGGGCCGAGGCGATGAGCGGAGCTTGAAACAGGTCGTTGGCGGACACGGGTGCGAGTGCGGTGTGATGCAGGCAGCGGTCGTTCAGGCCGGCGGATCCGCTGGGCCGCCGTCGGCGCGCTCGGGCCCGGCATGCGCCGTGGTGTGGGGCAGGACCCATCCGTCCGGGACCGGGGCGTGCGGGAGCAGCCCGGGCAGGGCCAGCGCCTGGAGGTCCCGGCCATCGGCCGCCGCGAGCTCGGCGTCGGCCTCGGCTGCGGTCAGGATGCCGAGCGGCCGCGGCGGGGCCGGGGTGGTCGCGGCCGCGAACCGCCGGCGGCGCAGCTTCTCCGCGGCCTTCAGGTCCGCGCGCAGCCGGCGGGCGGCGGCGGTGCGAGCCGCGCGCAGAGCACGGGCCTGTTCACGGGTCGCCTGCTCGGCGAGATGAGCGGCGCCGAGGTGGTGGCCGGTGGACGCGTCGAAGACCTCGATCTCGCCGTCGTGGTGCGGAAGGTGGCGCAGGCGGACCTTCGTGCCGGTGTGGCCGACCATCCACGGGGCGATGTAGGCACGGCGGCGCCAGGAGATGCCGTTCGTGGTGATCGTGCGGGTGCGGCCGTCGTCCTCCAGGGCGAAGAACGCGAGGTGCTCGGGCGGGACGTCGCGCAGCGGCGTCGGATCCGTGTTCCACGCTTCGAGGGGGGTCAGGCCGTCCAGGGCGGCCGGGTGGTGCTCGGTGTTCCACCAGCGCACCCAGTCCAGGAGCAGCGCGACGAACGCGGCGAACGTCAGCGGCGGCGCGTCCGGATCGGCGCTCCGGCCTCCCGTGAGCTTGGAGCGGTGGGTGTAGCGCGGCAGGGAGACGAGGAACATCTCCTCGACCGCGTCGTTCAGCGCCTCGACCGTGCCCTTCAAGTGCGGGCTGTAGGCCGGCAGGTCATGGACCGGTACGGCGAACGCACCGAGCGCCGAGGTCACTGTGGCGCACAGGAACTCCTTGCCCCGGTCCACGCGCACCAGGGTAGGAAGGCCACCCGCAGGGCCGAACGGTTCGGTACGGGTGATCGAGGCGCGCAGCGCGGCCAGCACCGCATCCCTGGACGGGGCGTGCGGCGTCACCGCAACCCCAGTGATCATCTTTTTGGCACAGTCGATGAACCAGGTGATCCACGGACACACCAACTCACCCTCGACATCGACCTGCACCGGCACGTGCTTGTGGTCACCCTCCCAGCACGCGTTCCTCCACAAGACCGGCCGCTTCCCGAACACGTCATGCGTCCGGCGGGCCGCCTCCCCGCCCCGCAGACCCGCCCGCTCCCCCACCGACAGATCCCTGCGCACCGCCCGTTGCAGGGCCCGCAGCGACGGAACGCAGACGGTGGGATCGTCGGCGGCCTGAGCGACAAGCTCGCGGTGGACCGCTGCGGTGTTCCCGCCCCACAACGCCAGCAGACTCCGGGCCTCCGGGGTGAGAACCGTCCGCTCGCGCGGCCGAGCCGAAAGCCGCCCCTCCGTACGGGCGGCAGCCACCCAGTACCAGACCGCCCGCTCCGTCACCCCCATCGCCGAGGCAACAAGGCGTACGTGAGCGGTGGTCAGTTCCCCCCGGCTGTCCAGATCCATTAGTCGGGCCACCGATCCCTCACGCCCCACGACGGCGACTGGTCCTGACTGTCGCGGATCGGGTGACGATGGCAGGCCACGCTCCATCGGGGTCACGATCACCTTCGGGTTGCTGCAACGACGGCGTCACCGCCCGGACGAGGCGAGACTGTCCCCCGCGCAGGCTCCTCATCCCGACACGCCGACCAGCACCACACGATGGACGTAACAGCCACGACACGACGTTTCAGCGACACGACACCGCTGTTCAACGGCGCAGAGACGCCACCGTTCAGCCTGCCTGGCACGCCGTCATAGCGAAAGTCCCCACGGCTTCACCGGTCTACGACACAACTCTTCAGAGTGAAGGCGACACCACTCTTCAGTGACGCCAAACACTGACCAGCACAAAGCCGAAACCGACCGCTGAAAACAGGTGACGCCCAGACACCGCAACCCAAATATCGTTCATCACCGCCCCCCGATCCTGATCACCATGGCATGGCGGCAGTTGGCGTACCGTCCCGGCCCGACGACGCCCTCGTCGTCCCGGACGTACCGACAACCACAGCCCCACCGAACCGGCGGCGACGGAAAGTGCTGTTCGCTGTCGCGGCCGCGATCGGCATCGCAGCCGACCTCGCCGACCTCGCCTCCAAGGTGTGGTCCTGGCTGAAGGGATGACCCCCACCAGGGCATAGGGGCCGGGACAGGGGGGCGAAGCCCGGCCGACCGGACGGGGCCGCCCGGCGACCGGGCGGCCGAGGCAGGCACGACGGGACTGAGCCTGGCGGCTGACCAGGACGGCAGCCAGGACCCAGCAACGGACCGGCGGGGCACGGAGCCGGGCGACGCGGGCGGGCCGCCGAGGCCGGCCAACCAGCGCAGCCCGGGTGCAACATGGGGTGCAACGCGCCCACCCGCCCCTGCTCCCAGCCACATACCACCTGGTCAGAACCGCAACACAGCCCCGCGTTGCACCCGGACGCAACACCCCGTTGCACCCCCGCGCTACCCGCCACCCACCACGCAGGACCAGGGCCGCCGAGCACCACCACCAGCAGAAGGCCGACCCCGACCCCGAAAAACCGAAACCAAACCCCACCGCAATCCCGACCCGAATTCAGAAAACCACCAGTCGACAATCCACAAATCCAGCAACAATGAATCCAGGACTCAATTACCGGGGGCGAAACACCCACCAACCCGCCGAGCACCCCCGACCCCACCAAACATCACATACAGTCACCACACCCGCCGACCACCAAACCCCGCCGCCACCCCCGACAGGTCCAACCAAAGGTCCAGACAACACAGCATCTAGACCCATCCCACGCCCACAACCATCAACAGGTCACGCTCAGCAGTCCTTCACCGGGTAGAGCTTGGCGTGCAGCACCCGCACCTCCCACCACGGATCAGCCAGAGCCGAGACCTTGGCGGCCAGTAGCTCGCGCCTGGTCGGAGCAGGCGACACCAACGGCCCCAGCCGCTTCTTCACGCAGGCGCTCTCGCAGTCAGGACACTCCACCCGCTCCAGACCACCTTCTCCCGCAGCTCCAGCTTCGAGCGCTCCTTCCCGCCGATGAGCCCCGGCACGTCCAGCACGGAGACCAGCGCGGCCACCAGCTCGCGCTTAGTCGGGACCGGCAGCACCAGCGGGCCCAAGTCCTCTGCGGCACGGGCCACCGCAGGCTCATCGGTCGTTTTCCTCCTGGGAGAATGGATCCATGGGGAATGATCAGGCGGGATCCCGGTACCAGCGAGAAGAGGAGCACGCTCGCAAAACGGCGGCCTCCTGGATCGGACACCCGGAGGTGCGCAGCGCCGTCGAGGCGGTCGCGCCCGCTGCAGGGGAGGTCGTATCGCTCCTGCAACGCCACCTCGTGGACCAGATCAACATCATGCGGTTCTGCTGGCGCGTCTGCGGCATCGGTGCCCGCTACACCGACGGGACGGAGGAGCCGAACCCTTTCGATCCGGACGGCGCCGAGTCGTGGCCGCTGACCGACGAGGAGTGGACCGCCGCAGGCTACATCGCCGCGTTCTTCCATCAGCGGATCGTGGTGCCGGTCGCGACTGATCTGGCCGAGAAGGGGGTGGACATCGACCCGGGCTGGGCGGGCGACCAGGCCGTCATAGCTGTCCTGCTGCTCCTAACCTCCGCTGAGTACGACATCCCGTGGGACGGCAACGCGCGGGAACTCGCCAACCAGATCCAGCCTCCCGGGGTGTCGGCGATCTCCCGGGACGGACGAGAGATTTCCGCCCGGGACGGCCGCACGGAAGAGATGGTCCGCAACGTCGACGCCATCCGGAAGCTGATCCGTTCGGAGAACGGCGGTCGAGACCTGCGGGCGCCGTACGCCGGCAACGCCACTAGGACCACCGCGCGCCCGACGCGGATCCGCCGGGAGGTCATCGCGGAGATCTACGCCGACCACCCGGATCTCACGGTGGCGCAGTTGGTGAGCGGCTACGACAGCTCGGAGAGGCGGGTCGGTGGCCGCCTTCGCATCACCCTGACGCGGCGGTTCAAGGAGGCCGGTCTCGACGCGCCGGAGAAGCCGTCGCAGTCCACCTTGTACGCCGACTTCGCGGCGCTCAACATCCCGACCGGTTCGGGCAGGTGATCTCGGCCAGGAGAGTTTCCGGGTAAACGTCCACGGCCGTCCACCCGGAGGTGATCAACGGCATCCTCGGGAGTGATCGGAAGTCCCGACCACCTCGATGTCCGGGAGGACGCCATTACCACCTTCATCACCGCCACTTCCTCGCCCGACCCCAAGCACGGTCCGGCCAGCGGGCCGGGAGCGCTCCCGCTCTCGGGGTTGACCGTGGCCGACACCATCGTGCTGCGGGAGACCGTCCGCTCGGCGTTGCTCGGCGGCATGCTGGGGTACCGCGACCCGGCGGAGATCACCGCGAGCGCCGAGCAGGCCGGCCTGGGCACGACCGAGATCCGGGAGGCGTTCGCGGAGCTCCACCGGTGCAGCCTGATCGCCGTCTTCGGCGACCACACCACCGTAGTCCGCGTCGACGTGACCCCGTTCGGGTTCCTGACCGGGTTCCCGGCCGCCGAGCCTCGGGCCGAGGAGATCAGCCACGCCCTGATCACCGATTTGCTCGGCATCGACCTCGACGGACCGAACCGCTGGCTGGACGTTCAGGCTCTCGCGGACCGGTACGGCACCGTGCGCCTGGCAATCGAGCAGTTGCTCGGACGCCTCATGGACCAGGGCCAGATCGGCTTCCTCACAACCACCGGCGGCTGCTTGCTCACCCGGGTCAACCCCGCACTGCGACGAGAACTTCGCTGACCACCGCTCCGGGTGCTCGGCCCGACGGCCGGGCACCCGGTTCCTAGAGCAACGGGGCAGAGAGCCGGCGCTTCATCGGACGGTGACGTCGGTGCGACCGTCGCGGGGGACCTACAGAGGATCGCTCGGCGGCCGAGGAGCCGGACGCTGGCGGATCCCCGGCAACGCAGAAGCCGGAAACATGATCATCGCTGTGGTGCCGCCGCTCTCTCCGGGTCGCATTTGCACACGGATGCCGTGACGCAGGCCGAGGCGGCTGACGACGAGTAGGCCCAGACGTCCGGAATCCGTCGCCAGCTCGCCGCCGGTTGGATGAGCGAGGCGCTCGTTGATGTCGGCCAGCTCGTCACCGCTGAGGCCTACGCCAGCGTCGCTGATCTCCACCAACAGCCGACCATCTGGCAGCGCGTGACCCGTGGCGCGGACTCGGGTCTGGCCGTAGGAGAACCTCGTGGCGTTCTCCAACAGCTCGGCAAAAATGTGAACAGCATCGCTGACGACGCTACCGATCAGCTCACAGCTGGGGATTCTGGCAAGTTCAATTCGCTCGTACTGCTCTACCTCGGAAGCGGCAGCGCGCAGGACGTCCACCAGCGGAACAAGTTGCGCCCACCTACGGCCTGGATCTTCGCCAGCGAGGATGAGCACCTTCTCCCCGTTTCGGCGCAAGCGGGTGGCGAGGTGGTCGAGTTGGAACAGGCTGGCCAGCTGATCCGGCTCGAGCTCCCTGTTCTCGAGACTCGTGATCAGGTCCAGCTGGCGTTGTATGAGCACCTGGCTGCGCCGCGACAGATCGGCGAACATGCCGCTGATCTCGAAACGTAGCTTCGTCATCGTCTCTGCGTCCTGGGCATCTTGAGGCGCCGACTCCGGCTCGGGTTGCAGCCTCGCCCGTCGACGCCGCCATCGCCGAGTCGATGGATCATCACTCCGCGCGGCGGGTGATTCCCAATCACGC
>NZ_BMRI01000053.1:14987-19850 GCF_014648555.1 Kitasatospora griseola
CTGAGTTCTTCCTCCAACCGGTTCTGGGCCGCCCTTAACAGGGTTTCCGCCTTCCACCGGGCCTGCTCGATACTCCGATGGTCGACCATCGCCTGGGCCAGCTCCCGGGCGTGTGAGGCGACCTTCGTAGCAAGGTCGTCGCGCTCGCGCGTAGCTTGGTCAAGGTCGCGCCGCACGACCGCGAGATCGGCGCCGACGACCAGTTGCTCGGCCTCCAGTTGGTGCAACTCTCGTTCCAGCTGTTCCCGCCGGATCGTCTCAGCGCGGACTTGGGCCTGTAGCTCCCATACCGCTTCCTCTGATCGCGCTGCCCGATCCTCGGCCTGGGTCAGCGCATCCGTGAGGACATAGACCTCGTGCCTGGCCGGTTCATGGTCTCGCAGGGCGGCGTAGTACAGCTCCTTCGTCGATTCCCTGACCTGGTCCGTGACAGGCGCGTCATTCTTGCGCTCGACCGCGGAGTACAGGCGCTCGAGGAACTCCTTGGTCTGGGGTACGCGCTTGCCGTTGAGATAGCGCGACAGGGTGGTCGCGTCGGTTCCGAGGGCGTTCTCCAGCTGATTCAGCGTCATGTCGAGGCCGGTGTAGAACTCGCGGAGCCTCGTGGCCCACGCAGACATGGACGGTTTCAGCTTCGGGTCGAGAGCGCCCAGCGGCCGACCCCTTCGGCTTTCTTTCCCCACCCGCAACAACCCCCTACGCGCTTCGCCTTGAGGGGCCAATCTTTCCGCACCTCGGCAAGATCGTTCTCTCCCCTGCTGCAACAACTCGCCCCCGGCCAGGGTGGATCCAGTCGGGGCCGGCGCGTCGTCAAGGCCAGCCCTGCTCGAAGAACTGGCCGCTGAACGTGCTGGCGGCCCGCACCGTACCGTCATCCTGCAGAGAGGTTCACCGTGCGCACTGCGCTCGCCGTCCTGTTCACCGCCGCCCTGGTCATCCTGGTCGCGCTGCTCACCGCCACCGCTGCGGGCAAGCTCGCCCGTCTCGACGGTGCGTCGTACCCGGCCGCTCTCACCCGAGCCGCCGCCGCCTTTGCCGCCGTCCTCACCCTCGCTGCGGCTGTCACCGCGGCCCTCACTCCCCTCTTCATCTGATCCGCGTTGCCTGCGGCTGGCCAAACACTCCGTCGGCCAGCCGCAGGAAGCCGGGACCGTGCCCGCGCCCCACTCCCGCCCCGTTGCCGCCAGCTCGGTTCAGCGTGGGCCGTCCCGGCCTGGATGGGCCGGGACGGCGGGGTGGGTGCGGGAGCGCGGGCCAGGTCATCCGGTGACGGTCTCTGCGTGCCGGGTGAGCGCGTCCAGGAGCGCGGCCTGGTGGTCGGTCAGCTTGCCATCGGTGCGGGCCACCGCTTGCTTGCGCAGCCAGGTGCCGGGACGGAACGTCGGGTCGTCGCCGAGGCCAGTACGGTTGGCGGGGCCGTCGAGGGTTCCGCCGGCGGCGAGGTAGGCGAGCAGGCGGCGGTAGGAGCGGTTCCAGTCCGGCTCCAGGCGCCACAGCTCGTCCAGCGCGTCGAGCTTGGCGACCTGGTCGGCGGTGAGGTTGTCGGCCTTGCGCTGGCGGCGCATCCACGCGCCGACCGCGTAGTCGTCGAGCTTCGCGGTGGCGGGGATGGCGAGGTGGCCGTGCTGGTGGTGGAACGCGGTGGCGTAGGCGTGGCCGCGTTCCCAGGCGTTGGCGTTCTTCGACCAGATCATGCCGAGCGCGTCCAGCTCCGAAACGCGGGCCGCATCGAGCAGGCCCTGGCTGTTCAGGTGGCGCTGGCGGGTGAGCCAGGAGATCAGCTCGGCGTGCTTGGTCTTGTCGGTGGGGTCGAGGTGGCCGTGCTGGAGGTGGAAGACCGCCGCGACGGCGTGCATCCGCTGCCACTCGACCACGCGCGGGTTGAACGCCCGCAGCTTGACGGTCTGCAGGATCCGGGCGGCGTGCTGCCGAGCGTTGATCCGCAGCCACTCGATCGGTGACTCGGCCGGGGCCGGCTGCTGCTCGCCTTCCCCGGCCTCGGCGGCCGAGCCCTCGGCGGGCTTGGCCGCGGTGGTGTGCGCGGTGCCCTGCGAGCGGGAGGCGCGCAGCTCGGTGATCCGGCCGACCACCCGGGCATCGTGCGCAGCGAGGGCGCGCAGGACCCGCCAGATGGTGCGGAACGAGCTGGCCTCGATCTCGGCGTCGGCCTCGGCCTTCACGGCCTCGCCGGCGTCGTGGACCTCGGCGGGGTGTGTGGTGGCGGTGTCGTCGCCGACCTCCGGCGTCGGCAGGTAGACCGGGATGACGACCCAGCTGACCTTGCCCTGCCGGTAGGACTGGCGCAGCGCACGGCCGACGGCCTGGACGATGTCGATGACCGACGACTTCGGGTCCGCGAAGCAGATGGCGTCCACGGCGGCGACGTCGATTCCTTCCGTCAGGAGTCGACTGTTGCACAGGATGCCGCACTCCTCGCCGTCCTCGCCGGTGTGGGCCTTGAAGTCGGCGAACGCGGCCCGGCGGTCCTTGAGCCGGTCGGTGCCGGCCACCGCCTTCGCCCAGATCCGCTCCGGCCGCTCCGCGTCCGGCAGCAGCTCCGAGGCCTCCAGCAGGGTGCTCGCGAACTCCCGCGCCCCAGCCACCCGCGAGTGGAACGTGATGACCCGGCGCAGGCCGAGGTCGGCGACCGCGCGCAGCACCGCGATCTGCAGGGCCAGGCGCAGCAGCTCCTCATTGGAGCGCTGGGAGCGCAGGTCAGCGACGGCCGGGAGGTTGAGCAGCTCGCGCAGATCCTCGTCCGTCACCACCGGCACCAGCACGCGGTAGTCGGCGAGGTAGCCGTGCTCGATCCCCTGTCCGAGGGTCCAGGTGAAACAGACCTTGCCGTAGATCTCCTCCGAGTCCATGGAGCAGAGCGCGGGCAACCTCTCGGCGCCGTCGGTGTCGGCGAGGTCGGCCAGGCCGTCCTTCGCACGCCGGTCGTCCGCGATCCTGGGCGTGGCGGTGAAGTACAGCCGGCGTTTCGCCGGGACCTGGGCGTCGTTGTGGACCGCGGCCCACGCCTTCCCCTCGGCGCCTGCGGTTCGGTGGGCCTCGTCGATGATCACGAGGTCCCACTGGGCCAGGCCCCAGCCCTGGTGGGCCTGGACGATGCGCTCCAGGGAGGCGTAGGTGGCGTACACGGTGACCGGCTGGCCTTCGGGGGCGCCGTTGACCAGGTCGGTGAGCCGGGCCGCCTGCGTGGTCACCTCGGCGTGGATCCGTCCGCCGGCCTCCGCGCTCTCCAGCGCCTCCTCCCGCGAGCACGCCGCCACCGCCAGGCCCCGGCGACCGCCCCGCAGCGACCAGGCCTCGGCGGTCTGCTCCAGCAGCTCGATCGTCGGCACCAACACCAGCACCCGGCCCCGCGCGGCCAGGCGGCGGGCGCAGCCGGCGGCGATCAGGGTTTTGCCGGAGCCGGTCGCCGCGATGACGGTGGCGCGGCCGCCGTCCTTCACCTCGCGCACCGCGGCCGCCACCGCGTCCTTCTGGAACCAGTGCAACGGCAGCGGGTTCACCATCGCAGGCCGGGAGGGCTGGAACGGAGCCGGCAGCTGGATGGTGGCGGTGGTCTCCACGGTCTTCTCCTTCGGATGCCGCGAAGCGGTCTGGTAAGTCGGGCCCCGCTTGACTGCGGGTCAGGGCGGGAACCTCCTCCCGTCGGTGAGGGGGTTCCCACATCGTCCTGTCGCGGGGCGTCACCCGGCCGAGGGGCTCGTGGGGGAAGGTCTCGGCGGTCCTGCTGGCGGACGGTCGTACCAAGCGGGCCGATTCGCGGATATCAGTGGGCCGGGGCGGTGGCCATGGCATTCACGGTCGAGCCGTCTTGGCTCTTCCGGACCTGCATTTGGGTGGGGATGCGCCGTCGCAGGTCCGCGACGTGGCTGACGACTCCGACGGTGCGGCTGTAGGAGCGCAGTTCGTCGAGTACTTCGAGGACTTCCTCCAGGGTCTCGTCGTCGAGGCTGCCGAAGCCCTCGTCGATGAAAAGGGTGTCGAGCTGGCTGCCGCCGGCTTCCTGGGCGACCACGTCGGCGAGGCCGAGGGCCAGCGCGAGGGAGGCGAAGAAGGACTCGCCGCCGGAGAGGGTGGTGGTGTCGCGGGTCTGGCCGGTCCACTGGTCGAGGATCTCCAGGCCGAGGCCGGAGCGGCCGCGTCCGCTCGTGCGTGCGTCGGTGTGGGACAGCACGTAGCGGCCGGAGGACATGCGTTCCAAGCGGGTGTTGGCCGCCTTCGCCACCTCTTCCAGCCGGGCCGCCAGGACGTAGGCCTCCAGGTGCATGCGGTACTGGTTGTCGCCCGAGGTTCCTGCGGCGAGGTCTGCCAGGTGCTTGGCCACGTGGTGTTCTTCCAGGAGGGGTGCCAGTCGCCCGATGCCTTGTGCGAGGTCGTCGATCTGGCCGAGCAGCGCCTCGCGGCGGGCGCGGCTGGTGCTCTCGTCGATGGCCGCTGCCTCCAGGCGGTCCGCGGCGGCGGCGAGGATCGCCTCGGCGGTCTGTTCGTCGGCCGGTTCCGTGGCGGCGGCCTCGGCGAGATCCGGGTCCTGGAGTGTCGCCGTATGTGTGGCCTGGGCTGTTCGCCAGGCTTCCAGTTCGCTTTCCCGCGCTGCCAGTTCGGCACCGGGGATCATGGCGTGGCGGGCTTCCTCGGGTGTGGTGAATCCCGTAGCCGCGAGCACGGTCGCGGCGGTGCGGCCGGCGCGGTCCAGGTTCCCTGCGGCCGCTGCCGTCCGCTGGATCGCCGCCCGTGTCCGGGCGATCGCTTCCGCTTCGGCGGCGAGGTGGGCGCTGCGGGTGGCGATCGTCGGGGATCCGGCCAGGGCATGGGCAAGGCGCTGGGTGAGGGTCTCCTGCTCGGTGATCC
>NZ_BMRI01000053.1:19872-26916 GCF_014648555.1 Kitasatospora griseola
AGGTCTCCTGGCGGCCGAGGTAGTCGCCGATCCGTCGGCCCAGGCCGGCGAGTTCGGATGTCCGGGTCGCGCGTGTCTCGTCGAAGGTGCGCAGTTCCTCGTTCGCGGGCGCGGCGTCCGCCGCGGCGGCCAGGAGGTCCTTGTGGGTCTGTCGGTCGGCGCGGTGACGCTGCTGGAGGTCGGCGGTCGTCTGCCCGTCGGCCAGTTCCTGGGCCGAGGCCGCTTCGGCCATGAGCCGGACGAGGTCCTGTTCGGCTTCCTTGCAGGTCTGGTCGGCCTGCTGGTAAGCCTTCTCCGCGCGGGCCTCGTCCTCCCTGCTCGGGTGGTCGGCGGCGGCGGTCGCCGGCCGGGGGTGGACCGGTGAGCCGCAGACCAGGCAGGGCTCCTGGGGGCGCAGCCGGCCGGCGAGTTCACCGGCCATGCCGTCGATGCGGCGGTTCCGGATCCCGCGGGCGTGTGCCGCGCTGTGGATGACGGCTTCTTTGAGTTTGTCGGTGTCGGTCCGGGCCTTGGTGATCTCGGCGGCCAGGTCGTCGCGTCGGCGGGCTGCGGCGAGTTGCTGTTCGAGGTGCGGCAGGGTGGCGGCGAGTTTGTCTGCGTGGGTCTGCGCCAGCTGGGCTCGGTCGATCCGCGCGGTGTGCTCTGCGCGTCGGGTGTCTGCCTGGTCCAGCCAGTGGGCGATTTCGTCGTGGTCGGCCTGCGCCTGGTCCAATTCGGCCTCGAGATCGGTGAGGGAGGCTGCCAGTTCTTCGGAGCGCTGTTCGTCGTGGCGAAGGGCGTCGAGGCGGCCGAGGTCGTTCTTCAGGTGGTTCTCGGCGGCGGTGAGGCTTTCTTCGGTGTCGTCGCGTCGGGGGCCTGGCAGTTGTGTCCTGGCCTGTGTCTCGGCGTGGTGCGCTTCCTGGTAGTCATGGTCCGCGTCGTCGAGGGCCTGGATGAGGGGCCGGATCTGCTCGGCGCGGCGACCGCGTTCCAGGATCGTCTGCAGGTTCTCGAAGGCCGGGGCTTGCGCCTGCAGGTCCGACAGGGCTTGGGCTGCGGTGCGGTGGCGCCGCTGGCGCTCCGCCAGGATGCGGACCTGTGCGGTTCGGCTTTCTTGGGTGCTGTGCTCCCTGCGGGCGGCCTGCAGTGTGGCGGCGGTGCCCTGGTGGGCCTCGGCGGTGCGGTCGTGTACGGCCTGTGCCCAGGCGAGTGCCGTGGGGTGGGTGGTGTCGATGCTGTCCTCGGTGGGGGCCGGTTCCTCGACCGGGTCGGTGATCGGGGTGCCGGCGGTGTCCTGGATGCGGTCGATGTCGCGCAGGACGGCCCGGCGGGCGTCGTCGCAGCGCTGGCCGCTCTCCTTGGCGTGGTCGGTGAGCCAGCGGGCGATGTTGCGGAAGCGGTGGGTGCCGAAGAGGCGCCCCAGGACGGTGGCGCGGTCCTCGGCCTTGGCTCGCAGGAATCTCGCGAAGTCGCCTTGCGGCAGCAGGACCACTTGGCAGAACTGTTCGCGGTTCATGCCCAGCAGCGCTTCGATCTCGCGGGCGACTTCCTGGTGGGCGGTGGTGACTGGCTTCCACAGGGCTCGGCCGAGAGCGTCGTCGCCGTGCCGTTCCTCCAGAGCGGCCTTGGCCTGCGACCGCGTGGTGCCGGTTCCGTCACGCCGGGCCCGATCCTGCTGGGGAGTGCGCACGATTCTCAGGCGGCGCCCGGCCATGCTGAACTCCAGCTCGACCTGGGTGGGTGTGGCGGGGTCGGCGTGGTGGCTGCGCAGGGCGCTCTGGTGCCGCTCCCCCGGCACGTTGCCGTAGAGGGCGTAGCAGACGGCGTCGAAGATGGTGGATTTCCCCGCGCCGGTGGCGCCGTGCAGGAGGAACAGTCCGCCTTGGGAGAGTGTGTCGAAGTCGATGCTCTGCCGGGTGCGGAAGGGGCCGAAGGCCTGCAGGGCAAGGGTGTGCAGGCGCATCAGCGGGCTTCCTTCGCGGTGTCGTTCAGACGGGTAGCTTCGGCTGCTCGGCGCAGGAGGTCGTGTTCGGCGGGGGTGGGGGCGTGGCCGTTTCGGACGTGTTCGACGAATCCGGCGGTGATCTCGAGTTCGGTGCGGTGGCGGGTGCGTTCGGTGTAGGTGGTGCTGCTTTCCGGACCGCCGTCTTCGGGGGCGAAGGTGAGCTGGACGGTGTGGGGGAAGCGGGTGCGCAGGCGGTCCATGGCGTTGATGGGGCGTTGCGGGTCGGTGAGGGTGACGTGCAGCCATGCGTCGCGCAGGTGTTCGTGCCGGTGGTCGTTGAGCAGGGTGTCGAGGTGTCCGGTGAGGGTGTCCAGGATTCGGGGGCGGGGGCAGGCGAGGGCTTCGGTGGTGAGGTTGGCGTCGGCGTCCAGGTCGACGAGCCAGGTGGTCTTGGCGTAGCCGGCTTCGGAGAAGGAGTAGGCGAGGGGGGATCCGCTGTAGCGGATGCGGTCGGTGACTTTCTGCGGGCGGTGGAGGTGGCCGAGGGCGACGTAGTCGATGCCTTCGAAGACGGCGGCGGGGACGGTGGGGATGCCGCCGGCGGTGATGTCGCGTTCGCTGTCGCTGGTGTGGCCGCCAGTGACGAAGGCGTGGGCGAGGACGACGGAGCGGGTGCCCGCCGGGCGGGTGGCGAGGTCGGCGCGGACCCGGTCCATCGCGGCGCCGAGGACGGCCTGGTGGGTGGGTGTGTCGGCGGCCATCTCCTCGCGGGTCAGGAACGGTTCGAGGTAGGGCAGGCCGTAGAAGGCGACGGGTCCGTGCACGTCGCGCAGCATCGCGGGTGTGTGGCAGGTCGCGGGGTCGGTGCGCAGGTGGATGCCGGCTCGTTCGATCAGGCGGGAGGTGACGCCGAGACGGCGGGGCGAGTCGTGGTTGCCGCTGATCATGATGACGGGGACGTGGAGGTCGGCCAGGCTGTTGAGGACGTGGTCGAAGAGGGCGACGGCGTCCAGTGATGGGATGGCCCGGTCGTAGATGTCGCCTGCGACGAGGACCGCGTTCACCTCTCGCTCCTGGACGATGGTCAGCAGGTGGTCGAGGAAGACGCGCTGGGCGTCGATGAGGGGCTCTCGGTGGAACGTCCGTCCGAGGTGCCAGTCCGAGGTGTGGAGCAATCGCATGGTCGCTGACCGTAGCCGTCCGGGTATGGAGTGCGGGCCGACTTCGGTGTTTTGGTCCGCGCGGTGGTGATCTGTGGGAATTGCCCGGGCTGGAGGCCGCAGCACCGCCGCCGCAGAGGCGTGAGCGGCGGGCGCGGGGGCAGGAGATTGTCAGTGCGGCGGGAAAGAATATGGCCAGAGAGGGGGAGAGATGACTTCCGAGCAAGGCTCTTTGCGTAGCGGTTTCCCTGCTCCGAACGGGTGCCGGTGGTGTGGCATCGACGAGCGGGTCCACGCACGGCAGTGGGTGGAGGAGGTGGGCTGGCATGCCTGGGCCTCCCCGACCGTTGAGCAGCGCAAGGCCCGGATGAAGGCACGGCGCGCCGCCCGGCTACAGCAGGACGCGTTGTCCGGGAATGATCAGCCCGCACTTGCGCGCAATGCCACGAATACCGCCCTCAACTGCGATGGCACCTCGAAAGCGGAGTCAAGGGACGTGGCCAACTCGTAGACCATTTCGGGTTTACCGTCCGGGCTCTTGCTTCCCTTCTCCTTAATCATGTCCAGAATGTCCTTGCTGAATTTCCGGCCACCGCGGTGGGCCTTGAAGTCCGCGGCCTCCCAGAGCTGCTCGCCCTCATGGCGCGGCCACTTGCGGTTGGCCACTCGGGCCCACAGCTCGTCGTCGAAGAGTTCCTCGAGTTCGTTGAAGTTCTCGGCCTCGCCGACGAAGGACACCTGCGTCGCGGGATCGAGACCGTAGTGGCGCAGCCGGTCGTCCTTGAAGAACTTGGCGACGTTGCGGCTGTCGGCGTCGACCAGCAGCATCACGGTGCGGCGCTGGGCGGCGAGGTAGCGGGCGAGGTGGAGGGCGCCTTCGTTGTTGTTGCAGGCCCACAGGGCGATGCCGGCCGCTTGCAGGGACAGCCCCTGCGAGAGGCGGAAGAGCACCGGGATGGCCTGCTGTTCGGTGGCTCCCTCGACGGCGAGGAAGCAGCGCTCGTGGAGCAGGACGGAGTTGCGCAGGCCGAGTGCGGAGGCGATCTTCCCGAGGTGCAGGTCGATGCCCTTGTGCGTGTCGTCTGCGAGGCGCTCGACGACGGTGCGGCCCGTTTCCAGGCGCAGGTGGACGACGTCGGCGATGTCCACGCCGTCGATGAGGTTCATCGAGTGGGTGGCCACGACGACCTTGACTGCTTCCGTCGCGCACTGGCGGCGGATGAGGTCCATCACGGTCCGCTGGTGGGTGTAGTCCAGGTGGGTGTCGGGCTCGTCGTAGACGACGATCGTCTGGACGGGCGGCATGTCGTCCTCGTCCGGTCGGGGCTCTTCCAGGAGTTTGCTGGTCCACTCCCAGACGGCGAGGGCGATCCGACGGTTGCTGCCGCGGCCGGACCTGGAGAGGTCGACCCGCTCGCCGTGGGCGCGGGAGATGTGCAGGTGCGCGTGCTTGAAGCCGTGGGAGAAGGAAACCTCCGGTTCGACGGAGACCTCCACGAGGTCCGGGCAGTGTGCCTTGATGTGCGCGCACAGGTCGGCGGCGTCGCCCTTGACCAGGTCGGTGACCTCGGTCTCGATCGTCCGCAGGCGGCCCTGCAGGCCGTCGTCTGCCAGATGGGCCTGGTAGCTGCCGGCCAGTGCTGTGTGGATTGCCCGGTCCGGGCTCTCGTCCTTCCCGCTGAACGACAGCAGCCTCGGCAGCCGCCGCGCCAACTGCTTGGGCAGGGTGGTCCATTCGGCTACCTGCGGAGACCGCGCCGCGTGTGCGGCGAGCGCCGCTTGCAGGTCGGCCTTGAGCCCTTTTCCCCCGACCTGCAGTCCGAAGGTCTCCGCCAGCTCCCTGAGAGCGGGTACGAGCAGCGAGTCGAGATCACGCAGCCTGGGGTCGCTCGGGAGCTGGGCCCAGTACTCGAGCACGGGCGCGCTGTCGCCCTCCACCCGGCGCCGGATCTTCAACTCGGCCGGGAAGCCCATCGCCTGTTCGGCGGCGTCCAGGGCGAAGCGGCCTTCGGCCCAGGTCGAGGCGCAGCGGGCCGGAGCGGCGGCGTCTGTCGGCGGGTTGGTGTAGGTCCGGTCCTGTTCGACCGGTCGGTAGCCGCCGAGGAGGAAGTCGAGGGCGGCGAGCACTGCGCTCTTCCCGCCGTCGTTGTGGCCGGCCAGGATGGTCGGCGCGCTGATGGGGATGTTCTCGACCAGCGTCAGCGAGCGGAACCCGCTGACGGAGAAGTCCTTCAGGTGCACAGTTGCAGCCGCTCCGCTCTCCCCTGCCGCCGTGCCGTGTCGCAGGCAGCAAACAGCCTGCGACACAGGGCTCCTGACGCCACCTCCGTCGCAGGTGACCATCGTAGGCTCATCGGCACGGCGCCCGTGCCGCGGCAGCGAAGGACCGGAAGCCACCGGACGGTGGGGCAACCTTTCGGCGGGCTCCGACCGCCGTGCCTGTTCCCAGCCGGTGATGCGGCGTGATCTTCGGGTTCTCGGACGCCGGCCGGAGGTGGCGATCGCCGACAATGTCTGCCATCGGGCACTCCGGCGCTGGCCGCGGAACGGCTCGGAGGGGCGGGCGGGCTGCGCGTCCACATCGCCGGGCTGTTGCCGTCTACGGGGGCTCTGTGATCGTTGCACTCGCGCCCGGTGCTGGGCTGTTCACGGGGCGGGTAGCGGCGGGCTGTGGGGCTGCTGCGGCCGGCGTGGGTGCGGTGGCGCTTGTGGAGTTCTCCGAGGCTGCCCGCCTGTGGCCGGGCGTCCGCGTGACTGTGCGGTTCACGGCGGCGGCTGCAGACATGTCGGCCGGTGCACTGGTCGGTGTGGAGTCGCTCGTGAAGGCGGTGGCGGCCGCGTTCTTCGGCTTCGCCGCTCTCGCTCTGCTGCCGGCCCGTGCCGCGCTGTTGCTGCCCGGGTCACCGGCCGGTTCGGCCGGTGACCCGGGCAGCAAGGGGCACATGGTGCCGGTCTCGGTCTGTGCGGCCTGGCTGCTGGCCGTTGGCGGCGTTACTCGGGAACCCAGCCGCGGACTTCGAGGTAGGCGATGTCGGCGTCGTCGACGGCGCGGCCGGTCTCGACCAGCCACTCGCGCATGGCCTCGGTGACGTCGCCGTGGTGGTCGGCGACGCGCTGGGACCACTCGGCGGCGTCGAATCCGCCGGTGGAGGCGGAGCCGTAGGTGCGCTCCTCGGTGCCGTCGGAGCGGGGGACGAAGCCGCGGCGGATGCCACCGGAGTCCTTCTCCGACCCGGCCGAGTGGACGTACTGGTCGGCCTTCATACGGACGGTGAAGGCGAGGCGGCCGCCGGCCTGGCCGGTGGCGTGCACCACCGGCGCGAGGTGGGAAGCGCCGGAGCGGATGGCCTGCTTGCCCGCGCGGCCGGCCATCGACCCGCCCGCCTCGCCGACGGTGTCCTTGCCGCGGACCCGGGCCCTCTGCCCGGTCCTGGTCCGGCGGCGGGTGGTGTTCGCCTCGGCGATCCCGACCAGTGCTTCCTCGTCGCGCTCGCCGCCGCGCACCGCGCGGACCAGCTGGCGCAGCGCACCGACCATGCTCGCGCCCTTGCCCTTGGTGAAGAACTGCGAGACCAGGCTGGCGTCGCGGCCGAGGATCTTGGCGACCTGGCGCTTGGTGTAGCCCTGGTCGATCAGCTCCTGGGTGAGGCGGGCGGCTTCGTTCGGCTGGTTCGGGTCGGCGGGGCTCACTGGTCAGCTCCCTTCTCGGCGAGTTCGGCGCGGCCCAGGGCGCGCAGCTTCAGGTACTCCTCCTGGCTGGTCGGGTGAGGCGCCGGGCCGGTCAAGTGGCCCTTGAGGAGGTAGTCACCCGGCTCCCCGCGATACGGCCAGGGCTGACGCTCGGTCAGCGCGATGCCGTCCGTGCCGAAGTACACGACCGTCCCCGGCTTGGCGTGCAGCGCGCCGGCGTGGCCGATGATCTCCTTGCCCTGGCGGTACTTCATGTCCAGCAGCGCCGCC
>NZ_BMRI01000053.1:26941-32756 GCF_014648555.1 Kitasatospora griseola
CGCGCCCCCGACCACACGTACGCCGCCCACTCCGGGTGCGCGTACGGGTCGCGGGAGAAGCCGGCCTGCCGCTGCCAGGTGACCGTGTCGCCGTCCTGCCCGAGGATCTCGACTCCGGCCGGCAGCGCCTCGCCGACGGGCGTGGTGCCGGAGACCAGGCGCGGGCGCTGCGCGAAACCGCCCAGGCCGAACAGAAGCACGGAGCGCACGGCGCGGGAAGCGAGGTAGGCGGCCTGGCGCTGGCGCTCGTCGGCGTGCGCGCGGGACAGGTTCGTCAGGTCCGCCCAGGCGGCCTTGAGGCGCTTGCCCCACTCGTCCAGCGGCTTGCCGTCCTCGAAGAGGAGGCCGCCGAGGATCTCAACCTTCCACGGTGCGATGTGGTTCGACAGGGCGAGGTGGACTTCGGCGCCGCCCGCCCACGTCACGAAGGTCTCCCCCGGCGTCGAGGGGTAGACCCAGGCCCGGTCACCGGTCACCGGGGCGGGAAGCAGGCCGACGTGGTTCCAGCCCTGAGGGACCGCCACCCGCACGTTCCAGTGCGAGCACGACATCAGCGCCTTGACCTGCTCCGGTCCGGTCATCGCCGCGAACCCGGCCGCGGTGATCCGGCGCGGCGTCCCGACCGGGGACTTCCACAAGTGCTTCGCGTAGGCGAACGTGCGGTCGTACTCCACCAGGGCGGGGAGCTGCTCGGGGACGCGCGGGGGCAGGATCAGCTCGGTGCGGCCCTGGCCGCCGGTCGCGTGCAGCAGGCCCCGCAGCTCCTCCGACAGGACCGGGTAGCCGCCCGCCCACTTCCCGCTGCTGGGGATCGTGCGCGACCACAAGTCCCGGCCCGTCTGCGACGGCGAGCCCATCAGCACCGCATCGTCCCAGTGCCGCCGCAGCGCCTGCCACAGCAGCGTGAACGCCTGACGGCACGTCACTACGTCCACGCCGTCGGGGTCGAACCACTCCCCCATCGAGCGGATCTCCGTGACCGGGCCGTCCGGGGAGGCGGCGGGGACGTAGCGGCCGACGGGCTGGCGCTGGTGGACGAAGTGCCCGGCCAGCTTGTCGCGGCCCGTACCGACGGCGGTCGTCCACCGCTCGGACGCCGTGTTCAGCCAGGCGGCGACCGCGTCCTTGAGCGTGGAATAGCGCTCGGCGCCGTCGTGCCAGGGGGCGCCGGCGGTGATGTAGATGCGCTCGGTACCGGGCGCGGCCGCGAGGACGGCGTCCAGGATCTCGCCCGGGGTGCGAGCGCCGAGGTCGAGGCGCACCACGCGGTCGCGCACCGCCAGGTCGCCGGTCGCGGCGTCCAGGAACACCGTCGAGCGGGCCTGCTGAACGAAGTTCGGACGCTTCGAGACCAGCCCGGTGGTCACGGCCTCGAAGCGGGCGGCGGCCGGGCCCTCGGGGAGGGTCGGCAGCTCACGCGGGCCGGCCGGCGTGCCTGCCTGCTGCTCTCCGGCCCCCCGGACCGGCGCGGTCGTGGGGGTCGAGGCGGCCTGTACGCCGGGTTCTGTCTTCTCGGCGGCCGGCCCTGCTTGCGGTGCGACGGGCTGCCCGGCGGCCGGCGCCTCGACGGCCCGGGCGGCCGGGACGGCCGGGACGGCCGGGACGGCCGGGGCCGGCTGTTCGGGTACGGCTGCGGGGCGGGTGAGCGCCGGAGCGACGGCGGTGGCGGTGGCGGGCTCGGCGGCCGGCCCCGCCGCGGGCGCCGGGGCGGGCGCGGCTGCAGCGGCCTGGTCGTCGCTCCTGGCGGCGCGCACGGCAGCGGGGGTCGGGTCCAGCAGTGGGGCGATCCGCACAACGTCGCCGACCGACAGCCCGGAGGCCTTCGCGATCGGCGCGGCCTGGGCGCCCTCGTACGCCGCGAGTCCGGCCACGCGGCGTGCGCGCTGGGCGGTGAGCCTGTCCAGTTCCTTCTGCGCGGCGGCGACCTGCTTCTCGGCGGCGGTGATCTCGGTGCGCAGCTCGCGCAGGCCGGCGAGCTCGGCGGTGTACGTCCTGCGATCCATCAGGGTGTCACTTGCCTTCCGCAGCGTCGGCGCTGGTGTCGAGGGGGCGGGCCCGGCGGGCGAGGGTGAGCCAGCCGTCGGGGCCCTGGACGCCGTGAATGTCGGCCAGGCCCGCGAGCAGGAACGCGTAGGCGCCTCGCTTCGGTGCGCGCGGCTGCGCGGCGCCGCTCTCCCACTTCGCGAACGTCTCCCGCCGGGTACTCAGGGCCTCGGCCACCTCGACCTGCGTCAGACCGGCGGCCTTGCGCAACCGCTCCCGCTCCGCCGGCTCCGGCAGGTCACCGCCGTCCCGGGCCCTGGCCAGCAGCGCTTCCACCGCCGCGAAAATCTCGGACATCACATACCTCCCATCCAAGAAGGTAGCATTAAAAGGCTCTTCAATAGCAGCCTTGCTACTCGCATAAACATCTCATTGAAAGCCACAACTAGCGCACATGGCGGTTGACAGATCGATGCGTGCTCCGCCCGCTCCTGGCCGGACGGACGAGGAGAGACGTACGCGGCAAAAGGCGGCAGCCTGGACCGGCGAGAGCGACCTGCAGAACATCTCGATTGGCCTGGTGCCCCGGATCGCGGCCGTCAACTCGCTCGGGGTGGGCGGCACCAACGCCTGCGCGGTCGTGGCCGAGGCGCCGCGCCGCGATCCGGCGGCCTCCTCCTTCGGCCATGTGCTGCTTCCCGCACTCCGGCGGACTGCCCAGCGAGTACGTCCGCTGGGGCCACCGGCTGCCGGGGACCAGGTGTATGGCATCTGCCCGGCGGGCCGCGGCCCCCGCGTGAGCGAGCCCTCCCTCACCCGGCTGCCCGACCTGGTCACGGCGCTGCTGGACGAGACCGACTTCGAGCCGCCGTTCGTGTTCTTCGGACACAGCCTGGGAGCACTGACGGCCTTCGAAACGGCGCGGGCCCTGCGCGCCCGCGGCCGCCCGCTCCCGCGGCGGCTCATCGTCTCGGCTCACGCGGCCCCCGGCACGCAGCGGCGGCGGGATGCGTGGCACACCCTGCCGGACGAGGAGCTGATACGCGCGCTGAACGACTCCTACGACAGCATCCCCGAGCACGTTCTCGCCGATCCGCACCTCATGGCCATGTCGCTGCAGGCGATACGCGCGGACTTCCAACTGCTGGACGGCCACCGGCACCGTGCTGAGGACCCCCTGCCCGTGCCGATCGACGCCTTCTACGGCGAGGCCGACACCGTGCCCCTGCCCGCCGTCGAACAGTGGCGGCACCACACCGCCCGCGCCTTCCGTACGCACCCGTTCCCCGGCGGGCACTTCCACTTCCGGCACGTGGACATCTTCGACGTCCTCGGTACCCTGCTCCACAGCACGGCTGCCGAGGACCGCTCGCCGTAGAGCCCGGAGGCAAAAGCCGTCCCGGTGGGGGGACACCGCCTGCGGGCGGGATCCGACCGGGCGGCCGCGCCGTCGGCGGCTCCCGCTGTCACCGCCGTCGCTGTGGCCTGAGACCGGGGGTGTCGAGAAGAAGGTCGACGAGGCGCCGGGCCGGCGGGTAGCCGTCGGCCCGCTGCTGGAGGAATTCCTGTGCCCGGTGGAAGCGGGTTCGCTGGTTGGTCGCCTCCTGCCACGACGCCGTCTGCGCCAGTTCCCCGGCCAGCACGGGCAGTTGGTCCTCCCATCCCTCGTAGGCGGCGTCGAATGCGCTCTGCCGCGCGGTGCCGGCCTGCTCCAGGACCTGCCAGCTGTTGGGCGCCTCCACCAGTTCGGGGAAGGCATGGTAGGCGACGACGCGCTGCCTGGACTGGCTCGCAGCCAGGCGGAACTCCGGCAACTGGAGGAGTCCGGCCACGAGTTGGTCGACGCGCGAGCCGCTGAGCCTGGCCCGCTCACGCCGTTCCCCGTCCGTCGGCTCCGCCGCCATCCCGTCCAGTTCGTCGTCGAGGCGGTTCTCCAGATCCGCGCACCAGCTGTCTTCCTGCCGCCAGAGATGGAGCACTCCGTCCGCCTGGAACGCGAACTCGACAGCGCTCACGCGGCCCTCGTGCGCCGAGGCTTCCGCCACCAGGGCCCGCAGACGGGGGCCCGCACCGCCGTCCGGCACGCCGGCATCGCTGAACAGTTCCGGATCGAAACGCTCTCGGCGGAAGTAGAACAACCGGGCGCCGACGGCCGCGGCCAGGTTCGTGAAGGCCACCGGATCCATGTGCTCGTCCCCCAGCTCGACCAACGGCCCGCCGCTGGACGGCACTTGGGAAATCGCCGTCATGCCGTGGCCGGCAACCGCGGCCAGCACGCGGGCAACAATGCCTTCGAGGGCGTCCGGTCCCTGCTCGGCGGAAGTCGGTCTGCGGTCATGAGGCGACGTCGTCATGCGGTCTCCAAGCTCAGGTTGATCTGCGTTCGGTCCGATCGGCGCACGTGGAACGGACGAGGTCAGGCCAGCGCGTTGTAGACGCCGCCCCACCCGGTGGCGGTGCGGTCGCCGCGGGTGAAGACGGCGACACCGGTGCGGCCAGCCGACGGATCGTCGGGGACGGGTGACGGGTAGGGCAGGGCGACCGGCGTGTTCCCGATGGTGTGGCGGGTGTGTGCGGTGCCGTTCCAGGTGACGGCGATAGCCCCGCAGGGGCCGGTGATGCGGGCGTGGTCGGGGTGGAGGGTGACGGTGGTCCCGGTGGTACGGATGGCGAGGAGAGTGCGGTAGTCGGCGGGGGTGAGGCGGCAGGCGCCGGGCGGGGTGGTGCCGGGCCAGTCCGGGGAATCGATGTGGCGGGAGCGGGCGGCTTTCCACATTTCGGGGATCAGGGTGCGGGCGTGGGCAGGGGTGGCCATTTGTTCGCACATCCACAGCAGGCGGCCGGCGCCGCGGGTGAGGCCGAGGGTGCGCCAGCGGATGCGTTGGGCGAGGTCGGCGGCGACGGTCGCGATCCAGGGGTGGACGGTGGCGAGGTGGCCCTGCGCGCCGAGCCAGGCCAGGTAGCTGGGCGTCTTCGAGAACGGGGGCCATGGAGGCTGCGGGGATGCCGCGGATGTAGGAGAGGTTTCCCTTGAACGCGCGGGGTTCGCGGGCGACGAGGAGGAGGACGGCGCGGGCGAGGTCGCCGGCGACCGGCTGCCAGGTGTCGGCCTCCTCGTCTTCGTCGTCGAAGTGGTCGGGGTCCTCGGCGGGGTCGGTGAGGGTGCGCAGGACGTTGTAGAGCTCGGTTTTGGCGCGGTCGGTGAAGGGTGCCTGTTCGAGGGTGGGCAGGTGGGTGGAGAGGGCGGTGATGAGGGTGTCTTCGGCGGTGTCCGGGTTGTGGGGGGCGGGGCGGGGGGCGAGGTGGTGGGCGAGGTGGTCAGTGAGGGTGGAGGCGAGGTCGGCGTCGACCATGAAGCGGCTGGTGAGGCGGCCGAGTTCGGTGGCTTCAATGCGGTCGTCGCCACCGTCGGGGTCGGGGGTGCGGGTGAGGTAGGCGGCGTCGGTGAGGAAGTCGGCAGCGTCGTGGAGGGGGTCGAAGGGGTGCTGGCCCTGGTGGAAGGCGAAGGTGCCTTCCCACCAGTGTTCGGCGTCGGCGAGCGTGTGGATGCGGCTCTGGACGGCTTCGGCGAGCAGGTGGTCAGGGAGGCGGTCGCGGATGCGGGAGGTGACGGTGTATCCGGCGGCCAGGCGGGCCTGCCAGTGGTGGCGTTCGCCGGGCGTGGTGAGGAGGTAGGCGTGGCCTTCGCGTTCGCCGGCGCCGATGCGGCCGGCGCGGCCGAACATCTGCTGGACCATGGACACTTCGATGCGGCTCATGCCGATCTGGGTGTCTCGGACGATGACGGCGCGGGCGGGGAGGTTGACGCCGGCGGCGACGATGGAGGTGGCGA
>NZ_BMRI01000053.1:32787-33547 GCF_014648555.1 Kitasatospora griseola
GGCCGGCTGCGGCAACAGCTGCGGCGCCGACGGCCCGGTCGTCGCAGACGACCAGGCACAGGTGGTCGCGGCCTGGCCGCCACCGAAGCCGAGCACCAGCCGAGCCGGGAGCGGAGGATCGGCGATCGAGGTGACGTGACGTCACGGCTGCCCGCCGAGCCCGAGCTTCTTCACCCCGAACGGGGAGAAGACCATGTGGGCAGCCCAGCCGTGGTGGATGGGAACGATCTGGGAAGGCACTGGCGTCAACGGATAGATGGCCTTGCCCCGCGACCAGTTCGCGAGCAGGCCCTCGGTGGTGTCGACTGCGGAGACCACCATCGTCACCTGCCGCTTCCCATATACGACGCCCACAAGAACCCCGCCGCCAGCCGGACCCCGACAGATCCAGGTGCCATGGAGATCGTTAGCCAAAAGCTCCTGGTCGGTAGCGGAGGGGCGGCCGTAGGCCTGTGCGACCAGTGGTAAACGATTCGACTGTCCCTGTACCTGATGACATATCAACTTCCGCCTTCCAGTCAGCGATGTCCTCGACGACCGTGAGCAGAAGGCTCGGGCCCTCGGTGGCGTCGGCGACCACGGAGTTGCGCAGGCGCACCCACTGGTAGCCGCCGTCGCGGCGGGACAGTCTGACGTCGGCCGATCCGCCCTCGGCGCTGGCGCGCAGCAGTAGCGGCAGGTCGTCGGGGTGGACCAGGTCGACGAAGCGCTGCTGGCGCAGGGTGGCCCGGGGGCGGCCGAGCAGCCGGCACAGGGCGTC
>NZ_BMRI01000054.1:0-25652 GCF_014648555.1 Kitasatospora griseola
AGCTGACCGGCCACACCCGCGGCGTGAACGCGGTGGCGGTGACGCTGCTGGGGGACCGCCCGCACGCCGTCACCGGCGGCGGCGACGGGTCGGTGCGGGTGTGGGACGTGACCGCCGGCACCCAGGTCCGCGAGCTGACCGGCCACACCCGCGGCGTGAACGCGGTGGCGGTGACGCTGCTGGGGGACCGCCCGCACGCCGTCACCGGCAGTGATGACGGGTCGGTGCGGGTGTGGGACCTGACCGCCGGCACCTGCCTTACCGCATTTCACTTCCCGGATGCGGTGGCAGCCGTGGCCCTCACCGCGGGCAGCACCGTGGTGGCCGGCTTCGGCCACGAAGTGGCCACCCTTAGCCTTGAACCCCTCATTGGGAGGCTCCGTTGATCAGTAAAGCTCCTTCACAGCTTCGGGTCGTCGCCGTGCACGGCATCTACAACAGCTTCGGCACCGGAATCTCCGACGCGCGCAAGGAAGAACTCCGCGTGCTCAAGGCCGCAGCCTGGGCGCGGGATCTGGGAAGCGGCCTCGGTATCTCCCCGGACCGGCTCGACGTCGACTTCGCCTACTACGCGGACAGGATCCGCCGCGGGCCGGCAGCGCAGGGGGAGCAGGACGGCGACTTCCTGCACGACCCGCTGGCGCAGGAGATGCTCGACGCGTGGGCGCGAGAGTTGGGGCTGCCGGACGAGGTGGCGCAGGGGCACGCCGCGGTCCCGCTGCGCGGGTTCTCGTCGTGGATGGCGCGCAGGTTCGACCTGGCGGAGGGGCCGCTGGGGGTCTTCATCCGGCTGCTGTGCGGTGAGGTCGCCGCGTACCTGCGCTCTGCGGACGCCCCGGAACGCATCGCGGCGCGTGAGGAGGTCGCGGCGCGGATCGCCCTGCACCGGCCGCGCGTCGTCGTCGCGCACTCGCTGGGCTCGGTCGTCGCCTACGAGGCCCTGCATGCCCACCCGGAACTTCAGCCTGAGCTGTTCCTCACGCTGGGCTCGCCGTTGGCGCTGCCCCGCGTGGTCTTCGAGCGCCTCATCCCCGCGCCGCGTTCCACCGACAGGCCGCAGCTGCGGGGTGCGGGCCTGCCCGGGAGCACGCGCTGGGTGAACATCGCCGACCCCGGTGACCCCGTCGCCGTCCCGCCCCAGTTGGGCAGGTTCTTCGACGGGATCGCCCTGGACCACACCGACACAGTCAGTGCCCTCTTCCGTTTCCATCACGCCGAGAACTACCTGAGGTGCGCCACCACGGCGGCCACCATCGCTCCCTACCTCGGCATCTGACCCGTTGGGGTGCGGCGTCGGTTGATGGGAGTCACCGCCGGGTCCGCCCGGGTGGTGAGCTGTGCACGAAGGGCTTCGTTTTCGATGCTGAGTTCGTTGATCAAGAGGCCGTAGGTGGTGACGAGTTCTTCAAGGTCCGCGCAGTGGGTCCGGAGCCGGTCGAGCTCGTCGGGTGCCTGGGCGCTCGACTCGGTGGACTGACTGACGCCTTTGGGCTGCCGCTTGGCTTCGGCGGCCAGCATCTGGAAGTGGTCGCGCAGGTCGGTGTGCTTCTGGGCGACGATCCAGTATTTGACCTGGGCTTCGGCGGCGAGCTGGACGACCGAGAGCCGGCCCCTGGAGTGCTGGGGCGTACCAGCCAGAAGGCGGTCGGCCGCCGTGAGGATGGCGATCCGTTCAGGAGCCGTCTCGTGTGTCGGCCATGTGGTGGTGGCGGGGTTCATCAGGCTTCTCGTCCGCGGTGGTGGGTGTCGATGATGTTCTGGAGGGTTTGGAGTTCGGCGCGTTCGCGCTGGTGGCGTGGGGAGGGGGCCAGGACGTCGGCAGTCAGGAGCCGTAGTTCCTGCGCTCGTGTCTCGCGCTCGGCGATGTCGCGATCCGTGTAGGCGATGTTCTGGCAGGAGGGTCGGCAGTCGTCCTGGTCGGGTGTCTGGCGGGTGCTTCCCTGGTTGGTGAAGACTCGGCACAGGGCCTTCGCCGCGTCGTGGACGCAGGTCATGGCCCGTCCGGGGTAGATCTGCAGCAGCGGGTTGGCAACCAGGTCGCGCGCCTGCCTGTGATGGGTCAGGACCCGGCCGGCGAACTTCGCGTTGCCCTCGCGGACCCTGTGGCGGTAGCGGTCGGCCGCGGGGCCGCTGACGTGCTCGCCCGCGTCCAGCAGGCGCTCGTCCTCGGCGAGCTGGTCGAGGCGGGCGAGCCACTCCTCGAAGGCGTGCTCGTCGGGGAAGCCGGACTCGTAGGTGCCCGAGTAGCCGAGGGTGACCTGGGTGCAGACGTGCGCGTACTGGATTGCGGCGGCGACCAGGCCGCGGGGCCGGCGGACGATGTGCCAGGCGAGGGTCCTGCGGAACCTCGCGGGGGCGATGGCGCCGTGCGGGTCGGGCGGGATCGCCTCGCTCAGGCCGGTGGCCTGGCAGAAGTCGTTGACCCAGGTGATGAAGGCGGCGATGTCGCGGGGCGTGTCGCGGCTGGTGCGGGCCTCGCCGGGCCGGTCGCTGAGGGCGCCGATGGGGTTGGCCGGGTCGAGGTGGACGGGGAAGAGCAGTTGGTGGTCGTGGAGCCGCTCGACGGCATCGACGGCGCCGGCGACGACGTCGATGACCGTCCACGGGTCCTTGCGCTCCTCGCCCTCGGGGATCTTGTTGCCGTCGCTGTCCTTCACCCCCTTGAAGTGGCGCCCGGTCAGGGTCCAGATGCCGGTGGTCTCGTCGTAGGCGCTGCAGCCGCGCTCCAGGTTGAGGACTTCCCCTGGTCTCATTCCGGAGAGGTAGGCGACCGTGATCGTCGCGGCTGTTCTCAGGAGGCGGGCCAGCTTCGGGGCCTGTTCGTAGGTGATGCGGGCCGTGCCAGGGCCTGCCGTGGACCTTGCCGGTGACCGGGGTGTCGAGGTAGGCGGCGTCGTCGACGGCGATGCCGGAGCCTGTCACCATCGCGCGCAGGAGCGCGCCGCGCTGGCGGCGCTCGCGGAACGCGGACTCCGAGGTGTCGAGGATCCGCACCAAGTGGGGCCAGCACGGCTCCAGCTTCCCGTCCGCGCCGATCCGGCCCGGCAGTGCCTTGCCGGTGCGGCGCAGGCCGTCGAGGTAGGCGGCAAGGAGCGGCGCCAGCTGCCGCGGCTGGTTGGGCGCAGTGGGCGCGGTGCTGCCGTGACGGGCGCGTCGTGCCCGGTCAGTGCTGCCCTGGTGGGAGAGCGCCAGGTAAGCGCGGTGGGCGGCGATGATGTCGTCGGCGAAGTCGCCGACGAACCGCAGGGCCCAGAGCAGCAGCGGCTCCATGGTGTCGGGATGGATCCGCGGGGTCTTGTTCTCGCCGTTCGTGCGGGAGGCGCCGAGCAGGTCGAAGGGGTAGTCGCCGTTCCAGGGCGCTTCCTCCGGCAGGCGGGCTTCCTCGGGGACGCGCTCCTGGTAGGTCCACAGGCGGCGGACCTCCAGCAGCAGGTCGCCCTTGGCGCCGACCGGCTTCTCCATCTCGTCCACGGCGTCGAGATACGCCTCAAGGTCGTCGTGGGTCACCTGGCCGAGCGAGGTCAGGCCGCGGGTTTCCAGCCAGAGGATGAACGCGTTGAGCTTGCTGAACCCCACGGAGATGGTCCGCAGGGCCGGCCGGTCGGCGGGGGTGTGCCGCATCGGCTTGGGCATGTCGTGGTTGATCATCTGCCAGACGTAGTGCTTGACCTGGGCGCGGAACGGCTCGGGGACGGCTGCGAAGTTGAGCGTGGTGGTCGGGATGTGGCCCTCGAACAGTCCGGGGGTCAGGTCCCAGCGCTCGTCGCGGAACACGGACGCGACGGCGCGGCCGGCCTTGGGGTTGAGCCTGCGTCGCAGGAGGACCGGGGTGTCGGGGCCGGGCAGGGCAGTGTCGGAGAGCTCCTCAGGGGCGATCGGCAGGGTCACGGCAGGTCCAGTTCTCGGGCGAGGAAGCGTTCGGCGAGGCGACGGTGCTCGGGGGTGATGGAGTCTCGGGCCTCGGCGACCGCGTGTGGGTCTGCGCGGTCCAGGAGGTCGTCCAGTTGGGTGTGGGGCAGGGCGAACCGCTCGGCCCACCGAAGCGGCGTCGTACTGATCCTGCGGTTCGCCAGTTCGTCCCGGACCAGGATCTGCAGGGGCAGGTGGTGCGGCGCCGCCCGGGCGCACGGACACGACAGGCAGAGCATGAACGAGGCGCGGCAGGGCTTTCCGGCCGGCGCGTGCGGGCTGTTGTCGTGGTCGACGCACCCGGTCATCACGGTGTCGAGCTCCGCGGCGAGCAGGCGCCGGAGCGTCGCCGCGTCCATGCCGTGGCGGGCGGCGACCCGGGCCGGGTGCTCGGCCGCCTCGGCGACCTCATCGGCGGTGAGGACCTGCAGGGCGGCGTGGCTCCTGGCCTTGGCGACCTCGCGGGCCAGGGCACCGGCGACGACGCGCTGGTACCCGGCCAGGTTCCCGCGGTTGCGCAGGAGGTACTCGTTGACGAGGGTCGTCTCGGTGTGGGCGACGGGCTCCTGGTTCAACTCGTTGTAGGTCAGCCGCAGCCGTCCCAACGTCACGTCGAGGTGGGCAGGTTGGGCGTCCGGCCCGGCGCCCGGTGCCGGGTCCGCGGGGATCCGCCTGGCCTGGGACCAGGACCGGATGAGGTTGCCGTCCGCTCCAGTGCGCAGGCCCGCGCCCATGCCTCCGCCGCCGCTGCGGGCCCACCAGACCAGCAGCCGGTCGCTTCCCAAGAGGCGGCGGGGACCTTCGGCGAGTTCGTACAGGAGCATGAACACCCCGAACGGAGTGCTGAGCCCCTCACGCTGGTCCGGCCCCGGCCCGGCGGAATCCGTCTCGCTCCCTGCCCACTTCGGCAGGTCGACCAGCGGCCGGTCCATGTGGCGCCGGCTGCCCCGACGGGGCTTGTCCAGCTCGACGACTGCCGAGGCGATGCCGCCGGCGTGCCCGTCCGGGCGGCGGTGTCCCGCCGGGGCTTTGGTGATCGTGCTCTCGTTCTCCCCGGTCATCGCGACCAGCAGGATCACGAACGCCGCGATCTCCAGCGCGGACAGGTGTACGGCCTCCATGTGCTCGGCGACCGTCCCCAGCTGCCTCACCCACCACTGGGGGGCGCCGCGCGGTGTGCGGGGGACGTCGGCGTGCTCCTCCACGAAGGCGGCGAGTCGGCCCCGCCGCCGCTGCTGGGGAGGTTCGCCGGCCAGGTCACCCGCCCGCCACCGCTCCGCCAGGGCCTGGCTGGCGCGGATGCGGGCGGCGGCCTGCCGGACGTCGTGGCGGGCCGCGCTCAAGATCCGCTGGTTCTCGGCCCGGCTATAGGAGGGGTTCGCCCGCTCCCGGCGGCGGTTGGCGTGCTCGGGCTGGCGCTGGTTCAGCGCGGTGCGCAACTCCGGCCCCAGCCCGGGAACGGCCCGGAGGTTGCTGATCATCTCGCCCACCTGGTGCCACAGCGAGGTGTAGTTCTGCCGCTCCAGACGCCAGCCGTCCAGGTGCACCAGCAGCAGGTCCTGCGGCCTCGCCGGCGGCGTGTTCAGCGTGCCCAGGTAGGTGGCGAAGCTCCGGAAGAACCTGTAGGACTTCTCGGCCGAGCTGAGCCTGCGCAGCCGCCCGCCCGCCCTCGTGCGTTGGACGAAGCCCTTCGCGAAAGCCAGTTGGAGCTCCGGCGAGACGGTCAGCCGCGCGAAGTCGAAGACCTGGGTGGGCTCCTCGGTGTCCTCCGGGATGAACAGAACCTGCAGGGGGGTCTCCTCCTCGGCCCGGCGCCGCGGCCGGTAGCCCGCTGGCGGCAGCGCTGCGGGGCGCCCGCCGCCCGCCGGGTTCATCGCCGGCCTGCCAGCGGGTCGTTGATGACCAGCGGGTGGCCGGCCAGGAACGTGGCCAGGAAGCCGTCTAGGGCGATCCCGTGGATCTGCTGCAGCAGGAACTCGACGTCCAGCGAGACGAACGGCTCAAGATAGAACTTTTTGGTCGTTTCCGGACTGGCATGGCCGAGGATCGTCGCCACCAGCTGCCAGGTGCCCCCGAACTGCTCGCGGAAGTCCTTGGCCTCCTCCTGGTCCAGGTGCGCGAACTGCTGCGAGTAGACCAGCCGCCCGACCGCGTACCACCTCAGCGCGCAGCTGTGCCGCAGCATGTGGGGCGTGCAGGACAGGCCTGGCAGGTCCATGGTGCAGATGCGGGCGTTGGCCTGCGCGAACGTGTGGTGCCAGCCGTGGGGGTGCCGGGGCAGGCCGTCCTCGTTCAGCCAGAGTGCGAGCGGCTCCAGGCCCTGGGGCGTCGACCTGAACAGCCGGCGGCGTTCCTGCGGCTTCAGATCGTCCATCTCGACGACGGATTCGCGCCCGTCGGCGCCGACCAGCCGCAGCCGCCCGCTCTCGACCCGGACGACCTTGCGGACGCTCGGCTGGCGCTCGTAGCGGCCGGCGGCCTGGGCGTTGCGCACAGCCCGGGCGCGAGCGCCCTCCACGTAGTCCAGGACCCTGAGCAGCGGCAGCCGGGCAATCCAGTACTTGTGGCCCCACCGACCCTTCGCGCTCGCCGAGGCAAGCCGACAGGTGGAGAAGCCGCGAACCCCCTCGTCGGTCGGGAGTTCGGGCAGCAGGACGCTGCCCCACTCGGTCAGCCGCAGCCCTGTCGAGTAGAGGCCGTCGGCGAAGGCCGCGTCGCGTTGCTCGTTCCGCCCCCTCCATCCCCGACTCGTCCGGCCGTCCAGGTCCTTGCCGCGCAGGCCCACGTCGCGCCAGCGTGCGTAGCCCGCCGGGTCGAGCCACTTGATGTCCCGATCGCGGGCACCCCTGGGCTGGAGGTCGAAGTCGTCGAAGCCGGCCACGGGGTCCGGAACGCCGAACTCGGCCGCCGCCCAGCGATAGAAGACCCGCAGCGAGGTCACGTTGGCTCGGAAGGTCGGCGGCTTGACGCGCCGGGGATTCAGTTCCTCCGTCAGCCGCCACTCCTTGAAGAACTCCGCGTCCTCGTCCGTCGCGTCGTCCCACTGGCCACCGGTCGCGTTCAGGAAGTTCAGCCACAGCCGCAACGACTGCGCGTACTTGTCCCAGGTCATGGGCGACCGCCTTCGGACCCGGCGCGACTCGAAGAAGGCGTTGATCCGCCGGTCCGGCAACCCCGTCGGCGACAGCAGGAACGGCTGCCGATCCTTCGGGCCGCGCACCCCCACCGCGTTCAACAGCTCGCGATGACGGTCCGTGAGGGTCACCGATGGACTGGCCGCGACGGACGCCAGGTCGTACCGGAAGACAATCCACTGACCAGGCATGTAGGTGGCTCTCACACCGGTGACGCTAGGCCCTGAGCAACACCAACAACAGTTGTTCCGCTAGAGACCGTAGCGGTTGACCAGCGCCGCGCTGGTCTGCCAGTCCGCGTTGGCGCGGCTGAGCCAGCGAGCGGCTTCGGAGGGCCAAGGTCGGCCCGCGTCGATGTCCTGTTCGATGAGGGTGCGGACGGCGGCAAGTGCGGTCAGGCGGAGGTCGTCGCGGTGGACGGCGGAGGCCAGGGCGGCGTACGAGCCGGGTGTGTCGAGCAGTCCGCGGATCATGATCCGTTGGGTGGGCTTGTGGAGTCTGTTCCGTGGTGGCGGTGGTGGGTTCAGCGGGTTCGGCGGGTGGTGGCCGAATGGGGCTCGAAGGCGCGCCGCATCGGTCGTGGGTTCGGGCGCAGGTGCCGCTCGCGGTGGTCAGCGGGCCGGCTGCCGGGGCTGGTCGGGTGGGTTGGAGGCGGCCGTCGAGCGGCTGGCGGCCGGTGCCGGCGGTGAGAGGACGACGCGGGTGCGGGCGGCCAGCGACCGCGCGGACGGACCGGGCGGGGCCTTGGGGACGAGGGGGCGGACGTCGAGGCATAGCAGGTGCTCGGATGTGAGGTCACGGCCGAGGCGGGCCACCGGCGTCGGGTCGGCCGTCGCGGCCGTGACGGCTTCCAGGAGCGGGGCCGGGATGTTCTCCGACATCTCGATGGTCCAGCCCTCGGCTTCGCTGCCGCCGCTGATCTGCCAGGCGCGGCTCTCCCCGACGAACATCTGCCCGGCGGGGGCGGTGCAGCGGTAGACGCTGGCCATCTCGCCGCCCGGTGCGTCCCAAATCAGGTGTTCGCGGGTGCTGTTGTCGTGCCAGCCGGCTGAGATGATCGGCACGAGACCGTCCTCGGCGTTCCCGGCGGTCCGGATCAACTCGCTCGGGCTGGCGGCGAGCGCGGTGTGCAGGGCGGTCACGATCTCCGGCGGGGTGCGGGGGTCTGCGGTAACCCGCCAGACCTCCTCGCCGCTCAGCAGGTAGTTGAAGGACGCAGTCCAGCTCGTCCCCGTGTCGTCGGTGGTCGACTGGGCGCGCAGCCGCCGGCACGGGCTGGTGTACACCGTGGTGGGGCCCTGCTTCTCGGTGGTCCAGCCCCGGTCGGTCAAGGGTTTGGCCGCAGCGGTGCGGTCGTGGCCGGGGCCGGCGAGGTAGACCGGGGCGACGATGGCCAGCGGCGCGGGCCTGACGTCCGGGGCGAAGAGCTCCGGGGTGCGCGCGGCAGCCCCGGTCAGCAGACGGTCGATCGCATGGAGCGCCTGCTCGTGCTGGGCGGTCGGCAGCGATCCCCAGGTCCACGTGGTGCCGTCGCCGACCGGCCGGTCGTGCAGCGCTTCGGCGATCCCGCTGAGGTCGGTCCCGTTGATCTGCGCCGCGGCGGCGTAGGCTGCCGCGTCCTTCAGGTCGCTGATGTTGAAGGGGAGTTCACTCAGTGCCGCGGTGAGGGGAGGTGTCGGCTTTCGGCTTGCGGTCCGCGGGTCGAGGTTGGCGCCGAGGTCCAGGTCGAGGAGCGCCGGTGCACTCGCTGCCGCCGCGATGACCATGTCTTCCACCAGCAAACACGCCAGGGCCCTTTGCTCCGAGGGAAGTTGGCCCCAGGTCGTCGGGGTGCGGCTCCGGCTGCTGGGGATGACCCGGTCCACGATGTACCACTCGGGTACGAAGTCGAGGTGTTCGACCTCCTCCAGGGCCTCCTCGCACAACTCGGCCGCCGCTTCCCGCAGGTCCGTCTCGGTGTACGGGCTGGCGGCGGCTGGGCCGGCCTCCGTCCGGTGACCGAGGTGGGCCAGGAGTTCCTCGTCCATCCAGTCCCGGTCGCGCCGCAGGGGGGTGGGGTTGGTGAGGGCCCGGGTGAGGGCGTCGACGACGACCGCGGGGGCGTTGGTGGTGACCATGGCCTGCCAGTAGGGCGGGTAGCCGCCGGAGCCCCGCGGACCGATCTCCACGTACAGGTGGGGGTGGGCCATGAGGTCGTCCGGATCGCCGGGCGGGTCCAGGCGGACCTGGACTCGGGCGAGTTCGTCGGGAGCTTCGAGGTCGAGCACACCGCCGCGGTAGGTGCTGCGCCAGCCGGCGTCGGCGAGGGTACGGATCAAGGCCCGCCGGTCGGTCGGTTGCTGGAGGGCGGGGTGCGACTCGCCCGTCCAATCGATGGTGTCCCCGGTGCGGGCGAGTACGTCGGTGACGGCCATGATGATCTCGGGCGGCGTCTCGGTCGAGAAGCCGGCCATCCAGGCCGGCACGCCGAGGGGCTCCGGGGCGGCCGTGATCCGCCAGGCGGAGCCGGGGTCGAGCTGGCCGTCCGCGATGCGGAAGCGGTGGTTCGGGCTCCAGGCGAACTCCTGGCCCAGGTCGTCGTCGGTGCTGCGGCCCCAGCCCTGCTGGACGAGGCGGTCGAAGACCCGGTTGGTGTGGCTGGCCCCGGCGAGGTAGGCAGGGGTGACGTAGATCGTGGTTTCGGGGATGGCGGTTCCTCGGGGGCTGTCAGCGGCTGGGGTCGTGGGTGACGGTGGCGGAGCGGGTTGCTGGTTCGGGATCGGCGACGGGCCGCGGGGTGGCCGCCTCGCAGCCGCACCCCGGTGTTCAGCGGTAGCGCGGCCCCGGCCCAGAGGCCGGCTGCGAGAAGGGCGCGGAAGCCGAGAAGGCGATCCGGGTGGAGTCGGCGGCGGCGCGGGTCGGGGAGGTCGTGCGGGCGGCTCGGGCGCGGTGGGTGTCCAGCGGCGTCGGGCTGGAGGGGATCTCCGTCAGTTCGGCGGCGCCGACGACCGCCGCGCCGACGGCCAGGTCGCCGAGGTCTCCGATGTCACGGATGGCGGGGGCGAGCATCGCGCTGACCATGGTGTGCAGGATCTGGTCCGGCGTGCAGATGCTGGCTGCGGCGGACCAGCCGTCGAAGTCGCCTGCGATGTCGACGCTCCAGAATCCGTCCTGCCCGGCCTCCTCCCACTCCTCCGGGTCGAGGACCGCCTGGGTTTTGAGGACGATCCTGTCCTGCGGGCTGTGCTCGGCGAACGCCGTTTCGGTGCCCGCCGCGGCGTCCCAGATGAGGGTTCACCCGTGGGCCTGGAGGGGGGTGCGCCACTCGTCGTCGGCAGCGCCCCCGGTGAGCCGCCTGCCGGTGCGCAGCCGGTCGGCCAGCTCGGTGGTGATGGCCTCGACGACCTCGATCGGCGTGTTCTCGGTGAGGCTGACGGTCCACAGCGGCGGGCGAAAGGGGCGTTCATGGACGGCGACCTTCCACTTCACGTCGCCGCCCTCCGGCTCGAGTCCGAGCCGGATTCGGCCGTCGGTGGAGATGATCAGCTGGTTGCCGCGGCCGTCGTCAAGGCGTACGGCTCCCGCGTCGGTGAGCGGCCGGATCGCGCGCTCGATGTCCCGGGTGGGGCCGGCGTACAGGGCTGGGGTGATGCGGACCTGCTGCCAGGGTCGTTCGCGGGCCCGCTTGGCCCAGTGGGGATTGGCCGTGGTCAACTACTGCTCCAAGTAGGCGGGTTCATGTGGTGCGCGGTCGGACCGTCACTGCGGCAGGCGCGATGGAGCGGGGGAAGCGGCGACCTGAACGTCGTCGGGCATGGGCGGGGCCTCGTGGGGGTCGGTGCGGGGGTCAGCGGGACTTCGGCCGCGGGCTGTCGTGGCTTGGCGCTCCTGTGTGGCCGAGCGGGCCGGTGACCGTAGGAAGTGCGGCCGGCGTGGTTCGGGTGCGGGCTGCTGCGGACCGCGGTGAGTGGGCGGTGCCGAGGCGGCCGACTGCGTGGTCGGCCGCTTCCCGGCCGGAGGCGACGATCTCGGCCGTCAACCGGAGCGCTTCACCGGCGTCTCCACCGACGCGGTGGTGGAGGGCCCAGCCGCTGGCCGCCCGCAGAGCCCGGGCGCTGCGGTCCAGCACGCCGCCCTCCCCGGTGATGACGCCAGCCGCCCTGCGCACCTCAGCCGGGTCGGTGGTGCGCAGCAGGTGGGTGGTGACCTCGTCGATGCCCTCGGCCAGCCGTTCTGCGGTGTCACTCGGCAGGAGCTCTCCGGTAACGGGGACGAAGGGCTGTGGTGACGGGCGGACGCCGAGGGTGGGGTCGAGGGTGACGTCGTACCCGGCGGTGGCGAGGAGGACGGCCGCGTCGGTGGCGATCTCGTTCTCCTCGTACCGGGGGTGGCTGGCGGGCTGGGTGTAGTGGTTCGAGCGCCCGGGGGTGGGGGCGAACCCGGTGGTGCCGATGAGGAAGGCGGTGCGCTCGTCCCCGCCGGTCGCGGTGATCGCGCCGTCGTCGGTGCGTCGGATGGTGACCGCGTTCGGGCCGGCTCGGCCGGGGTCCGCCGGTCCGGGCTCGGCTGGTGCCTCGCCCTGGTCTTCGCGGGTGGGTTGCCGACCCTTGCCAGGTGGGAGGTTGCGGCGCGGGCGCGGCTCGAGCTGGACCTGGGTGCGGTTGGCGGCGGGGATCTGGAGGCGCTGGCGGAGCGCCGGCAGGGGGTTGACGACCTCGTCGAGCGCGGCGCTGATGAGGGCGGTGGGGGTGTGGCCGGCGAAGGCGACGTGCCAGCGCTCGCTGGGGTAGCCGCGGGGGCCGCCCCAGACGGTGACGGTCGGACCGATCCCGCGGATGTCGCCGATGTTGTGGTTGACGGCGATGCCGGCGGTGGCGTCGGGGCGGGTGCAGCTGTAGACGCCGTGGACAGGGCTGGTCTCCCGTGACCACGGTTCGTCGGCGGCTTCCAGGTCGGCCGCGATGGTGTCGTCCAGCGATCGGCGGCCCCACAGGAGTTCGTCGCGCACCGTCTCGGAGGTCGCGGTCAGGGCGTGGGAGAGGCGCTCGACCACCGCGGTGACGACCTCGACCGGGGTGCGGGTGCAGAAGGTCGCGTGCCAGGTCCGCTTGCCGACGGGCGAGGCGTACGCGGCGATGGTCCAGCGGGGCCCGGTGCTGGTGTCGTGGTCGAGTTCGATCGCGGCGAGGAGGGACTCGTGCAGCGCGACGGTGGTGTCCTGCCCCGGGCTGTAGCGGCCCCAGGTGGGGGACGTTTCGAGGAAGTGGGCGAGGGCTGCTTCGGCGTCGCCCGGTCCGGCCAAGTGGCCTGGTGTGACCACCACTTCGAGGTCGGGAGCGGGGGTGGTCAGGGGGCCTCCTTCCGTGCGGGCTCGCTTGCGGCACCGGTGCCGGCCAGTGCTGCGGTGCTACCGGGCGGATACAGCACCGGGGGCAGGATGTTGGGGGCGTCGTGTACCCGGGTGATCGCGTCGACCAGGGCGGTCAGGACCGGCGCGGGGGCTGCTTCGCTCACCGAGATCGACCAGAACCGGCCGTCCTTGACGCCGTCGATGTCCCAGCAGCCGGCCTGGCCCGACTGGAACGGATCGAGCATCCGGTCGGCGCGGTTGTGGTGGGTGGTGGTCGCCCTGTCGCCGTTGGCAGCCCGGTAGTGGAACGGGTAGGTGCGCAGTCCGGGCAACTTCTGCCATCCCACGTCGGCGAAGCCGTCGAGGGCGGTGGCCGGGTCGGCGGTGGCCCAGAGGTCGAACAGTGGGTGCTTCTCCTGGTGGAGTCGGGCGAGTGTCGCCGTGACCGCGGCCACGACCTCGATGGGTGTGCTCCGGTTGAGGTGCGCTCCCCAGAGCGGTTGGTCGAATGGTTCGTCGTGAACGAGCACCCGCCAGGAGGGCCAGCTCCAGTGCGGGAAGACGTAGCCGACGTGTATCCGGTGGTCGGGGGTGGCGACCATGGTGTTCTTCGCGGCGCAGGTGAGGTGGGCGCCGAGGTCGAGCAGGGGCTGCAGCGCCCGGTCGAGGCCGTCGGGCGGCTTGTCGGCGGCGTCCCAGTAGGTCGACGGGTCACCGTACTTCCTGTGCAGGTCATCTCCTTCAGGCCCTGAGCGGGACCGGGCCGCCGCGCGGGCGGCGGCCCGGCTGGCGCGGTCAGGCTTCGGTCGGCTCGACGGCCTCGGAGTCGGGGTCGGGGTCGGTCGCGCCCTCGGCAATCTGCCGCTCGGTCTCAGCGAGTCGCTGCTCGGCGATGCCGGCGTAGTGCGGGGTGACCTCCACGCCGATGAAGTTGCGGCCCTCCAGCAGGGCGGCGACACCGGTGCTGCCGCTGCCCGCGCACACGTCGAGTACGGTGCCGCCGGGGCGGCAGATCTTGACCAGCTCCCGCATCACCGAGACGGGCTTCTGGGTGATGTGTACACGACCGCTCCGGGGCTGGGAGGCGGTGTAGAGGCCGGGCAGGTAGACGGGGTGGGCGTCGCCGTCGATCGGGCCCTTGCTCCCCCACAGCACGAATTCACAGTGCTGGGTAAATCGGCCCTTTTGCGGCCTGGCGGCGGGCTTGTACCAGGCGAGAGCGCCGCGCCAGATCCAGCCGCCGGCCTGCAGTGCGTCGCTCGTTGCGGCGAGCTGGCGCCAATCGGTGAAAACGAGGGCGACGCCACCGGTCTTGGTCGCGCGGTAGGACTCGGCGAGGAGCTGGGAAAGCCAGTAGGTGTAACTCCTCTGGTCCTTGTTCTCGCCGGGGAAATCGGCGAGGGAGTGGGCGGCGTCGTTCGAGGTGTACTTCGCTCGCGCCGTTCGTCCGGTCCGCTCCTGGGCGGTGCGTCCGCCCGAATTGTAGGGCGGATCGGTGATGACGGCGTCGATGGAGTTCGAGGGGATCGCGGCGAGCCGGACAAGGGCGTCGCCCTGGTGGATTTCGTAGGGCAAGGGGCGGGCTGACCTCCTGGTCGGGGATGGGGCAGCAGCGGCAACCGGCGGAGTGACCCGCCTTTCGGTGGGAGGGGAGTCCGGCGGGGCGGATCCCGATCGCTCGGGCTGCGGCTGCGTCAGGAACCTAATCCAGGTGCGGCTCGCAACCTAAAACGCGCCCCGAGCCACCCTGGCGAAGATCGTTTTAGGTTCCGAGCCGCACTCCGCCTATCGTCTGCCGCACCCCCGGAGATCACCCGGCCCGAAATCCCGTTTTAGGTTCCGAGCCGGTCCGGTTCTACGGTGGGGAACCCCGACGGAACACCGCCTTCCCAGTGCGCCGACCAATTACCCGTTTTTGGTTGCGAGCCGAGAAGGCATTAGCGTCCGCCGGGCAGACCGCCGGTACACCCCGGGCCGTGGGCGCCGCACCGTTTTAGATTGCGAGCCCGCGATTCGATACCGTCGGCCGCCGCAAGCGAATTCCACCCAACCCTTTCCAGGGGACACCCATGCCTTTTTCGAGATTACGAGCGCGGCTTGCTGCCGCTCCCTCCGGCCCGCCCGCCTCCCTGCCGGGCGGGCCCACCCCGCACCCTTCCGCACGATCCGACAGGAGCCCCGCCTTGCTCGCCCTCACCGCACGGATGCGGATGCCCAAGCCCCGCCCGCCGGACACCAGCGCCGACGCGGCCGGAGGTGACGTTCGGAGGGCGCGATGAGTTGGCAGAGGTGGGTCGGCGGCGGTCTCGCCGGCCTGTTCCTGGCACCGCTCGCCATCGCCTTCCCCGCCCTGGCGGTCACCGCCAACGACTCCACCAAGCCCGACACCTGCACACCCGGCCCCGGTCCACAGTCTGTGGACAGCGCGGCCGTCGCCGCCCAGGTCAAGAAGATTCTGGACGGCGCGACCGGGCAGGTCGGCTCGGTCGCCGGGCTGGACGCCCCGGCCGTGCAGATCCCCTTCGCGAACACGATCGTGGCGACCGGCATCTCGATGAACGTGTCCGCCCGCGGGCAGGTCATCGCCCTGGCGACCGCGCTGCAGGAGTCGAATCTGCGCAACCTGTCCTACGGGGACAGGGATTCGCTCGGTCTCTTCCAGCAGCGCCCGTCGCAGGGCTGGGGCACGGCCGAGCAGATCCAGGACCCGGTGTACGCCTCGACCCGGTTCTACAAGGCCCTGTTGGAGGTTCCCGGCTGGGAGCAGCTGCCCCTCACCGTGGCGGCCCAGAAGGTCCAGCGGTCCGGCTATCCGGATGCCTATGCCAAATGGGAGCCGCTGGCCACCGCCTTGCAGCAGGCCATCTCCCAGGTGTTGTCCGGGAGTTCCACTCCCGCGCCGACCTCTCCGGGCATGACCCCGTCACCGAGCCCGTCCGCGCTGGCCACGCCGAGCGGCTGCGGCACGGGAGGCGACGACGGAACGAACTGGGGCGTCATCCCGCCAGGCGTCCTGCCGGCCGGCTACCAGATCCCCACCGATGTCCCGCCTGCCGTGCAGAGCGCCATCAAGTTCGCGCTCGGCCAGCTGGGCACGCCCTACCAGTGGGGCGGCAGCTGCACCAACGCGCACGGCCAGGACCCGATGGGCCGCTGCGACTGCTCGTCCCTGACGCAGCAGGCGTACAAGGTCGGCGGCATCACCATCGAGCGTCGGACCTACGAGCAGGTCCACAACGGCACCGGCGTGAGCGTCGACGCCATCCGCCCGGGCGACCTGCTGTACACCCGACCCGGCCCCAACGGCCCGGAGCACGTCGGCATGGCCATCGGCCAGGGCCTCGTGGTGCACGCCCCCAAGACGGGCGATGTCGTCAAGATCTCCACGCTCGCCTCGTGGAAGGGCGACATCATCGCCGCCCGCCGCATCGCCCCCTGACGGCAACTGCCGTCCATCTCAGCGCACTTCGCGCACCTCACCCCCTTCCAGCGCGGCCCGCCCGCGCACCTTCCTGCCCCTCTAGCCGTGGAGTGTGTTTGCTCACCTACTATCTCGCCGACGCCGCCACGCAGCTGGCGTACGACCCCGGCATCTCGCCGTCCGAGGGCGGCCTGCCCGGCCTGTCCGTCCTGAAGTCCACCGTGGGCAGCATCAACTTGTTCGCCATCATCGCGGTGGTCGGTGCGCTCTGCGTCAGTGGCATCGTCTGGGCCTGGGGCCACCACACCGGCTCGCACGGCAGCGAGCAGAAGGGCAAGCAGGGCGCCTTGGTCGCCGCGGGCTGCGCCCTCCTGCTGGGTGCCGCGAACGGCATCGTCAGCTTCTTCTCGACGGTGGGGACCAGCGTCCACTGATGCCGAAGTCCTCGCCGCTCGCCGGCCAGTCCACCATGCTGCGCCGGCTGCTGATCGGCCTGGGCGTGCTCGTGGTCGTCGCCCTGCTGGCCGGGCTCACCGCCCGGCTGGCGGGCGGCGACCACCACACCCCAAGCGCCGCCAACTCCGCTTCCTCCCCTACCGCTTCCGCGACTTCGACCGTTTCGCCGCTCGACCCCGGCCCCGCCCCCTCGGCCGGAGCGACACCGGGCCCCTCCGTCGTCGCTGCTCCGCCGCACACCAGCGACCCCATCAAGTTCGCGACGGCGTTCGCCACCGCGCTGTGGAGCTACGACACCCGCACCGCCACCCAGCCTCAGCAGCTGGCCGGCCTCCGCGGCTGGCTGACCGGCGAGAGCAAGTACGCCGACCCGGACGCCCTCGCCGCCCAGCTGCCGGACCCGGTCCTGTGGAGCCGGATGCGCGACAACGGTCAGCATGCCGTCGGCGAAGCCGCCGAGGCGCACCTGCCCGCAGCCTGGCAGCAGGCCATCGGCAAGGACCCGACTCAGCTCACCGTCGCCTACGTCTACGCCGTCACCGTCACCGGCAAGCAGACCGTCAGCTGGAACGACGGCGGCCGGGGAGCCGAGGACCGCAGCCTCACCCTGGCCGTCCAGTGCCGACCGGGCCGCGACTGCGCGCTCGCCTCCATCGCCACCACCGTCTACCCCTGACCTCCTTCCCCATCGGTCCCGACCAGAGGAGCTGATCGCCCATCGGTTTCTGCGACATTCCCGGCTCCGGCCTGCTCTGCGACGTCATCGTCGGCGGCGTCAGCGACTCCGTCACCGCCTCCATCGGCAACTGGGTCGCCAAGAGCGCCGGCGACCTCGCCAAGTCCGCGGTCGACCTCGCCTCCCGCGCCGTCGACAAGACGACCTCGGTCGACCTCGGCGCGGAGTGGTTCCGCACCAACTACGCGACCATCCTGCCGATCGCGCTGGTCATGCTCGTGATGACCTTCATCTTCCAGCTGATCCGCGCAGCTTGGAGGCGGGATGGCCAGGCGCTCGGCCAGGCCGTCACCGGCACGGTGAGCGCCACACTGTTCGCGATGACGGCGATCACCTTCACCGGCGTCTCCCTGGTCATCGTCGACGCACTCTCGCGCGGGCTGTTCCAAATCGCCAACTCCAGCATGGACGACGCGGTCAGGCGCCTGGTCAAGGTATCGATGATCGGCATCACGTCACCGCTGGGCTGGGCGATCCCTGCGCTGGTGGCGCTCGGTTGCGCGGCCGGGGCGATCCTCTACTGGGGCGCGATGGTCCTGCGCAAGGTCACGATTCTCGTGCTCGTCGTACTCGCACCCTTCGCGGCGGCCGGTGGGGCGTGGGAGCCGACCCGCGACTGGCGACGCCGCTGGATCGAGGCCACCGCCACGGTCGTGTTCAGCAAGCTGATCATGACGATCATCATGCTCGTCGGCGTCTCCGCGCTCGGCCAGAGCGACACCAAGGACGGCATCCAGGCGCTGAGCGACATCATCGCCGGCCTCGTCGTCATGGCCTTGGTGCTGCTCAGCCCGATGGCGATCTACAAGTTCGTCCACTGGGCGGGCGACGGCGGGCAGGGCCACGATCTGCACCGCAGCACCGCCACCGGTCTGCAGGTCGGCGCCGCGACCGCCCAGAAGGCCGGCCGGATGGCCGCGACCGCGGGTGCCGGCGGAGCGGGCGGCGCAGCGATGGGCGGAGCCGCCCCGCAGGGCCCGGCGCAGGTGCCCGGCCAGGATGCCCCGGCCGGCGGCAGCGTCGGCAACCCGGGCTCCGGCGACGGCTCGTCCCCGTCGCAGAACACCTTCCGCTTCCCCGGCACCTCCTCCGGCGGCGGAAATGCGATCGGAAAGGCGCTGATCACCCGCCGCACCCAGTATGGCGGCGACCAGGGCCAGCCGCTGATCTCCCGGGCCCCGGCCTCCGACCAGTCCTCCGGGGGCGGAACGAGCGGAGGAGCAACCGGCAAGCCCACAAGCGCAGTTGCCGCCGCCGGTGGGAGCGGGGGTGCCGCGCAGGTGGTCTTCAGCGCCGCACGTGGCACCGTCGCCCAGGCTCCTGCCGCTCCGCCAGCTTCGGCCGCTGGTCCCGCCCCGTCGGTGGCCGCCACCGGCTCGGCCTCGGTGCCGAGCAGCCCCGTCGGCCCCTCCACGCCGCCGACCTCCTGACCAGCACCGGCCGGGGCCACCGCCCGCCCCGGCCGGTGCCCCCGCCCTGACCGAAGGAGTCGCCCCTGTCGGCCGACCTTCCCACACCGACCGTCCGTTTCCCCAGCCGATCCCGACGGGGAGTTCTGCTCGGGCTGACCGCCGCCCAGCTCACCGTCGTCGGCACCGCTGGCGCGTTGCTCCTGGCCACCATGGTCGCCACCGGACTCGCCGGAGCCGCCCTCGCCACCCCGCTCTGGGCCCTGGCCGCCGCCCTCGTCATTGTCCGCTTCCACAGCCGCTCCGTGGCAGATTGGGCCCCGATCCTCATCCGGTACTACCTCCGCCGCGCCAAGGGCCAGCTCGTCTGGCTCGCCCGGCCCGCCACCCGGCCCCGCCGCGACGGCCTGCTCCACCTGCCCGGCACCGACGCCAGCCTGCGCGCCGTTACCGCCCCCGGCGGCACGCTCGGCGCGATCCACAACCCGCAGAAGAACACCCTCACCGCCGTCATCCGCGTCAGCTCCCGCGCGTTCGCCCTGCTGGACCCCTCCACCCAGGCCGGCAACGTCAATGCCTGGGGGCGGTGCCTGGCCTCGCTCGCCCGCACCGGCTACATCACCACCGTCCAGGTGATCGAGCGCACCGTCCCCGACAGCGGCGACGCCCTCGCCCGGTACTGGGCCGAGAACGGCCGCCCCGACGCGAAGGTCGCCGGCCCCGTCTACGAGGAACTCCTCGCCGCCGCCGGCCCGACCGCGGCCCCACACGAGGCGTACATCGCGATCAGCCTCGACCTCAAGGGCGCCCGCCGCCTGATCGGAGAGGCCGGCGGCGGCCTGTCCGGCGCGTTCAGCGTCCTCGCCCAGCTCGTCCCCGGCTTCGAGCAGTCGCTGCGCAACGCCGGACTCAACCCCCGCGGCTGGCTCAGCACCGGCGAGATCGCCGCCGTGATCCGCTCGGCCTACGACCCGAAGGCCCTCGCCAACCTGGAGCAGTGGTCCGAGAGCGGAGAGGCAACCGCCGACCCGGCCGCCGCCGGCCCCGTCGTGGTCGTCGAGGAACCCGGCCGCCTGACCACCGACACCGCCTGCCACGCGGTGTACTGGATCGAGCAGTGGCCCCGCTCCGAGGTCACCCACGGGTTCCTCCACCCGCTGGTCTTCGCCGGCGGCGCCCGCCGGACCCTCTCCCTCACCTACGGGCCGCAGGCGCTGGATGCGGCGCTCAAGGCGGTGCAGCGCACCAAGGCGTCGATCGTCGCGGACGCCGCCGAGCGGGTCCGCAAGGGCCAGGTCGACTCCGAGGCCGACAGCATGGAGTACGCCGACGCCAAGCAGCACGAACGCGAGCTGATCTCCGGCCACGCCGACGTCGACCTGACCGGCCTGGTGGTCGTCAGCGCCGACAACCCGGAGGAGCTGCGCCGCGCCTGCGCCTCGATCGAGACCGCCGCCGCCGGCACCGGCCTGGACCCGCGGCTCCTGCGCTGGCAGCAGGCCGAGGCGTTCGCGCAGGCGGCCCTGCCGCTCGCCCGCACCTGACGGGAGGCCAGCCGTGCACCACCCGCCCACCGGCGACCACCGCCTCCTGCGCTTCGCGACCGCGGGCGTCGACGTCCACCACCACACCGCCATCCCGGAGCAAGAGCCTGTCTCCCGCGGCGAGTTGGACGCGCTCCACGCTCACTGCGTCGCCCTGTTCGCGCTGCTCGACACCCACACCAGCACCACCCGGTCGCTCGCCCCGGCCGAGGCCGGCCACCTCCACGCCGCCCGCATCCGGCTCTGGCAGACCTGCGACGCTCTCCACGATGCCTACCACCGCGCCCCGCGGGCCGACGGGCGCCGCCCCACCCGCGAAGCCTGCGCGCTGCGGCTGCCGGAAGGCGCTCCGGACATGGTGATCTGCCAGCGCCACAGCACCACCTCGGGCCGCGTCCGGGTGATCGCCACCCCCTCCGAGCTCCGCGGCACCCCGACCACAGCCCCTCGCATCTGACAGGAGAAACGTTCCTGCGCCCCCGCTCCGCCAGTGCCACCCCCCTGTTCACCCCGACCCGCTCGGACCGCTCCGCCCGCCGCCAGGCCAAGCGCGACCTCGCCGCCGCCCGCCGCGCCGCCCGCCAGGCCGGCCGCCCCCACCGTCCGAAGAGCCGCCGCGAGGAGAACGCCGGACTCCTCCCCACCTACCCCGCCGCCGGACGCCCCGGCCCCGCCTCCCTGCGCGGCGGCCGACTGCGACTTCCCGCGCACCGCATGACCACCGCGACCGCCTCGGCCGCCTACCCCTTCCTCGCCGAGGGCGGCCTCGGGTCCGCGGGCGTCCTGATCGGCCGCGACGTCCACGCCGAGGCGTCGTTCGTCTTCGACCCCTTCGCCCTGTACGGGAAAGTCGAGAATTTCACCAACCCGAACACGTTGGTGGCCGGCGTGATCGGCCAGGGGAAGTCGGCGCTGGCGAAGTCGATCGCCTTGCGCAGCACGGCATTTGGCTACCGCGTCTATGTCCCGTGCGACCCGAAGGGCGAGTGGACGTCGGTCGCGGAGGCGATCGGCGGGACCACCATCGCGCTGGGGCCGGGGCTTCCCGGGAGGCTCAACCCGCTGGATGCGCCGCCCCCTCCGGCGGGGGTCGACCTGGCGGACTGGGCGGGCGAGGTCCGCAAGCGCAGGCTCCTGCTGCTCGGCTCGCTGGCCCGCACCGTGCTGCGGCGCGACCTGGCGCCGATGGAGTACACGGCGATGGACATCGCCCTGGACGCGGTGGTCGACCGCTGCGCGCGCACGGGCCAGGTCCCCCTGCTGGGCGACGTCGCGGCCGTCCTCGGGCAGCCCGCCGTCCTGGACGCCGCGCTCGGCGACCCCACCCGGCGTGTCGGCGCCGCCGCCCAGGACCTCGCCCACGCCCTGCGCCGCTTGGTCAACGGCGACCTCGCCGGGATGTTCGACGCGCCGTCGACCGCAGAGTTCGACCCGAAGAGCCCGATGCTGACCATCGACCTCTCCCGGCTCGGCTCCGCCGGCGACGACACCGCGCTGACGCTGGCGATGACCTGCGCGTCCGCCTGGATGGAGGCGGCGCTCAGCGACCCCAACGGTGGTCGCAGGTGGGTGATCTACGACGAGGCGTGGCGCGTGATGCGGCACGCGGCACTGCTGGAGCGCATGCAGAGCCAGTGGAAGCTGAGCCGCGGACTGGGCATCGCGAACATGCTGATCATCCACCGCCTGTCCGACCTGCTGTCGGCCGGTGACGCCGGCTCCCGGACCCGGGCGCTCGCCGAGGGCCTGCTGACCGACTGCGCGACCCGCGTGATCTACCGGCAGGAGAGCGACCAGCTGGCCGCCACCGCCGGACTTCTCGGCCTCAGCGGTGTCGAGACCGCCGCCATCGCCGCCCTCGGCAAGGGCCGCGGACTGTGGAAGGTCGCCGGCCGGAGCTTCGTGGTCCAACATCTCTTGCACCGGGCCGAGTTGACCCTGTTCGACACGGACGCCCGGATGCATGCGGCTCCGGATGCATCGTGATCACGCCCGGCCGCCTGCGGCTGCTCCGCGTGGTGATCGACTCCGATCCGGCCGATCCCGGCAACGTCCTCGTCGCACAGACCGCCCTCGGCGCGGGCGGAGTCCTGCAACACGCCGGGCTGCTTCCCGGATCCGGTGGCCGACCGGCCACCGCGCCCGTCGGCGCCCAGGTCAAGCCCAGCAGCGCCCGCCCTGGCCGGCTCCACCCACCACCGCTGACCGCCAGGAGCTGTCATCGCGCACGTCACCATCGCCCACCTGCCCGACCGGGACACCATCGTCGCCGCCCCTCCCGACCGGCGCAGCGCGTACTGGCTGGAGCAGGCCGGCTTCGTCCGAGACGACGCCCTGATGCTGCACCGCATCCGCCGCGACACGAGCGCCTCCACCGCCGAGCGGCAGATCCGCGACGCGCGGCGGCTGCTGGCCGTCGCCGGCTACGGGATCACCCGGGTGTACAGCGCGGACGAGCAGCGCCTTCGTGCCAAGTCCCCACCGCCGCTGGGGATGTCGGTGCCCCCGGGCCCGCCGCGGACGCTCGGCGACCGCACCGTCTGGGTGCACCTGGTGAGAGAGGACGTCGCCGCCGGCCACCTGGTGATCCACGCGCACCACCAGGAACCCGAGGGGTCGGTCGAGCTGCTCGTCGACTACCCCGGTGCCGGCGAGGCGGCGGTGTTCTACACCGAGCAGGGCAGCGGCCACTACGGACCCAGCCGTCACCCGGACTTCACCTCCGCCCGCGCGGAGTGGACCTCCTGCGGGTACGCGGCCGAGGCACCGGTGCCCGGCGCCCGGCGTGCCGCTGCCGCCCGTCGGACCTCCCCGGTGGTGCTCGGCCGCCCGGGTGCGCTCCCGGTGGGACCACCGCGACCGATGTTCGGCGCCGGACTCATCGGTCCGAGCCTGGAACCCCCGTTCTGACCTTCCCATCCCCAACTCTGCTGCCATTCCTACCTCTTGGAGACGCATGTCGACCATGACTCTCACCCGCCAGGACGCCCGCCTGGAGGCCGCCCTCGGCCAGAGCATCACCGCCCTGATCGCCACCGAGGCCCGGGCCGACGCGCAGACCGCGCGGGTGCTCGCCACCCACCGCGCGCTGGTGGCCGCCGAGACCACGGTGTCCTTCCAGCGCGTGCGGCTGATCAACGTCGCCGCCGCCCATCGGCGTGTCGACGACGCCGTCCTCGACGAGCTGGATGCGCAGCTGGAGACGCTGGAGGAGGCGGCCGAGGAGCGCGACGTGGTGGAGGCCGATCTGGTGCGGCTACTCCAGGCTCGCGAGGACGAGGCGAAGCGGAAGGTCGCCGAGGCCGCGTCGGCCACCGGCCCGGCGCTGCTGCTCGTGACGACCGTCCCGGCCTCGGCCCGGCGCCGCTGAGCGGGAGCCCGATGCCCACGACGACGGGCCCCGGCACCCCCTGCGGGCGGGTGTTGTTCGGGTGGGACTACGACCACGGCGAATTCGTGGTGCTGCGGGGCCAGGTGCCCCAGCCCGCCCGTGAGGCGATCTACCAGGCCGGATTCTCGAGGCGCGGTGATGCGCTGGACTGCTGGCACCAGCGCCGCAGCGTCGAGCCGCACGAGCAGATCCGCAGGGCCGGGCGGCTCGTCGACCATCTGGTCGCGGCCCGGGTGCCGGTCGCCAACTGGCACGACCCCGAGCAGCGCAACGGTGACCTGTCCGAGCACTATCGGTGGCTGCAGGACGAGGGCCCCTTCCCCGACGCGGACCGCGTCGCCGAGACGGCCCGGGCGATCGTCTCCGCCGACCTGGCGGCCGGCCGCCTGATCCCCGCCGACCACAAACTCGCCCACGAGGTGGTGTCCGGCACCGTGGTCGTGGAGGCCATGCACGCCTGGGACGACGGCGTCGGCTGGTGGCTGGCACGCACTCCGGAAGGCCCCGGCTCCCACACCTACATGGTGCTGCGGCACGACCCGCAGCACCTCAACGTCACGGACCACTACGCCGATTGGTACGGGCCGCAGGCCCGCCGCGACTTCCGGGCGACGCAGATGCGGGACACCACCCACCCGCCTTCCACCCGCGCCCAGGCCGCCCGCCCGTCGCGCCGGGCACGGCTGGCAGCCGCCCCCTTCACCGCGCCGCTGCCGCCCGCACCGGCTCCCTGCCGCACTGCAGCCCGCTGACCGAGCCTCCTTGGAGAACACCCGCTTGCGCCACCAGCAGCCCGCCGGCGTCACCTTCCGCCGCCTGGCCTCGGCCGGGATCACCGGCACCACCGCCAGCCGCGACCCGGCCGTCCTCGCCGCCCTGGCCGACGCAGGATTCCGCCTCGGCCTCCAGCACGCACCGGAGCGCTACTCCCTGGCCGAGCGCGACCCGATCGCCCAGTCCAGGGCTGCGGCCCAACTCGCAGCCGCCCTGAAGGACATGGGAGTGCCGGTTGCCTCCCGGTCCTCCCAGCTGGCCGGCCTCGACGGAGCTGCCGTCACCGTCACCCCCTCGGCAGCGGCACGAGCCGTCGCCGCCCTCACCGCGACCGCGGCGCACGCCGCCGCCGTGTCCGACCAGCCCCGCCCCGCTGTGCCCACGTCCCCGTCGCCGGCACCGGCTGCCCGCCGCTGACCGCGTCCGCCATCTGCCCCGAGGAGCAGCGCATCACCCCCGAGCACGTCTCCATCACCCGCGATCCGCAGTTCGGCGTTGTCGTCGAGGTCGGCCCCGAGGCCTCACCGACCGCCCACACGCTGCTCGCCCGCGCCGGGTTCCGCCAGCTGGCCGACGGGCGGCACGCCATCGACCGCAGCGAGCAGAACATCTTCCTGCACGCCCGGCAGACCACCGCCGCCCTGCGCCGGGCCGGAGTCCGGGTCTCCGCTGACCCCGCCTTCGACTACAACGACGCGACCCGGCCCGGCCCCGACAGCCCGGCCGCCCGCGCCGCCGGCCCGGACGCCGTCGTCCAAGTCGGCGCCCCGGCTCCGCCCCGCAGCTTCGACGTCCACATCGGCCGCCACCCGCAGCTGGGCATCGTCGCCACCAACCCCTACAGCAACCCGGCCGCCGCGTACGCGCTCGCCGAGGCCGGTTTCACCAACACCGGCGGACGTCATCCGGGCCTCTACGTCATGGGCGAGCCCGAGTTCGAGGGCGACAAGCGGGCCGCCACCGCCGTCTCCACTCTTCGAGACAAGGGACTGCGAGTCGCATCCGACCTCGCCTTCGAACCGCTCAGCGGCCCGTACGAGTCCACCGACCCGTTCGCCACCCGGCTGATCGAGGAGATGAACCGCACGCCGCCCTCGTCCGCGGCACCGCCGGCCCAGGTCGCGCAGAACGACGACCCGTTCGAGACCCGCGTGTTCAAGGCACCCGTCCTCGGGCCCGTCACCCCCACGCCGACGGACCCGTTCAACACGGTCGTCCACCCGCCGTCCGGACCGAGCCGGGACGATCAGCGCGCGGACGCCCTGCTGCACGACCGGGCCGCGCTGAGCGCCGAGATCGCCTCCCGGCTGCGGGCGATCGAGGACCAGGTCCGCACGAGCCCGGGCAGCGTCGACCTGACACGGATCGAGGCGATGGTCGCCGAGGCCACCACTGTGCTCGCCGGCGCGGGCAAGGACCTCGCCGCCGTCGCGGCCCGCCCCGCCCCCGCACCGGCCCCCCGCGCGAGCGGCCCCGGCAGCCTTCGTGCCCGCGCCGCGCTCGCCACCAGCGGCCGACTCCGCTCCACCGCCGCCCTGCACGCCACCGG
>NZ_BMRI01000054.1:25675-33382 GCF_014648555.1 Kitasatospora griseola
CACCGCCACCGCCGCCGCGTCCGCCCCGGCCGTCGACCCGCGCATCGCATGGGCCAGCGGACACCAGAACTCCCGCTGACCAGCACCCAACTCCGCTCCCCTCAAGTCCAGTTCACAGGAGATCCGACATAGCTGTCCGAACCCGGTGGTCCGTCGAGCACGACTGCGGCCACACCGTTGATCACGATCTGTCCTCCCGCCCCGCCGACAAGCGCGCCGGCTACGCCCGCTGGCTGGCCACCCGCTCCTGCCGCGACTGCTGGCTCGCCGAGCGCAAGGAGGACACCGCCGAACGCGAGGCGTGGATCGCTGCCCGCCGCGCCGAGGAGCAGGAGGCCGCCACCGCGTGGGCCGCCCAGTTCGGCATGCCGCCGCTGGAGGGCCCCGAGCGGGCTATCGCCTGGGGCGAGCGCTGTCGGCACCAGCTTGTGACCACCGCCTACCAGGCCCTGGTGGTCGAGGGCCCGGTCACCGAGGAGGCGTGGCTGGCCGTCGAGGAGCAGTTGCGCACGCTGGACAAGGCCGGCTGGTGGATCGACCAGCGCGAGTCCGAGCCGGCCGACCTCCCCGAGCTGGCCGCCGCCGCCACCAGCGCGGACCGCGTCACCGAGAACCCGAACTGAGCACCGGCCCCGCCACTGCGGCCCGGCGGCCTGCCCACCCTCCACGTTCCCGCTGACCCGCCCCCCAGGAGACGCGCTGCCCTCCAACTCCGAACGCCTCTACCACTTCTACGTCGACGGCGCTGCACACGGGCCCTATCCGGGCATGGTCGACCCCCGCGAGAGGACCGGCCACATCGGGCCCTACTGCAGCCCGGCCTTCTCCCGGCCGGTCGCCGAGCAGATCGTCGTCGACCTGCACTCCGACAACTGCGGACTGACCGGCCGCTGGGACGGCAGCCTGCTGGTCTTCGAGTGGACACCCGACTACGACGGGGACGGCGGCACGGAGACCGTCACCCCGGACGAGCACGGCCGCTACCGAATCGGTGGCCGCTGGCCCTGGGACTACGACGGCCCGCTCGATGCCGCCGAGCGCCACCAGGCCGCACTCGCCCGCTCCGCCGCCCGTCTGGGCAACCGCCCGCCCCTCGTCGCGGCGCCGGTGCTCGCCTCGGTCGGCCCGACGGTTGCACCGGCCCCGGGACGGTGACGTGCACCCCACGATCGCCCGGTACGCCTCCACCCGCGACCTGCTCGCCTCCGCCACGGCCGCCGCCGCCCAGCAGCGGCAGGACTTGCGTCTGATCGCCGCCTGGCGGCCCGTCGCTGACCTGCCGGCGCTCCACCAGGCGGCGTTCGCCGCGGAATTGGCCGCGCACCTGCCGCCGCCGGCCGGGCCCGCCGCCGCCCTGCGCACGAGGTTGGTGTGGCAGTGCACCCTGCGCACCGACCCCGATGCCCCAGGCCCTGCTGACCACCGCTTCCAGGAGACCGCCCGGCGCATCCTGGCCGCCACCGGAATCGCCACCGACGGAGACCCCGCCTCGTTCCGGTGGGCACTGCTGCGGCTCGGCGGCCACGAGGCCCGCCTCGTCGCGCCTCTCGCCCGGCCGGACGGCAGTGTCGTGGACACCGGCCGCGACCGTTCCCTCGCCCTGGCCGTCTGCCAGCTCGCCGAGAGCCGCGGCACCGGCGCCCACCGCCCCCGCGCGGCGACGGCCGGCACCGCCGGCCACCGGGCCGGTCTCCTCTCCACCCCTTCTCCTGTCGTCTCCGCCGCGGCCCGATCCGGGCGGCGCCTGTAGAAAGAGGACGACCGTTGTCCGACGCCCCCGCTGCCAGGCCCCTCGATGTCGCCGAGCAGGCCATCGCCCGTGCCGGCCGCGCCTTCGCCGAGATCGTCGAAATCGCGCCGTCGCTGACGGCCCGCGAGGCCGCCGAGGTGCTGCTGGGCCTCACCCTCATGCCCGGTGCGGTTCAGCAACTCGCCGACGCCGTAACAGAGATCGGCCGTCAGGTCGCTCAGCAGTACGGCGACCGACCGCCGCTGTGGGAGCCGCTGCTCACGGAGGCCACCGCCATCTCCGCTGCGGCCTTCCGCACAGCCGCTACCGCCGACGCCATCGCCGAGGCCGCGGACGAGACCACCCGCAGCCGGGCCGCCACCACCCAGTCCCCGGCCCTGCGGGCCGCCGGCACCACGGCCGCGGTCCACCTCTCCCCGGCCGTCGCCGTGCCGCCGCACCCCCGCATCGTCGAGCCTCCCCACCGCTGACACCCAGAGGACCCGCCCTTGACCACCTCACACCCGGCCGCCGCCCAGGACGAGGTGCACGTCCGGCCGCGCCACCTCGCCGGCCCCGGCCCCCTACCGGTCCTGGCACCGCTGCTCCACCTCCACGAGTGGCCGCACCGGTACGACGAATCCCTCGCCCAGATCGTCGCCACCAGCCCGTGCCGTCGCATCGAGATCGCGATGGAACCGCACCGGGTCTTCCACCTCTACCGGGTCAGCGTCCGCAAGCACCCGGAAGACGAAGTGCCCTACTGGCAGGCCACGTTCACCAAGGACACACCCGGCGAGATCGTCGGCGCGTTCGTCCAGGCCGTCGCTGCCGACCGGTACACGATGCCGGAGGAGATCGTCGCCGAGCCCACCGCCTCGCCGACGACCGCCTGGCGCCCGCTGTTGAAGGCCGGCTGGCACCTCAAGGACGACCCGCACTTCGTCCGCCTCACGTCGCCGGACGGCACCACCAGCTTCACCCACTCACCCACCCTGACCGACGACAGGTGCGGGGAGGGCGTAGGCGCCTGGATGGCGGACTCCACCTTCGGCCCCGACTGGAGCGACCAGTGGACGATCGTGCTCGGCCACTCAACGCCCGTGCGGTACCTGGCGATCCTGGCCTCCGCCATCGCCGACCCCACCCCCGTGGTCCGCCGCCGCAACACCCTGTCCGAGGCCGCCCTACCCCGTCTGGCCACCTGGCCCGCCCGGCCCGCCGATCCCGCCCGCCGCTTCACCGCCGTCGAGTACACGGGAGCCATGTTCAACCCCCGCCACCCCGGCCACGGCCACCCCCCATGCCGCTGAGCAGGAAGGACACCCCTGTCCGACTCCACCGAGATCGTCTTCGCCCGCTTCCCCCTCCGGGAAGGCTCCGTCACCACCGGCAGCGCCTGGGCCCAGGCCACCGACCTGGCCAGCCGGGCCCTGCTCGCCCGCGCCGGATTCTCCAACGACGGCCTCAGTGCGATCTTCACCGCCGAGGACGCCGACCACAGCGACGTCAACCAGCGCATCCGCCTCGCCGAGCAGCTCCTCACCGAGGCCGGGTACCCCACCCGCGTGGTGCCCCCGCTCCCGATCCGCCGGGTCGAGAGCACCTTCGGCGAAAGGGACTTGGCCTATCTGCAGTCCCGGTTGGTGCAGGCGACCGCCCAGGTCCACCGGGCCACCTCGGCGGAGGACGTCACCACGGTGGCGCTCGCCGTGATGGATCCCGAGACCGGCCTGCTGGAGCGGCTCACCGCGCTGCTGGACACCGCCTCCCAGCGGCTGGAGACCCTCACCGACCAGGATCTGCTGTCTGGCTCCGCCATGGCCACCGCCCTGCGGGACGCGCGCGCCCAACTCACCGCCGCGGGCTACCGCGTCGCCGAGGCCCAGCTGGTCCGCCCGCACGAGACCGACGAGCAGTCGCCAGCCCCTGCCGCGCCCCGCTCCGCTGCGGCCCGCGCCCGCACCGCACCACCTGCGCGTCCCGCTGCCCCGACCGGCGCCGCCCCCACGTCGCTCACCCCCCGCACACCTACGTCGGCCAAGGCGTCCGCCTCCCGCTGACCACGCAGTCCCCGCCGGCTGACCACCCGCCGGCCGCCGGGCCGATCACCCACGTCTCGGGCCTCCGTCCCGCCGTGATCGCCGCCCGCTCACCGCCCGCTCCGGGCCCCTGCCGCCGCGCGCCCCTGCCCGGCAGGCCGCACCCCCTCAAGGAACCCGCTCCTGCCCGCCTCTCCCAAATCCCCTTCTGCCAGCCCCGGTTCCGATGCCCTCCTCTACGCGCTCATCGGCGCGGGCGTCGTGGTCGCGGTCTTCGGCACCTTCGCCTGGCTGGGCGGCAACGCCGCCACCGCCGGGACCACCGACCACGCCTCGTGGGCCCCGTTCCAGCCGGTCGACGCCGCCCTGCATCCCGACCGGACCTTCCCGCACCTCAGCCCGCTCCTGCTGCTGATCAGCACCCGCGTCGCCCCGGCGCTGCTGTCGATCGCGCTCGGCGCGGCCGGCCTGCTGCTGTGGTCCAAGCACCGCCGTAAGCCGACCGGCCTCGCCGGCCGGAGCGATCTCGCGCCGCTGCTACCCGCCGAGATCACCGCCAAGGCCCGGGACCTGCGCCCCAGCCTCTCCAAGGCCAAGCCCCGTGAGATCAGCCCTGACGACACCGGCATCCTGCTCGGCGACCTCTCCCCCAGCGGACCCGAGGTCCGCTCCAACTGGGAGGACGTCGCGGTCGCGATCATGGCGCCGCGATCCGGCAAGACGACCAGCATCGCCGTGCCCGCCATCTTGCGGGCCCCTGGCCCTGTCCTCCTCACCTCGAACAAGGCCGCCCGCGACGCCTACACAGCCTGTCTGGAGGCTCGGTCCGAGGTCGGGCGGGTGTGGACGATGGATCCGCAGCAGATCGCCCACACCCCGCAGGCGATGTGGTGGGACATCCTCGCCGACGCCAAGGACTTGCCGGGTGCGCGACGGCTGGCCGGGCACTTCGTCGCCGCGGCCGTCGATGAGTCCTCGCAGGGAGACTTCTGGAGCACCGCCGCCCAGAACACGTTGTGCGCCCTCTTCTTGGCCGCGGGCAGCGACGGCCGGCCGATCACCGACGTCCTCAAGTGGCTCGCGGTGCCCAGCGACCGCACCCCGGTCGATATTCTCCGCGCGCACCAGCTGATCGCCATCGCGGACCAGCTCCAGGGCACTGTCTCCGGTGCGGTCGAAACCCGCGACGGCATTTATGAAACCGCTCGCCAATACGCGGCTTGCCTTCTCGATCCGCAGATCTCCAAGTGGGTCACGCCGAATCCTGACCTGCCGGAGTTCAAGCCGGAGGAGTTCGTCACCCGCAAGGACTCCCTCTTCCTTCTTTCCAAGGACGGCGGCGGATCGGCAAGCGCCCTGATCGCTGCCGCTGCGGATTCCGTGATGCGCACTGCGGTGATCGAGGCTGAGCGCGCCGGGGGCCGTCTCGATCCGCCACTCCTCGCCATTCTGGACGAGGCCGCAAACGTGTGCAAAATCGGTGACCTACCCGACCTCTATTCCCACCTCGGGTCACGCGGCGTCATTCCGATCACCATTCTCCAGAGCTACCGCCAGGGCCAGAAAGTCTGGGGGGAGGCGGGCATGGATGCCATGTGGAGCGCGGCCACCATCAAACTGGTCGGCTCCGGCATCGACGACGCCGATTTCGCCGACAAGCTCTCGCGCCTGGTCGGCGACCACGACGTGGAGACGGTTTCACATTCCACGTCCGAATCAGGCCGCTCCACGTCCGTCAGCATGCGCCAGGAGCGCATCCTGCCGCCCGACCAGATTCGTGCTCTGAAAAAGGGGACGGCGCTTCTCTTCGCTACCGGCCTGCGTCCCGCACTGCTGACCCTGCGGCCCTGGTACAAGGAGGCCGGCGCTGCCGAGGTCGGCGCAGCCTCCTCGCGGCAAACCGCTCTGATCACCGAACGGGCGATGGCCAAGGCCGGTGGTGTCGCGTGATCTACACCACCGAACCGGCCACTCGAATTCTCTCTCTGGGCGCGGGCGTGCAGTCCACAACCCTGCTTCTCCTGTCAGCGCTGGGCGAGCTTCCGAAGCTGGACTACGCCGTTTTCTCGGACACCGGATGGGAACCGGCGAAGGTCTACGATCACCTCAACGAGGTGGAGCGGAAGATCGCCCGACCGGCCAACATACCGATCCTGCGGGTCTCGTCCGGAAATATCCGTCGCGACGCCCTCGACCCCGCCCATCGTTTCGCGTCGATGCCGCTCTATATTCTCAACCAGGACGGCAGCCCGGGAATGACGCGGCGGCAATGTACGGGCGAATATAAGATCAAGCCGATAAAGCGGCAGGTGCGCCAAATCTTGGGGTACCCGCATCCCGCCCGGGTGCCGAATGGCGTGTACGCCGAGCAGTGGATCGGCATCAGCACCGATGAGTTCCATCGCGCCAAGGATTCGGACGTCAAGTACACGCGGCACACCTTCCCGCTGATCGACCTCGGCATGTCCCGATCGGACTGCCTCAAGCTGCTTGCCGAGTACGACTGGGGGGCCACGCCGAAATCGAGCTGCCTGGGTTGTCCATTCCACGGAAATGCCCAGTGGAGGGAAATCCGCGACACTTCTCCCGAGGAGTGGGCGGACGTCGTTGAGTTCGACGCCGCAATTCGGGCCGGGAACGCGCGGGCGAATGCGGACGGGAGGCCGTTGCTGGGGCAGGCGTACCTGCACCGCTCGCGCTTGCCGCTCGACCAGGCGCCGATCGACAAGCTCACCCGGACCGAACTCCGCTCCCTGCAGACGCAGTTGGAGCTGAATGAGGACGAGCTGGAGAACGGTCCCACGGACGGCTGCTCGCCCTTCAGCTGCCGCTCGGGGGAGGCAGTCGCGTGACGGCACCGGCCTCCGGCGCCTCGTACCTCGACCTCCTGCACCGCGCCGGCCCAGACGCCGAACTCAGGGCTGTCCTGGACTCCGCGGAGGACGGCCTCCTCGCGCCGCTCCACCAGTTCCTGGAACAGGCCGCAGAGGTCTTCCGGCAGCGGGGCGATCTCCGCTCCGCTGCCGCCCTCGACGCCCACGCGGCCACGGTTGAGCAGGTCGGCGACGAACTCCACTACCTGGCAAAGGACTTGACCGCACCACCCCGCCCGGTCAGCGGCACCACCGCGAGCATCCGGCCGGCCCGAGCGTTCCCCGCGGCCGTCGCCGAGCCGGTGCGAGCCGCAGGGCGGCCCCCACGGCCGACCCACTCACGGTGACCCCACCCACCATCAGGAGGTTCCTCTGTCTCCCTGGATCAAGTCTGTCGACCGGGCCCAGGCCCTGCGGCTGCTCAGCCCGCTGCCGGACGGCACCGTCACCGGCCTCCGGCAGGTGGCCCGTCGCGGCGACCTGGTCGTCACCGCCGAGCTGTCACAGACCATCCGGCAGGACACCTGGAACGGGGTGCGGATCCGTATCGTCTCCCCGAGCGCCGGAGTGGTCGACGCCAACTGGTTCGGCTTCGCGGAGCACGCGGTCTTCAACGAGAGGAACCAGGCGCCGTCCGCCCGGGACGGCGGCGCGGAGCTCACCCCCTACAACGCCGCATTCATGCTGACCTACAACAGCATCGACGCCTACCGCCTCCGGGACGCCGTCGCCGACTACACCTCCGTCTTCGTACCCCCGCCCGCCCCCGAGTTCACCGCCGCCGCCAAGCTGGGCACCCTCCACGCGACCGCGCGACGGCTGGATCACCTCGGCTCCGTCGATCCGCAGCACCTGACCGGGCGCGCATTCATCCACGCCGAGGTCCTGCGGGAGGTGGTCGGCGAGATCCACCTCAGCCTCTTGCCGCTGACGGGCGAGCGGCAGAGCGCGGACAGCTCGGCGGTCGAGCTGTCCGACGGGCTTGACGCTCTGAGAGGGCGTTCGATACCGATTTAGGCTGCCGCAGGTGGTTTCGGTCGGAGGTATTGCCCGGTTCTGTCCG
>NZ_BMRI01000055.1 GCF_014648555.1 Kitasatospora griseola
GGCGTCACAACCGACCTTTGGACTCCCTCGCGTCATTTCATGCACGCCAGCGAGCCCTTGGCATCAATCATCTAGGGGCGCACGACCGGAGGCGTGGGGGCTGCGCGAGCAACAAGCGCACGTCCGCGCGGTCGCGACCACGGGCAGGTCACCGTCCCGCGTCGCGGTCCTGCGGCTGGATGGCTTCCGCTTCGCGCAGCCCTCCCCCCGGCCCTGGCGGGCCGGAGGCGTTCCGGGACGCGGCCGCCTACTTGCCGGCGTGCTGCTTCGCGTCCTCCTCGGCCTTCTGCTTCTTCGCCTGTTCCACGATCGCGTGCGGGTCCGGCATCTTCGGTTCGACGCCCGTCAGCAGGCCGGTGCCGGTGAAGGCGAGGGTGCCGAGCAGGCCGCCGGGCTGGCCGACGTCCGCCACCTGGTCGAGGGCCGGGGACTCGTCGGCGGCGTGGGCCGGCGCCGCTCCGAGGGTGGTGGCGAGGGCCGCGCCGGAGAGCGCGAGGCCGGCCAGGAATCGGTTGCGCATGGTCATGGCCTGCCCAACGAGCCGGCCGCCCGACGGTCACTGCCGCGGGACGCCGGGTTCCGGTCGGATGATCCACAGGAGCATCCCGCAGGCGGCGGTTAGACTGCCGAACGGCCGGGGTGGCAGGGTCCACCCGCGCGGAATCGGGCCTTCACCGGCCCGCGACAGGACCGGAGCCGTGACCACTTCCCCCGCTCTGCAGCCCCCGGTCGCCCGTTCGGCGACGGACCGCACGTCCGGGTTCCGGCTGACCCGCCGCCGCCGTACCGTCCTGTTCACCGTGCTGAGCTTCGCGGTCTGCCTGGCACTCGGCGTCCAGCAGTGGACCTCGCTCCAGCTGGGCGGCTTCGACCTGGGCATCTTCGACCAGGGCGTGCGCGGCTACGCGCACTTCGGGCTGCCGGTGTCGACGCTGAAGAGCGTCCACCACGAGTTCCCGCCGGGCTTCTCGCTGCTGGGCGACCACTTCTCGCCGGTGCTGGCGCTGCTCGCCCCGCTGTACTGGGTGTGGGACGACCCGCGGATGCTTCTGGTCGGGCAGGCGGCGCTGTTCGCGGCGGGCGTCCCGCTGGTGCGCCGGATCGCGAGCCGGGCGTTCGCGGGCGCCGACGCGCGGGTCCGCACCCGGGTGCTGGACGGCGCGGCGCTGGTGTACGGCCTGGGCTGGCCGCTGCTGATCTCCTCGCGCAGCGGGTTCCACGAGGTGGGGTTCGCCGTTCCGCTGTTCCTGCTGCTGTTCGAGCGGGCGGGGGCGCGGCGCTGGGCGGGGGCGGCGCTGGCGGCGCTGCTGCTGTGCGCGACCAAGGAGGACCTGGGGCTCGCGGTCGGCATGTTCGGCGCGGTGCTGCTGTGGCGCGAGCGCGGCGGCCCGGACCGCTGGGCGAAGGTGCTCGGCTGGGCGCTGCTGGTGGGCGGGCCGCTGGCGAGCGCGGTGGAGATCGGCCGGCTGATTCCGGCGATGGGCGGCGTGCCCGGCTACTACTGGAACTACGGTCAGCTCGGCGCGGACGGCGGCCAGGCGCTGCGGCACGTGCTCGGCAATCCGTGGCTGCTGGTGGAGTCGGCGTTCTCCAGCCCGCTGAAGCCGATGCTGCTCGGCTGGCTGCTGCTCACCACCGCGGCGCTGCCGCTGCGCTCGGCGACGTCGCTGGTCGCGCTGCCGCTGCTGGCGGAGCGGATCCTGTCCGACAACCCGAACCACTGGTCGATCGCCCGGCACTACGACGCGTTCCTGTGGCCGATCCTGGTGACCGCCGCGATCGAGACCCTGGGCGTCCTGTGGGCCCGCGGCCACTTCCGGCAGGCCCGCCGGCTGGGCGCGGCCGCCGCCGTCCTCTCGCTCGCCGCGTCCGCCGCGCTCGGCGTCTACCACCTGGCGGTCCCGCACGAGTGGCAGCCCAAGCCGTCGACGGCGGCGCTGGCCCGCGCGGCGAAGCTGATCCCGGACGGCGCCACCGTGGAGGCCGACAACCAGGTCGCGCCGCGCCTGACCAACCGCACCCACGTGATGCTGGCCGACGGCACCCCGCGCGGCCAGGAGTACGTGATCCTGCGCTACACGCAGCGCGCCTTCCCGTTCCAGCGCGACCCGGAGCAGGCCGAGTACCGCGCCTTCCTGCTGGCCCACGGCTACCAGGAGCTCTTCGACCAGGACGGCGTCACGCTGCTCCGGCACACCGGCACCGACCCCGTCCCCGGCGCCCACCTGCCCGGGCCCGGCTCCACGCCGTACCAGGAGATCATCCCGCCGGACGTCGGCCACGACTTCTTCCTCGGCTGACCGCCCGGCCGGCCCGACGGCAGCTCAACTGTGCGGCGAGCCTTCGCATTTCGGGTCGTGTCCGGGATGCGGAAGGGGGGCGGAATCCGGCCGGGAGCGCGTGCTACTTTGCAGCGTGTCGACGACAGATCCCGTATCCGGCCGGGCCACCGGAACCCACGGCATTCCGCTGCCGCGCCGGGGCGCGGCCGCACCGGGCCCCGGGCCGGGCGGCGGGCCGGGCGGCGGGCCGGTCCCGCTGCCCTCGCTGACCGGTCTGCGGTGGACGGCCGCGCTGATGGTCTTCCTGTTCCACGTGTGGATCGTCGAGTACTTCGGCGGCCGGATCGGCGGCACGCTGGGCTTCGCCTTCGGGGCCGGGAACACCGGGGTGTCGTTCTTCTTCGTGCTCTCCGGGTTCGTGCTCGCCTGGTCGACGCCGCCGGGCAGCGGCGGGGTCGTCCGGTTCTGGCGGCGCCGCCTGGCACGGGTCTACCCGCTGCACCTCGCCACGGCGCTGCTCGCGCTGGCGATGGCGTACTTCCTGGCCGCCGGGACGGTGCCGGAGACCCGGCAGCTGCTCGCGAACCTGTTCCTGGTGCAGTCCTGGCCGCAGGACGTGAGCTTCTACCAGAGCGCCAACCCGGTCAGCTGGTCGCTCGCCTGCGAGGCGTTCTTCTACCTGCTGTTCCCGCTGATCGTCCGCCCGCTGCGGGCCACGGGCTGGCGCGGCAGCGCGGTCCTCGCGGCCGTCTCGACGGCCCTGGTGATCACCATGCCGATGCTGGTCGACGGCTGGCTGCACCCGGTGGACGCCGGTTGGGCGGTCTACTACTTCCCGCTCGCCCGGCTGCCCGAGTTCCTGCTCGGCATCGCGCTGGCCGAGCTGGTCCGGGCCGACCGGTGGCAGGGCCCCGGGCTCACCGTCTCGCTCGCCCTGACCGTGGGCGGCTACTTCATGGCCTCGCAGGCGGACTACCTCTACCGCTATGCCGCCTGCACGGTGATCGGATTCGCCCTGCTGATACCCGCCGCCGCGACGGCCGACCTGCGCGGCGAGCCCTCGCCCTGGCGCGGGCGCCTCGCCGTACGGCTGGGCGAACTCTCCTTCGCCTTCTACATGGTGCACATCCTGGTCATCCGGACCGGCGAGAGCCTGTTCCGCCCGCACCCCAAGGAACCGTGGCCGACCGGCCTGCTGGTGAGCTGTACGGCCTTCGCGATCTCACTGGCGGTGGCCTGGCTCCTGCACACCCTCGTCGAGGTCCCCGGCCGCCGGCTGCTGCTGCGCCCCTGGTCCGGACGCGACCCCGGGGCGCGGTAGCCCGGCACGACCGCCCGCCGATGCGGCACACTGGAGGTTTGGCCCGCGCGGAAGGGGATGCACAGGCGTGAACGGACCGCTGATCGTGCAGAGCGACAAGACGCTGCTGTTGGAGATCGACCATCCGCAGGCGGCGGAGTGCCGGCGGGTGATCGCGCCGTTCGCCGAGTTGGAGCGCGCGCCGGAGCACATCCACACCTACCGGGTGACGCCGCTCGGCCTGTGGAACGCACGGGCGGCGGGGCACGACGCCGAGCAGGTGGTGGACGCGCTGGTGACGTACTCGCGCTACCCGGTGCCGCACGCGCTGCTGGTCGACGTGGCGGACACCATGGCCCGGTACGGGCGGCTGCAGCTGCAGAAGCACCCGGTGCACGGGCTGGTGCTGTCCACCACGGACCGGCCGGTGCTGGAGGAGGTGCTGCGGTCGAAGAAGATCGCGCCGCTGGTCGGGGCCCGGGTGGACCCGGACACGGTGGTGGTGCACCCGTCGGAGCGCGGCCAGATCAAGCAGGTTCTGCTGAAGCTGGGCTGGCCGGCCGAGGACCACGCCGGGTACGTGGACGGCGAGGCGCACCCGATCCACCTGGAGGAGGACGGCTGGGAGCTGCGCCCGTACCAGCGGCACGCCGTGGACGGCTTCTGGCACGGCGGCTCCGGCGTCGTGGTGCTGCCGTGCGGCGCCGGCAAGACGCTGGTGGGCGCGGCGGCGATGGCGGAGGCCAAGTCGACCACGCTGATCCTGGTGACCAACACCGTCTCGGCCCGGCAGTGGAAGCACGAGCTGATCAAGCGGACCTCGCTGACCGAGGACGAGATCGGCGAGTACAGCGGCACCCGCAAGGAGATCCGCCCGGTCACCATCGCCACGTACCAGGTGATGACCACCAAGCGGAAGGGCGTCTACCCGCACCTGGAGCTGTTCGACGCCCGCAACTGGGGCCTGGTGGTCTACGACGAGGTGCACCTGCTGCCCGCGCCGGTGTTCAAGTTCACCGCCGACCTGCAGGCCCGCCGCCGGCTCGGCCTGACGGCGACGCTGGTGCGCGAGGACGGCCGGGAGGGCGACGTGTTCTCGCTGATCGGCCCGAAGCGGTTCGACGCCCCGTGGAAGGAGATCGAGGCGCAGGGCTACATCGCGCCCGCCGACTGCTGCGAGGTGCGGGTGACGCTCTCCGACTCGGAGCGGCTGATGTACGCGACCGCCGAGCCGGAGGAGAAGTACCGGTTCTGTTCGACCACGGCGACCAAGCGCCGGGTGGTGGAGCGGCTGGTCGAGAAGCACAAGGGCGACCAGACCCTGGTCATCGGTCAGTACATCGACCAGCTGGACGAGTTGGGCGAGGCGCTGAACGCCCCGGTGATCAAGGGCGAGACCTCGAACGCGCAGCGCGAGAAGCTGTTCGAGGCGTTCCGGTCGAAGGAGATCGGCGTGCTGGTGGTCTCCAAGGTCGCGAACTTCTCGATCGACCTGCCGGAGGCCACCGTGGCCATCCAGGTGTCGGGCACGTTCGGCTCCCGCCAGGAGGAGGCGCAGCGGCTGGGCCGGGTGCTGCGTCCGAAGGCGGACGGGCACGCGGCGCACTTCTACTCGGTGGTCGCCCGGGACACCGTCGACCAGGACTTCGCGGCGCACCGCCAGCGGTTCCTGGCCGAGCAGGGCTACGCGTACCGGATCGTCGACGCCGACGACCTGTAGGAGCGGCTACAGCTTGACGCCGTCGCGCCCGAGGAAGAGCACGCGCGCGGCGGTGTCGAGCACGATGCCGACGTTGCGGACGGCGGCGGCGACCGGGTTGCGGCGGCGCTCCGGGGCGCCGCCCGGCTGCGGGTTCATGCGTGTGTTCGTCATGTCTCCACGGTAGGTTCGCGGGCCGGCCCCGGGCATCGACCGGAAGGCCGTACCTGTCGGGCCGCCGGTCGTCCTCCAGGTGTAGCGACCCCTACGCCCGTCCGGGGGTGATCCCCCAGGGGCGCCTCCGGGAAAAGGATTCGCACCCGGACGGCGGCGGGTCTAGGATCGTCCGTCTGCCCCTCCCGAACCGTGGTGCCGCCTCGGCAGCCGTGGGAGGTGCCGGCCGCTCGGAAACCGGCCGGTGTCCTTCACCGTGAGCCAAGACGAGTCCGCCGCCCGAGGATGCCGGGCGGCCGGGAAGGTCCGCCGTGCACTCCCCCACCTCCACCGACGCGTTCGCCCCCGACACCGACCCGCTGGGCCGCGAACGCTCCCACCTGGCCGCCTCCCGCGCCGCCCTGACGGCGATGCGCGAGGACGTCGAGGCACTCGACCTGCGCGACGTCACCGGCACCTGGGTGTCCGCGCTGGTGCTGCAGAAGCAGGTCGACGAACGCATCAAGGCACTCGCCGACCTCGCGCACACCCCGCTGTTCTTCGGCCGCCTGGACTACCTGCACGCGATCAGCGAGGCCGACTCCGAGGGCAGCGGCGGCGAGCAGTTCTACATCGGCCGCCGGCACGTCCACGACGCCGACGGCGACCCGATGGTGATCGACTGGCGCGCCCCGGTCTCCCAGCCGTTCTACCGGGCCAGCCGCAAGGACCCGATGGACGTCGCCAAGCGCCGTCGATTCGGCTACACCGGCGGCGAGTTGACGGCCTACGAGGACGAGAACCTGTCCGACCCGGACGAGGGCGACACCCGCTCCGCACTCCTCGCCGCCGAAATCGAGAAGCCCCGCGTCGGCCCGATGCGGGACATCGTCGCCACCATCCAGCCCGAGCAGGACGAGATCGTCCGCGCCGACATCACCGGCACCGTCTGCGTCCAGGGCGCCCCCGGCACCGGGAAGACCGCCGTCGGCCTGCACCGCGTCGCCTACCTGCTGTACGCGCACCGCGAGCGGCTCGCCCGCACCGGCACCCTGGTGGTCGGCCCGAACCGGTCCTTCCTCCAGTACATCGAGCAGGTCCTGCCCGCCCTCGGCGAGTTGGACGTCGCGCAGGCCACCGTGCAGGAACTCGTCGGGCACGTCGAGGTCCGCGGCGCCGACGCCGCCGACACCGCCCGGATCAAGGGCGACGCCCGGATGGCCCAGGTCCTGCGCAACGCGGTGCGGTCCGGGATCACCCTGCCCACCGAACCCTGCGTGGTGGTCCGCGGCTCCCGCCGCTGGCGCGTGCCCGCCTACGAACTCGGCGAGATCGTCCGCGAGTTGATGGACCGCGACATCCGCTACGGGGCTGCCGCCGAGGCCCTGCCGCAGCGGATCGCGCACGCCGTGCTGGTCAAGATGGAACAGGGCGGCGAGGCCCCCGACGACCGCGTCCAGGACGCGGTGGCCCGCAACGCCGCTGTGAAGGCCACCGTCAAGGCCTGCTGGCCGGCCGTCGACCCGGTCAAACTGGTCCACCGCCTGCTGTCCGACGCCGAGTTCCTGGCCGCCGCCGCGGACGGCCTCCTCGACGCCGACGAACAGGCCCTCGTCCTGTGGTCCAAGCCGCCGCGCTCCGCCCGCACCGCGCCCTGGTCCGCCGCCGACGCCGTCCTGATCGACGAGGCCGCCGACCTGGTCCACCGCACCGCCTCGCTCGGCCACGTGGTCGTCGACGAGGCCCAGGACCTCTCCCCCATGCAGTACCGCGCCATCGGCCGCCGCTGCACCACCGGCTCCGCGACCGTCCTCGGCGACCTCGCCCAGGGCACCACCCCGTGGGCCACCGGCAGCTGGCAGGAAGCCCTGCACCACCTCGGCAAGGACGGCGCCCACATCGAGGAGCTCACCCAGGGCTTCCGCGTCCCCGGCGAGGTCATCGCCTACGCCTCCCGCCTCCTCCCGGCGATCGCCCCCGGCCTGGCCCCCGCGACGTCCGTCCGTGACGCGCCCGGCTCGCTGACCGTCCGCCAGGTGCCCTCCGGGCGGGACGACGCCGTCCTCGCCGCCTGCCACGACGCCCTCCGCCACGAAGGCTCTGTCGGCCTGATCGCGGCGGACGCCCGCATCCCCGTCCTCGCCGAGATGCTCGAAGCCGCAGGGCTGCCGTGCCTGGAGCCCGGCACCGAGACCACCGCGGACGCCCGTCTGACCCTGGTCCCCGCCACCCTCGCCAAGGGCCTCGAATACGACTACGTCGTCCTCGACGAACCCGCCGCCATCATCACCGGCGAACCCGACCACCGCACCGGCCTGCGCCGCCTCTACGTCTCCCTGACCCGCGCGGTCTCGGGGCTGACGGTGCTCCACACGGAGCCGCTGCCGGAAGAGTTGGGGTAAGGGTTCGCCCCTGACGGTTCACGTACCGATCAGAGTGCGCCACTCCTCGACCATCGCCGCGTCCACCGCCCCGGCCCAGCCGCCCAGGCGAACCGCTCCGCCGATGTGGAAGGCGTCGAAGCCCGCGGCCCGGAGCTCGGGGACGTGTTCGGCGCGGAGGCCGCCGCCGACCAGGATCTGCTGGCGGTAGCCGGGTTCGCCGGACTTGGCGAGTTCGCCGAGGAGGACTTCCCGGCCGGCGTCCACGCCGGCCGCGGCGCCGGAGGTGAGGAAGGTGTCGAGCCCCGGCAGGTCGGCGACGGCGGCGCGGACGTCGGAGCGGTCGGCGCTGTGGTCGATGGCCCGGTGGAAGGTCCAGTGGCAGCCGGTGACGGCGTCGGCGACGGCGCGGGTCGCGTCGAGGTCGACGGCGCCGTCGGGGGCGAGGAAGCCGAAGACGAATTCCTCGGCGCCCTCGGCGCGCAGCGCGGCGGTCCGGGCCAGCAACAGGTCGAGGTCGCCGGGGGTGAAGCCGTCGCGGATGCGGAGCATGACGCGCAGCGGCAGGTCGACGGCGGCGCGGATCGCGGCGAAGTCCCGGACGGTGGGGGTGAGCCCGTCGGCGGCCATGTCGGTGACCAGTTCGAGGCGGTCCGCGCCGCCCGACTCGGCGGCCCTGGCGTCCTGGGGGGTCAGCGCGATCACTTCGAACATTGGTCTAGACATATCCGATAGCCTGCCACATCGACCCGCCCCGGGCGACCCCCCTCGACCGTTCGGCCCCGCGTCCTCCTCCGTTCGCGCCCCGCTGGCGTCCCGTTCGCCCGGTCAACCCCCCGTTCAGCCCATCAGGGACGCCGTCTGACGCCTCGTCGGACGGGCGGATCCGAGCAGCCGGTACCCCAGCAGCAGCGCCGTCGCGGCGCCGATCGCCCAGGGGGCGGCCCGCCACACGCCGCCGAGCTGCTCCCAGAGCGAGAACAGGCTGAAGCCGGCGGTCAGCGGCAGCACGGCGAGGCCGAGCGCGGCCGGCAGCAGCCGGTCGCGGGCGGCGAACAGCACCAGCAGCAGCGGGAGCAGCAGCAGCGCGACCGGCCACCAGCCGTCCATCAGGTTGCGGGTGTCGTAGCCGCCCTGCGCACGGGTCACCGCGAAGCCGGCGGCCGCGCCGGCCAGGATCAGCAGCCGGTCGGTCCGGCCGTGCGCATCGGCCGGGCGGGCCGGGGCGACGGCCAGCATCAGACCGCCCAGCAGGTAGGGCACCAGGGCGGTGGTCTCGTAGGCGAAGAACCAGCCGCTCCACACCCCGCTGGGCGGCAGGCTCAGCGCGGCGTGCCCGATCCGGACGGCGCCGAGCAGCGCCACCACGGCGCCCAGGAGTCGGACGGCTCGCCAGGCGCCGAGCGCGGCGGCGGCGACCAGCAGCAGCGGGATGACGGCGAGGCCCAGGACGGCGATGTTCTCGACCAGTCGGGGCCAGGGCAGGTCGGTCCCGGAGCGGGCGGCGCGAGTGAGCGTGTACTCCCGCCAGTCGCCGACGCCGGGCAGGACGGCGAGGCCGAGCAGGGCGCCGACCAGCAGCGGGGCGGCGGCGGCCAGCAGTCGGCCGGCCAGCGCGGTCTCGGTGAGGCCGGTGCGCAGCCGCAGGCCGTACGCGGCGAGGTCGAGGGCTTCGCGGGCGGTGGCGAGGCGGCCGGAGCCGGCGGTGGTGTCGGCGAACACCTCGGCCAGTTCGGCGCCCCGGTCGCGGCGGTAGCGGGCCGGGTAGAGCGCGAGGGCGGTGCGAAGGGCGACGTTCATGCGGTGGCCCCCCGGGGACGGACGGCGCCGCCGAGGCGGCGCTGCGCCTCGGCGGCGACGGCGCGCAGCCGTTCGGCCTCGGTGGCCAGGACGCCCCGGCCGGCGCCGGTGAGGGCGTAGGTGCGGCGGGCCCGGCCGTCAACGATCTCCTCGGCGGCGACCTCGATCAGGCCCTGCTGGAGCAGCCGGTCGAGTGCGCCGTACAGGGTTCCGGTGCGGAGCTTCACCCGCCCCCCGGAGATCGCGTCGACTTCCTGGATCAGCGCGTATCCGTGCCGGGGGGCGTCCGCGAGGGCGGTGAGCAGCAGCAGGGTGGGTTCCTGCATGGCGCGTTCAGTCATACGACTACATATATCGCCGACCTGCTTATCCGCGCCATCCCGCGGGGTCGTCCCGGCGCAGCGCGCCGAGCAGGCCCGCCACCACCGGCAGCGCCAGGGCGAGCAGCCCGATGGTGGCCCACGGGACGTCGGCAGCGTTCAGCACGGCGGGCGCGCCCGTCATCCCGGCCACCCGGGAGCGCAGCAGTGCGTACGCGGGGACGAAGCCGCTGACGGTGCCGAGCAGACCGCCGAGCAGGGCGATCAGTCCGGCCTGCAGGCCGGCGACGGTGCGCCGGGTGCGCGGCCGGGCGCCGATCGCGGACAGCAGGACGCGTTCGCGGCGGGCGTCGGCGGCGGCCAGCGCGGTGGAGACCACGGCCGCGCCGAGCACCACCAGGGCGGCGAAGCCGCTGAGCGCGACCTGCACCACGCTGTCCTGCGGCCGGTACCCGCGCTCCACCCCGAACTCCGAGTGCGGGGCGAGCCGGGCGACGGTGGCCGCGGCCCGCTGCTCGGCCCGGTCGGCGACCGGCGCGGTGGGCAGCCAGATCGCCCCGGCCGGCACGACCTGCAGGCCGAGGCCGCGGATCGTCGCGGGGGCGACCACCAGCGGCGCGTAGCGCTGCCCGACGGGCCGGTCGACCAGGACGGCGTCGACCGTGACCTTCTTGGCCTCCATGCCGTTGCCCTGCATCTGCAGCACCGCCTTGCCGTCGTGCAGGTAGGACGGGTCGGTGACCACGGCCTTCCCGGCGAGCAGCGCCTCCTCGGCGGTGCGGTCGCGCAGCGCCAGCAGGTTGTGCAGCACCTGGGTGTCGCCGACCACGGCCGGCCCGGTCATGGTCTGGCCGTAGCGCGGCCCGCCCTCCGCGGACACCACGCTGGAGCAGCCCTCGCAGAAGACGTACTGCGCCTCGTACAGGTCGGCCCGCTCGCCGAGGTCCGGCAGGTCCTGAAGCACGGCGGTACGCAGCTGGGGCATGACGTCGGCGTCGCCGTGCAGGGTGATCCGGACGGCGCCGACGGGCTGTTCCAGCCGGTAGGAGGCGCGGTCCTGGGCCTCGGCGCCGGCGGTGTGCACGCCGACCGCGACAGCGCCGGCGACGGCGGCGAGCACGGCGGCGACCGCGGGGCCGGTGCGGGAGCGGTGCCGGGCGGCGTCGCGCAGCGCGAGCCGCGGGCCGACCGGCAGCAGGCGGGCGAGTCGGCCGAGCAGGGCGAGCAGCAGCGGGGTGAACAGCAGCAGGCCGAGCTCGGCGAGCGTCGCGCCGGTCAGCACCGACAGGGTGCGGGTCGACAGTCCGGCGAGCACCGGCATCCCGCCGGTCGGGGCGACCACCGCGCCGTACAGCGCGAGTGCGGCGCCGACCAGCACGGCGGCCAGGCCGAGCAGCGGCGTCCAGCGGGCGGACCGGCGCACCGGGTCACGGTCCGTCAGGCCGTCGAGCACCTCGCGGCGTCCGGCCTGCAGGGCGGGCAGCAGCGCCGCCAGCAGGGCGGTGAGCATGCCGACGGCGGCGATCGCCGCGAGGTCGGACGGGCGCAGGGCGAGCTGGCCGAACCGGCTGCCGCCCCACTCCTCGATCCGGGTGCGCAGCACGGCGACCAGGGCGGCGCCGACCACGGCGCCGAGCACCGCGCCGGCCGCGCCGAGCACCAGGCCGCCGCCGAGCACCACGGCCCGGACGTGTCCGGGGCGGCCGCCGGCCGCGCCGAGCAGGGCGAGCTGGCGGCGGGCCCGCCGGGCGCCGACCGCGAAGGCGGGGCCGGCCAGCAGCGCGACCTCCAGCAGGGCCATCGCGGCGGTGGTGGCGACCGTCATCATGCGGCGTTCGCGGGCGTCCTCGGCGCCGACCGCCTCCTGCCGGGCCAGCGCGTCGGCGGGCGGGTGGGCGGCGACCTGGCGGCTCGCCAGCGTGTAGCCGTAGCGGTTGAGTTCGCGGACCTGGTCCCAGCCGAGGCTCGCCCCCGCGGGCAGCCGGACCAGCCAGGCGGCCTTCTTCGCGGCGGCCTGCTCGGCGCCCGGGCTCTGCGGGGCGAGCCCGGCGACCACCTGGGCGGCGTCCAGCTGCTGGTACAACTCGCCGGGGCGGGCGACCAGTTCGGACTTGTTCAGCTCGCCGGGACACTCCACGGCGCCGGTCAGCGTGAACGGGGTCGACTCCAGGCCGCGGACGGTGACCCGGTCGCCGATCCGCAGGCCGGTGCCGGCCAGGAACGCCCGGGTGGCGGCGGCCTCGTGGGCGGCGGCGGGGGCCCGGCCGGAGACCAGGTTCAGTCGGCCCTGCCAGAGGTCGCCGGCCAGGTCGGCCTCGAAGGTGTCGACGGGGGCCAGGCCGTCGCGGGTCTGCACGGCGGCGACCGGGCCGGTGCGGGCGGGCGTCAGAGTGCTGCCCTTCGGGAGCAACTCGCCCAGCAGCGCGGTCGGTTCGGTGGCGGCGGCGCGCTTCTGCTCGGGCGTCTCGGAGCCCGGGCGCTGCGGCAGGGTGCGGACGCCGTCGGCCGGGAACACCGACTGCTCGACGCTCCGGCCCGGGTCGTAGGCGCCGACCAGCGCGTCGGAGCGGCCCATCAGCCGGTCCGCGCGTTCGACGGCGGTGAGCTGACCGCTGCGGTGCACCACGTCCACGCCGGTCGCGCCCAGCACCGGCAACGCGATCATCGCGACCACCAGGGCCCTGCGGCCCTTGGCCCGCAGGGCGTCGCGGCGCGCCATCCGCAGCACCGCCCGCCAGGCGCTCATCGGCCGGCCCCGGTGCGCTGCGCCGCCTCGCGGACGATCCGGCCGTCCCGGAGGAACACCACCCGGTCCGCCCAGGCCGCATGGGTGGCGTCGTGCGTGACCATCATGGCGGCGGCCCCGGCGTCGCAGCGCGCACGCAGTACCTGCAGCACGGCTTCGCCGGTCGCCGAGTCGAGCGCGCCGGTCGGCTCGTCGGCGAGCACCAGCCGGCGCTCGCCCGCCAGCGCCCGGCCGATGGCGACCCGCTGCTGCTGGCCGCCGGACATGTCCTCCGGGAAGCGGTCGGCGAGGTGGGCGATGCCCATCTCCTCCAGCGCGACGAGCGCCTCCGCGCGGGCCTTGCGGGCCGGCACGCCGTCCAACTCCCGCGGCAGCGCGATGTTCTCCGCCGCCGTCAGGGACGGGATCAGGTTGTACGACTGGAACACGTAGCCGACCGACCGGCGCCGCACATCGGCCAACCGCGCCCGGCTCAGGCCCTCCAGCGGGGCGCCCTCGACCAGCACCCGGCCGACCGACGGACGGTCCAGGCCCCCGGCCAGCGCGAGCAGCGTGGACTTCCCCGAGCCGGACGGCCCCATCACGGCCAGGAACTCCCCGGCCCGCACCTCCAGGTCGATCGGGTGAAGGGCGTGTACCTCGGCCTCGCCCCGGCCGTGCACCCGGCCGACTCCCTCCAGGCGCAGCACGGCCTGCGCGCTCGATCCGGTCATGGCTCCCCCTCGGAACAGCGGAACGTCTTGCATACCGAGTATGTATAGCCTTCGAGCGACGACTACTCAAGTCTGCGTCATAAGCCGGTGAACTACATATAGTGTGGGTCACATCCGCCAGGGAGCAGAATGACCGTCATGACCGCATCGCTGTCCGAGCGCTGGCACGCCCTGCTCACCCGCTGCGGCGCCACCGTCGACCCGGAGCCGTACGCCCGCGACCTGCTCGCCCGCTGGGCCGAACCGCAGCGCCGCTATCACACCACCGACCACCTGCGGGCCGTCCTCGACCGGATCGACGAACTCGCCGGCCACGCCGAGGACCCGGACGCCGTCCGACTGGCCGCCTGGTTCCACGACGCCGTCTACCGGCCCGACCGCTCCGAGAACGAGGAACGCAGCGCCGCCCTCGCCTGCCGCGCCCTCCGCGAGGCGGGCCTGCCCGAACCCCTGGTCCACGAGGTCGCCCGCCTGATCCGACTCACCGTCACCCACCACCCGGCGCCCGGCGACCACAACGGCGAGGTCCTCTGCGACGCCGACCTCGCCGTCCTCGGCTCATCCCCCGACCGCTACGCGGCCTACACCGCCGCCATCCGCGACGAATACGCCTTCGTCCCCCCGGACGCCTTCCGCGAGGGCCGCACCGAGATCCTCCACCACCTCCTCGCCCTCCCCGCCCTCTACCGCACCGCCGAGGCCCACGAACGCTACGACGCCCAGGCCCGGGCGAACATGCAGGCGGAACTCAGGGAGCTGGCGCCATAGCGGTGCTCTCCCCCGCCGATCCTCAGCCGAGCTCGCCCACCGCCGCGACGACGACGCCCTTCTTGCCGCACACCCAGTGCGGATCCGCCCCCAGTTCCGGTTCGACGCTCAGCGCGTGCGGGTCGTCGTCCTCCGCCGCGCACGCGGAACAGAGCGGCCACCGCCCGTACGACTCCAGCAGCGCGTCCTGGACGTCCTGGGCGATCAGGCCGAGGACGAACTCGCGGCCGTCGGGCCACTGTTCGAGCCACCAGCGGCGGTGGGTGACGGCGTCCTCCACCAGCGAGACGATCGCGGCGTCGGCGACGTCACGTGCGGTGAGGTCGGCGAGGATCAGCGCGCGGGCACTGTGCAGGGCGGATTCGATCTCGGGAGTGGCCATCCGTCCATTGTCCCAAAGCGCCGCCGGGAGCCGGAAACGCCGCGAGGGCGGCCTCCCGAAGGAGACCGCCCTCACGGCGTGAGACTGGCTGAACCAACCGGAGGGGTCGGATCAGAAGTCCATGTCACCGCCCGGCATGCCGCCGCCGGCGGCCGCGGCGGCCTTCTCCGGCTTGTCGGCGATGACGGCCTCGGTGGTGAGGAACAGCGCCGCGATGGAGGCGGCGTTCTGCAGGGCGGAGCGGGTGACCTTGGCGGGGTCGATGATGCCGGAGGCGATCAGGTCGACGTACTCGTTGGTCGCGGCGTTCAGGCCGTGGCCGGCGGGCAGGTTGCGAACCTTCTCGACCACGACGCCGCCCTCAAGGCCGGCGTTGGTGGCGATCTGCTTGATCGGGGCCTCCAGGGCCACGCGGACGATGTTGGCGCCAGTGGCCTCGTCGCCGTCCAGCTCCAGCTTCTCGAACGCGACACCGGCCTGCAGCAGGGCGACGCCACCACCGGCGACGATGCCCTCCTCGACGGCGGCCTTGGCGTTGCGCACCGCGTCCTCGATGCGGTGCTTGCGCTCCTTGAGCTCGACCTCGGTGGCCGCGCCGGCCTTGATGACGGCCACGCCGCCGGCCAGCTTGGCGAGGCGCTCCTGGAGCTTCTCGCGGTCGTAGTCCGAGTCGGAGTTCTCGATCTCGGCGCGGATCTGGTTGACGCGACCGGCGACCTGGTCGCTGTCGCCGCCGCCGTCGACGATGGTGGTCTCGTCCTTGGTGATGACGACCTTGCGGGCGGTGCCCAGCAGGTCGACGCCGGCGTTCTCGAGCTTGAGGCCGACCTCCTCGGAGATCACGGTGCCGCCGGTCAGGATGGCGATGTCGCCCAGCATGGCCTTGCGGCGGTCGCCGAAGCCCGGGGCCTTGACGGCGACGGACTTGAAGGTGCCGCGGATCTTGTTCACGACCAGGGTCGACAGGGCCTCGCCCTCGACGTCCTCGGCGATGATGACGAGCGGCTTGCCGCTCTGCATGACCTTCTCCAGCAGCGGGAGGAGGTCCTTGACCGAGGAGATCTTGGAGTTGGCGATGAGGATGTACGGGTCCTCGAAGCTCGCCTCCATGCGCTCCAGGTCGGTGGCGAAGTAGGCGGAGATGTAGCCCTTGTCGAAGCGCATGCCCTCGGTGAGCTCGAGCTCCAGGCCGAAGGTGTTGCTCTCCTCGACGGTGATGACGCCTTCCTTGCCGACCTTGTCCATGGCCTCGGCGATGAGCTCGCCGATCTGGGTGTCGGCGGCGGAGATGGAGGCGGTGGAGGCGATCTGCTCCTTGGTCTCCACGTCCTTGGCCTGGGCCAGCAGCTGGTCGGAGACGGCGACGACGGCCTTCTCGATGCCGCGCTTCAGGGCCATCGGGTTGGCGCCGGCGGCGACGTTGCGCAGACCCTCGCGGACGAGCGCCTGGGCCAGCACGGTGGCGGTGGTGGTGCCGTCACCCGCGACGTCGTCGGTCTTCTTGGCGACCTCCTTGACGAGCTCGGCGCCGATCTTCTCGTACGGGTCCTCGAGCTCGATCTCCTTGGCGATGGAGACACCGTCGTTGGTGATGGTGGGGGCGCCCCACTTCTTCTCCAGAACGACGTTGCGACCCTTGGGGCCGAGCGTGACCTTCACGGCGTCGGCAAGCTGGTTCATGCCACGCTCAAGGCCGCGGCGGGCTTCCTCGTCAAAGGCAATGATCTTGGCCATTAGAAGTGGTCCTCCGGGACACGGTCGACTGCTCGGACCAAGGGGGTGCCCGCGACGGACGGCCCAGGAGAGTGCGGGTCCTGTCCCCGCCGCTTCCGGGGCCTCACCGGCCCGGTCCGTTGTCACTCTCACGCTGTGAGTGCTAACGCCAATGATTAGCACTCGGGGGTGTCGAGTGCAAGCCCATTCGGCGTGCTCCGACAGCCCTCCCGGGAAACCCGCAGGCCGGGCCGGAGAACGCCGACAGGCCCGGCCCGGGACGCGTCGCGCCGGGGCCGGACCTGCCGGTCGTACTGTCGTGGGTGCGGTCTGCCGAGCCGTCAGGCGCCGGCGGCGCGGACCATGTCGGCCTGCGGACCCTTCTGACCCTGCGAGATCTCGAACTCGACCCGCTGGCCCTCTTCCAGGGTGCGGTAGCCGTCCATCTGGATCGCGCTGTAGTGGACGAACACGTCCGCTCCACCGTCGACCGCGATGAAGCCGTAGCCCTTCTCGGCGTTGAACCACTTGACGGTGCCCTGAGCCATTCCGAACTCCCCTTGTGCTGTGCTGGCCCTTCAGAGATCCGCGGACGCGGACCCGGAGGTCTGGAAGACCGGCCTGTGGGGACTCCCCCCCGCACGGCGCAGCCTCTGTCGCGGCTGAATGTATCCGGATATGCGCCCTCTGCAACAGGCCCTAATTTCACGGAAATCGCGTACGCCGCAGGGGATATGACGGGGCGAAAGGTGTACGGCGCGACAATAGCCACCGGGCATAACGGACGTGTCACCGCAAATCGCCGAAAGAATTATGACGGCGGCCTGACAGGTCGAGCGGCGAACGGTCCGGCGCATGTCTCAGAGCGCGGGACGGGACGGGGCCGGCGCGAGGTGCGGAACGGGGAAAAACGAGGATTGGAACGGGCCGCGACGGGGAACGGCTCTCCCGGCACTCTACTCCTTCGCCGGTCCCCGAATTCCAGCGGCCCACCGGGCCGTAAACACGGTTGCCCGAACGTCTTCGGCCGATGTGCCGAGCCGCCGCCAGGCGGCTCGGAAATCGAATTCCGAGGCCTGACGGCGGCAGGGCGAATACCCGGGGCGGCGTCAGCAGCCGCCGGCCACCGCCGGAATGATCGACACCGAGGCGCCGTCCTTGATCTCGGTCTCCAGGCCGTCGGCGAAGCGCACGTCGTCGTCGTTGACGTACACGTTCACGAAGCGGCGCAGCTTGCCGGTGTCGTCCAGCAGGCGGGCGGCGATGCCGGCGTGGTTGGCCTCCAGGTCCGCGACGACGGCGGCCAGGGTGGCGCCCTCGGCGGTCACCTCGGCGGCGCCTCCGGTGTAGGTGCGGAGGATGGTGGGGATGCGGACGGTGGCGCTCATGAGGGCACTCCTGGGAAGACGTGGGGGGCGGATCAGGCGGAGACGAGACCGGCGGCGCGGAAGGACTCCAGCGTCGGGCGGATCACGGCGGTCATGCCGGAGTCGGCGACCGCGTCGAGGGTCTTCAGGCCGTCGCCGGTGTTGATCGCGACGGTCTCCTTGCTCGGGTCGAGCTGCCCGGTCTCGACCAGCTTCTTCAGCACGCCGACGGTGACGCCGCCGGCCGTCTCGGCGAAGATGCCCTCGGTGCGGGCCAGCAGCTTGATCGCCTCGACCACCTGGGCGTCGGTGACGTCCTCGACGGCGCCGCCGGTGCGGCGGGCGATGTCGAGCACGTAGGGGCCGTCGGCCGGGTTGCCGATCGCCAGCGACTTGGCGATGGTGTCCGGCTTGACCGGCTTGATCACGTCGCGGCCGGCCTTGAAGGCGGCGGAGACCGGGGAGCAGCCCTCGGCCTGGGCGCCGAAGATCCTGTACGGGCGGTCCTCGACCAGGCCGAGCTTGATCAGCTCCTGCAGGCCCTTGTCGATCTTGGTGAGCTGGGAGCCGGAGGCGATCGGGATGACGATCTGCTCGGGCAGCCGCCAGCCGAGCTGCTCGCAGATCTCGAACGCCAGGGTCTTGGAGCCCTCGCCGTAGTACGGACGGAGGTTGACGTTGACGAAGCCCCAGCCCTCGCCGGCCGGGTCGCCGATCAGCTCCGAGCAGAACCGGTTCACGTCGTCGTAGTTGCCGTCGATGCCGACCAGTTCGCCGCCGTACACCCCGGCCATCACGACCTTGCCCTGCTCCAGGTCGTGCGGGATGAACACGCAGGACTTGAAGCCGGCCCGGGCCGCGGCGGCGCCGACCGCGCCCGCCAGGTTGCCGGTGGACGAGCAGGACAGCGTGGTGAAGTCGAAGGCGCGGGCGGCCTCGATCGCGCAGGCCACCACCCGGTCCTTGAACGAGTGGGTGGGGTTGCCGGAGTCGTCCTTGATGTGCAGCTGCGCGGTGAAGCCCAGCTCGCGGCCCAGGTTGTCGGCCTTCACCAGCGGGGTCCAGCCCGGGTTCAGGTTCGGCTTGTCCGCGACGTCGGCGGGGACGGGCAGCAGCGGGGCGTAGCGCCAGATGGACGCCGGCCCGGCCTCGATCCGCTTGCGCAGCTCCTCGGCGTCGTGGCCGGCGTAGTCGTAGGCGATCTCCAGCGGGCCGAAGCACTCCAGGCAGGCGAAGCTCGGGCCGAGCGGGAAGCGGGTGCCGCACTCGCGACAGGACAGCGCGGTGGCCGGACCGAGGTCGACGGCTGGGGGTACCCCCGGCCGAAGGCTGGGGGCAGGTGCGGGGGTGTCAACAGCCATGGTGGCGAGGCCCTTTCTCCTCATCTTCCCCGGGACGCGGTCGCGCCCGGGCCGGAATTGGCACCTGTCCCGCCGGGCCTGCAAGGCCGCGCGGGAGGGTTGCCGGGACTTCAACGGGCCGTTCCCTCAGTCCCTCTGGATGAGCAATGTGAAGTTGTGGTCGTACGCTGCGAACGACCCCGACGTGCGAAGGTCCGGGCGCAGTACGAAGACTGTAACCGAAGGCCCGTGCCGTCCAACCCCACCGTCCGACAACCGAGACGGACCGAGACAGGGAGCGAGATCTTGCCCGAGCAGCCCGAGCCCGGGGTCCTGCCGGAAGTGGCCGACTGGCTGCGCCGCCGGTCCTGGGCGGCCGCCGACCGACCGCTCGACCGACTGCTCGCCGCCAAGCGCGCCGCCGGGCCGGCCGGCACCGTCAGCGTGGTGCTGCCCGCCCTGGACGAGGAGCCGACCGTCGGCGAGATCGTCACCCTGATCCGCACCGAACTGATGGAACGCGTCCCGCTGGTCGACGAACTGCTGGTGGTCGACTCCGGCTCGGTCGACGGCACCGCCGCCGCCGCGGCCGCCGCCGGCGCCCGGGTGGTCCACCGGGACGCCATCCTGCCCCGGCTGCCCGCCGCCCCCGGCAAGGGCGAGGTGCTGTGGCGCTCGCTGCTCGCCAGCAGCGGCGCGATCGTCTGCTACATCGACGCCGACCTGCGCGAATTCGACCCGGCGTTCGTCTCCGGCATCGTCGGCCCGCTGCTCACCGACCCCGCCGTGCACCTGGTCAAGGCCATGTACGACCGCCCGTTCGAGGCCGACGGGGCCGTCGTCCCGGCCGGCGGCGGCCGGGTCACCGAACTGGTCGCCCGCCCGCTGCTCAACCTGCACTGGCCGCAGCTGGCCGGCTTCGTCCAGCCGCTCGGCGGCGAGTACGCGGCCCGCCGCGGCCTGCTGGAGCGACTGCCCTTCCCGACCGGCTACGGCGTCGAACTCGGCCTGCTGGTCGACGCGTTGGAACTGGTCGGGCTGGACGCGCTGGCCCAGGTCGACGTCGGCGTCCGGCACCACCGCCACCAGGACGGCCAGGCCCTCGGCCGGATGGCCGCCACCATCTACCGCACCGCCCTGGAACGCCTCGACCGCACCCACCGGCTCAAGGCCGACGCCGACCTGGTCCGGCCGCTGCTCACCCAGTACACCCGCACCACCGCCGGCTTCACCCCCCGCACCCACCCGGTGCCCGCCACCGAACGCCCCCCGATGATCACCGTCCCCGAGTACCGCGAACGCTGACCGCCGGCCCGCGCGTTGCCCGCCTGCCGCCCCTCACTGTTCACCCGGCCCGGGCCGCGCCGGGTGGTTTGGTCGGCTGATCACACGGCAAGGTTGGCTGTATGGCCGATCACGCGTCCGAACGCCCCACGCAGTCCGGAGCCGCCCCGATCCTGGTGGCCTCCAACCGCGGCCCGGTGTCCTTCCGCACGGAGGACGACGGCACGCTGAGCCTCCGCAGAGGCGGCGGCGGCCTGGTCTCCGGGCTCTCCGCGATCGACGACCCGAACGCCGTCTGGGTCTGCGCCGCCCTCTCCGACGCCGACCGCGCCGCCGCCCGACAGGCCCCCGAAGGCCGCCTCGACCGGGCCGGCCACGACGTCGGCGGACAGGCCGTCCGCATGCTCGACATCGCCCCGGAGACCTTCGCCCGCGCCTACAACGGCGTCGCCAACTCCACCCTGTGGTTCGTCCACCACCTGCTGTACGACATCCCCACCAAGCCCGCCTTCGACGCCGGCTTCCGCACCGAATGGGCCGCCTACCGGGCCTACAACACCGCGTTCGCCGAAGCCCTCGCCGCCGAAGCCGCCCCCGGCGCCGCCGTCCTGGTGCAGGACTACCACCTCTCGCTGGCCCCCGCGCTGCTCCGCGCGCTCCGCCCCGACCTGCGCATCGGCCACTTCTCGCACACCCCCTGGGCCCCGCCCGAGTACTACCGGCTGCTGCCCGACGACGTCGCCGCCGAAGTCCTCGAAGGCATCCTCGGCGCCGACCGCGCCGCCTTCCTCACCCGCCGGTGGGCCCTCGCCTTCGCCGACTGCTGCGAGCGCGTCCTCGGCGCGAGCGTCGACCGCGACGCCCTCACCGTCACCATCCCCCAGCCTTCGGCCGGGGGTGCCCCCATCGGCCGCCGCACCACCCGGCTCGGCGTCCACGGCCTCGGCGCCGACGCCGCATTCCTGCGCGAGCGCGCCCACCGGCCCGACGTCGACGAACGCCTCGCCGCCCTCCGCGAAGCCGTCGGCGACCGGCGCACCGTCGTCCGGGTCGACCGCACCGAGCTCAGCAAGAACATCGTCCGCGGCCTGCTCGCCTACCGGCACCTGCTGCGCACCCGCCCCGAATGGCTCGACCGGGTCGTCCACATCGCCTTCGCCTACCCCTCGCGCACCGACCTCGCCGAATACCGGGAGTACACCGCCGAGGTGCAACGGCTCGCCGCCGAGATCAACGCCGAATTCGCCACCGCCGACTGGCAGCCGCTCATCCTGCACGTCGACGACGACTTCCCGCGCTCCCTCGCCGCGTACCGGCTCGCCGACGTCGCCCTGGTCAACCCCGTCCGCGACGGCATGAACCTGGTCGCCAAGGAAGTCCCCGTCGTCTCCGACCACGGCTGCGCCCTGGTCCTCTCCCGCGAGGCCGGGGCCCACGAGGAACTCGCCGACGACGCGATCACCGTCAACCCCTTCGACGTCGTCGCCACCGCGGACGCCCTGGCCCGGGCCCTCGCCATGCCCCCGGCCGACCGTGCCGACCGCACCGGGCGACTGGCCGCCGCGGCAACGGCGCTGCCGCCCCAGCAGTGGTTCCTCGACCAACTGCACGCGCTCTAGAGCACGACCGGGGAGAGCACGGAACCAGGGTCTCGCTCGCGACTGCCGTCACACCCTCAACCGCGACGCCAACTCGTTCAGCAGGTCCACCACCCCCGCCGGCCCCGCCACCACCAGGTCCGCGCGGTCGGCGAGTTCGCGGACGGGGGCCTCGCCGGTGACGGGGCCGCTGCAGACGAGGAGGCCGGGGTGGCCGTGCTTGCGCCGCTGGGAGACCTCCTCGTAGGCGGCGAGGTCGCCGAGGTCGTCGCCGGCGAACAGCACCGGCCCCGCGTCCCGTTCCGCCAGGAACTTGCGGAGGGCGACGCCCTTGTCGACCCCCGGCGGGCGCAGTTCGAGGACCATCCGGCCGGGTTCGACCACCAGGCCGTGACGGCCGGCCAGCTCGGTGAGCGGCGCGCGCAGCCGCGCCAGCGTGCCGTCGGGGTCGTCGGTGCGCCGGGTGTGCACGGCCAGCGCCCGCTCCTTGTCCTCCACGAAGATGCCGGCCGGAGCCTCCAAGTCGTCCAGCAGCAGGGGGAGTTCGGCCCGCACGGCGGCCACTCCCGGGGGTGGCGGCGCGGCGGTGACGGCGCCCGTCCTCGCGTCCCAGCGTTCGGCGCCGTAGTGGCCGAGGACGGTGAGGTGCTCCAGGCCGGGAGTGGCGGCGAAGCCGCCGTGGGCGGCGGCGGTCGCGGCGGGTCGGCCGGTGACGATGACGACCGAGCCGACCAGCGGGGCGAGCGCGGTCAGGGCGGGGACGACGCCGGGGTGGGCGCGGGCCTGCGCGGGGTCGGCGACGATCGGGGCGAGCGTGCCGTCGAAGTCGAGTCCCACGACCGCGGAGCGCGGGTCGGCGAGCAGGCCCGCCAGTCCGGCCCGTCCTGCCTGGGACGTGATCTGCTCAGCAATTCCCATGGCGTCGACGCTACCCGGCGGCGGCCGCCGGCGGGCGCCGATCCGGTCACTGCCGGGCGTCGCGCCGACTCTGCCGGACCCGGCGCAGCCGGTTGACCAGGACGGGGGCGTGGGCGAGTGCCTCCGGCCGGTCGAGCAGGGCGCCCAGCAGCTGGTAGTAGCGGGTGGCGGAGATGCCGAGCTCCTGCCGGATCGCCTGCTCCTTGGCGCCGGCGGTCCGCCACCCGCGGGATTCCAGTTCGAGTACCGCCCGGTCGCGGTCGGTCAGTTCGGCCATGCTCCCAGGCTACGGACTGGGGCTGTCAGCCCTTGCGGGCCCGGGAGGCTTCCGCCGAGGCGGCGGCCTGGAGGTCGCCGAGCACGTCCGTGGAGCCGGGCCGGACGGCCTCGCCTATGCGCTGCTTGAGCATGCTGGAGACCTTGTCCCAGGAGGGGTCGCCGAGCGGGTAGAAGTTGGCGTTGGGCAGCGCGTTGAGGAACTCGGTGAGGTCCTTGTGGGCGGGGTTGGCGGACATGTCCTCAAGGGTGTCCTGGGTGACGGGCAGCATGTTGTACTGCTCGTCGAACTTGAGGGTGTTCTCCTTCGCGTAGACGAAGTTGAGGAACTTCTTGACCTCCGCCTTGTGCCCGGGCGCCTTGAACGCCATCACCCAGTCGGCGACGCCGAGGGTCGAGGGCTTGATGCTCGTGTCCTTGCGGGGGATCGCGGCGGTGCCGTACTGGATGTTCCCCGCGACGGCCTTGCTGACCAGCCCGGGGTGGCCGTTGAGCATGGCGACCTTGCCGGAGGCGAAGTCGTTGAACGCGGTCTTGCGGTCGACCTTGGACGGGTCGTCGTAGGTGAGGCGCTTGTCGACCAGGTTGCTGCGCAGCCAGGTGAAGGTGGCGCGGTTGGCCTGGCTGTCGATGGTGTAGTTGCCGGCGTTGTCGGAGAGTCCGCCGCCGCCGCTCATGGTCCAGATCATCGCCTCGCCCTGGGCCTCCTCGGGGCCGAGCGGCAGCGCGTACGGGGTGACGCCCGGGACCCTGGACTTGATCAGCTCGGCGTCGCGGCGCAGTTCGTCCCAGGTGGTGGGCGGGGCGGTGATGCCGGCCTTGGCGAAGATCTCCTTGTTGTAGAAGAAGACCCGGCTGGAGGAGATGAACGGGATGCCGTACTGGCTGCCGAGCACCTGGCCGGCCTTGGCGAAGGAGTCGAGCAGGTTGACCTGGGTGCTGTTGGAGAGCACGTCGCCGGCCGGGTAGAGGCGGTCGGCGGCGACCTGGTCGGCGTAGCCGCCGGTCTGCGCGATGTCGGGGGTCTTGCCCTTGGCGATCAGGTCGGCGAGGTGCTTGTCGATGTCGTTCCAACTGACCACGTCGACATGGACCTTGATGTCGGGGTTGTTGGCCTCGAAGCGGCGGGCCAGGTTGTTCCAGTAGATCGAGCTGGAGTTGGTCTCGTTGTCGCCGTAGTCGGCTGCGACCAGGTTGAGCGTGACACCCCCCGACATGTCCAGGACACCGCAGCCGGTGAGCAGCAGGGACCCGACGATGGGCAGGGGGAGCAGCGCTGATCGCTTCACGAATGGACCGCCTTCAAATGGGTTACAGCGTGACCCTGACAGGCGTTTCGGCCGGTGGTCCATACCGGCAGGGACGGAGTTATCGAAGTGTCAGATCCCGTTGCGCTCAGCGTGACTGACCGTCAGAAAGTGTCCGGTAATGGGACGTTCAGGCTGTGAGAACGGTGACCCCCGCGTCGCCGAAAGCGGCCGCCACCCGGTCGGCGACCTGGTTGTCGGTGACCAGGGTGTCCACTCGCTCCAGGCCGCAGATCCGGGCGAAGGCGCGGTGGCCCAGCTTGGAGGAGTCGGCGGCCACCACCACCCGGCGGGCCCGCTCGGCGAGCAGCCGGTTGACCGCCGCCTCGCCCTCGTGGTGGGCGGTGGCGCCCTGTTCGGCGTCGATCGCGTCCACGCCCAGCACCGTGGTGTCGAGGGTGAGTTCGCCGAGCATCTGGGCGGCCAGCGGGCCGATCAGCTCGTAGGACTGCGGGCGGGCGACGCCTCCGGTGACCACGATCTTCACCTGCGGGCGGACCGTCAGCTCGTTGGCGATGTTGAGGGCGTTGGTGACCACGGTGAGGCTCGGGCCGTGCTCGGGGTGCTCGGCCAGGTCGGGGCGGACCGCGAGGGCGCGGGCCACCTCGGTGGTGGTGGTGCCGCCGTTCAGGCCGACCACCTCGCCGGGGGAGATCAGGCCGGCCACCAGGGCGCCGATGCGCTGCTTGGCGTCGGCATTGCGGGCGGTCTTGTAGCGCAGCGGCAGGTCGTAGGAGACGCTGTGCGCCACCGCGCCGCCCCGGGTGCGGGTGACCATCTGCTGGCGGGCCAGCTGGTCGAGGTCGCGTCGGATGGTGGCGGCCGAGACGTCCAGCGCGCCGGCCGCCTCCTCGACGTCCAACTTGCCGTGCTCGGCCAGCAGTTCCAGTAGCGCGTTCCACCGCTCGTACCTGGACACCGTTCCGCTCCTTCCGCGCTCGCCACCGCGCGCCCCGCGGCCGGTCGGGACAGCTTCGCACAACCCGGTCGACGCCGATGCATTGCGCAATGCTGCGCGAAACAGCTATAAAACAATCAGATTTGCGCACACGTTGGATTGCCGCCGTCCGGAGACCGCCGAAGGAGCCGCCCCCCATGTCGCAGCACCCGTCCCTGACCGGCGAGGAGATCGCCACCCAGCCCGAGAACTGGCGCACCGCCGCGGCGCTGGCGGCGAGCGGCCCGGCCGGCCTGCCGCAGCGCGGCGAGCGCGTGGCCGTGGTCGGCTGCGGCACCTCGTGGTTCATGGCGCAGGCGTACGCCGCGCTGCGCGAGTCCGGCGGCCACGGCGAGACCGACGCCTTCGCCGCCTCCGAGTTCCCGCACGGGCGCCGCTACGACCGGGTGCTGGCGATCACCCGCTCCGGCACCACCACCGAGGTACTGCGGCTGCTCGCCGACACCGACCTGCCGAGCACCGCGATCACCGCCTGCCCCGAGCAGCCGGTGGCCAAGGACGCCGACCACCTGATCGACCTGGGCTTCGCCGACGAGCGCTCGGTGGTGCAGACCCGCTTCGCCACCACCGTACTGGCCCTGCTCCGCGCCCACCTGGAGCTGGAGGAGGCCCGCCCGGCGGGCGTTGCCACCGTCGCCGAGGCCGCGGCGGACGCCGAGCGCGCCGTCGCCTGGCAGGTGCCGCAGGAGCTGGTCGAGCTGGAGCAGATCTCCTTCCTCGGCACGGGCTGGACCAACGGCCTGGCCCAGGAGGCCGGGCTGAAGATGCGCGAGGCGGCGCTGGCCTGGACCGAGGCGTACCCGGCGATGGAGTACCGGCACGGCCCGATCTCGATCACCGCCCCGGGCCGCGCCGCCTGGGCGTTCGGCGCGCTGCCGGTCGGCCTGGCGGACGACGTGGCGGCGGTCGGCGGCCGGCTGGTGGCCGACTCCGGCGAGGGCGGCCTGGACCCGCTGGCGGACCTGGTCCGGGTGCACCGGCTGGCGGTCGCGCTGGCCTCGCACCGCGGCCTGAACCCGGACGAGCCGCGCAACCTGACCCGCTCGATCATCCTGGCCTGATCACCCGCCACGAACCGGAAAAACCCCCAGGAGACTGCAAAGAGCGACAAACCTCACCTCTCAGGACCAGACCAATCGAGCAACTGGACTAGACCTCTTCGACCTGGCCAAGGGAAACTGTCCCCCGTGAAGCACGTCATCGCACTCGATGTAGGCGGCACCGGCATGAAAGCCGCGCTGGTCGCCCAGGACGGCTCCGTGCTGTACGAAGCACGCCGACCGACCGGGCGGGAGCACGGCACCGACGCCGTCGTCGCCACCATCCTCGACTTCGCCGCCGACCTGGCGCAGGAGGGCCGCACCCGATTCGGTGCCGCCCCCCTCGCGGCAGGCGTCGCCGTGCCGGGAACGATCGACGAGAGGAACGGGATCGCGGTCTTCTCCGCCAACCTCGGCTGGCGGGACCTGCCGATGCGCAAGCTGCTCGGCGAGCGCCTCGGCAACATCCCCGTCGCCCTCGGCCACGACGTCCGCTCCGGCGGGCTCGCCGAGGGCCGGATCGGGGCCGGCCGCGGAGTCGACCGCTTCCTGTTCATCGCGCTCGGCACCGGCATCGCCGGCGCGATCGGGATCCACGGCGGCATCGAGGCCGGCGCCCACGGCTACGGCGGCGAGATCGGACACGTGGTGGTCCGTCCCGGCGGCCCGCAGTGCGGCTGCGGCGCCCGCGGCTGCCTGGAGACCCTGGCCTCCGCCTCCGCGGTGTCCCGGGCCTGGGCCGAGGCCACCGGCGACCCGGACGCCGACGCCGCCGCCTGCGCGCTGGCCGTCGAGTCCGGCGACCCGGCGGCGCTCGTGGTCTGGCAGAACGCGGTGGACGCGCTCGCCGACGGCATCGTGCTGGCCCAGAGCCTGCTCGACCCGTCGACGGTGATCGTCGGCGGTGGACTGGCCGAGGCCGGTGACACCCTCTTCACGCCGTTGCGCGCCGCGGTGACCGAGCGCCTGACCTTCCAGATGCCCCCGAAGGTCGTTCCGGCCATGCTCAAAGACACCGCAGCGTCCCTGGGCGCCGGCTTGCTCGCCTGGGATCTGCTCTCCATGGAGGTGACCGCGTGACCGCGGACCGAACTGCACTGGCCGGAGCCCGACTGGTCCTGCCCGACGGGGTGATCGAGGACGGCCGGCTCACGGTCGAAGGGGCCCGCATCGCGGACCTCGGCGCCGGCCCGGCCGCGCCCGGCGACCTCGACCTGACCGGGTACACCGTCGTCCCCGGCTTCGTCGACCTGCACGTGCACGGCGGCGGCGGCGCCTCGTACGCCTCCGGCATCGCCGAGGAGGCGCTCACCGCCGCCCGCACGCACCTGGAACACGGCACCACCACGACGATGGCCTCCACCGTCACCGGCGAGATCGACGAGGTCTGCCGCCAGGCGGCCGTGCTCTCCGAACTCGTCGAGGACGGCGTCCTGGCCGGCATCCACTTCGAGGGCCCGTTCATCTCGCACAACCGGTGCGGCGCCCACCGCCCCGACCTGCTGCGCGACCCCGACCCGGCGCTGGTGCGCAAGCTCGCCGACGCCGCCCGCGGCCACGCGAAGATGTTCACCCTCGCCCCCGAGCTGCCCGGCGGCCTGGAGTCCGTCCGGATGCTCGCCGACCAGGGCATCATCGCCGCCGTCGGCCACACCGACTCCGACTACGCGGTCACCCTGGAGGCGATCGACGCCGGAGCCACCGTCGCCACCCACCTGTTCAACGCGATGCCGGGCATCCAGCACCGCGCGCCCGGCCCGATCGTCGCGCTGCTGGAGGACGAGCGGGTCACCGTCGAGCTGATCAACGACGGCATCCACCTGCACCCGTCGGTGCTCGAACTCGCCTACGGCACGGCCGGCGCCGGGCGCGTCGCGCTGATCACCGACGCGATGGGCGCGGCCGGCATGGGCGACGGCCTGTACCCGCTCGGCCCGCTCCAGGTCCGGGTCGAGAACGGCGTCGCCCGGCTCGTCGAGGGCGGCTCCATCGCCGGCTCCACCCTCACCCTGGACGTCGCGTTCCGGCGCGCCGTCACCGTGCTCGGCCTGTCGCTGAACCAGGCCGTCACCTCGCTGTCCACCGTCCCGGCCCGGCTGATGGGCCTGGCCGACACCCTCGGCTCCCTGGAGGCAGGCAAGAACGCCGACCTGGTCGTCCTCGACTCCGACACCTACGAGCTCGCCGCGGTGATGCGCCGCGGCGAGTGGATCGTCGGCGCGGACCGCTTCACCAGGACCGGCGACCCGGCCTGACCCGGCACCGCCCGCAAGGGCGGGTCTGCACGGGGGTGAGCAGCGGAACCTGCGCCTCGTTGCTCACCCCACCCGGGAGACCCCCTTGCCGCTCGCCCCTACCCACGACCTGCTCGCCTCCGCCGCCGCCGACCGGCGCGGACTGCCCGCCTTCAACGTGATCACCCTGGAGCACGCCGAGGCCATCGCCGCCGGCGCCGAAGCCGCGGGGACCCCCGTCGTGCTCCAGCTCAGCCAGAACGCGATCGCCTACCGCGGCGGCCGCCTGCTGCCGATCGCCCGGGCCTGCGCGGAGGTCGCCGCCGCCGCCCGCGTGCCCGTCGCGCTCCACCTCGACCACTGCGAGGACTTCGACCTGCTGCGCGCGGCCCCCGCCGCCGGGTTCTCCTCCGCGATGTTCGACGCCTCCGCGCTGCCGCACGACGAGAACGTCAAGGCCACCGCCGAGGCCGCCGCCTGGGCGCACCGCCACGGCCTGCACCTGGAGGCCGAACTCGGCCGGGTCGGCGGCAAGGACGGCGAGCCGCCGCTGTCCGCGCACGCCCCCGGCGCCCGCACCGACCCGGCGGAGGCCGCCCGCTACGTCGCCGACACCGGCGTCGACGCCCTGGCCGTCGCCGTCGGCTCCTCGCACGCGATGACCTCGCGCACCGCCGCCCTCGACCTCGCTCTGATCGGCGAACTGGCCGCCGCCGTCCCCGTCCCGCTGGTCCTGCACGGCAGCTCCGGCGTCCCGGACGAGCAGCTCGCCGCGGCGGTCGCGGCCGGCATGGTGAAGATCAACATCGGCACGGCGCTCAACCTGTCCTGCACCGCCGCCGTCCGCGACCACCTGGCCGCCCACCCCGCCGCCACCGACCCGCGCAAGTACCTCGCCGCGGGCCGCGACGCGATGGCCCGCACCGTCGAACAGCTGGCCCGGGTGGTCACCGGCCGCACCGACGCCTCGGCCTGACGGCACCCGCAGCGCCCCAGCGGCCCGGGCCTCCGCGGAGGCCCGGGCCGGATCACCAGCCCTGGACCTTGGAGGTGCCGTTCGGGGTGACGGCGATCTGGTCGAGCAGGAAGCCGCACTGGTTGTCGGCCTGGCAGGCCACCGAGATGGTGTGGTGGCCGGGCTGGGCGACCGTTCCGCTGACCCAGGACGAGTACCAGGAGCTCTCCGGCGCCAGGCCGGGGCTGTAGTTGTTCAGCTTTATGGGGGTGTAGGTGGGCTTGCCGTCCACCGAGACCGTCGCGGTGGCGTTCGGGCCGCTGTTGTTGAAGCGCAGCCAGATCTGGAACGAGCCGGCCGCCGGCATGTCGACGTCCCAGGAGACCGACGCGCCGACCGTGCCGAGGCCGTCGACGTACTTGCCGCCCGCCCCCTTCGCGCCCGGCACCTGGCTCGCGGCCACGCTGCCGCCGCCGAGCTTCAGGCCGGCCGCGTCGGCGATGTCCGTGCCGCCGGAGAGCGTGCTCGGGCTGGGCGCCGCGCTGGAGGGCGCCGCCGAGCCCGGGCCGGCGGGGGCGGTCGGGCTGTGCGTGTTGGTCGCGGCCTGGTTGTTCTTGCCGCCGTCCGGGTCGCCGGTGGACAGCGCCACGCCCGCGCCGATGGCGATCGCGGCGACCACCGCGACGGCGCCGATCACGGCGGCCTTGCCGCGGCCGGCCGGCCGGTCCTCGCCGGGACGGGGCCGGGAGCGCTCGGCGTAGCGCGACTGCTGCGGCAGCGCGGTGGTCTCCTGCCCGGGCGCGGCCGGCGGGTGGCCGGGGCCGCCGGGCGGCGGGGCCTGCGGGTGCACGGGCCGCTCGCCGTAGGTGGCGCGGCCGACCTCCATCGGGCGGCTGTAGCCGGTGCGGGGCCGCTCGGGCGCGGGCTGCTCGCCCTCGGCGGGACGGTAGAGGTACGCGAACGGGTCGTCCTCGTCCGCGCCGTCGGGCGCGCCGCCGTTGCTGCCGGCCGTCGTCACGGTCAACTCCCCAGGACTGGATGCTCTCGTACCCAGGGCACCCTACCTGTCGTACTCGAACACGGTGTAAGCGGTTCAGCCCGCCCGGCGGTGCGAGCGCTCGCCGCGCGTGCCCCGGGCCGCGCCGCCGCGGGTGCGCTTCTCGTCGTACATCCGCTCGTCGGCGGAGTGCAGCACCTCGTCGATGCTCATGCCGCAGCCGGCCCAGCCGATGCCCAGGCTGACGCCGACCCGGACGGCCCGGTTGTCGATCCGCATCGGCGGCAGGATGGCGCTGCGCAGCCGCCCGGCGAGTTCCTTGGCCTCCTCGCGGCCGATGCCGTCGGCCAGCACCACGAACTCGTCGCCGCTCATCCGGGCCACCGTGTCGCCCTCCCGGACGACCTGCTGGAGCCGGCGGGCGATCTCGATCAGCACCGCGTCGCCGGCGTTGTGGCCGTAGCGGTCGTTGACCAGTTTGAAGCCGTCGAGGTCGCAGTAGAGGACGGCGAGGCCCTTGTCCGGGCCGGGGCGGCGGTGGCCGTGCCAGAGCTCGCCGGCGGGCGGGTCGACGGGGACGACGGCGTGCACGTGGTGGGCGGCGGCGCCGTCGTGGCGGAGCACCTCGCCGGCCGCGAAGGCCTCCCGGTCGCGTTCCAGGGCGCTGTCGGGGGGCGCGTAGCCGTGCGCGAGGGTGACGGGGCCTTCGGCCGCCGACGGGCCGTCCTGGACTGCGTGGTGGGGCTGCGGGGCGGCGCCGGGCGGCAGTGCCTGGCCGGGCAGGCCGGGGGCGGGCAGCGAGGGGCGGGAACAGAGCCGGCGGGCGAGGCGGGCCCGCAGTTCGGCGCCGTTGGGCAGGCCGGTGAGGGCGTCGTGGCTGGCCCGGTGGGCGAGCTGGAGCTCGTGCCGCTTGCGGTCCTCGATGTCCTCGACGTGGGTGAGCAGGAAGCTCGGGCCCTCGGTGGCGTCGGCGACCACGGAGTTGCGCAGGCACACCCACTGGTAGCCGCCGTCGCGGCGGGACAGCCGCAGTTCGGCCCGGCCGCCCTCGGCGCTGGTGCGCAGCAGCAGCTCCAGGTCCTCGGGGTGGACCAGGTCGACGAAGCGCTGCTGGCGCAGGGTGGCCCGGGGGCGGCCGAGCAGCCGGCACAGGGCGTC
>NZ_BMRI01000056.1:0-2851 GCF_014648555.1 Kitasatospora griseola
TCTTCGCCTCCGCCAGCGAACGCACCGACTCACGGAGCATCTCGTGCTCCTCGCCCAGCCGGTAGAGGTCGAAGTCCTGGGTCATGGCAGTCTCCTCGGTGATGGCACTCAGTACCCTCGATTATGCACACTGAGTATCGTCTCGCCCAGCCTTCCGGCCCGGGTCGGTGCTACCGTCCGGGTATGAGCGAGGTGCATGAGCAGGGCGGAACCGCGGCGACCCGGCCGACGATGCGGGACGCCCTGGTGGAAGCGGCGTTCGAACTGTTCTCGGAGCGGGGCTTCGAGCAGACCACGGTCGACGACATCGTCTCGCTCGCGGGGGTCGGCCGGCGCTCGTTCTTCCGGTACTTCCCCTCGAAGGAGGCGGTGGTCTTCCCGGACCACGACGGCTGCCTCGCGGACATGACGACGTTCCTGGAGCAGGCCGACCCGTCGGGCGACCCGGTGGCACAGGTCTGCGACGCGGCCCGGCTGGTGCTGCGGATGTACGCGGGGAACCCGTCGTTCTCCGTCGGCCGCTACCGACTGACCAAGCAGGTACCGAACCTGCGCACCCACGAGCTCTCCGTGGTGTGGCGCTACGAGCGCACCCTGGCGGGCCATCTGCGCACCCGCTACGCGGCCCGCGCGGACGGCGCGCTGCGCGCGGACGTGATCGCGGCGGCGGTGGTCGCGGCGCACAACTTCGCGCTGCGGTCCTGGCTGCGCTCGGGCGGCGAGGGCGACGTCGGCGCGGCGGTGGACGAGGCGCTGCAGTTGGTGGTCGACACCTGGGGCGACGGCGCGGCCGAGGGCCGGTCGGAGTCGCAGGACGAGGAAGTGGTCGTCATGGTGGCCCGCCGGGGCACGCCGATGTGGCGGGTGGTGCAGGGTGTCGAAGCGGCCCTGGAGCAGTGACCGGCCGCTCCGCCGGCCGTCCAGGCACGCCTCGTCCGTCACACCGATGATCTGACGTACCGACTGGCACTCGGTACCTTTACACGGGGCACTGAGTGCCATACCGTCCCTTCTGGCAGACCGCCCCGACCGCACGCCCGCCCGGGTGGCGGTACGGCGGCGCACACCGGCTCAGCAAGGAGACGGCCATGACCCCCACGCTCGCCCCGGCCGCGCCGACGACGGCCCCGACGATCACCGTCGGCCTCGACGGCACCCCCGGCCCCCTCGATCTCGCCGCCGACCCGTTCGGCTCGCACTTCGCCCCGTCCGCGTTCCGGGGCCGGCCCGAACTTCCGGCCACCGAGACCGAGTTGCACTACCTCCGCTGCCACTGGTGCCACTCGGCCAGCGCGGTGACCTGCCTGCTGTGCCCGGTGTGCGGGTCGGCGGACCTGGAACCGGCGGTGGCGTCCGGGCAGGGGACGGTGCAGCGCCTGCTGCGCCCGACCCGCCGGGGCCCGCTGCTCGGGCGCCCATACCTGATCGTGCTGGACGAGGGCTTCACCGTGCAGGCGTCGGTGCTCGGTGGGCTGCCGGGCGCGGTGCCGATCGGGGCCCGGGTGCAGCTGGTGACCAGCGAGGAGGGCGGGCGGGTGCTCACCTTCCGCCTGGTGCCCCGTTCCTGACGCACCGCCACCCCTCTTTCGTGGCACCGGGTGCCACGAAACAGGGGTGGTCGGTCCGCTTTCCCCCCCGGCGGTCCGCATCGCGCACACACTTCCCACATCCTGGGATTTGTCCCGCATTCCAAGGGTGTGGGCCTGGTGTGATCCCGTGCACGGAGCGCCACCACGCGGGTAGGCTCGGTGACGTTTGCCGTTCCGGGGGAGGTACTACACGTGCTCGATCTGAGCGCCCATCAGCCCGCCGCCGTCTGGCGTCCGTTGTCCGGCCCGGTGCCGGGAAGGGCGTGGCGCGCCGGTCTGGCGACCAATCCGGCGGCCCCGTCCGAGGTGCTGGTCCGGCTGTTGGACGACACGTCCGAGGGCGAGGGCGCGAGCTGGCCGGCGCGTCGGCCGGAGCTGCCCGACCGGGTGCTGGAGGCGGCGCTGCGGCACCGGCACTGGTGGGTCCGGGCGGCACTGGCGGAGCGGCCCGGGCTGTCGCCGGCAGTACTGGCGGTGCTGGCCGGCGACCGTGAGCGCCGGGTGCGCCGGGCCGCGGCGTCGGCGGCGCACCGGGTGCCACTGCCGGAGCGGGCGCTCACGGCGCTGGCGGACGACCGCGATCCGGACACCCGCCGCCGGGTGCCGGGTGCCGTGGGCCTGCCGGAGGAGCTGCTGGTGAACCTGGCGCAGGACGGTTCGCCGCTGGTGCGGGCGGCGGCGGTGGGCGCGGACAGCTGGGCGCGGCTGCCGGCCCGGGTGCGCACGGCGCTGCGGGCGGACCGCGATCCGGCGGTGCGGGCGGCGGTGCAGCGCGCGCTGCGGGTGGAGCGTCCGCTGCCGGTGACGCTGGCCGGGTACATCGCGGAGAGCGACCCGGTGCGCCGGGAGCGCACGGCGGCGGGGGCCGCCCTGGAGCGGGCGCTCGGCGAGTGGCTGGTGCTGGACGACGATCCGCGGATCCGCCGGGCGGCGGCGGGCAATCCGCAGCTGCCGACGGACCTGGCGCTGGCGCTGGCGGTCGACCCGGACGCGGCGGTGCGCCTGGCGGTGTCGATACGGCCGGATCTGACGGAACAGCAGCGCTCCGCAGTGGATTTCGGGGCGTCGGACGCGGTGCCGGAGCTGCCGTGGGTGGCCGAACGGCAGGGCGATCCGGCGGAGTTGCTGCGGCTGGCCCGCTCGGCGCATCCGCTGGTGCGGCGTGCGGTGGCGGCGTTGGAGCACCTGCCGGGCGAGGCGGTGGCGCTGCTGGCGGAGGATCCGGAGCCGGCGGTGCGCCTCGCGTTGGCGGAGCACTGTGC
>NZ_BMRI01000056.1:2878-30201 GCF_014648555.1 Kitasatospora griseola
GGACGCGCCGGGCGCGTTGCTGCGGTCGGTGTACGCGGAGCTGCTGGGTCCGTCCTCGCTGCCGGCCCTGGACCGGTTCGCCGCGCCGGGGCTGGCGACGTGGGCGGAGCGGCCGGAGCCGGCGTTGCGGCTGGCGGCGTTGCGGGATCCGGAGTTGGCGCCGGAGGTGCTGGCGCGGCTGGCGGAGGATCCGGACGAGGCGGTGGCGCGGGCGGCCGCCGGTGATCCGCGGCTGCCGTTGGAGGTGCTGCTGGATCTGCTGGAGCCGGGGGCGTGTCCGGGGGCGGCGGCGGCGAACCCGGCGCTGCCGGTGGAGTTCATGCTGCGGCTGCTGGACCTGGCGGCGGAGCCCTGATCGCGCTCCCCGGGCCGCGGAGCGGACCCCGGAACGATCCCGGAACGGACCCTGACGACCTTGGAATAGACCTCGGTAGGTGAATGTTCAACCACCTGTCGGGCCGCGGAGGCCCGGCACCGGGGATCCGACGACGGCCCCGGGAACGGGAAGGAGCAGGGCATGACCACCGACTTCCGGCCCCGGACCACGGGCCTGCCGACCGAGCAGGCGAGCCTCCACGAGGGGACGGTCGCCGAGCGCTGGGTGCGCGCCCAGCTGTTCTTCGACTCCAAGGCGTACGCGGACGCCGCGCGGATCCTCGCCGAGCTGGTCGAGGAGGCCCCGGAGCAGGTCGGCCCGCGGCTGCTGCTGGCCCGGGCGTACTACCACTCCGCCCAGCTGCGCCGCGCCGAGGAGCAGCTGCGCGAGGTGATCGAGCGCGACCCGGTGGAGCACTACGCGCACCTCGTCCTCGGCCGCGTCCTGGAGCGCCAGGGCCGGCACGCCGAGGCGGTGCCGTACCTGCGGCTGGCCGCCGCGTTCGAGGGCGCCTTCCCGCAGGACTGACCACTCCCCCTCCGTACCGCCACCGCCCCCGACGAGCACTCGCCCGTCGGGGGCGGTGTGCGGTCGGCGCTGGCAGGCTGGAAGGAGCGTCGAGGATGCGGAGGTGCGCGCGATGCGGACCCTGGAGGAGCAGATCGAGGTGACCGCCCCGGTGGGGACGGCGTGGTCGCAGTTGCACCGGGTGGCGGAGTACCCGGAGTTCGTCGGCGGGGTGGTGCACGCCAGCGCGCGGGGGCGGCGGCACGCGGAGCTGGAGGTGGAGTTCGGCGGCGAGCGGCATCAGGTGGACGCGGAGCTGACCGATCACGGCCGCGGCCGGGTGATGAGCTGGGAGACCGTGGACGGCCCGCCGCTGCGCGGCACGTTCGCGCTGCGCCCGCTGGACGCCGCGCACACGCAGGTGCAGGTGCGTCTGGAGTACGACCCGGAGGAGCTGAAGGAGTCGCTGGGCGGTCCGCGCGGGTTCGCGCAGAGCCGGGCGGTGGAGGAGGCGGTGCGGACCGATCTGCAGTTGTTCAAGGAGTTGTGCGAGGAGTGAGCGGCTCTCCCCCGTCGAACGCCTCGCCGGCCTCGAACGCCTCGCCGGGCGCTCCGCCGTACGGCGGGCCGATCGGTAGTTCGGCCCAGATGACCTTGCCGCTGGCGGGGTAGCGGGTGCCCCAGCGTTCGGCGAGCTGGGCGACCAGGAACAGGCCGCGTCCGCCCTCGTCGGTGTCGGTGGCGTGCCGCAGGTGCGGGGAGGTCGCCGAGCCGTCCCAGACCTCGCAGATCAGTGCGCGGTCGCGCAGCAGCCGGACCCGGATCGGTCCGCTGGCGTACCGGATCGCGTTGGTGATCAGTTCGCTGAGCACGAGTTCGGCGGCGAAGGCCTGCTCGATCAGGCCCCAGTCCTCCAGTCGGCGGGTGACGGCGGCGCGCACCCGGGCGACGGCGGCCGGGTCGGCGGGGACGTCCCAGTCGGCGACGTGGTCGGCGGGCAGCGCCCGGGTGCGGGCCACCAGCAGGGCGATGTCGTCGGCGGGGTTGGTGGGCAGCAGCGCGTCGAGCAGGTCGTCGCAGGTCTCCCGCGGGCTGCGGCCGGGGTGGGCCAGTGCGGCCCGCAGCAGCTTCATGCCGTGGTCGAGGTCGTGCGACCGGGACTCCACCAGGCCGTCGGTGTACAGCACCAGCCGGCTGCCCTCGGGGAGCTCCAACTCGGCGGTCTCGTAGGGCAGTTGCCCGATGCCCAGCGGCGGCCCGGCGGGCAGGTCGGGGATCTCGACGTGCCCGTCGGGGTGCACCACGGCGGGCGGCAGGTGCCCGGCGCGGGCGAAGCTGCAGCGCCGGGTGACGGGGTCGTAGACGGCGTACAGGCAGGTCGCGCCGGTGATCGGGCGTTCGGCGCCGTCCGGGCGGGGGTTCTCCTGGTCGAGGCGGTTGACCAGGGCGTCCAGGTGGCCGAGCAGTTCCTCGGGGGCCAGGTCGAGCGAGGAGAAGGTGTGCACGGCGGTGCGCAGCCGTCCCATGGTGGCGGCGGCGTGCACGCCGTGGCCGACGACGTCGCCGACCACCAGGGCGACCCGGGCGCCGGACAGCGGGATCACGTCGAACCAGTCGCCGCCGACGCCGGCCTGCGCGGGCAGGTAGCGGGAGGCGACCTCCAGGGCCTGCTGCTCGGGCAGTCCGGCGGGCAGCAGGCTGTGCTGGAGGGCGACGGCCATGGTGTGTTCGCGGGTGTAGCGGCGGGCGTTGTCGACCAGCACGGCGGCCCGGGTGGTCAGTTCCTCGGCGAGCGCGCCGTCCTCCTCGTCGAAGGCGGGCCGGGGGCGGGCGCGCCAGAAGGTGGCGAGGCCGAGCATGGTGTCGCCCACGTTGAGCGGCGCGGCGATCAGGGTGTGCACCTGCTCGTCGCGCATGGCGTCGACGGTGCCGGGCCGGACGTCGTCCCAGACGTCCAGCGCCGCCGACAGGTCGGGCTCGACCACCGGGTGGCCGGTGCTGACGGCCCGGGCGCGCGGGGTGCCGGGGACGACCGGCACGGACGCGCCCGGGGGCAGCAGCGGCGGCTGCGCGGTGATCCCGGTGAGGGCGGCCCGGTGCATCGTCCCGTTCCGGGCGGGGCGGGGTTCGCCGCCGTCGAGGACGCCTTCGCAGAGGTCGACGCAGGCGTAGTCGGCGAAGGCCGGGACGAGCGCGGCGGCGAGTTCCTGGCAGGTGCGGGTGATGTCGAGGGTGGTGCCGATGGAGCCGCCGGCCCGGTAGAGCAGTTCCAGGCGGCGGCGGGCGGTGTCGGGGTCGGCGAGGACGGCGGTGTCGCGGAGCGTGGCGACCCGGCAGGCCGGGCCGCCGGCCCGGTCGGTGTGGCGCAGGTCGAGGCCGAGGGTGCGGCCCGGCACGGCGACCGACACGTCGGTGAGGTCGCGTCCGCCGTCCAGCAGCGCGAGCAGGTCGGCCGGCAGGCCGAGCGCCCGCAGCGGGCGGCTCTCGCAGTCGGCGGGCAGTTTCAGCAGCCGGCGGGCCTCGTCGTTGGCGTACAGCAGCCGCCGGTCGGCGTCGATCAGCAGCAGGCCTTCCCGGACGACGGACGCCTCGGCGTCCGCCGACGGGTGCCTGCCGTGCACTTCCTGGCTCATCCGCACCGCCCGACCTGGGGGAACGTCACTGCGGACGGGGGCTCCGGGCGGGGGCCCACGGGCGTCCGACGCGGGGAGGTGTGGCCCGCCGCGCCTGGTCCGCCGGGTGCTGCCCGAAACCGGGTCATACGCCCATTCCTACACTCCCCGCTCCGGCCGGGCCAACGGCCGCGCCCGGATTTCCCCCGCCGATGTGCTGCTTTCGACGCGGCATCATGTCGATCGCGGGGGCGGTCCGGCCGCTCCTGCGGGAGCGGCCGGAGCGGTGCTACCGGTCCTCCAGTTCGGCGCGCACCCGGCGCGAGGGCTGGAAGGCGTACAGGTCGAGCACGGCCGGGGGTTCGGCGAGGCCGGGGCCGCCGGCCTCGATCCAGGCGGTGATGTCGGCGGTCGCCTCCAGGTCGTTGACCAGTCCGAGCCACACCGGCCGGCCGCCCGCCTTCCGGCCCTCCGCGGAGGGCTGCACGACGATCACGTTGCCGTGCTCGCACGCGTCGAGGCAGGGGACGGGCCGGACGTTCGCCGTTCCGGCGAGGGCGGTCCGCAGGCCGGCGAGCTGGGCGGCGTGGTCGAGGCGGGGGATCTTCGGGGTGCCGCAACAGCAGCCGCGGCAGACGGTCACGGTGCAGCGGGCCGCGGTCTGCGGGGCGGGGGCGGCGGCCTTCTCGCGGGTGCGGCGGCTCATCGGCGGCTCTCCGCACGGGCGCGCCGCCATGCGCCGTCGCGCAGCAGCCGCAGGCCGTTGAGGCCCACGATGACGGTCGATCCCTCGTGTCCGAGCACGCCGAGCGGCAGCGGCAGGGTGGCGACCAGGTCCCACACCACCAGGACGGTGATGAACACCGACGCGATCACCAGGTTCTGCACCACCAGCGAGCGCGCCCGCCGGGAGAGCGCCACCACGGCGGGGACGGTGGCGAGCTCGTCGCGGACGATCACCGCGTCGGCGGTCTCCAGGGCCAGGTCGGATCCGGCCCGGCCCATCGCGATGCCGGTGTGCGCGGCGGCCAGCGCCGGCGCGTCGTTCACGCCGTCGCCGACCACCAGGACCTTCCGTCCGGCCCGCTCCCACTCCTTGACCGCGGCGGCCTTGTCCTGCGGCAGCAGGGCGGCCCGGACCTCGCCGATTCCGGCGTCCTCGGCCAGGCGTCGTGCGGCGCGCGGGTTGTCGCCGGTGAGCAGCACGGGGGCGGCGCCGGTCAGCGCCGTCAGGGCCTGGACGGTGGCGGCGGCGTCCGGGCGCAGCCGGTCGGCGAGGCCGAGCACGCCGACGGGGGCGCCGTCGGTGGCGACCACGACGGCGGTGCGCCCGGCGTCCTCCAGTTCCGAGACCGCGTCGGTGGTGGCGGGGCAGTCGCGGTCGGGGGCGTGGACGGTGACGGTGTGTCCGTCGACGGTGGCGGTGACGCCGACGCCGGGGGTGGAGGTGAAGCCGGCGGCGGTGGCGAGGGGGAGGCGGCGCTCGCGGGCGGCGTCGACGACGGCGCGGGCGAGCGGGTGCTCGCTGGGGTGTTCGGCGGCTGCGGCCAGGGCGAGCAGCTGGTGCTCCGTCAGGCCGGAGTCGGGCAGCGGGCGGATGTCGGTGACGTGGGGGGCGCCTTCGGTGAGGGTGCCGGTCTTGTCGAGGGCGACGGTGTCGATCTGCCCGAGGCGTTCCATCACGACGGCGGATTTCACCAGGACGCCGTGCCGGCCGGAGTTGGCGATCGCGGACAGCAGGGGCGGCATGGTTGCGAGGACCACCGCGCACGGCGAGGCCACGATCATGAAGGTCATCGCCCGCAGCAGCGAGTCGGTGAACGCGGTGCCCAGGGCCAGCGGGACGGCGAACACGGCGAGGGTGGCGGCCACCATGCCGAGCGAGTAGCGCTGTTCGACCTTCTCGATGAACAGCTGGGTGGGGGCCTTGGTCTCGGACGCCTCCTCGACCATGGCGACGATCCGGGCGATGACGGTGTCCGCGGCGTCGCGCTCGACGCGCACGCGCAGTGCGCCGGTGCCGTTCAGGGTGCCGGCGAACACCTCGTCGCCGCGGTGCTTGGCGACGGGCAGCGGTTCGCCGGTGATGGTGGCCTGGTCGACGTCGCTCGCGCCGTCCAGTACCCGGCCGTCGGCGCCGATCCGTTCGCCGGGCCGTACCAGCACGGTGTCGCCGACGGCGAGTTCCTCGACCGGGACGGTCTGCTCGCCGTCGGCGGTCAGCCGGGTCGCGGTGGCGGGGGCCAGGTCGAGCAGGCCGCGCACGGAGTCGGCGGTGCGGGCGGTGGCGATCGCCTCCAGCGCGCCGGAGGTGGCGAAGATGACGATCAGCAGCGCGCCGTCCAGCACCTGCCCGACCGCGGCCGCTCCGAGCGCGGCGACGATCATCAGCAGGTCGACGTCGAGGGTCTTCTCCTTCAGCGCCTGCAGGCCTGCCCAGCCGGGTTCCCAGCCGCCGGTGGCGTAGGCGAGGGCGTACAGCGGGCCCCAGGCCCAGACGGGGGCGCCGGCCAGGTCCAGCGGGAGGGCGATCAGGAACAGCACCAGCGCGGCCAGCGCCCACCGGGCCTCCGGCAGGGCCAGGACGCGGGTGCGCCGTTTCGGCGGGGCCGGGCGTGGTCCTGTGGTGGGCGGCGCGGGGCGCCGGTCCAGGACGGAAGACATGGCGGGGCAACCCTTCGCCGATGGGGAGGACGACACTTTCACCATACCGGAACATCTGAACAGGTCTTCAGGTGTCACCGGTATGATGGGCCCATGGGCCACGGAATCGACACCGCCAGCAGCGCCACCACCCGCGAACGCCTGGACGCCGTCGGAACCGCCGATGTCGCGGCCACCCTCCAGGCCCTGGCCACCCCCTCCCGGCTGCACATCCTGGCCCGGCTCCAGGAAGGGCCCTGCTCGGTGGGCGACCTGGCCGAGGCCGTCGGCCTGGAGCCCTCCGCCTGCTCGCACCAGCTGCGGCTGCTGCGCAACCTCGGCCTGGTCACCGGCGAGCGCCACGGCCGCTCGATCGTCTACGCGCTGTACGACAACCACGTCGCCGAGCTCCTCGACCAGGCCCTCTACCACGTGGAGCACCTGCGCCTGGGCATCCACGACACCCCGGCCGGGTCCGCGCCCGCCGCCGACTGACCGCTCCCCCGCACCCCCGGCGCGTCCGGCGTGCGGGACCCCGGGCGCGGGCCCGGAGGTGGGCGGGGCTTGAATGGCAGGTGTAGAAGCCAAGCATCTGCGCGAAGAAGGTCCTGCCATGCCCCACATCACCGTCGACTACTCGCCACAGCTGGCCGACTCCTTCGACCGCCCCGGATTCGTCCGCGAGCTGCACCCGATGGTGCGCGAGTGGGTGGCGTCCCGGGGCGTGTGCAAGACGTTCTTCCGACAGGCCGCGGAGACCTGGGTGGACGACGCCGACGGCCAGTTGACGGCCTTCGTGCACATCGCGATCGGCCTGCTGCCGGGCCGGCCCGAGGGACTGAAGGCCCGGCTGTCCGAGGAGGTGCTGCGCCTGCTCGACAAGCACCTGCGGCCCGTCCTCGGCCGCGAGGTGGTCCGCTCCGCGGAGGTCCGCGACCTCACCCCGGCCTACCGTCTGCGCACCGGCTGGTAGCCGCGGGGTCTAACGCGCCAGGAAGCCCGTCAGCTCCGCGTTCAGCCGCTCCGCCCGGGTGTACGGCAGGGCGTGGTGGGAGACGCCGTCCAGGGTGCGGAGTTCGGCCCGCGGGAGCAGCCGGGCGGCGCGGGCGGTGAGGGTGCGCGGGTCGTGGGGGCGGCTGTCCGCGGCGACCAGCAGCAGGCAGCGGGCGCGCAGGGCGGCGAGCGCCTCGGGGGTGGGGCGGGAGCCGGTGATCGGGCGGGCGGCGGGGAAGGTCGCGGCGAGGCCGTGGAGCCGCGTCCAGTCCGGGTCGAGCGGGATGCCGCCGGTCTCCCAGGCGAGGAAGGCGCGGGCGCGGGCCTCGGTCGGGCGGGCCAGCATCGGCGCCGCGCGCAGGAGGTAGCGCGGCGAGTAGCCGGTGAAGCAGCCGGTGGGGTCGAGCAGGGCGAGGCGGTCGATCCGGTCGGGGCGGCGCAGCGCGTAGCTCAGTGCGATCCAGCCGCCGTAGGAGTGCCCGCACAGGTCGGTCTCGGTCAGGCCGAGCCCGTCCAGGACGGCGTCCAGCCAGCCGTGCAGGTCCTCGACGGTGCGCAGCGGCCGGTCGCCGACGTGTGCGGAGCGGCCCGCCTCGCCGATCCGGTCGACCGCGAACACCCGTGCCTCGCAGGCGAGTTCGCCGACGTTCGCCCACCAGCTCGCCGCGGTGGAGCCACCGCCGTGGATCAGCACCAGCGGCGGTCCGCCGGTCGGCCCGGCGGCGTTCACCCGGGTGGTGCCGTACGGCGTGTCGAGGTCGATCGGCTCGACCGGTACGGGCCAGCGGTCGAGCAGGGTGTCGTACGCGGACAGGAAGGCGGAACGGTCGAACGCCATGGCGGCAGCCTCCGGCTGGCAGGTTTTCTCGCCGAGCAAGTCTCTCGCTCGGCGAGATAATATGCACGCGCGTCTCCGCCCCCGAAGGCACCCCCGTCGAAAGGCCCGCACCGCATGACCGCCGAACTCCCGGACCGCCACGGCCTGCAGACGGTCCATCAACTCCGCGCGCTGACCGTCGACCTGGAGGTGCTCGCCGCCGAGTTCGCCCGACGCAACCGGCTCCACCCCACCGACCTGCGCGCCCTGATCGCCCTGCTGGACGCCGCCCGCTCCGGCGCCCCCGCGACCCCCGGCCTGCTCGGCCGCGAGCTACGCCTCAACTCGGCGGGCACCACCGCCGTCCTGGACCGCCTGGAACGCCTCGGCCACGTCCGCCGCACCCGCGACCCGCACGACCGCCGCCGCGTCCTGCTGGAGGTCACCGAGCAGGCCGTCGCCCTCGGCGAGAGCCACTTCGGCCCGCTGATCGCCGACACCGTCGCCCTGGTGGACGGCCTCTCCCCCGCCGAACTCGCCGCCGTCCAGGGCTTCCTGACGTCCATGCGGGCCCTCGTCGCCCGCCACGGCGAGGCCGGCCCGCCGAGCGAATGACCGGGCAGGCCGACGCCGCCCGCCCGCCCGTCCCCTGACGGGAGTTCAGCCGACCGGCGTCGACCGGTGGTAGCGGCGGGCCAGCAGCAGTGAGGCCCGGTAGCTGCGGGCGAGCAGGGAGTGGGCGGTGCGCACGGAGGTCGACGGGCCGTCGGCGGGATGCCGGGTGAGGAGATAGAGCAGGAGGTCGACCTGATCGGCCTTGCAGACGACGGTGACGTGCTGGAGTGCGTCGCCGGGCAGGGCGTGGGCCCACAGGATCCCGACGACCTCGCCCGACTCCTGCGTCGGGGCGGGTCCGGGCTCCTTGCGCCGCAGGCTGGCGTAGACGAGGTCCACGAGGGTCAGCCCCAGCCGAAGCTGCCGTCTGCCAGGACTCCAGCCGCCACCACCCCCACGTCGCCCACTACGCGCACTGGCTGCTCGGCCAGGGCGGCGAGGTCCGCACCGCCCCGACCGTCCCCCAGCGCATCGTCATCGTCGACCGCGCCCAGGCGCTCGTCCCCATCGACCCCAAGGAGACCCGCAAGGGCGCCCTGCACGTCACCGAGCCCGGCATCATCGGCGCCCTCCTCGACCTCTACGAACAGTCCTGGAACACCGCCGTCCCCGTCGGCGCCACCACCCCCGACGACCCGACCACCGGCCTCACCCCCACCGAACGCGAACTCCTCCGCCTCCTCGGCACCGGCCTCACCGACGACACCGCAGGCCAACGCCTCGGCATCTCCGCCCGCACCGTCGGCCGCCACATGGCCTCCATCATGGAACGCCTCAACGCCGCCAGCCGCTTCGAAGCCGGCCTCAAAGCCGCCCAACAGGGCTGGCTCTGACCCCACCGACACCCACCCCGACCGCGCACCGCGCACCGCGCACCGGCCCGACGTTGCCCTGTACCGCTCCCCTCAACGGCCGCGCGCAGCGCGACGAGTCTCCAACCGCGACGAACCACCCGCGGTTGCTCTGCTTCACTCCCCCAAAGCCGCGCGCAGCGCAACTCCCGCCCCAGCAGCCCTGGGGCATCCACTCCCCCCTTACTCAAAGCCGCGCGCAGCGCAACCCCCAACCCCTACCGCACCCCACGCGCAAACCGTCCAGGCGTCGTGCCCAGGATGCGGCGGAAGTGGCGGGTGAGGTGGGGCTGGTCGTGGAAGCCGAGGGTGGTGGCGACGGTGCTCGGGGGGTGGCCGTCGAGGAGGAGGTGGCGGGCGCGGTCGATGCGGCGGGCGGTGAGGTACTGGTGCGGGGGCAGGCCGAACGCGGTGGTGAAGGCGCGGACCAGGTGGGCGGGGTGGGCGTGAAGACGCCTCGCGGCTTCGTCGAGGGTGGTCCGTTCGGTCAGCCGGGCGTCCAGCAGGTCGCGCAGCTGGTGGGCGAGGCCCCGGTCAACGGGCGTGGCGGGCACCGCCGTTCGGGGTCGGAGCAGCTCTCGTAGCCGCGAACTGATCAGCGCCAGCCGACTCTCCGCCTCCCATTCCTCCCCTGGCGTTCCGAGCGCCGCGTGCAGTTGCCCGACCCGCCGTCGCAGCAGCGGGTCCGCGAGGTCCGGCCCGTCCACCGCCGGTCCGATCAACTCCGTGCCGAGTTGCCCGAGTTCGAGGTAGAGGACGCGCTTGCGGAAGCCCGCCTCGGTGGCCGGCGATCCGTTGTGCGGAACGTGCGGCGGCAGCAGGCTGACGGTGTCGTGCGGGGTGCCGCGGCGGTGGCGGTCGAGGTCGTAGCGGACGGCGCCGTCGTCGACGATCAGCAGCGTCCAGGCGTCGTGGACGTGCATGGGGTAGCGGTGTTCGGTGAGGTGCGCGTGCAGTACCTCGACGATGCCGGGCACGCGCGGCCGCCAGGCGGTGATCTCCTGTCGGGCCGCCGCTGTCATGCAAAGAACGTACAAGACGGGGCCGCACCCGGGACGGCACGCTCACTCCATGGACACGCACACCCTGCCCAGCACCCCCAGCACCCCGACCGTTGCCCGTTTCGACACGAAGATCGCCGTCCTGCTGCGCGAGGACCTCGCGCCCTGGCAGCGCCTGAACGTGACGGCTTTCCTGGTGAGCGGACTGGGCACCGCCGTACCGGAGTTGATCGGTGAGCCGTACGCGGACGCGGACGGGACGGCGTACCTGCCGATGTTCCGTCAGCCGGTGCTGGTGTTCGAGGGCGGCGGCGAGCTGCTGACGTCCGCCCATGCGCGGGCGCTGTCCCGCTCGCTGCCGGTGGCGGTGTTCACGGCCGAGCTGTTCGGCACCGGCAACGACCGCGACAACCGGGCGGCGGTCCGCGCGGTGCCGACGGCCGGGCTCGATCTGGTGGGGCTGGCGCTGCACGGGCCGCGCAACGCGGTGGACAAGGTGCTCAAGGGTGCGCGAATGCACCCTTGAGCCGCACGGTCAGCCGGAGAGGCCGCGGTGGCGGGAGACCCCGGGGATCATGCCGACCGAGGACGCCAGGCTCTTCCCCTCCTCGCCGCTGAGCACCCGGTGCGCGGTGTTGAAGGGGAAGGCCGTCAGGCCGAGCACCCGGACGGCGGGGCCGGCGGAGTCCTCCCCGGCGTCGATCCACTCGCCCCCGTAGCGGCGGACCATCACCTCGCCGGTGTAGCAGGCGACCAGCGACCACCACATCGCCATCCGCGCCTCGCCGAGCGGCCCGGGGGCGATCAACTCGGCGCAGACCGCGTCGAGTTCGGCCAGGGAGGCGACCGTCCAGTCCAACTGCCGGCCGTGGTTGTCGGCGACCAGCGCCACGCACTGCTCCGCGCTGAACGCCAGCCGGTCGACCGGCACTCCTTCTTCCTGCTGCGGCTCTCGTTCCATGCCGGAGATCCTGCCGAACCGGCAACCGTCCCTGCCAGCGGTTTTCCGCCGCGCGACCACCCAGCCGCCCAGCCACCCAGCCCCCCAGCCACCCAGCCACCCGGCGCCCGGCCTTCCGGCGGCGGCGGCTCAGGCCTGGAGCGAGGCGAGCGTGACCACCGTGATGTCGGACGGTGCGCCGACCCGGACGGGCGGGCCCCAGGCGCCCGCGCCTCGGGTGACGTAGAGCTGGGTGTCGCCGTACCGCTCCAGGCCGGCCACGGTCGGGTTGGCCAGTTCGGCAAGGTAGTTGCCGGGCCAGAGCTGGCCGCCGTGGGTGTGGCCGGAGAGCTGGAGGTCGACGCCGTGGCGGACGCTGTCGTGGACGGTCACCGGCTGGTGGGCCATCAGGACGGCCGCCCGGCCGCGGTCGCGGTCGCCCAACGCCCGTTCGTAGTCGGGGCCTTGGCCCTGCGAAGTGCCGGCGATGTCGTTGATCCCGGCGAGGTCGAACCAGGGCAGTTCGACGCGGGCGTTCTCCAGCGGGTGGACGCCGAGTTCGCGGACGAAGTCGACCCACGGCGCGGCGCCGGAGAAGTACTCGTGGTTGCCGGTGACGAAGTACGCGCCGTCCCTGGCCCGCAGGTCCGCCAACGGGCGCGCGGCGGGGCCGAGTTCGGGGACGGTGCCGTCGACCAGGTCGCCGACCACGGCGATCAGGTCGGGCTGGGTGGCGTTGACGGTGTCGACGATCCGCCGGGTGTGCGCCCGGCCGAGTATCGGGCCGAGGTGGATGTCGCTGACCACGGCGATCCGGTAGCCGTGCGCGGCGCGCGGCAGTTTCGCCAGCGGCACCGTCACCCGCTTCACCTGCGGCCCGCGCAGCACCCCGTACGCGCCGTTGCCCACCACTCCGACGGCGACTCCGGCGGCCGCCCCGGCCACCACCCGCGAAACGAACAGCCGCCGCGACGCCGAGTCGGCCACCGCGACGTCCTCCACCGCAGGCTCGTCCGAGGGCTCGACCGCTAGCTCCTCCGCCGCCGACGGGTCCGCGCGATCGCGCGAGGTGCGGCGCGGGAGGCGGAGCAGCAGCGGGCGCAGCACCTCGCCGACCAGCAGCGCGAGCAGCAGGTACAGCAGGACGGCCAGCCAGAGGTAGCCGGGCCAGGCGAACCAGCGTTCGACGGCGAGCGGGAAGGCGCGGCCGCCGACCAGGGCCAGCAGGGAGAGGACGGGCAGCAGGACGACGAGCACGGTGCCTGCCCGCCGGTATCGGCTGCGCGGGGTGGAGACGTCGCGGACCAGTCGTCGCCACACGTACCAGTGCGCCGCCCCGAGCAGGCCGAGCGCCGCAATCCCCACCACCGCGATCACCATGCGGCCAGTATCGGGGCGTGGTGATCGCGCGCTGTGACCGGGGTGCCGTTGTGATCCACCGGGCGTGGCCGGGCGGGTGCGGGGTGTGCCCGGGCGCGTTCGGTTCCTGTGAGCCCTCCCACATCGCGGGGGGCTTCTACGGTCCTCGATAGTGGGTGGGTCGAGGCGCCGGTCGGGTGGCGCTCGCGGCTCGCTGCCCGACCATCGAAGGCTACCGCAACTTCGCAGGTCAGCGGCAATCCGCTGGCCGTCGGACGACCGTCCCGCCGAGCCCGTCGCAGGGCGGCCCGGGGCGGTCCGCGGCCCGGGCGCCGGTGCCCCGGCTACTACGGGCCATAGTTTCCGGGCTTTTTGGGCCACTCTCCGTGATCTGCCAAGAATGTTCCCCGTCCGCCGGGCGGTCCGGCCGGTTGTCCCGGCCACTGCCCTGCTGCCACGTTCGACCGACTGCCGCGCTGCGCCGTGCCCCCACGGCGGCGCGGCGGGTGCCGTGCGTGCCGGTCGGCGGGCCGCCGTGTCCACCCGGCCGTCCGGCCCGTACCAGAAGAGATCGCCATGCCGAAGCACCGCACGCCCAGCCTTTCGGGGAAGTTCCGCCGTCACCGCCGCGCGGTGGTGACGGGTGTGGCGACGCTCGTGGTCGCGGGCGCCTCGGCGCTGGCCGTCGCCCTGCCGCAGCACTCGACCCCGGCCGAGGCCGCCGCGAGGCCCGCGTCGGCGAGCGACCAGCAGCTCGCGGCGGACGCCCTGGCTTCGCAGGCCGCCGTCGAGGCGAGCGCGAGCGCCAGTGCAAGCGCCAGTGCCAGCGCCAGTGCGAGCGCGCAGGCCGAGGCGGAGGCGAAGGCCCGGGCGGAGGCCGAGGCGAGCGCCAGTGCGAGTGCGCAGGCCGAGGCGAGCGCCAGTGCGCAGGCCAAGGCGTCGGCGGAGGCGAAGGCACGGGCGGAGGCGGCGTCCCGGGATCAGCAGCGCCAGGCGCTGCCGACCGGCAAGCCGGCCGCTTCCGCGTCCGCGTCGCCGCTCGCGAAGACGTACAGCGGGACGCCGCAGCAGATCGCGGCGCAGATCGTGCCGGCCGGGCAGCTGCAGTGCTTCAACAACATCGTGGAGCGCGAGAGCGGCTGGGACGTGCACGCGACCAACGCGTCCTCGGGTGCGTACGGGCTGATGCAGGCGCTGCCGGGTTCGAAGATGGCGTCGGTGGGCGTGGACTGGCGGGACAACCCGGCGACCCAGATCAAGTGGGGGCTGCAGTACATGAACCAGACGTACGGCAGCCCGTGTGCGGCGTGGTCGTTCTGGCAGTCGCACAACTGGTACTGAGGGCTGCGGTTCGACCCTCCGGGGAGGTTCGGCACGGTGTGTGCGCAGCTCCACCACCATGCGTACATCTGACGATACGTCAGCAAGTCACGGCGTTCCGCCCTCTATCCGGACATTTCATCGCACGGTCGTGTTCATTTGGTGAAGATTAAGAGAACTTCCCGCCTCTACTGTCCGGAATGGCCACTTTCGAGCGGCTTCCGACCTTTGCCTGAGGCTGTCCCCGCCCCTAGCCTCCCGCCCATGGCCCCACCACTGATCACCGTCGTGCTCCCCGCCTACGACGAGCAGGAACAACTGAAGGAGTGTCTCGACTCCCTGCTCGGACAGTCGTTCCGCGAGTTCGAGATCATCGTGGTCCGGACGCCCTCCCCGCACTGCCCGGAGGAGCGGCTGGTGGAGGCGTACGAGCTGCGCGACGCCCGGGTGCGGGTGCTGCGGCTGGACACGGAGCCCGGCATCGGGCAGGCCCGGATGGCCGGCGCGACGCACGCGCGCGGCGACTACCTGCTGTTCCTGGACTCCGATCACCTGCTGCCGGCGGACGCGTTCGAGGCGATGGCGGCCCGGCTCGCCGAGACCGGCGAGGTCGACCTGCTGCTGTTCGGCCACAACCGCGAGTACCGGGGCAAGGTGTGGCCGGGCAACGCGGCCGAGCTGCTGGCCGCCGCCGGGCCGGAGGTGTTCACCCTGAACGAGCACCCGGAACTGTTCGGCGCGCCGCCGCTGATCTGGGACCGGCTGGTACGCAACGGCGCCGTCCCGACCTTCCCGGACGGGTTCTACGAGGAGGTCCCGGCGGTGCACCGCTCGCTGCTGTCCGCCTCCCGGATCGCGGTGCTGGACCGCGAGTGCGTCACCATCCGCCGCCGCCACACCCTGCACCCGGAGGGCAGCGAGGGCGCGAGCCACTTCGACCTGTTCGACCGCTACGAGAGCACCTTCGAGCTGTTGGACACGCAGCCCGCCGAGGCCCCGTCGGTCAACCCCGAGGTGCGGACGCACCTGTTCACCCGGATGGTCCGCCACTACCTGTTCGTCTACGACCTGCCGGGAACGCTGACCCGCGCCGAGCGCCCGCAGTTCTTCCAGCGTGCCGCCGAGCACTACAAGCGCTTCCTCCCGGAGGGCTACCGGCGCCCCGACGGCCGCGAGGGCATCAAGTTCTCCCTGCTGGCGTCGAATTCGTACACCACCTTCGAGGTCGCCAAGTTCTCCCGCCTGTCGGGCGTGCGCCGCTGACACCCCGCCGGCCGACGCTTCCCCGCGCTCCGTGGCGGGTACACGCTCCGGTAGAGGCCCGCGGCATCGGGCCGTCCGCGCCACGGGTGGGTGCCATCTCACGTTCTGCCCGGGGGTCCTGACGAACTGTCGGGCCCGTCCGGACGGTAGAGTCCCTCCCCGCGACCGGCTCTGCCGCGCCACCTCCGTGCACCGTCTGCCGTGCACCACCGGACCGGAAGGCGAACTCCTCGATGACTCCCCCTGTCTCCCCGACGGCCGACCCCGCTCCGAGCCCCGCCCCGGACCCGTTCGCCGGCGACGGCGGCCCCACGCCGGGGCAGGTCGCCCCGCTCCCGCCCCAGCAGCAGATGGCCGGCTGGGCGGTCCTGCTGCTCGGCCTGATGCTGCTGGCCGAGGCGTTCATCTGCGTGGCCGCGCTGATCAGCGTCTGGACTCCGCTCACCACGCTGACCGCCGAACGCGCCCCGACCGGCGCCCCGGAGCTGTGGACGGTCTTCGGCCTCGGCCCGTGGCACCTGACCTCCAACACCGCGATGCTGATCGCCGTCCTGGCGGCCAGCGGACTCGGCAGCTTCGTGCACGCCGCGACGTCCTTCGCCACCTACGCGGGCAACCGCCAGCTGCTGCCCAGCTGGCTGCCCTGGTACCTGCTGCGCACGGCGATCGGCGGAGCGCTCGCGCTGCTGGTCTACTTCCTGCTGCGCGGCGGCCTGTTCGCCAACGGCACCGACGGCACCGCCACCAACCCGTACGGCTTCGCCGGGATCGCCGGCCTCTGCGGCCTCTTCTCCAAGCAGGCCACTGACAAGCTCCGCGAGATCTTCGACACCGTCCTCACCACCCGCGACGGGGCGGGCGACGACGAACGCGACGACAAGATCCAGCCCACGGCCCCGACGTCACCCACCGGGGCCCCCACGCCCGCCAACCCCGCCACGCCCGAGCCGCCCACCGCCGGTTCCGGCAGCGCTCCCGCCGAGCCGCAGCCGGCCGCAGCCACCATTCCCCGGCAGGCCGCCAAGGCGATCGAATCCGCCTGATTTCACCGCGAGTTGCCGAGACCGGTCAGTGCGCGGCGCCGCCCTGGCCGGTCGCCGCGGTGCCGCGAAGGCGCGCGTCCCGCAGGGGCGGGCGGTCGATCAGCTCGACGTACACGATGCGGTCGTCCATCACGTCCAGGACGACCGTGCCACTCGTCGCGGGCAGCGGAAGGCAGCGGTGGCCCGGGCCGTACGGCCGGCCCGGCGAGTGCGGGGCGGTGCGGAGGCTCCGGCAGAAGTCGTCGCCGCAGTCGCACTGCGCGACCAGGCGCAACTCGCTTGCACCGGCGGCCAGTTCCGACTCGCCCTCGGCCTCCAGCAGGGCCGCCGGCTCGTCCACGAGCTCCGGGAGGACATCCCGGAGCAGGGGGTGTTCGGATGCCGTGCCGCCGAGGTAGCCGCCGCCGGTCCGCCGTCCCCACCGAATTCCAGTGCGCGGGTGGATAGGCTGGGCGGGCCCGTACGTCGCGCCGTTGCGAAGGACTCCCGTGCAGCCGATCACCGACCGCCCGATCCGCTGGGGCATTCTCGCCACCGGCGGCATCGCCCGCTCCTTCGTCGAGGACCTGGCCGCCGTGCCCGGCGCGCAGGCCTTCGCGGTGGCGTCCCGCCGGGAGGAGTCCGCCCGGGCGTTCGCCGAGCGCCACAACATCGGCAGGGCGTACGGGAGTTGGCAGGAGCTCGCGGTCGACCCCGAGGTCGACGTGGTGTACGTGGCCACCCCGCACGCGGCGCACTTCGCCGCGGCGAAGCTGCTCCTGGAGGCGGGGAAGGCGGTGCTGTGCGAGAAGCCGTTCACGCTGAACGCCGGGCAGAGCGCCGAGCTGGTGGCGCTGGCCCGCAAGCACGAGGTCTTCCTGATGGAAGCGATGTGGACCTACCTCGACCCGTCCGTCCGCCGGATCACCGAGCTGATCGCCGACGGCGCGATCGGCGAAGTGCGGTCCGTCCGGGCCGAGTTCGGCGTTGTCGCCCCCACCGACCCGCACCACCGCCTGTGGGACCCGACAGCCGGCGGCGGCGCGCTGCTGGACCTCGGCGTCTACCCGGTCGCCTTCGCCCACCTGCTGCTCGGCGAGCCGGAGAGCATTCAGGCCCGCGCCCGCCTCACCGACGGCGGCGTGGACGCGCACACCGCCCTCCTGCTCGGCCACCGCAACGGCGCGACCTCCCAGCTCTCCTGCTCGCTCGACACCCAGTGCGCCCAACGCGCCTCCGTTCAAGGCGACTTGGGCCACATCGAGATCGAGCGCGACTTCTTCCACCCGACCGGTTTCACCCTCCACCGCGACGGCAGCGCCCCCGAGACCTTCCACGCCCCGCCCGCCGACGGCCACGGCTACGGTCTGGAAGCCGCCGAAGTGATGCACTGCCTGCGCACCGGCGCCACCGAATCCCCCCTCGTCCCCCTCGACGGCACCCTCGCCGTCATGCGCACCCTGGACGCGGCACGGGAACGAATCGGCGTGCGCTACCCGGGCGAGTGAGCGCGCTGGTCGAGGCCTCGCGGGTCCGTTGCGGCGCCGTCCGGTCGGCCGTGCGACGTAGTCTCGTGCCGTGACCGACGAGCACGCGAGGATCGACGCCCACCGGAACCGCTGCACGAACGCGGCCCTGGCGCTGCAGTCCTGTCTCGACCACTTCATCGAACGCGTCTCGCTGGACGAGTCCTACGAGGACGGCAAGGCCAACACGCTGGACGTGTGGCTGCGCGAGGGGCCGTCGACGCCCGATGTGGTGATCTCGCTGGCGGGTCTTCGCTCGGTCCGCCCTTGGCAACCCGATCCGTTGCCCTCCTGCATCGACGGAATCTCCCTCACCCACCTGCCGGAGCTGCCGCTGCCCTGGCCGGCCGAGGCGGCGGGTCGGCTCGACCGCACCGAGGACCTGCCGGGGCTGGTCTGGCTGCGGATCGCCGGGCCGCTCGAAATCGACGCTGTCGCCTCGATCGTGACGGTCTACCGGGCCCCGAGCGACGATGCGGCCGCCGTGCTCCGCTGACCGCCTCGGCCTACCCGGGCGCGTGGTCGGGCCCCTCCGCCTGCTCGAACGCGCGGAGCAGGACTTCGGCGAGGTGCAACGGTCGGGCGGACGGCTCCAGTTGGGTGAGTTGGGTGCGGCAGCTGAGGCCGTCCGCGAGCAGCAGGGTGTCCGGGGCGGCGGCGCGGACGGCGGGGAGCAGGGCGCGTTCGGCGGCGGCGATCGACACCTCGTAGTGGCCGCGTTCGAAGCCGAAGGCGCCGGCCAGTCCGCAGCAGCCGGCGTCGAGTTGGCGGTTGGCCAGGCCGAGGCGGGCGGTGAGGCGTTGGTCGGCGGCGGTGCCGAGGACGGCGTGCTGGTGGCAGTGCACCTGGGTCATCGCCGCTCCGGCCAGCTGCGGCAGGGGGACTTCGCGTTCGTCCAGGAACTCGGCCAACGTACGTACCCGGCTGGGGAGTTCGAGCGGGCCGTCGAGGAGCTTCGGCCAGTCGCCGCGGAGGGTGGCGGTGCAGGACGGCTCCAGGCCGACCACTGGCAGCTCGGGCGGCAGGTGGCGCAGGGTGCGCCGGATCACCCGCCGGGCCAGGCCGAGTTGGCCGCTCGCGATCAGGGTGAGCCCGCAGCACACGGGCCCGGTCGGGAGCTGCACCCGGAAGCCGAGCCGTTCCAGGACCTGGACGGCCGCCACCGCCGGTGCGGGGTCGAGGAGTTCGGACATCGAGTCGGGCCACAGCAGCACGGCGGGGGCGGCCGGGTCGGCGGGGTGGGCGGCACGGTGTTCGCGGAACCAGGAGGAGAAACGGCGCTCCGGGAGGGCGGGGAGGGCGCGCCGGGCGTCGATGCCGCCGAGGCGTTTGAGCAGGGTCCCGCTGATCCGGCCGCGCAGGGCGGCGTTCGCGGCGCGGGGCGCGAGATGGGCCAGCCGGAGCCACAACGGCAGCAGGCCGAACGAGTAGTGGGCGGCCGGTCGGGGCCTGAACCGGTAGTGGTGGTACAGGAATTCGGACCGGTAGGTGGCCATGTCGACCTGGACCGGGCAGTCGCTCGCGCAGCCCTTGCAGCCCAGGCAGAGGTCGAGTGCCTCGCGGACTTCCGGCGAGCGCCAGCCGTCGGTGACGAGTTCGCCGCGCAGCATCTCGCCCAGCAGCCGGGCCCGGCCGCGGGTGGAGTGCCGTTCCTCCTCGGTCACCATGTAGCTCGGGCACATCACCCCGCCGGCGGTGTCCACGCACTTGCCGACGCCCACGCAGCGGTGCACCGCGTTCAGCAGGCTGCCGCCGTCCTGCGGGTAGGCCAGGGTGAGCGGCAACTCCCGTCCGGGGAAGCGCAGATCGGCGTCCAGCGGGCGCGGGTCGACCAGCAGTCCGGGGTTGAGCAGGCCGTCCGGGTCCCAGATCCGCTTGAACCGGGCGAACAGGTCGATCACCTCCGGCGGGTACATCCGGGGCAGCAGTTCGGCCCGGGCCTGCCCGTCGCCGTGCTCGCCGGACAGCGAACCCCCGTGCGCCACCACCAGATCCGCCGCCTCGACGAGGAACTCCCGCATCGCCTGCGGCCGTTCGCGCACCGGGAATTCGAGACGCAGGTGCACGCACCCCTCACCGAAGTGCCCGTACGGCACCCCGTGCAGGCCGTACCGCTTCAGCAGGGTCCGCAACTGCCGCAGGTACGAGCCGAGTTGCTCGACCGGGACGGCCGAGTCCTCCCAGCCGGGCCAGGCCGCGCCGCCGGGTGCGCCGTCCGGGCCCGGGGGCAGGCGGGTGACGATGCCGGCGCCGGCCTCCCGGATCGACCACAGCGCGCGCTGCTCGGCCGGGTCGGCGAGCACGGCGACCGTCGCGGTGCGCTCCCGCCGTACCGCGTCGGCGAGTTGGCGGGCCCGGTCGACGGCCTCGGCGGCGGTGGCGCCGCCGGTCTCCAGGAACAGCCAGCACGCGCCGTCGGGCAGCCGGTCGAGCACGGGTGGGCGGGGCCCGGCCGCGAGCAGTGCGGCGATCAGGTCGGCGGCCATTCCCTCGCAGGTCAGCGGGCCGAGCGGGAGCAGCGCGGGCACCGCGTCGGCGGCGGCCGTCTCGTCCGGGTAGCCCGCCACCACCAGTGCGCGGAACGGCGGTTCGGGCACCAGTCGGACGGTGGCGCCGAGCAGCAGGGCGCACGTCCCCTCGGTGCCGGTGACCGCCCGCACCAGGTCGTGGCCGCGTTCCGGGAGCAGCGCGTCCAGCGGGTAGCCCGAGCCGCGCCGCGGCAGGGTCGGCATGGCGCGGCGCAGCAGTGCCAGGTGGTCGGTGGCGAGGGCCTGCAACTCCCGGTGCAGGCGGCCGAGTCGGCCGGGAGCGGCGGCGAGGGCGGCCCGTTCGGCGGGCGACAGCGGGCCGGTGGCGGTCAGTTCGGTACCGTCGGCGAGCAGCAGGTCCAGGCTGTGCAGGTTGTCGGAGGTGCGGCCCCAGGCGAGGGAGTGCGAGCCGCAGGCGTCGTTGCCGATCATTCCGCCGAGCGTGCACCGGCTGCGGGTGGACGGGTCCGGTCCGAACCGCAGCCCGAACGGCCGGGCGGCGCGCTGGAGTTCGTCGAGGACGGTGCCGGGTTCGACCCGCGCGGTACGGGCGTCCGGGTCGACCGCCAGGACCTTGCCGAGGTGCCGCCGGAAGTCCAGGACCACCGCGCCGGGCCCGATCGCCTGCCCGCCGATGCTGGTCCCCGACCCGCGCGCCACCACCGGCGCCCCGTGCTCCCGGCACACGGCCAGCGCCGCCCGCACGTCGTCGGTGTCGGCCGGTTTCACCACCCCGCGCGGCACCTGCCGGTAGTTGGACGCGTCCTGCCCGTACACGGCGCGCTCGGCCGGGTCGAAGCGGACCTCGCCGCGGACGGCGGCGGCGAGGGCGCGGGCGAGATCTGAGGCCATGGCCCCGATCATTCCAGCCGGGGTGTCCGGCGTCCGGCGCGAGCGGCGAACGGCGGGTCGGGGCGACGTGCTGTCCGAGCGGGCGACCGGCGGGTCGGGGAGGTGTCCGCCCACGGCCGCCCGCTCGGACGCGCCCCGTCGGCGCGAGTGCGGCCGGCCCGGGCTGCGCGCGTCAGGCCTCCCGGCCGACGGCGACCAGCGCCGCGTCGTCCGGCAGTCGGCCGCCGACGTGGGCGAGCAGGTCGCGGCGGAGGCGGTCGAGGAGGTCCCGGGGCGAGGCGGCGGGGGTGAGCTGGGCGGCACGGGCGGGCAGGGGGTAGAAGACGGCGTCGCGGTCGCGGGCCTCGGTGACGCCGTCGGTGTAGAGCAGCAGGGTGCTGCCGGGCGGGAAGGCGAACTCCTCGGTGCGGCGCTCGACGGGGGCGAGGTCGCCCATGCCCAGCGGGGGTCCGGAGCGGGGCAGCGGGAGCAGGTGGGCGCCGCCGCCGGGGGTGAGCAGCAGGGGCGGTGGGTGTCCGCAGTCCGCGAGCCGGATCACGGGGTGGTCGTCGGGCAGGTCGAGCACCAGCGCGGTGGCGAAGTTCTCCCGGACGTCCTGGCCGGCGTCGGCGATCTCGGCGAGGTGGCGCTGGTAGGAGGCCTCCAGGGCGTCGGCCAGGCGGGCCGGGTCCTCGTGCCGGTGGGCGAGTTCGCGGAATGCACCGAGCAACGCGGCGGCATCGCCGACGGCGGCCAGGCCCTTGCCGCGGACGTCGCCGATCAGCAGCCGGGTGGCGGATCCGGTGCGTACGGCCGCGTACAGATCGCCGCCGACGTTCGCTTCGTCGTCGGCGGCGAGGTAGCGGGTGGCGATCCGCAGCGGGCCGGCGTGTTCGGGCAGCGGGCGCATCAGGACGCCCTGGACGGCGTCGGAGACGGTGCGGACCTGGGTGAGTTCGCGCCCGTGGCGTTCGCGGACCCGGCAGAAGGCGACGATGAGGACGGTGACCAGCGCGAGGGCGCCGATCTGGGCCTGGTGGTTGGGGGTGAACAGGCCGCCGTGGAACTGGGCGATGAGGATCTGCGCGACCACCGCGAGGGCGCCGACCAGGGCGGTCAGCCGGGCGCCCGCGAACGACGCGGTGATCGCGGGGGCGACCACCAGCAGCGGGCCGAGGTGGATGTCCGGGGAGATCAGGATGTCGGTGACGGAGATCAGCACGATCAGGCCGAGCGGCAGCAGCACCATCAGGTGCCCGGTGCGCCACTCGCTCCGCAGTTCCGCCAGACTCCGCCGCACTCCCACCCCACCACCATGCCTCGCGCCCGGTCCGTCCACGACCCGGTGGACGCTCCGCGCCCGGGGTATGGCCGTGCGTCACGGGCGGCCTCTACGATCACGCCATGACGACCTCCCCGAACGCCGTACCCGCCGCCGGCGCCGCTCCCGCGAAGGGCCTGTCGCCCGCCGAGGGCGACCTGATCCTCGCCGACCGTTTCGCGCCGTGGGTGCAGGCGCTGGGGCTGACGGTGGTGGAGACCGGGGAGCGGCACGCGGTGCTGCGGCTGCCCTGGTCGGACCAGCTGGCCCGGGACGGCGGCGGCCTGTCCGGGCAGGCGATGATGGCGGCCGCCGACACGGCGACGGTCGTCGCGGTGTCCTCCGCGCTGGGCGGCTTCGCGCCGATGACCACCGTCCAGCAGTCGATCACCTTCCAACGTGCGGCCCGCGACACCGATCTGCTGGTGACGGCGCGGCTGACCAAGCTGGGTCGGCGCATCGCGTTCGCGGAGATCACCCTCGCCACGCCGGACGCCCCGGACGACCCGGTCGCGCACGCCACCACCGTCTACGCCTTCCCGGGCTGAGCGCCGCGCCCGACGGCCCCGCCGGAACCGGCGGACGAGGTGCGTGCACACCTCTGTTCCCGAATGCCTACCGGGCAGTAGCCTCCTCTGATCCGTCTGATCGCGATCATTCGCCCTGGAGGCTCCATGCGCCCGATCCCCCGCCGCCGCACGCTCGTTGCGACCGCGCTCGCCGCTCTGACGCTCGCCGGCGCGGCGGCCGTTCCGGCTTCGGCGGCGCCGGGCGGGCAGCACGCCACCGCGTACTACCTGGCGGTCGGCGACTCGCTGGCGGCCGGCTACCAGTCCACGCCGACCGGTGGCCACATCGTGGGGCGCGGCTACGCCCAGGACCTGGCGCGGACGCTGGGCGAGCGGGCGGCGGACGACCGCCGGCCGTTCGAGTTCACCGACCTGGGCTGCCCGGGCGAGACCACCGGCACCATGGCGAACGGCGGCTGCCCGTACCCGCACTCCTTCGGCGGCTCCCAACTGGAGGCGGCGGTCGCCTACTTGAAGGCGCACTGGAAGGACGAGGTGCTGGTCACCATCGACATCGGCGCCAACGACGTGCAGCGCTGCGCGGCGGGCGGCTCGCTGGACCTGCCGTGCGCGCTGAACGGCATCGAGCAGGTCCGCACCGGGCTGGACCGGATCCTCGGCGAGCTGCAGGCGGCGGCCGGCCCGCACACCCGGATCGTCGGCATGAACCTGTACGACCCGTTCCTGGCCGCCTGGATGACGGGCGACCGGGGCAAGGCGATGGCCACCGCGTCGGTGCCGCTGGCGAACACGCTGAACTCGGTGATCGAGACGGTGGACGCCCGTCACCGCGTCCCGACCGCCGACGTGGCGCGGGCGTTCGACACCGACTCCTTCGCGCCGCTGGTGCCCCTGGGCGGTCAGCAGGTGCCGCTGAACGTGGCCCGGGTCATGCAGTGGACCAACATGGCGCGCGGCGACATCCACGCCAACGACGCGGGCTACCAGGTGATCGCGGACGCGTTCCTCGCCAAGCTGCCCAAGCAGTACCTGCACTGACGCACCGTCACCTCGTCGCTACTCCGCCGCACCGCGTCCCGGCTCCGGCCGGGAACCGGGTGCGGCCGGGAACCGGGTGCGGCCGGGAACCGGGTGCGGCCGGGAACCGGGTGCGGCCGGGAACCGGGTGCGGCGGGGTGCCGATCCTCGGAGCTCCGAAGGCTCAGCGGGTGATGGCGGTGACGAACTCCGCCAGCCGCTCCTGCGGCAGGTGCCGGGCGATGTCGGCCTCGCTGATCATGCCGACGAGCTGGTGGTCGGGGTGGTTGATCACCGGCAGCCGGCGCACCCGGTGGTCCTCCATCACCTCCAGCACCAGGCTCGCGTCCTCGTCCTCCTCGATCACCATCGGGCGACCGAGGGCGAGTTCGACGCACTTGACGCCGCTGGGGTCGCGCCCGTCGGCGACGCACCTGAGCACGATGTCCCGGTCGGTGACGATGCCCAGCAGTTTCATGTTCTCGTCGCAGATGGGCAGCGCGCCGACGTCGCGTTCGCGCATGATCCGGGCGGCGTCGGCGAGGGTCTGTTCACCGGTGACGCACTGCGCTCCCGGGTGCATGATCTCTTTCGCGGTGGTCATGGCCGGACCTCCCGAGCTGGTTGTGTCCACTGGCCGTCTTCCATGCTGGCCCTGTCGGCGGACCGCCCGCCACCGCTGGCCGCACCCGCCCGCCGCGCGGCCACCCGCCCCGTCCGGCCGGTCACGCCGCGTGCCGCGGAGCCGCGTCCGGCGGAGCGGCGCCCGGCGGCGTCACGCCCCGCGGCGGGACGTCCCGTGGCGCGGCATGGCGTGGTGTCACGCTCAACGGTCGCTCCGGCGGCCCGACTTCCGCGGCCGGAGCGACCTGTGGCAGCTCCAGCTGCTCGACGTCCGGCGCCGGCTCGGCGTCCTCCTCGGTCTCGGCGAGCTGCGCCGCGACCTCGGTGGCCTCGACGGCCTGCGCGGCGTTGCGCTCGGTGGAGCTCTCCAGGAAGCGCAGCAGCTCCACCGGGAACGGCAGCACCAGGGTGGAGTTCTTCTCCGCGGCGACCTCCACCACGGTCTGCAGCAGCCGCAGTTGCAGCGCGGCCGGGGTCGCGGACATCACCTTCGCGGCCTCCGACAGGCGCGCGGACGCCTGGAACTCGCCGTCGGCGGTGATGATCCGGGCCCGCCGCTCCCGGTCCGCCTCGGCCTGCCGGGCCATCGAGCGCTTCATCGACTCGGGCAGCGCCACGTCCTTGATCTCGACCCGGTCGATCTGGACGCCCCAACCCAGTGCGGGGCTGTCCAGCATCAGCTCCAGGCCCTGGTTGATCGGCTCGCGGTTGGCCAGCAGGTCGTCCAGTTCGCTCTTGCCGATGATCGACCGCAGTGAGGTCTGCGCGACCTGCGACATCGCGAAGTTGTAATCCTGTACGTTGATGATCGCCTTCACCGGGTCGACCACCTTGAAGTACACCACCGCATCGACCCGGACGGTCACGTTGTCCCGGGTGATGCCTTCCTGCGCGGGCACCGGCATCGTGATGATCTGCACGTTCACCCGGCGCAGCCGGTCGGCGATCGGCACGATCCGCACCAGCCCCGGCGTCCGTATCTCGTCCAGCACCCGGCCGAACCGGAACACCACCCCGAGCTGGTACTGCTGAACCATGCGCACGCTCAGCCCGGCGAGCAGCGCCAGCAGCAGCACCAGCGCAATCACCACGTCGACCACGATCATCGCCGTCACCTCGACCCGTACGGCAGGCAGACTCGTACTTCCACGCTACTCCGAAGCGGCAGCGGCGACACGAAACGGAAAGCGCTTTCCGGTTGCGAATCGCCGCTCCGCCGTCCGACCGGTGCGCGCCCGTAGGATCGGGCCATGGAACTGCCCTCCACGCTGGTCGAACGGGTCCACGGACTGGCCGAGCTGGACGACTTGGTGGTCGGCTGCCGGGCCTGTCCGCGGCTGGTCGCGTGGCGGGAGGAAGCGGCCCGGGTGAAGCGCCGGGCATTCCGGGGACAGGACTACTGGGCGCGTCCGATCCCCGGTTTCGGGCCGGCCGACGCCCGCCTGGTGCTGGTCGGACTCGCCCCCGCCGCGCACGGCGGAAACCGCACGGGCCGGATCTTCACCGGCGACCCGTCCGGCGATCTGCTGTACGCCTCGCTGCACCGGCTCGGTCTGGCCTCCCAGCCGCAGTCCACCTGGCGGAACGACGGCCTCGAACTGTTCGGCGTGCGGATCACCGACCCGGTCCGCTGCGCCCCGCCGGAGAACAGGCCGACCAGCGCGGAGCGCGACACCTGCCGCCCCTGGATCGTCCGGGAGTTCGAGTACCTGCGCCCGACCGTGCGCGCCGTGGTCGCCCTCGGCGGCTTCGCCTGGCAGGCGGTCCTCCCGGCCCTCGGCGCTGCGGGCTGGCAGATCCCCCGCCCACGGCCGACGTTCGGCCACGGCGCGCACGCCGCCCTCCCCGCCACCGACGGCGGTCCCGCCCTGCACCTGTACGGCTGCTTCCACGTCAGCCCGCGCAACACCTACACCGGCCGACTCACCCCCGCCATGGTGGACGACCTCCTCCGCACCGCCGCCGCCACGGCAGGCCTGAACCCGACCCGCCCTCCTGACGATCCGTCAGGTTGAAGATCTCAGCGCCCCTGACGACCGATCAGCAGACGGCCGAGTCCGCGCACCACCCGGTCGAACACGCCGTGCAGGGCCTCGGGCCGGATCGCGTGCGCCAGACACAGCCAGGGCGTGGCGGCGGCGAACACGGCCAGCGGCCAGCCGAGCCACGGCGACGGCAGGGCCAACCCCACGTAGCCGGCGACGCCGACTCCCGCGATCAGAAGGGCGAACGCGGGCAGGTGCACGCCGGGGCGGTAGCGGCGCCAGGCATGCACGTTCTCCCGGTGGTCGACCAGGATGATCGGCGTGAAGAGCAGGCCGAACCCCCCGAGGACCAGGATCCACACCAGCCCGAGCCCGTCCACCGCCGTCTCGCGGTCGACGTGGACGCCCAACTCCGGTGCGGCCGGCGCAAATCGGACGCCGATCGACTCGCCGGCGTACGGCCTGCCACGGGTCTCCACCGGGATAGTGACGGTGCGCCGACCGCTCTCATACGGCACCTCCAGCTCGACGGTGGTGCGGTAGACCTGACGGCGGTTCACCCGCCCTAGGGCGCGTATCGGATTGTGATCAATCTGCGAGTTTCTGTCTCGCAGCGGGGTCTGGTCCGGTAGACCGTTCTTC
>NZ_BMRI01000057.1:0-4381 GCF_014648555.1 Kitasatospora griseola
CCGGACGGCGCGATGTGGTCCAACGCAGACGGTGACTGCTGGCGGCAAGGAATCACCTTTGGCCAGTGGCTGGTCGCGGCGATGGACGGAGAGTTGCGCTTCGCCTGGCCGGACGGAGTACCCCCGGAGAGCGAATGACACCGACCGAACACACCGGCTGGCCAGCGGGAGACCTGGCAACAGCCGCTATCAAGCCTCCACCCGCTGAGCACGTTCAGGGCGTCCGCCAGTAGGTCATCGGATCCATGGGCTTCGAGGGCGGGTGTTCCAGCGATAAAGGCTTCAGGCGCGTCGGACCAGGCAGCGGACCGTGATGACGGTGGCCGCCAGGGCGAGGAAGAACTCGACGGCCGCTTTCCGGCGTTCGGTGCAGCGCCGGAGCTTGCCGAAGCTGTTCATTCAGGAGTTCGTGCGCTCGACGACCCACCGGCCGCCGGTCTGGATCGGGGTCTTCGCGCCGCGCGGGCGATGCGTGCGCCGATCCTCCGGCTGGCCAGGCCATCGTGGACGATCCGGTAGTCATAGCCGGCGTCCAAGGCGAGACCTGGCTGCTCCGGTAGCGGCCCGAGGGCCTGTTCGAGGGCGGTGAACCGGTCGATCTGGGGCTGACCTGACCCGTTCTTGGTTGGTTCTGATGCACCGTCGGGCGGTTCGGCGTCCCTACGGTGTGCAATCGATCGTGGCCCGGAGGTCGGCGGGGACAACGACGGCGTGCACCGACCCGTCCGCGAGGGCGATCACCTGCATGCCGTCGTCGCCCAGCGGATAGATCACCCGGACCTTGCCGTCGATCAGCGACTCGGGCGGTGGCGGCCAGTCCAGTAGCAACAGGCCGTAGCGGTAGACCAGTGACGTCCCGTCCGTGCGTATCCGCTGGCCGGGCTGCGGCTTGATCCGCCACCCTTGGCCGCCCGCCAGGGTGATGGCGAAGTCGGCCTCGTAGGTGTGGCCGTTCAGCCCACAGGGTCCGTCGACCCGGATCGTAGAGACGTGCGGTGCAGCGAAGGGCGGCGGTGTACTCGGCGTTGGTGCGAACTTGCGGGTCGACGCAGATGTATTGGGTGGTGGCGCGCTGACGGCCGGGGTCGGCGACGTGGCCGGCGGCAGTGTGGCGGCCTCGCCAGGCGGCGGTTCGGCGGTTGGTGCAACTTGTCCTGAGGCTCGCGGCCGTCTCAGCTGTGACGCCCGTCCCGGCCGCCGTGCAGCCGCTCGCCAGCAACGCCGCCGCCAGCGCGGCCCCGGCCGTCAGAAATCCTGCGTTGCACCAGCGCACCCCCGATCCCGTCCCCGACCCGAGCGGGGCAGGGCCCACCGTAGGGCCCGGAGGCGAGCGGCGGGCCAACAGCGGGCCAACGACGGACCAGCGTCCTGAGTCGGGGATTCGGCGCACGACCGGGACCGCTCCTCCCCCGCCTACTTGGCCAGCCTCACTCCCGAACAACGGCGCGCCGTGCTTCGCCCGGACCGCCGCCTGCACCGGCTCGCCGACCTCTCCGCCATCTGCCGGCGCACGATAGTCCTCCTACGATGGGCGTCCGACGTCTCTATCGCCGCCCTGATCGCGCTTGCCGCAGCCGCGCTCATCACCGCAGCCTGACAACAGAGAGGCCCGTACCCAGCACTCGGTACAGGCCTCTCCCTGTTCATAGGACGGTTCAGCGCCCAACCGTGAGCGGCTGTCGGACGAGGGAGGCGTCATATCCGGTACCTGCCCCCGCAACCGGCCCCCGGCGGCCCGAGTAAACCCGGTCTACATGCGCTGACCCGCTCGAACAGTCCCGGGTGCGCTCCGGTCGGAGTAAACCGGGTTCATGCCAGCCCTGCCGTTGCCTCCGCACTTCGCGCGGAGTCCAGCAGTTCGATGCGCGCGCGTGCGACCGCGGCATCCTGACGGAAGGTCAAGGCGGATTGGGGTGCTCCGGGTAAGCGCCTCCAGGTCGATCGGATGCGCGGCGCTCCTGCTCACGATCCACCCGGCGGCCGTCGCCTCCAGAGGACGCGCTGCTGCTCGGACGTTACACGGGCCGCCCGCACGGTGCGCAGAGTCTCCCCGTTCACACAGAACCGGCACAGCCCGATGACGATCCCCAGAGCGTCGGCGAACATACTGACCTGCTCCGTGGCCTTCGCCCGGGTGCCACCTGCCAGCGCATCGATCACGTGTCGCGGTGAACCGCGGAACCGCCGACGCGGACGGCGGCGACCCGTCATACCCGGTCGCTCCGGTTGTCCGCGCGGTAGCGCCAGAGGCCGGAGGTCCGGTGGTCGTGCTCCGAGAACACGTCGAGCGGTCCGACCCGCTCGTACGCCTCCTCGGTGCGCGAGTGGTTGCGGCGGGCCAGTGCCCAGGCTGCCTCCAGGCGCATATCCGCATCGTCTTCATCGAGGAGCGCGAGGAAGGCGTCCAGAACGGGGGCGCTCCGGTCGTCGTAGCCGGAGAGGGACTGTGCGGCGCAGCGCCGCACCCAGAGGCTCTCGTCGCGAATCAGTTTGAGCAGGGCGTCCCGGACCGCCGGCTTGAGCTGCTTGTCGGGCGCGGACCACAAGGGGAGCTTCTGGGCGACGGCGGCCCGGACCTCGGGCGCGGGATCGTGGACGAGGTCGAGCAGCGCCGGTGCGGCCCGTTCCCGATCCAGGCAGAACACGGCCTCGCTGCGTACGGTCGGGTCGGGATGGCCGATGTAGTGCAGGCCGATGGTCTCCTGCTCCGGATGGTCATGGCCGGTGTAGGCGTCGAGGACGGCGGCGATGACCTGTCCGTCGGGTTCCTCCTGCACCCAGGACGCCAGGAAGTCGAGATCGTGTGCGGTGTGCGGCGAGTGGTCGAGGCTGGCGTGGAAACTCCGGTGCCATATGACCTGCGCGAGGAAAACCCGATGGGTGGGATCCGGGTGCTGGCGCAACGCGGCGAGGTCCGATCCTTCGAGAGGGTCTCGGCGCAGGCCCAGATAGTAGGCGGCGGCGAACCAATTGCTGTCCCCCACCGTGGCGCGCGGGAGGGCGCGTGCCATCACTACGTCGAGAGGCGGGAGCATGCCGAACGCCCACTCGAGGTGGGTGAGGATGGCTCCGTGGCCGTTCCGCACAGTGTGTCCGTCGAGGGAGAACTCGTCGATCACGTCGCCCTGATGAGGGTCGTTGACCTCGCGCTTGACGGCCGGCTCCGTGACTCCGGTCCGGCGGCGAAGTTCTTCGACAACGCCCGTCTCGTGCCAGTGCCGGGCCAAGTCGAGCAGTTGTCGCTGTGAAGCCTCGGGCCGGCGAAGTCGAGGATCGTTTTCGAGCATCATCGAGACGAGCATGGGGGAGCCGGTGTCGATTGCCCGCAGCATGGGAGTGCTACCGTCCGGGAGCTTGAGGTCTTGGTCGGCACCCCCGTCGACCAGAACCTGGGCGGTGAGGTGATCGAACTGGGCCACGGCGGTGCAGAGCAGAGGCAGTCCGTCAGGGCCCAAGGTGTCCGCTCCTGCCCCCTGTTCCAGACAGGTCCGTACCGTGTCGGTGTCCCCAGCGATCACGGCACTGACCAACCGGTCGGCCAGGTCCAGCGACGAATCCGTCAACGCTCCCCCTGATGGTGTGTTCGAAGTGAGCAACGTACTCGAAGCAACGAGAGGGGGCCGAGGCTTATTCGTCGGCGACGCGGCGGTCGGCCGAGCCTGACGGAAGATGGCACTGCGGAATCCGTTCGTCGGTCCCCACCTGTGCAGTCCCAGCATGTGGGTTTCAGCTGACGACCAGCCGAGAATCCGCGAACCTGTGCGCTTCGGGCCGCGCTGACAACAAGGGCGCGCTGCTGCTGGGGTTGAACGCGGGCGTGGCCGCTGCGGCCGCCGCCTTCGGCAAGATCCCGCACGCCGCTCTCGTCCTGCACGCCGCCCGCGCTCTCGCCCGCGACGGCCAGGCCGACCCGCTCGTCCGAGCAGTCCTCGCCCGCCCCGACGCCCCCGCGCTGACGACCGGCGCACTCGTCGCCACCGCCCGCATCACCGACTGCCACCGAGACACGGGTGCTGCCGCCCCTGGGGCCTGCCCGGCCTGTGGCACTGGACCCTCACCGACGTCCAGGCCCTGACCGACCCGATCCCCGCCGCCGGCCGCCTCGGCCTCTGGCGGCTCGACCCCGGCCAGCACGCACTGCTCCACCGGCACCGGGCCGCCCTCGCCCATCACTGACCCGCGCCGCACACCCGAGAACGGGGGCGCACAGCGGTAGAGACGTTGTTTCGGCGGCGCGTCCTGGTGACCCGGCACACAAGAGGGGCCCGCTTCCTCCGGCGTCGACGCCGGAGGAAGCGGGCCCCTCTGCGTTTCGCTACCTTCGACCGGCACTGGGACCGCCCGAGTCGAACTCCTTCCGGTGGCTGAGACATCTCTCGAA
>NZ_BMRI01000057.1:4414-19610 GCF_014648555.1 Kitasatospora griseola
TCTCGACCCTTTCTTGCGTCGGGCCGGATGCGCAGTCGCAACTCCTCACTCAAACTGATTTGCGTGTTCGCCGACGGGGACAACCTGCCAGGGTGAATCGGAAGCGGAGCCGCGAACAGGGCGGCGCCCCGGACGCCTGTCATGGGATCTCAGAAGTCGGTAAGGCTGGAGATGCCCGATTCGCTGGGGGGCGGTCGCATGGACGGCGCTGGACCTGTCGGGGACAAGGCCGGACTACCAGGCGGAGTGCCGATACCGCATCCGCGCGAGGCTGGAGGGCCACCGCCTGCGGAATCGGGCGTCGACTTCTGCGGCGACGCCCTACTCCTGCTGACCGGACCCTTCTTCCCTGGGCCGGTCTCGCTCTCCGACTCTCCGGGCTTCGCCGTCCCGGCGGACGGCGGGCTCGACCCGGAGGGACGCCTTACGCTGCTGCACCGGTCCCTGGACCAGTTCCTGCGCGGCTCGCTCACCTTCGGCAATCCGCCAGTCGACCTGCTCACCCACTTCGCCGGGTCGGAGGAGTTCGACGCGCGGCTGACAGCGATCGTCCAGGGGACGACGGCACTACCAGCGGAACTCCACGTCACCGGCATCCTGTTCCCGGACGGATACGGGTCGGTGGCCGTGCACATGCGCGTCGTCGAGGGGTGGACCGGAAGACGGCGGGAAGAGCTCATCGACGGCTTCGGGCCGAAGGGCCGCGACGACCTCACCGCGCACATCAGGGACGAACTGCTGCCAGCCCTGACCGCGATGTCCGACCGGTGCCGACAAGGGCCGCCATGTCCCACAGTCCTGCCCTACTTCAACCTCACGTACGCCGGCGGCACCACCCACCCGGCACCCGGTCGGGCGACCCTCTCCGATGCGCTGCGGCCCCTGATCTACCCCCGCTCCGCCGCGCCGATCCCGTCCGAATCAACGTGGCCCCAGGAGTTCTTCTACCCCGGCTACGCCTTCTTCCTGCTGGCCTCCCAAGACGGCCCCAGCGACACACTCGGCCAACTCGAACACCTCCTCGGCCAGTTGAACGTGCATTACGCCCGGCTCGAACGCTCTGCCAGTGCCGCGGAACGGATCATCCGCGAAATGGCACTGGACGAGGACCCCGAACTGCTCATCGGGCTGGAACGACGGCTGCGCGCCGACTACCAGGCGCTGGTCCGGCCCACGTTCAGCTACGACTTCCACGTGCTCAAGCTGCGCGACAGCGTCCTGGAGGCGTGGGAGACCGAAAAGGTACGCGAGCGCACCGACACCCTGCTCGAGATGGCGCGGCGCGCGGTGGAACGCAAACTGGAGCACGACCAGATGCGCCGGGTGACGAGGGTCAACCTCGCTGTGACGATCGTGGCTATCCTGAGCTTCGTTCAGTGCGTCGACTCGGCCCTCAACCTGTGGTCGAAGTTCTTCGAGTAAGAGGGGTGAGGGAGGGATGGGGATTGTGCCGGTGGACGTGCAGATCTGCGTCGCGGACGGGCTGATCTACGACGGTCTCGACTACGCCGACCGGATCGAGCAGCGGCTGACCCGGGCCGGCCTGAGCTGCGGCCGCCTGAACCTGGTGACCGAGGCAGCCGATCTGACTGCGCGACAGTCACAGCCGACCCTGGCGTACGTGTTCACCGGAGGCCAGACCTCGGTGCACTCCGACGCCGCGTGGATGCGCGCGACCATCAAGCTGATGGGGGAACTCATCGCCGACGCGAACAGGCGCGACGGCGACACCGGCCCTGCCGTGGTCGGCGTGTGCCTGGGCTCGCAGCTGATCGCCGAGGCATTGCGTCCGGGCTCGATCATCGACACCTCGGGCATCGAGGTCGGCCTGACCGAGGTGAACCGGGTCGGCGACCGCCAGGACATCGGCGTCGTGCCGTCGTTCCACTACCAGGCGATCAGTCCGCAGATCGAGGAAGTGGACAGCGTGCGTATCGAATACCGCAACGAGCACACCTCCGTCCAGGCGCTCAGCTACGGCGAGCGGGTCTTCGGATACCAGTTCCACCCAGAGCTGACCCCGGACGACATGCGCCGACTGATCGACTTCAACGAGGACGTCATCAGCTGCTGGCACGGCGACGCGGCCGCTGCGCATCGCTCGGTCGAGCAGTACCAGGACGAACTGCCCGAGGACCTCTTCGAGCGCCTGGTGATCGACCGCATCACCCGTTGACGCCGACGGGGGTACGTCGCCTCGAACTCGCGCGTACCGCGATCCGCGGCCTGGGCAAAGAAGGCGACCCGCGGAGACCGAACGCCAGGGCCAACTGCTTTGGGGCGCGCTGACGGTCAGCCGCGCTCGTAAGCCACAACGGCATGGCCGAGGTGGTGCTCCATCTTCCGCAGGAAGTCATCATCCGCGCGGAGGACGAGGGAGCCGGCCGTCAGCCCAGTGTCGGACACGATCGCTACGATCCCCGGATGTCGATCCTCCCACCACCGTCCATACCGGCCGAACCTCCCGCCCGCGCGCCGGAGTTCGACCCGCTCGTGGCCTTCCCCGACCTGGCCGCGCTGCGCGACTCCGTCCTGCAGATGCGCTGGGAGGAGGTGACGGCCTTCTTCGACGCACTGGCCGACCCGGCCGACCGGGCCACCGCGATCAGGATCGCGGCCGAGACCCCGGACGTCGGTGGATTCCTCCAGCGGACGGCGGCCGCACACCCCGGCAGTGCCCTGCCGCGGGTCCTGTTGGGCAACCACTACATCCACCTGGCCTGGGAAGCCCGCGGCGCCGCCCGGGCGAAGTACGTCTCCGCGGAGAACTTCACGCTCTTCCACCGGCGTCTGGCCATCGCCGACAAGCTCCTCGCCGAGGTCACCGCCGAGGAGTCCGACAACACCGACGCCTGGCGACTGCGGCTGATCACCTCTCGCGGGCTCCAGCGGGGCATCGACCAGACCCGGCTGCGCTACCGCAAACTGGCCGTCCACGATCCGCACGACTACATCGCGCAGTCCCAGCTGCTCCAGCAACTGCTGCCCAAGTGGGGCGGCACCTGGGAGGACGCCTTCGCGTTCGCCCGGCAGTGCCGCCACATCGCGGAACCCGGAAGCCTCAACCCGGTCGTCCTCGCCGAAGTCCACCTCGAACGCTGGTTGAACGTCGGCAGCGGCAAGGATCCGGCCCACCTGCGTCGCCCCGACGTCATCACCGAACTCGTCGACGCGGCGAATCACTCCGTCCTCCACCCCGACTTCCGGGGCGGTTACCAATCGATCGAGGCCCACGGCCACTTCGCAGCGGCCTTCGGCCTCGCCGAGGAACACGCCCTGGCCGCCCCGCACTTCCGGGCCCTCAACGGCTACGCCAGCGAGTACCCCTGGGCCTATCTGCGTTCCCTCACCAGCCCGGGCCGGGGCACCGCCTACAAGCGGCTCCGCCGCCGCGCCGCGAAGGCCGGCTAGGTTCTCTCTTACGGATCTTGCCGGTTCGGTGACTGGCCTTCGGGTGGTCGAGTGCTGCTCCGCCGTTGGACAGGCCCCATGGCGGGATGACGGGGTGGCTGGTCGGTTCGCGTTGTGCTGTCGGCGCACGCGCCTAGGGTGACCGGGAAGATCATCGGCAGAGCCGGTCGGGAGGGTGTCGTGGCCTGGTGGGGCAGGAAACAGGGGGACCGGCAGCGGTGGGTGCTGGACCCGCTGGTGGGAGTGGGGCCTCTGCGGTTCGGGATGGACCCGCAGCAGGTCCAGGACGCGCTGGGGGAGAAGGGCAACTTCACCAGGTTCCAGGGCGGCTGGGGTGATACTGAGGCCCGCCGGATGGTCAGCGAGCGCTACGACGAGCCCGGGCTGACCGCGTTCTACGGTCCGGGCCCGCGGTTGGCCGCGGTGGTGATCAGTGCCGTGGGCGGCCCGCTGGTGCGGCTGGGGGAGGTTGAGCTGGTCGCCAGGGCGCCCTCGGCGGCGAGCGCGGACCTGTGCCGCCTCGCCCTGGAGGGGCGGGTCGAGGCGCGGGTGAACCGGCACGGCGAGGCGGAGGTGCCGGCTTGGGGCGTCTCCCTGGACGTCGCGCAGGAATGGGGTCTGGCCCCCGAGGGGCACCTGCAGCGCCGGGACGCGGTGATCACTGGCCTTCTGGCCACCGGCCCCGCATGGGCCGAAGACCTGTGGAACACCGAGCCGGTCGCCGACCGGCTCGGGCTGCGCGGGAAGCCTGCCGATGCGGGGCCGTGGCTGGTGGCGGACGCCGAGGACCGGCCGCGCTGGCAGTGCACCCCGCTGGAGGGGGTCGGTCCGCTGCGCTTCGGGATGAGTCCGCAGCAGGTGTCGGCCGCCCTGGACGGCGAGGCGCCGGCCGAGAGCCGGGGCCACCACCCCTTCGCGGTGGGCAGTCCTTGGGAGGACGAGGGGACTCCCGAGGAGTGGCACGTGGACAGGGAGTACTACGCCCGGGCCGGAGTGACCGCGCACTACTCCTACGCGTCGCAGGCGCGCAGGGGCTCCGTGCTGGTCCGGGTGAGCGTCCACGGGCGCAGCGGCCCCCTGGTGTCCCTTTACGGAATCGAACTGATCGGCCGCAAGCCCTCCGCCGTCGAGGCGGACGTCATCCGCTGCATCCAGGACCGCGGCCTGGACCTGCGCATGGGTTGCAGCGGGGACTTCGGCCCGGGCGACTCCCAGGTGTGGGCACGGGCGGAGCGGGCAGGGGACACCTCGGTCAGCGCGGCCTGCTTCTGCATCGAGGGCTTCGAGTACCACGGCTGACCCCGCCCCGGCACTTGCCCCTGTGGCGGGTCGTCGGGGAGGCAGCCGAGGTCGTCCCGGTGCTCGATAGCGACCCGGCCCAGGCACGCTCGGCCGTCCTCGGGCTGCTCGGCGTCGCCGATCCGGCCGGCCTCGACCACACCTGGCACGCTGAGGCAGCGCTGCACTCGGCCGAGACACGTGGCGATCTCAAGGACGCCTGCGATGCCCTGCGGGCGCTCAGCGCCGCCGCACTGACACCGGGACAGCACGGCTGGCGGGCCGTGCTCGCCGCCGGGGTCCGTCGTCTGATGGTCTCCGGCTCCGACCACGCGATGATCCGCGAGGACGGACAGCTGCGGGCCGTGTTGGCGTCCGTCCTCGGCCGGGTCGCTTGAGGCCAGGTCCGTTTTTTCGGATCCGACTGCTTGGTGTGTTGTCCGCGGACAACACACCAAGCAGTCCTGCAGCGGGCTGGCTGCCCTCAGGCTGCCACCTCGAGATGCCGGTACGCGTGGCGGCGCCGAGCGGCCAGGCCGGCAACTGCGTCCTGCTGGCGCTGGGCATCGCCGAAGAACACCACCGCCGGATGCAGCATGAGCAGGCCACGGCGCGATGTACGCCAGACGAGGTCAGCGTTGTCGAGTTCGAGGATGCTCCGGTTGATCGTGGACAGGGACGGCCCGATCACAGGCGGGAACCGGAGCGGGCGCAGTGTCCGGAGGTGCGGTGTGGCGATCAAGAGGTCCCAGAGCCGTCGGGCTCGCGCAGAGAGCGAGGACACCACGGCTTCGGCGACGGGATGAACTTGGTCGACTGCTGCATGCAGCGCGCATCGCCGCCTCAACGCGGCGTCCTCGACGCACCTGGTTTCACTGCTTGGGGCCAACCGGACACCGCACACGACGGGCTGGTAGGCCCTCAGATGCTCGAGGGCGGTCTCCGGTACCGGCCTGTGTCGCTGCCGTGCGTCGAAGATCTGCAGCAGCGCGGCGTAGGCCTCGGGCGTGAAGCCGACGATCAGGCGTCCGTCCTGGCGAACTTCCCGGTACCCGACACCTCGGTGCAGGGCCAGCGTCAGAGGATCGTCGGTCTCATCGGGCACGCTGCCTCCTTTGCTGCTTGTTCTGCCAGCGGATTCTGGCCGTCAAGGTCATTGCGGAGAGGGCCCACCGCGTTGCTCCACCTGAACGTGCGGTCCACGGCGTGCCACTGACGGAGCATCTGGCGCGAGCCCACGGAGGAAGTGCCACGAGCGTGATTCGTCATACCTGCGGGGCAGTTTGTGCCTACAAACCTGGCATTTCGTCAGGAACCGCCCGAACTGTAGGCGGTGTCGCGCGTGACTTCCAGCTGGCGGTTAGTAAACTCCCCGCATGAGTACCGAGACTTCGTCGGATGGCCGGGACAAGGTAGTTACCAAACTGCCTGCCGCGCTGCGCCGCGAGCTGAAGATCCGCGCTGCGACCGTCGGGGTCGACATTCAGGACGCGGTCACCATCGGCATCCGCGCGTGGCTCGACAGCACCGAGCCGTTCCAATCGATCGACACCTCCGCCAGCAGCTCGTTCTCCACCTACGTCCCCTCCGACCTCTACAAGAACTTCCGTGTCGCCTGCCTCCAGCGCCAGGTCCCCTACAACCAGGGACTCGCCCAGGCGATCCGCCTCTGGCTCGACGCCAACCCCCGCCCCCAGCCGGTCCGGCTCCCCACCGGCCCGCAGCGCATTGTCGTGGCCAACCAGAAGGGCGGCGTCGGCAAGACCGCACTTTCCAACGGCATCGCCCAGGCCCTCGCCGAAGCCGGCCACCGCGTCTTGATCGTCGACTTCGACCCGCAGAGCCACCTCACGCTCCAACTCGGCATCAACCCCCTGCCCATCAAGGGCGACAGCCTCGCCAAGAACATGACCGGCGAACGCTCCAGCGACCTGCGTGAACTCCTCGTCCAGGTCCCCGGCGAGGCCTTCGAAGGACGGCTGTTCGTCCTTCCCGCCTGCACCGACGCGTTCCTCCTGGACGCCAAGCTCGTCACGTCCCGAGACGTCCGCGTCAAGGAGACCGCCCTCGAGAAGGCCCTCGCCATCGTCGAGCGCGAATTCGACGTCCTCGTCATCGACTGCCCGCCCAGCCTCGGCTACGCCATGGACAACGCCCTCTACTACGCCCGCACCCGCGACGGCGAACCCCGGGGACGCTCCGGCCTCATCATCCCCGTCCAGGCCGAGGACTCCTCCGCCGACGCCTACATCATGCTTCGCGAGCAGATCGAATCCCTCTGCGACGACCTCGACATCGACATCCACGACTTCGGCTTCGTCGTCAACCTGTACGACTCCCGCAAGGGCTACGTCGCCACCTCCGCCCTCAAGGAGTGGCAAGACATAGAGGAACCCGCGGTCATTGCCATCGTCCACGACCTCAAGGACCAGCGCGAGGCAGTCCGCGTCAAGAAGCCCCTGCTCTCCCACGCGCCCGACAGCGAACAGGCCGACGTCATGCGCGAAATTGGCCGGAGGATCACCGCATGACCCGCGCAGCAGACCGCCTCGGCGGCGGCAGCAGCTTCGGATCCGTCCGGCCCCGCAGCGAACGAGGACGAGCCAAGGCCGTCGCCGAGGGATCCATCCCCGACTACGAACTCCAGCGCCTCCCCCTCTCCAAGGTCCGCCCCAGCCTCGTCAACCCCCGCCGCCACTTCGGCACTGACGAGGAACAGGAAGCCCTCGGCCACAGCCTCGCCCGCAAGCAGACCACCGCCTGCGTCGCCGTCACCCGCGACGCCTACCTCGCCCTGTGGCCCGAACACAAAACCGACATCGGCACCGCCGAGTGGATCATCCTCAACGGCGAACGCCGCTACCGCTCGGCCAACCGAGTCGCCCTCGAACACCTCGACTTCGTCGTCCGCGACGACCTCGCAGCCACCCAGGCCGACTTCATCGACTACCTGATGCTCGAAAACGACGAGCGCCAGGACTTCAACATCATCGAACGCGCCCGCGGCCTCAAGGACCTCCTCCACGCCTGCGGCGGCAACGCCGCCGAAGTAGCCCGCCGCCGCGGGAAGGACCGCTCCTGGGTCGGCAACCAGATCGCCCTCCTCACCCTCCCCGCCGACATCCAGGACATGCTCATCGCGGGCACCATGGCCGAGCGCTACGCCCGCCGGCTCGCCCGCGCACTCAAGGACGACCCCACGCTCGACACCGCAGCGCTCCTCGCCCTGGCCGAGGACATCAAGGCGGACGAGCGGAACCGGCGCCAAGAGGACAGGAACCTCCTGGAGACAGCCAAAGCCGGTGTGTTGTCCGCGGACAACACACCGGCAGACCCTGCCGGCCCGGCGGAACGACAGCCCGCCGACCAGCCGACCGAGCCGACCCGGAACCACTCGAACATCGAACCGGCCACCCCTGCCTCGAAACAGCCCCCCGCTGAGGCCAAGCCGGGGATGTTGTCCGCGGACAACATCCCCGAGCAGCGCATCATCAACAGGACGGCCAGCGCTGCCGAGCCGGACGAGCGGCAAGCCAGCGCCAACCCGGTGTTGTCCGCGGACAACACCGGCACGGTCCAGGAAACCCCTTCGACCGGGCGGACTGTCATGTCGGCCACCGATCTCGTCCTCGCACTGGGATCCACCCCCGAAGAACAGGCCGCCACCCTCCGAGCGGTTCTGGACGACGAGAGCTACACCGCCCTCCTCGAAGCCCTCTACGCGCAGGTCTGACCCCCACCATGTTGTCCGCGGACAACACAGGGCGCCCTCACCCACCGGCGAGGGCGCCCTGCCTCGTTTCCGCCCATGGCCGGCCATCAACCAGACTGTGTTGTCCGCGGACAACACCGACGCCTCGAACCAGCATGCACGGACAGCCCAGCACCAGCCAGACAACCGAATGTGGCAGAACGTCGTACATGGAGCGCCCCACCCCATAGCGTGAAGAACCGAGTGCACAGACCGACGGGCAGGGGAACAGCAGAATGTCGTGGCGAGACGCGGTACCGCCGGCCCGGCGGATGCTGCTCCAAAGGGACGATCACGTCGATCCGCATCTGGAGATCCTGCGCCTGGGCGCCGAGCACCAGGACATCGACGCCCGCGACGTCACCGTCACCCTGGTGCTGGACGGCGCGCTGATCACCGGCACGGTGATCTCCACCGACACATGGGAACGCCTGCACCTGCGCCGGCTCGGCGACCACGACGACACCCTCCGCCGTGTCGTCCGGGACGCGGTCGGCCACCTCGACCAGGCCGCTGACGAAGGCCGCCGCCGACAGGCCATCGACCGACGCTTCCTGCACCTGCGCGACGTCACCCACCGGGCCGGCCGCACCGTTCACACCTTGCCGCTGTGGCGCGGCTCGCTCACAGCCGTGAGCGGCTGGATGGTCGGAGCACCTGACAAGGACTGGAGCTGACGGACGCCGCCTGGAGGTGGCGCTGATCGCCTGCGCGCTGCCGGCCGGTAGTGCCAGGCTGGCGGCATGGAGTCAGCCTGCAGCGCGAACAGCACGATGCCTTGAGCCTCGCGCCATCGGGCGCGCCCCGCCGTTGGTGAACACCGCGCCGACCGATCACGTCCTCCGGTTGAGGAACGATCCGTCAACGCGAGGGACCAGACGATCCTCTTTCCGGTGATCTTGATGTGGAATGCGCGGATTCCGCTGCCGCGACCGCGACCATGTCCGCGTGATCACCACTACTCGGGTCCCGTCGCGCCTGGGCGCGCTTGCCGTCTGCTCCCTCCTCCTCACCGCGTGCGGGCTGCAGACTCATACACCGGCCTCGCAGGATGCGCGACTCACCAAGGCAGCGGGGATCGCCAACGTCTCGCTGTTGATGCCGAAGAGCCTGTGGAGCGAAACGAAGCCGTACAACACCCTCGACAAGGTGGGCATCGACGAGCTGGACGGGGACCGCGGCGCTCGCGGCCTGGTCCGCGTCAACCTGACCGGGACGCAGGTCATCACCTACATGAAGGAGCTCGACAAGAACGCCCACCCCGGCTGGCTCGAGCCCGGGGACAATAGGGAGTCGTCGGCGAGGGTCTACGAGGCCGTCGGGACGGCGCTGGATGGCATCAAGCCGGCGCGGTCCGCCTCCGACCCCGCGCCGGAGGTGCTGATCGACGACACCCTCGCCACGCCCGCGCCGTAACGGGCGTCATTCGCCGGATGCGAGCCGCTACTGCTCGGCGAGGCGGCTTTGCCGGACGGTCACGAGTGCACGCCAGCGGGTGCGGACGGTCTGCTCGCCGGTGTTCCATTGGACGGTTGACGGGCTGTCGGGGTTCTGGTTGGCCATGTAGTGGGCGATGTCGATGTAGTCGCCGTCGACCCGTCCTACGCCGCCGACGGCCGCGCCCTGATCGCCACCACCGTGCTCGGCCGCCGCGCCTTCGTCGCCGGCGGCCCGGCCGGCGACGAACCCGTGGTCCGCCGCCGCCTGTCCGAGCTGTACGGCACCTCCACCGCCGCCTGGGAGTTCCTGACGGTCCGCCACGTCCCCGACGCGGTCGTCACGATGCCCCCGCCGCACCACTTCCGCCGCTCCGTCCGCCTCCTGGCCGGCCTGTACGTCTGCGGCGACTACCGCGACACCGGGACGATCGAGGGCGCGCTGCTCTCGGGCCGGCGGGCCGCGACGGCGGTCCTGAAGGACCTGGGGGTGCGCGTCGAGCCCGACGTGGCGGAGGTGGCCGCGTAGCCCACGAGAACGGCCGTCGGCCGCCCCGGGCGGGGCCGGCCGACGGTGGCTACTGGCGTCGGAAACCTCGCTGGCGTGCATCGCCGACGTGCGGCACCAGTTTCTTCCCGCTCTCGTCGGTCATGTGGCTGAACGGCACTTGGCAGGATCTCCCGGGCCCGTGGAAGTCGTCGAAGGTGATGAGGACGATCCGTTCGTAGTCGCCCACGCCCTCGTCCTTCCAACTCCCGCCGAGGCTCCGCGGACTCGCTGATGGCGAAGGCTCTCCGCCGCACAGCGAGGGCAGGATCCGGACGTCTCCCAGGCTCCCGTCGGCGCGGAGCTCTATCCTCTCCTCCCCCACGGACCAGCGTCCGACCAACTGCGGCGACGCCTTGGGCCCGGCATCACCGGCGGACTGCGTCCAGACCACCACGGCCGTGGCCACCGCGAGCGCGGCGAGGTACGGGATCCACAGCTTGGAACCCATGACGATGCGCACCGCCATGTCGGAGCCCCCTCCCTTCCTGTCGTGGCGCGGCGGCCTTCGACCGGCCGCCGCGCCACGGTGCCTCAGGTTACCGTCTACTGATGGTCCGGCAGGAAGTCGTCCCGCCTCGCGTAGTTCCCGCTCGCGATGTAGTCCCTGACCTGCTGCAGGATGAAGGCCTGGACTTTCTCCTCGCTCGCGCCGTCCCGCATCTGAATGGCCTGCTTGCCGATCGACCGCCCGAACTCGTTGTTGACCAGGTCGGTCAGGTGGTCGCGGTAGAAGTAGTTGTTCAGGTCGGGTTTCTGCCCGTAGGCCTCATGAGCGTCGGCCCACTCGACTGCGAGTCGCTCGCCCAACTCGTAGGTCGTGGGCGCTTGCCACAGGGCATGGCGGAACGAAAGGCCGTCGGGCCGGGTGAATGGATCGCAGACCTACGAGCGTTGTTTCCGCGTTAGGGTGTGCCGTGTTGTGTTGGGGGGCGTACGGGGGGTAACGGTGGCGAATGCCGGTCTGCGGCACCAGGTTCGAATGGTGCGGGCGGGGGCGGGCGATCCGCGGGCGATGGTGGCGGAGTTCCGGTCGAGCGCGGTGTTCGTGCCGCAGGACGCCGACGGCGCGCTGTGGGCGGGGGACGAGGGCGGGATCCGGTGGATCTGCGCGTTCACGGACGAGGGCGAGTTGGCGGCGTTCGCCGGGGCGCGGGGATTCACGGGGGCGGAGATCCCGTATCTGACGGTGCTGGGCTCGCGGCTGCTGGACGTGGCCGTGCCGGCCGCGGGTGTGCCGTGCGGGGTGGCACTGGACGCCGCCGGGGCGGAGCCGATGCTGCTCCCGCCGGTGCGGGGCATCGTGCCGGACGGGTGTGCGGTGGACGGGGGGCGGGTCTGATGGCCGATCTGCAGGTCGATGCGCAGGCGCTGGAGATGACGGCGAAGGGCATCAACGGCGCGATCAAGGAGCTGGAGGAGGTCGGGTTCGCGGAGGGCGCGGGGCTCGGGCGCGGCTTCTCGCTGCTGGAGCTGACCGGGATGGAGATCGGCGACCAGGGCTGCCGGAGCGCGTTCGAGGACTTCTGCGAGCGGTGGGCGCTGATGGTGCGGTCCCTGGTGCAGGAGGGCAACGAGATCGCCCGCCGCCTGGACCTGTCGGCGGGCCTGTACCACCAGCAGGAGCAGTACCTGTCCGACTCGATGAAGCTCGTGGTGAATTCGGCGATGGGCAACCCGAACCTGACGGAGGAGCAGGTCTCGGCGCAGTCCTGGAAGCAGACGCTGTCGGACAACAGCGTCACCCAGTTCGAGAACGCGGACTTCTCCGCGCAGTCGCTGCAGGCGGCAGGGCTTCATCAGCGGGCGTCCTGGGAGGGCCTGAAGGCCGACTTCGACCGCAACAGCGCCCCGGCCCGCGCGTTCGGCGCGGACGAGGACGCGGCCAGGGCGGCGGAGGCGAAGCAGGCCGAACTCAACCGCCAGTACGAGCAGATGACCGGGGGGAAGTGAGGGTGTCGGTGCTGGGGGGCGTCCGGCGGGTTCGGGCGGGTGCGGTGTCAGGGGGTGTCCGGTGGGTCTGATCGACGGGGTGTCGTCGTTCGTCGGGAAGGCCGTCGACTACGGCGCGCACGCGGTGGGCGGCACGCTGGAGGCGGTCGGCCTGGACGACCTGGGCCATGCGGTCGAGAAGTGGGGCGACGGGATCGCGGACGATCTCGGCGCCGCGGTCGGCGAGCGCAACCTCGGCGAGTCCGAGGACCCGAAGGAGCTGGTGCACGGCGACGTCAAGAAGCTCGGCGAGACGGTCGCGCACCTGCGGAACTTCGCGGCGGCGTTCGAGACCACCGGCGAGGGCCTGGGCCGGATGGACTCCGAGCACTGGCAGGGCAAGGCCGCCGACGCGTTCCGCCGGAGGTTCGGTGACCACCCGACGCAGTGGCTGGTCACCGGCAAGGCGTGCGCGGACGCGGCGACGGCGCTGAACGGCCTGTCGACGACCGTGGAATGGGCGCAGGGCCAGGCGCAGCGGGCGATCGACCTGTTCCGGGAGTCCCAGCAGGCCAGCAAGGATGCGTGGACGCAGTACAAGGGGCAGGTCGACGCGTACAACCGGGACGTGCGGGCGTACAACGACGCGGTGGGGCGGGGGCAGAGCCCGGCGGCGCCGGCCCGGCCGGGGGAGTACTCCGATCCGGGGGCGAGCGGGCGGGCGGAGGCGGCGCAGCTGCTGATCGCCGCGCGGCGCGGCCGGGACGAGGCGGCCCGGGCCGCGGAGTCCGCGATCCGGGCGGCGACCTCGGCGGCCCCGAAGCGGGCCGGGTTCCTTGATTCGCTGGCCAACGACATCGTGGACGCGCCGCAGATCATGGCCGTGTCGGCGGAGCACCTCACGGTCGGCTTCATCAAGGGCGGCGCCGACCTGCTGAAGTTCGCCCGCGGCGTGAACCCGATGGACCCGTACAACCTGACGCATCCCGCGCAGTACGCGGACCATGTCAGCCAGGTCGGCATCGGTCTGGCCCACACCACCATGCACCCGATGCAGCTGGTCGAGGCGCTGGTCGGCTCCGGCTGGGGCAGCGATCCCAGCGAGGCGGGCGGCAAGCTGCTGTTCAACGTCCTGTCGGGGGTCGCGACCGGCGGTGCGGAGGGCGGTGCGCTGCTCGCCGAGCGGGTCGGCATCGACGCGGTGGAGGGCGCGGCGAAGAACGAGGCGGTGCACGCGGCGGAGAACGGCGCCGCGAACGCCGCACGCCGCGCCGCCGGCGGTGCCGGCGAGTGGACGCCGAAGCCGGTCCCGTACGAGATCCCGACGGCTCCGATTCCGTGGGAGGTCCGCAAGCCGTTCTACCCGGAGGAGCCGGCGGCGGCCGTCCCGCACGAGCCGACCGCGGTCGCACCGCGCGAGCCGGTGACGGCTCCGCGCGAGCCCGTGGGCGGCGGCGACCCGTTCGGCACGCAGGTGCGCCACGAGCCGTCGGCGATCCAGGAGCCGGTGACGGCGCCGCGCGAGCCTGCCGGCGGGGGAGATCCGTTCGGTACGCAGGTGCGGCACGAACCGGCCCCGCCCGAGCCGGCGCCGCAGGCGGCCCACGAAGCCCCGCCGGCAGCGCACGAGCCGCCTCCGGCATCCGAGCCCGCGCCGGAGACCGCGCATGAACCGGCCCCGGACAACGCGCACGAGCCGGGCCACGACGGCGGCAGGTCCGACCATGACGGCGGCGGGTCCAACGACGACGGCGCGGGCCAGTCGGCGGGCCCGGAGGACACTGCCCCGGCGAAGCCGCGGGAGCCGGCACTCCACATGAAGTCCTTCGAGGAGATCATGGAGGAGAGCCGGATCGCCCAGGAGATGGCGGACGCCCACCGCTCGGTCTCCGACGGGGCCCTGACGTTCCGTGACGGCAACCAGATCAGCGACACCCAGATCCGTGACTTCGGCCGCCAGTGGCACGACGACGTGCGGAACATGACGCCCGACCAGGACCTCGCGGTGAAGGGCTACACCTACGGCGAGACCGACGACATCCTTGGCGCGCTGCGCGGCAGTCGGCCGATGACCCCGGAGATCGAGGCGAGGATCGGACACCTCGACGAGGCGGTCGCGGCGCGCCCGGTGCCTGAGGACGTCATGGTCGCCCGGGGTACGGACCTGGGCCATCTCCACTTGAAGGACCCCAAGGACCTCGAAGGTCTGACCGTCACCGAGGACGGCTTCATGTCGACCTCGCCCGGCGACCGGCCGCCGGCCGCCTTCGCGGGCAAGGAGGCGATCCTGCACCTGCGGGTTCCCGCCGGCACCAAGGGGCTGTGGGTCGAGAACATCGGCACGTTCGGAGGTGCGGAGCAGGAACTCCTGCTCGGGCGCGGCCTGAAGTGGCGTGCCGACAAGGTCGTCGTGGACACCAAGGGCAAGGTCCACGTCTACGGCGAGGTCGTGCCGTGACAGAGACGGAAATCCCCGGGAGGGGAGCGAAGGACGGGGGTTCCCCTATGCGGATCGTGGACCACGGCCCACCGCGCTACGCGGGCACGGCCACCGGAGCAGTGGCGTACTGCCCGGTGCTCGACGCCGCCGACAGGCTGCGCGGCTACCTGTGGTGGTCCGACGCGGAGGGCGCGGCGAGCTTCGTGCCGCTGCTGGTCCGAGGGGACCTCAACGCCTACGGCCACTGGTTCGACCGGCTGAAGGAGGCACGGGCACGGGAGTTGACGCCGTCCCAGGCCCTCGCGATGCTCGCCGAGCAGCCTGCGGACGGCTACCGCGGCGCGCCGGACCTGTCGGCCACCGCCACCGCCGAATCCCTCGCGGAGGTCGAGCGCCTCGGC
>NZ_BMRI01000057.1:19652-22945 GCF_014648555.1 Kitasatospora griseola
AGGCCGGCTGGGTCCCGCCGAAGGAGCCGATCGCGCCGCGCGGCTACCGGCCGTTCCCCGGAGGCGGAGGCCGGACCCGCACCGAGCGGGCGCAGCACGGGAACTGGCTGTTCGAGACGGACGCGAGCGACGACCAGGGCGTGCCGGGCGTCACGGGTGCGAGCGGCGACGACCAGAGCGTGCCGGGCGCCTGGCAGCTGGACGCCGGGGGCCGCCCCGTGCGGTTCTGGCCCAACCCGCGCCACCACGCGCCCGTCCAGAAGCAACCCGCCGCTCCCGCAGCCCCGCTGCCGCCGCTGCACGCCGGGCGGCGCCCGGCCGGGCGGGCCCTGCTGGGATGGCTCGGCGACCCCCACGCACCGAGGCTGTGCCGCATCGCCGGATCGAGCGGAAGCGGCCGCACCCACCTCCTGCGCTGGCTGACCGCCGCCTGCCCGCCCGACAGCCCGCGCACCGACCGCCGCGTCGACGTACTGCTCGCCGCCGACGGCCTGACGCCGGACAGCTTCGTGTGGCAGCTGGCCCGTGAACTGGGAACAACGGCCGCCGACGTGCACGAGCTGATCGAGACACTGACCGACGGCGTACCGCGCGTGCTGGCGGTGACCGGCCTCGACCGGGCCGGCGCCGGCCTGCTCCCGGACGCCCCGCAGCGGATCGTCGAGAAGGTGCTGGGGCCGCTGCTCACCGTGCCCTGGGTGCGGATCGTGGTGGAATGCGAAGCGTCCGACCTGTTCGACGCCCGAGCCGCGGTCCTCGACCTGGACCAGCCGCAGTGGACCGACCCCGACGCCTACGCCCAGTGGTGCGCGTCCCTGGCGGACCACCCGCTGCCCGCGGCGGCGCTCTACCCCTCACCCGCGCTCGCGCTGCTCGCCGCCCGCACCGCGCCCGGCGCACCCGTCGACCCGGCCGCGCCACCCGCGCAGAAGGCCGAGACACTCGCAGAGGCGTGGTGGGCGTCGCTGCCCGAGACCGCCCGGGCGCCGATCGTCGCACTCGCGGCCGCCGCCGGCGGCGACGTCGACGCCGACCTGTGGGGCGCGCTGCCGAACTCGGGCGGGCCGACGGCCGTCCACCAGGCCGCCGACTTCGTGCTGCCGCCACAGAACGGCGCTCTGCGGGTCTGGCCCCGCACCTTCGCCGACCGGCTCGCACTCTGGGGCCCCGACCACCCGACGCTCCGCCAGGCCCTGCTCCCCACCGCACCGGGGCCGCACGACAGCGCCTGGCTGGGACTCGTGCTGCGCCACGCCGTCCGGTCCGGGACTTCGGTGGTCGACCTGCTGTCCGATCCGGCGGTGCTGGTGCACGCCGATCCGGCGTCGGTCACCCTGGCGTTCGCCGCCCACCAGCAGGCGTTCGCGGACGCGACGTCGCCGGACCGGCTGCGCACCGGCCCGTTCGGCAGGGTGGGACCGGAGCGGGAGGGGGATCCGCCGCGGCGGCTCATCGAGGCGTGGTGGCTGGCCGGGCCGGTGGTCACGGCGGCTGCCGGGCCGGGCGTCCGCGCGTCGGCGCTGCACACCTGGCTGGCCGGCGCCGAGCAGCCGGAACTCGGCGCCCTGGCCGAACAGTTGGGCATGATGGCCGGTCACACGTGGCGGGCGCGCTGGTCGTTCGGGCGGCGGATCGAGCAGGTGCACCTGCTGGCCGCCGGCCACGGCCCGGACGCGGAGGGCCGGCTGCTGGTCGGGATCGGCCGAGCGGTTCCCACAGTCGACCCCTCGACCGGATCGCTGATCCAGGGGGCCGGACGGTTCGTCCTCGACGATCCGTCGACGGTCGCCCTGGCGGCCGGCGAGGACGGCAGCGCGCACGCGCTGTACCGCGACGGATCGATCAACTCCATCCTCCCGGAGGACGACTCCCGGACGGCGACCGAGGCCCTGGTCCGGCTGCGGGAGTCCCTGGAGGCCGGGGCCACCGCGATGGCCGCCTCCAGCGGCCCCCGCCCGGTGATGGTGCTGGGTGATGACACCGGCCACGTGCACGCGATCCCCGCAGTGGACCGGGGCGAACCGCGACGCTCCGACACGCAGATGCACCGGGGCCCTGTGACCGCCGTGGACGTCACCGGCTACGACAACGAACACCTGGTCATCTCCGGCGGCCAGGACGGCACGGTCTGGACCTGGATGCCGGACCGGTACCCGATGACCGCCCCGATCCTCGCCCGCGACAGCCCGGTCACCGCCGTCGCCGTGGCCACCCCCGGGCAGCGCCTGATGTACGCCGCCGCCTGGGAGGACGGCCTGACCCGCGTCGTCCTGACCGGCACCGACCCCGTCACCTGCGACCTGCGTCTCGGAGCCCGGGCCGTCGGCCTGGCCATCACCGGTGCCGGCCGCCTCTGCGTCGCCACCGCAGCCGGCGTGCTGGGCATCGACCTCGCCGAGACGACCGCCCTACCGTCAGGAGGCAATTGATCGCGGCGCCACGCCGCTGACTTCGACGGCGAGTACCCGGAGCGGGCGGTCGGCCGGTGGCGAACTGGCTGCGGCGGAGATCCTCGACCAGGTGGCCGTCGATGAGGTGCGGGCGGTACTGGACCTACGGCGTCCCCAGGTGCGGGCGCGCGCCGGTCAGGGCTACAGGCAGAGGCCATCAGGGCTGGTCGTGTCGAAGGATCTCCTGAATGTCGGCCCTGGCTGGTCTCAAAGCCCGTCTGGGCTGTGGGCTCCGGCACGTAGTAGGAAGTGATCGCTCCAATGACAACCGGGACGATGTGGATCGATTCTCTGGGAGGGCTGTATGTGTGCCTTCCGGAATCCGTGCGGGAGCTGTGGCAAGGGGGTGCCGAGGACGACGAAGATGATCCGGAAGAGTCCACTGACTACTGGCGGGCGGGTCAGACCGATGGTGTCGTTGGCACTTACTCCGTCGCGGGAGTGCAGGCCTTGATGCTGGCAGCCGGCAAAGGACCACTCACCTATGTGCCCAGCCTGGATCTGCTTGTGCAGCGGAGGGCGAAGACCTCGGTCGCAAATGTGGTCGAGACCGTTGTCGAGGCTTTCCCTGCCCTACGTTGGGAGACGATCACATCATGGGATGCGGGCGGCGATCTGGTGGTTTTCGATGCCGTTTGGTCGGGGAGGGAAGTCCCTCTCAATCGACTGCTGCGTGTCCCTCGACCGACGGGATCAGTGAACGTGCAAGTAGCTGAGCTGACACCCAGTGAAAGCTGGAATGTCTGGGTGACTCTATATCGCTTGGTCTAAAGGCTGTCTCGTAACTCACCTGGCAGCATTGGGGCACGTGCCCTGCCGGTCATCCGGCGAGGGCGAGGTTGT
>NZ_BMRI01000058.1:0-7134 GCF_014648555.1 Kitasatospora griseola
GCCCGGACAGAACCGGGCAATACCTCCGACCGAAACCACCTGCGGCAGCCTAAATCGGTATCGAACGCCCTCTCAGACCTCCAGCAGGACGGTGAACGGCCCGTCGTTCACCAGCGACACCTTCATGTCGGCGCCGAACCGCCCGGTCTCCACCTTCGCGCCCAGCGCGCGGAGTTCGGCCACCACGGCGTCCACCAGCGGTTCGGCGACCGGGCCGGGGGCGGCGGCGTTCCAGGTGGGGCGGCGGCCCTTGCGGGCGTCGCCGTAGAGGGTGAACTGGCTGATCACCAGCAGCGGGGCGCCGAGCTCCGAGCAGGACTGCTCGGGGCTGCCGGGGAACAGCCGCAGCGTCCACAGCTTGCGGGCCAGTTGGGCGGCCTGCGCCGGGGTGTCCTCGTGGGTGGCGCCGACCAGGACGCACAGGCCGGGCCCCTCGATCGCGCCGACCGTCTCGCCGTCCACCGTCACGGCCGCCTCGGCGACCCGTTGCACCACTGCTCGCATGCCGCCCATTGTGCCCGCACGTCCGCGCCGGGGGCGCACACCTCCGGGTTGCGCGCGGGGGTCGCACATGATGCGCCCCGATCGGTGCAGGTGAACCCGTGGCGCGGATTCTTCGTACTAGCCAGGGGTGTTCGCCAGGGGGCCGTTCGGGTACTCGGGCGTGCGGGGCCGGGGCCCGGGGTGGCACGCTGTCCGACGGCCCGGGGCCATCCGGGCCCCGAGGGGGCGTCCGCCGTCCCGGCGAACCGCGTCACCCGCACGAGTGGCATCGCCCGCCGGGGGGAACCCCGGTGGACGTGCGGCCGTGCAATCGGCGGGCCCAGGTACTACGGCAGGTGGTCGGATTGATGGATGTGAGCGCGGTCGACGAACTGGCCGGCCTGGCCCTGGAAGACCTGCGGGTGCTCCGCCGGGACGCCCTGGAGCAGGAGGCCGACCTGTCGTACCTGCGCCGCCTGCTGCACGGCCGGATGGACATCCTGCGGGCCGAACTGGAGCGCCGGGAGGTCCCGCTGGCCGGCGCCAGCGAGGCGCAGTGCGCGCTGCTCGACCGGCTGCCCGCCATCCTGGCGGACGCCCCGTCCGCCACCCGCCGCCCGGCCCGGCACCTGACCCTCGGCCCGCCGCGCGGCGAGCGCTACCGGCTGGAGGCGGACGCCCTGATGGGCGACGTGCAGCTGGCCGACCTCGGCGCGCACGCCACCGCCGACCTGCTGGCCGCCGTCGAACGGCTGGCCGGGCACGAGCGCGAGGTGTCCGGGCGCCGCCAGACGCTCCAGCGCACCGCGGACGACTGCGGCGCGGAGATCACCCGCAGGTACCGTGAAGGGGAGGCCCGGGTCGAGGACCTGCTCGGCGGGAGCTGAGCGGGCGGACGCGGGCCGCATCCACCCTCACCGCATTCCTGGAGACCCGCCCGTGTCGCAGTCAGCCCTGCCCGCTCTCGCCGAGGTCATACGCTCCGGCTTCGTCGAGGGCCGCCACCGCGGTTCGCTGGTCCTGCTCGACGCCGACGGCACCGTCGCGTACGCGCTGGGAACCCCCGAGCAGCCGGTCTACCCGCGCTCCGCCGCCAAGCCGTTCCAGGCGCTCGCCACCCTGCGGGCCGGCCTGGCGCTGCGCGGCGAACAGCTCGCGCTGGCCGCCTCCAGCCACTCCGCGGAGCCCTTCCACCGGGCCGCGGTCCGCCGGATGCTGGCCGACGCCGGCCTCACCGAGGCCGCCTTGCGCACGCCCGCCGAGCTGCCGCTGGACCAGGTCGAGGCCGAGGAGCTGCTGCGCTCCGGCGGGGAGCCGGCGCCGATCCTGATGGACTGCTCCGGCAAGCACGCCGGCTGGCTGGCCGCCTGCGCCGCCAACGGCTGGGACCTGGAGAGCTACCTCGACCCCGAGCACCCGATCCAGCGACTGGCCCGCACCGCCCTGGAGGAGGCCACCGGCGAGTCGGCCGCGCACACCGGCACCGACGGCTGCGGCGCCCCGCTGCTGGCCGTCTCGCTGACCGGCCTGGCCCGCGCCTACCGGGCCCTGGTGCTGGCCGAGCCGGGCACCGAGCAGCGCCGGGTCGCCGACGCCATGCGCGCCCACCCCGAGTACGTGGCCGGCACCCGCCGGGCCGACACCTGGCTGATGCGGGCGGTGCCCGGCGCGCTGTCCAAGATGGGCGCGGAGGCCGTCCAGGTGGTGGCGCTGGCCGACGGCCGGGCCCTGGCGTTCAAGATCGAGGACGGCGCGGAGCGCGCCCGCGGCCCGGTGCTGGCTGCCGCGCTGCGCCGGCTGGGCGTCCAGGACCCGGTGCTGGAGCGGATCGCGTCCTCCCCGCTGCACGGCGGCGGCCAGGTGGTCGGCGAGGTCCGCGCGGCGTTCTGACGCTCCGTCGGGCGAAGCCGGGATGCCCGGCCCGGCGCCCTGGTGCACGGTGGACGGCGGGGGAGCGTCCGCCACCGCCGCACCAGGGAGTACTAGCCATGTCCGACCACACCTACCGGGTCACCGAGATCGTCGGCTCCTCGCACGAGGGCGTGGACGCCGCCATCCGCAACGGCATCGCCCGCGCCGACCGGACCCTGCGCCACCTCGACTGGTTCGAGGTGGTCCAGGTCCGCGGACACATCGAGAACGGGACGGTGAAGCACTTCCAGGTCGGCCTGAAGGTCGGGTTCCGGCTCGACGACGGCGACTGACCGGCCGTCGCGGAACGTGCGAGGGGCGGGAGTCCGAATCGGACTCCCGCCCCTCGCACGGGTGCTGCCGCCCCGGAGGGCGGGACGGCTCAGTGGCCGCCCTGCTCCTGCAGGCGCTTGATCGAGGCCTCGACCTCGGCCTCGGCCTCGGCCCGGCCGACCCAGTCGGCGCCCTGGACGGACTTGCCGGGCTCCAGGTCCTTGTAGACCTCGAAGAAGTGCTGGATCTCCAGGCGGTCGAACTCCGACACGTCCTGGATGTCCTGCAGGTGCGACCAGCGCGGGTCGGTCGCCGGGACGCACAGCAGCTTGTCGTCGCCGCCGGCCTCGTCGGTCATCTGGAACATGCCGATGGCACGGCACTTGATCAGGCAGCCGGGGAAGGTCGGCTCTTCCAGGATGACCAGCGCGTCCAGCGGGTCGCCGTCGTCCGCGAGGGTGCCCTCGACGTAGCCGTAGTCGGCCGGGTAGCGGGTCGAGGTGAAGAGCATGCGGTCCAGGCGGAGGCGACCGGTCTCATGGTCGACCTCGTACTTGTTGCGCGAGCCCTTCGGGATCTCGATCAGGACGTCGAACTCCAACGGTTCCTCCAAGGGTTGGGACTGACAGAATCCAAGTGTCTCCTACGGCAGGGAGTGCTCGGGAAAGGGGCCGGTCGGTGAGATCAGGGGCAGGGGCGGGACGCGGGCGCAGAACGGCGCTCGTCGGGGTTCTGGGGGCGGCGCTGGCCGCGGGGGTGCTGACCGTCGCCGATCCGGCGCTGGCCCAGCCCTCGCCCGGTGCGAGCCGCCCGGACGGGCACAGCAGCAAGCGCGCCGACGACGGGCACCACCAGGGCGGCGGCGGGAACGGCAACGGCAACGGCCAGCAGGAGCGGCGCGGCAACCGGCACCGGGCGGTGCCGGTCAAGGGGCCGGTGCTGTCCGCGGGGGACGCCAAGGACAGCCGTGCGCCGACCGGCACCGGGCTGCGCAGCGCGCTCGGCGCCACCCTGCAGGACAAGTCGCTCGGGACGCTGAACTACGCGGTCGCCGACGCCGTCACCGGAGAGTTCCTGGTCGGCGCGAACGAGAACACTCCGGCGACGCCCGCCTCCACCACCAAGCTGGCCACCGCGGTCGCCGCGCTGTCCCTGCTGCCGGCCGGCCACCGGATCGCCACCACCGTGGTGCAGGGCGCCACCCCCGGCGAGATCACCCTGGTCGGCGGCGGCGACCCCACGGTGACCGCGCTGCCCGTCGATCAGATCCGGATCGGCGGCGCCCCCGTGGACGTGGACAGCGCGCCCGCCTCGATGGCCGACCTGGCCCGCCGCACCGCCGCCGCGCTGAAGGCCGCCGGCACCACGGGCGTCAAGCTGTCCTACGACACCTCGCTGTACAGCGGCCCGCTGCTGCACAAGGAGCACGACGGGACGAACATCGGCGCGGTCACCCCGTTGATGGTCGACGAGGGCCGGATCGACCCGCGCTCGCCCGACGAGGCCCCGGCCCGGGTGTTCGACCCGCCCGGGCAGGCCGCCGAGTCCTTCGCCGGCTTCCTGAAGGCCGAGGGCATCACCGTCCAGAACAAGGCCGCCCAGGCCGCCGCCCCCGCCGGGGCGAAGGAGCTGGCCCGGGTGGAGTCGCCGGAGATCGGACGGTTGGTGGAGCGGATGCTCACCACCTCCGACAACCAGCTCGCCGAGGCGGTCGCCCGGCAGGTCGCGCTCGCCGCCAAGCAGCCCGCGAGCTTCGAGGGCGGGGCGGCCGCCGTCACCGCCGAGCTGGCCAAGGTCGGCGTGCCGATGAACGGCGTGGTGCTCACCGACGGCAGCGGTCTGGCGTCGGCCAACCTGATCCCGCCGCTCACCCTGGTGAAGCTGCTCGGCCAGGCGGCCTCCCCGCAGCACCCGGAGCTGCGTCCGGTGATCACCGGCCTGCCGATCGCCGGTTTCACCGGCACCCTGGTCAGCCGGTTCGGCGCGAAGTCCGGGGCCGGCGACGCGGCCGGCATCGTGCGCGCCAAGACCGGCTCGCTGTCGAACGTCAACACGCTGGCCGGCACCGTCGTCGACAGCGACGGGCGGGTGCTGGTGTTCGCCCTGATGACCCGGACCACCAGTCCCGACCCGTTCCCGACCCGCGCCGCGATCGACCGGATCGTCGCGAAGATCGCCGCCTGCGGCTGCTGACGCCCCGTCGGTCCGCTGACCCCGGGTCAGCGGACCGGCCGCCGCCGTTGTCTCCCCCGGGCGGGGGCGAGCACGTACGGTGAGGGCATGACGAGCGCGAACAGCGGTGCGGAGATGGTCGACTGGGATCTCGCGGTGGCGACCGCGGTGCGCCTGGCCCGGCCCGGGCCCCGGGTCGGCCGGGAGGAGGCCCGCGCGGTGGTCTCCGAACTGCGCCGGCACGCCGTCGAGGCCGAGCGGCACGTCCGCGAGTTCACCCGGATGGGGACGGGTGAGGACACACCCGGGACCCCCGTGCTGGTGGTCGACCGGCCCGGCTGGGTGCGGGCCAACGTGGCGGGCTTCCGCACCGTGGTCCGCCCGCTGACCGACCGGCTCGCGGCCCGCCGCCCGGACGGCCCGGGCGTGGCGGCGACCGGCTCGGTGGGCGCCAAGGCCACCGGTGTGGAGGTCGGCGCGGTGCTGGCGTTCCTGTCGGGGAAGGTGCTCGGCCAGTACGAGACCTTCGCCCCGGCCCAGCTGCCCACCGCCCCGGACAGCCCCGAGGGCCTGTTCGACCAGCCGCGCCGGGGCCTGGCGACGCCGCCCGGGCGGCTGCTGCTGGTGGCGCCGAACATCGTCCAGGTGGAGCGCGAACTCGACGTCGCCCCGCACGACTTCCGGCTCTGGGTGTGCCTGCACGAGGAGACCCACCGCACCCAGTTCACCGCGGTGCCCTGGCTGCGCGACCACATCCAGTCCGAGGTGCAGGAGTTCCTGGCGCAGACCGACGTCGACCCCTCGGCGCTGCTGGACCGGCTGCGCGAGGCGCTCGGCGGCCTGCCGGGCTTCGGCGGCCGCGGCAACGGCTCCACCGCGGCCGGCCTCGCCGACCTGGTGCAGACGCCCGCGCAGCGGGAGATCCTGGCCCGGCTGACCGCCGTGATGTCGCTGCTGGAGGGCCACGCCGACGTGGTGATGGACGGCGTCGGCCCGGCGGTGGTGCCCTCGGTGGCGGAGATCCGGGAGAAGTTCCAGCGCCGCCGCGACCGCGGCAGCGGCCGGCTCGACCTGGTGCTGCGCCGGCTGCTCGGCATGGACGCCAAGCTGCGCCAGTACCAGGACGGCGCGGTGTTCGTGCGCGGCGTGGTGGAGCGGGTCGGGATGGACGGCTTCAACCGGGTGTGGACCTCGCCGAACACGCTGCCCACCAAGGACGAGATCCACGACCCCGCGTCCTGGGTGGCCCGGGTGGTCGGCTGAGCCCGCCGCCCGCCGCCCGGGCGGGCGGCGGGTGCGGCCCGCCCGGGCGGTCAACCGGGCGAGTCGTTCACCTGGCGGCAGCCGTAACGTTTCTCCATTCACCCGTACGTGGGACCGTGGATCCGCCGTTGGCGCGGGGGGCGTGGGCGGTGGCCGGATTCTGCGACCATCTGTGAGCGCCTGGTGACCGAGAGCTGACAGGCGGCCGACGTACCTCCCTCCGCCAAGGAGTGCCAACCATGGGTCCACACCCCGCTGTCGCGGCGATACGCCTCGCCGTCCGCCGTACCCTCGCCGAGCTCGCCGCCGAGGCGGGCGTCGCCCCGAGTGAGCCGGTGCGCGCCCGCACCGCCCCGCCGGCCCAGGCCGCGCCGCTGCCCGCGCTGGCCACCACCGCGACGGTGCCCGGCACGTTGATCGGCAACGCCCGCCGCCACCCCTCCGGCCTGCCCCGCACCCCGGCCGCCCCCGGCTCCCCGCTGGTGCTGGTCGCGGTCTCCGGCGGCGCGGACTCGATGGCCCTGGCCACCGCCACCGCCTTCGAGGCCCCCAAGCTCGGTCTGCGGGTCGGCGCCGTCACCGTCGACCACGGCCTGCAGGACGGCTCCGCCGAGCGCGCCGAACAGGTCGCCGTCCGGCTGCGCGAGCTCGGCCTGGACCCGGTGGAGGCGGTCGCGGTGCACGTCGGCCGCGAGGGCGGCCCGGAGAACGCCGCCCGGGAGGCCCGCTACGCCGCGCTGGACTCGGCCGCCGAACGCCACGACGCGCTCGCCGTGCTGCTCGGCCACACCCGCGACGACCAGGCGGAGACGGTGCTGCTCGGCCTGGCCCGCGGCTCCGGCGCCCGTTCGCTGGCCGGCATGCCCGCGCAGAAGGGCCGCTACCGCCGCCCGCTGCTGGAGCTCGACCGGGCCGCCACCCGGCAGGCCTGCACCGCGCAGTCCATCCCGGTCTGGGACGACCCGCACAACGCCGACCCGGCCTACACCCGCTCCCGGGTCCGCCACGAGGTGCTGCCGGTGCTGGAGAAGC
>NZ_BMRI01000058.1:7158-21936 GCF_014648555.1 Kitasatospora griseola
ACCTCGGCGGCGGCGTGGTGGAGGCGCTGGCCCGCACCGCCCGGCTGTTCCGCGACGACGCCGACGCACTGGACCAGTGGGCCGCCCTCGCCGAGCGCGACCTGCACGGCCCGGACGGGGCGCTCGACGTCGGCAAGCTCTCCGAACTGCCCCCCGCGGTGCGCCGCCGGGTGCTGCGCCGGGCCGCGCTGCGCGCGGGCTCCCCGGCCGGCGACCTGTTCGCCCGCCACCTGGAAACCGTGGATCTGCTGGTCACCGGCTGGCGCGGCCAGGGCCCCCTGCACCTACCCGGGGGCGTCGAAGCCGTGCGCCGGTGTGGCACGCTGGTGTTTCGGCGGCAGGGCGACTGAGCTGACACGAGTCGTACCGCCGCTGCCGAACCCAGACCCCGAACGTTTGAGGACGTATCCCCGGTGGACCAGAACGACATGGGCGCAGACCTCGCGAAGGTGCTCATCAGCAAGGACGAGATCGACGCCAAGCTGGTGGAGCTGGCCGCGCGGATCGACCAGGACTACGCCGGGAAGGACCTCCTGCTGGTCGGTGTCCTCAAGGGCGCCGTGATGGTGATGGCCGACCTGGCCCGGACCCTGCACAGCCAGGTGACCATGGACTGGATGGCGGTCTCCTCGTACGGCATGGGCACCAAGTCCTCGGGCGTGGTGCGCATCCTGAAGGACCTGGACACCGACATCGCCGGCCGTGACGTGCTGATCGTCGAGGACATCATCGACTCCGGTCTGACGCTGTCCTGGCTGCTCGGCAACCTCGGTTCGCGCGGCCCGGCCTCGCTGAAGGTGTGCACCCTGCTGCGCAAGCCGGACGCCGCCAAGGTGGAGATCGACGTCGAGTACGTCGGTTTCGACATCCCCAACGAGTTCGTGGTCGGTTACGGCCTGGACTACGCGGAGAAGCTGCGCAACCTGCCGTTCATCGGCACCCTGGCCCCGCACGTCTACGGGGGCTGAACCGTTCGGGCGACGGGTGGGAACAGTGCCCTGTTCCCACCCGTTGTGCGGGGGTAGGAAAATAGGCTGCACCGTGGTGTGATCCCGTCGTGAGCGGGGGCCGCTGCGGTACGGTCCAATCAAACGCTCGTCTTACGAGCACATATCGGATGCGCCGCGGCCCACGGCCGACCAGCGCCCGTTGAATGGCAGGAGGGACGGGGCGGTGACGCCCCGCATGGATGGACGTCAAGCGATACTTCCGTGCGCCGATCATGTGGGTCGTGCTGGCCGCCCTCGCCGTGTTCGCGCTGATGGAGCTCGTCTCGGACTCGAGCGGCTACAAGACGGCGGACACCGGTCAGGTCATCAGCGCGATCGACAACAACCAGGTGAAGTCGGCGCAGCTCACCACCGGTGACTCGAACCTCATCAAGATCCAGCTGCAGGACGGCCAGAAGCTGAAGCCGGGCGCCAACGGCAAGGCGCCGTCCGGCACCCGCTTCCAGGCCTCCTACACCGGCGACCAGCAGGCCGCCGACCTGGCCAAGAACCTTCAGACCAAGTACGCCGGCGGGCAGATCCCGGACGGTTACACCGTCAGCCCCGAGAAGCAGTCGACCTTCGTCAGCCTGCTCTTCTCGATGCTGCCGATCGTGATCATCGTCGTGGTCTTCCTGTTCCTGATGAATCAGATGCAGGGCGGCGGCTCCCGGGTCATGCAGTTCGGCAAGTCCAAGGCCAAGCTGCTCACCAAGGACACCCCGAAGACCACCTTCGCGGACGTCGCGGGCGCCGACGAGGCCGTCGAGGAACTCCACGAGATCAAGGAGTTCCTGCAGGAGCCGGCCAAGTTCCAGGCGGTCGGCGCGAAGATCCCCAAGGGCGTGCTGCTGTACGGCCCGCCCGGAACCGGCAAGACCCTGCTGGCCCGCGCTGTCGCGGGCGAGGCGGGCGTCCCGTTCTACTCGATCTCCGGCTCGGACTTCGTCGAGATGTTCGTCGGCGTCGGCGCCAGCCGGGTCCGCGACCTGTTCGAACAGGCCAAGGCCAACGCCCCGGCGATCATCTTCGTCGACGAGATCGACGCCGTCGGCCGGCACCGCGGTGCGGGCCTCGGCGGCGGCCACGACGAGCGCGAGCAGACCCTCAACCAGCTGCTGGTCGAGATGGACGGCTTCGACGTCAAGGGCGGCGTCATCCTGATCGCCGCCACCAACCGCCCCGACATCCTGGACCCGGCGCTGCTGCGCCCCGGCCGCTTCGACCGGCAGATCGCCGTCGACCGCCCGGACCTCCAGGGCCGACTGGACATCCTCAAGGTGCACCAGAAGGGCAAGCCGATCGCGCCGGACGTCGACCTGTCGGCCGTCGCCAAGCGCACCCCCGGCTTCACCGGCGCCGACCTGTCGAACGTGCTGAACGAGGCCGCGCTGCTCACCGCGCGTTCCGACAAGAAGCTGATCGACAACCTGATGCTGGACGAGGCGATCGACCGCGTCGTGGCCGGTCCGCAGAAGCGCTCGCGGATCATGTCCGACAAGGAGAAGAAGATCACCGCGTACCACGAGGGCGGACACGCCCTGGTCGCGGCGGCCTGCAACTACTCCGACCCGGTGCACAAGATCACCATCCTGTCCCGGGGCCGCGCGCTCGGCTACACCATGGTGCTGCCGGACGAGGACAAGTACTCGACCACCCGCAACGAGATGCTCGACCAGCTCGCCTACATGCTGGGCGGCCGGGCGGCGGAGGAACTGGTCTTCCACGACCCGACCACCGGCGCCTCGAACGACATCGAGAAGGCCACCGCCACCGCGCGGGCCATGGTCACCCAGTACGGCATGAGCGAACGCCTGGGCGCGATCAAGTTCGGCTCCTCCGACTCCGAGCCCTTCCTGGGCCGCGAGATGGCCCACCAGCGCGACTACTCCGAGGAGGTCGCCGGGCTGGTGGACGAGGAGGTCAAGAACCTGATCGAGACCGCGCACAACGAGGCCTGGGAGATCCTGGTCGAGAACCGCGACGTGCTCGACAACCTGGTCCTCGAACTGCTGGAGAAGGAGACGCTGAACAAGGAGCAGATCGCCGAGGTCTTCGCTCCGGTCATCAAGCGTCCCCCGCGTCCGGCGTGGACCGGCTCGGCCCGCCGCACCCCGTCCACCCGGCCGCCGGTGCAGTCGCCGAAGGAGCTGGCGCTGACCAACGGCGCCGTCTCCGGCACCGACAGCCCGGTCGACACCGTGAAGCTCCCGCCGGCCGACGGCGGCCAGGTCGAGAGCTGACCTGACGAGCACCTGTTCGGAATGGATGCCGCGTTTCCGGGGTTTGTACCCTGGAGGCGCGGCATTCGTGCTGCACGGACACTGTTTCCCCTTTGACGAGCAGCGAGGCACGCATGATCGATCCGGTGACGCTCGACGGTGAGTTCCCCGTCGGCGAGTTCGACCAGAAGCGGGCCGAGAACGCCGTCCGCGAACTGCTCATCGCCGTCGGCGAGGACCCGGACCGCGAGGGCCTGCTGGAGACCCCGGCCCGGGTCGCGCGCGCCTACCGGGAGATATTCGCGGGCCTGTGGCAGCAGCCGGAGGACGTGCTGACCACCACCTTCGACCTCGGCCACGACGAGATGGTGCTGGTCAAGGACATCGAGGTGTTCTCCACCTGCGAGCACCACCTGGTCCCGTTCCGCGGCGTCGCGCACGTCGGCTACATCCCCGCGACGACCGGCAAGATCACCGGCCTGTCCAAGCTGGCCCGGCTGGTCGACGTGTTCGCCCGCCGCCCGCAGGTGCAGGAGCGGCTCACCAGCCAGGTCGCGGACGCGCTGATGCGGATCCTGGAGCCGCGCGGCGCCATCGTGGTGATCGAGTGCGAGCACATGTGCATGTCGATGCGCGGCATCCGCAAGCCCGGCGCCACCACCGTCACCTCGGCGGTCCGCGGCCAGCTGCGCGACCCCGCCACCCGGGCCGAGGCGATGAGCCTCATCATCGGGCGCTGACCGCCCCAGGGGGTTGGCCGCCTCCGTCAGGGCCGCGGTTCGCGGTCCTGCGGGGGCGCGAGGTGGTCGCTGAGCCACTCCAGGGTGGCCGGCAGCTCGCGGCGCCAGGTGTCGAAGGAGTGGCCGCCGTCCGGCAGCAGCAGTGAGTCCACCAGGAACTCGGGGTGGTCGTCGGAGGCCTGCTTGGCGGTGCCGAGGAACTTCTCGGTCGCCGGGTAGTCGTCCTCGGCGTGGGTGGAGACCACCAGCAGGGCCGCGGACGGCGCCGGCAGGTTCTTCAGCCGCCAGTTCAGGTCGGACCGGTGGGCGGCCTCCGCGTCGCCGCCGAACAGGTCGCCGTTGGTCCAGTGGTCGTTCGGCACGGTGTAGTCGGGGTGCATCCCGGCCGCGTTCCGGTACGCCTCGGGGTGGCGCATCGCCAGGCGCAGCGCGCAGGACCCGCCGGTGGAGTAGCCGAACACGCCCCAGGACTCCGCGGTCCGGCCGACCCGGTACGCGGAGCGCAGCGCGGTCGGCAGGTCCTTGACGAACCAGGTCTCGGTCTTCGGCCCGCCCGCGACGTCCACGCACTCGGTGTCGCGCGGCGGGGCGACGGTGGGGCGGGCCATCACGATCACGGTGGGGGCCATCTGGCCGGTGCGCTGCAGTTCGGCGGCGGTCTGCGGCAGCTCCAGCTCCTCGACCAGGTTCAGCGTCGGACCGGGGTAGCCGGCCAGCGCGACCAGCACCGGGAAGTGCTGGCGGTTGTAGCGGGGATTGAAGTACTCGGCCGGCAGGTAGACGAACATCTGATCGGACAGGCCCGACTCGGGGCCGGTCACCCTCACCGAGTCGACCCGGCCGACCTGTTCGGGCGGGCCGGGCGGCAGCACGTCCTTGACCGTCTCCAGCCCGCCGTCGGTGGTCGGCTGCACCAGCTTGTCGCTCTCCGGGGCGGCGCCGGGCGTGCGCCCGGAGGTGAGCGCCAGCGGGGCGGCCTTGCCGGGGCGCAGCAGGTCGTCCCAGGAGGTGTAGAAGCCGTAGGCGTTGTTCACCGACAGCAACAGCACCGACAGCGCCGCCACCTGAGTCACCGCCAGCAGGCCGAGTCGCCCCAGCACCGGCAGCGGCCGCTGCCGCGACAGCCGCGGCCACAACCAGAGGGTGGCGACCAGGGCCGCCGCCCCCACGACGATCAGCAGGTACACCAGTGTTCCGCTGGTCAGCTCCATGCGTTCCGGCCCTCCTCGACTCCCGCTCGTTCAACCTTGTCTGACGGACCGTCGGGTGCCAGTGGGGGTAGTCTGACCGAGCGTCGGAAACCAGTACGAACGGACGACTGCGCGAACGGGAACCGTCGCCCTAGAATGCGGCGTCCACGGGTAGGAATCGCGCCGAACCGCCGAGCCGGCGACCACAGGTGCGGCATCGGTGGTACCTGCGGCGTCCCCCGGTCCGATGAGTGCAGCCGTTCGAGTTGCGCCTCGGGCGGGCCCCTTTCATCCGTCCGGTGGACCCCTCTTGACGTGCGGATTGCCAGAAAAAGGAACAGTCATGAAGGTTCATCACAACCCGGCTCCCGGGGTGCGCGAGCAGCGCCCGGGTGCCTCTAGGCTGGGTTCCCATGAGCGCTCCCGTGTCCGCTGAGACGACGTCCGACCAGCCCCGCAGGCGGGGATTGCAGGCGCTCCGGTCCCAGGCATCCGCCGTACCGCGGCAGTGGCTGCCGGGCGTGGTCGGGTACGCCTGCCTGGCGATCGGGCTGATCGACATCACCTCGGCGGTCTTCCCCCGCTTCCGGGCCACCCGGATGCACACCTGGGCCGGCCAGCTGCCCGGCGGCACCACCACGCTCGCCGCGGCCGGCACCCTGATGGTCGGCATGCTGCTGGTGCTGCTCGCGCACGCGCTGCGCCGCCGCAAGCGGCGCGCCTGGCGCGCCGTGTGCGTGCTGCTGCCGGTCGGTGCCGCGCTCCACATGCTGCGCTGGCACCAGTTCGTGCAGGCCGCGATCTCGCTGGCGCTGTTCGCGGTGATGCTGATCCACCAGCGCGAGTTCTACGCCAAGGCCGACCCGCGCACCCGCTGGCGCGCGGTGCTCAACTTCGTCGTGCTCGCCGTCGTCTCGGTGCTGATCGGCCTGGCCGTCGTCTCCGTCCGGTGGAAGTACGAGGTCGGCGACCCGTCGCTGTACCAGCGGCTGGAGCACGTCGGCTACGGCCTGTTCGGCTTCGAGGGCCCGATCCACTACACCAGCGACCGGATCAGCGACCTGGTCGGCTACTCGCTCGGCGCGCTGGGCCTGGTCACCGCGCTCACCACCGCCTACCTGGCGCTGCGCCCCGAGAAGCCCGAACCCGAGCTCACCCCCGAGGACGAGCTCAAGGTCCGCGAACTGCTCGCCCGGCACGGCAAGCGCGACTCGCTCGGCTACTTCGCGCTGCGCCGCGACAAGAGCGTGCTGTTCTCGCCCACCGGCAAGGCCGCGATCTCCTACCGGGTGGTCTCCGGCGTGATGCTCGCCTCGGGCGACCCGGTCGGCGACGTCGAGGCCTGGCCCGGCGCGATCAAGGTCTTCATGACCACCGCCCGCGAACACGCCTGGGCGCCCGCCGTCATGGGCTGCTCCGAGGTCGGCGGCGAGGTCTGGACCCGCGAGGCCCACCTGGACGCGCTCGAACTCGGCGACGAGGCCATCGTCGACACCTCCACCTTCTCGCTCTCCGGCCGTGCCATGCGCAACGTCCGCCAGATGGTCAAGCGGATCGAGCGCAACGGCTACTCCTGCAAGGTCCGCCGGGTCGGCGACCTCACCCTGGAGGAGAAGCGCCAGATCGCCGACGCCGCGGCCCGCTGGCGCGGCACCGACACCGAACGCGGCTTCTCGATGGCCCTCGGCCGCTTCGGCGACGTCGGCGACGACGAGTGCGTGGTCGTCACGGCGCACAAGGCCCCCGAGGAGGGCGAGAGCGGCGACGACCTCAAGGCGGTGCTGCACTTCGTCCCCTGGGGCGACGACGGCATCTCGCTGGAACTGATGCGCCGCGACCGGGAGGCCGACCCCGGCCTCAACGAACTGCTGATCGTCGCCGCCCTCCAGGAGGTCGGCGCGATGGGCATCCGGCGGGTCTCGCTCAACTTCGCGATGTTCCGCTCGGCGCTCGCCCGCGGCGAGCGGATCGGCGCCGGACCGGTGCTGCGGGCCTGGCGCGGACTGCTGGTCTTCCTGTCCCGCTGGTTCCAGATCGAGTCGCTGTACAAGTTCAACGCGAAGTTCCAGCCCACCTGGGAGCCCCGCTTCCTGGTCTACCAGCACACCCGCGACCTCCCGCGGATCGGCTTCGCCGCGATGCAGGCCGAGGCCTTCATCACCCTGGGCATGCCGCGCTTCGGCCGCAAGCGCCAGCGCCAGGGGCTCATGCCGGAGCAGGTCGCTCCGCTGGGCAAGGCTGCGTAGCCGGAGAACTGACAGGGGCGCGTGGGGGCACCTCCCAGCCCGCCAGGGCTGGGGGAGAACTGCGCGAGCAAGGAGCGCACGTCCGTAAGGTCGCGATCAACGGCAAGTCATTGCCTGCGTCGCGATCTTGCGGTTGGGTGCCTTCCGCTTCGCGCAGTTCCCCGCGCCCCTGGTGGTGCTCTCCCTGATGGTGCTCTCCCCGGGTGCCCCCCCTCAGCGTCGATAATGGGTCGTATGAGCGAAAACCTCCCTGGCCTGCCCGTCCTCGACCGTTGTGCGGTGATGGGGGTGGTGAACGTCACGCCGGACTCGTTCTCGGACGGTGGGATGTGGCTGGATCCGGCGAAGGCGATCGCGCACGGGCTGGAGCTGGTGGCGCAGGGGGCGGACCTGGTCGACGTGGGTGGGGAGTCGACGCGGCCGGGGGCGTTGCGGGTGACGGAGGAGGAGGAGCTGCGCCGGGTGGTGCCGGTGGTGACGGAGCTGGCCCGGGCGGGGGTGGTGGTCTCGGTGGACACCATGCGGGCGGCCGTGGCCCGGGCCGCCGTGCAGGCCGGCGCGAAGATCGTCAACGACGTGTCCGGAGGACTCGCGGACGCGGGGATGGCGAAGGTGGTAGCCGACACCGGCGCGCCGTTCGTGGTGATGCACTGGCGCGGGCAGTCGGCGGACATGTACGCGCAGGCGGTGTACGACGACGTGGTCGCGGACGTGGTGCGGGAGCTGTCCGACCGGGTGGAGGACCTGCTCGCGGCGGGGGTGAAGGAGGACCAGCTGATCCTGGACCCGGGCCTGGGCTTCGCAAAGACCAGCGCGCACAACTGGGCGCTGCTGGGCCGGCTGGACGCGCTGACGGCGCTCGGGCGGCCGGTGCTGGTCGCGGCTTCGCGCAAGCGCTTCCTGGGTACGCTGCTGGCCAGCCCGGAAACCGGGGAGCTGCGCCCGGCGCGGCAGCGGGACGACGCCACGGCGGCGGTCTCGGTGCTGTCGGCGAAGGCGGGCGCCTGGGCGGTCCGGGTCCATGACGTGTCGGGCACGGCTGACGCCGTACGAGTCGTCGCGGCCTGGGAGCAGGCGGAGCAGAGGGGGTAGGCGTGGCGGAGGCAGTGAGCGGCAACGACCGGGCGGCGGCACTGGAGCCGGACGAGGAGGCCGTGCTGGCGGCCAATCAGGCCCTGTACGAGGCTCTGGAGCGCGGAGACCTGGACGCCGTCGAGTCGATCTGGCTGGGGCCGGGCGAGGCGGACGACAAGGGCGGGGTGTTCTGTGTGCACCCGGGCTGGCCGGCGCTGGTGGGCCGGGCCCAGGTGACCCGCTCGTACATGCTGATCATGGCGAACACCGAGTACATCCAGTTCTTCCTGACGGATGTGGAGGTGGACGTGCAGGGCGATGTGGCGCTGGTCACCTGCACGGAGAACATTCTGTCCGGCGGGGAGCCCGAGGAGGAGGGCGAGCTGGGGCCGCTGGTCGGCGGGAAGGTCGTCTCGACGAACCTGTTCCGGCGGACCGAGGACGGCTGGAAGCTGTGGTCGCACCACGGTTCGCCGGTGCTCACCAGTGGCGACGACGAGGACGACGAGGAGGACTGAGCGGCGTCCGTCAAGGGCCGCGGTGGCCGGTCCGATCGGGTGGGCGGCCGGGGAGGCGGTCCGGGGCGGTCGGCACTCGAAGGTAGATTCGAGGGGCGGCGGGCGACGGTGCCCGCCGGTCCCCGCCCCGGCGGGGCCGTCAGCTGGGAGCAGTGATTCTTGTGCTGGACCGCGTCACCCTGCGTGGGCTACGTGCCCGCGGCCATCACGGCGTCTTCGAGCGGGAGCGGATCGAGGGGCAGACCTTCGTCGTCGACCTGACGCTGTTCCTGGACACCCGTCCGGCCGCCGCGAGTGACGACCTGACCCGCACCGCGCACTACGGCGTGATCGCGGAGGAGGTCACCGCGGTGATCGCGGGCGACCCGGTCGACCTGATCGAGACGCTGGCCCAGCGGATCGCCGACCAGTGCCTGCGGCACGAGGTGGTCGAGGAGGTCGAGGTCGTCGTGCACAAGCCCGACGCCCCGATCACCGTCCCGTTCGACGACGTCACCATCACGATCCGCCGGGGCCGCGCCTGATGGCGCCCGGTGGAGCCCGAGTGGAGGGAACTCCCATGGCCACCACAGACCCGACCGCCACGCGGACCACGTTCGACCTGCAGGGCAAGGTGGACCGCGTGGAGTCCACCCTGCACGAGTCGCGGACCGCCGCGGTCGCCCTCGGCAGCAACCTGGGCAACCGCCTGGAGACCCTGCAGGGCGCGGTCGACGCGCTGGAGGACACCCCCGGCGTGCGGGTGACCTCGCTGTCCGCGGTGTACGAGACGGACGCCGTCGGCGGGCCCGCCGACCAGCCCAACTACCTCAACGCCGTCGCGGTGCTGCGCACCTCGCTGCCGCCGCGGGACCTGCTGGAGCGGGCCAACGCCGTGGAGGACGCGTTCGGGCGGGTACGCACCGTCCGCTGGGGCGCCCGCACGCTGGACGTCGACATCCTCACCTACGAGGGCGTGCGCAGCGACGACCCGCAGCTGACGCTGCCGCACCCGCGGGCCCACGAGCGGGCGTTCGTGCTGGCGCCCTGGCAGGACGCCGACCCGCAGGCCGAGGTGCCCGGGCACGGGCCGGTCGCGGAGCTGCTGGCGGGCCTCGGCGGGGTCGAGGGCCAGGGCGTGCGGCTGCGTGCGGACCTGCAGCTGCGACTGCCGGAGTGAGTGCTCCGGGAACTTCCGGCAGGGGGCGGGCGTAGCTCCCTGCGGGTGCGGCCCGGCCGGTACGGTGGGCTGGTCGCCCGCCGAACCCCCGGGCCGTGCCGGGCCGGGGTCGAACCACTGGGAAGGAACCCCGTCCGCGTGAAGCCGCTCCGTCTCCGCCTGCTGCTCGGCATCGCCGCCGTCACGGGGCTGCTCTCCTGGGGCGGCGCCCGGCTGTGGGACTCGCTGGGCACGCTGCCCGGGGTGCCCTCGTACGCGCCGTTCGTGTTGGCGGCGATCGCCGTGGTGCTGCTGGCGGTGGCGATCTCGCTGCGGTCCCGGCTGAAGGCGATCCGGGAGCGGCGGCCGGACGCGAAGCGGGTCGATCCGCTGCACGCGGCGCGGGCGCTGGTGCTGGGGCAGGCCAGTGCGCTGGTGTCGGCGGTGGTGACCGGGGTGTACGCGGGCGTCGGGGTGTTCCTGCTCGGCTCGCTGGAGGTCCCGGCCCGCCGGGCGCAGGCCGGGACGGCGCTGTTCGCGGTGCTGGCCGGCGCGGCGGTGATCGCGGTGGCGCTGTGGCTGCAGCACATCTGCAAGCTCCCCGAGGACCACGACGACCCGGAGCACCCGCGCGGAACGGCCGCTTCGTCGCGCTGACCGCCCCCGCCGGATCCGCTCGCGCTGCGTGACGGTTCGGGTGCGGCCCGTGTTTCTGTCGGCGTGTCAAGGGCGGAATGGGGTGCGAGGCTGACAGGGCCTCGATTCGCACGCTAGTTTCTAGCCATGCCTCGCGGACGCCACCGTCATTCCTCCGTCCTGGGCCGGTCGCTGCCACCGGTCGCCTCCGGTGTACTCGTGCTCGCGGCGGTGGCCGCGCTGGTGGCCAGTCCGGATCAGATCGTGGCCCGCTCGGTCGGGGTCGCCGCGATGGTCGCGGTGGTCGGCCTGGCGCTGGTGCTGCGGCAGCGCGACCGGGCCGCCCGGGCCGCCGCCGAGGTCGCCATGGAGCGCCGGCTGCGCGCCGAGGAGCGCTACGAGGAGCAGATCGCCGAGGCCGAGTACGCGGCCGAGGTCGCCGAGGAGCGGGCCACCCGCTTCGGGCGGCGGCTGACCGCGGAGAAGTCCCGGCTGGCGAAGGCCGAGACGGAGATCGCCCGGCTGCTGCGCGAGCGCGCCGTGATGGTCGCCGAGCAGGCGCTGAAGGAGGCCGAGGCAGCCCGCCTGGCGCTGGAGGCGACCCGGCCGGCGCACCCGGTCACCCCGGCCGCGTTCGTCCGCGCACAGGCCGCGGTGCGGCACCTGGAGCGGCAGGCGGCGGCCGCCGAGGCGCGCCGCGCGGTCGACGAGCGGGCCCAGGTCGAGCTGCGGCCGAAGATGCCGGAGCCGGTGCCGGCCACCGGTTCGGCGGCGCTGCGCCCGGTCGGCCCGGCGCTGCCCGGTCCGCGCCCGCAGGACGGCGAGCAGGCGGTCCAGGCGGCCCCGCAGCGGCCGCGGGCGACGGCGTTCAGCTTCTTCGGCCGGCCGGGCAGTGCCCGGGCCGCGCTGCGGGCGGCCGCGCCCGCCCCGGCGGTCGGCGACCTGGCGGACGTGGTGGGCGACGAGGCGGTGGCCGACAACGAGCGCTACGCCGTGCTGGGCGCCGCGCCGGTGGACGCCGCGCAGCCCGCGCACCGCGCGGTGGAGCAGGCGCCGAGCCACCAGCACGCGGAGTCCGACACCGAGCCCGCCGAGCCCGCCGACGTGGTCGACCTGACCCCGCACGACGAGACCGAGCTGCTGGAGCTTCCCGAGCTGCGGGCCGGCCGGCCCTGACGACGTGGGAAAGGCCCCCGCTCCTGGTGGAGCGGGGGCCCTTTCGTGCCCGGCGGACGGTCAGACGTTGACGCCGAAGTCCTGGGCGATGCCGGCCAGGCCGGAGGCGTAGCCCTGGCCGATGGCGCGGAACTTCCACTCGGCGCCGTTGCGGTACAGCTCGCCGAAGATCATCGCGGTCTCGGTGGCCGCGTCCTCGGACAGGTCGTAGCGGGCGATCTCGGCGCCGCCGGCCTGGTTGAGCACCCGGATGTAGGCGTTGCGGACCTGGCCGAAGCTCTGGCCGCGGTTGTTGCCGTCGTAGATCGAGACCGGGAAGGTGACCCGGGTGACGTCGGCGGGCAGGGCGGCCAGGTTGACGTTGATCGCCTCGTCGTCGCCGGCGCCCTCGCCGGTGCGGTTGTCGCCGTTGTGGACGACGGTGCTGTCCGGGGTGCTGGTGTTGTTGAAGAAGACGAAGTGGCGGTCGGAGTAGACCCGGCCGTCGCCGTTCAGCACGATCGCGCTGGCGTCCAGGTCGAACTCGGTGCCGGTGGTGGTGCGCACGTCCCAGCCGAGGCCGACGGTGACCGCGGTCAGGCCGGGGGCCTCCTTGGTCAGCGAGACGTTGCCACCCTTGGAGAGGCTCACGGGCATGTCTGTGGTGTCCCTTCGGTCGGTTTTGAGCGGAGAACGCCGGACGGGCGGCCGTTGGTTCCAGGACTTGGTGGACGGACGGATTTCTCCCCCGATCGGCCGCCCGGCGCCGGGTCAGATTCTCGGGTACCGGCCCTGTACGGTCCAGATGTTCGGATTGTCGGCCAGGTCCTCGTGCAGCTCGGTCAGGTCGGCCAGCACGTCCTGCAGGAAGTCCCGGGCCTCCCGGCGCAGCTCGACGTGCCGGACGACCAGCGGCTCGTCGTCCGGCCGCCAGGTGGCGGTGATCTCCACCCAGCCGAACCGGCGGGCGAAGCGCAGCAGCTCGGTGTTCTGGGTGAAGTCGAGGTCCTCGGTGCGGACCCGGGCCTCGCGGCTGCCGCGCGGGTCCTCGTCGAGGCGTTCGACGATGTCGCACAGCGCCCAGGCGAAGTCCAGCACCGGCACCCAGCCCCAGCGGGTCTCCACGCCGGCGCCGTCGTCGGTCTCCAGGTAGACGTCGCCCGCGAACAGGTCGTGCCGCAGGGCGCGGACGGGCGCGCTGCGGTAGTCGGTCTGCGGGGGGTCGGGGAAGCGGTTGGACAGGGAGTAGCCGAGCTCGATCACGCCCGCCATTGTGCCGGGTTAACCAGGTGACGGGGGCCGCGCCCGGACGGGATGATGGGCGGCATGACTGAGCCCGTGCGCGTACGGGGTTCGGTGGTCGTCCCCGACGCCGAGCTCGTCTGGCGCTTCTCCCGTTCCTCCGGCCCCGGCGGCCAGCACGTCAACACCTCGGACAGCAAGGTCGAGCTCCGCTGGGACCTGGCGGCCTCCGACGTGCTGCCCCCGGTGTGGAAGGAGCGCGCCCTGGAGCGGCTGGCCTCCCGGCTGGTCGACGGGGTGCTGGTCGTGCGCGCCTCCGAGCACCGCTCGCAGTGGCGCAACCGCGAGGTCGCGGCTGCCCGGCTGGCCTCGCTGCTCGGCGAGGCCACCGCGCCGCCGCCGAAGACCCGGCGGGCCACCAAGCCCAGCCGCGGCATGGTCGAGCGCCGGCTGGAGAACAAGCGGCACCGCGCCTCGCTGAAGCAGGGGCGCGGGCGGATCAAGCCGGAGTGACGGGCCCTCAGCCCAGCTGGCGGTAGCCGGCCCGGAAGTACATCAGCGGCCGGGCGGCCGGGGCGGGCGTCCGGGCGGCCAGGACGCGGCCGAGCACCAGGGTGTGGTCGCCGGCCGGGATGCGCTGTTCGGTGCGGCACTCGACGGTGGCGAGCGCGCCGTCGATCAGCGGGGCGCCGGAGTGCGGGCCGCGCTGCCAGGCGGCGTCGGCGAACAGCAGGCGGTCGCTGAGCCGGCCCTTCATGGCGAACCGGGACGCCAGCGTGCGGTGCTCCTCGCCGAGCAGCGACACCGCCCAGGTGTCGGCCCGGGTGAGCAGGTCGTCCATCCGGGAGTCCTCGCGCACCGAGATCAGCACCAGCGGCGGCTCCAGCGACACCGACAGGAAGGAGGTGGCGGTCATGCCGGCGTCCTCGTCCTCCTCGGCGTCGTGCACGGTCACCAGCGAGACGCCCGCCGCCAGTTGGCCGAGGGCGGCGCGGAACTCCTCGGGAGTGGCGCCGGCCTCCGCCAGGGGCGTGGGGGCGTTGGGTGCGGTGGGGGATTGCGGGGAGCTGTACACGTACCGCACGGTAGTCGTCGGTCGGGCGTGCCGGTATCGGGCCCTGGTCGTAGGTCCGGTCGGTCGCTGGGCCGAGCGCACGGGCGGCGCGCCGTCGGATGTCGCCCGGCGGGTGTCCTGGCGTTCCCTGGCGTTTCCGAATACGATCATCACTTAGTCATTATGTGATTTGAGTCACACTCTCAACCTATTGCTGACCGAGCGTGCCTATCGGAGTGCTCGCTGTGATTCAGTTCTTCTGGCAATCGGACGACAACCTTTCAAGAACTATCCGAAGCAGCCGGGGAGCCCCCGCATGGAAGCCGAGTCGGAGCCCTACGTCCGCCTCGCGACCCTCCGCACCTTGCACCGGGTCGTGGCGGACCTCAACGCTGCCCGGAGCCTGGCGGGAACCCTGCAGGCGGTCGTCGAGGGAGCGGTCCACGGGCTCGGATTCGACGCCGCCGCGGTCAGCCTGGTCCGACCCGACGGCGACCTGGTGATCGCCGCCGTCTGGGAGATCGAGGAGACCGCCTTCGGCGGCCCGTCCGTGCTGCTCGGCCAGGTCGGCTCC
>NZ_BMRI01000059.1:0-2793 GCF_014648555.1 Kitasatospora griseola
CCCACAACTCGTCCGGCACCAGACGCTCCACGATCAGCACGCCCAGAGTCTAGCTATCCAAATGAGATGACTTCTAAACGCTGGCACCTCGCCTCCGGCATCGCCCACCCCGGCGGCAGCGGGTCCTCCTGGTGCCGCATCGCCCACACCGCCCTGTGCCCCACGAACATCCCCCACACCGGCGCCACCACCCCCACCCTCACCGAACTGCGCCGCACCCTCGCCCTGAACACCCGACACCTCGCCAACCACGGCTTCCAACCCGCCGCCCAAGGCACCACCACCCCCAAGACCGACCCCGCACAGATCGAAACCGCACCCCCGCAACGCCCGATCGTCCACATGCTCCACACCCACTACCTCGCACCAGGCCCGCTGACCCACACCCGCTGCGTCGCCCAGACCCGGACCCGCGACCGCTGCCGAAACCCCGTCACCGACCACAACGAGGGCCGATGGGCCCTCATGCCGGTCGAACCCGCAGGCACTGCTCCCAGACACCTCGCCACGCACCTGCTGCCCACCGAGATGGCCGTCTACTACCTCAGCGACCTGCCCTACAGCGTCCAACTGCGATGGCGCAGACAACGCTGCGCCGTCCATGACTACGGCACCGCCGCAGACATCGCCGTCACCGAGTGGGAACCCTTCGACCCCTTCCTCCACCACACCCACATCCACACCCGCGTTCCCACAGAGCCCCCCACCCCCCACCCTCATACTCCCGGCAGCGCCTGATCACCCGAGCCCGCCGACCGGCCGGCACCGCTGCACCCAACCGCCCCGATCCCCGCCCCGCGCTCCATCCACCCCGAAACGGAAAACCTGCATGCCCGACGGCGACACCCAACGCCCCGCTGGGGCAAAGCCCCACGCAAACTCCGCCGCCGCTGGCACAGTGAACGCCGTGCACGAAACGGAAACCGCCGACGGCCTGACCATCCGCCAACTCCTCGCCCGCACCTGGCAGAGCGACCTGCCGGAAGACGGCCTGCCCGAGCGGTTCACCGAACCCGGCTGGACCTACCAGGAACAGGTCCCCCGTCCCTGCCCCGACTGCGAAAGCCCCCTGCACTCACTGCGCCGCCCGTACGAGTCCGCGGGCCGCCAGTACCGGTACACCGCCCTGGTCTGCCCCGCCTGCCCGCGCGCGTTCACCCTCGCCGACCTCGGCGTGAAGACCTACGACAAACTCCTGCAAGACACCCCGGCCAGAACCCGACCCGCAGGCCGGCCCAAGGCCACCCCGGCCCCCAGGCGTGCCCCCGAAGCCGCTTGGGGCCGGCTCCTCCCGTTCCCGGCCGCCCCGTGCCCGGCACCCCACCCGACCAGGCCCGACCGTCACCCCGCTCCGGCCGCCACACCCGGCCGGCGCGGCACCGGCCGCCACCCCCGGCCCGGTATGGCCCGAAGACCTGCCGCTTCCCGCGCAGCCAGAGACACGCGCCCTGTGGTGGGCCAAACTCACCGACCCCGGCCTCGTGCCCCCCGAACTCCTGCTGCGCTCCTGCGAGGACGCACGCGCCATCATCCCGGCGGGGGAGGAGTACGGCCCGCTGCGTGCGCGTCTGACCGCACTCGGCACCCAGGTGCGCACCGCGGAACACTGGGCGGAGGAAGAGGTGGTGACCACCCGCTCAGATCTGGGCGGCCCGACCGACCTGACCGCCTGGCCCGCCGGTGCGGTGACCCCGTTGGCGGGGCCAGCCGCATACGCGGCCCGTGACGCGTTCGCCGCCCAGTGGGACGCCCTGGAAGACCTGCCTGCCGACGACGCGTCAACGTTCATGCCCGTCGCCGAGTTGGTGCCCGCGGCATGGGAGCAGTTGCTGCCGCACCCGGCGTTCAACCCGGTCCAGGCCGCCGCCGTCCCTGCCGTCACCGACGGCGACGACCATGTGGTGGTCGTCGCCCGCACTGGGGCGGGTAAGACTGCGATCGGACAGGTCGCCTGCCTCACCGCGCGCGAGCGCGGACGCAAAGCCGCCTGGCTGGTGCCGCAACGCTCCCTGACCGACGAACTCGACCGCGACCTCGCCTCCTGGCGCCGGGCCGGACTGAGCGTCGCCCGCCTCACCGGCGAGGCCGCCGTCGACGTCGACCTGATCCGCCGCGCCGACCTGTGGATCGCCACCACCGAGAAGTTCGAAGCGATCTGCCGCACCGCCTCCCTGCGCGCGATCCTTGCCGACGTCGGCTGCCTCGTCGTCGACGAGATCCACCTGCTCGGCGACCCCGTCCGCGGACCCGTCCTCGAAGCGCTCCTCGCCCGCGTACGCGAGGACGCCGCCCGGGTACGGATCATCGGCCTGTCCGCCACCGTCGCCAACGCCGACCAACTCGCCGAATGGCTCGGCGCCACCCTGGTGCGCTCACCCTGGCGCCCCACCCGCCAGACCTGGCAACTACCCCAGCTGCCGGCCGACGCCGAAGCCCCCGACTGGGCCACCCGCAGCCTGCACGCCGTCCGCCTCGCCCGCCACCACACCGACGCCGGCGGCAGCGTCCTCGTCTTCTGCGGCAGCAAACGCGCCGTCCGCACCACCGCCCTCGCCATCGCCCACGACCGCGGCATCGACACCAACCGCGCCGATGTGGACGACACCGACCTCGTCGAGCGCCTGTGCACCAAAGCAGGAGTACGCCTGCACTACCGCGACTGGCCCCACAAACACGACGCCGAACAGGCCTTCCGCGCCCGCGAGGCCGACATCCTCGTCGCCACCTCCATCGTCGCCGCCGGCGTCAACCTCCCCGCCCGCGCCGTCATCGTCCGAGACACCCAGATCGGCA
>NZ_BMRI01000059.1:2827-8328 GCF_014648555.1 Kitasatospora griseola
GACCGCATCGAAGTGTCCATGGTCCAGCAGATGTTCGGCCGCGCCGGCCGCATCGGCGCCGGCGAACGCGAAGGCCATGCCTACCTCCTCACCACGCCCACCGAGCGCCACCACTGGCAGGCCCGCCTGGCCGCCGGATACACCGTCACCTCCCGCATCCGCGACCGCCTCCCCGACCACCTGCTCGCCGAAGCCGTCCAAAACCGCGTCCACACCCTTACCGGCGCCGAACGCTGGTGGGAAGGCACCTTCGCCTTCCATCAGGGCCAGCACCCCTTCGACCCCCTCCACGACGCCGCCGAGTTCCTCATCGACACCGCCTACCTCACCCGCACCCCCGCCCCCGACGGCGACGACCGCCTGGAAGCCACTGAACTCGGCCGTCTCACCAGCCGATTCATGGTTGACGCCGACCTCGCTTCCACCCTCGCCGACCACCTCGCCCGCCAACCCGCACCGAGCGGCGCGGATACCGCCGAGGACACCCTCATCACCGGTCTCGCCACCCACCTGCCCACCCTGGAACAAGCGCCCTTCACCGACCGCGCGAAAGCCGAGCTCTACAACGTCCTGCGCACCCTCACCGACATCGACGACCACTCCGACGCCCTCGACGACGAAGACGAGCCGGAGAACACCTGGCAGCCGGTCGCCGGAGACCTCGCCCGCGCCGTCCTCCTCCTCGTCGCCCGCGAACCCAAGGCATTCAGAGGACGTCCCTCCTACATCCGCGGCATCCCCGCAGCCTCCATGGCACCCATCCTCGAAGACGCCCAGCGATACCTCGCCTGGCTCGGAGCCCAAGGACACCTCGCCACCGTCCACCCGTGGATCGCCACCGTCGCCGCCGACCTCGCCCAACGCGTCCGCTGGCGCGCCCTCGGCCCCACCCGCGGTGCCGGTCGCCTGCTGTGGATGTGCGAACAGATGGCCACCCCTACCCACGCCCACACCCTCGTCCCCGAGATGTGGCGTGCCGCCCGCGCCCGCCACCTCGACTCCCCGGACTGGCTCGGCACCACCCCACCCGCCACCAACCGCCTCGCACCCCCCGACTACCGGAACCTCCTCGCCACCCGCACCACCGGCACGACCATCACCCTCCACCCCGGCCATGCCCATATCACCGGACCTCGCGGCGCCACCGCCGTCACCTGGAACGGCACCGTCTACACCCACCACATCGTCGGGGACGCGTCCGTCGACCTGCCCTACCCGAACGCCGCCCCCGGCGATTCGTCAGCCGGCCGCAGCGGAGCTGCCGTTTTCACCCGTGGCGACCGCACCGCAGCCGGCTGGGCCGCCGCCTGCAACGCAGTGTGCTGACGATCCGGTCCCTCCGGCCTTCAGGTCGCCCTGCCATGCCGGTAACTGTTGATACCTACTGTCCCTGGCCGCCGGGGCTGCGAGGGCTTGACCGGTTGATTTGAACAGGCATGCCGTGTGAGCACCGGATCAGGTCCCGCAGCGATGTGACTCCGCACAGGAGGCTGCTGGCACCGGCCTGCCTGGCATGGGACGGCTGTGGCTCCGGGTCTGTCCGGTGATCGCGTCCGGGTGCCGCACATCATGCGGAAACAGTCTCTCCTTTGGACACCAGTCCATGATTCCTTCGGGTGGGCTCAAGGTTCGGGCGGTGGTCCGCAGGGGGATGCGGATCCGAGGCTTGTCGAATTTCGTATGGCGTCGATCATGACTCTGGAGTCAATCATATCGGTCGTTTTGAGAATATTTCCGAATTGCCTCAGCGGGTTGGTCGGGAGAGGCTTTCGAGGGTTTTGGTGAGAGTGGATGCGAAGCTTTCTTGAGTTTCGATTGAAACCTTCCCTGAGGAGGCTGAATCGGATTTGGATTCGATGGCGGTGAATGCTGTCCCGGGGTTTGTTTCCGCGACGTTCGGGGCGACCCTGTTGAAGCGCTCGCCGATGGTGACGATCAGGTTGCAGTGGCGGCTGGTGAGTCCGGCCAGGTAGGTGGCGGCCTGTTCGTCGGTCTCCACAGGGGTGACCAGCTGCTGCACGTTCACGTTGCGTGCGGCGCCTTGGTTTCGTAGTGCTGTCCATACGTCAGCGGCAGCGGGTGATGCCTGAAAGGTCGTGCTGTCGCTGGCCAGGCAGGCGGTGGCGCGGCCGGACACATTTCGGATGTCTGGCTTCTGGACGGCGGGGGGTCCGTCGAGGAGGTGGAGTGCGGCGGCTGCCAGGAAGGCGGCTGCGAAGCCGGCGGAGATGATGAGGATCTTTCGGGTCCGGATTCGACGTGGAAGTCGTGAGGTGGGGTTTCCGGATTTCAAATTGATTCCCATGGAAGTCGGTCCATTCGGGTTTCGGGCGAGTGTCGGATCGGGCGGCTGGTCGCCACGCCTGAGTATCCGCTTCGCCTGTGACAGGTCAAGCCTCGGTCGAACTGGGTGGAGTGCTCCTGGGGAGGGCGCGAGGTCGGCGGAGTCAAGAAATGTTAAAAGTTTCCACACTTACGCTGCCGCTTTATCGGACATAGCTGACTGGATGGGGGCAAAACGCAGGCCGGCCCGATAGGAGGGGGCTTGCCGAGGGCCTTTCGCGTCTGGCTATATCTGCGCCTGGCCGACCTCGTCCCTGGCCTTCGTTTGCGTGCGTTGTGAGGGGTTGCCGTGAACCGTTCTTCGTGGATCCGTCGTGCCGACAAGGCCGCGGTCACAAGCGGTGCCCTGCGCCGCGGGCGCTTCGCGCCCCGCCCCGGGACACATCGGGTCCTGACCGTGCTCGTCGCTCTGGCCGTCATGCTCACGGTAGGCACCCAGAGCGCGGCAGCGTTCACCGGTGACGTGGCCAAGGCACTGGCGACTCCGATCACCCCCCGGCAACTCGACGGCACGGCGGACGGTCACGCGGGCAGCGTGGGCGCCGACGCGACGCGGGCGAAGAACGCGTCGTCCGGGCCCGGCACGGCGCATGCGGCCGCACCCGGCGAGTTGCCGGGCGCCGCGGACCCGGCCGGTATGACGGCAAGTCAGAGCTTCGCCCCGCAGGAGCAGGTGGCCGACAAGGTCGAGGTCCCGGCAGCGCTCAAGAAGGCGGAGGAGGATCGCCGGGCGGCAGCTGCGCGAGGTGCTGCGCCGCAGCAGTCGAAGGGCGGCGACCCGAAGGCCACCAAGGTCCAAGGGCCGCCGGTGCCGGGCAAGGAACTTCCCGACGCCCGGACCGCTTCGACATCGACGTTCCAGAATCCCGATGGGACGAAGACACTGCGGGCCTACCCGCGCCCGGTCCACTTCAAGAAGAGCGACGGCACCTGGGCCGACATCGACACCGCCGTGGTGCAGGCCCGTAGTGGTCGGTGGCAGCAGGCCGCCAACACCGGGATGCCGGACTTCGCCGCCAACGCTGCCGACCCGCTGCTGATGGCCTGGTCGCTGGACGCGGACCACAAGGTGTCGTACGGCATGCAGGGTGCCCGTGACTCGGTGGCGAGGGCGGACGGCAACACCCTCACCTACCCGGGCGCGTTCACCTCGACGGACGTCCGCTACGACGCGACTGCGCAGGGAATGAAGGAGAGCCTGATCCTTCACGACGCGTCGGCCCCGACGGTGTGGACCTTCCCGCTGAAGCTCACCGGGCTGAACGCGACGATCGACGGCAGCGGCAACGCGGTGTTCACGGACGCGAGCGGGGCCGGCCGGCTGGCCATTCCGCACGGCTTCATGGAGGACGCCTCCATCGACCCGGCCTCCGGCGACGGCGCGATGTCCGACCACGTCACCTACTCCCTCGTGACCGTCGACGGCGGACCGGCGCTGCGGATGGAACTCGACAGCGCCTGGCTGTCCGACCCGCACCGGGTGTTCCCGGTCCGGGTCGACCCCACGACCGACACCACGTCGGCGGCGGGTCAGTCGACGTATGTGATGAGCCCGTTCAACGCCAACTACTCCTCCGAGTCGATCCTGAAGGTCGGCACATACGACGGCGGAGCGCACAAGGCAAACGCGTACCTGAGCTTCCCGGTGGCGTCCTCCGCCCTGGCGAACAACTACATCGAGTCGGCCGGCCTCGCCCTGTATACCGTGCACTCCGCGCAGTGCACGCAGAATGAGGTCGACGTCCGGCAGATCACCTCGTCGTGGGACCCGTCGACAACCAGCACCTATCCCGGCGTCGGGCTCGGCGGCACCATCGGCGTCGGCCAGTTCTATGCGGGCGTCGAATGCTCCAACGGCTCGCAGTGGGAGCCCATCGACCTCGGCGACGACCCGTACGCGGCAGGCACCCAGCTGATCAGCAGCTGGGCGCACGGCGGAACGAACCTCGGCCTCGCCGTCACCGCGAGCGGCACCGACCCGAACGCATGGAAGAAGTTCGCGAGCGTCAACTCCGCCAACCCGCCCTACCTGTACGCCACCTACGCGGACTGGGCAGCAGGCATCTCCATCGCGAACACCTACACCCCGCCGACCGCCACCACGGCCGGATCGCAGCAGGTCACCATGACCAACCTGGCAGCGAACTGGTGGAACTCGACCAGCATGCAGCTGAAGGCGCGGATCTTCGACTCGACCGGCGCCCACGAAATGCCGGTCAACGCACCGGCGGTAGGCGTCCCAAGCCCGCAGACCCCGGTACGCACCGGACAGTCGGTCACCGTGCAGGGCGTCATACCGCCGCTGTCGCCGGGAGCGCAGTACGTGCTGTGCTGGGACGGCATGGTGGGCGGCACCACATCGCTGCACGACTCGTACGGGGTGCCGTGGCAAGACTGCTTCCGGCTCTCAAGCCAGAACGTGCCGCCGCAGATCGACACCGCCCTGCCGGCGAACGGCACGGTCGTCGGAACCCTGACCCCGCAGCTCTACGCGGCCGGACACGACCTCGACAACTACCCCGGCACCGGTCTCGACTACGACTTCCAGATCTACACCCGGCCGTCGACCGGAGCACCGCAGATGATCGCCGAGTCGGGTTGGCACCCGGCACAGTCCTGGCGCGTACCGGTGGGCCTGCTGTCGTGGAACACGGACTACCTGTGGTCCGTCAAGGTCGGCGACCACCTCGGAGAGAGCCCGCTGACGGCCTACACCTCGTTCAGTACCACCGTCCAACAACCGGTGATCACCTCCCGCCTCGGCGGTGCGGCCGGTAACGGCACCACGCGCAGCTTCGACCCGCAGGCCGGCAACTACACCACCGACGCGTCAGAAGCCTCCGTCGCCGCTGTCGGTCCCGCACTGTCCGTGAGCCGCACCTACAACTCGCTCGACCCGCGCACCGGTTCCCTGTTCGGCGCAGGCTGGTCGTCGGACTACGACATGGGAGTGGTTCCGGACAGCGACGGCGACGGCGGCGTCGTGCTGACGGATGCGAGCGGCCGCGCCGAGCGCTTCGGCCGCAACGACTTCCAGCTCACCCAGCTCGCCGGAGCGGGGGACCAGACCGGCGACGGAATCCACGACGTCGTGGCGGTCGACTCCAGCACCGGCAAGCTGTGGCTCTACCCTGGCCCCGACTTCTCCCAGGCCAAGC
>NZ_BMRI01000059.1:8364-21374 GCF_014648555.1 Kitasatospora griseola
GTCGATGGCTCGGCGACGGCTGGAACGGCCAGTCCGACATCGTCGGCGCTGACGTCACCGGCGACGGTGTCGGAGACATCCTGGCAGTCACCAACAACACAGGAGCCCTCAAGCTCTACCCAGGACGCGTCGGCACCACCCCGGGCACCGCGATCACCCTCGCCAGCAGCGGCTGGAACGGCATGACCGGCCTTGCCATCACGCCGCCGCTGGCCGCCGACGGCAAGAAGGACCTCGTCGCGGTCGACCCCGCCACGGGCACGCTCTACGCCTACCCGATAGCCTCCGACGGCTCGTCGATTGGCACCCGCACCGCGCTCGGCGGCAGCTGGAACGGTGTGCGCGAGCTGACCGGCGGCGACTTCAACCAGGACGGGCGCGGCGACATCGCCGCCATCGACGGCTCCGGCAACCTGCTGCTCTACCCCGGCAGCGCCAATACGACCCTCGGCTCCGCCACCCTCGGCAGTCCCGTCCAGCTCGGCACCGGATGGGACAACCTGCGCGACCTGACCCCGGTCAACGGCATCGCCGGCGACCTGGGGACCGACATCCTCGCCGTCGACAAGGCCACCGGCGTTCAGTACCTGTACCACTCCGGCAGCACCCCTAAGTGGTCTACGGCGGCGCGCACCACCACCGGCATGGCCGTCTACACCTCGCCCGCCGGCGAGTTCGAGACCCTCGCCGCCCGGGCCGGCGGAGGCTTCACCCTCGCCGACAAGACCGGCACCATGTACACCTTCGCCCAGCCGTCCGACACCGGGTTCCTGCTGACACAGATCACCGACCGCCAGCAGCACACCCAGGCGCTGCACTACACCGGGGGCAAGCTCGACACCGTCACCGACCAGGCCTCCGGCCGCGCCCTGCACTTCACCTGGACCACCGACGGCCGACACATCGCACAGGTCGCCACCGACCCGGCCGCCGCCGGCGACGCGAGTACGGCGCTCACCTGGACCTACAGCTACGACACCACCGACCCGGACCGGCTCGCCCAGGTCTGCACCCCACCCTCAGGCACCAACACCGCCCGCCCCTGCACCACATACACCTACGTCTCCGGCTCCCACCTGCGCTCGGCCGTCGTCGACGCCGGGCCCGTCTCCTACTGGCGCCTGGGCGAGGCCTCCGGCACCACCGCGAACAGCGAGACCATCGCCAACCAGGGCACCGACAAGGCCACATACTCCGCGCAGGGCATCACCCTCGGCACCACCGGCCCCGGCAACGGGTCCGCCGCAACCGCCGCGACCTTCGACGGCACCTCCGGCGTCGTCACCCTGCCCCGCAGCCTCCTGGACACCTCCGCCTACGCCACCGTCGGCCTGTGGTTCAAGACCACCGGCCAGGGCGTGCTGTTCGGCTACCAGACCGATTCCTTCCCCGCCGCGAACACCGTCGGCCCCTACACCCCGGCCCTGTACGTCGGCACCTCCGGCAAGCTCTACGGCGAACTGTGGAACGGCTGGGTCAACCCGATCGCCTCCACCACCACCGTCAACGACGGCAAGTGGCACTACGCGCTGCTGACCGGCGCCGGCGACACCCAGACCCTCTACCTCGACGGCAGCGCCCAGGGCACCCGCAGCGGTCAGATCGTCGCCCCCGGACAGCGCGTCGAGACGGTCGGCGGCGGCTTCACCGGCGGCATCTGGCCCGACGAGCCCTTCTACAACGGCAGCGACAACACCGGCCACGCCGGCTACTTCAAGGGCACCATCAGCGACGTCGCGTTCTACAACCGCACCCTCGGCGCCCCCGCCGTCGCCGCCCAATGGGCCGCCGCGCAGAAGCCGTCCGCCGAGCTCACCAACGTCGCCCTGCCCTCGGGCAAGACCAAACTCGCCGTCAGCTACGACACCGTCAACGACCGCGCCACCCAGTACACCGACCCCAACGGTGGCGTCTGGAAGCTCAACCAGCCCACCGTGGCAGGCTCCGAACAGGAGTACCGCAGCGCCGTCCTCGGCTCCCGCCCCGCCGGATACTGGCGACTGGCCGAGAGCAAGGCCGGCCAGGCCACCAACGCCGTCTACACCCCGCGCCCCACCCCGAATAACGGCACCTACTCCAATGTCACCCTCGGCACGGCCGGCCCGATGACCGGCAGCACGGCAGCCACCTTCGACGGCACCACCTCCTGGGCCGAACTCCCCGCCGCCTACACCCCGGCCGCCGGTGCCGGCGCGCTGTCTCTTTGGTTCAAGACCACCAGCCCCGGCACCCTGATCGGCTACCAGTCCTTCCCCATCGGCGGCACCCACAGCGTGAGCACCGACCGCTGGACACCCGCCCTGTACGTCGGCACCGACGGCAAACTCCACGGCCAGTTCTGGACTGGCGGCCCGGAGAACACCCTCGCCAGCACCACCACCGTCAACGACGGCAAGTGGCACCAAGCAGTGCTGTCCGCCGACAACCCCGTCAGCCAGACCATGTACGTCGACGGTCAGGCTGTCGGGACCTTCACCGGCCAGATCAAGTCCAACGGGCAGACGCACGTCTTCCTCGGCGCCGGCTACGCCGGACCGGGCTGGCCGTCCGCCCCGACCGATCCGTTCGGCCACTTCAACGGCCAGATCGCCGACGTTGCCGCTTTCGACCACGGCATCAGCGCTGCCGCCCTGTACGCCCAAGCCGCCAACGGCACGGCCGCGTACGACGGTGCCGTCGTCGACGCCCATCCGTCCGGCTACTGGCGCCTGAACGACACCGCCGGTAACCAGGCCGCCGAGCTGCTCACCTCCCAGGCCCTCGCCCAGAACCAGGGCACCTACTCCAACACCACCCAGGCCACCGGCGGCCCCTACACCACCGGCAGCACCACCACGGCCACGTTCAACGGAACCACCTCCTACATTCAGCTGCCCCCGGCCGCCGCCCCCCACGTCGGCAACACCGCCACCGTCGAGGTCTGGTTCAAGACCGCGAAGCCCGGCGTCATCTACGGCTACCAGTCCGACCCCACCGGCGGCGCGACCCCGGCCACCTACACCCCGGTCCTGTACATCGGCACCGACGGCAAACTCCGCGGCCAGATCTGGAACGGCGACAACACCAACACCGCCGTCTCCGCCACCGCCGTCAACGACAACACCTGGCACATGGCCGACCTCGTCGTCGGCTTCACGAACGGCTCCTACTCCCAGCAGCTCTTCCTCGACGGCAACGCCAGCGGAAACCCCGTCACCGGCCCCACCAAGTACAGCAGCCCCCAGTACTCCTACCTCGGAGCCGGAACCGTCACCGGCTGGCCCAGCCAACCCGCCGACAGCAACGGACACTTCACCGGCCAGATCGCCGACTTCTCCTACTACGGCTACGCCCTGGAGACCAACACGATCGGCCGTCACTACAGCTACGCCACCGCCCCCGCCGGCGAAGCCGTCAGCCAGTCGGCGAACTACCGCACCGGAGTCATCGATTCCACCCCCGAGGCCTACTGGCGGCTGAACGAACCCGTCGGCGCCAAGATCGTCCAGGACACCCTCGGCACCGCCCTGCCCGAACAGGGACACGGCACCTACACCAGCACCAACCTCGGCGTCACCGGCCCCTCCGGCAGCTCCGACGGCACCGCCGCCTCCTTCAACGGCACCACGTCCTCGCTCCAACTGCCCGGCACTGCCATACCCGTCCGCGGCCCCAACAGCATCGAACTGTGGTTCAAGACCAGTGCTGCCGGCGTGCTGTACGGCTACCAGTCCTTCCCGCTCGGCGCCGCCCACACCGGCGGGGTGGACCAGTGGAACCCCGCGCTGTACGTCGGAGTCGACGGCAAGCTCTACGGCGACCTGTGGACCGGTGACGCCGCCAACACCCTGATCTCAGGCAGCGCCGTCAACGACAATGTCTGGCACCACGCCGTCCTCGCCGGCGACGACAACGGCCAGACCCTCTACCTCGACGGCGCCAAGGCAGCGGGCAGCACCACCAAGCGCACCGTGTTCGCCAACGGCACCGCCTACGCCTACGTCGGTGCCGGCACCGCCGACGGCACCTGGCCCAACCACCCCACCAGCCCCGACGGGCGCTTCACCGGCACCATCGCCGAAGTCGCCTACTACCCGGCCGTGCTGAACGCAGACGCCGTCACCGCCCACTACAAGGCCATGGGCAGCGCCGCCGCCCAGACCAAGATCACCACCGCCACCGCCAGCGACCCGCTCTCCCACACCCTCACCTGGCGCTGGGACACCCGCACCGGCCAACTCACCGCCGTCACCGACGCCAACGCCGCCACCACCCGCTACGGCTACGACACCCACGGCTTCCTCTACACCGTCACCGACCCCGACGGCCACACCACCACCACCGGCCACGACGAGCGCGGCAACCCGGTCTCCACCACCACCTGCACCGACGCCGCACACTGCCACACCGCATACGCCACCTACTCGCTCGACCAGGCCAACCCCTTCAACCCCGCCAACGACCGACGCCTGACCAGCAGCGACGCCCGCGCAAAGAACGCCAACGACACCACGTACGCGACCAGTTACGCGTACAACGCACTCGGCGACCCCACCACCACGACCACCCCCGCCACCCCCGACTTTCCCACCGGCCGCACCGCCACCGTCACCTACACCGCAGGCACCGAGCCCGCAGTCGGCTCCACCGGCACCCAACCCCCCGCGCTCCTCGCCACCAGCACCGACACCGCCGGGGCCACCACCGCCTACGCCTACGACAAGACCGGCAACCTCACCCGCACCACCGCACCCACCGGCCTCGTCACCACCTACACCTACGACAACCTCGGCCGCCGCGCCGCCACCACCACCACCTGCACCGACTGCGGCCCCGCCGCCGCCAGCACCACCACCACATACACCTGGGACGGCCTCGGCCACCCCCTGACCCGCACCGATCCCGCCACCACCGACGCCGTCACCGGCACCGTCCACACCCGCAAGACCACCACCGGCTACGACTCGGACGGCAACCGCACCACGCAGACCGTCTCCGACACCACCGGCGGCGACAGCCCCCGCACCGTCACCTGGGCCTACAACACCCACAACCAACTCGCCAAGAGCACCGACCCGGCCGGCCGCGCCACCAGCTACCTCTACGACGCCGAAGCCCACCCCATCAACCGCACCGACACGGCCGGCACCTCCTGGAGCTACACCTACGACGGCGACGGCCGACTCCTGCGCACCGGCATCAACAACTACACCGGCAGCCCGCTGGACCCCGTCCCCTCCCGCTTCCAGATCCTGGAAGCCCGCGCCTACGACCCGGCCGGCCGCCTGGCCACCGTCACCGACGCGATGGGCCGCACCACCCACACCTACTACAACGACGACAACACCGTCGCCGAGACCGACCTCGATGCCTACCGCAACCCCGACGGCACCCAACGCACCGTCATCCTGCAGCAGAACACCTACGACGCCGCAGGCCACCTCACCCAGCAGACCACCGGCGGCGGCAAAACCACCGTCGCCACCGTCTTCGACGCCGCGGGCCGCACCACCTCCACAACGCTCGACCCCGGAGGCCTGAACCGCACCACCGCATACACGTACGACGCCGGCAACAACATCCTCACCAGCGTCCTGTCCGGCGGCGGCGAGAGCCGCGAGATCGACGCCACCTACAACAAGGTCGGCCAGGTCCTCACCCAGACCGTCAAGAACACCCCTGCCGACTCCGTCGTCAAGAACACCTACGACCAGCGCGGCCTCCCGCTGACCACCATCAGCCCCCTCGGCAACGCCACCGGCGCCAACCCCGCCGCCTTCACCACCTCCTTCGTCCACGACGCCGCCGGGCACACCGTGCAGTCCATCGCCCCGGCCGTCACCACGGACGTCTACAACCTCGCGACCGGACAGGCCCTCCGGCAGAGCGCCGCACCGATCACCACCGTCGGCTACAACACCTTCGGCGACCGCACCTCGGCCGAAGACCCCAACGGAAACATCACCACCCTCACCTACAACGCAGACAGCCAGGTCACCGCCACCGCCGCCAACACCTACACCGCACCCGGCACCACCACCCCCGTCACCCCTGTCACCACGATCGACTACGACCCGGCCGGCCTGCCCGCCACCCTCACCGTCGATCCGACCGGCCTCAACCGGGTCAGCACCATCAGCTACGACCAACTCGGCCGCCCGGTCCGAACCACCAGCCCGCCCGTGAACGGCACCACCCCGACCTGGACGACCTCCTACGACCTCGCCGGCGAACCGCTCTCCCGCACCGACCCCGCAGGCGCCGTCACCCAAGCCACCTACGACGACCTCGGCCGACAGAGCACCGCCACCGACCTGGTCCGCCAGCCCACCCCCGCCGCCTACACCACCACCCTCACCTACGACGATGCCGACAACCCCATCGCCGTCACCGACCCCAACCAGCACACCCGCACCACCGCCTACAACGCCGCCGACGAACCCGTCGCCACCACCGACGCCCTCAGCCACACCACCACCTACACCCGCAACCTCGCCGGCCAACTGCTGCGCACCACACTCCCCGACAACACCGCCACCACCCACGCCTACGACCGGGCCGGCCACGAGACCGGCACCGCGCAACTGTCCGACGACGGCACCACCGTGCTCGCCCGGACCGCAGCCACGTTCGACGTCGACGGCAATCGCACCTCCACCACTGACGAAATGGGCCGCACCACCACCTACACCTACGACGCCGCCGACCGAATCGCCCAGCAGACCCAGCCGGTCGCCACAGGCACCTCCATCACCACAGGCTTCGGCCACGACCCGGCCGGACACCTCACCCGCTACACCCACACCCGTACCGCCGGTGCCACTCCCGCCGACGTCTACTACACGTACAACTCGCTGGGCCTCGCCGAATCCACAGTCGAGCCCGCCACGCCCGCCTACCCCGACCCAGCCGACCGCACCTACACCCGCGCCTACGACGCCGCCCTGCAACTGACGGCGGAGACCCGGCCCGGCGGCACAGTCATCGGCTACACCTACGACGCCGACGGGCACCTCACCCAACAGACCGGCACCAGCGCCGAAGCAGCCACCGCCACCCGCACCTTCGGCTACGACCAGGCCGGCCGCCTCACCTCCGGCACCGTCGGAACCGCCACCAACACCTACACCTACGACGACCGGAGCCTGATCACCGCCCAGACCGGAACGGGCGGCCAGGCATCCTTCAGCTACGACGCGGCAGGCAACCTCACCGCCCGCACCGACGCCGCCGGCACCGCGGCCTTCGGTTACGACGCCGCCAACCGGCTCACCACCCAGAGCGAGCCCCTCACCGGCGCCCAACTCACCTACACCTACGACGCGGTGGACCAGCTCACCACGACCCGCACCGGCGGAACCGGCACGGCCACCCGCACCTACACCTACGACAAGCTGCACCGCCTCACCGGCGACACCCTCACAGGCCCTGCCGGTGCCACCGAGGCATCCATCACCTACGGCTACGACCCCAAGGGCCACCTCACCAGCAAGACCACCACCGGCCTCGCCGGCGCCGCCGCCAACACCTACACCTACGACTGGGCCGACCGCCTCACCTCCTGGAACAACGGCACCGCCACCACCGCGTACGCCTACGACAACGACGGCAACCTGATCCAGTCCGGTGCCACCACCTCCACCTACGACGACCGCGACCGCCGCCTGTCCACCGGTACCACCACCTACAGCTACACCCCCCGCGGAACACTCACCTCCGACGGCACCACCACCCGCACCTACGACGCCTTCGACCAGCAGACCGCCAACGGCACCACCGCCTACACCTACGACGCCTTCGGCCGCCTGGCCACCGCCGGCACCGCGACCTTCACCTACGACCGCACCAGCGACAACATCACCGGCGACGGCACCCGCGCCTACGACCGCTCACCCACCGGCGCCCTCACCGCCCTCACCACCCCCGGCGGCCCCGCCCTCGCACTCGGCGACCGCCACCAGGACCTCGTCGCCACCTACACCCCCACCGGCAACACCCCCACCAGCTCCACCGCCTACGACCCCTGGGGCAACACCCTCGCCACCACCGGCACCCCCGCCGCCATCGGCTACCAGGGCGGCTGGACAGACCCCGCCACCCACCTCGTCAACACCGCCACCCGCTGGTACGACCCGAGCGCCGGCGCCTTCACCAGCCGAGACACCGTCACTCTCGCCCCCACCAACGCCGCCACCGCAAACCGCTACGCCTACACCGCCGACGACCCCCTCGACGCCACCGACCCGTCCGGACACGGCGTCTTCTCCAACCCCTCGGGCGGCGGCGGAGCGATGGGCGGCGGCGGCTCGTGGAACTTCCCGCGCGTGGTCCCGCGCTACGGATCACCGGAAGGCGAAGGCAAGGCCAGGGAGGCCGAAGGCAAGGCAGAGGAGGGCAAAGCAGAGGAGGGCAAGAAGGGCGAGTCCGAGGCGGGGGAGGGAGAGGCGAAGCCGGAAACCAAGGGATCGAAAGCCGAACGACGCCTCCGCAAGCTCGAAGAACAACGCCGCACCCTCGAAATCCGGCGCAGCGCCCGATACCAGGCCGCCCGGCTACGGGCGGAAATGGACGAAAGCAGCTACGAAGCCATCGAGGCCGGCAGGCCGGTGTCCGAATGGAGCGACAGCGGCGACATGCCGCGCGGCGGCGACTCCCGCGGGATCCCCGGGAACCGCCCCTCCTCGTCCCCGTCCCCGGGCAAGGCAGCCAACACTCCGTCCTCGTCGCCCCGCCCCACCAACAACAAGTCGAGCAACCCCGACGCGAACAATACGATCGTCCACCCGAGCGGCGGCTCGTCCAAGGCCGACGGTTCGCCGACACCGACGGCGAACCCGGCAGCCGAAGCCGCGCCGGAGGCGAGCGCCGAGGCCGGTACGCCGAAGGGCTGTCAGATATGCAGTGGGCCCGGGGATACGATGCCGATCACCTACACGTGGGATCCGCACCGGACCGGATTGGACGGCCAGAAGCAGCGGCCCCTCGGGGACGAAGATGTGGTCATCACGCCTCAAGAGGGCTTGAGATTGCCCGAAGGGAATTACATCTTCGTTCGGACCAGGGACGGCGCGGTACGGGCGATGCAGATGGACTTCGAAGATGTGGGGACGGAGTCCATATCGGGGCCCGGTCACACTTCGCTCGCGGATACTGAACCCGTTCTGGCCGCAGGCGACTTCGAAATCGGGGCGGATGGTGAAGTTCTGTGGATAGGAAACGGGTCCGGTCACTATCGGCCGGGAAGCTACGCCAAGAACTACAACGAGAGTGACTATGTCGCACAAAAAAAGATGGTGATGGATGCGCTTCGCGACCTTGGGCTGGACGTTGAAAAAGCCCTGTGGGATCCCTGGCCGGTGGTGCACTAGTACTGTTGCTGTTTTGTCGGCCGTCCCGCTGTGAAGAAGGTTCTGGAGAATGGTTCACTCATCGTACTTCGCCACCATCCTGGCCCGACTGCTGAAGCACCGCGGGACGGAGCCGTCCGAACTCTCCTCGGCGTCCGGCTTGCCGGTTGCGGAGCTCCAGGGCATCCTCGCCGGTACACCACCGCTGGTCCCCCAACTGGACCTGCTCGCCCCGGCACTCGGCTTCCATGCGGCCGATCTCTATCTGATGGCCGGGATCGTGGTGCCGGAGGCTCTCGCACACCGAAGCCAGACAGGCTACGGGAAGGCGAAGCTCGTCGCGACGGCGAGGGTACTGCCGGCCGATCGGCTGGCCCACCTCGTAGACCTGGTCGAAGGCCTTCCGCGCGAGTCGCTCGAGATACTGCCCGCACCACCGCAGATCTTCGACCCCCGGACCGCGGGGTTCGGGGCCGTCCTGGTCAACCTCCTGTGGTACGGGCGAAACCTGCGAACGCGCGACATGGCCACCATCCTGGCCACTCTCACCGACCTGACACTGTCGGGCCCGACGATTCCGGCAGTGGGCACTGGCGCAGCCGCGCTGACTCCGAAGATCGCCGCAGCGTTCGCCACCGTCCTCGGCCTCCCGCCCGAGGACGTGATGGCGATGGCCGGGCTGCCCCTGCCGCACCCACCGGCCCGGACGGACCCGAGAGCGCCGGAGATGGCCTCGCTGCTCTGGCTCTGCCGCCACCTGACGAACGACCAGCTCCGCTCGGTCGGCCGGGAAGCGAATGCGATGCTCGTGCCAGTGCCGTCGGACGGCCGCCCCGAGGAGTGGCACCGTGTCTACTCCGTGGGCGACGTCTGGTGGGGTGCCCGGAAGAACTCGTGACGCGACCACGGCACTTGCCGGTGGGGTGCCGTCGGCAGGCGAACGGCCGCGCGAGCGGGACGAAGGCGCCACCGCGTCCCGGCGGCGGAGGGAGTGCCGAGGCTGCCACCTTCCGGTCCGGTGGCGGGTCGAAGGCCGGATCGTCCCCAGGTGGGGGCCCGCGGCGCGACGGTGCGTGACTCGGCCGTCGAGACGGCGACCGGCTCTGCCGGTGACTCGGCTCGGGCATGTGCCGCTGCGTTCGCACCCACCCCCAGCGGGGACCGTCCACGCCGCCCTGCGCGCCGGCTTGGACTCTGCGCACCTCGAAGGGGTGAAGGAGCACACCTCTTCCGAAGGGGGCGTCATGACGCCCGTTCGGCTCGCCCTGCAGCTCCTTGCCGAGGTCGTCGCGGACCTGGCCGGCCAGCTCGCCCGCGCCGTCCGTGACCTCGGTTCCGTCCTCTCCACCGCCCCGGCCGCCGTGGGTGCCGTCCGCAAGCTGCGCACCCCCAAGGCCCCGGCCCGCCCTCCCCGCCCCGGCCTGCTGCGGCGCGTGCCCCGTCCACTCCGGCGGCTTCGCGTTCTGGCGCCGCATGCGCCTGGTCCCCTTCGAACGCGTCGTCGCGGAGGACCGCAAGATCGACAACCTGGCGAGCCTCCTCGTCGCCGAAGAAGGCCCCGGCATCCTCGCCTGGCTCGTCGCCGGCGCCCGCCGCTACTTCTCCGGTGACAAGGACCTCACCGGCCCCCGGAGCGTCCAGCTCGCCACCACCGCCTACGCCGAGACCGAGGACAGCACCGGCCGCTTCCTCACCGACACCTGCAAGATCGCCGACGGGCTGCGCGCCGAGCAATCCCAGCTCTACGGCGCCTACAGCCGCTGGTGCGCAGAAGAAGGCGCCACCCCCGCGAGCGCCCGCGCATTCGCCGCACGAGTGCGCGAGACACTGGGTATGACCTCCCCGAAAGAGATGGTCCTGTCCAACTCCCGCAAGTACTGCCCAGGGATCGGCCTCCTTGTGGCCGACGAGGAGCCGCAGCCGTGAGCGCCCTGATCGACCCCGCCGACCTCGCCCACGAAACGGACATCGTCTGGCTCGAGGACACCGAGCACCTCGACTACGTCCGCCAGTCCCTCGAGCGACTCAAGTCCCGCAAGGGCAAGCCCCCCTACCACAGCGCCGGACGCATGGTCGGCTACGCCGTCCTCGGTCCCTCCGCCCGCGCCTCCCGGGCATCCGGCACCTTCCGACGCAGGGTCTTCTGGCTCCTGCCCCACGACCGGGACACCGAGCCCCGCGGCCTCTACGCCACCGGCGCCCCCTCCGAAGCCGTCGACCCCCGCACCATCGCCCCCACCGTCAAGGGCGCCAAGACCGAGCGCTCCCAGGGCGGCCCCGCATCCCCCGCGATGGTCGAACTCGGCATACTGCTCCCGCGCGCCTGACCGCCACAGCGGACCCGCCGTCTCCGAAAGCCCCTGACGGCCTCTCCGTCGGCCTCAACCCGCCCCTCGGCTCCGGCCGGCTCCGTTCGAACCGAAGATCGCCCCGCAGAAGGCGATCTAGGCTCTGGCGGAGCCGATCCGTTCGAGTCGGGCCTCGCGCGCACGCGCGCAGCCAGCCCGTCACCTGGCCTACGGCCGTTCAGGAGACGTCTCGACCCGCAGTGCCGGGTGACTCACGCTGTTCGTCCCGGTGCTGGAGTGCCGGTTCGGCTCGCGCGCGTAGCCACCTGTAGGTGGCCTTCGGCGTCCGGGAGGCGCTCGCCGCGACTTCTCTACTACTTCTCTTAATGGTGTCCGCGTGGTGGGTAGACCCCCGTCCGGCTGGTGGGTAGACCCCTGTCCGTGTGGTGGATAGACCCCCCGTCGGCGGCGAGTAATTGTCAAGACCTGTGGATGCGCGTGGTCAGCTGATTGCCAGCTGCCATGTGATCTCTCGGTCGTGCCACTGGTCGGTTGGAGTGAGTCCGGCTGCGGTGGCGACGGCGCTGGATGCCTCGTGGTCGGGGTGTATGTGAGCGATGACCGTGTGCACCGAGTGCTTTCGGAGCCAGGCGACAAGGCCTTGGGCGGCTTCGGTGGCGATGCCGCGCCGCTGCCATGGGGTTCCCACCACCCAGGCGATCTCCGCGGCAGCTCCGCGATCGTCGGCGGTGATCGTCGCCTGGACCGTGCCGGCCAGACAGGCCGCGTCGCGGAGCTGGATCACCCAGTTGCACCAGGATTCGGCGGGGTCGGGCGAGCCGGCCGCCCAGCGTTCGTAGCGGGCACGCAGGGACTGGGCGCTGTCCGGAGCGCCCCCGATGAAGGTGTGCAGGCCGGGATCGGACAGCACAGCGGCCATCTCGTCGGCGTGCTCGGCCTGCAGGGGCAGCAGGGTCAGCCGGTCGGTGTGGATGGTTTCGGACTTGAGCGCGGTCACGCTGCCTCCTGGTCGGAACGTTCGACGAGTATGCCGCGTTCCAAGCGGGCGCCGGCCCGGACCAGGGCGACCAGGTGGGAACCCCGACCCCACCCGCCTCCTGGTCGGCGAAGCGCTGGAAGCCCCCAGATCACCCCCGACGCCCGCGCCGCAGGCCCCGCAAGATCGGCAACACCGAGGCGTGGCGTCGACGCACCATCAAGGCTGTCCCCGATCAGGAAGAGCAGTTGATTCGGAAGTCACTTGCAGAGACAGCCATGTAAGGGCTGGTTTTTCGGAGTTAGCGTCCGAAAAACCAGCCCTTAGAAGTCATCTCATTTGGATAGCTAGACTCTGGGCGTGCTGATCGTGGAGCGTCTGGTGCCGGACGAGTTGTGG
>NZ_BMRI01000060.1:0-4190 GCF_014648555.1 Kitasatospora griseola
GACGCTCCGCCGACAGCACCTGCACACCCAGACCAACGCCGCCCAGCCCACAGGGTTACGAGACAGCCTTTAGCCTGCCGGCTTGGGCTCCGACGTGGCCGCTGTCGCTGCTGCCGGACGGCGCCGACCAGAAGCCCGGGTCGGCCCATCGATGCCGCCCGTGCCGAGGAACGGGATCGAGCGGTGGTCGCAGGCCCTGTCGCCGTGGAGCCCGCCGAGCGTGCGGCATTCGGGGCCGCGCCGCAAGCGGATGGACGGGACGGCGTCGACTTCACCTGCCGGACCCGCGACCGGGCGGCCCCGGGGCGCGGATCGTACGGCTGCCCCGCCCTGGGCCCCGGGCGTCGGTGTCCGGTCGGTGTGCCTGGGCGTCCTCGGTCAGCCGAGGAGGAGCGAGTAGTCGACGGTGCTGCGGCCGGTGAAGCCGCTTCCCCCGCCGATCGTGGGAATCACAGCCTGGCTCGCAAGGGGGGTGCCGGCCGTGAAGCCGTTTCCGGTGCAGCTGGTGATGTTGATGCTGAAGGTCTGGTTGGCGCCGTTGCAGGTGAGGACGGTGACCACGCCTTCGCCGGCGGCTGCGAGGTTGCCGGGTTGGACCTGGTCGAGGGTGATGATCGTCGAGGTCGGGGTGGGTGTGCCGGTGGCGCAGTTGTAGTAGCCGGTGCGGGTGACGGTGCCGTTGCCCGGGAAGGTCGCGGACGGGTCGAGGTGCACGTAGACGCCGCCGGTGACGGTGTCGGCGGTGTCGACGGCCGTCACGGGGCCGTCGGTCAGGCCGGCGACCACGGTGATCTCCTGGGTGCCGCTCATGCCGACCTGGGTGGCGGTCACGGTCTGCGTCTTGTTCACGTTCGCGGTGCCGCACGGGACGGCGACCTCCGCGGACGCGTCGTTGCCGTGCTGGTCGAACTCGACGCGCAGCGCGGCGTTTCCGCCGGGGGCGGCGGTGTCGGTGCAGGTGTAGAGGATGTTGGCGGACACGGTGCCGACGCCGACGGTGACACTGCTCGGCATGATGCTGACCGACAGCCCGCCGGTGACGATGGCGGACCTCGGGCTGGCCGCGGCGGACGGTGCCCGGTCCGTCACGTACACCCCGAACCCGACCAGCAGGAGTGCGACGGCGGTCAGGGCGACGAGGAGCCTCTTCGGGGCGGGGAGCGGACGGATTCCGGGCATCGGTGGATCACCTTTCGGCGAGTGGAGGGGCGTGCCTCCAAGACACAATCCGACCGGTGCCGCCAGCAAGTCGTGTTGGTGCGTCGGGAGGAGGCCATGGCGTCTGGCCCGGCCGCGCAGGAGCTGACCGTTCATCATGGCGACGATCGCCCGGGTCTACGCGTCCGATCCGGGCGCACAGGGACTGACCGACGGGCAGCGGACCGGACTACAGGGGATCATCTCGTCGCCCTCGTCCGCGCCGGCGTGAGGTTCGAGAACGGCGTCCTGGTCGAGCGCGCGGAGGCCGCCGCTGCCTGATCACGCGTCCGAGGGTGTCCCCAAGTACGGTGCGCCGAGGAGGGTGAGGGGGTGGGATCGGGCGTCTACTCCGGTCCCCGAGGCGCACCAGAGGGACCGTCCAGCCACCCCCCTTTGCCCCAGGCCGCCCATCGCAGACACTGCGGGCCGGAGCCCGAGCGGGCGCCGCCCACCCTAGCCCGGCCCGCTGACAAGACCGTGGCCCCATCCACAGAGCTTGGCAATTGCTCGTACCGACAGCGGCTGGAACTGACCAGCGGTCACACGATTCCGGCCCTGGGCAGCCCATATGCGCACAGAACTGAAGGGTCGGCCGGGCTCGCGGCCTTCCGGGGTGCAACGCCCTCCCCTGTCGCGCGCACCTCGGAGGGCCCGGGTTCATGCCTTCGGTATGTGAGCGATTTTGCGGGCGTTGTCGGGGACGTCGGCCGTTTTGGAGTCGGTGGTCAGTTGTGGGCACAGCGGGGTCTCGGCGAGCGCGATGTACAGCGCGTCGCCGACGTAGGTGCGGTCCCGCAGCTCCCAGGCGCGCAGCTGGAGGTCCAGCGGATCGGGATCTGCTGGACCTCCAGCGCGTCCAGGTCCGCGATTGCCGTGCCGGCGTCCTTCTCGGTGAGCGCGCCGCGCTGCATCGTTCGCACGATCGCCCGGCTCGCCTCGTGGTCCAGGTGCGCCGGCGCGTACACGTCCTCGCCGACCAGCCGCGCTCGCTCGGCGACGGGGCCGGTGCCGGTCAGCGGCTTCACGGTGGCGCTGGCGTCGATCATGATCACCGCTGCCCGCTCAGGCCTCCGGCGCGGACGTCCTGGAGGGTGTCGTCGATGTTGTTCGTGTCGGCAGGTGTGCCGGGTTGAGCCTTGGACTGGCTATGGCGAGGGCCGCTGCGGAGAGATACCTCGGTGGCGGTCTATTGGAGCTTTCCCGATCCGAGCGATTCGTTCCGGCTGGCCCTGGGTCGGGCGTACTGCACAACCGCCGCGCTGCTGTTTGGGTTCGCGGACGTGGTGCGTGGGCGATCTTGCAGCCGGTGCCGGTGCCGGTGCCGTGGGTTGCGGTCCCGGATGTGCGGGAGTTGGGTGGTCGGGATGGCCGGGGCGGCGGGCCTGTCGTGGCGGGTGGTGGCGGTGGCCTGGCTGGTGGGCTCTGCCGGTATGGCGTGTTCTAGAGGTCGGTGCCGTTGAGGAGGACGCGGTAGATGATCCTGGTGTCGTCGGTGGTCACCTCGGTGCAGAGGTTGCGGCGGTCGAGCAGCCAGCCGTTCGTCTCGCAGCGTTGGCGGGGTCGGATCCGGTCGGCGGCTGTTGCGGTCGGTATGTCGGGTGGGCCTGCCAGGTAGAGCGTGCGCCAGCAGGTGGCGCCGTGGCCGTTGCCGCAGCCGTTGCCGGTCTCGAGGACGGTGTAGCCGGGTGGCGGTTCGGGCATGGCCTTCTGGGACGGGAGTCCCGCTTCGTGGAAGGCCACGAGCGCCAGCAGCGGGGTCGCGGGGAGGACAAGGGCCAACTGGCCGTAGAAGGCGATGCCCGCGGCCCGGGACCAGCCGATCGGGCGCTCGGTGCGCGGGCCGGCGATCCGCCGGTCCAGCCACATGCCGATCAGGACGGCCGCTTCGGCGAGCGGCGTGTAGAGCAGGTAGAGCTCGGCCTCGCTACGCGGGTGCAGCAGGTCGAACGCCACCGCGAGTGCCAGTGCCAGCCAGAGCAGTAGCGCGGCGGCGACGGGTGCTCGGAGCGGCGTGGGACGGGCGCGCAGCAGCCAGTGGGTGAGCGGCAGCAGCGCGAACAGCATCCCGACGACGGCCCACAGCACGATCCTCACGATTCGAAACCCCTCCTGGCGGTGGACGACGGCAACCCGGGAAGTCGGACGCTCGGGCAGCGGCCGCCGGTTCCGGCGCGAAGGCCGTCGGCCGGACGGAGCGGCCGGCGGTGGCACGGCTCCCCGGGTCGAGATGTAGTTCTTTGCGGTCCCCGGTGGCACTCCTGCGGCTGCGTCGACGGCCCGGTGGGGCAGGCTGTGCCAGCCGGCCTCGGCCAGCACCTCGATGGCTGCGTCGCCCAGCAGGTCGCAGCAATTCTGATTGCCCGTCAATTCCCTTTGCTTGTCGTCACCTTGTGCATCCTGCCCGAGCGTGTTACCACGGATGTGGTCGTCGGCGGCGCGGCGGCGAACGCCAACAAGTCGCGGTGACCTGCCCATGGCCTCCGCTCAGGCAGAGGGAGAGCCATCCGTATGAACAGCCGGAAGAACGGGAGTCGAACGATGAAAACCCGAGACCACGGCGCCCCCTGGGGCACCACCCGCATGGCGCCGTACACCGAGGCCGCCGTGGTTCCCCTGCTTACCCCGGTGATCGACCCCGAGACCCAGATTGCCGTGATCATCGACGAGTACGGCCATGCCGTCGAGCTCGGCGACCACCTGGCCGCCAGCAGTCCCTCGAACTCCACGAGCACCAACGTCAGCAGCAGCACGCAGAGCTCCACGAGCACGAGTGGTCCGGACAGCTCCGACTCCGACAGCAACTCCGACTCGGACAACGACTCGGACTCTGACCATAGCCCCAGCGGCTGGTGATGACAGACCCGAGTGGGACGGCGCTGGTGCTGACCAGCCACCATGACGTGACCGCAGACCTCGTCCTGCGCGTCCTCGTGGAACGCCGGGTCCCGGTAGTTCGTCTCGACCCCGGCGTCGATCTGCACGCAGGTGCC
>NZ_BMRI01000060.1:4220-16662 GCF_014648555.1 Kitasatospora griseola
GCGCTGACCGCCACGTATCGTACGGGCGATCAGCGCGGCACCTTGCAGACGCCAAGTCGGGAACTCGATCTCGGCGGAGTCCGCTCTGTCTGGACGCGTCGCCCCTCGCCGTTCCAAGGCCCGAGAGAACTGGACGAACAGGATCGCCGGTTCGCCGGATCACAATCCCAGTGGGGCGTTGGCGGCATCCTGGCATCGCTCCCCGGAGCCCACTACGTGAACCATCCGTGGAGCAACCGGGCAGCGGAGTACAAGCCGACCCAGCTCGCCACCGCACAGCGCAGCGGCTTCCCGGTGCCTAGCACATTGATCACCAACGATCCGGACCAGGCCCGGGAGTTCATCGCCCAGCAGACCGGTGGAGCGGTCTATAAGCCGTTGTGGAACACCCCGTACCGAGTCGACGGCCGGCCACAGCAAGTGTGGGTGCGGGAAGTACGCGCGCACGAAATCACGGCCGCAGTGTCCGCCTGCCCGCACCTGTTCCAGGCCAAGGTCGGGAAGGCATTCGACGTACGGCTGACGGCTGTCGGCAGCCAGCTGTTCGCGGTCCGGATCGACAGCCCCGATCTCGACTGGCGACAGCGCCAGTCCCTGATGGAGTGCGCTCCGATCGACGTCCCCACCCGGGTCGCGCGCTCGGTTCTCGCCTACCTCACCGACTGCCGACTCGTCTTCGGCGCGTTCGACTTCGCCGTCACGGCTGCTGGTGACTGGTACTTCCTTGAGTGCAACCCCAACGGGCAGTGGGCATGGCAACCCGATTCGATCACCGGCTCGATCGCCCTCGCCATCGCTGACCAACTCCAGAAAGGCCCCGAAGCGTGAACTGACTTGTCGAACTCCGTGCCAGCGCGGTCCCAGCTCGCCGCCACTGAGAGGCCGTGAGCTCGTTCGGGGCTGGCGGCACGGTCGATAACGGCACCCCGTGTCGGGGCGGAGTTCCAGGCGCTCGTCCAGGAGATCACCGTGGTCGCCGGCCTGGCCGACGGCCCCGACATCACCCAATCAAGTTCAGTGGCGCTGGAACGCGGGGTCGTCATCCGCAGCATCTTCCAGGACAGCTTCCGCAACGACCCCGACACCCTGTGCTACGCCCGGTGGCTGGCCGAGCTGGGCGGCCTGGCGCGCACCGTGCCGCTCCTGCCGATGCGGCTGGTGATCGTCGACCGCAGCGCCGCCCTCGTCCCGAGCGACCCCGGCGACGGCCGCCGCGGCGCCCTGGAACTCCATGGCGCGGCCCTGGTCCAGCCCCTGTACGCGCTGTTCGACGAACTGTGGCGCAGCGGAGCCGACTTCGGCCGGCCCGCGCCCCGCGACGACCAGGACCTCACCGGATCCGAACGCGCCCTGCTGCACCTGCTGGGCAACGGCCACACGGACGAGTCCGCCGGCCGCAAACTGGGCCTGTCCCTGCGCACCGTGCGCCGCATGATGCAGGACCTGATGAACCGCCTGGGCGCCGAAAGCCGCTTCCAGGCAGGAGCCCAGGCCGTCCGGCAGGACTGGCTGCGTCCCTGAGCCGGCCCGCGCCGCGTACCGCACGGACACCGCACCGCGCACTGCGCGGACATGCCGACGGCCCGCCGCGTCCGCCTGCCGCTGTCCCCGGCGGACGGCGGGTCCGGCGGGGCGCACGGTCCGGGTGCGCGGTGAGCGGCCGATCCGGACCGGGAACACCCACGCCCGCCACCCGCCGCTCACCGCGCACCCGCCTGCGGTCTCGGCTCTTCCTGTCGTCAATGTCGGGGTTCCCAGTGCCAGACGGTGATGCCTGCGCCGTGGGCGACGGGGTGGTAGCCGGCGGTGGGGAGGGATTGCTGGGCGGTGAGGTCGTCGGCGGGGGCGGGGAAGTCGTCGGGGGTGTCGAGGGTGGCGGCCCATTCGGCGGTGGGGCGGAAGAGGGGGTCGCGGTCGTCGGGGGACAGGCGGGTGGAGCCGGCGCCGTCGGGGAAGGTGAGGTAGGGGAAGAGGGAGACGGTGCAGCGGGACGTGAGGTGCGGGGCGAGCCGGTTCGCGGCGGCGACCCTCGCGCCGTCGGGGACGGCGGCGAGGACCCGGCGGGCCGTCAGCGCGTCGGGGCCGGGACCGGACAGGTCCGGTCGCGGGGCGGCCAGCACCGCGACGACGAGCATCGCGGCGGGCGCGAGGCGCAGCGCCCCACGCCCAGGCAGCCGGCGCAGGCCGTCGAGCGCGGCGACGAAGACGACGGGCATCAGCACCGCGCTGTAGTGCCAGCCGGTGCTCCAGTACGCGGGGTTGGTCGACCAGAAGCGCGCCGCCAGCGGCAGGACGGTCAGCAGGGCGAGCGGCGAGCGCAGCGCCAGCAGCAGGACCGGGGCGAAGAGCGCGGCGAGCGTCCACCACTTCGCGGCGGGGAGCAGCAGCCGGGTCACCGGGTCGCCGCCCCTGAGGGCGGCCGTCGCGCCGTACGCGTAGCCGCCCGTCGGGTTCGCCGCGGGGATCAGCACCAGGACGGTGAGCAGGGTGCCGAGCGCGGCCGCCGCGAGGGTCGCGGCGCCGAGCCCCCGCCGGCGCCCGGCCAGCAGGACGTGGCCGCCGACGCCGGCCAGCAGCAGGCCCATGTCCTCCTTCACCAGCAGCAGCGGCAGTGCCCACCACACCGCGGCCCGCCACCGCCCGCGGGCCAGCGCGGCCGTCGCGCACGCCACCAGCGGGACGGCCAGCGCGATCTCGTGGAAGTCGAACAGCGAGGCCTGCCACAGGCCCCAGGACAGCCCGTACGCCAGCCCGGCCGCCACGCCCCGGGCCCGCCCCAGCCACCGCACGGCCAGCTCGGTGACGGGCACCGCCGACAGCGCGAACAGCAGCGACTGCGCCACCAGCAGCGTCTCGGGGCCCGGCCAGAGCCGGTAGAACGGGGCCAGCACGGCCAGCGCAGGGCTGAAATGGTCGCCCAGCTGTACGAACCCGGCGCCCTTCAGCGTCACCACGGGCGGTTCGAGGTACGCGTAGCCGCGCACCGCCTCCTCGAAGATCCCCAGGTCGAAGCCGCTGGTCTGCATCCGCCAGTGCCTCGGCAGCGACAGCGCCGACTGGAACAGCGCCACCACGAACGCCGGCAGCCACACCACCGCAAAGGCCGGCAGCCGAGCCGCCGCGAAGGCAGACAGTCGAGCCACCGCAGACATCGGCAGCCGAGCCGCCACGAACGCCCGCAGCCGAGCCGCCACGAACGCCCGCAGCCGAGCCGCCGCAACGGCAGACAGCCACACCGTCGCGAACGCCGGCGGCACACAGGGACGGATCCGGAAAGGTATTCGCACCCGACCGACGCTAGGAAAGCCCCGCTGAACCGATTCTGAAAGAACCTGAGGATTTCTTCAGCCCGGAGAAAACCGGCACATCGGTCAGCGGTCCTTTTCGCGCCGCGGAGTTGACCTACGCTTGCCCGGTGCGCCTACTCATGGTCGAGGACGAGGAAAGGCTGGCCCGGTCGCTCAGCCAGGGCCTGCGGGCCGAGGGCTACGCGGTGGACGTGGCCGCCGACGGCCCGAGGGGCCTGGAGCTGGCCCGTTCCGCCAGGTACGACCTGGTGGTGCTCGATGTGATGCTGCCCGGCCTGAACGGCTTCCGGATCTGCCGCCGGCTGCGGGCCGAGGAAAACCCTGTGCCGATCCTGATGCTGACCGCGAAGAACGGCGAATACGACGAGGCCGAGGCACTCGACTGCGGCGCCGACGACTTCCTCGCCAAACCGTTCTCCTTCGTGGTGCTCACCGCCCGGCTGCGCGCCCTGCTGCGCCGCGGCGCGGCAGGCCGGCCCGCGGTGCTGGCCGTCGCCGATCTGCGGATCGACCCGGCGGCCCGCCGCTGCACCGTCGCCGACGGCGAACTGCGGCTCACCGCAAAGGAGTTCGGCGTCCTGGAGAGCCTGCTGCGCCGCCCCGACCAGGCCGTGCCGAAGACCGACATCCTGGACGCCGTCTGGGACTCGGCGTTCCGCGGCGACCTGAACATCGTCGAGGTGTACATCGCCGCGCTGCGCCGCAAACTCCACCGGGCCGGCGCGCACGCCCGGATCGACACCGTCCGCGGCATCGGCTACCGGCTCACCCCCCACGCTCCGTCGCCCGCCGATGCCGGCTGACCGCCCGCGCCGGCAGCCCGCCCCCAGCTCGCGCCGGCAGCCCGTGCTCGTCCCGCGCCGGTGGCCCGCGCTCGGCGTCCGGGCCCGGGCCGCGGGGGCCGCGCTGATCGCCTCCGCGCTGGCGTTCGCCGTCGCCACGCCGCTGGTCGGCCACATCGTGCGGGTCCGCCTCGAGCACGCCGCCCTCGAACAGGGCTGGGCGGCGATCGCAGACCTCGAGGCGAGGGTCCGGGCCGGCGCCGGCGGCGGCGAGTTCCAGAACCACTCCTACGCGGTGCTCGCCCAGGACGGGCGGTGGCTGCGCTCCGCCAACCTGGAGGACCCCCGCGACGCCGACCCAGCGCTCGGCCTGCCGGCCCTGTCCCCGGACCAGTACGGCGCCGACTCGCCGCACATGCTCGGCACCGACCTCGTCACCGTCCGCTACCCGAACGGCCACGCGCCCCACCACCGGCTGCCCACCGAGGGGCCCCGCACCTACCGCTTCCTGCGCAAGCTCACCGAACCGGTCTCCGCCGCCCGCCTCGCCCAACTCCCCCCGAACGGCCCCCACGCCGACCCCGCGAACCTGCCCGACCAGCAACTCCTCCTCTACGTACTGATCGACCCGCTCACCGGCGACGAGACCGCCGACACCCTCACCCGCGTGCTCGCCTACGACGTGGCCCCCGCCACGTCGCTGTTCGTCGCGCTGATCGCCTGGCTCGCCACCGGCCTCGCGCTGCGCCCGGTCGAGTCGATCCGCCGCCAGATGGCCGCGGTGCGCGAAGGCGCGTTCCACGAGCGCGTCCCCGTCCCCCGCGCCCGGGACGGCATCCACCGACTGGCCCGCACCACCAACGACACCCTGGACCGGCTCCAGCACGCCCTGGACGAGCAGCGCCGCCTGGTCGCCGACGCCTCGCACGAGCTGCGCAGCCCGCTCGCCGCGCTGCGCAGCTCGCTGGAGGTGCCGCTCGCGCACCCGGCGGCCGCCGACTGGCCGACGGTGGTCCGCGGCGCGCTCACCGACGCCGAGCGGCTCCAGGACCTCGCCGACGACCTGCTGCTGCTGGCCCGCGCCGAACGCGACACCGACCGCCCCGGCGACACTGCCGACGCCGACGCCGACGCGGGTGCCGGCGGCACTGTCGACCTGCACGACCTGATCGCCGAACAGCTCGCCGAACGGCAGTACGGTGGACGGGAGTTGACGTACGAGAGCGAGCTCGACGAGGCGGTGCTGACGGGCCGTGAGACGCTGCCGGCCCGCCTGGTGCGCAACCTGCTGGACAACGCCGCCCGGCACGCGGACGGCCGGGTCGCCGTCACGCTCGCCGTCGCGGACGGCTGGGCGCGGCTGACCGTCGAGGACGACGGCCCGGGCATCCCCGCCGCCGACCGGGAACGGGTCTTCGAACGGTTCGTCCGCCTGGACGACGCCCGCGACCGGCACACCGGCGGCGCGGGCCTCGGCCTGGCCCTGGTGCGCACCATCGCCCACAGCCTCGGCGGCACGGCCGCCGCCGAGCCGCCCGACCGCCTGCCCGGCGCGCGGCTGGTGGTCCGGCTGCCGACCGCGAACGGCTCCTGACCGCGAACGGCTCCCGACCGCACAGCAGCAGGCCGGGCCGCCGCCCGAACGACCGCACCCGCACACCCCACGCGAAACCCCGACCGGTTGCGCCCGCCTCCACCCCGAGCACCTCCACTCCGGCTGCGCCCGCTCCGGCAGCCCCGGTCCGGCAGAGGCCGCGGTCCCTGCCGCCTCTGCCGTCGGTGGAGGTGCCGCCGTTGGTGGCCGTCGAGTGCCCCGCAACTCCGGCGTCGGCGATCTTGGGCACTGCGGACGCCCACGGGACATGACGCCGCCGCGGTACGCCGCACCGGTGTGCGGCAGAAGCGGTCCGCCTCCTGGCCACCGGTCGTCGGAGTCCCCGGGTTCGGTGCTGCCGGTGGACCGGAAGGCCGAGCCGTGGACGATGACCGTGGGGCCGGTCGGAGCGGTGGGCCGGTACGGACTGCGACGTGCGGGCGGCCGCGGGCGCGATCTCGCGGGAGGTCAAGGATGGGTTCGGGTACGCCGACGTCCCGTGGCGGCGGTTTCCGGACTCCTGCGGCCCGGGCGAGGACATCCCCGGCTCCTCGCGGCACCCGGCTCCGGCAGCGCCGAAGCCGCCGACAGGGCCCTACGGTGGCTCTGGACGAATCTTCACCACCGGGGCGGCACGATCGCGGTGGGGGCACTGGCGGTGCCGTTCCTGCTCCGGATCGCGGCGGCCGGGCACCCCGAACTCCGTGCGCGGGCCCTTCGTCCGGTCGCCGGGATCGGCCGGTGCCGGCACATGGGGGACGGATCGTGGGAAGGCCTGCTCCGGGTTGCCGAGGATCCGTTGGTGGTCGAGGGCAGCACGATGTGCCCGGTGGACCGGGCGATCCAGGCCGCCCGCCGGGCCGTCACGGACGACCTGCACCTCCTGCTCCCGCTTCTCCCCGACCCCGACTCCGAGGTCCGCTCCGCGACCGCCCGCGTCCCGGCGGCGGCGACCGGCGAGCTCTCACGCGCCTCCTCGGCCCTGCAGCCCAGGCCGACAGCGGAAGACGATCCGGCAGTCCGGACGAGCCCGGTCCTGGCGGTCGCCCGACTCGCCCCGCGAACACCAGGACGACCACGAGGACGACCATGCCCCCCGAGTGGGCCCGGGACCTCCGGTCGGATCCCGGACGGCCGCCCGAGGCCCGCATCGGCACCGGCCCGGCCCGGCCCGGCCGTGCCCGGTCGCGGGCCCCGCCCCCGACGAGCTCCGCACCCTTCTCACCAAACCCGGCACCCGCCGGTGCGACGACCTGCTCCAGCCGGTGCCCCGGCCCACCCGGACCGACCCCACCGGCTTCGGGCCGCGCGGCTGCATCGACGACATGCCCGCGGCGAACACCCCGCAAGGATGCTCGACGGCCCGGGGGACGCAGGATTGTCACGGCCGGCTCACCCTCGGCCGAGGACACCGGCCGCAGCCACGCGGTCCACGGCCGGGCCTCTTCCGCGCGGGGCACGTGTCCCGGGAGCGGCCCCCGCCGGGTCCGCAAGCTGTCCGGAACCGGCTCGTGCACTTCCCGCTCCTCCGTAGCCACACCGGTCCGGGCGCTCTTAGCGTTTGTCGGACAGCGGGGCGGCTCGCCCCGCGCAACGGGAGGGGAACTCGATTCCTCTGCTCACACGGGGGACCACCACGGGCATCACGGGCCTTCGCGCCCTCGCCATCGGGGCGACCGCGATCGCCGCGAGCCTCGCACTGTCCGCAGGACCGGCTTCCGCCCACGTCGGCACCTTCCCGACGTACAGCTGGGACAGCTACAAGTGGAGCGCGAACGTGCTGGTCGACTACGGCCAGTCCCGGGCGGTGACGCAGTGCTCCAACAACAGGATCTACTACGGCGCCTGGGTCGGACAGGGCTACTGGGCCTTCGGCTGGAACTGCGCCGACTACGGCGCCACCCTCGTCGACTTCTGGATCGAGAACCGCTGACGCGCGGGCCCCCTCGACGGCCGCCACCCCTGGCGCGCAGACCGAACACCGAACACCAGAGCCCGGCCCGAAACGCGGCGGCGTCCGCGAGCGACAAGGCGCGGACGCCGCCGCGCTCCACGACGTCCCGCCGCCCGGCCGCGCCAGCAGCCCCGCCCGGCCCGGCGTCTCGTCCCGCGCTCTCGGGACCCGGGGGCGGTTCGGCATGGTTCACGATCCGACGGCATTGGGTGGGGTGCAATCGCGGTCCCCGCTGTGCGCGGTCCCAGCCGGGAGCCGCTGCGGCAGGGCTGCCGCCGACGTGAACCCGCTCGCATCCCACCGCGCCGCCGCGCCGCGCACCCCACCTCGCCGCACCCCACCTCGCCGCACCGTCCGCGCTCCGGTGCGGAGTCGTCCGGGCGGGCCAGTTCCCCGCGCGCGCCCGCCCCGGGTGGCACACCCTGGTTCCGGCCGCCCGGAACGCTCGCAGGCCGCCCCGGACGCGCACGGCGGGACCGCGGGACCGTCGGGCCCGGGCGCCGCAATCCCGACGATCCCGGCAATCCTGAGAGAGGAAGCAGCCGCCATGGAGGCATCCGCACAGATCGGTGTGACGGGGCTTGCGGTGATGGGCCGCAACCTGGCCCGGAACCTCGCCCGCAACGGCTACACGGTCGCGGTGCACAACCGGACCCCGGCCCGGACGAAGGCGCTGGTCGAGGAGTTCGGCCACGAGGGCGCGTTCGTCCCGGCCGGGACGCCGCAGGAGTGCGTGGCGGCGCTGGAGCGGCCCCGCAGGCTGCTGGTCATGGTGAAGGCCGGCGCGGCCACCGACGAGGTGATCGAGGAGTTCGCCGCGCTGCTTGAGCCCGGCGACATGATCGTCGACGGCGGCAACGCCCACTTCGCCGACACCCGCCGCCGCGAGCGGGCCCTGCGCGAGCGCGGCATCCACTTCGTCGGCAGCGGCGTCTCCGGCGGGGAGGAGGGCGCGCTGAACGGGCCGTCGATCATGCCGGGCGGCTCCGCCGAGTCCTACCGGGTCCTCGGGCCGATGCTGGAGAGGATCAGTGCCCACGTGGACGGCGAGCCGTGCTGCACCCACATCGGCACCGACGGGGCCGGCCACTTCGTGAAGATGGTGCACAACGGCATCGAGTACGCCGACATGCAGCTCATCTCCGAGGCCTACCACCTGCTGCGGGAGGTCGGCGGCCACAGTCCGGCCGAGATCGCGGAGATTTTCCGGCGCTGGAACGGGGGCCGCCTGGAGTCCTACCTGATCGGGATCACCGCCGAGGTGCTCGCCCACACCGACGCCGCCACCGGCAGGCCCTTCGTCGACATCGTCCGGGACGCCGCCGAGCAGAAGGGCACCGGACGCTGGACCGTGCAGAGCGCCCTCGACCTCGGCTCCCCGGTCACCGCCATCGCCCAGGCCGCCTTCGCCCGGGTCGCCTCCGCCCGGACGGAACTGCGCGACGCCTACCGGCCGCTCGCCGCGCGGAGCGCGGACGTGGTGCCGCACGAGCTCGGACACGGCGTCCTCGACATCGAGAAGGCCCTCTACGCGTCCAAGATCATCGCCTACGACCAGGGCTGGACCATGATCCGCGACGCGGCGGCCGAGTACGGCTGGGACATCGACCTGGGGGCGGTGGCGAAGATCTGGCGCGGCGGCTGCATCATCCGTGCCGCGTTCCTCGACCGGATCCGCGCCGCCCACGCCGCCGAGCCCGGCCTGGTCAGCCTGCTCGCCGAGGAGCGGTTCGCCGCCGAGATCGCCGACGCCCTGCCGTCCTGGCGCTCGGTCGTCGCCACCGCCACCCTCCGCGGCGTCCCGGTGCCCGCGTTCTCCGCCGCGCTCGCCCACTACGACACCCTGCGCAGCGAGCGCCTGCCCGCCGCGCTGATCCAGGGCCAGCGCGACTTCTTCGGCGCGCACACCTACCGCCGCACCGACCGCGACGGCAGCTACCACACGCGCTGGGCGGAGCCGGGCCGGCCCGAGGTCCGCACCGACACCGGGGCCGCATAGCCGGACAGCGCGGCCGACCGGAAGCGGCCCGCCGCCGGCGGGCCGCCACCACCCACCGAGGAGAGGCGCCCGGGGATGCGGATCGACCTCACCGGACGGACCGCGCCGGTCACCGGATCGACGGCCGGAATCGGCGCGGCGGCGGCCTGGGCCCTGGCCGACGCCGGGGCCAACGTCGTGGTCAACGGCTGCAACCCGGACCGCGTCGGCGAGACGGCGGAGCGGATCGGCGGACGCGGCATCGCCGCCGACGTCGGCACGGCCTCGGGGACCGCCGAGCTGATCCGGCAGCTGCCCGACCCCGACATCCCGGTCAACAACACCGGCATCTTCGAGACCGAGCCCGCCTTCGACATCACCGACGAGGACCGGCTGCGCTCCTACGAGGTCAACGTGCTCTCCTGGGTGCGCCTGGCCCGGCACTACGCGCCCCGGACGGTCGCCCGCGGGCGGGGCCGGGTGGTCTTCGTCAGCAGCGAGGCCGGGGTCCAGACCCCGCCCGACATGGTCCAGTACGGCATGACCAAGACCGCGCAGCTGGCCGTCTCCCGGGGCATGGCCCAGGAGGTCGCCGGCAGCGGCATCACGGCGAACCGCGTGCTTCCCGGGCCGACGATGAGCGACGGCGTGCCGGCCATGTCCGAGGAGCTCTACCCCGGCCTCGACCCCGCCGAGCAGGAGCGGCGCCACCTGACCGAGAACCGCGCGGTCGCGTCGCTGCTGCGGTGCCTGATCCGCCCCCACGAGGTCGCCAGCATGATCACGTACGTCGCCTCCGAGCAGGCCTCGGCGACCACCGGGAGGGCGCTCGGCGTCGACGGCGGCCTCCTGCCGACGATCCTGCCCTGACTGCGGCGGCGCCCGCCGGCCGACATTCGCGGCGCTTGCAATAGGACGCGTCTGCAATTGTTGTTCTTGCATGTAAGGCGTTCCTGTAGTCGTCGGGACGCCCTGCCCCGGTCGGCCGGGACCTCCGCCGCCGCCCCGAGCCCGACCGGGCGGACGCCGAGGCTCTCCCGGCCGCCCCGCCCCGCCGAGAACCTCCCCCCGGTCCACGGCCGGCCGCCCGGCGACGTCGCGGGCCAGGACGCGGTTCGGGACGGCGCCGCGGCCGACGCAGCGAAGCCGCCCGTCCGGATCCCCACGGCCCGGTGCCACCGGGCGCCGGCGACCCGCGCCGACGACCGCCTCGGCGATGACGCGCACCTTGCACCTGCGCCACGCGCGCCGACCCGGCAGGCACCGCTCGTCCGAGCGCTCGAAGCAGAAGCCCTCTTCGAGGCCGGCCGCGGTCCACCCGAGCCGCTCCCTGTCCGGAGCGGCGTGAAAAGCGGCCCCACCCCTCGAACGGGCGGACGACGGCTCAGCTCGCCGCCGACCTCTTCTCGCCGGCTGCGCCGGTGCCCCGGCCACCTGCGGGCCTGCCGGTCGAACAGCTGGCGGAGCCGCTTCCCGCCGTTCCGGTGGGGCCGGTTGAGGTCGTCGCAGACGCACTCCCGCCTTCTCCGTCGGCTTCGGTGCGAACCCCGTGGGCCGTCGAGGACAATGCCTGTGTGAAGACCTGGACGGACGGCCTCCCGCAGATACCTTTCGCCTACCGTGCTCTCCCGGAGGGCGGCGAGTGGATGACCCGGGAGGACGCGGCTTCCTCGCTGGGGGTCGGAGAGTTCCATTTCAATGCGCTGACGCACAACACCCAGCGGATCGACATGGTCCGCACCGCAGACAGGAAACTGGCCGTCACCCGCGTCAGCGTGGAAGCGGAGAAGCACTGGCGCGCCACCGCTCCCCGCTGGCGCAAAGTCCTGCGCCTGCTCAAGGACACCGCTTTTTCGTTCTGATGCCCCTCTCGACCGACACGCGTTTCCGGGGGCGGCCGAGCGACCGAACCCGCCCGCCGCACGCCTGGTGACTGTGCGTCAGGCAAACTGGTTGTGCGTCAGGCGGCCCCGACCGGCGGCGGAGGAACCGTCCCCGGCTGCCGCGCCGGCCGGTCGTGACGCCGGTCCGCCGACCCGCGAGCCGGACTTCGCAGGCCCCGCCGGCCACGTCGGCGAGTGCTTCCCGCAGTGACGCAGCGCCGGCCTGCGGGATCCGGGCCCTCGGGCCGAGCCCCGCACCCACCCCCACCGGTTTCGACCGGTGACCTGAGTCACGGGAACCGGTGTTCCTGCTCGGACAAGGCAAGGCGTGAACCATCCGCACTCCCGGCTGCGCGCCGGGAACCCCGAAGCGTTCCGCGACCTGTTCCGGGACCACTCCTCCCTGGTGTACCGCCACGCCGTGCGCGTGACCGGGAACTGGGCCCTGGCCGAGGACGTCGTCTCGCTGACCTTCCTGGAAGCCTGGCGCCTGCGCGGGAAGCTCCGCGACGAGGGCGACAGCCCGCGCCCCTGGCTGATGGGCATCGCCGTGAACGTGCTGCGCAACACGACCCGCGCCGCCCGCCGCCACAGCGCGGCCATGTCCCGCCTGCCCGCCGCCGACGCGGTCCCCGACTTCGCGGACGAACTCGTGGGCCGCATGGCCGACTCCGAGGAACTCGCGGCCGCCCGCAAGGCCCTGGCGCGCCTGCGGCGCCCGGAACGCGAAGTCTTCGCGCTGTGCGTCTGGTCCGGGCTCGGCTACGCCGAAGCGGCAGCCACCCTCGGCGTACCCGTCGGCACCGTGCGCTCGCGCCTGTCCCGCGCACGCACCCGACTGCGCAGACTCGCGGACGAGGAACTGCGCGCCGCGAAGAAGAACACGGAACCCCACCCGCCCCCCGGACAAACACAGGGCAGCCGCGACACCGCGGCCCGGCCG
>NZ_BMRI01000060.1:16694-20520 GCF_014648555.1 Kitasatospora griseola
CACAAGGAGACGCACCGATGATCCGCAACCCGCGGCGGCGCAACGAACCGCTCGACCACGCGGAACTGGCCGGCCTCCTGCCCGCGCCGGCCGACCCCCGCCTGGCGGCCGACCGCCGGCGCCTGCTCGAGGAGCACCTGATGAACGAGATCCACCGGCCCGACCCCACCCCCGCGCCCGCCCCGGCACGGCGCCCGCTGCGCCGTTCCGCCCTGATCGCGGCGCCGGTCGCCGCGGCCGCGGCCCTCGCCGTGGTCGTTTCCCTGGGCGCCTCGCCCGACACCGCGACGGTGGCGGCCCCGCGGCCGGTCAAGGCGCCCGTCGTGCAGATCGAGGAGGGCAGCGCCGTCAAGGTCACCTCGACGGTGCGCGAGCTCGCCGCCGCCGCGACGGCGAACACCGCGCCCCGGCCCGTACCGGGCCAGTACATCTACATCAAGAGCCGGGTCTCGTTCATGGCCTCCAGCTTCAACGGGGACACGGGGGAGTCCGCCACCTGGGTCCAGCCGCTGCACGACCGCGAGGTGTGGAAGTCCCCCGACGGCACCAAGGGCTGGCTGGACGAGCCGGGCTACCAGGCCAAGGGCGGCATCGCGCTGGGCAGCGACGATCCCCTGAAGCAGCTGACCTACACGTGGCTCGCGGCCCAGCCCGCCGACCCCGACGCGCTGCTGAAGTTCGCCTACTCGACGGCGGGCGGCACCCGGGACCGCGACCAGCAGGCGTTCAACGAGATCGGCTCCATCATCCGCGAGCAGCTCGTGCCCTCCGGCCTCGCCGGCGCGCTCTACGAGGCGGCCGGCAGGATCCCGGGCGTCGTGGTGGTCGAGCACGCGCAGGACGCCTCCGACCGCGACGGGATCGCGCTGGCGCGCCTGGACCCGCAGACCGGCGAGCGGTCGGAGTGGATCTTCGACCGGGAGAGCCACCAGTACCTCGGCAGCCGCGGCGTGCAGATCCGGGAGGTCAACGGCGTCAAGCCCGGCACCGTCGTGGAACGCACGGCCATCGTCACCCGCGCGGTCGTCGACGCCAACAAGCAGCACCCCGGGGCCGACCGGGCCAAGGCCTGACACCCTCGCACCGGCCGGGGCTTCCGCTCCGGCCGGTGCCGCCGGCGATCCGGTGCGGCCGAAACCGGCGGGCCTTCCCCGTCAACGGGGCGGACCGACCCCGGATGGCCGGCCGCACGCACGCACGTCGTGGCGACGGCCCCGGACACCGCCCTCGGACGGGCCGCCGCGCCGGGCCCGACGGACGAGCCGCCGGCCTCGGGTCTTCGTACCCGCGGCCGTCAGGCACAGGGACGGTCGAGCGGATTCCGGCGGAATCGCCCGGCAAGACCGGGAATGCCGCGACGACGTCGGAACACGGCGGGGGACCCCGGACGGCGAAGAACGCCACCGGCCGCCACCCACCACCGGTCGCAGAGGTTCATGGCTGGCGTACCTCCACCGACCGGGAGATGCCCGCACGACCTCCACGGCACGCGGACCCGCCGCCCGGGGGGGGCTGCCGTCCGGGCGGCCGCCGGCCCCGCCACGGGAAACCCGGCCGGAGGCGGCGGCCCTGCCCGTCACCACTCGGGTCGGACCCGCCTTGCCGCAGGTGCCGGCGGACCTTGATCCCGGCGGTACGGCATCGGCCGCCGGCCGGCAGCGCGGGTTCAACCCGAGGGACGTGCCGGTGCCGCCTTCGTCCTGGGCATGCGGCCCAGCGCTGGCCGCAGTACCGGTGCGTGGCGGGCCAGGAAGTCCCACAGCTGATCGGCGACCGGGCCGTGCGGCCGGTCGCGCAGGCGCGCTGCCGAGAGTTCTTCGACCACGCCGGGGAAGTGCCGTCCGGCGATGGAGAGCAGGCTTCCGTCGCGCAACTCCGACTCGATCATGAATCGCGGCAGGTGCCCCCATGCCATGCCGTGCAGGATCAGCTCCTTCTTCATGAGGTGGTCGGGCACGGAACACCGGGGCGCGCCCTCGACCAGGAAGTGGCCCTGCTCGGACGGGTGCCGCGCCGAATCCCGGACGATGCACTGGGTGAAGGCCTGCATCCGCTGCGGCGTGATGTCGGTGTCCGGGGGGAAGGGCAGGAAACCGGGCGCCACCACGGGCACCAGCGCGACGCGGCCGAGGTTGACCCACTCCATCCGCACGTCACTTCTGGGAAGGCGGTGCACGATGAGATCGGCTTCGTCCTCCAGCAGCCGCTCCCAGGGGCCGGTCACCGTTTCGAACTGCAGGTGCAGTCGCGTCTGCGGGTGCTGCGCGAAGAAGCGGCCGAGCAGCGCCAGTACCGGCGGCAGCGGGCAGAGGTCCCCGAGCACCACGCGCAGTTCGGCCTCCTCGCCCATCGCCAACTGCGCGGCGTAGAGGCGGAGTTCCTCTCCCTCGTGCAGCAGGAGGCGGACCTTGCGGTGAAAGGCCTGCCCCGTCCCGGTGAGCCGCACCCGGTAGCCCGAGCGATCCAGCAGGGTCAGGCCCAACTGGCGCTCCAGCTTGGCCACCGCGGCGAAGACCGACGGATGCGAGCGGTGCAGCCGCTCGGCGGCGGCCTGGAAGCCGCCCTCGCTCACGACGGCGTCGAAGCACTGCAACTCGTGGAGCGTGAAGTTCGACATTGTCCAGACAACCTACAGTCCTGTTCCGATCTTTGTCATAGAACTCTGCGGGTGGCGTTCCTAGGCTGGGCACATAGCCGCTGAACCCACTGGAGCCGACATGACCTCCCAGACCCGTACCGCCATCACCACCGGCGATGGAGTCCGCCTCGCCTACCGCTACGACGGCGACGAGAGCAAGCCGGTGCTGCTGCTCTCGAACTCCATCGGAACCGACCTCCACATGTGGGACGGCCAGGTGCCGGCCCTCACCGAGCACTTCCGGGTGCTGCGCTACGACGCACGCGGCCACGGCGCCTCGGACGTCCCGAGCGGCCCGTACTCACTGGACCGGCTGGGGCGCGACGCGGTGGAACTGCTGGACGCACTGGGCCTGCAACGGGTGCACGTGCTGGGCCTGTCCCTCGGCGGAATCGTGGCGCAGTGGCTGGCGATCCACGTTCCGGAGCGGGTCGACCGCCTCGTGCTCTCCAACACCGCCGCGCACCTCGGCCCGGCGAGCCAGTGGGACCGTCCCATCGCCGAACTGCTGGAGGCCCCCGACATGCGGGCCACCGCGGAGATGTTCCTCCGCAACTGGTTCCCGGCCGCCATGCTGGAAGAGGGCAGCGAGACCGTCGAGGGCTTCCGCCGCACACTGCTCGCCACGCGACGCGAGGGCGTGGCCGGGAGCTGGGCCGCGGTACGCGACTCCGACCTGCGCCGCACAGCCGCGCTCATCGCCAGCCCGACACTGGTCATCGCGGGCGAGCACGACACCGTCACCTCCGCAGCCCACGGAGAAGAGGTCGCCGCCACCATCCCGGGCGCGCGGTTCACCGTCCTGCCCACGGTGCACCTGGCGAACGTCGAACGGCCGACGGAATTCCTGGACGCCGTGGTGACCTTCCTCCGCGAACGGCCCTGACGGCCCCTGCAGCCGGCAACGACCCCTGCGGACGGCAACGCCGCGCCGCCGCCGGGCGGCGCCGCCGCATCGGTCGGGCCGCCGACCGCGGCTGGGACGGAGCCGCTGCGGAGGTGGGCCCGGCCCCGGCCGGCCGGGGCCCCGCGGCGGCGTTGCCGGGCCCGGCGGCCGAGCCCACCCGGGGCCCCGGAGCCCCAGGGCCCCGGAGCCCCGGGGGCTCCCGCGTGAGAAAGTGTTGGGTAATTGATCAACTGCGCGTTGTGATGCGGTGGCGGTGATCTTCGTGGCGGCTGGTCCGCGAA
>NZ_BMRI01000061.1:0-15303 GCF_014648555.1 Kitasatospora griseola
TCTTCGCCTCCGCCAGCGAACGCACCGACTCACGGAGCATCTCGTGCTCCTCGCCCAGCCGGTAGAGGTCGAAGTCCGCTCCGGAGTTTCCAGCCATCTGCTCTGCCCCTTGGGATAGTTACCGTCGAGTAATGCTCATCCTAGGCTCGTCGGCCCGGTCAGTCGACGTTGTCGCCGAGGGTGTCGGCGCTGGTGCGGTGCTGTGTGAGGTAATCGTCCATCCGGTCGGTGCGCATCGCGTCCCAGAGCACGCCGGCCGCGCCGTCGTCCATCAGGACGACGGACTGGCCGTCGATGGAGTCGAAGCCGCCGAAGGGGGCGTTCATGAAGTGGACGCCGTCGGGGCGGACCGCGCGCAGGCTCCAGGCGAGGTCGTAGAGGTCGCTGTTGCTGAGCCGGTCGTCGACCGAGACCACGTCGCCGACGGTGCCGAGCAGGCCGGTGAGCTTGGCGGGGCTGGAGAGGGTGCCGGAGTTCATGGTGCGGAGCATCAGCGCGCGCAGGAAGTTCTGCTGCCGCTTGGTGCGGTCGAGGTCGCCGTTCGGCAGGCCGTGGCGTTCGCGGACGTAGAGCAGGGCCTCGGCGCCGTCCATGTGGTGGGTGCCGGCCGGCCACTCGCGGGCGTCGCCCTTGGCCTCGATGGTGCGCGGGACGGTGATGTCGACGCCGTCGACGGCGTCGGTGAGGGCTCGGAAGCCGTTCCAGTCGATCACCGCGAGGTGGTCGATCCTGATCCGGGTGAGGTCCTGGACGGTCTGCACCATCAGCGCGGGCCCGCCCCAGGAGTAGGCGGCGTTGATCTTCGCCTTGCCGTGTCCGGGGACGGACACCCAGGTGTCGCGCGGGATGGACACCACGGAGACGGACTTCCGGTCGGCGGAGATGTGCATCAGCATCATGGTGTCGCTGCGCTGCGCGCCCAGCTGCCAGGCCGGGGCCTTCGCGGCCTGGCCCGTAGTGGGCTGGTCCGCGCGGGCGTCGAGGCCGACCAGCAGGAAGGTCTGGCCGGAGTGCGGGACGGCGGTGGGCTGTCCGGCGCCGCCGGTCGGGAAGGCGTTCGGGATCCGCGCCACCGAGGACGCGTAGTGGTCGGCGGTCCACACCAGGGCGCCGAAGCCGGCGCCGAACAGCACCAGCAGCACGGCGAGGGTCCACAGCAGCAGCCGGCGGCCCCGGCGGCGGCGCGGCGCGGTCTCCGCCTCGCTAGAAAGGTCGCCGTCGCGGTCGTCGTCCCGGTCGAAGATGCTGAGCGGCCCCTGGTCCTCGTCGGCCTCGTCCGGCCGCTCCTCGGCAGTCATGCGCGCATTGTGAACCTTCCGTACAGACTTTCGGGCGGAAATCGTGGAACCGGCCGCCCCCCCGCTGGTAGGGGTACCGATAGCATCTGTGCCTGCGGCCGTCGCATTGCCTGGAACGGCCCGAACGAAAGGGAACACCCGTGGCTCCGCGCATCACGGTGATCGGTACTGGCTACCTGGGCGCCACGCATGCCGCGTGCATGGCCGAGCTCGGTTTCGAGGTCCTCGGGCTGGACATCGACCGGGACAAGCTCGCCGCGCTCGCCGCCGGCCGGGTGCCGATGTTCGAACCCGGGCTGTCGGAGCTGCTGCTCAAGCACGTGGCGGGCCACGAGGGCTCGACCGGGCGGCTGCGGTTCACCGACTCCTGGGAGGAGGTCGCGGCCTTCGGCGACGTGCACTTCATCTGCGTCAACACCCCGCAGCGCAAGGGCGAGTTCGCGGCCGACATGAGCTACGTGGACGCCGCGGTGGACTCGCTGGCCCCGCACCTGGACCGGCCGACCCTGGTGGTCGGCAAGTCCACCGTGCCGGTGGGCTCGGCGAACCGGCTGGCGGACCGGCTGGCCGCGCTGGCCCCGGCCGGCGAGCAGGTCGAGCTGGCCTGGAACCCGGAGTTCCTGCGCGAGGGCTACGCGGTCGGCGACACCCTGCACCCGGACCGCCTGGTGGTGGGCGTGCGCAGCGAGCACGCCGAGCAGGTGCTGCGCGAGGTGTACGCGGGCCCGATCTCGGACGGCGTGCCGTTCGTGGTGACCGACTTCCCGACCGCGGAGCTGGTGAAGGCCGCCGCGAACTCCTTCCTGGCGACCAAGATCTCGTTCATAAACGCGATGGCCGAGGTCTGCGAGAGCGCCGGCGCGGACGTGGTCCAGCTGTCCAAGGCGCTCTCCTACGACGCACGGATCGGCGGCCGGTTCCTGAACGCCGGGCTGGGCTTCGGCGGCGGCTGCCTGCCCAAGGACATCCGGGCGTTCATGGCCCGGGCCGGGGAGCTGGGCGCCGACCAGGCGCTGACCTTCCTGCGCGAGGTCGACTCGATCAACATGCGGCGCCGCTCCCGGATGGTCGAGCTGGCCCGCGAGCAGTGCGGCGGCGGCTTCCTGGGCCGCCGGGTGGCAGTGCTGGGCGCGGCGTTCAAGCCGAACTCGGACGACATCCGGGACTCGCCGGCGCTGAACGTGGCCGGCCAGATCCAGCTGCAGGGCGCCCAGGTGACGGTCTACGACCCGAAGGCGATGGACAACGCCCGCAAGATGTTCCCCAGCCTGTCGTACGCGCCGTCCGCCCTGGAGGCGGTCCAGGGCGCGCACGTGGTGCTGCACCTGACCGAGTGGCAGGAGTTCCGCGAGCTGGACCCGGCCGAGGTCGGCGCGCTGGTCGCCGAGCGTCGCATGCTCGACGGCCGCAACGTGCTGGACGGCGAGTCCTGGCGGGCCGCCGGCTGGACCTACCGGGCGATGGGCCGGCCGTTCTCGGAATGACCGTGCCGGGCGGCTCGTTCTCACCGGCATGAGCTACGGAGACGACGCCACCGTCCGGAAGATCCTCACCTCCTCCGGCGACACCTGGGCCGTGGTCGGCCTGTCCACCAACACCGCGCGCGCCGCGTACGGGGTGGCCCGGGTGCTGCAGCGGGCCGGCAAGCGGATCGTGCCGGTGCACCCGAAGGCCGAGACGGTGCTCGGCGAGCAGGGCTATGCCTCGCTCGCCGAGATCCCGTTCCCGGTCGACGTGGTGGACGTGTTCGTCAACTCCGAGCTGGCCGGCCCGGTCGCCGACCAGGCGGTGGCGAAGGGCGCCAAGGCCGTCTGGTTCCAGCTCGGAGTGGTCGACGAGGCCGCCTTCGACCGCACCCGGGCCGCCGGGCTGGACATGGTGATGGACCGCTGCCCGGCGATCGAGCTGCCCCTGCTGTGAGCCGGCGTCAGCCGACCCGGACGGGGAAGGCGATGTCGCAGACCAGGTCGTCCGGGGCGGCGGCCGCGAAGTCGGCGAAGTAGACCTCCCGGCCCCGTCCGGTGCGCTCGGCGCCCGCCGACTCGATCCACCCGCAGACCGCGTCGTAGGCGCTGAGGATCTGCGGGAAGTCCACCTGCGCCTTGGTGATCCGGGTGTACGCCTCGCGGTGCGCGGGCTCGACCCGGTGCGGGACGGTGACGTCGCCGGCCCGGGCCGGGTCGATCGGCACGCAGACCTCGACCGGGCCGTCGGCATCCTCGTTGACGTCCCCGTGGTAGATCACGAACGGGGCGGCGACCGGGCCGCCGAGGCCCGCGGCGGCCTCCGTCAGCCGGGCGGTGGCGCCGCCGATGAAGTCGTCCAGCTCCTCCGGCCTGGCCCGCCGCTGCTCGGTGAGCACCAGCTGGTCCGGCACCTCGCGCTGTTCGATCCGGTACATCTCGTCGATTCCTTCCAGTCCGCTGAGTTGGACGCGGAGGTGTTCGGCCAGCGCCCGCTGCGAGGCGGTGCGCCGTTCGACGGCCGCCCAGTACGCGGCCACCCGCTCGGCCGCCTCGGCGCTCGGCAGGGCGAGCACCTCGGCGACCGTGGCGAGCGGCATGTCCAGGCCGCGCAGCCGCACGATCAGCCGTGCGGTGCGCAGCCGGCCGGCCCGGTAGTACCGGTAGCCGGTGGCCCGGTCGACCAGGTCCGGCGGCAGCAGGCCCTGCCGGTCGTACAGCCGCAGCGCCTTCGGCGACAGCAGGCCCCGGCGGGCGAACTCGCCGGTGGTGAGCAGCCGTTCTTCCTCCACGTCGGTCAGCGTGGGGCCTGCCCCAGGGGCAGGGTCAATCCGGTCGTTCACGCGCCGTCCAACTGCTCCCGGGTGGCGATCGACGGCCCGCGCTCGGCCCGCAGGCGGCGGGCCACCGTCTCGGCCTCGCGCAGCACCCGGACGGCGTTGTGCCAGGTCAGCTTGGCGAGGTCGGCCTCGGACCAGTCGCGGCGCAGGAGTTCGGCGATCAGCACGGGGTAGCCGGCCACGTCGTCCAGGCCGGCCGGCAGGAACGGGGTGCCGTCGAAGTCGCCGCCGATGCCGATGTGGTCGATGCCCGCCACCTCGCGCATGTGGTCGAGGTGGTCGGCGACGTCGGCGACGGTGGCGACCGGCCGCGGGCGGTCGGCCGCGAAGGCCTGCTGCACGGCCGTCGCCGCCGCGGAGGTGTCGAACGGGCTGAACCCGTGTGCGGTCATGTTCGCGTCGGCGGCGTAGGTCCACTCGATGGCATCGGCCAGCACGAACATCGGCACGAAGGTGGCCATCGCGACCCCGCCGTTGCCGGGCAGCGCGGCGAGCACGTCGTCGGGGACGTTGCGCGGGTGGTCGCAGATCGCGCGCGAGGAGGAGTGCGAGAACAGCACGGGGGCCTCGGAGACCCGCAGCGCGTCGCGCATGGTGTCGGCGGAGACGTGCGAGAGGTCGACCAGCATGCCGAGCCGGTTCATCTCCCGGACCACCTCCTCGCCGAACCGGGTGAGGCCGCCGTGCACCGGCTCGTCGGTGGCGGCGTCCGCCCACGGCACGTTGGAGTTGTGGGTGAGCGTCAGGTACCGGACCCCGAGCGTGTGCAGCGCCCGCAGGGTGGCCAGCGAGGAGTTGACGGAGTGTCCGCCCTCGGCGCCCATCAGCGAGGCGATCCGGCCCTCCTCGCGGGCGCTCTCCAGGTCGTCGGCGGTCAGCGCGAGCCGCAGGTGCTCGGGGTACCGCTCGGTCATCGCCCGGACGAAGTCGATCTGCTCCAGCGTCGCGCTGACCGCGTCGTCGCCGGACAGCTCCGCGGGCACGAACACCGACCAGAACTGCGCACCGACCCCGCCCGCCCGCAGGCGGCCGAGGTCGGTGTGCAGCCGGTGGCTCTGATCGGCCGTCAGGTCGACGGCGTCGAGGTCGTACCCGGCCTGGGCGCGCATCGCCCACGGCAGGTCGTTGTGGCCGTCCACCACGGGGGTGGTGCGGAGGACGGCCCTGGCACGCTCGATCAGTTCGGGAGTCATCCTCCCGTTCTACTACTTGCCGAAGCCGAAGGACTCGTTCCCCGCCACCTTGGCCCGGAGCTTGCGGCCCTTCTCGGTCGCCTGGCTGTTCAGCTCGGCCTGGAACTCGACCATCTTCTCGGCCAGTTCGGCGTCGAACGCGGCCAGCATCCGCACCGCGAGCAGCCCCGCGTTGCGCGCCCCGGCCACCGAGACCGTCGCCACCGGCACCCCGGCCGGCATCTGCACGATCGACAGCAGGCTGTCCATCCCGTCCAGGTACCGCAGCGGCACCGGCACCCCGATCACCGGCAGCGGCGTCACCGACGCCAGCATCCCGGGCAGGTGCGCCGCGCCGCCGGCCCCGGCGATGATCGCCTTCAGCCCGCGCCCGTGCGCCTGCTCCCCGTACGCGACCATCTCGCGCGGCATCCGGTGCGCGGAGACCACGTCGACCTCGTACGGGATCTCGAACTCGTCGAGCGCCTGCGCGGCGGCCTCCATCACGGGCCAGTCGGAGTCGGAGCCCATCACGATGCCGACAAGGGGTGCCTGGGTCATAACAGTCCTTTCATGGGTGCCCTCGGCATCGGCCGGGAGCGAGGACGCCAACTGACGCAGTGTCAGTGGCGGGTTCTAGCGTGTGGGCTGTGAGTGCCGTTCACGTCAAGCGGGCCTTCCGGTTCCGCTTCTACCCGACCGATGCGCAGGCGGCCGAGCTGCTGCGCACGTTCGGATGCGTGCGTCTCGTCTACAACCGGGCCCTGGCGGCCCGGTCCGAGGCCTGGACAGCACGCGGCGAGCGGGTGGGCTACGGCGCGACGTCGGCGATGCTGACGGCCTGGAAACGGACCGAGGAACTGTCGTTCCTCACCGAGGTGTCCTCCGTGCCCCTGCAGCAGGCCCTGCGGCACTTGCAGTCGGCGTTCAGCAACTTCTGGCAGAGGCGGGCGAACCACCCCCGGTTCAAGTCGAAGAAGCGGTCTTGTGACAGCGCGGAGTACACCCGCTCCGCATTCCGCTACCGGGACGGACGGCTGACACTGGCGAAGATGGCCGGTCCCCTCGACATCGCCTGGTCGCGGCCACTGCCCGCGGGCGCCGCCCCGTCCACGGTGACCGTCTCGCGGGACGCGGCAGACCGATGGTTCGTGTCGATGCTGTGCGACGACCCAGGCGTCCGACCGCTGCCGGCGGTGGACACGGCCGTGGGGCTGGATCTCGGCGTCACTTCCCTGGTGACGCTCTCCACCGGAGAGAAGGTCCCCAACCCGGGGCACGAACGCGGCGCCCGGAAACGGCTGGCAAGAGCCCAACGAGCACTCGCCCGCAAGGCGCAGGGATCGGCGAATCGGGAGAAGGCCCGGCGCAAGGTGGCCCGCATCCACGCACAGATCGCCGATCGCCGCCGGGACCACCTGCACAAGCTCACCACTCGACTCGTCCGCGAGAACCAAACGGTCGTGATCGAGGACCTGACGGTCCGCAGTCTGCTCAGGAACCGGAAGCTGTCCCGCGCCGTCGCGGACTGCGCCTGGAGCGAGCTGCGGGCCATGTTGGCGTACAAGTGCGCCTGGTACGGCCGCGAGCTGATCACCGTCGACCGGTGGTTCCCCAGCTCCAGGCTGTGCGGCGGGTGCGGAACCGTCCGCGCCTCCCTGCCCTTGAACGTCCGCGACTGGACGTGCGACTGCGGTGCAGTCCACGACCGGGACGTCAACGCGGCACGCAACATCCTGGCCGCCGGGCCGGCGGCAGCAGCCTGTGGAGACGGCGTAGGACCTCAACGGAGCACTCCGGGCGGGCAGTCGTCGATGAAGCAGGAAGTCGTCCCACCGCCGCGCTCACGCGCGGCGGCTCGGTCGCGAGACTGAGGGACCCCCTCCGAGGAGGAGGGGAAGGTCAATCGGTGATCGTTCCTCGCAGGTAGGCGGCCGCGTGGCGGGCGCGCTCGCGGACGTCTTCGAGGTCGTCCCCGAAGACGTTGACGTGGCCGACCTTGCGGCCGGGCTTCACGTCCTTTCCGTACATGTGGATCTTGAGGCCGGGGTCGCGGGCCATGCAGTGCAGGAAGGGGTGGTACATGTCGGGGTAGTCGCCGCCGAGGACGTTGACCATGACGGTCCACTTGGCGCGGGGGCGGGGGTCGCCGAGGGGGAGGTCGAGAACGGCCCGGAGGTGGTTCTCGAACTGGGAGGTGACGGCGCCGTCCTGGGTCCAGTGCCCGGAGTTGTGCGGGCGCATGGCGAGTTCGTTGACCAGGATGCGCCCGTCGCGGGTCTGGAAGAGCTCGACCGCGAGGTGGCCGGTGATGTCGAGGTCGCCGGCGATCCGGAGGGCGAGCTGCTGGGCCTCGTCGGAGAGGGCGGGGTCGAGGTCGGGCGCGGGGGCGGTGACCTCGGCGCAGATGCCGTTCTCCTGGACGGACTCGACCACCGGGTAGGCGACGGCCTGGCCGCTGGGCGAGCGCACCACGTTGGCGGCCAGCTCGCGGACGAAGTCGACCTTCTCCTCGGCGAGGACGGGGACGCCCGCGAGGAACGGGGCGGCGGCCTCGGTCTCGTCCTTGACGACCCAGACGCCCTTGCCGTCGTAGCCGCCGCGCACGGTCTTCAGAACGACGGGGTAGCCCACGCCCTCGCCGGCGAACGCGGTGACGTCGGCCGGGTCGGCGACGATCCGGTGCCGGGGGCAGGGGACGCCGATGGAGTCCAGCTTGGCCCGCATCACGCCCTTGTCCTGGGCGTTGACCAGCGCCTCGGGGCCGGGGCGGACCGCGATGCCCTCGGCCTGCAGGGCGCGCAGGTGCTCGGTGGGCACGTGCTCGTGGTCGAAAGTGATGACGTCGCAGTCGGCGGCGAAGGCCCGCAGCACGTCGAGGTCGCGGTAGTCGCCGTACTCGGTGGCGCCGACCACCTGCGCGGCCGACTCCTGGGGAGTGTCGGCGAGGAGTTTGAAGCGGATGCCCAGCGGGATGCCCGCCTGGTGCATCATGCGGGCGAGCTGCCCGCCGCCGATGACTCCGACCACTGGAAAGTTCGCATTGCCCGCTACAGTCACGCGCTCCAGGATATCGGGGCCGGTCAGGGGCCCGACACCGGCGTGCGCCAGGGGCGTGCACACCGGGCGTGGCACGGAGCACACAGAATGTGCGGGTAGCCTGGTGCGCCGGATCGCACGACACCACTTATCCGATCATGTGAACCATACGGAGCAGCCCGGATGACGATCTCCACGGAATCGCGCCCCTCGTTGTCCCAGCGACTGCGCGGCCTGTCCCTTGAGGCGGTCGGCTTCGCCGTGATCGGCGCCTCGGGCGTGGTGGTCAACTTCGCCCTGTTCTGGATCCTCAACAACGTCGTCGGCCTGGCCTCGCTGCGCGCCAACATCGCGGCCACCCTGGTGGCCATCGCCACCAACTACCTGGGCTACCGGTACTGGCTGTACAAGGACCGCGACGCCGCCTCCCGCAAGCGCGAGATCACGCTGTTCCTGCTGTTCAGCGGCATCGGCATGCTGATCGAGACCGGCACCCTCGGCTTCACCCAGTACGTCCTGGGCCTGGACACCCCGTTCGAGAAGCTGGGCGGCAAGTTCCTGGGCCTGGTGATCGCCACCGTCTTCCGCTTCATCTCCTACCGCACCTGGGTGTTCAAGGCGATGCCCGAGCTGGAGGACCCCGAGGTGGTGCAGGAGGCCGAACTGCTGCTGGCCGCCGAGGACAACCGCTCTCTCGCCAACTGACGTCACTCGCCCGCGTGGGCGAGGAACAGCGCGAACACCGGCGGCCGCAGCGACAGCAGTTCGAGGCGGCCGCCGTCGGCTTCCGCGAGGTCGCGGGCGACGGCCAGCCCGATGCCGGTGGAGTTGCGGCCGCTGACCGCCCGTTCGAAGACCCGGTTGCCGAGCTCCCGGGGAACGCCCGGCCCCTCGTCCTGGACCTCGGCGACCACCGAGCTGCCGGAGCGGCGGGCCCGCAGCGTGATGGTGCCGGCGCCGTGCATCAGCGAGTTCTCGATCAGCGTGGCCAGCACCTGGGAGACCGTGCCGGGGGTGCCGATCACCGCGACGTCGCGCAGCCCCTCGACGACCAGTTGGCGTCCGCTGTCGCGCAGCGTCGGGGCCCACTCCTCGACCTGCTGCTTGAGCACGTCGTCCAGGCAGAAGCTCACCGCGGTGGGGCTGTTGGGGTCGCGCTGGTTGGTGAGCAGCCGCTGCACCACGTCGGTGAGCCGCTCGACCTGCTGGAGGCCGATGGTGGCCTCCTCGCGGACGGTGTCCGGGTCCTCGGCGAGCGCGGTGATCTCCTCCAGCCGCATGGAGAGCGCGGTGAGCGGGGTGCGCAGCTGGTGCGAGGCGTCGGCGGCGAGCCGGCGCTCGGCGGTGAGCATCCGGGCGATCCGTTCCGCGCTGGTGTCCAGCACCTCGGCGATCCGGTCGAGCTCGGGCACCCCGTAGCGGCGGCCCTGCGGGCGGGGGTCGCCGGAACCGAGCCGTTCGGCGGTCTCGGCGAGGTCGGTGAGCGGCCGGGCCAGGCGCTTGGCCTGCCAGACCGCGAGCGCCACGGCGGCCTGCACGGCCAGCAGCGCGACCACGCCGAGCAGCAGCAGCATGTTGCCGATCTCGTGGTCGAGCGCGGCCCGCGACTGGGCGACGGTGACGGTCTCACCGCTGGCCCCGGACTCGGTGGCGGTCAGCGCGGGCCCGGCGACCGGGCGGCCGAGGACGATCTGTGGCTGCCCGGGGATGTCCACGGTGACGTAGAAGTTCTCGGTCACCACGGCGGCGAACTTCTCACCGGTGACCGGCTCGCCCGCGGCGAGCCGGCTCTCCACCAGGCCCAGCACCCGGACCGCCACCGCGTCCACCCGGTCGTTGGCGGCGTTGGTGATGGACTGCTTCTCGATCAGGGCCAGTGGCACGCAGAACACCGCGACCACCACCAGGACGACGCCCAGCAGTGAGTTGATCATCCTGCGCTTCACGCCGGGTGGACCTTCAGCTCTTCTCGAAGCGGAAGCCGACGCCCCGCACGGTGGCGATGTAGCGCGGGTTCGCGGCGTCGTCGCCGAGCTTCTTGCGCAGCCAGGAGATGTGCATGTCCAGGGTCTTGGTGGAGGTCCACCAGGTGGTGTCCCAGACCTGGCGCATGATCTCCTCGCGGGTGACGACCCGTCCGGCGTCCCGCACCAGCACCCGCAGCAGCTCGAACTCCTTGGCGGAGAGGGTGAGTTCCTCCTCGCCGAGCCAGGCGCGGTGCGACTCGATGTCGATCTTCACGCCGTGCGCGCCGGTGGTGAGCTGGTCGACGTTGCCGCGCCGGAGCAGGGCGCGGACCCGGGCGAGCAGCTCGGCCAGCCGGAACGGCTTGGTGACGTAGTCGTCGGCGCCGGCGTCCAGGCCGACCACGGTGTCCACCTCGTCCGCACGGGCGGTGAGCACCAGGACCGGGAAGCTCTTGCCGTCGGCGCGCAGCCGCCGGCACACCTCCAGGCCGTCCATCTCGGGGAGCCCGAGGTCCAGCACGATCAGGTCGACGTCCTCGCTGAGGCCGGCGCCCAGGGCGGCCGGTCCGTCCTCGCGGACGAGCACCTCGTAGCCCTCGCGGCGCAGGGCGCGGGCCAGCGGTTCGGAGATTGCCGGGTCGTCCTCGGCCAGCAGCACACAGGTCATACGGGCGATGGTAGACCGCTCGGGCACGCCCGATCAGGGGGTCTTCGGAGCTTTCGGCACGCCCGGGCGGCGCGCTGTGAACACTGTCACAGGGCGTGATCAACTTGCTTTCCCGGGCATCTTCGGCAACAACTGCGCTTACATGGACATTCTTCGCACGAGCCTTGTCATCACAGGTAATTCTCCTGTTCGGGCATCGAAAGGCACAGTGCAGCGGCACCCTGCTTTACCTTCTGCATACCATTCACGCTCCGCAGTCAACCGAACTCGCGACTTACAGTGGTGGAGAACCCGAGCAAGACAGGCAAGGAATCAGCATGGCTTCGAGCACCCTGGAGTCTGAGGAACGGATCTCGACCGGTAACGGACGGACCTTCCTCGGCCACCCCCGCGGCCTCGCCACCCTCTTCATGACGGAGACGTGGGAGCGTTTCAGCTTCTACGGCATGCGCGCCCTGCTGGTCGTCTACATGTCGGCCAAGGCGGCCGACGGCGGCCTGGAGATGCAGGTGGCCACCGCCACCGCGGTGTACTCGGTCTACAACGCGATGGTCTACCTGCTGGCCCTGCCCGGCGGCTGGATCGCCGACCGGCTGCTCGGCGCCCGGCGCACCGTGGCCCTGGGCGGCGCGATCATCATGGTCGGGCACTTCCTGCTCGCCGTGCCGGCCTCGGCGGCGTTCTTCGCCGGCCTGGTCTTCATCGCGATCGGCTCCGGCCTGCTGAAGGCCAACATCTCGACCATGGTCGGCCACCTCTACGACGGGCCCAACGACCCGCGCCGGGACGGCGGCTTCACGATCTTCTACATGGGCATCAACCTCGGCGCCTTCCTCGCGCCGCTCGCCATCGGCACCGTCGGCCAGAAGGTGAACTGGCACCTGGGCTTCGCGATGGCCGGCGTCGGCATGGCCCTCGGCCTGATCCAGTACCTGCTGGGCACCCGCCACCTCAGCCCGCGCTCCAGCATGGTCAGCGCCCCGATCACCCCTGAGGAGCGCCGCACCGTGCTGCGCAAGGCCGGCCTGTGGCTGGCCGCCGCCGCGGTGTTCTACGGCGTGGTCGTCGGCACCGGCAACTTCAGCGTCTCCTGGGCGATCTGGCCGCTCTCGCTGGCCGGCATCGCCATCCCCGTCCTGGTGTTCAGCCGGATCCGCCGCGACCCGGAGCTGACCGGCGAGGAGCGCTCGCGGATGAGCGGCTACCTGTGGTTCTTCGCCGCCGCCGCCGTGTTCTGGATGATCTACGACCAGTCCGGTTCGACGCTCAGCGTGTTCGCCGACCGCAACACCGCCGGCAGCCTGTTCGGCTTCTCGTTCCCGTCCAGCTGGTTCCAGTCGCTGAACCCGCTGTACATCATGGCGCTCGCCCCGGTGTTCGCCTGGCTGTGGAACGCCGCCGCCCGCCGCGGCCGCAACCCCTCCACCACCGCGAAGTTCGCCTTCGGCCTGCTGATGATCGGCGCGTCGTTCCTGGTGATGATGCTGGCGATGGCGGCGGCCAGCGGCGGCGTCAAGGTCACCCCGCTGTGGCTGGCCGTGGTCTACCTGATCCAGACCACCGGCGAGCTCACCCTCTCCCCGGTCGGCCTGTCCGTCACCACCAAGCTGGCGCCCGCCAAGTACGCCAGCCAGATGATGGGCATCTGGTTCCTCGCGGTCACCGCGGGCGACTGCGTGGCCGCCCTGAGCCAGCTGGCGCTGGGCGACAGCGTGGTCGGCTCCACCTGGTACTTCGCCGCCCAGGGCCTGCTGGCCATCGCCGCCGGCGTCGGCCTGTTCACCGCCCGCGGCCGGATCGGCAAGCTGATGGGCGACGTCCGCTAGGGCCTGTCCGACCGAGCACCATGTGGCAGGGCGGGGTCAGACTTTCCTGACCCCGCCCTGCCACACGGCTGCGGTCAGCGGGACGCCCGGGCGGTACGCCAGGTGGACGTGCGAAGGCGCGTCCAGCAGCAGCAGGTCCGCCCGGGCCCCCGGGGAGACCCGGCCCACATCGGTGCGGCGCAGTGCCAGCGCCCCGCCCGCGGTCGCGGCGTGCACCGCCTCGTCGGGGGTCATGCCCATCTCGCGCACCGCGACGGCGACGCAGAACGGCATCGAACTGGTGAAGCTGGAACCGGGGTTGCAGTCCGTGGACAGCGCGACCCGCACCCCGGCGTCCAGCAGCCGCCGCGCGTCCGGATAGGGCGCCCGGGTGGAGAACTCCGCGCCCGGCAGCAGGGTGGCCACCGTGTCCCCGTCCGCCAGCGCCGCCACGTCCTGGTCGGTCAGGTGCGTGCAGTGGTCGGCGGACGCCGCCCCCAGCTCCACCGCCAGCTGCACGCCCGGCCCGAAGCCCAGCTGGTTGGCGTGCACCCGCGGTGCCAGGCCCTTCGCCATCCCGGCGGTCAGCACCGCCCGCGCCTGGTCCCCGTCGAACGCCCCGCGCTCGCAGAACACGTCCACCCACCGCGCGAACGGGGCGCACGCCTCCAGCATCTCCCCCGTCACCAGCTCGACGTACCCCGCCGGATCCTCCGCGAACTCGGGGCCCACCACGTGCGCCCCGAGGTACGTCGTCTCCTCGGTGTGCCCGGCCGCGATCCTGAGCGACCGCGCCTCGTCGGCGGTGCTCAGCCCGTACCCGGACTTCACCTCCACGGTCGTGGTGCCCTGCCGCAGCATCTCCGCCAGGAACCGGGTCAGGTTCGCGTTCAGCTCCGCGTCCGACGCCGCCCGGGTCGCCGCCACCGTGGTCCGGATCCCGCCGGCCGAGTACGCCCGCCCCGACATCCGCGCGTTGAACTCCGCGGTCCGGTCCCCGGCGAACACCAGGTGCGAATGGCTGTCCACGAACCCGGGCAGCAGCGCCCGCCCGGCCGCGTCGACGGTCTCGTCGGCAGCGGGGGCGTCCGCGCTCCGGCCCACCCACGCCACCCGGTCGCCCTCCACCACCACGGCGGCGTCCGGGATCAGCCCGAGCGGCCCGTCCCCCAGCGCCGGGTCGTTGGTGACCAGCGATCCAATGTTGCCGATGAGCAGGCTCACAGAATGATCCTTCGTCAGTTTCGTACTTCTCTTCACCCCGCTCCCCGTCAGGGGCGCGGCGGATCCCTCCGGGCGAGGCCGAGGGGGCGGAGCCGCGCGGAGCGGGAGGCGGACGTCCGCAGGATCGCGACTCCGGGAAGACGCCTCACCGCAGTGCGGCCACGGCTCCCGCCAACTGCTCCGCCACGTCCGGCACGAACTGGTGCACCCCGTCCTTGACGACGTGCCGCCCGCCCACCACCACGTGCCGCACGTCCGCCGCACTCGCCGCGAACACCGCGATCTCCGCGCCCAGCGAGGCCGGCGCCCCGGCCGTCCGCACGCTGTCGAGTGCGATCACGCAGAAGTCGGCCAGCGCGCCGGCCTCCAGCCGTCCGGCTTCGTCCCAGCCCAGCGACGCGTGCCCGTCCTCGGTGCCGGCCCGCAGCAGCGCGTTCGCCGTCCAGTGGCCCCTGGTCCGGGTGCGCAGGCGTTCGTCGAGCTCCAGCGCCCGGGCCTCCTCGAACGGGTCGATGACGGCGTGGCTGTCGGAGCCGAGGGTGATCGGGCAGCCCGCGGCGGCCAGCCGCTTGGCGGGGCCGATGCCGTCGGCGAGGTCCCGTTCGGTGGTGGGGCACATGCAGACGACGGTGGTGCTGTCCGACAGCAGCCGGACGTCCTCGTCCGTCAGGTGCGTCGCGTGGACCACCGAGGTGCGCGGCCCGAGGACGCCGTGGTCGGCGAGCAGGCCGGTCGGGGTGACGCCGTGCGCGGTGAGGCAGGCGTCGTTCTCGGCGGTCTGCTCGGAGAGGTGGACGTGCAGCGGCGCCTTGCGCATCGCGGCCCAGTGCGCGACGGCGCCCAGCTGGTCGGCGGGGACGGCCCGCACGGAGTGCACCGCCGCGCCGATCCGGGCGTGTTCCGCGCCGACCAGCGCGGCGGCCCGCTCGGCCCAGGCGTCCGCGGTCCCGTCGGAGAACCGCAGCTGCTCCCGGGTCGGCTCCGCGCCGAAGCCGGACGACAGGTAGCAGGTGTCCAGGAGCGTGATCCGGATGCCGGCCCGGGCGGCGGCCTCGATCAGCGCCTCGCCCATCGCGTTCGGGTTGTCGTACCGGACGCCGCCGGGCGCGTGGTGCAGGTAGTGGAACTCGCCGACGGCGGTGATGCCGGCCAGTGCCATCTCGGCGTACACCGCGGTGGCGAGCGCCAGGTAGGTGTCGGGGTCGAGCGCGGAGGCGACCCGGTACATGGTGTCGCGCCAGGTCCAGAACGTCCCGGAGCCGACCTGCACGGTGGAGCGCAGCGCCCGGTGGAAGGCGTGCGAGTGCGCGTTGGCCTGCCCGGGCAGG
>NZ_BMRI01000061.1:15333-18960 GCF_014648555.1 Kitasatospora griseola
GTCAGCCCGGCGAGCCGGACGGCCCCGGCGGGGCAGGGCCCGCTGTCGGGGGTGACCTTGGCGATCCGCCCGCCGGGGCCGACCGCGATCAGCACCTCGCGCTCGACCGCGGGGCCGTCGGCGTGCGGCAGCCAGGCGTGTTCGGCCCAGTACGTCACGACGGCTGACATGCGAGGTCCTCCAGTACGTCGGCGAGGGCGGCGACTCCGGCGTGGCAGTCGGCCTGCTCGGCGTGTTCGGCCGGGGAGTGCGAGACCCCGGTGGGGTTCCGCACGAACAGCATGGCGGTCGGGACGGCGGACGCCAGGATCCCGGCGTCGTGTCCCGCCCCGGTGGGCAGGACGGGGGCCTTCAGCAGGCCGGCCAGGTGGTCGCGCAGCGGGCCGTCGAAGTCGACGACGGGGGTGAAGGACTCGCGGGTGAGCGTCACCCGGACGCCGTCGCGCTCCCCGCGTTCGGCCGCGGACTGCTCGATGGCGTCGACCAGTTGACGCAGCGTCTCCTCGTCGGCGGCCCGGGAGTCCAGCCAGCCGCGGACCAGCGAGGCGATCGCGTTGGTGCCGTTGGGCTCGACGGCGACCTTGCCGAAGGTGGCGAGCGCCCCGGCGAGCCGGGCCTTCTTGCGGGCGGCGAGCACGGTGGTGGCGTAGGTCAGCATCGGGTCGCGGCGGTCGTCGAGCCGGGTGGTGCCGGCGTGGTTGGCCTCGCCGTGGAAGTCGAACCGCCAACGGCCGTGCGGCCAGATCGCGCCGGCCACGCCGACCGGGTGCTCGTCCGTCAGCCACCGGCCCTGTTCGATGTGGAGTTCGACGAACGCGCCGATCCGGCCGAGCAGTTCGGGGTCCGGGCCGATCTGCGCCGGGTCGTGGCCGGCCTTGAGCATCGCGTCGGGCAGCCACACCCCGTCGGCGTCGCGCAGCCGGTACGCGGCGTCCCGGTCGAGGACGCCGGCGGCGAGCCGGCTGCCCACGCAGGCGACGCCGAACCGGGCGCCCTCCTCGTCGCCGAAGTTGGCGATCGCCAGCGGGCGGGTGAACTCCGCGCCGCGGGCGCGGAGTTCGTCGAGTGCGGCGAACGAGGAGATCACTCCGAGCGGGCCGTCGTAGGCGCCGCCGTCGGGGACGGAGTCCAGGTGCGAGCCGGTGACCACGGCGTTCCCGGCGGTCGGGTCGCCGAGCCAGGCCCACTGGTTGCCGTTGCGGTCGGTCTCGTAGTGCAGGCCGCGGGCCCGGGCCTGTTCCTCGAACCAGGCCCGGCACTCGGCGTCGGCGGAGTTCCAGGCGTGCCGGCGGTAGCCGCCGGAGGAGGCGGAGCGGCCCACGGGGAGCAGCTCCGCCCACATCGCGTCGAAGCCCTCGGTCACAGCTCGGCCATGGGCACGCGAACGCCCCGCTCGTCGGCGACCTCGCTCGCCCGGTCGTAGCCGGCGTCGACGTGCCGGATGACGCCCATGCCGGGGTCGTTGGTGAGGACGCGGCGGATCTTCTCGCCGGCCAGCGGGGTGCCGTCGGCGACGGTGACCTGTCCGGCGTGGATGGAGCGGCCGATGCCGACGCCGCCGCCGTGGTGGATGGACACCCAGGACGCGCCGGAGGCGACGTTGACCATGGCGTTCAGCAGCGGCCAGTCGGCGATCGCGTCGGAGCCGTCCAGCATCGCCTCGGTCTCCCGGTAGGGGGAGGCGACGGAGCCGCAGTCCAGGTGGTCGCGGCCGATCACGATCGGCGCGGACAGCTCGCCGGAGGCGACCATGTCGTTGAACCGCTCGCCGGCCTTGTCGCGCTCGCCGTAGCCCAGCCAGCAGATCCGCGCGGGCAGGCCCTGGAAGTGCACCTTCTCCTGGGCCATCTTGATCCAGCGGTGCAGCGACTCGTTCTCCGGGAACAGGTCGAGGACGGCCTTGTCGGTCTTGTGGATGTCCTTCGGGTCGCCGGACAGCGCGGCCCAGCGGAACGGGCCCTTGCCCTCGCAGAACAGCGGCCGGATGTACGCGGGGACGAAGCCGGGGAACGCGAACGCCCGGTCATATCCGGCGAGTTGGGCTTCGCCGCGGATCGAGTTGCCGTAGTCGAAGACCTCCGCGCCGCGGTCCTGGAAGCCGACCATGGCCTCCACGTGCCGGGCCATCGACTCGCGGGCGCGCTGGGTGAACTCGGCGGGCTTCTCGGCCGCGTAGCTCGCCATGTCCTCGAAGGCGACGCCGGTCGGCAGGTAGGCCAGCGGGTCGTGGGCGCTGGTCTGGTCGGTGACGATGTCGATCGGGGCGTCCATCGCGAGCAGCTGCGGCAGCAGGTCGGCGGCGTTGCCGAGCAGGCCGATGGAGAGCGGCTGCCGCTTGTCGCGGGCCTCGGTGGCGAGCTGCAGCGCGTGGTCGAGGCTCTTGGCCTCGACGTCGAGGTAGCGGTGCTCGATCCGGCGGGCGATCCGGGACGGGTCGCAGTCGATGCAGATCGCCACGCCGCCGTTCATGGTGACGGCCAGCGGCTGGGCGCCGCCCATGCCGCCGAGGCCGGCGGTGAGGGTGATGGTGCCTTCCAGCGTCCCGTTGAAACGCTTGTTGGCCACGGCCGCGAAGGTCTCGTAGGTGCCCTGCAGGATGCCCTGGGTGCCGATGTAGATCCACGAACCGGCGGTCATCTGGCCGTACATGGTGAGGCCGAGCGACTCCAGGCGGCGGAACTCCTCCCAGTTCGCCCAGTCGCCGACCAGGTTGGAGTTGGCGATCAGCACCCGGGGCGCCCACTCGTGGGTCTGCATCACGCCGACCGGCCGGCCGGACTGGACCAGCATGGTCTCGTCCTGCTTGAGGCCCTGCAGGGTCTTCACCATCGCGTCGAAGGAGCGCCAGTCGCGGGCGGCCTTGCCGGTGCCGCCGTAGACCACCAGCTTGGACGGGTGCTCGGCGACCTCCGGGTCGAGGTTGTTCATCAGCATCCGCAGGGCGGCTTCCTGCTGCCAGCCCTGCGTGCTCAGCCCGGTACCCCGTGCCGCGCGCACCTCGCGCGGGCCGCTCGCCTGCTCTGCCATGGACCAGCCTCCTTGCGGATGGATTCATTCACGATCAAGCAGAGTGAATATATCCAAACAACATCGGGCTGACCAGAGGCTCGACGGCCCGCGTCGGGGCCTGTTCCCTCAGCTCTTCCCCGGCTCTTTCGGCGGAGCCTGCGGTGGACCGCCGCCCGGCGGACCGTCTCCCGGTGGACTTCCCGGACCGCTCCCGCCGTACTCGCCGCGCAGCGCCGCCAACCGGTGCCGGTACTCGTCGACGTCGATCTCGCCCCGGGCCAGCCGCTCGGCCAGCAGCCGCTCCGCCTCCGGGACCCGGCCGTGCGGCGGGCTCCCCCACTGCTTCCCGTCCCCCGACCCGGTCGTCCGACTCGTCGAGTGCATCCGCCACAGCGCGGCCAGCACGACGATCACCAGCAGCACGAACAGCATGAACGTGATCCCGGGCAGCACCCACGACCAGCCGCCGTGGTACCCGCGGTGCCAATACATGTCGATCACCCGCCACCGCACCCGAACGGGTGCGCCGATTCCAGTCTGCGCCCTCAGAGGGTGTTCGATAGGGGAATCCCCCTAACCGTCCGGTTTTGATTGGCACGGCACGGACTCGGTTTCATG
>NZ_BMRI01000062.1:0-3959 GCF_014648555.1 Kitasatospora griseola
CACCAGGCTCCGTCCAGCCGCCCTCGGGTGGCGCCCTCGGGTGTCAGTGAGAGCCGGACCGGCGGTTCCGGCCCCGGCGGCTGGGCAGCGGTGGGATCGGAGGTCGTGGTCATGTCGAACACCTGCCTCGGGCTCATTGTGGACGGCCTGGTGCTGCCGCCGGGGCACCGCAGTACTCCGCAAGCCGTGGACGGTCGTCGAACGCGGCGGAGACGGCCGTTGTGGCGTGAGAGGATTGCACTTACGAGATGCCTTGCTGATTGTGCTGATGGAGCGTAGAGAACTCACATCATCGCAGGTCACAAGGCATTTCCTCGTTCCGGGCCCCTCCCGCACCGGCGATCAGCCGGTGGATTCGGGCTCAGATCGGCCGACGCGAACCGAAACACGGAGGCTCATACAAGCGATGCGCCAGGGAGTGCGGTAGGGGTGTGCGAAACCGCGCCGACGCCAGACTCTGGCCCGGCTCCGGGCCGGGACTCCCGGGCTGGAGATCCGAGCCGGGTGCCCGAGAAACGCCTCCCTGCTGCGGGCCGGAGTACCGTGGGAGGGGTTGGGGCGGTCGCGCCGCACGCGCTGCCCGCAGGCATTCTGCCGAAGGACTCGACCGGGGGCCCGGTGCCTCCAGGAGGGGTGCCGCCCGTGGCCGTTCGTGTTCCGGCCGCCCACTGCGATGTCGTGCCGCACGGCACGAGGTGTCATGTACGCGGCCGATGACTCCCGGCAGAGCCCGGTTGGAGCCGTCGGGAGGGTGACGGTGCCGATCCCGACGGACGGGCCGGGCGAGGTGCTGGTGGGCCTGCGCGGCGGGTCGGAGGCGTTCGCGGCTTGGTCCGCCGGGCCGATCGCGGTCAACACCCGGGTGGTCGTGATCGACACGATCTCCGCCCGGTCGGTGCTCGTCGAGCCGCTGCCGTCCTGAGTCCGGCGGCCCCTGCGGCCCTCCTCAATCTGTTGCAGGTCAGGTGGTTCGTCATGTTGTTCTGGCACGTGCCCGCGCCCAACGAGGCCATGCTCATCTCCGGTTCCAAGCGGCAGTCGCAGGACACCCAGTTCCGGATCGTCACGGGCCACGGGAGCTTCGTCGTTCCCGTCAAGCAGAAGGCCCGCATGCTGTCCCTGGCCCTGCAGGAGGCGGAGATCGCCGAGGACTGCGTCACCCAGCAGGGAATCCGGCTCACCGTCCGCGCGGTCTGTGTCTTCAAGGTCGGCGACGACGCCGTGTCGATCGCCAACGCCGCCCGGCGCTTCCTGTCCGAGCAGGACCAGATGCAGGAACTGGTCGGACGGATTTTCGCAGGCCACCTGCGCTCCATCATCGGCGGGCTGACCGTGGAGCAGATCATCAGGGAACGCAGCCGGGTCGCCCAGGAGGTCATGGCAGGCAGTCACGGCGAGATGGAGAAGCTCGGCATCGTGGTGGACGCGCTGCAGATCCAGGAGATCGAGGACGCCACCGGCTACATCAACAACCTCGCCGCGCCGCACGCGGCGGCGGTGGCCAGTCAGGCCCGGATCGCCCAGGCCAAGGCCGACCAGGAGGCGAGCGAACGGGAGCAGCAGGCCGCCGCGCTCAAGGCCGAGTACGAGCGGGACACCGCGATCAAGCGGGCCGGTTTCCTCGCGGAGACCGAGCAGTCCAGGGCGCGCGCCGAACAGGCAGGGCCGCTCGCCGAGGCACGTGCCACCCAGGAGGTCACCGAGGAACAGACCGCCCTCGCGCAGCGCAATGCGGCACTGACGGCGCAGCGGCTGGAGGCGGAGGTGCGGCGCCCGGCCGACGCCGAGGCCTATCGGAAGCGGACGCTGGCCGAGGCGGACCGCGACCGGGTGAAGTTCGAGGCCGACGCCGGCGCCTACACGGAACGGACCCTGGCCGAGGCCCAGGCGGATGCCAACGTCGCCCGCGCGGCGTCGCTGCGGGACGGCAACCAGGAGCTGATCGCGGCCAACCGGATCGTGGAGAACCTTCCCACACTCGCCGACGCGGCGGCCCGGGGCATGGCGGGCGCCGATCTGACCGTCCTGAACGGGACCGACGGGGTGAATCAGATCGCGGCCGGCATCGCCAGCCAGGGGCTGGCCATACTGCGGTCCATCCAGCACTCCACAGCGACCTCGACGACCGGCGCACCGGCCGCCGACCCGAACGTCAACGGCCGCCCCACGCCCCGGCTCCCGGACCGGAGCTGACCCGGATACTCCGCCGCGAGAACCGTCGAGGACGGCTCGCAGTGAGCTGGCCAGGCTCGGCACGGTTAGCGCGGCCGCCTCGATGCCCGCCCCAGTGGCGATCTGTTCGTCGACGCGGTGGGGAATGCACCCACTGCGCGCCTCCGCGGTCGGGTCGCTGCTCACATTGGTTGGGTCCCGGTTTCCATGGTGCTCATGAGGGAGTAGGCCGCGCACGCCGATCACCGTGCTTCGGCAGCTGCCTGCCTGGCATGAGCGGCGGCAGCCGGCGTCGCCGCCTGCGACTGCTGCCGGGCGGCGGTCACACGGCTCTTGGAGCAGGAGGAGCCCCTCGACCTGTCGAGGCGCGTGCAGTTATTGACCCGAAACGGTAAGGTTCCGCGCTCGTTGATCCGGGCGTGACGCCCCGGCGCGGGTGGCGAACTCGCCCCGCCGGCGGGTGCGGCGGCGCTGTCCCTCGTCGGGTGCGAGGTCGACGCAGTACGTCCACTTCCCGTGTTTCACGTCCGCGGCCAACTGGGGACACCACGACCCCAGTTGCTTGCCGTTGCTGTCCGAGCAGCCGCACCGCCGGTACACCCTTCCCCGCTGTGGACGCTGTCCCACGAACCCCTCCTCGCACTCGGTGCTCTGTGGCACCAAGGTTCACTGGCCCGTTCGGCGCTGGGGCTACCTCGCGGTGCGCCACATGGTCGAGCGGTACCCGAGCGTCGTCCAGGGCATGCTCTACTACTTCCGTCTCGGTGACTACACCCACGGCTACGGCTACTACAACGCCATCGGAACGTCCTACGACGCCGGTTTCAGGGCCTGGCTCGGCACCTGCGCCACCGACACCTACCTGACCGCCGGCACACCGACCGCCGCCTTCGACAGCACCGTCACCGGCCTCACCGCGCAGCTGACCGACCGCTCCGCAGTGACCGGCGGCAAGGGCTCCGTCGCCTCCCGCGCCTGGAACTTCGGCGACGGCACCACCTCCACGGAGACCACCCCGTGGAAGACCTACACCATCACCCTGACCGTCACCGACAGCAACGGGAAGACCGCCACCACCAGCAAGCCCGTCACCGTCACCGCCCCCGCCGCCCCCACTACCTGCACCGGGGCCGACCTGCAGGTCACCGCAACTGCTTCCGCACCGACCGGTCCGCCGCCGCGGGCGAGCAGGACAAGCTGTACATCTACCTGCCCGTCGGCACCGTGACCCTCAAGGTGACCACGACCGGCGGCACCGGCACCGCCCATCTCTACTACACCGCCTCCTCCACCAAGAGCGGCACCGACCAGAGCATCACCGTCACCAGCACCACCGCCGGATACCGGTACATCACGCTCTACGGCAAGACCGCGTTCAGCGGCGCCACCGTCACCACCCAGCACTGACCCGCACGCCGACGCGACCGACCCGCCGAACCACCGGACAGGGGCGTTCACGCACCGGCAACCCGCCGGCGCGCGAACGCCTCGCCCCAGTACGGCACTTGCGCTCGCGGTTCACCGCCGACGGTGTCGGTCACCGGGCCGGGGTACCAACCTCCGGTGGTGGATCGGCCGGGCTACGACGGGGCAGTTCGACGCGGACGGTGAGGCCGCCAGCGGGGCGCGGAGTGGCGGTGACCGTGCCGTGGTGGGTGCGGGTGACCGCCCGGACGACGGCGAGTCCGAGTCCGGAGCCGTCGCCGCTGCGCTGCCGGCCGCGTTGGAACGGCTCGAAGAGTGTGGGGACCTCCTGCGGGTCCAGGACCGGGCCGGTGTTGGCGACC
>NZ_BMRI01000062.1:3991-17345 GCF_014648555.1 Kitasatospora griseola
TCGATGAAGGACCGCCCGGCGTCGGCGCCCGTGGTGATGGTGGCCGTGCCGCCGTGGTGGTTGTGCCGTACCGCGTTGGCCAGCAGGTTCAGCACGACCTGGCCCAGCAGGGACGGGTCGCCCCAGGCCGGTGCGGGCCGGGCATCGGCCGTGATCCGGATGCCGGCCTCGCGGGCCTCGTCGGCGAGGTCGCCCAAGGCGTTCGCGGCCGCATCGGCCAGGTCGACGGGGCGCGGTGTCAGGTTTTCGCTCTCGCCACGGGCCAGGGTGAGCAGGGCCGCGATGAGACGTTCGCTGCGGGCGTTGGCGTCCAGTGCTCGGCGGATGGCCGGTTTCAGGTCGTCCGGGATCCGGCCCTGGGCCAGGGGGATCTCCAGGGCGGTGCGCTGGACGGTGAGCGGCGTGCGCAGCTCGTGCGAGGCGTGGGCGGTGAAGCGGCGCTGTGCGGTGAAGGCGCGGTCCAGGCGGTCGAGCATGGCGTCGAAGGTGTCGGCGAGTTCGCGGACCTCGTCGTGCGGTCCGGTGAGGGCGAGCCGCTCGCCCAGGGTGCTGTCGGCGCTGATCCGCCGGGCCGTCGCGGTGACCTGGTCGATGCGGTGCAGTGAGCGTCGGCCGATCCACCGGGCGAGCAGCGCGGCGAGGACGGTGAAGGCGGCGAGCAGCAGCAGCGAGCGCGTGAGCAGGTCGCCGAGGACGGTGTGCTGGAAGTCCTCGAAGCGCTGGGCGGGGCCGGCGATTGCGGCGGGGGCCTCGAACGGGCCCGTCGGTGCGGAGGCGGGTGCCGACGACACGGCGGCGGGCTCGGTGATGGCGGTCGCGGGGACAAGGAGGTCGCGGTTGGCCTCCAGGAGCTGGCGTGAGCTCAGCCAGTTCAGTAGGAGCAGTCCGAAGCCGAGGACCGCGAAGACCGCCGTGGTCATCAGGGTCAGCCGGCCGCGCAGGGTCAGTCGGGCCGTCCGCGGGCGGTGCCGGATCCGCACCGGGCTCACAGCCGGTACCCGTAGCCGGGGTCGTTGGTGATCAGCGGCGGTTCGCCGAGCTTGCGGCGCAGGGCGTGCACGGTGACCCGGACGGCGGTGGTGGCCGGGTCCGTCGCGGCGTCCCACAGGGCGTCACGGAGCTGTTCGGTGGTGACCGGGGCGCCGTCCGCGGCCAGCAGCATCTCCAGCACGCCGAGTTCCCGGGGTGTGAGCCTCAGCGGCCGGCCGTCGCGTTCGGCGATCCTGCGCACGGTGTCCAGGCTGACCCCGTGCCCGCTCAGCACGGTGGCGCCGCTGCCGTGTCCGGCGCGGCGGCCCAGTGCCCGCAGCCGGGCGATCAGTTCCAGGTAGGAGAACGGCTTGGCCAGGTAGTCGTCGGCGCCCTGGCCGAGGCCGTCGACCAGATCGGCGAGCGTCCCGGCCGCCGTGAGCATCAGGATCCTCGCCGGGTGGCCGGCAGTGTTCAGGGCTCGGCAGACGGCGTCCCCGCTCAGGACGGGAAGGTCCCGGTCCAACAGCAGGACGTCGTAGTCGGTGGCGGCCGTCATTTCGAGTGCCCGGGCACCGTCGTGCGCGACGTCGCAGACCATGCCCTCGGCCCGCAGGCCCTCGACGAGCATCGCCGCGAGGTCGACCTCGTCCTCGACGATCAGCACGCGCATCGCGTTCCACTCCGTTCGGCCTCGCCCCGCGCTGTCCCGGGTGCGTCTTCCCCTGGCCAAGGATGGCGTCACGGGGGTTAGCCGGGGGTTAGGCACACGCTCACCAGCGGCTAACACGCCGGTCCGTAGAACTGCTGGAGACCACCAACCGACCTTCGGCAAGGAGCACCACATGCGCAGCAGGACCCTACGGACCGTACTGGCGGCGGCCACCGTCGCGGCGGCACTGGCGATGAGCGGCTGCTCCTCCTCGGATTCGGCACCCAGGGTCGAGGGAGGGGGCACGGGGAAGACCAAGCCCCAGGACGACGGCGCGGTCCGGCAGGCCTGGGTGAACTGCATGCACCAGGAAGGGCAGAACGGCGTCGAGCTGGACAAGGACGGCAACATCCTGATCCCGGCGACGGGAACCGACGGCGGCTCGACCGCCGACTACGACACGGCGGCCAGGACCTGCGACGCCAAGGTCCCCGGAATCCACCAGGTCAAGCCGATGAACATGGAGAAGTCCGTCGAGGAAGCGCGCGCCTTCGTCGCCTGCGCACGGAAGAACGGCTACCCCGACCTCCCGGACCCGGATCCCAGGACCGCCATCCTCACGATCCCGCGCGCCTCCTTCGACATGGCCAAGTGGGACGCCATCCAGCCGGCCTGCGGCCGACTGCCGATGCCCGGCTACAACATCGGCCAGTGACCATGAGCGACCGCACCGAGACCCCCGCCACTGAGATCGGCCGGCCGGGCCGCACCCGCAGGACCCGCCGCCGGATCATCGTCCCCCTCGCCCTGGTCGCCGTCATCGGCGGCTCGGGCGCCCTCGCCGCCACCCGCCCCTGGGAGCACCTGGCCTCCGCCCCGGCGCACTCCCCGGTCGGCCACGAAACCGTCGAGGTGCGCAAGGGATCGCTGTCCAGCGGCATCCAGGTCGGCGGCGCCCTGGCCTACGACGCCCCCACCGCCGTCGTCCCTTCCGGGAGTGGAACCCTCACCGCCCTGCCCGCCGTCGGCACCGTCGTCAAGCCCGGCGCCACGCTCTACGAGGTCGACGGAAAGCCCGTGGTCCTGCTGCGCGGGGACCGGCCGATGTGGCGCGACCTCGGCCCGGACACCGGCGACGGCCCCGACGTCGAACAGCTCGAACGCAACCTCATCGATCTCGGCTACGCGAACGGGCTCGGCCTCAAGGCCGACCGGAAGTTCACCGCGGACACCGCCACCGCCGTCAAGCGCTGGCAGAAGGCCCTCGGCGTGCAGCAGACCGGGACGGTCACGCTCGGCAGCGTCGTCATGCTGCCCCAGCAGACCGCGCGGGTGCAGCAGCTCGACGCGAAACTCGGCTCGGCCGTCGGCAGTACCGCCGTCATGACCGTGACCGGCACCGACCTGGTCGCCACCGTCCAGCCCGCCGACAACCAGACCTCCCGCTTCAAGCCCGACGGCCGGGTGACGGTGAAGCTCGCCGACGGCAGCACTGTCGGCGGGCGCATCCGCTCCCTGATCAGGGGCGGCACGGGTGGCGGAAACGGCAACGGACCGGGCGGCGAGGGCGGCGGGGGCCCGGAGAAGACCACCGTCACCATCGCGCTGGACAGCCAGCAGCAACCCCAACAGGCCGGGCCCTCCACCGTGACCGTCACCGTCGTCGGCGAGACCGCCGAGGACGCGCTGATCGTTCCCGTCACCGCGCTGATCGCCCTCGACGGCGGCGGCTACGGCGTCAAGGTCGCCGACGGCGCCACCACCCGCCTTGTCCAGGTCCGCCTGGGACTCGTCGCCGACGCCAAGGCACAGATCACCGGCGACGTCCGGGCCGGCGACCGGGTGGTGGTCCCGGCATGACACACCACCAGCCCAAGGGCACCACTCCCGTGCTCCAACTCACCGGCGTCACCAAGGAGTACACCGGATCACCGCCCCTGCGGATCCTGCACGGCATCGACCTCACCGTCGACCACGGGGAACTCCTCGCTGTCGTCGGCCCCTCCGGCTCCGGCAAGTCCACCCTCCTCGCCCTCCTCGGATCCCTCGACCGCCCCACCACCGGACGGCTCTGCTTCGAAGGCCACGACCTCGCCGCCCTCACCGACCCCCAACTGGCCGCCCTGCGCGCCCACCGGATCGGCTTCGTCTTCCAGCAGTTCTTCCTGCTCCCCGGGCTCACCACCGTCGAGAACGTCGCCACCGGACTCCTCTACAGCGGCGCCCCCGCCACCCTCCGACGCACCGCAGCCGTCGAAGCCCTGCACGAAGTGGGGCTCGGCCACCGCCTCCACCACCACCCGGACCAGCTGTCCGGCGGCGAGATGCAACGTGTCGCCATCGCCCGCGCCCTCGTCGGCAACCCCGCCCTGCTGCTCGCCGACGAACCCACCGGCGCCCTCGACAGCGCCTCCGGCGCCACCGTCGTCGACCTCCTGCGCACCCTCAACGCCAAGGGAACCACGATCGTCGTCATCACCCACGACCGTGACCTGGCCGCCTCCTTCCCCCGGCGCATCGGTATCCACGACGGCCGCATCGACTTCGACGAACGCACCCCCCACCCCGCAGGAGCCCCCCGATGACGCCCGCCCCGCGCCGCACCCGGCTGCGCCCGACGGACCTGCTGCGCCTGGGCATGATCGGCCCGCGCACCCGCAGGATGCGCTCCGCGCTGTCCGCGCTCGGGATCTCCCTGGGCATCGCCGCCGTCATCGCGGTGACCGGGATCTCCTCCTCCAACCAGGCCCACCTGCTGGAGCGCCTGGACCGACTCGGCTCCAACCTGATCACCGTCGCCCCCGGCAACGGCGCCGACCAGAAGCCTGCCCCGCTGCCCCCCACGGCCGAGAAGATGCTCGCCGACATCGCCCCCGTACAGCAGGTGACCGCCACCGGGGCCACCAAGGCCCAGGTCTACCGCAACGACCTCGTACCGACGCAGCAGACCGGCAGCCTCACTGTGCTGGCCGCCCGCCCCAACCTGCTGGACGTCCTGCACGCCACCGTGCGCAGCGGACGATGGCTCGACACGGCGAGCGAGAACCTCCCCGTCACCGTGCTCGGAGACCGGGCCGCGCAGCGCCTCGGCGTCACCGCCCCCGGCGAACGGGTCTGGCTGGGCGGCCAGTGGTTCGTCGTCAGCGGGATCCTGGCCCCCAATGAACTCGCCCCCGAACTCGGCACCGCCGCCCTGGTCGGCTGGCCCGAAGCCACCGCCCACCTGGGCGCGGACGGCACTGCCGCCACCGTCTACCTCCGGTCCCACCCCGAGCGCGTTCCCGACGTCCAGGCCGTCGCCGCGGCCACCGCCAATCCCGCCGGCCCGAGCACGGTCGCCGTCAGCCGCCCGTCCGACCTCTACACCGCGAGGTCCGAAGCCAAGAACGCCCTCACCGGACTGGTCCTGGCACTCGCCGCCGTCGCCCTGCTCGTCGGCGGCGTCGGCATCGCCAACACCATGGTGGTGAGCGTGATGGAGCGTCGCGGCGAGATCGGACTGCGCCGCGCTCTGGGCGCCCGGGGCGGCCAGATCGCCGCGCAATTCCTCCTCGAAGCCGTCCTGATGGGCCTCACAGGGGGAATCGGCGGCCTGGCCCTGGGCGCCCTCACCGTCTACGGCTACGCCCTCGCCCAAGGCTGGCCCGCCACCATCCCGCTCGCCACGACCGCCGCCGCACCGCTGGTCTCGGTCCTGGTGGCCGCCGCCGCCGGGATCTACCCGGCCCTGCGCGCGGCCAAGGCCTCCCCGACCGACGCCCTCCGCTCGGCGTGACCGGCACGGGGCGGCATCCACGACGGACCGGCGGGCAGGACGGCCCTGCTCCTCCGGCAGGACGTCGCGGGTGGGCTGGTCATTGTGGGGACCGGCCACGCCACCGGCAGGAGCCGGACCTGGAAGGTTCCGGCCCTGCGGCGGTACCCGCCGCAGGCGGCAGCACCGTCCGCGGCCAGCTGCGGCATCACGGGCTCAGTTGCTTGCCGTTGCCGTCCGAGCAGCCGCACCGCCGGTACACCCTTCCCCGCTGTGGACGCTGTCCCACGAACCCCTCCTTGCACTCGGTGCTCTCTGCTACCAAGGTTCGCCGCCCGCTCGGCGGGTCGGGAGAGCGTGCACAGCAGGGCGTGAAGCACGCAGCGGCTGCTCGGATGTGACACGCGCAGGACGACACGCCGCTCGGAAGATCACAGTGAGTGGCCGGCGGGTAGGCGGTTCTGATCCGCATCCCGGATGCCCCGCAGCAGGCGAACCTGCAGGCCGCTGTCTCGGGTGGCGTCAGGGGATGCCGCAGGTGGTGGTTGGAACGCTGTTACTCGGCGTGTCCGCGGTCGTTGCTGGGCCTTGGGACCATCTTGGGACCAGCTGTTATGGCCGCTGGTGGACGCATGTGGACGGAGTCGGACATCTCTGGCCGAGGTAATATCTGGGCCTCCGTCAGGCCGCGCGAGCCGCGCGAGCACTCCTTTGGAATCAACTCCTGTTTTCAGGAGGCGAGTTGGCCGCCTACTCGGGACCCGTCGAGCGGGCGGTCAATCAGCTGGGGGTCAAGGGGCAATGCCGCTTAGCTTAAGAAGTCATCTCATCTGGGCGACTGGGTTTTCGCGGGTGATGATCGTGGAGCGGCTGGTGCCGGACGAGTTGTGGGAGCTGTTCCAGTTGGTGGTGCCGACTGCGCCGACCCGTCCGCAGGGCGGTGGTCGGCGGCGGTATGGGGATCGCGAGGTGTTGGCGGCGATCGTGTTCGTCGTGACGTCGGGGTGCACGTGGGCCCAGCTGCCGCCGTGCCTCGGGCCGTCCGGCCCGACGGCACACCGGCGCTTCACCGAGTGGAGCAAGGCCAGGGTGTGGGCCAAGCTCCACCGGGTGCTGCTGGACGAACTCGGCAGCCGCGGTGAGTTGGACTGGTCGCGGTGCGCGATCGACTCCGTGAACATGCGCGCCCTGAAAAGGGGGAACTGACGGGTCCGAATCCTGTCGATCGGGGCAAGTACGGGTCGAAGATCCACTTGCTCACCGACCGTGCCGGTCTGCCTGTCGCTCGCGGTCTCGGGTGCCAACGTTCATGACAGTCAGGCCCTGATCCCGCTGGCCGAGGCCATCCCGCCGATCCGCTCCAGGCGCGGCCCGCGGCGGCGAAGGCCCGGCAAGCTGCACGGCGACAAAGCCTACGACCATCGCTTCATTCGCTCCTACCTGCGCCGACGGCAGATCACAGCACGCATCGCCCGGCGCGGCATCGAATCCTCCAACCGCCTCAGTGGCCATCCTCCGGGGCGGCGGGGCGGTCGTCCTGATGCGAGTCGTTCCCCTGCGTACTCGTCTTCTGCGTGCGGGCGGCGTCGCGCTGGTCGATCAGGTCATCGCGTTCCCGGCCCGCAGCGACTGTCTCGCGGCGCGACTGCTCGAGCTCGCGCCTCGCGGCGTGGCCGCGCCGCGCGGTGCGACGTGCGCCGGTCAGGAGCAGACTCAGCCCGAGCAGGGCTACCGCTCCGACGATGACGCCGTAGAGAAACAGGGTGCCGGTGGAGCCGTTCACGTGGTAGCCGAAGACTGCGAAGCTGTCGTGGGTGAGCGCATGCCCGCTGCCGGTGTTGGTGACAACGCCGACGACGCCGACGACCACGGCGGCGACGAGGATGATGATTCCGAGAACGACGATCATGGTGTGCTCCGATGATTTTCTTCGCAGGCCAACGGTGGAACCGCGTTGTCCGGGAGGCCGAGCTGACACGATCGGCGAGGCCCGGGCGCTGGTCCGCGCGTCGAAGACCTTCGACTCACTTCGAGACTGGAAAGACGGCATGTCAGCGGGTCGGGTGTTGGCCTGAGCCTTGGTACCAGCGGATGCCGGCGTAGGCCATGTCGGCGACGAAGAGAATGATCGCGATGACGAGGAGGAAGAACCATCCGTTGGCGACGGCGCCGATGATGCCCAGCACGATCGCGACGATAGCCAGAGCCAGGATCAGGACCATGACGCGCCTCCTTGGTCGGGTGCGGGCGCTCAGCGGCGGGCGAGCTGCCGCTCGCCGCCGGCACCCTTCTGGTAGGTCAGACCGTAGTGCTGGAAGACGGCTTCCTCGTCCTCGGCGGGCAGGATGTCATCCATGCCGATGGGAGGGCAGTCCCTCACGAGTGCCTTGTCGTAGGCGACCTTGAGGTGGCCCGGTCCGACGCTCGCATCATTCAGGGGGACGAAGACCAGCCGGTGCTGGGTGGGCATGCCGATCTGGACGGTCGCCATGGCCGGTTCGTCCGTGCTGGTGTCCACGTAGATCGCCTCCAGCGTGCCGATCTTGCTCCCGCCGACATCGACGACGTCGTGGGTGCGCCACTCGCGGATGTCCCCTACCTGGATCATCATGGCTCCCTTCACGCGGGCCAATTTGGTCCTGCAGATCTCCACAGCGTGCCTCGGTCTGAGCATCGAGGCCAACGCAAGCAAACCGCCCACCGGTAGGCCGCCGTCACCGCTGCACAGGCGAAGCCGTCGTCCCTCGCCGATTGCCTCGCCCGCGAGGCCGACTTTGTGCCCGTCGACGGCAATGACCAGCCGGATTCCCGACTGGTGGGGCCGGTGTGGGCAGGTGGGCGGTGGTGCGTCGTCGCGGCGGTTCTGCGGGCGGATCCCCTGGTCGGGTTGGGCTCAGACCCCGAGGCTCTGGACGGGTTCAACGGCCCCAAGACGCGAAAGGTGCTCGGCGGACTCATCGGCCGTACTTCCTTTCGTTCGAACACCCAGCCCGTGGGCGAAACGATCTCCGGCAACTCGAAGACGGCCGAGCAGTATGAAGAGATGCGCGGCCTGCTCATGCCGGGCACCAGCGCGGCCAGCTGGGCCACCTTCGGCGATCTTTGCGCCTCGCGGGGGGGGGGGCTCCCCGACCGGGCGCGTCGTCGGTCGCCAGGCAAGACCATGCCGGGAGAGCGACTGTGTCTATCGGCGATGGCGGCAGAGGGGCATGCAATCCTGTCATGGATCGTAAGCGTTTCGTCACCGAGTGGGCAGTTGCTCTCTGTCGCCTCGTCAAATCCAGCAATGTTAGCGCAAGACCGGCTGGTGCCATGGTCCGTTCATCGCGCAGAGCAGAAGGCGGGCCCTCGGTCGTTGTCGACTCGGCGCAACTGGGAGAGGGTGATCGGCGAGCGCATTGTTTGATTGTGTGACCATAGGTGGAAGGTTATTTAGAATTCACCCTTGTGGATCGCACAAAAACCTTTTGTGCCGGGATACTCTCATGCCGAACCTCTTTCTCGGCAAGGCGGGGATGGGTCATCGAAATCTATGATGCCCGTCCATGGGAAGGGGGTGCCAGGTCGTCGGAAAGCGGCGATCGTGAGCCTGCCATATTTCCCTACAGAAATAGGCCTTCGGATGACACCGAAAATCTCTGGTGCGCTTAGCTGGCGCGCAATTTCGACTTGGGTTGCGACGGTCGTTTTCGTCGCCGCTGCCGCAATCACGGCATCGCTGATGCCGGCTCAGGCCATTGCCACGGCCGTTCCCCTGGGGACGACGAGCAGCTTCGCGGTTCTGGGTGGCCAGTCGGTCACCAACACCGGTCCCTCCGCTATCACCGGAGACCTCGGAGTGAGCCCGGGCACGTCAGTCACCGGGTTTCCGCCTGGTCTGGTGAGCGGGGCCATTCACAAGGCGGATGCGGTTGCACTTCAGGCCCAGGCCGATCTGGTCACGGCATACAACAACGCCGCGAGCCAGGCCACGGATGTCACCCTCGCCTCGCCTGGAGACCTCGGTGGCCTGACGCTTGTTCCGGGTGTATACACCGCCTCTTCTTCCATCGATCTCACGGGCACTCTCACGCTCGACGCGCAGGGCAACCCCAACGCAGTCTGGGTCTTCCAGGTTGGATCGACCCTGACGACGGCATCCGCGAGCCGTGTGCTCCTGGTCAATGGTGCCTCGCCGTGCAATGTCTACTGGCAGATCGGAAGTTCTGCCACGATCGGCACCAACACCACCTTCGTGGGCAACATCCTGGCACTGACCTCGATCGGACTTAACACCAGCGCGAGCCTCGATGGCCGAGCGCTGGCTCGCAACGGTTCCGTCACGCTGGACACTAACCGGATCACCCTGCCCAGTTGCGTGGGTGCCACCACTGGTACCACCACCACTGGTACCACTGCCGGTACCACCACTGCCGGTACCACTGGCAGCACCACGAGCGGTCTCCTTGGTGGCGTGATCGGCGGTGTGCTTACAACGGGTGGCACGACTAGCGGTCTCCTGGGTGGCGCGGTCGCCGGCAACACCGCTGGTAATACCACGACGGGTGGCATCACCGGCGCTACCACAGGCGGTAACCAGGGCGGCCATGGCGACCACGGCGATCATGGCGACCACGGTGACCACGGTGACCACGGTGACCACGGCGACCACGGTGACCACGGTGACCACGGCGACCACGGTGACCACGGCGACCACGGTGACCATGGCGACCATGGCGACCATGGCGACCACGGTGACCATGGCGATCATGGCGACCACGGCGACCACGGTGACCACGGTGACCACGGGTGCTCTCCGTGCGACGACAAGGGGAACGAGCCCTCGAACTCGTAGCTGATTCGGGAAGCCAGGCGGGCACCACGACAGCGGGCCATGAGCAGAGGCCCTCGTGGTGTATGCGGCTCCGGCGGCCCTCGGGGCTGTGCCCGAGGCGGCAGCCCGCTTGTGGAACGCAGGACTGGTGGCGCGCGGCGGATCGTTGTGGATCCTGTCGCGCGCCCCAGGACGCTCAAGGCGTGCAGAGTCGAGGGAGCAGTCACAGTGGTAAGGACGGGGCCCAGTCATGCGATGGGCGGCACAGAGTCCGTGAAGACCAAACAAGCGGGCCGCCAACTGGCCGACGACGGCATTCCCGTTGACGCAGTGCGGGGCGCCCAGCCGTCCGCCACCGAGCCTGGCGAGCAGCTTGCTGGCCTGTCAGGACTGTCGCGCCCGTTGGGGGCGGCCGCGGTCGTCGCTGTGGCCCTGTGCCTGGCAACGTCCCTTGTCCACGTGCTTCTGGTATTTCTGTATGTAGCTCCCCCGAACCAACTGTCCCAGTACTACGGCAGGCAGCTCAATTCGTGGATCTTTCCGTTGTTCGAGCAGAACTGGCGGTTGTTCGCTCCGGACCCGGAGTCCGTGACCCGGCAGATCTCCGTGAGAACCGAGCGGACCTCAGCGGACGGTGTCCGTGAGGTCAGTGACTGGTTCGACCTGACTGCGGTCGACGACTCCCACGTCGAGCACAACGTCTTCCCGAGTCATACAACGCAGAACATGCTGCGTCGAGCCTGGATGGCTTATCTCGAAGCGTATGGAACCGACGACCAGCCGCACTCCGAGCGGGCCGTGATGTTGCGGACCTACCTTCGCAACATCGCGATGGATCGACTCGCCGTCCATCAGAACGTCACGTATGAGGCCATCCAGTTGCGGGTGACTACTCGGCCCATCGCGGCGCCCACCACGCCGGGCGGCCCGCGCCCGACTGCACCAGCCTCGGTCGACACCAGGTACCTGCCCTGGTGGAAGGTGGCATCCAATGGAAACTGAGCAGGCTCCAGTTCCGACGCTCCCTCCGCGCCACACGGCCCTGCGGAACGGTGACGCAGACAGCCAACGGATGCTCCGCCGAATCAGCGCGCTCAGCAGCGCGGTGACCGATCGACCGATGTCCCTGTACGCGGCGGCAGTGCTGCGCATCGGGTACGGCCTGCTCTACTTGGCCTTCCTGCTGAGGGAGTTCCCGCACCGCGACGAGATCTGGGGTCCTGGTTCGCCGTGGACGCCCGCCCTGGCGAGGCAACTGTTCGATCAGACCGGCTGGTTCAGCATTCTTACCCTGTCTGACAGTCAGGCGTACTTCGAGATCTGCTATGCGACGGCTGTCGTCACGTCCGCACTGTTCGTCCTGGGCTGGCGGACCAGGATGGTGTCGATCCTGTTCGCGGTCGTGGTGACCTCGTTCCATGCTCGGGCCATCTTCATGACGGACGGGGGAGACAACCTCATCCTCCTCATGGCCGTGTACCTCTCCTTGACTGCTTGCGGCCGCCGCTGGTCCCTCGACGCGCGGAGGACACGCCTCGTGGCCTCAAGCAAGGCAGAGCGCTCGGTGGCAGGTCCGAGAACGCCCGGCTTCCGGTATCAACTCAGGGTCACACGCGAGCTATTGGGCACTGTGCTGCACAACTGTGCCATGGTCGTCATCGCGGCTCAGGTCTGCATCGTCTACGGATCCGCAGGCTTGTACAAGGCGCAGGGCGGCTCCTGGGAAAACGGGACTGCCCTCCACTACGTCATGAACCTCGACCTGTTCCGGCCCTGGCCCGCGTTGTCACTCATGGTGGACAGCCATCCCATCCTGATCGCCGTCACCACCTACATGACGGTGCTGTTGCAGGTGGCCTTCCCGTTCGTGCTGTTCGGCAGGCTGAAGTACGTCGTCCTGACAATGCTGCTCGGGATGCACGTGGGCATTGCCGTTCTGATGGGTCTTCCGCTCTTCTCCGGAGCCATGATCGTCGCTGATGCCGTATTCCTGCCGGACCGCTTCTACACATTCCTGGGACAACTGTGGCGGCGCACCTTTCAACGGGCAGCTGCCGCGGGAGCAGGGGAACCATCCCAGAGGGAGAGCCCAGTCGTACCGGCGCAGCCCGGATCGGCCGGCTGAGGCCAAGATGTGCGAGGAACTGTTCCAGCCGTGGACGGAGACGAGATGAGCGGCGCGGCCGGCAGCACAGAATCGGTGCTGGCGTATGACGGGGACTGCGGCTTCTGCCAAGTCACGATCGATCGGATCCGCCGGCTGGCCGGTCCGCAGATCGAAGCCGTACCGTGGCAGGTTCTGCCGGAGCAGCTCACCGCCCCGCACCTGGCGCGGCTGGACCGTGAGGTGCTCCTCTTTCACAACGGCGCGGTCCGCGCGGGCGGGGCAGACGCCTTGGCTCGATTTGTCGGATCCTCAGCGGCCCGCCGGTACCAACTGGCAGCCGCCGCAGCCGGTCTGCCCGGCGTGCGAATCTGCGCCCGTCAGGTCTACGCCCTGGTGGCGAAGAACAGGCGGCACATGCGCGGCAGGACGGTCTCCTGCGCCCTGCCCCGGCCCTGAGTCACCCCGGCACGAACGCATTGGCCCTTCGCGGGGAGTGCCGTGAGGTCGCTGTCCTCGGACTGGGCTGGGTCACCGGCTTGATCGAGGAGATCCGGGAGATGGCGGTGAGCTTCTCAGAGTCCCCCGCCAAGGACCGGGCATCCGTCTACAGCATCATCACCCGCCGCGCCGCCTGAGCCCATCACCTGCGACGCCGTACCCGGCATCGGCGCAAGCTCCGGCTGAAGGCCGCCCTGCTCGGACGCAAGACCCCGGAAAGCCACCTCGCAGGCCCCCACCTCCGCGGCGCAGTGATCTGGATCAAGGACCTCACCCGGACCGCCTCTTGATCACAATCAAATACGCGCCGTAGTACTGCAACGGTGCTTATGGTGACGAGGCTTCAGCTCTTGGGTTGTGGCCTCGTCGTTTGTAGTGGCTGGTCCGGGCCTGGTGTTGGCGTCCGCGGTGCCAGCGGGACCAGTGCAGGACATGCGCGGTGCTGCGGCGGACAGGCCTGGTGAGGCAGGTGATCAGCCAGCGGATTTCGGGGACGGTCAGGGGTATCAGGTCTGGCGTTCGAGCCGGTCCGGCCCCCTTTCAAGCTGCCCGGCCCGCAGG
>NZ_BMRI01000062.1:17368-17575 GCF_014648555.1 Kitasatospora griseola
GGCGAGATAGGCGTGGACGGCCATCGCGAGGGTGATGTGCCGGTACCAGCCCTGGTGACGGCGGACCTGATAGTCGTCCAGGCTGCACTGGCCCTTCGCGGTCTGGAAGCACTCCTCGACCGCCCAGCGTGCGCCCGCGACGGCGATCAGCTCGTTCAGCGTGGCGTCGGCGGGCGCGTAGGCAATGTAGTAGGCGATCTTCGTCGA
>NZ_BMRI01000062.1:17616-18654 GCF_014648555.1 Kitasatospora griseola
ATGATGCTGTGGCGGGCCAGGACCCAGTGCCTGCGGTCGGGCCGGTGCCAGGGCCGGACCTCCACCCGCGCCCAGTCGTAGACCCTCGGGCCGTGGGCACCCTCTCCGCACGAGCGGCGCTTCCACTTCTGGCCGGGCAGGCCGGCGACCAGGTCGTGGAGGGGGTGGTCGAGGGCCCGCCGGGTGACGACGGTGTCGTGCCGGGTCGTGGCCACCACGTGGAAGACGTCGGCCTGCTCCAACTCGCCCCGCCAGCCCTTGCTGTAGCCGTAGCCCGCGTCCGCGGTCAGCCAGCGGAACGGGATCCCGTCGTCGACCGCACGGCGGACCATCGCCCTCGCGAGGTGGACCTTGGTGGCGAACTCGATCTCGTCGCCGATGCCCGCCTCCCGGCAGCGCTCGCGGTCGTCGGTCCAGGATTTCGGCAGGTAGAGGGCCCGGTCGATCAACGTCCGGCCCCGCTCGCCCGAGTAGGCGAGGAACACTCCGACCTGGCTGGGGGTACCCCCTCCGGGGGATTCTCGGTGCGGCCGGCGGTGCCGGAGTACTGCCGCTGGACGCCCGCTGACCGCACGCCCTTCTTCAGGAACCCGGTGTCGTCCGCGATCAGCACGCCTCCCGGGTCGGCCAGGTGCTCGACCACGTATGCGCGCACGTCGTCGAGCACCCCGTCCGCGTCCCAGTCGATCCGGTTCAGCAGCCGCTGGATCCGGTCCGAACCCGCAGCCTCCTCGGCAACCGTCCAGCCGTTCTTGCGCTCCAACGGCGCCAACAGCCCCCGCATGTAGGCGAGCGCCGACTCCCGCGACTCACTCCGCGCGAACCGGTGAGCAAACCGCTCATGCAGCCCGGCAAGCCCGTCCGACCAACGACGAGCATCGACCTCGGATATCTCCCCACCCATGAACAACCCAACGAACGAACCCAGCAGTCGTCACGGTAAGCACCGTTGCAGTACTAGCTAGATGATTGATGCCAAGGGTTAGTGGTCGTAGGCGGTCAGCGAGCGCTTGACGGGTTGGCCGGTGTGGTCGTTGT
>NZ_BMRI01000063.1:0-8322 GCF_014648555.1 Kitasatospora griseola
ACAACCTCGCCCTCGCCGGATGACCGGCAGGGCACGTGCCCCAATGCTGCCAGGTGAGTTACGAGACAGCCTTTAGGCTCCACACCACACACGGAGGTCTTCGTGTCCCACCGTAATGCCCGGCTGACTGTGCACGGCAGGCGGCTCCTGGTCGAACGCGTCCGGGCCGGACGGCCTGTCGCCCATGTGGCCGCCGAGATGGGCGTCTCCCGCACCACGGCCCACAGTGGGTCCGCCGCTGGTGCGAGGAGGGCGAGTCGGGCCTGCACGACCGTCCCAGCCGGCCCCGCACCACCCCGCACCGCACGGCGGACACGATCGAGGCGGAAGTCTGCCGGCTGAGACGCGAACGCAAGCTCGGTCCTGCCCGGATCGGGCCGGTCCTCGGCATGCCGGCCTCCACGGTCCACCGGGTCCTGACCCGACACGGCATCAACCGGCTGCGGTGGATGGACCGGCCCACCGGACAGGTCGTCCGCCGCTACGAACGCGAACGCCCCGGCGAACTGGTCCACGTCGACATCAAGAAACTCGGCAACATCCCCGACGGCGGCGGCCACCGCGTCATGGACCGCCGGTCCGGCGAAAGCAACCGGTACGCCACCACCGGCCTGCGGACCCCGAGCGGGACACCGAGAATCGGCTACTGCCACATCCATACCGCCGTCGAGGACCACACCCGCCTCGCCTACAGCGAGATCCTGCCCGACGAGCGCCAGGAGACCGCGGCCGGGTTCTGGCAGCGGGCCGAACGGTTCTTCGCCGGGCTGGGCATCACCGTCGAACGCGTCCTGACCGACAACGGCTCCTGCTACCGGTCACGTCTGTGGCGCGACACCCTGCGGGCGTCAGGCATCGCGCACAAGCGCACCCGCCCCTACCGCCCGCAGACCAACGGCAAGGTCGAGCGCTTCAACCGAACCCTGCTCGACGAGTGGGCCTACCAGCGGCCCTACACGAGCAACCAGGAACGAGCCGAAGCGCTCCCCGACTTCCTCCACACCTACAACTACCATCGCTGTCACACCGCACTCGGAGGACAGCCACCGATCACCCGCGTCAACAACCCTGCGGGTCAATACATCTAGCCCACGGCAGACCGCGGCCGGCACCTCCGGCAGCACCAGCGAGGCCCGCCACCCCGCAGGGTGGCGGGCCGTTTCGCGGGCGCACCGCGCCGGCCACTCGAGCAGCAGGCCGTGTCCAGCGAGGGCGGCGATCTGATCCGGGCTCACCGAGCCGGGGGCCCATCGAGTTCCCCAACTTCACCGGGGTTTCGGTGGTTTCCACCGCGTCGGGGCCGACCACCATCCGTTTCAGCAACCTCCATGTGGGTCCGGGGGACGGGCTTGTCCCGGCCTTCCCGGGCGACGAACTGGGCGAGCGCGGCCGCCCCGAGCGCGAACCGGTCCGCCTGCGAGACCGGCTCCTTCTTCGACCGGCCCGCACCGGACGCCTTTCCGTGCCCTCGTCACCGCGGCCGCGTCGCCAGCGCCGTCCGGGCCCTCCTCGATGCCGATCGCAGTCAGCAAGTCCTCCTGTCGCTCCTGCTCCAGGTCGGCGAACACCCCGCGCTGCGCGGCGACCCAGTGGCCTGAGCTGCTCGTCTTCGAAGGCCGCATCGGCTGGCAGCACCGCCCGTGGACCCGGCCGTCGGACTCCTGCCACGAGGTGCTCCGGCCGCAGAGGCGGCTCCGGTCGGGGGCGGGCTCGGGCTGGATGCGGGCATGGGCGAGGCCTCCACCGTGCTGCGGCGGGGCTCGCAAGGTCCCGCCGGTCAGGAGCGGCGTCGACGTGCCCGGCTCGTTCGACTCCCGCCGGGTCCGCGCCGTGGTGCCGTTACGCCGAGTCAGAACCGGCAGGGTGTCACCGCGCCGGACCAGCGGGGTGCGCTCCGCCGCAGCCGTCCGGGGGTCCGTGGGCGCCAGATTTCTGCGGCGGACCGCTGCCGGCGCCCGCAACGCGCTCGGCGGCACCTCGCAGCGGATTGGTTTTTCCAAGTAGTCACTTGGAAAAACCAACTGACGGCCGATAGGCTCCGCTGTCATGAGTCAGCACCGACAGGACGGCTACGAGCTCTCCACCGCGCCCGAACGCCTCGACATCGCCTTGGTCCATCACTGGTTGTCCACCGACGCCTTCTGGGCCCTGGGGCGCAGCCTGGGGACGGTCGAGCAGTCGGTGCGGGACTCGCTGAACTTCGCCGTCTACGACCCGGCCGGGGCGCAGGTCGCCTACGCGCGTGTGGTCACCGACCGGGCGACCTTCGCGTGGCTGTGCGACGTGTACGTCGCCCCCGCGCACCGCGGGAAGGGGCTCGGCACGTGGATGGCCTGCGCCGTCCGCGACCATCTCGCCCCCTACCGGCTCAAGCGTGTGCTTCTCGCCACCCTCGACGCCCACGGGGTCTACTCCAAGGCGGGTTTCGTTTCCGTTCCGAACCCGGAGCAGTTCATGATCCTCCAGCACGGGTAGCTGCACGGCGCCCCCGGGCCTGTCCGTGGCAGGAGAGCAACGGCGGCCGCTCGCGCACCTGTGCGGGCGGAGCCGGAAGCGCTCCGGGACCGGGGCGTGTCGCTGCGGCTGCCCCGGGGCGTCTGGGAGCGCGTGGAGCCGGCCGTCGTGGCGGGCATCACGGCCGGCGTCCCGCCGGAGCTTCCTGCGCGCACGGCGCCCCCGACTTCTCCGTCGCCGGAGTGCGGACACGCGGCCGTGTCGCTGCGGACCCGTGGGTCGGTGCCGGTATGCGCAGTTGCCGGGGGGGACGTCAGCCGTCCTCGGGGCCGTCCTCTGCGGCCTGCGGGGCGCGCGGTCGTGCTCGTCGGCGGCCGGAAGATCGCCGTGCCGGACCCGCCCGCGCCGCAATTCGGGGGCTGAAGGCGGCTCGCAGCTGACCAATTGCCGGGTGCCGGGTGCCGGGTGCCGGGTGGGGAGGGGGTGGGCTCGGTGAGCGCCCGTACCCGGGACTTCGCCCTACGCACAGTGCCCGCACGCTACGAAGGCGCCACCCACGCCCGTGTCCCGCTGGAGGGCCTGCCGCACGCCCTGCACGACCGGGAGCGGGGCTGCGACGACCGCGGCGACTGGGGCGTCGCGCCTCGACCTGCGTCTTGTCCGGACTGCCGTCGAAAGACGCTCCCCGGTGTCCTGGCGGAGCGTGGGGGGGGATGGCCCACGGGGGCCGTCCGGTGCTGCCGGCCGGCCCCCGCGAGGGGGGATCAGGTGCGCGGGTCGGGCCGGCCTGCCGCGTGGTCGTCGCCGGAGGGGCGCGACCAGGTGTGGGACGGCTCGGGGCTCGGGCACGGCGTGGGCGTGGGCGAGGGAGTGGGGGTCGGTGTGGGCGTCGGGGTCGGGGTGGGGAGCGGGACGGGGAGCTTGACGCACAGCACGACGTTGGTGACGTGGGCCGTCAGGTGACGGTCCGTCAGCAGTGCGGTGCGGGGCAGGCGCAGCGCGGTGCGGGTGTCGTCGAGGGTGGTGATGAGGGCGAAGGCGAGGGCGCAGCGCCGGTCGGTGATGCTGGTGGTCTCGTCGATGGTGACGGTCTGTCCGACCTGGTAGCCGGTGCGGGGCACGCCCCAGGGTTGGGGGGTGGCGGGGGCGGTGCCGGGGCCGGTGAGGGTGAGGTCGGCGGTGAAGCCGTCCGGCTGGCTGCCCTCTGCGTATTCGATTCCGTTGATGCGCCAGCTCTTGGTGACGGTGACGTCGGCGGTGTCGGTGGCGGTGGGCCTGTTGTAGAGGATGCAGCTGACGGCGTCGGTGCTGGTGAGGTCGACGGTGAAGCCGGGTGCGGCGGGGGTGCCGGTGTTGGCGGTGTCGACGGGTTGTCCGGTGTCGAGGTCGGTGCAGGTGGCGTTGCGTCCGCCCGGGGTGACGAGTTGGTATCCGCTGTGCTGCTGTTCCTGGACGGTGATCTGTCCGCTGGTGGTGGCGGTGAAGGTGGGTTGGAAGGCGACGGAGCCGGTGCCGTCGTCGGTGGTGGTCTCGGTGGCGGGCAGTCCGGTGATGCCGCTGGTGGTGGTGGTCGCGTCGAAGGTCCAGCCGGCGCCGGCGGGTGTGGCGCCGGTGGTGTCCTCGCCGGTGGTGGTGGCGGGGACGAGCTGTTTGACGACGGAGATGCTGCCGCGGCAGCGGGTGAGGACGAAGTCGTGGAGCTGTTGGCCGGCGGCCTCGAAGTCGGTGGTCTGGAAGTAGTCGGCGGTGGTGAGGTTGGTGCCGTCGTAGCCGGTGGGGCCGGAGATGGCGCGCAGGTTGAGGCCGGAGAGGCCTTCGACGCCGCGGCCGACGCCGAGTGCGATCACCCGGGAGTCCTCGGCCTTGACGGCGTTGGCGGAGAAGATGCCGTTCTCGACGTCCCGGAAGTGGGTGTTGGAGCCGTCGCCCTGGGCGTTGTCGGCGAAGCGGGTCGGGTTGCCGTCGGTGATGACGAAGACGGCCTGGTAGTGCTCGGGGGCTTCGGCCACCGCCCACAGGCCCTGGTCCCAGTTGGTGCCCTTGCCGAGTGTCCAGTCGGCGTAGAGCTGTTTGAACGCGTCCGCGCCGGCCTGGGTGGAGACCGGGTGCAGGTCGGGGTGGTTGGCGGGCACGCTCGTGGACGGCGAGGCCTGGTCGAAGGAGAACAGTGCGAGCCGGGAGGGGGTGCCGGTCAGCGCGTTCACCAGGGTGTCGGTCGCCGCCTTGAGCTGGGGGAGGGCGGAGCCCACGGAGGCCGAGAGGTCGAGGAGGATCGCCGCGTCCATGCCGCAGCCTGCCGGGGGCTCCGGGTTGGTGCGCGAGTTCTGCCACACGCCGCCGGACGCCGGGTAGTTGGTGCCGTAGGTGTTGCTGAGCATGAAGCCGTTCGGGCCGGTCTCGGTGGAGGAGTAGGTCTGGTCGGCTGCCAGTGCGGGCGTTTGGAAGGCGTAGGTCTGGGCGATGGATCCGCTGCCGCTGCCGGGGCCGGTGCGCAGGACCGGGTTGGCGTACCAGCCGGCGGGGGCGGTGCCGGGGAGCTGCTTGACCCAGAAGCTCCGGCCGGCGTTCGCACCGCCTGCGGCGGTGTCCGGGACGACGAAGCTGCAGTCGCCGGCGGCGTCGGACAGGCACTCGGCCCAGCTGGTGTTGACCGGCGAGGTGTCGGACTCCGCGGCGAACAGGCCCAGTTCCACGCCGGCGAGCGGGCCGACGGTACGGGGGCCGGTGCGGTCGCCGCCGACCCGTACGGTGACGACCGAGGTGTCTGCCGTGGGGGCCGGCACCGCCCGTGCGGCGGCCGTACGGCCGGTCGGTGCGGTGTCGGGGCGGGCCGCCGCGGGAAGGGTCAGGCCTGCGGCGGCGGTCAGCGCCGCGGCCAGCGCGGCGGTTGCTCTCATCATGCTTCCAGCAAGCCACCCCGCCGCCCCGCACCGGCCGCGGCACACGGTGAGCGCGTGAATCAAGCACTCTTTCGAACCAGGCAACACCAGGGGCGCGGCCGGCTCGGTTCTCTGTGTCGAGCAGTCGGGCCGCAGCCGGTCCGGCTGGCGGCCGAGGTCGGCGACCGGGTCGGTGGTGTATCGACAGCGTGGTCGTACTTGTCGGCTGCCGGATCCAGGCCGAGCAGCATCGCGCGCCAGCTCGGCCGACAGCCATCCACCGCGCGGAGCGGGAGTTCGGCGGGTGGACGTCGTGGTGAACTCCGCCGGCCGGCTCGCCCTGTCGCCGATCGCCGACCTCGACCTCGCCGTGCTCGACGCCCTGCACCGCACCAACATCCGCTGCGCCTTCGTCGTCGCGCAGCAGGCGGCCCCCTGTGTCTCCTCGCGCTCCGAAGGCGGGTTTTCGCCCTGGGGCAGGGCTGAGAGGGCCGACCGGCCGGGGAGTGCGGTGCCGGGCCTGGTCCGGAGCCCGCGCCGGAGGTGTCTGGTGTGGGCTCCGGACCGCGACGGCTTGTGGTCGTCCGTTGTCGGCAGGGTGCGGGTGCCGAGGTCAGGCGCGGTACATCTGGGTCGCGGAGGTGATCCGGCCCTGCTGGTCGAACTGCACGATGAACTGGTTCGCGTAGCAGAGGTACGGGGCGGGCGCGGTGTGGGCGCTGCCCTTGCAGCCTTGGACGAGCTTGACGAGGAAGTCGACGGAGGCCTGCTCGGGCTTGGCCTGGTTGAGGACGTACGCCTTGGCGCCCGGGGCGAACTCGTACGTCTCGGTGCTGCCGGTGGCCTCGAAGTAGGGCTCCCCGGGGACGTTCGGACCGCAGACGAACTTGGTCGGACGGGCTCTCAGGACGAACTTCGCGCCGGCGGTGGCTTCGACGGCCTCGACCACGGCGCCGCCGTCCACCACGCCGCCCTTCCGGGAGCAGTCGTCGGCGGGCGCGCCGGTCGGCTTGGCGGAGGTCCCGCCCGCGGGCTTACCGGTGCTGGCGGCGGGGTTGGGAGATGCGGCGCCCGCGTTGCCTGGTGCGGTGGGGTTCTGGCCGCCGTTCGCAATGCTGGTCGCGGTGGCGGAGGGGGCTGCGGAGGCCGGGGCGGCGGCACCGGTGCCGGAGCTGTCCGGCTCGCAGGCGGTGAGGGCGAGGGCGGAGGCGGCCAGGGCGGCGGCCACGGTCAGGCGGTTGAAGCGCATGCTGATTTTCCCCAAACGGGTAGCGGTGAACATGGGGACCCTGGCTGTGAATCGGTCGACGCCCCCGCGGCCCGACCTTCACTTCCAAGATCCAATGGATGGACATCCTGCCCGATCCAATGAACCGCATTACGCCAATCCGGCCCTTGACGGTTCCACTTGAAACCAACCCGTGACGGTGATTGCATACCCTGCCCGGTATATCGCGGTCAGGCAACGGGTCTGTCCCGACACCTGCCGGGGTATCCGGCGAACCGGTTCTCTCCCTCAGCACACCGGCCGACGTGCCGCCAGGACGCGCCGTAGAGCAGGCTCCTCGCATCGCACCGATTGTGAGGGCGGGTGGCGGTATGTCGGCGGCGCCGGGCTGAAGGCCGGGTTCGAGCCGTGGACTAGCTCGAACATGAACGCGGGCAGGATGTGGACAGGAGCGGAGCTTCCGCTGGAGATGACGGTCTATCACCGCTACGGCATGGTGCCCCGCTTCGCGATCGACCTGTCCGGCAATCAGGACGGCACCATCCTCACCGCCTACGCCGCTGAGCTACCCGACGTGATGGATCTGATCGCGCGCTGGGCGCCGGCCGTGCAGGCCCTGGCCGCAGCCGCCCTCGGTCCCCATCCCCAGGACGGCCAGCGGTGAGCACCCTGGGCATGGGTGACGGCCAGTCAAGAGGGTGCCGGAAGCACTTTTCCAGTGCCGCGTTCGCGCCTTCTACAGCCCGGTTCGTCCGGGCCGGCGGAGAGCGAGCTGCCAGCTGCGAGATCCTCGCGTACCGATCGACAGTGGTGAGCGCCCGGTAGCAGGCCTCGACCAGCCGGCAGGTCCGCATGCCCGGGACGAGTTCCCGGCCCTGGGCCGTCCGACAGCCGTGCCTCGGGGCGGGCGGGGGTCAGGTCGGGAGGTCGAGGACCAGGATGTGGTGGGGCGCGGCGCCGTTCCAGGGGATGTTGGTGCCGGCGTAGCGGTAGCCCCAGGCGCGGTAGGCGGCTTGGGCGGCGGTGGCCTCGGGGCGGGAGTTGAGCATGATCCGCTCGTTGGCGACGGCGACGGTGAGGGCGGTGTGCAGGCGGGTGGCGATGTGTCGGCGGCGCCAGGCGGGGCGGACCGCGAGTTCGAACAGCCCGAAGGTGCGCTGCCCGTCCTCGCGGCGCAGGTCTTCGGGGACGGCGGTGATGAGGGTGTCCCACCACTTGGTGGTCGCGGCGAGCGGGTGCCCGTAGGCCATCGCGGTTCAGTGGCTGCGGGAGGCGGGTCGTCGGCCAACGGCCGCCCCAAGTCGACGCCGAGACGGCGGTGCCAGAGCAGATGGACCGCCTCCGCCCGGGCCGGAAACGGCCAGGGAGTCGAATCGACCAGATCGCCGAACCGCAACGGCCCTTGCGCGGCCAGCTCCAGCAGCAGCGGCTGCAGCCCGAGCCGGTCCGAGCGCGGACGCCGTCGGGCCGACAGCGCATCCACCACACTCAGCACGTGCCGCCGCCACCCCGCCACCACGCTGTAGCGCCACCCGGCGATCGCCGCAGCCTCCCTCGTTGCGGCGAACTTCACCAGGTCGTCGTCCCGGATCAGGCCGGCGGGCCGGACGTCCAGCACCCGCCGCCCGCCGTCCGGCATCACCGCCAGGAAGTCCGGAACGTGCGCCGCCCGCCCACCGAGGTGCTCAAAGTCCAACTGGAACGGCTGAAGCAACACCTCCGTCACCCCGACGAAGTCCAGCGCCAGCAGCAGGGACCGCT
>NZ_BMRI01000063.1:8347-17224 GCF_014648555.1 Kitasatospora griseola
CCTCCAACGACTCGAAGCCGTGCATCCGCCCGGTCGACACCAGGAACTCCAGCCCTGGCCGGTGCAGCTGCCTCGGCAGCCAGGTGAACCGCCGTACGGGCTGCGACGACAGCACCGCCACCGACTCCAAGTCCCGCACCGGCCAGACGACCTGATCACCGTCAATCACCCACGACGTCGCCCACCGGTCGGCCCGGCCGCCGCCGAGCAGCAACCGGTCCCAGACCGCCACCTCACCCGCGTACGGCGCCACCAACTCGTCCAGCTCGCAGGCATCTGAGGGGACCACCCAGGGCGGCGCCGTTCAGGCGATGTGTCCGTCTTGATGCCGATTCAGGCAGCTGACGTGGCCGTGGGGTTCGCGGATCGGGCTGGAACGGAGGCAGGCACGGCCTCCGAGTGATCATGAGGTGTCGAGTCCCTGGTCACCATGTCGGTGGCCAGCGGGAATCCTCCACCCGCCGCTACCGATGGGGGGTCGGGTGGCCGCGTGTTTCGCTACCGTCGGTGACGGTCTCCGGTAGCTCAGGCGCGTGCACCCGTACTCGGCTGCGCTGAGGTCGTGCGGGCCCGGTTCTCACGGATCTCGTGGTGGTGGGCGGCGGCCCAGCCGACCAGGGACGTGGCGATCTCGTGGAGGCCGCGGCCGAGCGGGGTTAGGGCGTACTCGACGCGCGGGGGAACTTCGGCGTAGGCGGTGCGGGCGATCAGGCCGTCCTGCTGGAGTTGGCGCAGGGTGAGGGTGAGCATGCGCTGGGAGATCCCGGGGACTTGGCGCTGCAGGTCGGTGTAGCGCAGCGGGCCCGGCTCCAGGACGGCGATCAGCAGCAGGCTCCATTTGTCGCCGACGCGGTCCAGGACCTCGCGGATGAAGGCCATGTGCTCGGCGGGGATCGCCGCGCACGGCCCGATCGCCGCCGCCCCGACCGCCTTCGCTTCACCGGTCGTCGCCACTTCGCTTGCCCGTTCCATCACGCACATTCCTCTCCGGCACGCACACGGATGTGCCTTTTGTACCTCCTTTCATACTGGTCCACCGTGGCGTTACGAACAAGTCGTAAGAATTGGAGGTGCGCGGTGAAGGTGGACATCTGGTCCGAGGTGACGTGCCCCTGGTGCGGGCTGGGCCATCACCGCCTGGAGCAGGCCGTGGAGCGGTTCGAGCACGCCGGCGAGGTGGAGGTGGTCCACCACTCGTTCCCGCTCAGCAGCATCTTCCCGGAGGGCCGCACTTTCTCCGTCCGCGAGGCTCTGCTGCGACGGCACGGTGTCGGCGGCAGTCAGGCCGAGACGTCGACCCGGCGGATCGAGGCACTGGCCGCGGCCGAGGGACTGAGCCCCTACCGGGTGCTGGACAACCAGGTCGGCAACACCGACCTGGCCCACGAGTTCCTCGCCCACGCCTCCGCCCAGGGCAAGAACCGCGAAGCGTGGGACGCGATCTTCGACACCTACTTCGGCAAGGCCGAGCCCGTCTTCTCCCCGGACGACCTGCTGGCGCTGTCCGACACCCTGGGCCTGGACCGCGAGCAGACCCGACAGGCCCTCGCCCAGCGCCGCTACCGCGAACAGGTCCGCGACGACGCGACCCACGCTCAGCGCCTCGGCGCGACCGGCGCCCCGTTCATCGTCGTCGACGGCCGCTACGGCGTCCCCGGCGCCAGGGACAGCGACGCCCTGCTCGACCTGCTCCGCACCGCTTGGGACGACACTCACCCCCTCACCCCCGTCGCCGGTGGCGGTGACGCCCCGATCTGCGGCCCGGACGGCTGTGCCGTCCCCGCACACGGCTGAATCCCCCCATAGCCCCCGTGATCCAGAACCGAGGAGTCCGATGAACGTCCTGCTGTGGGTCCTGCAGGGACTGCTGGGCGCGGTGTTCGCGATGGCCGGCGTCATGAAGACGACCCAGCCGATCGACAGGCTCGCCGGCACTCTTCCCTACACCAAGGACCTCGCGCCGGGCACGGTCCGGCTGATCGGCGCGGTCGAACTGGCCGCCGTGCTCGGCCTCGTCCTGCCCGCCGCCACCGGCGTCGCGGTGGTCCTCACCCCGCTCGCCGCCGTCGGCCTCGCGGTGGTGATGGTGCTGGCCGGCACCTTCCACGTCCGCCGCCGGGAGTACAGCGCGATCGGTATGAACGCCGTGCTGCTGGCCCTGGCCGTCGTGGTGGTCTGGGGCCGCTTCGGCCCGTACTCCTTCTGATCCTTCCGAATCCGTCCCCGGCCGGCTCCCGCCGCCCGGCCCTCCGCCCATGAAAGGCGATGACTTCCCATGACCGACCTGCTCGTCCTTGGCGGCAGTGGCCGCACCGGTACCCACGTCCTGGCGCAGGCCGCCGAACGCGGCCACCGCGTCCGCGCCCTCGTCCGAGACCCCTCCGCCGTCCACGCCCCGACCGGTGTCGAGCTGATCCAGGGCACGCCCGCGAACATCGACGACATCCGCAAGGCCGCCCACGGCACCCGGGCGGTGATCAGCGTGCTGAACAACGCCCGCGCCTCCGACAACCCTTGGGCCAAGCCGGTCAGCCCGCCGATGTTCATGACCGACGCCGCCCGCAACACCCTGACCGTGATGGCCGAACAGGGCATCCGCCGGATCGTCCTGACCTCCTCACAGGGCGCCGGCGACGACTGGGCCCGCCTCAACCCGCTGGTGAAGGCATTCATCAACCTGTCGAACGTCAAGGTCGGCTTCACTGACCACACCGGCGTCGACCAGGTCGTACGCGCCTCCGACACCGACTGGACCCTCGCCCGCGCCGTCGCCCTCAGCGACCGGCCCGCCACCGGCCCCCTGCGCGCCGGCGATGCCAACGTCACCACGCCCGGACGCTGGATCAACCGGGCCGACCTCGCCCGCTTCCTCCTCGACTCCGTCGACGAGGAGACCTGGATCCGCCGCTCCCCGCTGGTGTGGAACGCCCGCGGCTGACCCACCCCACCTCGAACCCCTGCTGAACAGTCAGAACACCCCAGAAAGCCCGAGGAGACATCCCCATGCCCGACACGTCCAAGGTCATCGCCGTCTTCGGAGCCGGCACCGGGCTCGGCGCCTCCGTCGCCCGCCGCTTCGCTCGCGAAGGCTTCCGCGTCGCCCTCGTCGCCCGCCGCAAGGACCGTCTCGACGCACTCGTCGGACAGCTCATCGGCGAGTGCATCGACGCGGCCGGATTCACCGCCGACCTCTCCAAGCCCGCCGAGGTACCCGCCCTCATCGACGCCGTCCGCGGACGGTTCGGCCGGATCGACGTCATCGAGTACGGGCCGATCAGCGGTGAGCAGAGCTTCGCCCCCGCCACCAAGCTGGACGCCGTCACCCTGCAGAAGGACAGCCCTCTTCTCCTGTTCACGCCGGTCGAGGTGGTCCGCGCGGCGCTGCCCGAATGGGCCGAGCGCGGCGACGGCGCGTTCCTGATGACCACCGGCCACACCGCCGTGGCGTCGCGGCCCTACATGAGCGGCGTGGGCCCGCTGATGTCCGCCGCCCGCAACTGGCTGCACTCCCTCAACGGCGAGCTCGCCGACATCGGCGCCTACGCCGGAACCCTGTCCATCGCGGCGTTCATCGCCCGCAGCGAGATGGGAGAGATCGCCGCCGCATCACTGCCGGAAGGCGTCGGCCCGCTCGTCGACCCGGACGACCTCGCCGAGCACTACTGGGACCTGTACACCAAGCGCGACCGCATCGAGCAGATCCACCCCGATCCGACCGCCGGGTAACCCAGCCCAGGCCCCTCGCCACCATGGCCCGGGTCATCCCTCGGCGGGGATCACCCTGCGTACAGGCCAGTCCTCCGGTGGGAGTCCAACTGGCCGTCCGCGGGGACCGCCCGCCAGCGGGGAACCCGCGGCCGTACGCGGGGAAAGGATCTCGGCCGCTGTCATCACAAGGCGGAAGACCGTGCCTGCCCGATCATCATCGCCCATTCCCGCCGGCCTGGGCTGGCTCGCCACCGGCCGCCCTGCCGAGCCCGGGGAACACCCGCAGCTGCTGGACCGCCTCGCGACCGTTCCCGATCCACGTAGGGCCAAGGGGCGCCGCCACCCCCTCGCCTTCGTCCTCGCACTCGCCGCGTGCGCGGTACTGGCCGGCGCGAAATCCCTGACTGCGATCGCGGAATGGGCAGCCGACGCCCCGGCCGCCGTGCTCACCGCCCTCGGCGGCCCGAGCCGCGAACCCGCCGGGCCCACCGCCCCGGCCGAAGCTACTGTGCGCCGAATCCTGCAGCGCGTGGACGGCGACGCCCTCGACGCGGCGATCGGCGCCTGGCTCGCCGCCCGCGACCCCGACCGCCCGCCACCCGACCATGACCTGGGCAGACGCGACCGCCGCTCGCTGGCCGTGGACGGCAAGACCGTTCGCGGCGCGCGCCGCGCCGACGGCACCCAGGTCCACCTTCTGGCCGCGATGACCGGGACCGGCCTGGTCGCAGCCCAGCGTGAGGTCGGCGCCAAGACCAACGAGATCACCGTCTTCCGGCCGATGCTCGTCGACCTCGACCTTGCCGACACCGTGGTCACCTTCGACGCCGTGCACTCCCAGACAGCCCATGCCCGCTTCCTGGTGGAGGAGAAGAAGGCCCACTACATCGCCGTGATCAAGGGGAATCAGCCGTTGCTGCACCAGCACCTGAAGCAGCTGCCCTGGCGGGAGGTTCCGCTGCTGGACAAGACCCGCGCCACGGAGCACGGCCGTGACGAGATCCGCCGCGTCAAGACCTGCACCGTCACCCGCGGCCTCGACTTCCCCCACGCTGCCCAGGCCGTGCAGATCGTGCGCCGCCGCCGGACGGTCACCACCGGGAAGGTCACCCTCGAACGTGTCTACGCAGTCACCGACCTGACGGCGGAACAGGCCGATGCTCCCGAGATCGCGCACCGTGTACGCGAACACTGGGGCATCGAGAACAAGATCCACCACGTGCGCGACACCACCTTCGCCGAAGACGCCTCCCGCGTGCGGACCAGGACCGCGCCCCGGGCCATGGCGGCACTGCGCAACCTGGCCATCGGCGCCCTCCGCCTGACCGGCTGCGACAACATCGCCGCCGGCCTGCGCAAACACAGCCGAGACGCCACCCGACCGCTGGCCACCCTCGGCATCACGTGATCAAACCGGACAGAACCCCTGAACGACGCCGCCCTGAGACCGGAGCCGAGGTGAGTGGTGCTTCTGGGAGACTCGTGGGGTGTCCGAGCAGCCGCTGACGTTCCTTCCTCTTTCCTATGCCGCGAGGCCGCCTCGCCTGGTCGTGGTGGCCCCGGCCGGCGATGACTGGGTGCGATGGGCGGCGGCCGCGCTCGCTCGATTGTCGGGGGTGTGGGGGTGCAGCGGCAGCGTGGTCCTGCCCGCAGGCACCGCCGGGCACCCGGCGGTGCAGCGGTGCCTGGCCCGTCTGCAGCCGGACCACGTCGTGCCGTACGTTCCGACGTGGGGCACTGCGGATGAGGTTGCCCCCGGGCTGATCCAGGCCGTGGTTGCCCGGAGGGATCTTCCCGACGGTTCCGCCGCAGAGCAGTTCGAGGAGTTCCTGCGCAAGGACCGTTGGGGTGCCCCGGCTGCGGTAGAGGCCGATGAGGACGCCGCCGCACTGCGGGTGCGCCTGGTGGCCGGGCAGAGGGAACAAGAACTTCTCCATGTGTACGGCCTGTTCGACGCCGAGGACGAGCAGTCCCTGACACCCTTGGCGTCGATAGCGACCGCTCCGCTGATCGGCGTCCCGCAGCCGCTCGTCACCACCCCCGCCGCGCTGGCCTACGCGATGCACGTTGGAGTGGAGAAGACCCCCTACGAAGGCACCGTCGAACCCAGGCAGTGGCTGGAGGCCGCGGTCAGGGGAGACGAGTCGCCGCTCCTGAGCGATCTCCACCCCCAGGCGGGAGCTGACGCGCAACCGATGATGTCCCACTGGGCGGCCCGATGCATCCCCGTCCGCAGAGGCTACCGGCAGGCTCGCTCCACGATGGTGCTCGGCGACAGCCCGGAGGACTTCGCACTGGCCCAGGTCCTCCGGCAGCTCCACGAGTACGTCGCATGGCTGCCGGAGGGGGACGTGTCCCTCGCATCGTTCTGGCTGTTCGACCGGCGCCACGGGACGGAGAAGCTCAAGGTCACCAGTGCCTCGCTCACCCCTGACGAGGTCCGGGCACGGATCGACAAACTCTGGGACGAACGCGGCTACCAACTGATCGAACCGGCAGAGGAAAAACGCCCCTATACAGTCGTCGAACCGTCAGACCTGGAGCTCCATGGGCATTCCATGGTCGTACTGCAGACAGCCTGGGAGCAACCCAGGTCACTGCCCGCCTCTGTGGCGCCCGACGGCTCCCTCATGGCCGCACTCGCCCTGGCGGGGGAAGTTCCGCCGGGCCTGGATGCGGCCAGACACCGCTGGCAGGTCACCCTCACCTGCGCCAATCACCCCCTTCCGCCGCTGCCGGAGCTGGCCGCCCCAGCAGTCACTACCGCAGACCAGGACCCCTGGCATACCTTCGTCAGGGCCGCGGATGGCGGCATCACCTACTGGTCGCACCGCTTCGACTTCGTGCCCACCGGCGCATCCCTGGCCGGCACTCTCGCCGCCCCCAAACTCCTCTGGCCAGGCATCAAGAAGATCCTCCACCATGCCGCGCAAGCATCAGAAACACAGCTGCGCCCCAGTGCCGCAGGCAAACGCACAGCCATCACCGAACGCCTCCTCGGCTCCCGCAAAGCCCTCGAAGCCCTCGCCGCCAGCTCCGGCTGGCAAATACTGCGCCTCTTCTTGCCCGACGCGTCCCATGCGGAGCTACCTGCGCACAGCTCATGGAAACTCAAGTCCGCGGTCGTCCTTTCCTGGGAGGCGATCACCGCACACGAGTCGGACGGTTGGAACGCCGCCGCAGCGCGCACGCAGGTCGACGAGTGGACCACCCAGGGCGTGCTGCGCCGAGGGCTGGTCCTGGGCTGCAGCCACTGCCCGATCTTCGAGTTCTACCCCCTTGCTGAGATCAGCCAGCAGTACCGGTGCCGACGCTGCGGCGGGGACAACAACCTTGCGCAGGATCGCTGGAAGCCGTTCGGCGAACCGCGCTGGTTCTACGACCTCCACCCGGCCGTGCTGGAACTGGTTGCCAATGACGGCGACGTGCCGCTCCTGGCCACGCAGTACCTGCGCACCCAGCCGCAGGCACGGCCAGCCCTTGTCGGGGAGGAATTCGAACTGCTAAAGAACGGCAGCCCCTTCGTCGAGATCGACTTCGCGCTCACCACCTCCGACGAACTGTGGTTGGGAGAGGCGAAGAAGACCGACAGCCTGGCCGAGAGCCCCAAGGCGAGGAAGCGAGAGATCTGCAAACTCATCGATGGCTGCACCGCCGTGGGGGCGCACAGGTTGATCCTCGCCACCGCGCAGCCTGCGTGGGCCGATGCGACGATCGACGCTCTCCGGCAAGAGGTGCGAGGCCGCCGTTCTGCGGGACGACCGGTCCCGGAGGTCCAACTCCTGACCGGTTTGAGAAGCAAACCCGAGTTGTCCTGGCTCTGATGTCCTTCCAGAGCGCAGTTCGGGAACGTTCGCCAGGATCTTGCCAGCCGCACCTGTGCGCGGCAGACCGAGTCGGGCTGCGCCAAAAATCGCTGACATTCTCGTGTCCAACGGTACTGACATTCTCGTGTCCGACGACACTGTTGTCCGCCGCCGCGGGCCGCCCCGACGGCCAGGCCGTCGAGCACCCGGCCCGGCCAGGCCGGGCTGCCACCGGCGCTTGCCGCTCTCTGCCGGCCCCGCCCGGGTTCGTCCCGGCGGGCGGCTCGATCGGTTTCGCACCTGGTTTATGGCCGCGTCGCGCACAGCCGAGGGAGTCGCCAGCCGCTCGCTCGCATACCCGCATCCCGCACAGCGGCACGACACCAGGCGCAGGCGCACATCGAGGGCCGCCGACCACACACCCTCGGACGCCGCACCGCCCTGTTGCCGCACCCGCTGTCCTTCCTCTGCCGGTTCCCGCCACCACCCGCGGAGGTTCCGGGCGGCGGGGAGCCCGGGACGGAGCGGCGGACACCCTAGTGCAGAGCCCCGCCCTGCCGGGACAGCGGCGAAAGGGGGCGAAATAGGGCAGAGGTCTGCACTGACAGGGCAGGGGTCTGCACCGTGCGATAGCACAGTGATCACCCCGCCACCCGACCCCAACCTCGCCGCGCTGCGCCTCGAGCTCGCGCGCCTGCGGGCCGGCCGCGGCTGGAGCTACGACGAACTCGCCGAGCACAGCGGCCTGTCACGCCGCACCCCCATCGAGATCGAACAGGGCCGCACCGTCGGAACCCTCGCCACCTGGCACGCCATCGCCCACGCCTTCGAACTCCCACTGGGCGACCTCACCGCCAGACTCTGCGACGACCACACCCCCTCCGGCACCTGACGTTCTCCCCACCCCGGGGCACCACGACAACCACCCGAACGAGCAGCCGGATTCGAACGCGCGGTCACAACACGGCCTGACCGACGACCTCCACCCCTCCCACGGGTGACACCCTCGCCCCGCTGCCCCAACACCCCGACCCGTCCGGTGCGACGGTCCCCGGCATGGCACCCACCCCCTGCACCCCCGGCTTCAACTGGGACGGAACCCGCAAAGGCACACCCACCACCCGCACCCTGCGCATCGACCCGAACAGCCCCACCCGCCTGCTGCGCTCCGCCGCCGCCTCCACCTGCCGCTTCTGCGGCAACCTCATCGAATGGTGCTACCGCGCCGATGGCAGCCCCGTTCCCCTCCACCCCGCCGAACTGGACGCCGCCAACGTCCCCTCACCTAAGAAGACATCTCATTTGGAGAGCCGCCGGGTGCAGATGAGGGCTGCGGCGATGCTGGCGAAGGCGGCGAAGTGGT
>NZ_BMRI01000064.1:0-4178 GCF_014648555.1 Kitasatospora griseola
CGCGTGTACGACGTCCCCGGATGATCCGCATCCGGATGGAACAACCCCTCCACATCCCACCCACGATCCGACGGGAACCCCCCGATCGCATCCACCCCACCCGACACCAGACCCCACAACTCGTCCGGCGACCCCACCCCACCCGGCAACCGACACCCCATACCCACGATCACCACCGGATCGTCCGACACCGCAACCACGACCGGCACCACCGAAGCCACCGCCCCACCGAGGATCTCGGTCAGCAGGTGCTCGGCGAGTTGTCGCGGGGTGGGGTGGTCGAAGGTGACGGTGGCGGGCAGGCGAAGGCCGGTGGCGGTGTTGAGGCGGTTGCGCAGTTCGACGGAGGTCAGGGAGTCGAAGCCGAGGTCCTTGAACGGCTGCCGGTCCCATCCGGCCCCGGGTTCGCGGTGCCCGAGCACGGCGGCGGTGTTGGCGGTGACCAGGTCGAGTGCGGCTCGCAGCCGTTCGGCCTCCGGCAGTGTCCGCAGGCGTTCGGCGATCGCGCCGCGCCGGGCCGGTCGCCGGGCCGCCTTGCGGGAGACGAGGCCCTTGAGGGCCGCCGGGGTCGCCGGGGCGCCCGCCATCACCGACAGGTCGAGGCGTACCGGCACCAGCGCGGCCCGGTCCGTGGCCAGGGCCGCGTCGAACAGCGACAGGGCGTGGTCGGTGGCCAGCGGCACGACCCCGGCTCGGGTCAGCCGGTCCTGGTCGGCATCGGTCAGGTGCCCGGTCATGCCGCTGGCCTCGGCCCAGTAGCCCCAGGCCAGCGAGGTCGCCGGCAGTCCGAGGGCACGCCGGTGCACGGCGAGCGCGTCGAGGAAGGTGTTGGCCGCCGCGTAGTTGGCCTGTCCGGGGCTGCCGAGCGTGCCGGCCGCCGAGGAGAACAGGACGAACGCCGTCAGGTCCAGCCCCCGGGTGAGCTCGTGCAGGTTCCACGCCGCCCGCGCCTTGGGCTCCCAGACCGCGGCCAGACGCTCAGGAGTCAGCGACTCCACCACGGCGTCGTCGAGCACACCGGCCGCATGCACGACCGCAGTCAGCGGGTGCTCGGCCGGAATCGAGTCCAGCACCGCCGCCAGCGCGTCCCGATCCGCCACGTCACACGCCGCGACCGTCACCTCCGCGCCCAGCCCCGCCAACTCCTCGCACAACGCCGCCCCACCACCACTGCGGCTGACCAGCACCACATGCCGCACACCCCGCTCGGCCACCAGATGCCGGGCCACATGACCGCCCAACGTCCCCGTACCACCGGTGATCAACACCGTCCCCGCCGCATCGAAACCCGCCGGAACAGTCAGAACGATCTTCCCGACGTGCGCCGCCCGACTCATGAACCGGAACACGTCGACCGCGTCCCGGACCCCACGTACGTCCAACGGCAGCGGTGCGAACCCGCCGTCCGTGAAGGCCTGTACGACGGCGGCGAGGATCTCGCCGAGCCGTTCCGGCCCCGCGTCGGCGATGTCGAACGCCCGGTAGACGATGTCGGGATGGTCGGCCGCGTCGCGGATGTCGGTCTTGCCCATCTCCACGAACCGGCCGCCGGGTACGAGCAACCGCAGCGAGGCGTCGACGAACTCGCCGGACAGCGAGTCCAGGACGACGTCCATGCGCGGGAACTTCTGCTCGAACTCCAGGGTGCGCGACGAGGCGATGTGGTCCTCGTCCAGCCCCAGGGCGCGCAGGGTGTCCCACTTGGCGGGGCTCGCGGTGGCGAACACCTCCGCGCCGAGCCGCCGGGCCAGTTGGATCGCCGCCATGCCGACGCCGCCGGTGCCGGCGTGGATCAGCACCCGGTGACCGGCCGCCAGCCCGCCCAGGTCACGCAGGCCGTACCAGGCGGTCAGGAACACCACGGGCACCGCCGCGGCCCTGGCGAACGACCAGTCGTCGGGCATCCGGACCAGCAGCCGATGGTCGGCGACGGTGACCGGGCCGAACGCGCCGGGGACCAGGCCCATGACGCGGTCGCCGGGCCGGAACGGGGTGTCCGGGCCGGTTTCGAGGACGACGCCCGCGCCTTCGCCGCCCATCAGGGCCTCGCCGGGGTAGACGCCGAGGGCGATCAGCACGTCCCGGAAGTTGAGTCCGGCCGCCCGCATGGCGATCCGGACCTGCCCGGGCCCGAGCGGCTCCATGAGCTCCGGGCGGGGCACCAGCGCCAGGTCGTCGATGCTGCCGGTGCCCGTGTCCTCCAGCCGCCAGGTCCCGTCCGGCGGGGTGAGGCTCGCACCGACCCGGACCAGGCGGGGGACGCGCAACGCCCCTTGGCGGACGGCCAGTTCCGGCTCGTCCGTGCCGGCGATCAGCGCGGGGTCCCAGGTCGGGTCGGCGTCGACCAGGACGAACCGGTCGGGGTGCTCGGCCCGCGCGCCGCGGACCAGGCCCCAGACCATCGAGTGGTGGAGGCCGACCACGTCGCCGGGTGCGGCGGCGACGGCGTTGCGGGTGACGACCGCCAGCCGCGTCCGCTCGCCCGCCAGGTGCTCCCGGATCACGGCGAGCACGCGCTGCGCGCTCTCGTACGCCGCCTCGACGGTGTCCGCCTCGGGCTCCGGCCCGGGCACCTCGTGGACGACCAGGTCGGCGGGGTCGCCGACCGTCGACGCCGGTTCGAGGGGGACCCAGTCGAGTGCGTACAGGCTGTCCGGGACGGTGGTGGCGTCCCGGACGGTCAGCGACGTGATGACCGCGACCGGGGTGCCGTCCGGATCGGCCACGGCCACGGTGTAGGTGTCCGGCCCGGTGGCGGACAGGCGGACGCGCAGCGGCCCGCGGCCTGCGGGCCGGATCGCCACCCCGGTGAACGCGAACGGCAGGCCGGTGCGGTCGGTGAGGAACGCCATGGGGTGCAGGGCGGCGTCGAGCAGCGCGGGGTGCAGAGCGAACGGCTCCTCGGCGGGAAGCTCCACCTCGGCGTAGACGGTGTCGCCGACCCGCCGGGCCGCCGTGACGCCCTGGAACGCCGGCCCGTACTCGTAGCCGAGCACGGACAGCGAGTCGTAGAGCCCGTCGACGTCGAGGGCCTCGCCGGCCGACGGCCAGTCCCAGGCGCTCAGCACCGGCTCCTCGCCCAGGGTTCCGGTGGCGTGCCGCACCCACTCGTCGCCGTCGTTCGAGTACACCGTGAGCGGGTTGCGGCCGTCGTCCTCGAGGCCCACGACGACCTGGAGGTGCACCGGGGCGTCGTCGAGGACGAGCGGCGTTTCGAGCACCAGCTCCTCGACCGCACGGCCGAGCCGGCCGGCCGCGTAGGCCGCCATCTCCGCGAACGCGGTGCCGGGCAGCAGCACGGAGCCCCGCACGGCGTGGTCGGCCAGCCACGGGTGGGTGGCGAGCGAGATTCGTCCGCTGAGCACCGCGCCGTCGGGCAGTTCCACGAACGTGCTGAGCAGGGGGTGGTCGCCCGACACCGTCGGGACGGGCCGCAGCCAGTACGGCTCGCGCTGGAAGGCGTACGTCGGCAGGTCGACGGGCTCGGTGTCGTCCGGGAACCGCCAGTCGACCGGGACACCGTGGACGTACAGGCGGCCGAGCGAGGTGAGGAAGTCGTCCTGGTCGCGCCGGAGCGTGCCGGTGACGAGGGGGTCGGCGCCGTGGTGGTGACCGGTCTCCTCGACGGCGGAGACCAGGACCGGGTGCGGGCTGGCTTCGACGAAGACGGTGTGGCCGTGGTCGAGCAGCGCCCGGGTGGTCCGGTCGAACAGCACGGGTTCGCGGAGGTTGCGGTACCAGTAGTCGGCGTCGAGGGCGGAGGTGTCGATCTCCTCGCCGGTCACCGTGGAGTAGAAGGGGACGGCCGCGGTCCTCGGCCCGATTCCGGCGAGGTCGGTGAGCAGCTGCTCGCGGATCGCCTCGACCTGCGCGGAGTGCGCGGCATAGTTGACGGGCAGTCGGCGGGCGCGGATGCCGTCGGCCTCACAGGACGCCAGCAGCTCGTCCAGCGCGTCCAGATCACCCGACACCACCACGCTGTCCGCCGAGTTGACCACCGCCACCGTCAGCCGGCCGTCCCAGCGGGCCACGAACTCGGCGGCCTGCTCATGCCCGAGGCCTATGGAGACCATCCCGCCTTGGTCGGCCAACACCGCCAGCGCCCGGCTTCGCAGCGCCACCACCTTCGCGGCATCGTCCAGGGACAGCGCGCCGGCCACGTACGCCGCCGCGATCTC
>NZ_BMRI01000064.1:4218-5315 GCF_014648555.1 Kitasatospora griseola
ACCCTGCGAATGCCCGACGACCGCGTCGGGCTCCACACCGTGCGCGCGCCACAGTGCGGCCAGCGCCACCATGACGGCAAAAAGGGCGGGCTGCACCACGTCGACCCGGTCCAGCGAACCGCCGCCGGTCAGCACCTCCACCAACGACCAATCGGTGTACGGCGCAAGCGCCGCATCACACGCATCGATCGCATCCCGGAACACCGGCTCCGAGCCGTACAACTCCCCACCCATACCGACCCACTGCGCACCCTGCCCCGGGAACACGAACACCGACCGACCCAACGGCCGGGCAATCCCAGTGACCAGACCCGGCACCGTGCCACCCGCAGCCAGAGCGTCCACAGCCTCCGCACCGCTCAGCACCGCACGGTGCTCGAAACGCGACCGCCCGGCCAACGCCCGACCCACCGCAACCGCGCCGACTCCCGGATGCTCGGCCAGGAACGCCCCCAGCCGGCGCGCCTGGTCCCGCAGCGCCACCTCCGACTTCCCCGACAACATCCACGGCACCGCCCCGCCCGCGGACCCCGCCGAAACCCGGACCGGCTCTTCATCGGCGGCCTCGATCACCACGTGCGCGTTGGTGCCGCTGATGCCGAACGCCGACACGCCGGCCCGGCGGGGACGCCCCGTCTCCGGCCACGGCCGGGCCTCGGTCAGCAGCGAGACCCGGCCCGCCGACCAGTCGACGTGCGAGGTCGGCGCGTCCACGTGGAGGGTCCGCGGCAACTGCCCGTGCCGCATCGCCATGACCATCTTGATCACACCGGCCACACCGGCCGCGGCCTGGGTGTGCCCGATGTTGGACTTCACCGAGCCCAGCCACAACGGCTCGTCCCGCCCCTGACCGTAGGTCGCCAGGAGTGCCTGGGCCTCGATGGGGTCGCCGAGGGTGGTCCCGGTGCCGTGGGCCTCCGCCGCGTCCACGTCCGACGTCGACAGTCCGGCATTCGCCAGCGCCTGCCGGATCACCCGCTCCTGCGACGGCCCGTTCGGCGCCGCGAGCCCGTTGGACGCGCCGTCCTGGTTCACCGCCGAACCCCGCACCACCGCCAGCACCCGGTGACCGTTGCGGCGCGCGTCCGACAGACGCT
>NZ_BMRI01000064.1:5359-9591 GCF_014648555.1 Kitasatospora griseola
ACCGGCGCCCTCGCCCCAGCTGGTGCCGTCCGCCGCCTCGGCGAACGCCTTCACCCGGCCATCGACGGAGAGGCCCCGCTGCCGCGAGAACTCGACGAACCCCGCCGGCGTCGCCATCACGGTCACACCGCCGGCCAGCGCCAGCGAGCACTCCCCCGCCCGCAGCGCCTGCGCCGCCAGATGGATCGCCACCAGCGACGACGAACACGCCGTGTCCACCGACACCGCCGGACCCTCCAGCCCCAGCAGGTACGACACCCGCCCGGACGTGGCGCTGGTGGCGGTTCCGGTGGCGAGAAAACCCTCAAGGTCCGGCGGCGGCTGGTTGCCGTAGCCGGAGGACCACAGGCCGGTGAACACGGCCGTTCGGCTGCCGCCGAGCGTGGTCGGGTCGATGCCGGCGTACTCGAAGGTCTCCCACGCGGTCTCCAGCAGCACCCGCTGCTGCGGGTCCATGGCGAGCGCCTCGCGCGGCGAGATGCCGAAGAACCCGGCGTCGAAGCCCGCGCCGTCGGCGAGGAAGCCGCCCGACCGGCTGTAGGTCGTGCCCGGCCGGTCCGGGTCGGGGTCGTAGACGACGTCCCAGCCACGGTCCGGCGGGAATTCGGTGATCGCGTCGGCGCCGTCCGAGACGAGCCGCCACAGGCCGTCGGGGGACTCCACCCCGCCCGGGTAGCGGCAGCCCATGCCGATGATCGCGATCGGCTCGCGCGCGGCCTCCTCCATGTCGGCGAGGCGCTTGCTGAGCACTCCAAGGTCGGCCGTGGCGCGCTTGAGGTAAGTACGGAGCTTCTGTTCGTCGGACATGACTACTCCTCAGCGTTTCGGGACTCGCCCGAGCGGATGACCTCGGTCTTGCGGTGTGCATCGTCCAGAAGGCTGAACAGCTCGTCGTCGCTGGCCTCGTCGACACCGGCCGCGGAGCCGGTGCGCTTGGCGGTCCAGGCCGCGAGGAGTCCTTCGAGGCGGGCCGCGACGGTCTCGTAGTCGGCGTCGGCGGCTGCCGTGTCGAGCGTGGACCTGAGCCGGTCGAGTTCGGCGAGCAGCGGGTCGGGGGCGGCGCCGTGCAGCCGCGTGTGCACGAAGGCGGCGAGGCGGGTCGGTGTCGGGTGGTCGAAGACGAGCGTGGCGGGCAGGCGCAGGCCGGTGTCCGCGTCGAGCTGGTTGCGCAGCTCGACGGCGGTGAGCGAGTCGAACCCGATGTCGGTGAACGCCTGGTCGGGGTTGACCGCCTCCGATGACGAGTGCCCCAGGACGAGGGCGACCTGGCCCACGACGAGTTGCAGCACGTCGGCCTGCGTCCACTCGCGGTCGGCGGCCTGCCTGCGCCGGGGCCGCACCAGCTCCCGCAGCAGGGCGGGCGGGTCGCCGGCCCGGCGCAGTGCCGGCAGGTCGAACCTGACGGGGGCGAGGACCGGGGCGCCCGCGGTCAGCGCGGCGTCGAACAGGGCCAGCGCGTCCGCCGTCGGCAGCGGCCGTACGCCGGCCCTGGCCAGGCGGTGCCGGTCGGTGGCGGTCAGACCGCCGGTCATGCCGCTGGCCTCCGCCCAGTAGCCCCAGGCGAGCGACACGGCCGGCTGCCCCTCGGCGTGCCGGTGTGCGGCGAGGCCGTCGAGGTACGCGTTCGCTGCCGCGTAGTTCGCCTGGCCCGCGCCGCCCAGCACGCCGGCCGCCGACGAGAACAGCACGAACGCCTCCAGGTCCGAGGTCAGTTCGTGGAGGTGCCGCGCCGCGAGGGCCTTCGGCTCCCACACCCGCGCGAACTGCTGCGGGGTGAGGGATTCCACGACGGTGTCGGCCAGCGTGCCCGCGGCGTGGACCACCGAGGTGACCGGGTGTGCGGCGAGCAGCCGCGCCACCGCCTCGCGGTCGGCCACGTCGCACGCCACGATGTCGGCGGTCGCGCCCAGCGCGGCCAGGTCGGCGGCCAGCACGGCCGCGCCGGGGGCGTCCGGGCCGCTCCGGCTGACCAGCAGCAGGTGCCGCACGCCGTGCCGTACGGCGAGGTGGCGGGCGATCGTGCCGCCCAGGGTGCCGGTGCCGCCGGTGACGAGCACCGTGCTCTCGGGGCTGAGCGGCGACGGCAGCGGTTCGGTCCGCACCCGTTCGAGGCGGGGGACGTGCACGGCGCCGGCCCGGATCGCCAGCTGGGGTTCGTCGCCGGCCAGCCGGACCTTGTCGCCGTCGTCGCCGTCGACCAGCACGAACCGGCCGGGGTGCTCGGTGGCGGCCGACCGGACCAGGCCCCAGACGGCGGCGGCCTGCGGGTCGACGTCCTCGCCCGGCCGGACCGGCACGGCGTTGCGCGTGGCGACCACCATGCGCGGGGTGTCCGTGGCGAGGAAGTCCTGGATCACCCGCAGGGTCTCGACGGGCGAGGTGGCGTGGTGGACCGGAATGTCCGGTTCGGTGGTCGCCGTCTCCAGCACCGGCCACGCCACCTGGTACGGCACGTCCTGCGTGGTGGCCCCGGCCGGCCGGCGCAGGGTCAACGAGGCGATCTCGGCGACCGGCGCGCCCGACTGGTCGGCGAGGCCGATCGCGCAGGTGTCCTCGCCGGTCATGGTCAGCCGGACCCTGGCGTGCTCGGCGCCGCGCCACCAGGAGATGCCGGCGAAGGAGAACGGCATCTTCGCCCGGTCGTCGGCGACGGTCACGATCTGGATCGCGGCGTCGAGCAGGGCCGGGTGCAGGGCGAACCGGCTGTCGCCGGGGGGCGCGGCCACCTCCGCGTAGAGGGTGTCGCCGTCGCGCCAAGCCGCTCGCAGACCTTGGAAGGCCGTGCCGTAGACGAATCCGGCGTCGGCCAGGTTGTCGTAGAAGGCGTCGAGGTCGACCGCTTCGGCCTGCGGCGGCCACTGCCGCGCCCAGGGCTCCCGCGGTGCGACGGGCACGGCACCCAGGGTCCCGGTGGCGTGCCGCACCCACTCGCCGTCTGCGCGCGAGTGGATCGCGACGCTGCGCCGACCCGCCCGGTCGGGGCCGACGGTCACGGACACCTGCACGCCGTCCGCGACCACCAGGGGCGTCTCCAGCGTCAGGTCCTCGACCGCCGGGCAGTCGACGTGTTCGCCGGCCCGGAGCGCCAGGTCCACGAACGCCGCGCCGGGCAGCAGGGGCGAGCCCGAGATGACGTGTTCGGTGAGCCACGGCTGCGCGGCGGTGGCGAGTTGACCCGTCAGCACCACGCCGTTGTCGTCGGGGAGTTCCATGGCGTCCCGCAGCAGCGGGTGGTCGAGCCGACCGTCACCGATCGGTGCCAGTGCGGTGGGCTGGAGCCAGTAGTGCTGGTGCTGGAAGGCGTACGAAGGCACGCGCACGCCCGCCGTGGTGGTCGCGGGCGGCGTCCAACGCATCGCACCGTCCGCCCACAACCGCCCCAGACCCGCGAACAACCGCTCCGGGGAATCACCACCCCGCCGCATCAACCCGTTCCCCACCAGCACCGGATGCGGACCGACCTCCACGAACCCGGTCACGCCCTGGCCAGCCAGCCACTCCACGGCATCGGCGAACCGGACCGGCTCCCGGACCTGCCGCACCCAGTACCCGGGCTCGCCCATGTCCACCGGGCACCCAGCCACGGTGGAGACCACCGGGATCACCGGCTCACCGAACGACAGACCCGCCGCCACCCGACCCAGCTCCTCCAGCACCGGATCCATCCGCGCCGAATGGAACGCGTGACTGACCTCCAGCCGCCGCACCCGACGACCACGCCCCCACCAGACTTCGGAGACCGCCGCGACCGCCGCCTCGTCGCCCGACACCACCACCGCGTCCGCCGCGTTGACCGCCGCGACCTCGGCGCCCGGCACCAGCGACTCCACAACCTCCGCCACCGACGCCTGGAGCGACACCATCGCCCCACCACCCGGCAGCCCCTGCATCAACCGGCCGCGCGCACCCACCAGCGCACACGCGTCCTCCAGGCTCAGGACACCCGCCACATGCGCCGCCGCCACCTCGCCGACCGAGTGCCCGACCAGGAAGTCCGGCCGCACACCCAGCGACTCCACCAGCCGGAACAGCGCCACCTCCAGGGCGAACACGCTGCCCTGCGTGAACAGCGTCTCCCCGAGCACTCCTTCCTTGTCCTCGAACAGCACCTCCACCGACAATCCCAACAACCCGCAGACCTCGTCCAACGCCCGAGCGAACACCGGGAACTCGCGATACAGACCCCGCCCCATCCCCGCCCACTGACCACCCTGACCGGAGAACACGAACGC
>NZ_BMRI01000064.1:9627-10738 GCF_014648555.1 Kitasatospora griseola
GGGAGGCAGTGCCCGTGACGATCCCGGGTTCTCCGCCGATCAGCGCGTCCAGGCCGGCCGGGTCGGTCAGCACAGCGCGGTGCGGGAACCGTGCCCGCGCGGCCAGGTCCGCGGCCACCTCGGCCGGTGTGACCTCGGGGTGCTCGGCGAGGAACCCGCGCAGCCTGCGGGCCTGGTCACGCAGCGCCTCGTCCGACTTCGCCGACAGCAGCCACGGCACCGGCACGTCGGCTGCGGGCGCGGGAGTGGCAGGGGACTCGGGCAACGGCTCCTCGGCCGGCGCCTCCAGGATCACGTGCGCGTTCGTACCGCTGATGCCGAACGCCGAGATGCCCGCGCGACGCGCGTGGCCGTTGTCGGGCCAGGGCCGGGCCTCGGTGAGCAGCCGGATGTTTCCGGACTCCCAGTCGACGTGCGAGGTGGGCGCGTCCACGTGCAGGGTCCGCGGCAGTTCACCGTGCCGCATCGCCATCACCATCTTGATCACACCCGCGACGCCGGCGGCGGCCTGCGTGTGGCCGAGGTTCGACTTCACCGAACCCAGCCACAACGGCTCCACCCGCCCCTGACCGTAGGTCGCCAACAGCGCCTGCGCCTCGATCGGATCGCCGAGCGTGGTGCCGGTGCCATGGGCCTCCACCGCGTCCACCTCGGACGGCTCCAACCCGGCATTGGCGAGGGCCTGCCGGATCACCCGCTCCTGCGACGGACCGTTCGGAGCGGTCAGACCGTTGGACGCACCGTCCTGATTGACCGCCGAACCCCGCACCGCCGCCAGCACTTGGTGGCCGTTGCGACGGGCGTCCGACAGCCGCTCCAGCAGCACGACACCCGCGCCCTCACCCCACGCCGTGCCGTCGGCCGCCTCGGCGAACGCCTTCACCCGGCCATCGGCCGCAAGCCCCCGCTGCCGCGAGAACTCGACGAACCCCGCCGGCGTCGCCATCACCGTCACACCGCCGGCCAGCGCCAGCGAGCACTCGCCCGAGCGCAGCGCCTGCGCCGCCAGATGGATCGCCACCAGCGACGACGAGCACGCCGTGTCCACCGACACCGCCGGGCCTTCCAGCCCCAGCAGGTACGACACCCGCCCGGACGTCACACTCGTCGC
>NZ_BMRI01000064.1:10771-14057 GCF_014648555.1 Kitasatospora griseola
CGTCGAGAGGTAGCCCTCCAGGTCGGGCGGCTGCGCCCCGGCGCCGTAGCCCGAGGACCAGATGCCGGTGAATACGCCCGTCCGGCTGCCACGCAGCGACGTCGGATCGATCCCCGCATCCTCGAAGGTCTCCCACACGGTCTCCAGCAGCACCCGCTGCTGCGGATCCATCGCCAACGCCTCACGCGGCGAGATCCCGAAGAACGCCGCGTCGAACCCCGTCGCGTCCGCGAGGAAGCCACCCGACCGCGTGTACGACTTCCCCGGGCCACCGGCGGGATCGTAGAGACGACCCACGTCCCACCCACGATCCGACGGGAACTCGCCCACCGCATCGACCCCGCCCGACACCAGGCCCCACAACTCCTGCGCCGAGCCCACCCCACCCGGATACCGGGCACCCAGCCCGACCACCACCACCGGGTCGTCCGACACCGGCACCCCGACCGGCACGGGCGAGGCAGGGGCCTGGCGTCGGGCGCCGACGAGGAGATTCCGCAGGTGGCCGGCCAGCGCGTCGGGGGTCGGGTAGTCGAAGGTCAGCGTCGCGGGCAGCCGTACCCCGACGACCGCGGACAGGCGGTTGCGCAGTTCGACTGCCGTGAGCGAGTCGAAGCCCAGTTCCTTGAAGGCCCGGTCGGCGCCGACGGCCGCGGTGTCGGTGTGGCCGAGGACCGCGGCCGTCTGGCCGGTGACCAGGTCCAGGACGCGGCTGTGCTGCTCGGTCTCGGGCAGGGCCGCCAGTTCCCTGCCCAGGCCCGGCCGGTTCGTCCGCCGGGCGGGCCCGGTACGGGTGAGGCGGCCGAGCAGGGGGCGGGTGGACGCCGCCGACAGGTCGAGGTGTGCGGGGACCAGCACGGGTTCGTCGGCGCCCAGGGCCAGGTCGAACAGTGCCAGCGCCCGGTCCGTGGGCATCGGCAGCACACCGGCGCGGGCGAGGCGCTTGAGGTCCGTGTCGGTGAGGTTCTCGGTCAGCCCGCTGGCCTCGGCCCAGTGGCCCCAGGCCAGCGACACGCCCGGCAGCCCCAGGGCCCGCCGGTGAACGGCGAGGGCGTCCAGGAAGGCGTTCGCGGCGGCGTAGTTCGCCTGGCCCGGGCCGCCCAGCACACCGGCGGCGGACGAGAAGAGCACGAACGCGCCCAGGTCGAGGTCCTTCGTCAGCTCGTGCAGGTGCCAGGCGGCGTCGGCCTTGGGCCGCAGCACCTGGTCGATCCGGTCGGGCGTGAGGGATTCGACGACGCCGTCGTCGAGCACGCCGGCGGCGTGCACGACCGCGGTCAGCGGGTGCGCGGCCGGGATCGAGTCCAGGACGGCCGCCAGCGCGTCCCGGTCGGCCACGTCGCAGGCCACCACCTCGGCGTCGAAGTCCACCTCCGCGCCGGTCCTGCTGAGCAGGAGCAGGTGCCGGATGCCGTGCCGCTCGCGCAGGTGCCGGGCGACGAGGCGGCCCAGTGTTCCGGTGCCTCCGGTGATCAGCACGGTTCCGTTCGGGTCGAGCGGGCCGGGCACCGGGGCCGCTTCGGCCCGTACCAGCCGGGCGGCGCGGGCGGCGCCGTCGCGGACGACGAGCTGCGGTTCGTCCCCCGCGACGAGGACGCGGTCGTCGGTGTCTACGAGCACGAACCGGTCGGGGTGTTCCGCCTGGGCCGCGCGGACCAGACCCCAGACGACGCTGGACGGCAGGTCGACCGGGTCCGGCCCGACCGCCCCGCGGGTCACGACGGCCAGCCGGCCGTCCCCGTCGCGCAGGAAGTCCTGGAGCACGCCCAGCGTCTCGGCGGCGACGGTGTGCGCGGCCGCCACGGGGTCTCCCGCCGGGGCCGTGACGTGGTGGACGGCCGGAGCTTCGCCCGTGCTCTCGACGGGCACCCAGTCGAGGCGGAACAGCTGGTCGGTCCCGGCGGCCGCCAGGCCCGGCGGCCGGTGGCGCACGGTCAGCGCGTCGATCACCGCCAGCGGCCCGGCTTCGTCGGCGAGCGCGACCCGGAAGGTGTCCGGGCCGGTGGGCGTGAGGCGGACCCGGGCCGTGGAGCCGGCCTTCCGCATCGACACCCCGGCGAACGAGAACGGCAGGCGGCCGGCCGCCAGCAGGGTCAGCGGCTGGAGTGCGGCGTCGAGCAGCGCCGGGTGGAGGTCGAAGCGGTCGCGGGTGTCGACGGGCAGCGCCACCTCGGCGTAGAGCTCGTCGCCCTGCCGCCTGATCTCGCGCACGCCCGCGAACACCGGCCCGTACTCGTAGCCCTGGTCGGCGAGGGTCTCGTAGAAGTCGGTCAGGTCGACGGGCTCCCCGGCCGGCTGCCAGGGCTCGCCGGTGTCGTACGGCTGGGGGCCGTCGGCGGTCGCCAGCATGCCGGTGGCGTGCCGCAGCCAACTGCCGCCCGTCCGGGAGTGCACGGTGACGGGGCGCCGGCCCGTCCCGTCCGGCGCGCCGACGACGACCTGGACCGGCACGGAACCGTCGTCCGGCAGGATCATGGGGGCTTCCAGCACCAGTTCGTCCAGGACGTCGCAGCCTGCCTGCCGTCCGGCGTGCAGGGCGAGTTCGACGAACACGGTGCCGGGCAGCAGCACGGAGCCCAGGACGACGTGGTCGGCCAGCCACGGCCGGGTGGCCGTCGAGAGGCGGCCCGTGAGCAGGACGCTCTGGTCCCCGGCCAGTTCGACGACGGCCCCGAGCAGCGGGTGCCCGGCCGAGTCCAGTCCGGCCGCCGACACGTCGCCCTTCGCAGCGAGGGGGTTCAGCCAGTACGGCCGGTGCTGGAAGGCGTACGTCGGCAGCGGGACATGGTGGGGCTCGCCGGGGAAGACCGGCGTCCAGTCGACCGCCACGCCCTGTGTGTGCAGGCGCGCCAGGGCGAGGTGGAACTCCTGCCTGCCGCTGTCGCGGCGCAGCGTGCCGGTCACCACGCCGTCCATCACCGGCACCAGGACGGGATGCGGGCTGACCTCCACGAACACGCCGTGCCGGTGCTGCGTGAGGGTCTCGACGGCGAGGTCGAAGCGTACGGGTTCGCGGAGGTTGCGGTACCAGTAGTCGGCGTCGAGGGCGGAGGTGTCGATCTCCTCGCCGGTCACCGTGGAGTAGAAGGGGACGGCCGCGGTCCTCGGCTCGATCCCGGCGAGGTCGGTGAGCAGCTGCTCGCGGATCGCCTCGACCTGCGCGGAGTGCGCGGCGTAGTTGACGGGCAGCCGGCGGGCACGGATGCCGCCGGCCTCACAGGACGCCAGCAGCTCGTCCAGCGCGTCCAGATCACCCGACACCACCACGCTGTCCGCCGAGTTGACC
>NZ_BMRI01000064.1:14497-15949 GCF_014648555.1 Kitasatospora griseola
CAACGCCGCATCACACGCATCGATCGCATCCCGGAACACCCGCTCCGAGCCGTACAACTCCCCACCCATACCGACCCACTGCGCACCCTGCCCCGGGAACACGAACACCGACCGAGCCGGCGAACCGGCCACGCCCGTGATGACGCGGGGGTCTCCGTCGGCGAGGGCGGCCAGTTCCGCCATGAGGTCGGTCCGGGTGCTGCCCGCCAGGGCCGCCCGGTGGGCGAGCCTGGTGCGGGTGGTGGCGAGGGCCCGACCGATCGCGGTCGGCCGGAGTTCGGGGTGGGCGGTGAGGTGGTCCGCGAGCCGTCGGGCCTGGGCGCGGAGGGCGTCGTCCGTCTTGCCGGACAGCAGCCACACGGTGGGCTCCGCGGAGTCGTCCGCGGTGGGTTGTTCGGGGGTTTCCTCCGCGAACTGCTCGATGACGACGTGGGCGTTGGTGCCGCTGGCCCCGAAGGCCGAGATGCCCGCACGGCGGGGGCGCCCCGTCTCCGGCCACGGCCGGGCCTCGGTCAGCAGCCGGATGTCACCGGTGTCCCACTGGACGTGCGGCGTGGGCTCCTGGACGTGCAGCGTCGGCGGCAGTTCGCCGTGCCGCATCGCCATCACCATCTTGATCACACCCGCCACACCGGCCGCGGCCTGCGTGTGGCCGATGTTCGACTTCACCGACCCCAGCCACAACGGCTCCGCCCGGTCCCGGCCATAGGTCGCCAACAAGGCCTGCGCCTCGATCGGATCGCCGAGCGTGGTGCCGGTGCCGTGCGCCTCCACCGCGTCCACCTCGGACGGCTCCAACCCGGCGTTGGCCAGCGCCTGCCGGATGACGCGTTCCTGGGAGGGGCCGCTGGGCGCGGTCAGGCCGTTGGACGCGCCGTCCTGATTGACCGCCGACCCCCGCACCACCGCCAGCACCCGGTGACCGTTGCGACGCGCGTCCGACAGACGCTCCAGCAGCACCAGCCCCGAACCCTCACCCCACGCCGTGCCGTCCGCCGTCGACGAGAAGGGCTTGCACCGGCCGTCGGCGGCCAGGGCACGCTGGCGGGAGAACTCCGTGAACTGCAAGGGGGTCACGCTCACGGTCACGCCGCCGGCCAGGGCGAGTGTGCACTCCCCCGAGCGCAGTGCCTGCGCCGCCAGGTGGATCGCCATCAGTGACGAGGAGCAGGCGGAGTCGACGGACACGGCCTGGCCCTGGAGGCCCAGCAGGTAGGAGACCCGGCCGGAGGTGATGCTCGGCGAGATGCCCGTGGCGAGGTAGCCCTCGGTGTCGGGCGGCGCCTGATCGGGGCTGCCGACATAACCGGAGGACCAGATGCCGGTGAACACACCAGTCTGGCTGCCACGCAACGACGTCGGATCGATCCCCGCATCCTCGAACGTCTCCCACGCGGTCTCCAACAGCACCCGCTGCTGCGGATCCATCGCCAACGCCTCACGCGGCGAAAT
>NZ_BMRI01000065.1:0-5127 GCF_014648555.1 Kitasatospora griseola
GACCCCACGTGGGGGAAGATCACCCGTGTCACCGTGAACCCTACGCACTGGCCGGTCATCCCCCACCGCGTCCCGGTCGCAGGCCACGTCATCCACGTCGGATGGTTCGAACAGGAGCAGGACGCGGACGAGGTGATGGTCTGCTCCTTCATCCCCCTGCGCCTGGAGCTCCTGGTGATCCCTCCCGAGACCGAACCCTCCACCGCCGAGCGGCTGATGACAGCGGCGTCCGACCCGGCCAACACCCGCACCGGCACCGACCTCCTGACAGCCGCGGGCGCGCCAACCGCAGACCTACGGGCCGACGGATGACAACGATCACCAGCGGACGACAGCATGCGGTTCACCGCCGGCCCCGCCCCTGGCTTCCGCCATCCGCGCGCTGCCGCCCGACGGTACCCCGGATCGTGCGGGCAGGTGCGCGGACGCCGCCCCGACATGTCCCACCGCGCGGCCCCATGAAGCCCCGCTCTCGGCGGCCTCGCAGTCGATGACCGGAGCCCTCCCGCGCTGGATGGACATCCGGTGCACGCAACGGGGATGCGGCGAGCCGCGACCGCCCTCATGACTGCAACTGATCCCGCTACTCGCGTGACCACTCCGTTTCGGCCTGGGGCTCACCGATGGAGTGCCGTCCCTCCCATGCCCGGATTCTGATCGCCCGGGGTCCGGGAGCGGGGCTCGACAGCGTGCGGACGAACACGTCCCGCAGGTGGTTGGCCGTCTGCTGAGGCGGCCCGTCGTATTCCAGAGGGTTCGGCATGGGAGCGCCGTCCTGCTGGGACCAGCGGCCGTCGTCATCCTGCGTCTCGAGAATCCACCGGTAGTACCGCATCCTGGCTTCCTGCGACGACGGGCCTGTGTCAGAACACGACCGTAGGGGGCCCGGCAGACCGCCCGCGACCGGACGACTTCCACCCCGCCGCGTGCCCGATCGTCGCGCCGAGTCGCCGCGCCGGCGCACCGGGCGGGTGCGGCGCGCACGCCCCCGATGGAGAACGGGAGATGCCCACAGACCTCGGAGGTTGCCGGTGTTCGAAGCAAGTGACATCCGGGAATGGCGCGGCCACGATGTGCTCGACGTCGACCGCCACAAGATTGGCACGCTGGAGTCCGTCTACGTCGACACCGCGACCGATCAGCCCTCGTTCGCGACCGTCACGGTCGGGCTCCCCACACGCCGCCGCCTGGTCTTCGTCCCCCTCGCCGACGCGCGGGTCGGGCCAGGCCGTCTGCAGGTCGTCTGGCCCAGGAGCCAGGTCAAGAAGGCGCCGGCAATCGGCACCGACAGCGTGCTCCCGGCCGAGGACGAGGCAGCGATCTTTGCCCACTACGGACTGGACTACGCGCAGGGCGCGGGCGGCGAACGCCGCCTGGCACGCCGATAGGCCCCGCCGGGCCCGGAGGAGACCGGAGATGGCACTGGTGCTGTTCCTGATCATCCTGGCGATCGTGCTCGGCATCGTCGGCGTGGTCGCCCACGGGCTGCTCTACCTGCTGTTCATCGGCATCGGCGTACTGATCATCGCCATCGTCATCTCCGCCGTCCGGTTCCGGCACGGCGGCCGCTCCCCCAACCGCTGAGACACCCACGCGCATTCACCGTACGGGTACGCGGCGGATGCACTGACAGTCTGCGGGTCAGTAACCGGAACCGCTTCGCACATAGGTGCCCGCGACCTGGAGCCACGCCACGGGGCTGAAGTGCGCCTCGACCACATGCGGAGCGTCCTCGAAGACGCGCGGGATCCGCAGCGCTCCGCTCGGGTGCAGGTCGTACTCGTACGTGACGCCACCGGGTTCGTCCTGGTACTGCATGTCCAGCGGCCCCTTGGACGGCTCCGCCGGCGACCGGGCCTCGGCCGAGAGTTTCACATAGACGGACATGTCTCCGTCATGCTTCTTCCAGTGGCCCTCCCGGTCGTACCCAGCGGCGCAGCGGTCAGGGCGCTTCGCCGGGAGGCTCGCAGGTGATGCCGGTGGCCGTGAGGATCTGGCGCGCCGAGTCGGTGCCGTCAGCCTGAGTGCAGCGCCGGCGTGCTGCGATGCCCGAAGGCACGAGGCCGAGCTGCACGCGCGTTCGGATGAGGTAGGGATGCGCCGCCCGCCGTGCCGAGCAGGCTGGCGGCCCGGCGTGTGTCTTGACCCCACAGGGGACGCCGTGCGTAACACTGTGTGCTGTGTCGAGTACGAGCCGGGGCGGCAATGGCGGCGTGCAGGAGGGCGGCGCGCCGAGCCCCGACGCTCTGCTGCCGGCGCTCGACGCGGAGCAGCTCGGGGTTTTGCGCCGGGTGGGGCTTGCGTGGGGCCGGGTTGCCGGGGATCCGCAGGTGTGGCGGCGAGCGCTGCCCGTGGATCCGGATTTCGGTCGTTATCCCGCTCCTTCGGAGATCCTGCCGGTCCGCTTCGGTCGTTTCGTGCGGGTGGCCACGGTTGGCGGACGACCGCCGGCGGCTGAGGCGACCGGCGAGGACACGCGGACTTCCCGGCCCGGCCGGGTCGGTTCCAGGGTGCGGCACGTGCTGTTCGGGGCTCCGCTGAGGAGCACCGCGATCGCGCACGAGCGGATGCGCAAGCTGGTGGCGTTGCCGGTGCTCTCCGCCGACGCGCTCTCCTCGGTCGCGTATGGGCCCGAGGCGATGCTGGCCGTCCTCGTTCTCGCCGGTGCCGCCGGATTGCGGTACACGGTGCCGATCGCCGTGACGATCGTGTTCCTGATGCTCGCGGTCGGGGTGTCGTACCGTCAGACGATCCGCGCCTATCCGCACGGCGGTGGTTCGTACATCGTCGCCACCGCGAATCTGGGCCGCGTTCCCGGGCTCGCGGCCGCTGCCGGCCTCATGACCGACTACATCCTCACCGTCGCGGTCTCGATCGCCTCCGGGATGGCGGCGGTCACCTCGGCGATCCCCTCGCTCCAACCCGACATCGTGCCGATCGGCATCGTCGTGATCGCCGCGCTGCTCGCCGGGAACCTGCGCGGCGTGCGGCAGGCGGGTGCGCTGTTCGCCGCACCGACGTACGCCTTCGTCATCGCGGTCCTCGTACTCGTCGCCGCGGGTCTGTCCGACGCGGCCGGCCGCGGGTTCCACCCGACGGCGACACCACAGCTGACCGCGACCGAGAGCGTCAGCCTGCTCCTGGTCCTGCGGGCCTTCGCCTCCGGCTCGACGGCGATGACCGGCATCGAGGCGATCTCCAATGCGGTGCCGGTCTTCCAGCCGACCGAGTGGCGCAACGCCCGCACAACTCTGGGCTGGATGGTCGGCCTGCTCGTCGCGCTGTTCGCGGGCACGATCGCTCTGGTCCATCTCGATGGCATCGTGCCCAGCGCGAACGAGACCGTGCTGTCACAGCTCGCCCACCGCACCTTCGGCTCAGGCTTCCTCTACGTCTTCACCCAGGCAGCCACCGCCGCGATCCTGCTCCTCGCCGCCAACACCGCCTACAACGACTTCCCCCGCGTCCTGTACCTGCTGGCCCGCGACCACCAGGCGCCGCGGATCTTCCTGAGACTGGGCGACCGCCTGGCCTTCAGCAACGGCATCATCCTGCTCTCCGTCGCGGCGGCGGCGATCTACGCGGCGTTCGGCGGCAAGACCGGCCCCCTGATCCCGCTCTACGCCGTCGGCGTCTTCCTCGCCTTCACCCTGTCGCAGACCGGCATGGTCGTGCACTGGTGGCGCCTGCGCGACCGCCACTGGCGCAAGAGCCTGGCCTTCAACGCCACCGGCGCCCTGCTCTCCGCGATCGTCTTCATCACCGCCGGCATCACGAAGTTCACCGAGGGCGCCTGGTTCGCCGTGCTCACGGTGGGACTGTTCATCCTGGTGACGACACGAATCCGGCACCACTACGACACGGTCCGCGCAGCAGTCGCCCTGCACCCCCACGCCGTCGAAGTCCCCAGCCACACCATCACACCGCCGGGCCCGGGGACCGGCCCGCCACGCGCCACCTGGCCCGAGGCGCCGTCCGAGGCCCAGGCAGAAGCGGAGAGCGAGGAGACCCCGGAGGAGATCCACCCGCTGTCGATCGTGCCGATCGCCACACTGGACCAGGCCGGCATGCGCGCCCTCGCCTACGCCGCCTCGCTCCAGCAGCCCGTCCTCGCGCTCCACATCAGCTCCAGCGCGGACGAGGCCCAACGCTTCCGCGAGTACTGGAACCTGTGGGGCGACCACCTGCCTCTGAAGATCGTCCTCTCCCCCTATCGCGCGATCGTCGCACCACTGGTCAACTACATCGAGTCGCTGCACCACCAGCGCCCGGACCTCACCCTGACCGTCATCCTCCCGGAGATCGTCGTGCGGCACTGGCGCCACCGTCTGCTGCACAACCGACTCGCGGCTCGGCTACGGAGGGCACTGCGCCCCCTGCCGAAGGTCGTCGTCACGACCGTCCCGTTCCACGTGTAGCGCAGCGGCGCACCGAGCAACCCGCTGTTGTCCCACCGCGCACAGCAGCGAATCCGCTTCGTCGGGCCACCGGGACGCTTCCACGTCCGTCCGGGAGAAGCCGACCCTCGGGAAGGGCGGGCGCAACGGACAGCCGGCCCCGGGCCGACCGGGGCACGGAGGTGGACACCAAGCCCCTCGGGCGGGCATGACAGGGCTCCAGTGATGAACCCGGGATCGAACGGTCATGGCAAGCCTTGAGGCGGAACCCGGAACGGTGCATCTGGCCCACGGGGCCGGATACGTCAGCCCCGGCGTTGCGATCGGCGAATCGGTCGATGCATTATCCGTATCGACGAGCGCGGATGGGTGCACGTTACTCAGACGGACGGATCTCGGGCGTCGTTCCCGCCGCATGCAGTAGAACGCATCAACTGGGGCGAGCCCGGTTCCTAGACACGAGACTCCCAGCCTTGCCGTGGGCAGGGGCTCCCCCCGAGGTGTGGACACCAGTGCTATGCGGCGAGTGCCAGCGTAGCTGATCGTTGTTCGAACTCGATCGGGCTGAGGTAGTTCAGCGCGGAGTGCCTTCTGCGGGTGTTGTAGCGGGTGATCCAGCGGAAATCCGCCAGGCGGGCGGTACGGGCTCCGGGCCGGCGCTTCGCGCCTTGGAGGGTCTCCTGTTTCAGCGTGGCGTTGAACCCCTCGGCGGCGGCGTTGTCCGCGCTCG
>NZ_BMRI01000065.1:5164-15572 GCF_014648555.1 Kitasatospora griseola
TACCGACCGCGCCGCGGCTCCTGGTGACGCCCAACTCGCGGCAGGTGTCGGCGAATTCCTTGGACACGTACTGGGACCCGTTGTCGCTGTGGAAGACCGCGCCGTCCAGTCTTCCGCCCCGGGCGGCGGCCGCCGCCTTGAGCGCGTCCGTGACCAGCTCGGTCCGCATGTGATCTGCGATCGACCAGCCCGCCAGGCGCTTGGAGCCCAGGTCCAACACCGTTGCCAAGTAGAGGAATTGTCCGTCACCGACCGGGAGGTAGGTGATGTCCCCGACGTAGCGGGTGTTCGGCGTCGGCGCTGTGAAGTCGCGCTTGACCAGGTCCGGAACCGGCACTGCCGAGGGCTCGGGGACTGTGGTGCGGACCTTCTTACGCAGGTGCACGCCGACGATGCCCCACTCGCACATGACGCGCTCGACGCGCTTGCGGTTGACCCGGCGCCCGGCATGCCGCAGCTCGGCGGTCACCCGCGGGCTGCCGTAGGTGCCGTCCGTCTCGGCGTGGATCGCGCGGATCCGATCGGCGAGCTCGTCATCGGCCCGCCCTCGGGCCTCACGGGCCGGCGCGGCGGCCAGCCACCGGTAGAACCCGGACCGGGAAACCTCCAGTACCCGGCACAGCCGCTTCACCCCGAAGGTGTCTCGATGGTCCTCAACGAACTGGAAGCGACTCATCACCAGTTCGTCTCTCCGGCGAAATACTTCGCCGCCCGGCGCAGGATGTCCCGCTCCAGCTCAAGCTCCCGTATCCGGGCCCTGAGCTGCTTGTTCTCTTACTCCAACACGGTGCCGGAGCCTACCGGGGCGCCCCGAACCAACAGCCGGAAGGGCGCGGTGGCTGCTCACCGAGGCGTTCCAGGGGACGAGCGCCTTCCTGGACTTCGACGACCTGCCGGCCGTAGCGCCGAGGAGCGACGACCCCTGGGGCCGAATGGACTCTTCTTCCTTGGACCAGGAGCCGGTCCTGACGCAGCGCACCTGGTTCAGCGAACTGATCAGCCGTGCTGCGGAGATCCGGCAGTTCACCGAGCCGCGCCCCTACTGGCCGCAGCGCAAAGCGGTCTCCGGCTTGGTATCTGCCGCACACCCGGACGCGGTTCGGCTCGGCTTCGCCCGACTGGTAGCGGAGTTGGAGGGCAGGGGTTACCTGGTCGAGCACTTCGGCGAGGAGTGCGTCGATGCCGACGAGGTGCTGTCCGATCCCTCCGACGTCCTGGAGCTCGCGGACCTCGGCGCGGCTCAAGAGTGCGCCGGTCTTGCCGGCCGCGACGCCGTCGCGGTGCAGGACCGGGCCGAACTCGGAGTCCAAGGGCGGGTGGTGGAACTCGGCGACCAGCTCGACTTTGTTCTGTGGGCCGGTCGCAGGGTCGGTGACGTTCATCCAGGTGGAGGTCAGCACCTGCTGCACGACCTCCACCGTGCATCCGGCGGCTTCGTACGCGGCCGCCGCCGCGGCCACCGCTGCTGACATCTCCTGCGTCGCCCGGTCGATGGACGCGAAGAGGTCGACGTCGTCGCTCACCCTGTCCACGACGCGAGAGCCTGGACCGCGTAGCCGCCGGCGAGCGTAGCCGTACTCCGCGGCCAGGGCGTCCAGGCCGGTCCTGATCAGGCGGAGGTGTCGTTCGTCCACTACGCCGCTGCCACGCGGGGCCGAGTTCGGGGAAGCGGGCCTGCCAGAGTGTGCGCAGTTCCCTGGGCAGGAACAGCTCCGGCCAGATCCGTAGCAGCGTGGCCCAGTCCAGGTGGTCGTGGAGGTTGGCGGACGACTGGGCCTCGCGGATCACCCGCTCGTACATGAGTACGAGATCGGCCGGATCGGTGAGGTTGTAGGTGTAGGGCGGGCCCCAGTCCAGGTGCCGGGGCAGCACGACCGGGCCGGACGTGGGACCGGCCAGCCGGTCCAAAGACGCCAGCGGTGCGTACGGCTTGGCCACCGCGTACCTGATACGGCCCTACCCTGCCGCACCGGCAGCGGACGGCGCAGGCTCCTCCTGCTCGTCGGAGTCGGAATGGAGGATGTCGAGGAGGCCCTGGGCCGCCCAGTCAGGGAAGGTCACCGCCGGTGGAACCGGCAACCCGGCGGCTCGTAGCAGGGCTTCTTCTTCGTGAATGTCCAGGGTGTTCCAGAGGGGTGTGTCGTCGTCGAGGAGGTCCGGGCCGGCCAGGATCGCCAGGTGGCGCTCGGCGGTAAGGGCGGCGTGGCAGCGGGAGCCGGAGGCGGTGATCGCCTGGCGGTAGCTGTGGGTCGACGACGTCGCTGGCGGTGAGGTTCCAGATCCGGGAGAGCCCTGATCACCGGCTGTCCTCCTAGATGAACCAGCCGGTCGGCATTCGGGATGCTGCGGGCGGGCCGTGGCTACCGCGGGCGCCGGTTGCGGTGTCGGCGGGCCGTGTCGAGGGCGTCGCGGAGTGCGGGCAGGTCGGCGATGGTGACCTGTTCGGCCAGGCGTGCAAGAAGCCGGCGCAGGGTTCGTTCGTCGTGGTCGCGGACGGCTTCGGCGAGGGCGGTCAGCAGGGGATCTCGCATATGGGGGACGGATGTACGAGCCGTCGGCGTGTCCCAGGTTCCTTCCACGTTCACACTCCTGCGCGTTGTCCCTGGTCGCACCGGCATGTTCCGACCCGCGCGCGGGCCGAAGACTATCTCCCCTTCGAACACTGAAAAATCTATCCTGGCCGGAGTAGACATTGCCGTCTGGCGTGACTAGTGTTTCTCTCGTAGCCAGGCAGTCGAAAGGGCTCGCCAGACACGAACTGGCGGGATTTACAGAAGTTCGCAGGTCGGTGCGGTTGCGGTGTGCTGAAGCCAGGGTTGGTGCAGGACGGCGACAGGACTGGCGACCGGACCGGGCGGCCCGCAGTGATCAGGGGCCGTCAACGAGTGGTACCGCAGTGAGTAGGGCCAGCGGGACCGATGTGCGCGCCGGGCAGGTGGGCGTGGAGCAGTGACGCAAGAACCGGTGCGGCGGCGGAGTCACGGAGCCAAGGGACAGGTGCAGGATGGCGACGGGACTGGCGGCCGTGCCAGGTGGCCCGCAGTGATCAGGGGCCGCCAAGGAGCGGTACCGCGGCAAGGTAGGTCAAGTTGATCCGCAGTCACCAGTAGGTGAAGCAAGCAGGGTCTCAGCAAAGGCGCCGGACTGCGGGCGCGCGTGCTGGGAAGTCCGGCAGTGGGGTACCGAAGCCGAGCAGTGGAGCACAACGGGCGACGGGGCCGGCCGCCGGACCGGACGGTGAGCCTCTTCGGTCACCACGGCAGTACCGAGCAGTGCCTGTGCCGAACCGGCAGTACGCGGTACCCGCAGTTCGCAGGATGTCAGTTGACGCAGAGGAAGAACGGAGGGCGCACGCGCCATCAGGATCGCCCGGCCCGTGAGATGAAGCAGCTCTCGTCCGGGCGGACACCGCAGACCCCTCGCAGCACGAAGGACGGTGGTTTCCGGTCACGCATACGCGATCCCCGCGATCATCCTCCCCGGAGGATTCGCGGACACAAGGACCGGCCCAGGGCCGGTAGATGGTGAAATTCCCTTCGGGGCCCCGGTGCCGTACGGCTCCGGGGCCCCTCCACGCGTTCTTGGAACCCCACTCGAAGAGGTGCAGTGACCACGACCACCAACCGACCAACCACCGCAAGCAGCTTCGACGACGATGACTACCCCGCCTACACCATGGGCCGCGCCGCCGAGATGACCGCCACCACCGCCGGCTTCCTGCGCGCCCTCGGCGAACACCGCCTCATCACCCCGCTGCGCTCCGAAGGCGGACACCGCCGCTACTCCCGCTACCAACTACGCATCGCGATGCGCGCCCGCGACCTCGTCGACCAGGGCACCCCCATCGACGCGGCCTGCCGCATCATCATCCTCGAAGACCAACTCGAAGAAGCCCTGCGTATCAACGAGCAGCTCCGCGCGGGCCACCCGGACCAACAGCCGCCGGCAGCCGGCACTTGACCCGGGGACCGTCGCTCTCTCTTCCTGCCCCCGCCGGCTCTCCGGGGTGTGAGTGCGGGGCCGGACGGGGGGTACGAGCAGGCTGCAGCTCTGGCTGCTGCGAGGGAGGTAGCGGTGCGGCAGATGGCGTGCGAGAGCGAGAGCCGGTCCCTGGAGGGCCGTCCGGAGCTGTCGATGACGGTGTTTGTCGGCGGTGAGCCGCTGGCGTGGGCCCGCCGAAGCGCCCGGGACTTCCTGGCCCGGGCGCGTTGACACCCGCGTGGTTGCGGTCTCGGGGCGGGTGGTGGACACGGTTCAGCTGGTCGTCTCCGAGCTGGTGACCAACGCCCGCAAGTACGCGCCGGGGGGGTGCCTGCTGGAGCTGACGATCACCGACAGTATCGGGGAAATCAGCGTGTGGGATAGCGAGCCCACCGTCCCCATGGCACAGGTCCCTGACCCGGCCCGCATCGGCCGCCACGGCCTGGAGAGCGTGCTGGCCGTCAGCCTGCGCTTCGAGATCCTCCGCGAGATCGTGGGCAAGCGCGTCACAGCCACCATCGCACTCGCGGACGGCCCCGCGGACAACCCGGCAGGTCGGGTGACGTGACCGGCCGACCAGCCGCGGCTCAGCGAGGCCGTCCGCCCACAACCCGCGCCAAAGCCCGACCACCATCCCCCTGGCCGTCGCCCGCCGTCGCGGTGCCCGTCCCACGGCGGCGGCTGCCCGGATGCGGGCGCGGCCGGGAGCCGGCACCCCGCGGTGCGACCGGGCGCGCTCACCCTCCACAGCCGCGAGCCGCCCGTACCTGAACGGTGATCGTGGCCAGCACGGCTCCCGCCTCGGATACCGTGTCCCTGCACGGGGTGCCCTAACGGATGTGGCGCCCCCTACGGAGGTAGCCAGCGTATGAGTTCCAAGCGCAGCCAGAATCCAGCCCTGCCCGTCCTCGACGACGCGTACCGGCTCGCGTCGGTCAAGGACACCGAAGAGTCCACCCGTGACTTGGCCGCACGGCTGGCCACCACCGAGCTGCGCCGCGCCTCCCACCCCGGCCGGGTCACCTGGGATGCCATCGATCAGGCCGATCCCGTACCGGCCCCGCCGACCGTGGTCGACGGTGACGGGGACCTGTGGCTGCGGGACCGGGGCGCCGGCACCTGGACCATGCCCGAATTCGACCCGAAGACGTTCCCGGCCCGCTGCGGCGAGGTCCTGACGTGGAACGAGCTTGCCCGTGAGTACGGCCCGCTGACGGCGCTGGCCAACGACCGCCACATCGGCGGCGGCGGCCGCCGCCGCTGACCGCGCCGCCCTCCGGGTTGACCGCACCCGGAGGGACACCGATGCGGCCCTGACAGTTGACGCTCTCCCCGACCGGGTTTCGAGGTGCTGTGTGAGCCGGCGGCCAAACGAACAACCGCCACGGGATCCCTGACTGGTGGTGCCCTGGGAGCAGGCCCCGGCAGCGGCCGACGCGGAGTACACCCGCTGCCCGGTGGGGCCGCTGACCAGCCGTCGGCCAGTTGTTCCCCGGTGCAGGCTGCCGCCCTGCACCGGGGGTGTGGTCGCGCCTTCTGCCCGAGGCCGGTGGGTTTCGCCGGCGAAGTCCGGTGAGTTTGCCCGGCTCGGCATGGTCTGTCCCGCCTCTTCGCCGCTTTCTCACCTGTCGTCCGGGGAGACGGCCGTTTCACCGCAGGGCAGTCGGAAACTCGCCACGGGCGCGAAGCCCGGGCGTGCGCTGCTATGCGGTGAGCAGGCCGATGGCGTGGCCGTCGTGGTCGATGACCGGCCATGCGTCGAGGCCGCGCGAGCGCATCGCGGTGGCCGCGAGGGCTACGGGCATGGAGGCGGTGGCGAAAGGGCCGCGGTCGTGGCGGATGTCGCGGACCCGGGTGTGTTCGGTGTACCAGGAGCGGGCTTGGAACGGCGCGAGGTGCAGACGGGTCAGCAGCCCGGCGCAGCGCCCGTCCTCGTCGCGGACCAGCAGGTGGCCGGTGCCGGAGCTGAGCAGGACGTCCATCGCGGTGTCCGCTGTGGCGTCGTCACTGATCTGCAGGCCGGGAGGCTGCATGAGCTCCCCGACGGTGAGGTCTGTGCTCGGGCGCTCAAGGGTGGTACTCATGGGCAGTTCCTCTGTGTCGGTTCCGTCGGTGACGGCGGTGCTCTGGCCTGCGGGGCGGCGTGGGCGGGGTGTGCGGTCACCACGAGGTGCGGCGCTTCCTGCCACGCGGTGCGGGGTGCCCGTTCTCGGTGTGGGGGAGCAGGGGCACGCCCACTGGGCTATGCGGCGAGGGTGACGCGGTTGGGCGCTGCCTGGCGGCGGCCGGCGTTCTGCGTGCCGTGGCCGGAGGCCGGGCGACGGCGGCGGTTGCGGCGTGAGGGGGCGGTGCGGTTCGGGCGCTCGACGACAGGGACCACAATCGTGGTGGGGATGCCGGTGGGCACGCGGGCGCCGGTGATGCGGGCCAGTTCCTCGTCGCCGGCGCTGACCCGGGTGGTGACGGGAGTGATGGCGGCCGTGGCCATCATGCGGGCCATCTCGCGGCGCTGTTCGGGCAGAACGAGGGTCACGACGGTGCCGGACTCGCCGGCCCGCGCCGTGCGCCCGCCGCGGTGGAGGTAGTCCTTGTGGTCGCTCGGCGGGTCGAGGTTGACGACCAGGTCGAGGCCGTCGATGTGGATGCCCCGGGCGGCGACGTTGGTCGCGATCAGCGCGGTGACCTGGCCGGTGCGGAACTGCTCCAAGGTACGGGTGCGTTGAGGCTGGGACTTGCCGCCGTGCAGGGCCGCGGCCTTCACCCCGTTGGCGAGCAGGCCGCGTACCAGGCGGTCGGCACCGCGCTTGGAACCGATGAACATGATCACGCTGCCCTCGCGGGAGGCGATGTGGGCGATCGTGGCGGCCTTGTCGGAGTTCTGCACGTGCAGCACGTGGTGCTCCATCGTACTGACCGCGCCTGCGGACGGGTCCACGGAGTGGGTGACCGGGTCCTTCAGGAAGCGGCGGACCAGGCGGTCGACGTTGCGGTCCAGGGTGGCGGAGAACAGCATCGTCTGGCCGCCCTCGGCGACCTGGTCGAGGAGTCCGGTGACCTGTGGCAGGAAACCCATGTCGGCCATCTGGTCGGCCTCGTCGAGGACCGTGATGCCGACCCCGTCCAGCTGGCAGTCACCGCGCTGGACCAAGTCCTTGAGGCGGCCGGGGGTGGCGACCACGACCTCGGCCCCCTCGTTCAGGGCGTGGGCCTGGCGGCTGATCGACATCCCGCCGACCACGGCCGCCATCCGCAGCCGCACCGCGTGGGCGAACGGGGTGAGGGCGTCGGTGACCTGCTGCGCGAGCTCGCGGGTGGGCACCAGCACGAGGGCCAGCGGACGGCGCGGCTCCGCGCGCCGGCCGGCGGTGCGGGCCAGCACGGCGAGGCCGAACGCGATGGTCTTGCCGGAGCCCGTCCGTCCACGTCCGAGGACGTCACGTCCGGCCAGCGAGTTCGGCAGCGTGGCGGCCTGGATCGGGAACGGCGCGGTGACGCCCTGCCGGGTCAGCACCAACAGCAGCGCCTTCGGCATGTCCAGCTCGTCGAACGCTTCGACGGCCGGCAGTGCCGGGGTGGTGCTCACCGGCGTCGCGAACTCCCCCTGCAGGGATGAAGTCTGACGGCCACTTCGGCCGGAGGACTGTCCGCCGACGGGGCGGTCGCCGTAGAAGGAACTGCCGCCGGAGAAGGAGCTGCCACGGGCACGCGACCGGGAGCCGGAGCGGGAGTTGGCGTTCTGGTACGAGGAGCGGCTGGAGCGGTTCATGGGAAACCTTCCTGGGCGGCCGTCACGACGCGGCTCTGCAGCGCGGAGGCGCCGACGGAGCCCGCGGGGGAACGGGCCGAGAAGTATGACGGGCGGGGCGTGGACGGTGGAACCGTGCGGCACGTCACCTGTGGTCGGCGCTCACAGAAAAGGGCGGGAGCGCAGAGCCTCGAACCGTGGGATGTCACGGCAGGGAGCCGATCCGGACGCGACGCCGAGCGTCTCGCGTGCGGATGGGCTGCCGGTGGCGGAGCCAGGGGCCTGGGCGGCCGGGGTCGTGCGCGGTGATGCAATGCCGAGGGGCCCGCACCGGGCATGTACGCGGTGCGGGCCCCTCGCTGCTGGGCGGGTGCCGTGGCAGAAAAACTACAGCGGACGAATGTTCTCGGCCTGCGGGCCCTTCTGGCCCTGCGTGACGTCGAACTCGACCTTCTGGCCCTCGAGCAGCTCACGGAAGCCGTTGGCGTTGATGTTCGAGTAGTGGGCGAACACGTCAGGACCGCCACCCTCCTGCTCGATGAAGCCGAAGCCCTTTTCCGCGTTGAACCACTTCACAGTGCCATTAGCCATAAATAGATCTCCTTCAAGGGGCTTTCCGAAGCGCACACGGCGCGCACCTCGAGTCACCGCGATGAGCACCCACCCGGAAAACATCCGGGAAAGAAAAATGCGCCTGCGACACATCAGCAGGCGCACACAAAGTTCATGGGAACCACTACTGCAACTAAGAGAGACTCTAGCAGGCCCAGGCCCGCCACGGGCGGAAATTCCGTGCCCGGTTCTGCGGCGCCTCTCGCCGGGCACCACCGACCAGGACGCCGAGGAACCGCAAACATGCCGCATCTCCGGCCTGGTTGGGCATCCCCCGCAGCACCTTCGGAGCCCGCTGGCGGCTTCCTCGGACGGGCGGGTCGCGCGGCCATCGATCGCCCCGCCCACCGCGCCGGAACCTCACCGCGCCACCGGCACCATCGGTGATCATTGCGGGCGGCGTGCGCGACATTCTTGCCGCAGCCCCGAAACCGGGACGCCGGAAAAGGTCCGCTGCCGCGATTTTCGGCGCATACTGCAGGAGATGAAGAAATTTGCAGCCCGCCGCGTCCTTCCCACCAGTCCCTTCAAAGCCCGGGCCGAAGCACCGCGCAAGCACTTCGCCGTCGGCGACCGCGTCACCCACGACCAGTACGGCCTCGGCCGGGCCATCGAAGTCGAAGGAGACAGCGACATCGCGGTGCTCGTCGACTTCGGATCGCGACGCGAACGCATCACCCAGCCCTACGCCACGATGTACAAGCTCTGATCGACCCGGCACTCGGCCGCGGAGGGAACGCGCGATGCGGAGCCGGCCGTGCGTCCCCTCCGGATCGAACGGGCATCCGCCACTGCGCCTCTGGGGCAATGCCGATGACCGGATGCGCCCAGTGACCGGGCGTCCGCGGAGCGGCGGGAGGTGACCGCTGGTTCCGCCCGGCCCGGGAGCCGTCCGGGGTCACCGGACCGGCGGGAGCGTCAGGTCGGCCGCGCCGCGCTCGCGGGGACGTGCGGGGGCGCGGCAGTGGCGGCCACGACCTGCCCGACGCTGACGCCGGAGGCCATGGCAAACAGGACGAGTCCGGCTTCGGTGACGTCGAGCACCCCGAGGTCGGTGACGATCCAGTGCGGCGGGGAGGCGGTGGCCTCAGTGACTCAGCGCAGCTCGCGCTTCCTTGATCCCGTAGTAGACGATGACGTATCCGGCGAGCGGATCGGCCCACCAGAAGCCGAAAGCGGCATTGAGCACCAGCCCGAGCAGGACGGCCGCGGCCAGGAGGCCGTCGATGAGCGTGACGCGTCCCTCGGTCTTCAGAACGGGGTTGTTCAGGGCCGCGCCGGTGCGGGCCCTGCCGTGAACATCACCACGGCGGTGATCGCGGTCCAGGCGATGCCGGTCGGGCTGTGGGGCGCGTGGAAACCCGCAGCGAGGACCCAGGTGGACTGGATGAGCAGGTAGGCCGCGAGGGCGATGAAGGCGATGCCGATCATGCGCATGGCCTTGCGCTGGCGGTCCTCGCTGGTGCCGGAGAGTTCCCAGCAACCACGGTGGAGGCGCCGATCTCGATCAGGGAGTCCAGGCCGAAGCCGGCGAGCGCGACCGACTTCGCGGCGATCGCCGCGATGGCGAGCACCACGATGCCGAGGACGTTCCAGGCCAGGGTGGTGTATTCCAGGGCGAATCCCCGGCGCAGCAGGCGGGCGGTGTCCGCAGCGGCTGCGGGAGGAGTCGAGCTCATGAGAAGCATCTTCGCAGGCCGGATCAGGCAGGTTCGATCGCAGATTCATCGAGGCGGGCGGGCCGTGGGCCGGGGCGGTGTACCGGGCCGTGCGAGTCCTCTCAGTGCGTCGCCTCCTTGGCGTACTCGGCGTGAGGGACGAGTCCGTCGCCCACCACCCGCTCGACCGGCGCACCTGGGAAGCCGACGCCACCGGCACCCCGCCGCGCGCCATTGGACCAGGACGAGCAGCGTCATCGACAGCCGGGGCCTGGGCCCTCGGCTAGGGCGCGTATCGGATTGTGATCAATCTGCGAGTTTCTGTCTCGCAGCGAGGTCTGGTCCGGTAGACCGTTCTTCGTGACGCGAGCGCAACTGACGGATGCGGAGTGGGAGTTCATCGAGCCGTACC
>NZ_BMRI01000066.1 GCF_014648555.1 Kitasatospora griseola
ACAACCTCGCCCTCGCCGGATGACCGGCAGGGCACGTGCCCCAATGCTGCCAGGTGAGTTACGAGACAGCCTTTAGCGACGGGTGTCAGCGGCCCGTCGCCGCGAAGCGCAGCAGCAACTCGCCGGTCGCTTCCGGCGCTTCGAGCATGGGGAAGTGCCCGACGCCGGGCAGCTGCTCGACTCGGGCGTTCGGGACCGTGTCGTAGCGGTGAGCCGAAGCAGGATCCCAGCGGGGGTCGGCGGCGCCGAAGATCACCAGGACCGGGACGTCGAGTGCGGTCAGGCGCGCGGGTACGCTCCTTTCGGCGATGTACGCGCCGTTTCGGCGCAGCACCGTCCTGAACGTGCGGCAGCCGATGCCCCGTACGTCGGCGACCAGGTCGTCCGGGACGTCCACCGGGCGGTTGCACACCGCGGTCACCCCCCGGCGGAGCATCGCGTCGGATCGGACCCTCCAAAGAAGCGGGCCGAGTGGCGGGCCGAGCAGGACCCGCAGGAGGACGGGCTGCGCAAGGAGCGCGTCGGGACTCGGGCCACTGCTGATCAGTGCGAGCGAGCCCACCAGGTCCGGGCGCTGTTCGGCGAGAGCGGTGGCGATGTATCCGCCGCTGGAGTGCCCGGCCACGACGACGGGACGGAGGCCGAGCTCATCGAGCACCGCGGCCACGCCGGCTGCCTGCGCGGGCACGTCGTACGTCGGCGCGGGCGCGGACCGGCCGTGGCCCGGGAGGTCGATCCGGACGACGTGGTACCGGCCGGCCAGCGCCGGCACCACCGGGCCCCAGGAGCTGCCCGAGGAACCCGATCCGTGGATGAGCACCAGCGGCGGCGCCTCCCGCGGGCCGTCGTGGACCACGTGCATCCCGTGCACGTGCTTACCGTCGTAGATACCCATACCCGGGAGGATGCCCGGGCCGCCGGCCCCCGGTCTTGTACAAATGTCGTCGCGGGGCCGACGACCGTCAGGACTTCCGCGAAAGCCGGGCTGTTCGGGACCGGCAGCGATCGGCAGCCACCGGCAGTCCCGAACTGCCCGGCATTCATGCAGGTCAACGGGCCCCTATGGACCGGCTGCACCGCGACAGGACATCAGGAGTCCTGTCGGGGCCGGGACCTCGGGTGCCGGGCCGTGGACGCCGAAGACCTCGACCATCGCACCCGGACCTTGCCGGGCTGCAGTCCCGCTCCGACGGTCACCCGGCTCCTCGAACTCGGCCATGAGCGGGAGGCGCAGGCCGGGCGCGGGGAGCGGTTCTGCGCGCCGGAGTGGGCGCGGCCGATGGGCGAGCGGCGGCAGCACGGGCGAGCGCTGGAGGTCCTCGCCCCGTACGTGGCGACGGGCTGGTGGTCGGCGGCTCGGGCCCGGGCCGGACTGCTGGAGGACCGGGGACGGGCCGACGGTGCGATCGCGCTGTGCCGCCCGCACGCGCAGGCCGGGGACCGGTCGGGCGGTCCCGAGCTGCTCGCGGCGGTCGGGCTCGGCGGTGAGGACCGACCGGTCGAAGCCCGGGCGTCGATGGTCGGCTGGTGGCGGGAGTCCCGCCAGGCCCGGGCCCGGGCCCGGGCCTGGCACCGGTCAGCAGACGACCATGACGGTGAACGGGCGGTCGTCGTCGACGGTCTGGCTCCCGCTCGAAGACGGCGTCGCCGTGCGGACGAAGAGGTGCATGGCATCCGTCCAGGTGACCATGATGGACGCGCTGCCGGGCCCCGGATCGGAGGAGCCGTTCGAGTTGACTGTGCCGATCAGGCCGCACGCGTTGACGTCGTTCTCCGTCGTCAGGATATAGCGGCCGATGCCGAAATGGTCGACTTCCGTGACGCCGCTCGCCCGGAGGAGATTCCCGTCGCCGTCGACCTTGGCGTACGTCGTGACGACCGGCAGCGCCTGCTCCTTCTTCGCCGGCTCGGCCGACGCCACCCAGCCTCCGGCCACGAGGGCGACGGGCAGCACCCCCAGCGCAACTTTCCTGAACGCGTTCATCTCGGCTCTCCTCGAAGCGGGTTCGGCAACGCGACACGAGGAGATGTCACCGATTCGAGCCCGGACGAACAGGCCGTCGGCCGTTGACCACTCCAACGGGCCTTGAGTTCCAGCCTCCAAGCCGTCCAGCAGCACCCCCGAGCAGTCAGGCGCACGGTCTGCCGCCCGACCTGCCCGCCCGGGAACGGGGCTGCCGCTGGCCCGGGACGCCGGGACGACTGACCTGAAGCCTCGCCGTCTTCGAACGCGCTGGTCAAAGCCGGGGCCGCCGCCCGGTCGGTCCCGGCCGGTGTCCGGGCGGAGCTCCGGGCGCTCGTCGGGCGGCCGCGGCCGGCGTGCCGACGTGCCGGGATCGTGCGGACGACCGCGCCCGGGAAGGCGGCGTCGCGGCCGCTCCGGTCGCTGACGACCCCGTGGTCCCGTACTCCCGGTCCGCGGCGAGGCCGAGCCCGGCGGCCTGTCCGGCGGTCAGCCGCAGCCGGGGCTCGGTCGGCCGTGACCTCCCGGCCGACCACGACCACGACCGTGCCCGCCTCGCCGCCGAAGCCGCTCGCACCGCGACCGTGACGCGCCTCCCGCGCGAGGCGGAGCCGCATGCCCGCCCGCCCCCTCCCGCCCTGTCATGTCCGGTCGCACGGACCTGCGCCGATCGAAACCGCGCCACCGCGGCCCACCCCTCGGCCGGGAGCACCGGCTCGGACCTTGGCGCCGCCCGGTCGGTCCCGGCCGGCGTCATCCGGACCGCGATCGCGTTCACCGCCTCGCGCGGGCGGCGGCCGGCTCACATCCTTCGGCGCGGGCCGCCCCCCGCTCCAGCAGCATCGGCTCGACGAGCTGCCACTGACCGTCCCTCAGGCCCCGGGGACACCTGCGTCGTTCCGTCCCGGTCGAGGAACAGCGCGGACATGGCCCCGGCCGACACGAGGCCGTGGAACCGAGTCCGTACTGTCACGGCCACAGCCGGACAGCCGGGCACTCCCCTGTCGAACGCCCTCTCAGATCAGACCTGCACCGTCGGTGTGGCCCATGCAGTCACCCATGCAGGAGGAGTAGCACGTGTGGCACTGCGCGGTTCGCGGGTTGCGGCAGACGTCCTGGCAGTCGCCTCGGCACAGCCGGATGCACACCCCCGGCGGGATGTCGGCACCGGCCCGCCCCTGCGGCAGCACGCCCGTCCCGCCCCGGGCCGGGACGCCGTGCCCCGTCCGGTACCTCCCGCTGCCCCGGCTGGTCGCCGCGTCCGCGGTGAAACCCGGGATGCTCATCGTCACTCACCTCGTCTCGGCCCGATGGCCGGTCAGTGGTCACCAGTGGTCGTCAGTGGTCGTAGTAGGGCGCCGCCCTGGTCACCACGAGGCGGCCGGGGCGACCGGCACGAAGGAGGGCGGGTTCGAGGCGACCGGGCGAACCCGCCCGGGCCCTGCCGTGGGTCGGGCCCGGGGCAGGGCCCACGTTCGTCCGGCGGCGGTCCGGGTCCACCCCGGTGGCATGGACGCTTCCGCGGTACGGCCCTGCACCGGCCCGCCGCTCGTACCCGCCGCGGGGCCGGACGCCCGGCACCGGAGCGACCCGCCCGGCGGTGTCGCCGAACCCGATGAGCGGTGCAACGTGGCAGCGACGCCGCCGACAGACCAGACCGGACCACGGCCGCAAGCCGCCCAACAGCGGCCCGCGCAACCCTCTTTCACGACTGCTGGGCTTCCAGACAGGCGGTGAAAGCGTCGCCGCACGCATCCATGCACGTGTCGTATTCCGTGAGGAAGTCAGGTGACAGGATCGTGGAGTTGCACCTGCGTTCGCACTTGTCGCGGAGCCCGTCGCAGGTAGGGGCGTGCCACACGGGGACGATCCGGTCCGGGGCGCCGCAGCGCTCCAGCGGGCCCGTCCTGAAGGAGCCGGTGCCGCGACCGGCGGATGCTTCGGCGTAGAACCCGGGCACAGTCATGATCGTGCTCCCATCTAGGGTGCCGAGCACAGGAAGCCCTCGGCCACCGGCGGGCCGAAACCGACGAACAGAACCCCCGAGTGCCGTCCGCGAGACCAGCCCTCCCTCCTCAGGCTACGCCGCACCCCGCACAGTGGCGTCCGCATCGCGGCGCAAGCGGTGCGGACGACCCGGGGCCGAGACCAACCCGTCCCGTGCTGCCGTTCCGTGCTGCGCCCGGCCGGGCGCCCTGCACGGGGACCCCGCTTTCCCCCGCGCCGGGGTCGGGCGCGACAGGCACGGGCGTACCCCTGGAGGCGTTCAGAACGGCATGGACGAACGGGACGAAACGCGCCCGGCGAAACGTCAAGGACTGCCTTGACTTGAAGCGCACTCGAATTCCTAGGGTTCCCTCCAGTCGATCGTCCGACGAAGGGGGAGGACGCTCGTGATCCTCGTGACAGGGGCCACCGGGAACATCGGAAGCGCTCTGCTGAAGGAGCTGCGGGCATGCGGTGCCGGCCCGATCAGGGGGCTCACCCGTGACGCGGCACGGGCAGCGCTCCCGGACGGGGTCGAGACCGCCGAGGGCGACTTCGCCGAGGCAGCTTCACTGGAACCCGCGCTGGAGGGCGTGCGATCGCTGTTCCTCGTGTCACGCCTGGGCCCGGATGCCGACAATCCTCGCTGCCGCCCGGCGGGCGGGCGTGGAGCATGTCGTCCTCGTCTCCTCCATCACCGCCCGGACCCACCCGCACCTCGGCCCCGCCGCCCAGAACCTCGCCGTCGAGCGGCTGCTCCAGGGCAGCGGCATGGCCTGGACGATCCTGCGGCCGACACAGTTCGCCTCGAACACCCTGCGGTGGGCGCCGTCGATCCGCGGGCGGAAAACAGTCCGCATGCCGTACGCGGACATCGGGCTGCCCACGATCCACCCCGCAGACGTCGCGTCCGTGGCGCGTGCCGCTCTGACCGAGTACGGCCACCGGGGCCGGACGTACACACTGACCGGTCCAGAACGGGTGACAGCCCGTCAGCAGGTCGAGTTCATCGCAGCGGCACTCGGGCGGGAAGTGCCACTCGTCGAGATCAGCCGGGAGGAAGCCCGAGCCGAGATGACCCCGCTCCTCGGAGCCGAGGCCGCGGACGCGGTGCTCGACGTGACGGGCGGAGACGTCAACGAAGCGCTGCGACAGGTGCACGACACGGTCGCGCGGGTCACCGGCTCACCGGCCAGGCCCTTCCACCAGTGGGCGTCGGAGAACGCCGACGCCTTCCGCTGAGCCCCCTCGCCCCGAGAAGACCCTGGACCCCCGCCGGCGCTGTCGGCTCCGATCGAGCGCGAGCAGGTCTCGGCTCAGGTCTCCGCCCCGGACGATCCGCCACCGGACGCGCGGATGCCGTACGCCGAGCTCCACCCGGTGCAGGACCGCGCCGCACGAGCGCCCATCGCCGCACACGACTGTCGCGCGGGCTGCCGCGCGAGCACCCACACGACAGCACCCGCAGTCGGCGCCCACCGAGAAGCCCCCCGACACGCCGCCCCACCGCCCGGATGCACCCGGCCGTACGCAGTGGTCGACTCGAAGCGACGGGAAAGTCTCGGGGACCGCCACGGAGAGGAGCCGAACAATGCCGAAGGTATCCAAGCAGTCCGCGACGAACGTCCAGGAATTCGGCCCGGTGACCGACCGCCGCGAGGAGATGAACGGCTACACCGTCGAATTCGTCTCCTTTGCCGCGGACGCCGACCTGGACGGGCCGCTGCAGTCACTGCCCGACGGGAAGTGCCAGTGCCCGCACTGGGGCTACGTCATCGCCGGGCGCATGCGCTTCGTCTTCGCGGACCACGAGGAGGTGTACGAGGCCGGCGACGCGTTCTACCAGCCGCCGGGCCACCGGCCCTACGTCGACGCCGGGACGGAACTGTTGCAGTTCAGCCCCACCGACGCGCTCGCCCGCACCGAGCAGGCCATCATCGACTGGATGGGCCGCCAACAGGACGGCACGCCTTAGCTGCCCGGCCCCACCCCGCCGCCCACGCCCAGCGCATCCCTGGCCCGGTGAGGCGTTGCGCGGGCGGCGGTGAGGTTCCGCTCCTCCTTCGCGGCGTGCGGGACCTTCCGGGGCCGGCAACTCCTCCGGCTCCAGCGGGGCCAGGCCCAGGACGTGCTCGCACGCCCACTGCCGGCCGGGGCCGAGCTCGTCCCAGCCGGTCTGCTGCGCCCGTGCCCACCCGGCGCGAACGGATTCCGCCAGGCGTTCGCGGGGCTCCTGTCGGGGTCGGCGGGACGGCGCTGTCGACATGCGGTTCGACGGCAGCGAGCACCGGGCGCCGGAGTGCGGCGGTCTCCGGCGCCTCGCCCCCACCCGAACGTTCTCCCGCTCGGCGCCCCGCGGGAAACGGCAGCTCAGCCAGCACGCGCAGTCCACTTCGGCGGCGTCCACAACCGGGCACCGGCGCTCCCGACCTGGATCAGCGTTCCCGTATGCCGATCCTGACGTGCCGGGCGGAACCCGTCGATCGCGAACACCCGCCGTCCGCTGGTGATGTCGACGCCCTGCAGGCCGGCCTCGTCGGCAATCAGCAGATGCTCTCCGTCGGTGAAGAAGCCGAAATCGCCGACCGGCCAGGGGAACGTCGCGACCGCCTTGATCCATCGGACGCCCGGCGAGCGCAGTTCGATCGAGGCGGGGTCGAGGACGTGGACGGTACCGCTGCCGGCATCGTCGCGGTCGTACACCGCGATCCGCCCGTCATCGATCCACACCGCCGGCCAGTTCCACTCCGAGACCCCGGGATACACCGCATGGCTGGGCCCGTCCTCGGACTCGTACGGGTTGTCGCGCAGCCACGCGGTCAGGCTCCACACCGCCGGCATCCCCCACGGCTGCCACACCCAACCGCCGTCGTAGACGCGAGTCCCGTCGGGACTCAGCGACAGCGCGCCGTGGAAGTAGTCGAGGTCGTGCTCCGCATCCTCCTCGCCCCCGCCCGGGCCGTCCCGCGCCGTGAGCACCTCGCCGGACGCGAGATCGGTGACGTCCAACCGGTTCCAGTCAGTGCGATGGACGACAACCGGCCGGCCACCGTGTTCGGCGAACGCCAACGCGAACGGGACGGTTTCACAGCAGTAGTCCCCGCCGTCCAACTCCAACGCCGGCGAACCGGTGGCGAGATCGACGACGGTGCCGTACCGACCGCGGTCCTGAACCACCGCCGCCCAACGGCCGCATCGAGACACATGAAGCCGCAGCCGAACGCCGCCACCGCACTCGGACGCCGGCCCCTCCTCCCGACACCGGGCCACCTCCCGCACCTCGCCGGTCGTCGGCGTCCACCGCGCAAGCCGTCCGCCCTCGGACAGCACCAGCCACGCCGACCCCGCGCCACCGAGGCCCGCCGGCAACGCCGCCACATCCACGACCGGCCGCAACGCGTCGGGAACGGCCACCTCCACCGTGATCGCCGCCGTACTGATCCCCATACCGATCCCCCCGGTTGCGCCCGTGCAGCCCCCTCGCGGCAACGTGAACAGCAGGCGACACAGCACCGCATCGGCAAAGCCGGCGAGCGCCGCGATGCCGGTCACGGCAGCGAGATCAGCACGGATCTGGTCCAAGTCGGGTTCATTCTCGCGCAGGTCCGCCCCGGTGCCGTCCAGCGAGAAGCCCCTCCGGCCGCCATGACCGGACCGACCCCACCGAGCACAGCCCCCGACAGGCCCGGAAGACCCACACCGCTCGGCGAATGTCCGGCCGGGCACCCGGGTCTGCGCGACGCCGGCCCCGCCGGTCCGTCTCCGGGCCCGGCCGGCCGACACGCTGCGCCCGCACCCACCGGGCACCCACCGGCCGAGCTGCTCGGCTGCTCGCCCTCGTACACCGTGTCCAGCGGCAGCACGGTCCGGCCGGCCGGGCCGTCGGACCCGAGCCCCTGCCGCGACCCACAGCACTGCGAAGGTCTCGCGGGTGCGCACAGCGGTGCGCACGACGGCGACCTCGTCGGCGTCGAGCAGCGCTCGGCGCGGCAGGCGTATGGGCGATACCGGTCCCTCGCCGGCTCGCGTGGGGTGGTGCGGCATACGAGGCTTCTCATCACAGCCTCGCTGCCTCGAAGTGATCGGATCGGGGTATCTGCCGTGGTTGTCATGATTTGCCGTCAAGTGCCGTGTCGCACCTCCGGGTTGTCGCGTGAGAGTGCGGGGCGCTTTGTTGTGAGGAGAGGTGAACCCGCGGATGAGTGCTCGTACGCGTGGACAGGGCGATCTGCCGTGGTACCGGATCAGCCGTCAGAGGCCCAAGGCCGTGTTCAACAGGGCCATGGCCGGTGGGACGATCCCGGCCGGTTCCGGCGGTGCGTCCGACCTGGCCGGCTCGGGTGGACGGCGTGGGGAGCGCGGTGCGGGGGCGGTGTCGGTGGGGGGCGCGCTGCTGTCCGGCATGGCGCTGCTGGCGGCCGCGGCTCCACCGGTGGCCGCCGCGCCGGCGGAGGCCGTGCCGGTGCGGGCGCAGGAAGCCGATCCGTCGCAGACCTTCACCTTCACCGGCGCCTCGCAGACCCTGACGGTCCCGGCGGCGGCGGTGGTGACGATCACCGCGGACGGTGCGGGCGGCGCCGACAACACCGGCACCCCCTGCTCCGTCACGGGGACCGGTGGGACGGGGGCGCGGGTGGTGACCACCCTGCCGCAGACCACCGCCCCGACGACCTTCGCCGTCGACGTCGGCGGCACCGGTGGCAAGGGCTGCAACGGCGCCGGGACGGGGGGCGTCGGCGGGTTCAACGGCGGCGCCCCGGGAGGGGGTTTCCCGCTCACCGGTTTCCGGTTCGAAGGTCCGGGCGGGGGCGGGGCCTCCAGCGTCAGCACGGGCGGCTCCCTGCTGGTGGTCGCCGGTGGCGGCGGCGCCTCCGGCGGCACCGGAGCGGGCTCCAACGGAGGCAACGGAGGCAACGGCGGGACGACGCCGGATGCCACCGGCGGTACCGCGGGAAGCGCCACCGGCCCCGGGGCCTCTCCGGGGCAGGGCGCGGGCGGCGGCAGCACCAGCACCAGCACCGGGGGCACCGGCGGGGCCGCCGGCACCGCTCCACCCTGTGCCGCTCTGCCGGGCGGGCCGGGAGGCGGGTTCCTGGGCGCCACCGTCGGCACCGGCGGCACCGGCGGCACCTTCGACGGCGGCTGCGCCGCCACAGCCACCGGCGCCGGAGGGGGCGGCGGGGGCGGGTACTTCGCCGGCGGGGGCGGCGGCGGCGCCTCCGTCAACAACAGGGGCACCTCGGCAGGCGGGGGCGGTGGCGGTGGAGGCAGCAGCTTCGCCACCCCCACCGGCACCGGCACGAGCTACGCGCCGTCGACGATCGGAACGGCGAACCACAACGGCCAGGTGACCATCTCCTACACAGTCCCGTCCCTGACCATCACCAAGACCCACACCGGGCACTTCACCCAGGGACGGGACGGCCTCTACACCATCACCGTCGGCAACGCCGCCGGGGCCGCCCCGACCGACGGCACCGCGGTCACCGTGCAGGACACCCTCCCCGCAGGGCTCAGTGCCGACAGCATCATCGGCACGGGCTGGACCTGCGACCAGGGCACGCTCACCTGCACCCGCAGCGACGCCCTCGCCGCCGGGAGCAGCTACCCGCCCATCACGCTGCAGGTCGACGTCTCCTGCAGCGCCGACGACGAGGTCACCAACGTCGCGGTCGTCACCGGAGGCGGCGACACCACCCCCCACACCGCCACCGACCCCACCAGGATCAAGCACCACCGGCACGACAAGCACGACAAGTACGACATGCGCTGCGACCGCCACGAGCACTGGTAGACCAACCAACCCCGCCGACCCCGGAGCCCGCACCACCCTCGACAACCACCGGAACAGTCCCCGGACCGGCTCACCGCCCTGCTCGACGAGGACCACGAACCAGGCACGGAACCCACCCGTGCAGCACCGCTTCACACCGCATGCTTCCACCCCCAGATCACACCGCCGACCCACCAGTAGCCCCCCCAGAACGCTGCCGGCCGACCCCGCACGCCGCGAGGCCGGCCGGCAGCATCCGACGGAACCGACAGGCCGCCCACACCCACTCACTCGACGCCGCGCCTGGCGAGCTGCGCGAGCCGACCTGACGTCACTTTCGCCCCTCGGGCCTCCTGGTTGTTGAGTCAGGTGCAGGTGGAACAGGTGGGCGGGCCGCCGCGCCCGGCGGCGGGGTCGGGGTCCTGCCGCGTGGGAAGCACCGGGACCGGATCGACGGCCTGCGCACCGCCGGCGGAGGCGGTCAGCTTCGGCGTGCGCGCCGTCCCAGCGACACCAGCGCCGTGCCGGCGAGCAGCAGGGCGGCAACCCCCGCCGCCACCCGGCCCGTGCTTGTCCGCTCGCCGGTCTCGGGCAGCGCGGGCCGCGACGCGGTCGGGGACGGTGGGGACGGCGGCGCCGGAGCCTCGCCGGAGGGAGCGGGGGACAGCGACGGGGCAGACGGCGACGGCGACGGCGAGGGCGACGGCGAGGGGGCGCAGGCGTGCCACTGGAGGACCAGCTCGCCGTCCCCGGCGCGCGTGCCCGTGGCGAAGACCGCGCCGGCGGGGCCGCTGCTGGAGCCGCCTCCGCCTCCGCCGGCGCCGATCCCGTTGAACCCGTAACGACCCGGCCCCGCCGCCCGCGCCGCCGCCGTGCGCGCCGCCTCCGCCGCCCCCGCCACCGGTCACGTCCGAGTAGGGCACGTCGAGCCGTCCGCCGTCGCCCCCGTCGGTGCGGTTCGCGTCGCCGCCCGGCGCGCCCGGCAGATGTCCGTCCGGGGTGCTGACGGCGGCCGCGCCGCCCGCGCCGTCGCCTCCTCCGGAGGTTCCGCCGTGGCCCATCTCCTCCCGGTACTGCCCCAGTTGGTCGGCCGTCGCGCCGTCCGCCCCGTCGCTCCCGGTCCGGCCGCCGTCGCCGCCCAGGCCCACTTCGTTGCCCTGGTAGGCGTAGGTCCCGCCGGCTCCGCCCCCGCCGCCCGGCGCGCCAAGGAACTCGGCGCCGACCAGGCGTTGGAGGCGCTGCGCGCCGAACTCGAGCCGCGGCCGCGGCTCGGCCGGCTGATCCGCACCGTCGTCGAGGGCGGTCAGCGGATCGAGCTGTACTCCACCCGGATCGAGGACGACGCGGCCGCCGGACGGCCCGCGGTCAACGTCGTGCACGCCTTCGCACCCGCGCCGCCGTGGCCGCCGACGGTGCGGATCGCCGCCGTCGTTCCCGAGGACCTGCCGCACCCGGACCTGTAGGCACCGGGCCTGCGCCGCCCGTCCCGGTTCGGGCAGCCCGTCGCCGGCCCGCCCGAACCGGAGGGCGAGCGCATGGTCGTCGGGCTGCTGACCGGAGGTCAGAGCACTGCGATGCCGCGCGCAGTCATCAGCCGGCCCTGCGCAGCGCCCGGCCCGCCGACCGCACTCCGCACCCGCGCCGGCCATCCTCCCCGCTCCGCGGCCGCACCCCTGCGGACCCGTTCTGCGCATGCGCAATCCGCCGCCTGCGCCTGCGCAGTGCCCTGCGCAGCGGCCGGCGCCATGCTGCACCGTCGGTTGCCGCCGCTGTACTTCGCGGCATGCCCGCCCGGACCACCGCCTTCACATGCTGCACACATCCGGTCGGTGCCGGCCCCGCCGCGTCCCCGGCCACCAAGCGGGTTTCGCCCCGTCGGAGGACGCGGGGCGAATCCCCGTACAGCCGCTGACCTCGGCGGCTACCGTCCCCGGCACCGATTCCACGGTCTGCCGGGCCTACGTGCTCGCTGCACTGGGCAAACCGATCCCCGTCAGCGGTTACCCGGGCCGGGCCGCCGGGCCGCCCTGGGCGCTGGCCGCCGCCTTACGCTTCGCCGACCAGCAGCCGGGCGTTGATCGTGGGGTGGCCCGCCTGCGAGAGCGGGAAGGTCGTGCCGATCTCCTCGCCGTGCCCCGGCACGTCGATCCGGACGGACAGCGCCTTATCGAGGATCTCGTCCTGGGACATCCGGAAGTCGAGGTTGATGATGCCGTTCTTCTTGCATGTCTCACAGCCCTGCGGGTTCTTCGGCTGGAAGAAGAACCGTGCCGCGATCGGCTCGCCGTCGGCGAGCAGGGTCACGCTGAACGACCCCGGGATGTTCAGCCGGTCGATCCCCTTGACCCGCACCGAGACCGGGTCGGAGCTCCGGAACGCGAAGGTGCGGGCGGCGTCGATGCTGCCGGAGAGGTTCTCCATGTCGCCCTTCGCGTGGCTGATGAGTTCCAGGCGGTCGTACGTGACGTCGGTGGCGATGGTCTGCTGGGCGACCTGGGGGAAGGGCTTCAGCTCGGTGAACAGGGAGGGGGCGGGTTGCAGCCAGGCGTCGTCCTGCCCTGCCAGCGTGGTGCGGAACCCGGCCAGCGTCGTCGCGCTGGTGTTCGTCTGCCAGCTCAGCCAGAGCCGGTCGATGTTGCAGTGGAAGAACCAGAACACCGGGTCGAAGGCCGAGACGTTCTGGTCGTGCATCGTCGGCCCGATCGATCCGTGGCCGGCGTCGTGGGCCTGGATCGAGAAGTCCTGGTAGCCGTTGGTGCTGTACGCACCCCACAGTGACTGCGCCAGCGAGGTGCTGATGTCGCCGAGAACGTTGAACAGTTGGACGCGCTTCGAGATGTCGGCGGCCGAGTAGCGCTCGGTCGTGTACGGGAAGTAGCCGTGAACGGGCGGGTGCGCAGTGGCGCCGGGGTCGGCCGGCAGGACGTACTTGTCGAACGGCGGGTGCTGCAGACGGTCCGGCAGTGGGGTCGAGATGTCCCAGTACGGGAGCGTCACGTCCTGGCAGCCCGGGACGGAGCGCAGCGCGTCCTCGAACTCGATCAGGTACGGGCGGTGCCAGGGGTTGAAGCGGTTCTCGTGGTGCAGGCACCAGGCTCTCGGGAGGCCGTGCTGTCCGGCCAGCGCGAAGTAGCCGTCCGCTGCCGTGGTTGCGCGGGCCATGACTCCCTCGAACGCCGTTGTGAGGAGGGCGAATTCGGCGTCGGTCAGGGTGGTGATGTCCTTGCGCAGCCGGGTCGGCGCCGCCCCGGTCGGTGGCTCCGTGGCAGGGGGCGTTGCCGTGCCGAGCGGGAAGCCGTTGAGGATCCAGTTCTTGAACGTCTGCGAGCGGTTGGCGCTCCACTTGCCGGCCGTGTCCGGGGGCATGTCCGCTTTGGGGGGAGCGGTGTGGACGAAGATCGCCCCGGCGTTGTTCTTCACCCCGTCGTAGGTGCCGAGATCGATGCCCTTGGCGGCCATGTGTTCCACGTCCTCGGGCCGGAAGTACAGGCGGATGTCCGCCAGGTAGGTCGGCGCCGCGACGACCGGATCGTCGGCGGGGTTGTTCTGGGGCGTGGCCATGTATCCTCCGCAGGGCTCGGGGTGGGTGTTTTGCTCGGATATCGAGCTTCTGCGGAGCGAGTATGCGGCACTGCAAAAGTTCTCTATACGATCGACACGGCCCGGAGGTCGGAGTCACGGTACGCGGGCGGCTGTTCCTGCGATTTCCAACAAATGCTCAGGCGCGGCCGAGGGCCATCTAGGTGTATTGACCACGAGCGTTGTTGACGGTGCAGGTCTTGATCAAAAGTGAAGACCTCCGGTGTGGTGGAGGTGTCTAAGAAGTCATCTCATTTGGATAGCTAGACTCTGGGCGTGCTGATCGTGGAGCGTCTGGTGCCGGACGAGTTGTGGG
>NZ_BMRI01000067.1 GCF_014648555.1 Kitasatospora griseola
GCCGCCCGCCTCGCCGGCGAGGAGATCGCACCGCGCGGCCCCATCGAGACCGAAGCAGCCCGCCGCCTCGCCGACGATCTCAAGAACGAGTGATCACCCGATTACCCAACACTTTCTGACGGCGGGGGGACCGGTCCGGTAGCTCTCGGGGGGTGAGGTACGCGCAGGGTGGCGGCTTGACCGACGCCGAGAGGGCTGCTCGGGAGCGGGTTCGGCTGCAGGCCGTGGCCCGTTTCGAGGGCGGGGAGAAGAATCGGGAGATCGCTGCCGCGTTGCGGGTGTCGGAGCGGTCGGTGGAGCGCTGGCGCCGGCGGTGGCGGGAGGGCGGCGAGGCCGGGGTCCAGTCGAAGGGTTCTCCGGGTAGGCCGAAGCTGAGTGATGCGCAAGTGGCTCGGTTGGAGCGCGAGTTGGAGCGCAGCCCACTGGCGCATGGTTGGGAGGACCAGCGTTGGACGCTGGCCCGGATCAAGACGCTCATCGGGCGGATGTTCCACGTCAGCTACACCGTCGAGGGAACCTGGGCGCTGCTCAGGCGCCACGGCTGGTCGTGGCAGCAGCCGGCCAGGCGGGCGATCGAGCGGGACGACGCCGCCATCGAGCTGTGGAAGAAGGAGGTGTGGCCTCGGGTAAAAGCACCGCGGCGGCTCGAGGGGCCTGGATCGTCTTCGAGGACGAGGCCGGGCAGACTCTGAGACCGCCGCGTGCCAGAACCTGGGGCCGTGTGGGGCACACGCCAGTTGTGCGAGTCCGTGGCCGGGGATCCGGCCGAGTCTCCATAGCCGGGATGGCCTGCTACAAGACGGGCGCTCGTTCCCGGTTCATGTACGGGTTCCGCGTCCACCGGGGTCGCAAGGGCGAGCCCAAGGCGTTCACCTGGCAGGAGTACCGGGACCTGATCGTGCGGGCGCGTACTCAGCTCGGCGGTCCGATCGTGCTGGTCTGGGACAACTTGTCCGTGCACCTCGTGCCGCAGATGAAGGAGTTCATCACAGCGAACGAGCACTGGCTGACGGTCTTCCAACTTCCCTCGTACGCACCGGATCTCAACCCGCAGGAGGGCGTCTGGGCGCTGGTGAAACGCGGGCTCGGCAACCTCGCCGCGATCAACGTCGACCACCTGGCCAAGGCCGTCAAACGACGCCTCAAGAAGATCCAGTACCGTCCGCACCTGATCGACGGCTGCCTCGCAGGCGCCGGCCTGATCATGGACGGCTGACCACGACCAGGACCGACATCACGCATTCAAGTTCAGTATCAACGACTATCAGGGCGAACTCGTCCCGGGCGACAAGAAGGCCGTCCAGGACCGGATCGACAAGATGCTCAGCGCCGCCGAGGCCGGCGACACGCCGCTCGACGACCGATGGGACGCGATGCGCAAGATCGCAGAGATCCTGATCGCCGCCGCAGGACGCTAGCCTCTGCCGCATTGCTGACATCAACGCGACGCATCACGCCAGGTCATAGCCAACCCGGTCGGCTGAACACTCGGAAAACTCGACCCGGCTGAACCGCAGATAGCGGAGTCTGCTCCCCGCACGCGTGGGGATGGTCCCGGCCCCGGACACGGGGTTCCGGGGCCGTTTCCCTGCTCCCCGCACGCGTGGGGATGGTCCCTGCTGGAGCTCGGAAGACGCCTCGAGCTCATCGCTGCTCCCCGCACGCGTGGGGATGGTTCCGCGGGCTCCGGCATCTGCGGTCGGCCGGCGTCCTGCTCCCCGCACGCGCGGGGATGGTCCTGCGGCCGGGAGGCCGACGAGCACCGCCAGGACCTGCTCCCCGCGCCCGCGGGGATGGCCCCGCCGCAGGGCCCGCCCCCCAGCGGGAGATCGCCCGCCGCCTGCTCCCCGCGCCCGTGGGGATGGCCCCGAGAGGTCCGCCAGCTGCTGCACACCGCCGCTCTGCTCCCCGCGCCCGCGGGGATGATCCCACGCCCGGGTCGGGCTGCGGCGGGGCAGTCACCTGCTCCCCGCACGCGCGGGGATGGTCCCGGAATGCCGGGGTTCACCTCGATCTGGTGGGGCTGCTCCCCGCACGCGCGGGGATGGTTCCTCGAGTTGAGGATCCGTCGCCCGGTACAGCAACTGATCCTTGCACGCGGAGATCGTCTCGCCGTCAGAAGACTGTCGGGTACCTCGGCCGGCGGCTCCCCGTGACCACAGGCGTTGTACTGCCGTGGGAGCATCCACCCACGCGCCACTGCTCCTTGACACCTTCACCGCACCGCTGACCCGGAGGACGACGCCCCCGGCAGGGAAGAAAGCCGCTTATGTCCGAATTTCTGAAAGTGGGTCATTTCCGGGTCGACGGCGCGTAACACCGCAGGTCAACGAGTCTGCTCCCCGCATGCGCGGGGATGGTCCCCGAAAGGGTCCGGCGGGCGGCTGCCGGAGCGGCTGCTCCCCACACGCGCGGGGATGGTCCCGACGACGGCCTGGAAGTCGGGCCGGTCGGGCGCTGCTCCCCACACGCGCGGGGATGGTCCCGTCTGCTCCGAGTACCCCGCCGAAGAGATGATCTGCTCCCCACGCGCGCGGGGATGGTCCCCCGAACTCCAGCCCGACGACGACCAGATCCACCCTGCTCCCCACACGCGCGGGGATGGTCCCAACCCCGCCGAGACGCCGGGCGGCCGGGACTACTGCTCCCCGCACGCGCAGGGATGGTCCCGGCGCGTTGTGGATCTCGACTGCTGGCAGCACGTGCTCCCCGCACGCGCGGAGATGGTCCCACGTGGTGAGTGTCCCAATGAGGGCCATAGCCCTGCTCCCCGCACGCGCGGGATGACCCCAGCACCGACAGCTCCGCCTGGTCCAAGGCCAGCTGCTCCCCGCGCCCGCGGGGATGACCCCGACTGTGATCCGTCGCGCACGCCTGCCTGTAACTGCTCCCCGCGCCCGCGGGGATGGTCCCAGGGTTCGCGGGACGACGTTCTTGCCAGTCGTCTGCTCCCCGCACGCGCGGGGATGGTCCCGACCCGCACCGGGACGGCGAGGCTGTCGCCTTGTGCTCCCCGCGCCCGCGGGGGTGGTCCCAAGCGCGGGGGTGGTGGTGGCAGAAGGCGTGACTGCTCCCCTGCACGCGGGGATGATCCCGCGTCGGCGAGGCGGTCACCGGCACGCCGAAGTTGCTCCCCGCACGCGCAGGGATGATCCCGTCTTCGCCGGAGGCGGAGGGGGGACCTGCACCTGCTGCCCGCACGCGCGGGGATGATCCCTCGGCCTCTGCCCGGTCGCTGCCGGCACCGGTCTGCTCTCCGCCCGCGCGGGGATGGTCCCTGCTCCAGGTCCGCCAGCGGGATCGACGAGCCCTGCTTCCCGCGCCCGCGGGGATGGCCCCACGCACAGCTCGGACTTGGTGATGCTTTTGGCCTGCTCCCCGCGCCCGCGGGGATGGTCCCGTGTCGATGATCGTTCGGCTGATGCCGACCAGCTGCTCCCCGCGCCCGCGGGGATGACCCCTGGAAGTCGCCGGCCATCTCGACGGCGTGCTTCTGCTCCCCACACACGCGGGGATGACCCCGAGCTCACCGAGCTCAGGGGCGACGGCCAGGTCTGCTCCCCGCGCCCGCGGGGATGGTCGCACCCCGGGACCACCGTTAGGTTCTAACGGTGGCTGCTCCCCGCACGCGCGGGGATGGCCCCGACCAGCGCTTCCGCCACGACCAGGGCGTCAACTGCTCCCTGCGCCCGCGGGGATGACCCCCGCCCCGGGGCGAGTGCCGCCAGTGCTGGGACTGCTCCCCGCGCTCGCGGGGATGGTCCCGCCAAGCAGGGCCTGGTCTGGCTCGGCCGGGTGTGCTCCCCGCGCCCGCGGGGATGGTCCCCGGCCGTCGGCGACAGCGTCCAGGCCGAGCGGTTGCTCCCCGCGCCCGCGGGGATGGTCCCCCGCACGTACCGCTCCAGGCCGCTGCCGCGCTCTGCTACCCGTGCCCGCAGGGATGGTCCTGCACCGCGAAAGCTGCCGCGAAGGCCGACACACTGTTCCCCGTGCGCCGGGGATGGTCCCCAGCGAGGTGCAACCGTGTCCAGCATCATCGGCTGCTCCCCGCCCGCGCGGGGATGATCCCCCGACCGGCGCGGGCAAGTGGCAGCCGCAGCAGTGGTCCCCACGCCCGCGAGGATGGTTCCCAGCGCTTCGCCGCCGCCCGTGCGGCCGGCCGCCGCTCGCCGTGTACACGGGCGTCGTAGTGCCGTGGGAGCATCCACCCACGTGCTACTGCCCTTTGACACCTTCACAGCACAACTGAAGGGCGGCGCCATCGCGCTCGAACGGCGCCAGCCACGGGCCGGCCCGCACCGAAAGCATCCACAAGAAGAGAAAGATCGCTTATGTCCGACTCTCTGAAAGTGGGTCATTTCCCGGTCGACGGCGCGTAACACCGCAGGTCAACGAGCTGCTCCCCGTGCACGCGGGGATGGTCCTCGCCGTCCACGTCCCTACCGAGAGGTGCACCCGCTGCTCCCCGTGCACGCGGGGATGGTCCCCACAACGGCAGCCTCGTGGGAGAGCGTGGTCGCTGCTCCCCGTGCACGCGGGGATGGTCCCAGTCGGGACAGGACATCGGGCGCGAGGCCGGCCTGCTCCCCGCACGCGCGGGGATGATCCCACGTCGCCCAGGGCTGCGGGTTCGCGCGGGCCCTGCCCCAGGAAAGGCTCCTACGCTGAACACCGGCACCGCCAACCAATCCCGGAGGAAACCCTGATGGACAGTCAGCCTGCGATCGGCGCGCGCGAGGCCGTGATGCTTCTGCTCGCCGTCGCCGTCGTCTCGACCGCGCTGTTCGGCACCGACGAGAAGAGCCGACGAGCGTTCTCGCTGTTGGGCTGGCTCGACAAGCACTTCTAGCCGCCCACCGGGAGGCCGAGGCACCCGTTGCTCCCCGCCCGTGCGGGAATGGTCCCTACGGCCGCGGCCTGCTGCTCACCGGCCTGCCCTGCTCCCCGCAAGCGCGGGGATGGTCCCGTGTCGGGGCCGAGGATCGCGTGCCGCTCTTCGCTGCTCCCCGTGCGCGCGGGGATGGTCCCTCCCCCGCGGCCTCGGCATCACCACTGCCGGCCTGCTCCCCGTGCACGCGGGGATGGTCCTGCGACTTGAGAGGGGAGGGACCGGGCGGCGGTCTGCTCCCCGTGCACGCGGGGATGGTCCCGGTCCGATTGCCGACCAAGGTGGCGATGTCGGCTGCTCCCCGGCCGCGTGGGGATTGTCGCCAGCTCCTGGGCATTTTGGCTGCAGACCTGCTCTCCGTCTGCGCCACGATGGCGCGTCAGCTCATGCGGGACCAACTGCTGGGTCACTGTTCTGCTGCTGCGTGGCGCAGCAGCAGAGTGCTTCCGTTCAAGGACGCGTCGATCACAAGTCCGCTGCGCAGAACAGTAGCAAGATCGCTGTGGTCACTGGCGGCGATGCGGCCGCGGATGCCGTGTTGGTCGGTGACGAGGATTTCACTGGCAGGTTTGCTGTCGGTCCAGGTCAAGGTGACATTGGTCGGTGTAGTGGCCGGGTAGGTTTCGGCCGTCAGTTCGATGGTTCGCCCGGCCAGCAGTGCTCGCAGCGGGCTGCGGCGGCGCTTGCGGACGTACTCCAGGAGGTCATCGGTTTCCAGGGCGGTCGGCGTGTAGCGGTGTCGCCATCCGGGGAGGTGCTGGGAGGCCAGCCAGTTGGTGAGGTTGGTGTGGGGGATGTTCTCGGCTTCGGCCTGGCGGCCTATTCGATAGGCGAGGGTGCGGGAGCGGATGCCGTGGACGAGCAGGTTCAGTGCCTGATCGGTGTCGACGCCGTAGCGGATGCACCAGGCGGTGGTTGTACGCAGGCGTACCGGAGCGAGCTCGCTGGATAGTTGCTCGTTGACCATGTTGATGAGGGCGCCGATTGTCCAGGACAGGTAGTGCTCAAAGGTGATGCTGATGTTGGAGACAGCCTGCTCGAGTGCCCAGTCGATGTCCGCGTTCGGAAGCCATTGCCGGGCCATGGTCGGAATGGAGGCGCCTGAAACCCATGCGTTGATGGCAGTGACGAGATCGACGTCGACCGTCTGCCGGTTCCTTCCTCGGCGGCGGTCGTGGAACTGCCAGGCCTGCTCCCGCTCGGGCAGTTGCAGGAGGACTTCGTAGACCCTCTCTTCTTCGAGGATCCGGAGTGTCTGTGCCAGCGGCAGTTCCTCGGGTTCGATCTGAGACCACAGGTCGAAGTCGTTCATACCCGCCTCAATGGCCGACACGCGTCGGGCGACCCGGCGGGCGAGAGCGTCCAGCGTGCGGGCGCTCTGCAGGCTGGTTCCTGTGCTGGTCCACCGTCGTCGGGTGGACGGGTTTGCCGCGCTGTAGCGGGTCCTGGTGGCCTGTGCCAGGGCACGCCAGCGTTCCTGTTCGGACGCAGGAAGTTGCTGCATTGCCAGCAGGCGGTCAATCACGCCGAGTGGGTTGGGCATGCCAGCTTCGAGGTGTGCGTGGGCGTCGAGCACGAACCATACGAAGCTGATGAAGTCGGCCGCCATGCCCTGTGCTACCGCCAGAACACCGTCTGCACTTGCGGCGATTGCCAACTCAGCGGCCGCCAGTGCCTCCAGTGCGGCGTGATTGGCCAGGGCGGAACGGACATGCAAGTGATCGTTGCTGGGGGCGAACAGGTCGTAGTCCTCGGCGCCAATTTCGCGGTTGAGTGCGAGCAGGATCCACCCCTCGCTTTCCTGGCCGGCCCGCCCGGCCCGACCGACGGCGTTGAGCAGCCGGGCCGCATCGAGTCCCGGAGACCGGGAGGCATGATCGGAGGCTTGATCGTGGTCCAGGTCCGCCGTGATCAATACAGTGCGAACTGGAAGGTTGACGCCGTCGGTCAGTGTGCTCGTACTGGCCACAGCAAGGAGGCGCCCACCTCGAAGTCCGTCTTCGACTGCTGCCAAGACGTCCTCGGGCAGCGCTGCGTGGTGGAAGGCTACCCCTCGGCGGGTGCAGCGGATGAGGGGATGCTCCTCACCCAGCTGTTCGGCGAAGAGCTGCGCCAGCTCCACGGCCGGCTCGTGCTCGGGAAGGTGTTCTGTCATCGCGAGTGCCGTGGACTGAGCCCGGTCTCGGGTGCCGGCAACGACGAGCATTGCGCCTGCGGGCAGCAGCAGGGTCGCGGCTGCGGCGAACATCTTGTACGCGGCCGTGCTTTTGCCCTTGTCCTTCTCGCACTCCCTCAGGCTGTGCTCCTCCCGATGCTTGAGGACGAGCTCACCGACTTGGGTGGTCGACAGTTGAATGGGTGTCATTGACTCCGTAGGACGCAGGCTGATGGCAACCGACAAGGGGACGGTGGTCTGCCATGGCCAGTCTGCCGACCGCCGCCGTGTGGTGGCTTTCTCATCCCAGGATGCCGTGGTGGACAGCAGGCCGTGCAGACGCCGTGGTCCGCGCCACGCGGAGGTGAACAGGACTTCGGGCGCGCCAGGGGAGAGCCAGGTGGCTAGCGCGGCACCGTTGCCGACCGCCGCCGAGAGCAGGACCAGGCGGGGAGCATCGGGATAGGTCTGACAGAACGCCAGCAGCCCTTCCAGGATGAACCCGCGCCTTCCTTGGGCCATGTGATGGGCCTCGTCTACCACGATCAGGGTCACGTCCTGCAACGCCTGTTCTGGGTCGTTTCGCAGGGCGTGCATCAGTTGCTCGGGAGTGATGACCTCGACGTCTGCGGGTTCATCGTCCTCACCGAAGAGATGCCACGAACCGGGGAAGTCCGGAATGTCTGCACCCATTTCCCGGTCCAGGACCCGCAGCCGTTCACGTAGGGAACGTCGCATCTCCCGCGTCAGACTTCGCAGCGGCGATACGTAGATGACGCGTCCAGGCACAGAGGCCAGATGCGAGCACATGATCAGTTGCGAGATCAGGCTCTTGCCGGCGCTGGTGGGGACGCTCACCAGGAGCCGGCCCGTTGCTGGATCCAGCGGATTGGCGGCGCCCCGGCTGAGAAGCTCTCGCTGGGGCTGCCACAAGGTCAACACTGGCGGTGCCGTCAGGGTGAAGGCCTGGGCGACGGCCTGTCGGCCGTCGGGCGGCAGCAACTCGTACAAGCTTCCTGCGCGGAGCTCGCCCAGCAGCCGAAGCAGGTGGGCCGCGACCCACTGCGCGTTGACGTCGCCTCGCCCGCTGCGACCGCTCACCACGCGCTCGAGAGCCTCCTCAGCGCGCCGAAGGCGATCACGTGCACCGAAAACGAGATAGTTCGTCAGGTCCGCAACGGCGTTCACCACGTCCTGGGTCGGCCCGAACAACGTACTTTCCAGGTGGTCCAGACCGAGAAGATCCTGCAGCTCCTCCAGCTGACGGCGCCAGTGCCGCAACAGCTCCCACAGCCGTCCGGTGTCAAAACCGAGAAACGCAACCCCGGCCTCGAGGGAGAGTGTCTCGATGGCATCCAGTGCCGCCAGCGGCCCCTCGTCCAAGTCCAGTCTCAACGGATCTGGTCCATGGCACAGGTTGGTTACCCGACGCCAGACCGCTGTGGCGTTCGGCTCCTGGTCACAGCGTCGGTAGCCGATCTGCGCACCGAAAGCCAACGACAGGCGCTCGGAGGCTGGCCTCTGCTCATCAGCAAGCGCCAAGTCGAAAATGTGAGCGCTGACGGCGAATGCCTGCCTCTGCCGCACTGGGCTGTAGAGCTCGGCAGCCTCCGGGAGCGCCGCAACGCCGTGCAGGTACCAGGCGGTGCGCAGCACCGCCTGGTCGACCTCGAACCTGTTCATCATCGCGCGCACTTCTATGCTGGCGATGAGTCGCATCAGCTCCTCGGGAGTTGGCAGCGTTGAAGTGCGCAGCGAGCCCAGGGCAACCTGCAGGACAGGCAGACTCAGAGTGCGCTCCACAGGTGCTCCTTCACCAGGTCGGCGAACTTCGCGAAGTCCTGAACTGCAACGATCAGCCCTTGCAGCTGTCCTGGGTGTCGGTGATCCGGCAGGTAGTTGGACACCTGAGTGAAGGCGCTTCGCTTGGGCAACGAGGCGGTGTTGGTGGACACGCTCACGCCGGCACCGCCGCTGGGATCCGCCTGGATCCACAACTCCACAAGCTGGGACATCAGTTGGCCGACGTCGCCCGGCTCGTCCGCATGCGAGCTGCAGAGCTTGGCCAGGTACTCAAGGCCGCGATCTTTGAGCTGGGAGGCAGCATCGGTGATCGTCCCGCTGACGGACCCCGTGCCGGTGAACTTCTTGATCTCCCAAAGACGGAACAGAAGAGAGGCGTCTGGCTCTCCGGCCAGCCGATGGACGACAAAGCCGTCCCCGCCGCCCTCGGTCACGCTCCAGCTCGGTGGTTCCAAGAACGCAACTGTCCGGCCGGACGTGTCCTCTTCCCGCATGAACAGATACCAGAGCCATTCACCAACGTGCCCTGGCACATGGTCCGCAGCATTGGATGGGTTCGTCGGCAGTCCGAATACCGGCTTCACGCAGACCGAGACCCGTGAGACCCCGACCTGATCGAGTGGCTTGCCTGTAGCGACCGCGGTTCGCCACAAGTCATACGCGGTCGAGCGACCGGAGCGGTGCCGCATGATGGCGTTCGCGACGATCCAGGCCACCGCCGCCCGCTCCTGAGTTCCTTCCGGAGCCAACGTGACCAGATGCCATGGGCAAGACGCGTCCTGAGCCTGAGGGGTTCGTGTGAAGAACGGGGACACCTGGTGCCGCATCGCGTCGGCCAGCGCATCCGCCCGTGCAATGTCGTCGACAGTGATCGCCACGGATGTTCGAACCCCCTGAGCCGTGAGACACGGATCATCTCACGCGAGCACTTCACAACCGGAGCCCTTGGCCCTCACACATACCGACCCCGGGCAAAGGCACAGCTGTTGTTCCTTCACCTGCGGGATGTTCTCGCAGTGATCGCTTGATGGCTAGCGCTGTCGGCAACTGAGATGTCCGCTCGTGTCACACCGCCGTGGGATCATCCACCCGCGTGCTGCTGCTCGTTGACATCTCCGCAGCGCAGTCCAAGGGTGGTGCCACCGTGCTCGAGCGGCGCCTGCCACGGGCCGGCCCGCACCGGAAGCATCCGCAAGGAGAGAAAGATCGCTGATGTCCGATTCTCTGAAAGTGGGTCATTTCCCGGTCGACGGCGCGTAACACCGCAGGTCAACGAGGCTGCTCCCCGCGCCCGCGGGGATGACCCCAACTGCGGTCGGGAGGCGGTGAGTTGGGTCGGCTGCTCCCCGCGCCCGCGGGGATGGCCCCGCGAAGGCCCAGTCAGACGGCTCCGTGTCAATCTGCTCCCCGTGCACGCGGGGATGGTCCCTTCGCCGGGTCCACCACGAAGTGGTTCTCGACCTGCCCCCGGCCCCCGCGGGGATGGTCCCGGCACGGCGCTCGGGTCTCGATCCGGCATCCAGCTGCTCCCCGCACGCGCGGGGATGGTCCCTGTGGGCGGCGACCGCGTGTTGAGCAGGGTGCCTGCTCCCCGCACGCGCGGGGATGACCCCGTGTCGGGGCCGAGGATCGCGTGCCGCTCTTCGCTGCTCCCCGCACGCGCGGGGATGCTTCCACGATCATCCGCATGGAGACCAGCACTCAGGCCTGCTCCCCGCACGCGTGGGGGTCTGCCGTGGGTCGCGGGCATGATCGGCCACGCGTTCAGCTGTCCTCCCGCGCGAGCGGGGATGGTCATCTGAGGTCGGCCTGGGTCAATCGGGTGCGCTCACCGAGCACTCTCGTGCGCCCTTCCGCACTCGGCACAGGGGCGGGACGATGGCACCCGGCCGGAGTCGGTCCGGCCGGGCATCGGGGAGGAGAGGTCATGGGCGAGCACGAGAAGCCGACACCGGATCCAGGGACGGGGACGCCCCCGCCGGGCAACGCGGACGGCAAGGTCGACAAGCCTCAGCCGGGCACCGGCAAGCACAAGAAGTAGGGGGAAGCACGGTGACCGCGGTCGACAACACCACCAGCCTGTCCGCAGACGTGTGGCGGCAGCTCCTCGACACGGAGATGGCGCGCACCGGACAGTGGCCGGAGCGCTCGCCGTGGATCCGCCCCGCGGTTGCCGCACTTCCCCGCGACCTGTTCGCACCCGGCCGTCTGTGGGACTGGGACGGCCACGCCTGGCAGCCCGTCGACCACGACACCGCCCCCGGGCGATGGCTGGAACTGCTCTACGGCCACCCGAGCCGGCCCGCGGTCACTCAGATCACCGACAACCTGCCATCCTCCAGCCTGTCCGCGCCGGCCGTCGTTGTCGACATGCTCGACTCGCTGCTGCTGGAACCCGGCCATCGCGTCCTGGAACTCGGCACCGGCACCGCATGGAACGCCGCGCTGCTCGCCCACCGCGCCGGGCCCGGCAAGGTGACCTCGATCGAGGTCGACTCCGCCCTCTCCGCAGTCGGAGCCTCCCGCCTACGGGCTGCGGGCCTGGACGTGCGCGTGCAGGGGGGTGACGGCGGCTCAGGTCTGCCCGGTGGCGCCCTGTTCGACCGCGTCATCGCCACCTACGCCGTCGAACGGATTCCATGGTCATGGATCGAACAGACTGTGCCCGGCGGGCGCCTGGTCGTGCCATGGGGCCGCCTCGGCCACGTCGCCCTCACCGTCGCCGACGACCACAGGACCGCGACCGGCTGGCTCCAGGGCCTGGCCCAGTTCATGCCCGACCGGACCAGCACTGCCGTCGGCGCCCCGGCCCGCGGCTTCGCCGACATCCGCCGCGGCACGCCACCGGGTCCCGAGCGGCGCATCGATCGGGATCCGGCCGAACTCGAGGACTGGGACCTGTTGTTCCACCTGCGGGTCGCCCTCCCCGACATCCGGGTGGAGACCGCGGTCGACGAGGACGGGGTGTCGGCGTGGATCCACGACGGCGTCTCGTCCTGGGCGACGCTGTCGTCCACCCCCGACGGCGTGTTCGTCCACCAGGGCGGCCCCCGCCGCCTCGCCGACGAGATCGGCGCCGCCAGGGACGAATGGGCCGGGCTCGGCCGGCCGGAGGTGTACGACTACGGCATGACCGTCACCCCCTACGAGCAATGGACGTGGTTCGGCGCCCCGGACACCGGACCACGCTGGCCCACACCAGCCTGACCCCACACCAGGGACGGCTCCACCGGCACGTACGAACGGGCCCCGCCCACCTGCACAAGCCGGGACGGACAACTGCTCCCCGTGTCGGCGGGGATGGTCCCGACACCGTCATGACCACCGGGGCGACGGAGTGCTGCTCCCCGCACGCGCGGGGGAGGGCCCCACACCGTCCGGAGCGCCCGGCCACGGCCCGGCAGCTGCTCCCCGTGCACAGGGGCGTCGTACTGCCATGGGAGCATCCACCCACGCGCCACTGCTCCTTGACACCTTCACCGCACCGCTGACCCGGAGGACGACGCCCCCGGTAGGGAAGAAAGCCGTTTATGTCCGAATTTCGGAAAGTAGCGGATTCTCGTACCACTCGCGCCCAACACCCCAGGTCAACAAGACTGCTCCCCGCGCCCGCGGGGATGACCCCCACGACGAGGCCGGCACCGGTCGTCACCGAAACTGCTCCCCGCGCCCGCGGGGATGACCCCCGCTGCACGGCCAGCGACGCCACGTCCTGCTGCTGCTCCCCGCGCCCG
>NZ_BMRI01000068.1 GCF_014648555.1 Kitasatospora griseola
GCCACCAGTGACGGCGTGCGGGCGGTCCCCCAGCAGCGTCACCGCCACCGCACGCACCCAGCCAGCGTGGCCGGTCAGCTCGCGGACCTGAGTGCCGGCGGTCACGTCCCACACCCGCACCGACCCGTCGTAGCCACCAGTGACGGCGTGCGGGCGGTCCCCCAGCAGCGTCACCGCCACCGCACGCACCCAGCCAGCGTGGCCGGTCAACTCGCGAACCTGAGTGCCGGCGGTCACGTCCCACACCCGCACCGACCCGTCGCCGCCACCAGTGACGGCGTGCGGGCGGTCCCCCAGCAGCGTCACCGCCACCGCCATCACCCCGCTGGTGTGGCCGGTCAACTCGCGAACCTGGGTGCCGGCGGTCACGTCCCACACCCGCACCGACCCGTCGTAGCCACCAGTGACGGCGCGCGGGCGGTCCCCCAGCAGCGTCACCGCCACCGCCATCACCCCGCTGGTGTGGCCGGTGAGGGTGCGGACCAGGGATGGTGAGACCTGGCTGCCCGTTGCCCATTGCACAGTCCAGTCGGCGTCGCCGGGCAGCTCGTCCTGGAGCGGTGTGTTGCGAAAACGTGCGGCGTCCAGTGCGAGGAGCTGGCGGCGTGCCGCAGGTGGCAGCGCGTGGTGGACGCCCCAGGAGGCGCGGTAGACGGCGGCATTGAGCCGGCCCCGGTCGGAGCGGGCGTAGGACAGAGCGTCGGCGAGGGTGTGAGGGTCGGCGTGCTGGAGGTAGCCGGCGTCGTAGAGGAGTTCGTCCAGGCGCCCGGCATCGACCGCGTGCTGGGCGGTGTGCCGCAGCAGATAGTCGGCAGCATGGTGCCACAGCATGCCGCCGGCCGGATCCCGGGGGACGCGGTCAAGGAGCCGCTCGAACAGGCGCTCTGCCTGACGGGGCCGGGGGTTCGTGGTCATCGTGGGGGCCTCGGCGGACGGCGGACTGGTGGGCTGGCGGAGCCAGTCGGCGAGGCCTTCGTGGAAGAGCCGGTAGAGGGTGGTGCCGTCGGTGTCGATGTCGCGGCGCAGGTAGAAGCGTGCCTCCCCGTCCAGGAGGGCGTACAGGTCCCGTAGGGACGGGGGAGGGTTGCCGTCGACGGTGAAGGCGGCGGCGGCGTGGACCAGGACGCTTTCGGGCATGCCCCGGCCCTGGGCGAAGGCGAGGGCCGTGAGCACCGGACGCAGGTGAATCCGGTCGGCGTGGCGCTGCAGGTCGAGTTCGAGGAGGTCGGGCAGGTTACGGGGCACGGCCCGGCCCAGCCGTGCGGCGTCCTCGGGTGTGGCGGCGGGTGGGATAGCCAGGAGGTGGTGGACGTAGAGTCCAGCGGTGAGGAACTCGCCCCACTCAAGGGCTTGGGTGTCGTGGCCCTCGCGGCCGGTCGGGGCGGGTGTGGTGAGGGTTTCGGCGATCGTTTCTGCCAGGGTGTCCCGGACGGGCCGCAGGGCACTGCGGGTGTAGGGGCCGTCGGCGGTCAGGAGCTGTTTGGCGTAGGCGGCCACATCCCGGCGGACCTCGTGCGGTGCGATGGCGCTCAGGTCCGTGCACGCTCCGGCGTTCCGCGCCAGGCCGAGGAGTTGGTCGAACCGGCTGTCCTCGCGGGTGGCCACCAGCAGCCGCAGTCGGCCGGACGCCGTCTGCGCGTGTTGGGCGAGCGGGAGCAGCAGGGCGGTGGTGATGTCCTGGGGTGTCAGGGCTTCGTCGAGGGCGTCGATGACGATGGTGACCGGGCGGCTGCCGGGGGGCAGCAGGTTCAGCAGGTGCTGTGCCGGGTTTCCGGCCGTGTCCTGGGTTTCTTCGTCAGGCGGGGTCGGGCTGTCGGAGGTGGCGATGTGGCGTAGTTGGCGGGTCAGGGAGGCGGTGATGTCGTCGAGGCTGAGGCGTCGTGCGTGGACGGCCGCGACCCGGTTGTTCTCGCCGGGTACGTGGTCGTCGAGTCCGGCCCACAGGGGGCGGGTGTGGCGGCGCAGTGCCGGGTGGGCGGCGCACAGGAGAATGCCAAGGAGCGCGGACTTTCCGGCGCCCGCTTTGCCGGTGACCACGCGCAGTCCTGGGGCGGCCGTGTCGTCGTCGAGCCATGCGGTGAGGGCGTCGAGTTGTGCGGTGCGGCCGGTGAAGTAGCCCTCGGTCCAGTCGCGGTCCACCGGTTCGCCGCCGCCGGCGCGGCGCATGAAGTGCAGGGGGTCCGAGGCCCAGTCGGCCAGGCGGGCGATTTCCGGAGGCAGGCTCGGTGCCGTTGTGGGGCTTTGGGGGGTGTAGGAGGGGTTGGGAAAGAACGGAAGATGGGACAGGTCGGCGTGGCCGGGGACGAGACTGGTCAGGATTGACTGCGGCAGCCCGTCGGACCGTTCGGCCAGTTCGCTGACGGTGCGGTCGATGTCCCGCCAGACCCTGCCGGGCGGGATGTACCGCAAGGAGGGATCGAAGCGGACCTCCAGGTCGCGGTACTTCTTCAGAACCCGTACCAGAGCCTGGCTCAGGCGGTAGCCGAACGCCTGCTTGTCCGGTCCGGTCGCGGCCAGCACCCAGGCCCGGCGCTTGTCCACGTCCATCCGCGAGTGCCAGGCGGTCACCGCGGCCTGCCCGGCGTAGCAGACGTCCAGGACGAACAGTGTCATCGGCCGGTGCCGCCGGGGGTGGTCTTCAATCAGGTCGATCCACCCGCCCACCGGCCGGCCAAGGCGATCCCCGTCGCTGCTCAGGATGTACAGCTTCTCGCTGCTGCCGTCGGCCAGCTCACCGTGCCCGACGATGTGCACGATCAGCACGTCGGCGTCCTCGGCCTCGACCGCAGCCTCGACCAGCTTCCCGTAGTCGGCCTGTCCCTCCGGTGCTGCGGTGGAGCGCCGCGTGTACCGGAACTCCTCCAGGATCTTTGCGACCCTCTCGGCGTGAACGGGGGCGTCCTCCAGGACGTCCAGGCCGAACCGCGGCGAGTCACCGTCCTCGGTACGCGTCAACGCGATCCCCAGCGACAGCACCACGTGCCGCGGTTCGCCCACGCCCCCCGCTTGCTCCACGCCCGACGCCACCACCCTCCGCCCCTGGCCCCTTGGCACCTCGATCAGCAGCAGGTCCGACGATAGAGACTCCATGCCCCAGCGGTGGCCAGATCATCGAGATCGGGAAACGGACTGTCCACTCGCATTTGCTGATCGCCATCATGGGCGTGCACATGCTGACGTGACAGACGTCCCACGAGCCGAACAAACACCCACAGCGGAGGGACCACTGCCACATCTCGGCTCCGCCGCATGGATCTCAACAGTTTCAGACCAGAGACAGTTACCTCACCTGGTACGCCCGCAGTCGGCGCAACAGCGCCCTCGCCCACCTCGCCGGCACCCACCACCTCACCCAGCCCGGCACCGACCGCACCCACGCCCAGGCGCTCCGGCACATCCACCTCGCTGCCCTCCGCTTCGACTTCCGGTGCCGCAGCATCCAACAGCTGCTCGAACAGGTCCCGGGGAGCGAGCGAATCCGCTGGGATCCGTACACCCGCGCCCTCGCCGCGTTCGCCCTCCTCGGAAGCTCCGTCCCCGGTGCCCTCGAAGCCCTGGACCGCAGCCTCGCCGAGGCCGGCGACAACCCCCAGGTCTGCCACGCCCTGCTCCACGGCCTTTGGCTCGGAGACGGACTACCAGACCAGGCCGAGCGGATCCTCAAGCTGGCCGCCTGGCCCACCTTCGACGACACCGACCCGATCATGCTCTTCCGCACCGCCACCGCCTGGCGGAGCCTCGGGCGCCGATCCGAAGCCCTCGACGCGATCGACAGCGCCATCGAAGCCCTCGACCCGGACCAGCCCGACGTCCACGCCGACATGGTCCGTGAACGCGCTCTGATCACCGCGCTGGCCCGAGAACCGCAGCACCACCGAGGACACTGACCCGGCTCGACTCCCGGCGGCGCCGGGAAGCGCCACCCCCTGACGCAGAGGACCAATACATCGAACGGCCGAACCCCCAGGACCATCAGCCCGCAGCCCCTCACCCGAGCCTTGCCGGAGGGGAGGAAGCCCGGACCTACCAGCGCGACCTGAGCCGCTGGGCCGCCCGCCGCGCCCACATCCAGCAGGCCATCAACTCGGCCTCCGCCCCGCGGGCAAGCGAACCGACCACCACCGCACCACCCCCGCCTTCTCGGCCTCGCCGACGGTAACCGCCACCCTGGCCAACCCGGCACCCCTGAAGGTCACGGTCCGCCCCGCGGACCCAGCCCTTGAACGAGCGGGCCGACCAACGGCGATGGGCCGCACCCCTTCGGGCGAATTCCAGGGGTGCGGCCCATCGCCGTTGACGAACTACGCGGCAGCCGCGTAGCTCGTGTGCAGCAGCTCCATCGACCGAGCGAGGTCCTCCACCGACCCGATCCGGACCTCCAGCTCGCCCGTCCCGAGGTGCCCGATTCTCCGGACGTCCCGGGTCCAGCCCGGGACCAGCTGGACCGTCGTCGGGTCGACCCGCAAGAAGACGACCAGAGCCTGAGCCTGCGCCAGCACCCGGACGCAGGCGAAGTTCCGCCGGCGGCGGTAGGCAACGTAGTGCTGCAGCGGCACCGCGTGGCCCTCGCCCAGGTCGAGCAGCCGGGCGTCGAGCTCCTCGTACAGCCCGCGGATCTCGCCGCTGGCCTGCGCGAGGACGTCGGTGACCGTCCGACGGCTGGCCGCGACCGGGCGGGCAAGCTCCGTCCGCCCGGTCGAGAGGGCGCCGCACCCGCCGGCGACCGACGCCGCCAGCTCCAGCGTCACCAGGTCGTCCCCATAGCGCCGGTAGACCACCATGTCGATCCGGTGGTGGGACATCCCGGCCGCCACTAGGTCGTACCGGGTGAAGTCCGCCGCGATGCACACCACTCGCGGGTTGCTCCAGTCCACCTGCTCGGCGACCTCGGCGCCGAGCCGCTGCTCGACGAGCGCCTCGAACTCGGCGCGGTTCTCCACCAGCCACGAGAGGTAGAACAGCCCCTGCGCGAGGACCGACTCGCTGCTCGTGCGCTTGTACTCGATCAGCACCGGGCTGCCGTCCTCGTCCAGACCGAGGCTGTCGATCCGGCCCCGGTGCACCGGACCGGTGGAGTACTCGCTCGCCAGGAAGCGGACGCCGCCCAGCATCTCCTCCATGTTCGCCTCAACGAGAGCCTGGAGATGACGCTCCAGCTCCACGGTGTCGCCCTCGACACGACGAACATCCCCATCAGAAACGCGGAACACCTGCAGACCCGCCACGTACCCCCCAGCACACCATCCCCGGACCACCCAGGGATGAGCCGGACAACATACATGCCGGAAGCAGGACAATCTAGTTCTTGTTGCGTTTATCGCACTTTGCGTCAGCAAGGAATAGAGGGGAACGCCGGTGGGCCGGTGTTCTCGACGTGGCTGCTCTACTGGGCAGTTGCGGCACCGGCAGCCCAGTAGCTGTCCCGATTCCGGTGAGAACCATGTTCTGAGCCATAGGGTTCGTCGCCACGCTCTGGATCACCGAGCCCACGCCGCCCGGCGCTCGGTCAGACGAGCGGTTCGCGGTGGGCGGCGGCCTAGTAGTGCTTTGTTAGGTCGGGGATGGTCTTGGCCTGGGTATCGGGTGGTGGCAGGTCGGGCATGTGCCGTTCCAGGTCGTCAGGAGCTGTTGGAGGGCTCTGACGGCCTGGTAGAGGGTCATGCCCGAACAAGCACTTTTGGGCGGCTCCGGGCCAGGGTCACGAAGAGGTGGGCGGCGGTGACGAGGGTGACGTGGCGGTGCCAGCCGGTCCAGGAGCGGCCTTCGAAGTGGTCCAGGCCCAGGACGGTCTTCAGCTCGCGGTAGTCGTGCTCGATCCGCCAGCGGATCTTGGCCAGGCGGACCAGTTCCCTGATCGGGGTGTCGGCGGGCAGGTTGGAGACCCAGTAGTGGGACGGCTCGGCCATGTGGGCGGGCCACTGGGCCAGCCGCCGGCATGCGGGCAGGGTGCCGTCTTCCTCAAGCCGCGGGCGGCGTCCGGCCAGACGGACCCGTAGAGCGACGAAGTCGCTGGTCAGGTGATCGCGTGAGCCCTGCCGCCAGGTGACCGTGCGGGCCGCCAGCCGGCCGGCGGCCCGCACGTGCTCCGCCAGCGGGAGGGGCCGGGTGCGGTAGCGGGGTTTGGGTTTGGGGCCGAGTCCGCCGTAGGCGGGCCGGTGGGTGACCGCGTCCAGCGGGTGCGCGGTTGCCGCGCTCTTGACCTGGACGATCCAGCGCAGGCCGCGCTCGTCCAAGGCGGCGCGGAAGTGGGCGTTGTCGCCGTAACCGGCATCGGCGACCACGACCGGCGGCGTGGTTCCCCAGGTGGCGAGTTCGTCGAGCATCTCCACCGCGAGGCGCCACTTCGGGCGGTGACCCTCGTCGGCGGGGATGCGGCAGCGTTCCCGCCGACGCCCGACACGGGCAGCGGCAGCCGGGTCCGCGGCGTGTTCCGGATCCCAGGCGGCGGGCAGGAACAGCCGCCAGTCGAGCGGACAGGAAGCCCGGTCGGTCACTGCGTGGACACTCACCCCGACCTGGCAGTTCCCGACCTTGCCGAGCGTCCCGGAGTACTGGCGGGCGACCCCGGGCGAGGCGCTGCCGTCCTTCGGGAACCCCGTGTCGTCGATCACCCAGGCCTGCGGCGCCAGCGCCTGCACGGCACGGCGGGCGAGGCCGGCGCGGACGTCGTCCAGGGACCAGGTCGAGGCGGTGATGAACTGCTGCAGGCGCTGGTGGTCGATGCCGAGGCGCTCGGCCATCGGCTGCATCGACTTGCGCCGCCCGTCCAGCAACAGGCCACGCAGGTAGCTCAAACCCTTGTCCTGCTGGTCCGAGCGCCGCAGCGGAGCGAACACCTCCGCCGCGAACTCCTCCAACTCATCACGCAACACTGCCAGTTCGTCTGGTTTCACACCGACAGCGAACCGCCGAACACCCGACCTGCCCAGACTCCGCGCAGCACATAACAAAGCACTACTAGCGGACGAGCTGGGCGAAGCGCTTGCGGCTGCGCCGCTGGTGCTGTTCGACCTGTTCGTCGGTCCAGACTTCCGCGCTGGTGTCGTCGTCCTCGTCGTTGAGGTCGTCGTACTCGGTGTGGAGGAGCCAGCACGCGTGGATGCCGGTGAGGAGGTCTTCGAGGAGGTCGCGGGCCGGGCGCTTCGGGTCGAGCGGAGTCAGGCGCAGTTCGACGTCGGCGAGGCCGGGTGCGTCGTCGCCGTAGTCGGCGAGGGTCTCCTCCAGGTCGTCGAGCTGTTCGCGCAGGGCGTCGGGGTCGGGCAGGAGTCCGTCGGTGATGCGCAGGGCGTGGCGCACAAGGTCGGTGACGGCTTCGTACGGAGTGGCGCCGGCGTCGATGAGGCCGAGGACGAGAGTGGGGGTCTCGTGGGGGAGGGCTTCGATGTTGTCGGCTTCCTGGACGACGTCGACGGCGTCGTGGCCGGAGGCGTCGGCAGTGACTTCGGCTGCGGCGGCGAGCCAGTGGGCCGCGGCGACGGCGGCCGCGGTGGGATCGACGGCGGAGAACAGCTCGGCCGGGCCGAAGGGGTCCTGTTCGAGGAACCGGTTGGCGGCGGCGACCTGGACGGGGGAGGCGTCCTCCCGGCTGAGGAGGACGGCCTGCTGGGCGCGGTCGGTGAGGTCGCCGAGTTCGGCGTTCTCCACGGCGGCGAGCTCGGTGGCGGCCTCGCCCAGGACGGCCTCCGTCAGCGCCGTGTCGGCGAGTTCGTGGAGGGAGCGGCCGGTCTGGTGGGCGGATTCGAGCAGGTGGCTGTAGGAGACGATCGTCGCGCCGCCGCTGGGCAGGTTCGGCTTGGCGATCGCGTCCGCGACCGCGCCGAAGTGCCCGCGTTCCTGTTCGCGGCGCCAGCCCTCGGTGTTGGGGTCCTGGGAGGCGGCGGCGCTGGCAGGGTGGGTGTAGGTGCGCCACGCGGCCTCGGACAGGTGGGTGAGGGCGCGGGCCAGGCGCAGTAGCGCGTCCGTGTCCGTGCCGGCCGGGAGGGCGGCGATACGGGTGGCGAGATCACCCTCGCCGGTTCCCCAGGTGGCGATCAGTTCGTGCCGTTCGGGGTCGATGCTGTAGCGGGTCATGAAGCCGCACCTCCGGTGATCTGCTCGGCGGCGTCGCCGGGCATCGAGCCATTCTGGCGCATCGTCAGAACGCTCTGGCTCGTGCAGCTGGCTGGCGTCGACGGCCGGGAGAGGGCAGCCCCCTCGTGGGCGGAGGCGGTTGAGCCCGGGTTGCGGGCTCCTCGGCGGATTCGGCTGAGACCAGCGGTGCGAGTGGATCGCGGAGACCATCGTGCTCGAGTGACCGCCGGATGGGAGGTTCCGACCTGCGCAATGGGCAGGTTCGGCCCGCGTATGCCGGGGCTCGTCGGCTACCAGCGGCGGCGTTCTCGGCCGACTCCAGGAGGCACTCGGGGCGGCATGTGGCTGCGGCTTCGACTATGGGCTGGGTGTTCTTCGCCTGGTGGGACGTGCTGCTGGAGTGGTCGGTGGCTCGAAGGGGCGAGCCATGAGGGTGTGGGTTCCCTTCTCGGGATGAGGCATCTCGAAGCATGTCATATGGTGCAAATCCGAACTCTTGGTGCCGCCATCTCGGGCTATGGCGCGAACAGGGGAGGAGGGCTGCGCCGTGTCCGACAGTGCCGAGCCGATCCACACGCGCCTTGCGGAGCTGGCCCGCCCGCAGGAACCTGACCAGGTTGTTGTCGATCTCGGCTGCGGTGAGGGACCGACGCTGCGGGCTGTCAGCCGGATAGCGCCGCAGGCTTCCCTCATCGGGATCGACCATTCGGCGGAGTCACTGCGCCAGGCTCAGGAGGCTCTGGCAGGCCACAAGGGGTCGACGGCGACGATCGTTGCGGATCTGCGCGATCCTCTCCCGTGTTCCGACGAGAGCGTGGACGTCGTCCAGTCGTACAACACCATCGAGTGCCTGCCGGACCCGCAGGCGATGCTGGCCGAGGTGGCACGAGTCCTCCGGCCTGGCGGGCGGGCGGTCATCGCGCACGTCGACTTCGACTCGATGGTTGTCGCGGGCGCGGACGCCGATCTCGACCGGCGGGTGTGCCATGCGTTCGCGGACGACGCGCAGAGCTGGATGGATCACGCGGACGGCAGGATCGGCCGCAAGCTCGGGTTGCTCTTGGCCTGCAGCCCGCTGGATCTCGTCGGCGTCGAGCCGTTGCTGGCGTGGTCGACCGAGTTCACGGGGCACGCACAGGATCGGGTTGGCCAGATCTGGAAGGCTCTGCTGTCAGCGGCAAGGCACGGTCGTGGCGCGGTCGCTCCTGAAGAGGTCGAGGCTTGGTACACCTCGGTGTGCGATGCGGACCGGCTGGGTGGCTTCTTCTTCTCCGAGCTGGCGTTCATCGCGGTGGGGGCGAAGGCCAGGGGTGGCCGCAGCGGGCATGGGGCCGGCTCGCACGACGGCCGACAGGCGGCCCCCGTGCGGGCCGGTTCGATGCCGGATCTCCCGACTGCTGCTTGACCGATGTCTATGGAGAAGTGGCGTTCGCGAGTGCGGTGGCGGCGAAGGTGTACAGGGCGTTCGCGGTGGTGTTGAGAGGGCCGTGGTGTCGAGCGCCAGCGCGGGCTGTTCGGGGTCGGACCAGGACAGCTCCGGCGCGTCCGGTGCCGGGTTGGTCCGGTAGGCGCGGACGGCGTCGCGGGCGTGGCGCACCGGTTCGGGGGCATGGACGTGGATGAGGTGGAGGCGTTCTCCGAGGAGGTCTGCGGCGAGCCGTCGTCCGCTTCGGTGGAGGTCATCAGGTGACGATGTCGACCTGATCCCGGCGGCGGCGTGCGCGAGGGCTCGGAGCGTGGCGAACGCTTGCTTTCCCGAAGTCGGAGGGGCTCGTGCTTGTTGCTGATGGTCACTCAGGATGGGCTGCGATCAACGGTCTTGAGTGTTCGGGCTGCGCCCCGTAGCGAAGGAAGTTGGGCCGTTGGGTGTGGGGGAATGGGATACTCGGCAGACGGCGCTGGCTGACTCGACGTTGCGGCGCTGTGCGACGCCCGCGGCCCGGCCGCGGATCCGCCCTCTCACAGAAGTGGTCCTTCGTTCTATGGCTACGGTCCTCTCCATCGCCGACGCGCTGCGCGAGCGCTTCGCACAGGCGATCTCCACAGCGTTCCCCGACGCCGCGGACAGCGACCCCCAGCTGCGACGAAGTGACCGCGCCGACTTCCAGGCCAACGGCATCATGAGCCTGGCCAAGCCGATGCGCGCGAACCCTCGCGAGGTGGCCGCGCGGGTGCTCGAGAACCTCGGTTCTGACCAGGTGATCGCGAACCTGGAGGTCTCCGGGCCCGGCTTCATCAACGTCACCGTCACCGACGCCGCCATCCTCGAGAGCCTGGCCGCCCGTGCTGCCGACGCCCGACTCGGTGTCGGCAGCGATGCCGAGGCCGGCGTCACGGTGATCGACTACAGCCAGCCGAACATTGCCAAGGAGATGCACGTCGGCCACCTGCGCTCGACGATTATCGGCGACGCGCTGGTGCGCACCCTGGAGTTCACCGGCGAGAAGGTGATTCGGCGCAACCACCTCGGTGACTGGGGCACCCAGTTCGGCATGCTCATCCAGTACCTCGTCGAACACCCCGCCGAGCTCGGCGACGACACCGAGCCGGAAGATGTCGGCCCGTCGATGTCCCGCCTCAACCGCCTGTACAAGGCGTCGCGTGCCAAGTTCGACAGCGACGCCGACTTCGCCGACCGCGCGCGCCGGCGCGTCGTCCAGCTCCAGGCCGGCGACGCCGAGACCGTCGCCTCCTGGCAGGGCATGGTCGACGAGTCGAAGATCTACTTCGAAGCCGTCTACGCCCGACTCGGCGTCCTCCTCGAAGACGCCGATGCCGTCGGCGAGAGCTACTACAACCCGATGCTCGCCGACGTGTGCGCCGACCTCGAAGCCTCCGGCGTCGCAGTCCGCTCCGACGGTGCTCTGTGCGTCTTCTTCGACGACATCAAGGGCCCCAACGGCGAACCCACCCCGCTCATCGTCCAGAAGAGCGACGGCGGCTACGGCTACGCCACCACCGACCTCGCCGCCATCCGCGACCGCGTCGGACTGCTCGGCGCCAACCAGGTCCTCTACGTCGTCGACAGCCGCCAGGCCCTCCACTTCCAGATGGTCTTCGAAACCGCCCGCCGCGCCGGCTGGCTCCCCGACAACATCCGCGCCCTGCACCTCGGCTTCGGCACCGTCCTCGGCAAGGACGGCAAGCCCTTCAAGACCCGCTCCGGCGAGACCGTCCGCCTCATGGACCTCCTCGACGAAGCCGTAGATCGGGCCCGCACGGTCGTCGCAGAGAAGAGCCCCCAACTCGCCACCGAGGAACTCGAAGACCGGGCCAAGCAGGTCGGCATCGGCGCGGTGAAGTACGCCGACCTTTCGACCTCCCGCACTCGCGACTACATCTTCGACGCCGACCGCATGGTCTCCCTCAACGGCGACACCGGCACCTACCTCCAGTACGCCTACGCCCGAATCCAGTCCATCCTGCGGAAGGCCCCCGACGGCGCCACCCCGACCGCCCACCAGAACCTGGCCCTGGAGCCGGCCGAACGCGCCCTCGGCCTCCTCCTCGACGAGTTCGGCACCACCACCGACCTTGTCGCCGAGACCTTCGAGCCCCACCGCCTCTGCGCCTACCTGCACAGCCTCGCAGCGGCATACACCGCGTTCTACGAGCAGTGCCCCGTCCTCAAGGCCCCCAGCCGGGAGGTCACGGAGACCCGGCTACTGCTGTGTCAGCTGACCGGCCAGACCCTTCGCCAGGGCATGGACCTCCTCGGCATCGGAACGCCCGAGAGGTTGTAGCTCTATAGGCGGCTGTCGGCCTGTACCTGCGCGGGCGTGTTGGCGAAGTGGGCGCTGGTGTTGAGGAAGTCGGCGTCGACCACGCAGCTGAACAGCATCCGCATCAGCACGTCACGGCTCAGCTCGCAGCCCAGGCCTGTCGCGCGGGCGAGCCAGGCCGGCAGGGGGATGCGTCCGGTCGGGGCGATCTTCGGGGCGACGGCCGCCGTGCGGGCGATGAACTGGAGTTCGGGGAGTCCACCGTGGTGCCGCTGCACGACGGCGCCGAACGGGACTCCCGCGTGCGAGGTGGCCAGCCACATGCCGGCCTCTTTGTGGGGGACGCCGACCTTGCTCTGCTTCTTCTCCGCCTCGTCCAGGCCGTGCTGCCAGGCGCACGAGCCCTTCCCGACGTCGTGGATCAGTGCCAGGTACTCGGCCAACTCGCCCGCGCCGAAGGCCGATCCGAACCGGCGCGCCAGTGAGGCGGATCCTCGGAGATGGTCCTCCAGGGTGTGGCGGGCACCTGGTAGGTTCCGGCTGTGGGCCCACAGTGGTGC
>NZ_BMRI01000069.1 GCF_014648555.1 Kitasatospora griseola
TCGAGACCGAAGCAGCCCGCCGCCTCGCCGACGACCTCAAGAGCGAGTGATCACCCGATTACCCAACACTTTCTGAGGGCTGCGCGCGGCGTCAGCGCGCGAACTTCTCGACGGCCTCCGGGGTGACAGGGGTGAAGAAGTTGACGAGATTGCCGTCCGGGTCGCGCAGCAGCAGCGACCGGTTGCCCCAGGGCATCGTGGTGGGCCCGTTGACGAAATCGGTGACGAAACCGGTCAGGTCCCGGTGGACACGGTCCACATCGTCGACGAGGAATTCGGTGATCACGCTGTGGTTGTCCGCCGGGCGGGCGGAGCCCGGGGCGAACAGCGCGACGGTGCGGTCGCCGGCGATCGCGAGAGTCGCGCCCGCGGTCGTGAGTTCGGCGAAGTCCTTGGTGGCCCACACGGCCCGTACCCCCGTGGCCCGCTCGTAGAAGTCGACGAGTCGCGCGACGTCGCCGGTGATGACGCGGATCGAGACGAAGTTCATGGAAATCTCCTTGGCCGTGCTGAGGCGTGCACGTCGCAGGCTAGGAGAAATAGTGGACAGAACCGGTCCGGTATTCGCGTTAGGCTGCCGGGCATGCCCCGACCCACCGGCCGCGTGCTGACGCTCCTGGAACTGCTGCAGTCGGGCGGCACCCGCACGACGGCCGAACTCGCCGACCGCCTCGGCGTCGAAGGCCGCACCGTACGGCGGTACGTGGACCAGCTGATCGACCTGGACGTGCCCGTGGAATCGGTGCGCGGCCGCTACGGCGGATACCGGCTGGCGCCCGGCTACCGCCTACCTCCGCTCATGCTCAGCGACGACGAGGCGCTGGCCGTGCTGCTCGGCCTGGCCGCCGGCCGTCGGGCGGGACTCACCACGGCGGAGCGCACGGCGAGCGAGACGGCGTCGGCGAAGATCCGGCGGGTGCTTCCCCGGCGCACCGCCCACCGCCTCGACACGCTCCTGGAAGCCCTCGCCTTCACGGACCGGCCCGGCGAGCCGGACCACCCGGACGCCGGGATCCTCCTCACCGTCGCCGACGCGGTGCGCCACCGCCGACCCGTCCTTGTCCGTTACACCGACCGCGACGGACGGCACAGCGAACGCACACTGCACCCGTACGGGATCGTCGCCCACGCCGGCCGGTGGTACGTGACGGGCCAAGACGCCCGGATCGGCGAGGACCGGACCCTGCGCCTCGACTGCATCGCCGCCGCGAGGACCCTGCCCGGCTCGTTCGAAGCACCGGCCGGTCCGGAGCCGGCACAGCGCGTGCTGTCGGGATTCGCCACGGCCGAGTACCGGCACGAGGTGGCCCTGCGGATCCACGGCACGGCCGAGCAGATCCGCGCGTACCTCCCCGCCGGCGTCGCGAACCTGGAGGACCACGAGCCCGCGGCCGGCCAGGACCCGGCCGCCGAGCGCTGGCTGCGCGTCGGGATCCGGGCGCAGCGGCTCGACTGGGTGGCGCGGACACTGGCCCTGCTCGACCGGCCGTTCGTCATCGAGCGCCCCGACGAACTGCGCGACCTCGTCACCGCACTCGCCGATCGCCTCGCCTCCCGCGCCCGCCAACCCGACCACGCACCCTCCGCGCAGCACCACCCAGCCCACTGAAGGAACCGGCCGGGCCGACAGACAGCACCGGGCTTCGGCCACCCGGGCCTCCCGGCGGCCTCCGGGACCGCGGTTCCCGCCGATCCCGCGGCCGGGCCCGTGCCGGCCGGCGCCGTACCCCGCAGCCGCCACGATCGCGATGACGACGCGTCCGGCCGCCGCACGGACCTGGCCGGGGACCTGCCCTCCCGGTCAAGGACGACGGCTCGCCCGTGCCCGGCGCGCTGCGCCTGGGCATCGCCCCGGGCAGCCACAAGCACGAGGCGTCCATCCCGCTCCACGCCGCCGTCGAGGCGATGGAACGCCGAGAGCACCACCCCTCCCGGCTGACCCACTCCTACGGCACCGACGGCACCCCCACCGGCACCGAGCAGGCCGGCGACACCGAGAACACCGACACCGACGACGACGCCGGGACCGACGACCAGGAAGGCGACAACTGATGGCCGGCGGATTTGGGGGCATGTTCGGGCGGACCCGCGAGACGCTGTTCCCCTCCCGCAAGGCCCCCGCGCAGACCACCACCCAGGCCGGACAGGTCCGGATGCGTAAGTACGACGGCAACACCAAGGCCATGGCCGCCGCCCACGGCGTCTCCCCGCGCACCGTCCTGCGCTGGATCGACGGCACCCGCCACCCCGCCGGCCGCCACCAGGACAAGCTGCGCCTGGACGCGGTCGAGGTGCAGACCACCGAGCGCGGCCGCGAGCGCAAGGCCAAGCAGCTGGCCAGGCTCGGCGCGTACTCCGGGATCACCGCCCGGGTCGGGCGCGCCCACACGTTCGACATCCGCGGCTCGGACGCCGTCCGCGCCCGCGACGTCCACCTCGGCCTCACCGGCGACCAGGCCGCCGCCCTCGCCCGCGCCCAGGACGAGAGCGAGATGCGCGAGACCATCGGCGAAGCCCTCGCCGAGTACTTCAACGGCGGAGGCGGCTACGCCGGCTTCACCGCCGGGGGCCGGCCGCAGCGGAGCTGCAACCGGGCGTGCGAGTCGCGGGCGTACCGGAAGGCGTCCGCCGAGCGCCGGGAGGACGTCGTCGCTGCGGCGCTTGTCCCTCCGCGCGGAGGTGTTGACGGGGCGTCGGAGGGCCCCGGCTCCCGCCAGGAGCTGTTGGACCGGGCCGACGCCGTGCGCCGGACCACGGTCCACGAGAGGGGCGACCGTTCGCCTGCCGCCCAGGAGCAGGCGGCGCCGTACAGCACCGGCCTCATGCGTCACTTCTCATCGGGCGCGAACACGTCCCGCAAGCCGTCGCACGCACCCGAGCGCGTTCGGACGCATCTCTGCGCTGTCGCAGCACCGGTGCCGGGACGGGCACTCTCGAACTCCACGGTCGCGGCAGAAGGCTTGTCGGCGACTCGAACACTCCTTGCGAGGTGAACCATGACCGCCGGTGATCTCGACACCACGTTCGGCACGTCCGGAACGGTCACCGTGAACTTCGGCCAGCAATCCATCGCCAACGCACTCGCCATCCAGTCCAACGACAAGCTCGTCCTCGTCGGCCGTGTCGGCCCCGTTGCCACCGGCGACTGGGGCATCGCCCGTCTGAAGAAGGACGGAGCCCTCGACCCGAGCTTCGGCACCGGCGGGATGGTCACCATCAACTTCACCGCCGCGGAAGACGTCGCCCGCGCGGTGGCCATCGACTCCGGCGGAAACATCGTCGTCGGCGGATTCGCCGGTTCGGAACTGACAGGCGCCATCGCGTTCGCCCGCCTGACCTCCAGCGGCGCTCTCGACACCACGTTCAACCCGAGCGGCAGCGTCCCGGGCACTGTCACCCACCGCATCGACCCCACTCTCGGCAACGCGGTACGTGCTCTGGTCATCGACTCCTCCGGCAAGATCCTCGGTGTCGGAGTCGCCGGGGCGGACCCGGGCCTGATCCGCCTCAACGGCAACGGCTCCCTCGACACCACGTTCGCCGGGGGCGCGGGCAAGGAATCGGTGTCCATCGGTGCGGCCGGGCACGTGTTCGCGCTCGCGCTGCTGTCCTCGGGCGAGTTCGTCGTCGCCGGGTTCGACACCACCACCCCGACCCTGGACGACTTCCTCGTCGCCCAGTTCACCTCCACCGGGTCCCTCGACACTGCGTTCGGGAGCAGCGGCTTCACCGACACCGACTTCAACGGCCTCAACGACCTCGGCTTCGCCGTCGGCCTGCAGAGCACCGGAAAGATCGTTGTCGGTGGCGACACCGACTCCACCGACCCCGTCGGCCTCAGTGGCGACGTGAAGGCCGGATGGACCCGCTACACCACCGGCGGCGCCCTCGACACCACCTTCGGCACCAGCGGCAAGACCCAGATCAACCCCACCCTGGTCGCCGACGGCGTGCGCGGCATCGTCATCGACAGCAGCGACAGGATCGTCTCCGCCGGGTTCATCGGCGAAACCAACGCCCTGACCAGCTTCGCCGACCCCGTCGCCGGCAGCTTCGGCGTCTACCGCCTCACCTCCAGCGGCGCGGTCGACACCAGCTTCGGGGCCGCCGGCGTCGGATGGGTCCGCACCACCTTCGCCAACGGCGGCGACGGAGGGCGCGCCGTCGGCCTGCAGAGCAGCGGAAAGATCGTCGTGATCGGCGGCGCGACCACCGGCATCCTGCCGCAGCTGAACTTCGCCGCGGCCCGCTACCTCAGCTGACACACCCGGGCAGCCGATCCGCTCCACCGAGGGGCCCCTCGTACAGCGAGGGGCTCCTCGAAAACGCGTGATCAAAAGGCGCAGACCCTGCCCGCAGCGGGCGCCGCCCTCCTCCGTCCCGAAGCTCGGTGCCTCGCACAGGCGCAACGTGGAGCGCCAACGGACAGCGGAGACCCCGTCGGCGGCGGCCTCGGTGATCCCGGCGACCTGCGGCAGTGATGTCGCTACCGCCTGGCATGATGCCGGCCATGGTGAGGACACTGCGCATCGAGGGCTTCTCCGCGACCGACCGGCCGATCTCCACGCCGACCACCAAGTTCGGCGGCCGGCCCGTGTGGCTGACAGACCCGCAGTGGCCGATCAGTGCGGCATGGGACCGGCCGATGCGCTTCGTCGCCCAGATCGAATTGGGCCCGGTGATCGGAGCGGCCGGCCACGGGAAGGTGGCCTACGTCTTCGTGACCCACGCCGATCACGAAGAGGACTTCTTCGACCCCGACATCATCGACCCCGACGGCGGCGAGAATGCGGTGATCATCCAGCCGGGAGGCGACCACGCCGGCCCGGTGCGCCCGCTGACGACCGGACCCGGGTTGTACGGCATCGACGGGTCGAAGGTGGAGTTCACCCTCAACCTCCGCCCCGCCGACGAGCCCGCTCCCATGACGGACGAAGAACTCGAAGCCCTGCCCTCCGCCGACCGGGACCGCTGCATCGAGCTGATCGACGGCGACAAGATCGGCGGAACACCGCTGTTCTTCCAGGGCGACGAGTGGCCGGACGGCGGCCCTTGGCGGCTGCTGCTGCAGTTGGACTCGAACTGGGTGCCGTTCCACCTCAACCTCGGTTCGTCGCCGAGGCTGTTCGCCTTCGTGTCCGAGGACGGCGCCCGGGGCAGACTGCTCGTCCAGGACTCCTGAGCCGATCGGTACCCAGGCCATCACCCAGGATCACCTGTCACAGGACAGACACCCGCCCAGCGCTGAGGTGGGACAGCCGCAACCGGCTGCTGCGTTGTGCCGGCCCGGCCGGGACCACCTGTGCCTGGTCGTCCGTGACGACCGGGCCGTCGGCTGGGTCGAGGACCACCTCGGTGGCGTTGACGGCTGAGTGGCCTTCGTCGGCCTCGGCGACCCACCCGTCCACCTGGCCGACGCCCAGGTGATGACGATCCCCGAAAACGGCCACCCCGTGCTTGACGGTGGGCCAGACCTGCTCACCTTGGTTCCCCATCTAGGGATGGTCAGCCGGCCCGCGTGAACGCCGAATCCGTGTCGCATTCGTGCGGGGTACTGCGCCGTCCGGTTTGTCAGTGGGAAGCCGCGCCCGGGTCGTTGGGGTGGGGTTCGAGCGGAGTGACGACGGCGGTCATCCAGGGCCACAGCGGCAGGGTGCCGAGCACGTCGGCGCGCAGTTCGGCCTCGCTGCCGGCGCGCCAGATGCCGATGCTGCGCTTCTCCCCGATCGGTCGCCACAGCCTGAACAGCTTTCCAGCTGCGGCGAGTTCGCGGGCTCGGACGGCTTCGGCGGCGCGGCGGCGGTCGACCTCTTCGGAGGGGACCTCCGGGGGGACGGCGGTGGTGATCTCGACCAGGAAGTCCTGCATGACGCTGCTCCTCCACTCCGGCGGGCGAGGCCCGAGCCGGGCGGCCGGGGCGGAACCGCTGCTGTCCATGCTCCGCCGGTGGGGCGGAGGGTGCCACGACCGGCGTCCTCCGGTCCGGGAGGCGCAGCCTTCCAGGGGTCGTAGGATGCGGGCCGTGGAGTTGCGCCAGTTGCGGTACTTCGTCGCGGTCGCCGAGGAGTTGAACTTCGGTCGGGCCGCCGCCCGGCTGCTGATCGCGGGGCCGTCGCTGTCCCAGCAGATCAAGGCGTTGGAGCGGGATCTCGGGGTGGTGCTGTTCGACCGGGACCGGCGTTCGGTGGCGCTGAACAGGTGCCGGACGCAGGTGGAGACAGGTGGGCTTGCCGCCGTACGCAGGTGTCCGTTTGCCCTGGTCCATCTGTTTCATCCGTGTCATGAGAGGCCTGTTTTCCCAGGTGGGAGCGTTTTGCGTGCGCCATCTGTCTCCGGCCGGTGACCTCTGTCAGGTGACCTTGACCGTTTGCCGTTCGATCTTGACCACCGGGGGTTCCCGTCACCTGATCCTGACCGGTGGCGGGGGAAGTGTTGGAGGCTGTTGCATGGGCGTACGGCGATGCCGTGCCGGCGGAGTGCGTCGGCTGCCGCCGGATTAAATTGTGTCGCTCTGTACCGGGGTGGGCGGTTACGCTCCGCGCCATGGAGCTGGAACTGGACCGGGCACTGGAACCGCTGCGCCGGGTGCTGCTGGAGCGCGGGACCGGCCGGCTATCCGGAGACGGTCGCCGCGGCGGTGGAGGCTGCGTGAGCGGCACTGGCCGGCGGGGTGGACACCCCGGGCCTGTGGGAGCTCGGCGTGCTGTCCGGCGGGGATGTTCTGGAGGTGCGCCGGTTGCTGGCCGAGGTGGAGCAGGAACTCTGGCCGGTGCTGCGGCTGCCCAGCGCTGTTGAGGGCCGAGACCGGGCGTTGGCCCGGTACTGCCTGCGGGACCTGCTGGACGGCCGCCTCGATCCGTTGGTGGCGGCCGAGCGGGTCGGCTTCGAGCTGTGCCCCGCCGACGACCCTGGCTCGCCGCTGCGGCCGGTCCGCGGATGGCTGTATCGCGCGGAGGACCAACAGGAGCACTCCGGCGGGTTGACGAAGGAGCTGGTGGCCGAGCTGCACGACCTGGCCGCCCGGCTGCTGGTCGGTCCGCTGTCCTGACGGTCGGGTTCCGACGGTGCGCTCCGCCCCGGTGTCGGGCGGTCAAGATCATCTGTCAAGCGGTCAAGATCTACTGTCAGAGGACAGTGGCTTCGCCGCGTCGGTGGAGGGCCTGATCGCGACGTTGTCCCATCTCAACGGAGTTCGACCGGTCGATGGTTGTCCAACCGAAGTCTGACCGTCGGGTCGGTGTCCACGGCATGGTCACAGCCGATCTTGTCGGGGATGGTGGCTAACCTGCGGTGAAGCCGAAGGGCGGCGATCGGGGAGGAGCTGCAGTGGGTGGCAACGAGTGGACGATGACCGGGCCGTACCAGGAGGACCTGGCAGCGGCGTTTCGGCAGGCGCAGGACCTGGAGCTGGTGCGGGACGATCGGGGTTTTCCGGGGCTTGGCATCGTCGAGTTGTGGCAGGACGAAGCGTGGCAGGAGTACATCGCGACCGGGGGCACCGGTACGGTGCTCGACTTCTGCGAGTTGGCCGTCATCGAGGACGAAGTCCCCTTCGTGATGCGTCCCTTGTCCCAGGGCGAGATCTTGGCCTGGGCTCCCGACGGCCGTCCGACCCGCGAGCAGTGGGATGCCGCAAAGCGCCGGTTGCTTGACCCGATCGGGCGTGGGCAGGGCCGCTGCACGGTGCTCTATCGCGATGGTCGGCCGGCTGCGGTCGGCTACTGGGGCTGTACTGCGGACTGACCCCGGCCCCGGAGCGGGAGCCGGTCAAACGTCGTTGAGACGGGACGGTCGATTTTGACCGTTTGTCAAGTGATCTTGACTGGTGCCGGGTTCCTGCCGCTTGGTCTTGACCGGCGGCAGGGGAGGGGGAGCACCGCAGGCTCCTGCTGGGCCAGGCTGGAGGGCCGGCGCGGAGGTTTCATCCGAAGTGGTGGTTTGTCCTCTCGACGGGGTGGCGGGGCGGTGCGCTGCGGTGGGGTGGGTACGGCTTCGCCGTCCGCGCGCAAGCAGCAGTCCCCTCACCTCAAGGAGAGCAGATGCCCGACCCGACGCCGCCAGGAGTCTTCGTGAGTGAGTCCTCCGGCGGAGTACGCACGATCACCGGAGCGGGCACATCGGTCCCGGCGTTCCTCGGCTACACGAAGACCTCCGGCGACGACGCCCCAGACGCGAACCCGCAGCCGTTCACCGACGCCGAGCGTGCCGTTCCGCAGAAGATCGGCAGCTGGCGGGAGTTCGCCGCCCGCTACAGCGTCCAGGCAATCGCCAAGGACCTCGCGGACGCGACCGATCCGGCCACCGTTCATTCGCTGCAACGGTGTCTGCCGCTGGCCGAGGCGGTCTACGGGTTCTTCGCCAACGGCGGGGACATCTGCTACGTGGTGGGCTTCACCGGCCCGCAGGACGCCGTCTCGCCCGAGGCCCTCAAGGGGGACACGGATGCCCGCAGCGGCCTCGCCGGCCTGGAGGCCGTGCCCGAGGTCACCATGGTCGCTGTGCCCAGCCTCTGGGACATGACCGCGGACGTCTCCGCCGAGAAGGAGGTGCCCGCGCCCGACCATGCCGCGGGCGTCAGCAGGATGGCCGAGGTGCTGAAGCACTGCACCGAGCAGCGCAACCGGCTGGCGATCCTCGACCCGCCGCCCGGCCTGACCCCGGCCCAGGTGGCGGCGTTCGCCGACACGCTCGCCTCACCCGAGACCGACGACGCCGCCTTCACCGCCCTGTACTACCCATGGATCACGGTCCCGGGTGTCGACGCCGTCGAGCGCACCGTGCCGCCGTGCGGCCACCTGGCGGGAGTCTGGGCCCGCACCGACGCCGAACGCGGCGTCTTCAAGGCCCCCGCCAACCAGAACCTCCGCGGCGCGCTGAAGATCGAAACGATTCTGACGGACGACGAGCACGGTGAGCTGAACGCGAAGGGAGTCAACTGCCTGCGCGTCTTCCCGGACCGGGGCCTGCTCGTGTGGGGCGCCCGCACCAGGTCGACCACCCGCGACTGGCGCTACCTCAACGTCCGCCGCCTGGTGTCCTACCTCTCCGACTCCATCCGCCAGTCCTCGACGTGGGCGGTGTTCGAGCCCAACGACGAGCGGCTGTGGGCCACGTTGCGGCACGCCGTCGCCTCGTTCCTCACCGACCAGTGGCGACAGGGCGCCCTTGTGGGGCGTACGCCGGACGAGGCGTTCTACGTGATCTGCGACGCCACCAACAACACGGCCGAGACCGTGGACGACGGCAAGGTCGTCTGCGACATCGGCGTCGCACCCGTGCGCCCCGCCGAGTTCGTCCACTTCACCATCACCCAGATCGCCGACCAGAGCGGCACGACCACCTGACGGCCGGCCTGTCCGCCCCGCCCCGGCGGGGCGGACACATCCGGTCAAAGTCTGGTGAGACTGGTCAAACTTCGATGAGATGGGTCATCAGCTTTGTCTTTGACGGGCGATCTTGACCGTTTGCCAGGTGATCTTGACTGGTGCCAGGTTTCCGACAGGTGATGTTGACCGGTGCCGGGGGAGGTGGGCCTGCCCTGCCGCTCGGTAGGGCAGGATGTCGATGCTGCGGGGTCAGGGAGCGAAGTACCAGCAGTACAGGTCGAGGCGCTCCTCCGCGCGACTGCCGGCCAGGGCTGCCACACGTTCGAGGAGGTCTGCCGCGTCGGCCGGCGAGATCTCGTCGTCCGGTTCGGAGGTCGCCTCGGCCCACGCACGAGCTGCGGCTCGGAGCCGGGCTCCTCCCGCAGCGGCCAGAGCCCTGCACAGCGGCTCGGGGACGACGAAGGCGGTGAATCCGTCGTTGGCCATGGGCACCACGTCGCGCAGGGTGCTCCTGGCGCCCGTCAGCTGGGCTTCCCACCGCAGAACCGCGTCATCGGGGTAGATGCCGTCGCACGGTACGGCCGGGAAGTCGTGACTGCGGCGTGGGCCCACCCGCAGGGCGGACTCGTCGTCTTTTGCAAGGAAGAACTCACCTACGCGCACCATCCGCCGATCTTCGCAGTCCCAGAGGCCACTCATCCGAGCGGCCGGCCTGTAACGGCCACCAGCGACGGCGAGGCGTCCGGCTCTCCGGATCGGTCAAACTCACCTGTCGATCGGTCAAGGTCACCTGTCAGGGGAATCTGACCAGTCTCATCGGAGTCCGACCGTCCGAGATCCCGCTCATCGAACCTTGACGTCACAGGTCAGGTGCGGTGCGGACGTGGCTGAGCACCTTCCTTCCGACGTTGCCGAGTGCTCGACGCACTCCTCGGCGATGACGACCCGGTTCATCTGGCGCTCCGCGCCCAGATGCCCCACCTCCGCGTGCACGGGCCTTGTCCGTGCGGATGCGGCACGGCCTACTTCGACCTCGACACGGCCGCGGTTCGGTCGGCACCGTCCGGGCCGCGCACCGTGGTGGCCGCCCAGGCCCTGATCTGAACCGAGAACGGTGACTGCTCCGGCGAAGTCCTGGCCTTCGCCCAGGCCGACTACCTCTCCTGGCTGGAGGTTTGCTCCTGTGGCTGGCGCGCTCGTCAGGGGCGGGGCCGGTCCGTGCGCTGTGCAGGACGCTCGGGGGGTTGTGGGGCGGCGTAGAGTGCGCGGTCGTCAGGATCCGTACAGCTTGGGGGCTCGGTGTTCGGCTGGTGGAAGCGGGCGTTGTGGTGGAGGGCCGCCGTCGTGGCGGCGGCCTCGGGGTGGGCGCTGCTGGGGCACGCGCCGTGGTGGTAGCGGCTGGTGCTGGCGGTGTTCGCGGTGGCTGGCGCGGTCGATCTCGCTCTGGGTCTGATCGAGCGGTTCGGGCAGCGGAACCGCGCTCGCACCGGGCAGACGAAGCCTGCTCGGCGGTAGGTGCCGACTGCGCCGAGCCAGACAGTCATGATCACCTGCCAGAGGTCAGTCTGTTGACTCGTCTCACCGAAGTTCGACCTGCGAGGGTTTGTCTCATCGAAGTTTGACCGCCGGGCTCAGAGAGGTCGTCTTCGGCGGCGTTCGGGTTGTCCTGTCGCATTGAAGCTGTCGGATTCTCGCAGCTTCTCGTTCGTGCTGTCGGATTCTCACCGCGTCGTGCTCTGAGCGGCGACGTTTGCCCCGTACGTGGGGTTTGATCCCATTTTCATGGTCCGGTTCTCGCTGTACCTGACACGGTCGTTCTCGGCAGGCACGCGGAGCCGGGGGTCACCTTGCCGGAACCCGGCGGGTCGGAGTCGTCGGCGGTGTCGGGTCCGCGGACGAGGTTGGCCACGCGACGTCGTCGATGGCGAGCCACGGCGCAGCGGCTACGGCGGTGGGTGTCGCCCCGGTGAACGCCTTGACCTCGCGGTGGAGGTGGGCCTGGTCGGCGTAGCCGGTCGCGGCCGCCACCGTGGCGGCGGCGTTGCCCGCCGCGAGAAGGTGGGCGGCGTGGTCGAAGCGCACCAGCCGGGCGGCGTGCTTGGGGGTGAGGCCGATCTGGGACCGGAAGCGGGACCACAGGCGCTTGCGGCTCCATCCCACCTCGTTCGCCAGGCTGTCGACGCGCACCCGTCCCCGGCTGGTGAGCATCAGCCGCCAGGCGGCGGCCACCTCCGGATCGGGCGACGGGCGGGTGTTCATCCGTCGGCCGAGGGCGTCCACGGCGATCGTGAACCGCTCGTCCCACGACGCGGCGGCCCGCAGCCTTTCCTCGGCTCGCCCGGCGTCACGGCCCCAGACATCCTCCAGGGAGACCACCGTCCCGCTGAGGTCGGTCGGTGCGCCGAACGCCGCAACCGCCAGGAGCGGCGACAACCGGATCTGGAGGCACGCGATCCCGCCGGCCGCCCGGCCGCCGAGCCGAAGGTCGCCCGGTGCCAGTCCGGCGACTGTGCTGCCGCGCCCGCGCCGGCCGTGGGCGTCGTGGACGAGGCCGTCGCCGGACTGGCACCGGGCGCACGAACAGGGTGACCGAGGGGTGCGCGACCATGGCGATGTCCACGTGCGCCGGAGCGCATTGGCGGAACCCGGCCATGCCGACCCCCGGCAGCCGGCCCGGCTGCCGGGGCACGGCGACCTCCACCGACGCCCAGTCGGGTGGTGATTCGGCGGCGGACTTCACGGCACCAGGCTAAAGGCTGTCTCGTAACCCTGTGGGCTGGGCGGCGTTGGTCTGGGTGTGCAGGTGCTGTCGGCGGAGCGTC
>NZ_BMRI01000070.1:0-4143 GCF_014648555.1 Kitasatospora griseola
ACGACGCTCCGCCGACAGCACCTGCACACCCAGACCAACGCCGCCCAGCCCACAGGGTTACGAGACAGCCTTTAGCCAGCCCACGGCGCGGAAGGCTCGCAAACCGTAGCCGGAGACAAGCCAGTACGCCCACAACAGTGCACGTTCCGAGAACGGGGTCTCTGCCCGGTCGTGTCGGCGCATCTCCATCTCACCGTAGTAGAAATCTGCAGCGCCGGGCTCGTTTTTGCTGTCCTCGAACGCCTTACGCAGCTGCCGGTAGATTGCGGCCAGGTGTGCCGGACTCAACGCTGGACCGTCCTGGCTCCAGCTACGCGGCAGGTCAGGTTTTCTGTCGTCGGACTGCTTGGGCAGGTGGGACTTCTCAAGCTCAGCCAGCCAGCGGGGATCCAGCCAGTGGGGTTCCTCGGCAAGCGTGCGTCGGCGGCTCCACCGGTAGAGCCAGCTCCTGAACGAGCTCCAGCGCCACCGTTTTTCGGACTGTTCAACCTCGTCGGTCTGTTCAGCCCGCCAGTGGTGTTCCTCGACCAGCGTGCGTCGGCGGCTCCACCGGTAGAGCCAGCTCTTGTACCAGCTCCAGCGCCAGTGGAAGCCTGCGGGTGTGCGAGCGAAGGTGCACTGGCCTTCCAAGCGGACTTGGTCCAGGTGGAACGCTCCCGAGAAGACACAGGACGTCAGGTCGACGTCGGTCAGAACTAGGTGGGCCGCATCCACCCCTCGCACAGAGGCGACCCGCACAGTGGACTGGCGGTCAAGGTGCTCGGTCAGTGACGCGTCCAGTGATCCCTCGTCGCGCCACGGTGTCTCATCGAGCCACGTCTTGGGGATTTCGAAATGGGTGGGGTGAGCGGTAATGGCTACGGGGGCGGACAGCACGGCATCAGTCAGATCCACCGTCGCGTAGCGCAGGTGCAGGGCCGCCGTCGACCTCCACTGCGTCCGCACGCAGTGCACCTCGTCCGCCGCGATCTCCATCGTTACCGGCGCCTCGAAGACCGCGCCGGACAGGTCAATCTCATCGAAAGACATCAGCGGTCCGAAAATCGGCGGCTTGGTGAACCGGGCTGCGCTGAAGTGCGCGTTGCCGGCGAACGTCACCCCTTTGAAGGTGGTGTAGCCGTCGAACATTACCCTCGCGAACGACGCGGGGGACTCTGTGAACGTGGCCTTCGCAAACCAAGCAACGCTAGTGAATGTCGCATCGTCGAACACGACCTCCTTGAAGGTCGTCTGCCTGAAAATGGCGTCGCCCTTGAACATCACGCCGAGGAATCCGGCGATGCCGGTGAACGTTGCCAAACTGAACACGGCATCACCGCTGAACGTCGCCTGATCGAACAGGGCCTGACCCAACAGAGGAGGTCCGCCGGCATGGTCTCGGAGAGCATCGAGGAGCGCGTTGAGGAGGGGGGTGGTGAAGGGGGTGCCGCGATGGTCGATGTCGTCACCAGTGGCCAGTCCCTCGAAATAGGCGGCGCGACCAGGATCAGACAGGTGGGCCAGGCAGGCGACATGACCGGGGACGCGGGCACCACGGCAGCCGACCGGGTCGTCCGGGCGGTGGGCGCCGTACCCACAGTGCGGCCAGTCGGGCGGCTGCGGCGTTGGTGCGGGCGGCGTACTCATGGCCCGGAGACCGTCCGGTGCGTCATGGCATCCATCGTCGTCCGCTCATACGACTTCGGCGGCGTCCGGCGGCGGCCTGGCGCGCGGGTTCACCCTCCCGGCAGCCGTCGGAGAGGGAAGGTAATGACGGTTATCCCTTCCTGGCGGCAAGATCCAGGCCGAATCCGCCCCATGAGTCCGGGCGGTCAAACTCGCCTGGCAAACGGTCAAGATCGCCTGTCAGAGGACAACGGCGCCCGCCGGTGATGGCCCGGATTGTGCGTTTCGGGTCCGGCGGGCACTGGCAGCAGCGTAGCGGGTGCGGGCCTGGCGGCCCGGCTCTACAGCGCGGGGTGCGGCGGGTCTTCGGGGACGACGGCTGCGATCCGTACGGTCGGCGGCCAAGGCGGGGCGGGGGCGTAGGCGTGCACGACGTTGAGCGCGGGCCGGCCTTCGGCCCGGTCGCCCTCGATCCGGGTGGAGTACAGCTCGACCTGCTGGCCGCCCTCGGTGACGGTGCGGATCGGGCGGCCGAGCCGCGGCCGGTGTTCGAGTTCGGCGCGCAGCGCTTCCAGTGCCTCGGTGGCGCCGAGCTCCTTGGCGCGCTGGGCGGCGCGGTCGGTGACCACGGCGACCGCCGGGTCCGGCTGCTGGTGCTGGTCGGTCACTCGGCGCCCTGCCGCGCCAGCAGGTCGGCGACGGCCTGGTCGACGGCGTCGGATGTCTCCGGGTCGGCGGCGAGCAGCACGCGGCCGCGGTAGGCGGCGACGATCTCCGCGACGGCGACCAGGTCCACGACGGCGGGGACCTGGTCGACCTGGTCGAGCCGGTCCATCGGCACGCGGCGCAGCAGCTGTTCGGCGAGTTCGGCATCCAGGCGCTCGGCGTCGCCGGGGTAGCCGTGGCCAGCGCGCAGCGCGGCCCGCAGTTCCTGCACCGTGTTCATCGGCGGCAGCCCGAAGCGGCCGCCGCCGTGCCCGTGTTCGGCGGGCTGGGCGCTCATCCCCACCAACTCCTCTCTCTGTCGGCATGTCCCGGCGCCGGGCCGGGCCCTTGTGGTGTCGACGGTATCCGCCCGGGCCGCCGCTGTGGGGCCGCGCCCGCAACTCCGTGCCCGGCTACCGCTCTCGTGCGGGCAGCGGGTGGCCGGGACGGTCATCGGCGTGGCTCCCAACAACTCGACCCCGGCACCGGTCAGGTCCTCCACTCTGCCGCGCACCACGTAGCCGACCCCGGCCGGCAGTCCGAGCTCCTCGGCCTGGCCGTCGGTCAGCCGGACCCGTACCTGGCCGTGGGGCTCCACGATCAACCCGGCCACCATGTGCTCGCCCTCCGGCTCCGGGAGCTCGGTGACGGTCAGCTCGGACTCCCCGCCCGAGCTGAGGAACCGGCGCCAGTGCATCCGGACGCTCTCCTCGGCGTCGCCCGGCGGGTACCGGTCGTACGGAAGCCGCCGGGGAACCCGCACCAGATACGTCTCCCCGACCCGCACTTCGACCGTCCTCACTGCGGCCACCTCCTCGCCGTGCCGTCTCCTTCCAGCATCGCCCCGAGGTGCCGCGCCACCGACCGCACAGTTGTGCGATCACCCGCACTGGGGCCGGGCCCGGCCTACGGGTGCGGGCCGATGCGCACCACCTCGATCGTGTCGCGGCCGGTCCAGGTCCAGTGGATGCGCCAGCCGCTGCCGGCGCCGACGCGCGAGCCGTAGATGTGATCGCCGAGGTGGCCGGGCAGCGCGTGGTGGCGGTGGGTGCGCAGGCCGGGATGGCGCGGGTCGGCGGCCAGGCGCTGCAGTGCGCAGCGGATGTGGTGGTGCAGGGTGCGGTCGGCGCGGGGACGGTCGAGGCGTTGGAGGGTGCGGGTGGCGGCCGGGGTGTAGGTGACGGTGGGCACGGCGGGTCCCCTTCTGTCTGCAGGCATGCGAAAGGGCCCGCCACCGGTGGGTGACTGGCCCTTATTCCTTGGCAGGGTGGTTACTGGTCGCTCGTGGCTATCTGTTCGGGGTCGAGGGCGATGAGATGCAGCAGGTGGAGAAGACGGTCGGCGGTGCCGGGCACGGAGCTTGCCGTCGAGGCCGACGTCGGCGCGCCACAGGGCGGCCGCGTCGTACGGGACGGGGGTGCGCCCCGGGGCGACGACCGGGTTGGCGTCCGGGCCGGTGCGGCGCAGCGCGGTGTGGAGCGGGGCGGGTTGTTCGGCGGGGCGCCACCGGACGACGGGGGTGCGGTCGGCGAGCACGTCGCGCAACGTGGCCTTCTGCCAAGCGGGCTACGGCCGTTTCCTGCACCACCGCCCGGAGGGCGCCGCATTCCCCGGCACCGCCGCGATGCGCAAGCAACTAGTCAGCGGCCGCTGCGCGGGGCGGTCACTGCGGTCACGGGTTGTCACATCCGCGTCACGACCTTCTCCTGTGGACCGTCAACTGCGTACGCTGCGAGGAGAGTTGCTGCAGTCCACCCCATCGGAGGGGAAGACGGGAGGGGTGCGTGGTCACGGGGGGAGATGTTCTCGACGGCCGCTACGAGCTGCTGGCCC
>NZ_BMRI01000070.1:4172-10785 GCF_014648555.1 Kitasatospora griseola
GGGTGGGCCAGGGCGGCATGGGCCAGGTGTGGAAGGCACACGACACCAGGCTGAAGCGGACGGTCGCCATCAAGCTGGTCACCGCACTTGCCGGCGACGGCACCCGCGCGACGGAGGAGCGCAGGAGGCTCCTCCGGGAGGCCCGCACCACCGCGCAGCTTCAGCACCCCCATGTCGTCACGCTCCACGACCTCGGGGAGGCCGGCACGGAGAACGGCCCTGTCCCCTTCCTGGTGATGGAGTTGGTCGCCGGCGAGGGCCTGGACTCGCTGCTGCGGAAAGGCCCGATCGCCTCGCAGGACGTGGTGCGGTGGGGCGAGCAGATCTGCTCGGCACTCGCCGAGGCACACGCGGCAGGCATCACGCACCGGGACATCAAGCCCGCCAACATCATGGTCACCGCCGCCGGCGACGTGAAGGTCCTCGACTTCGGCATCGCCCGGACCACCCATCTGGAGACCACCGCGGAGCGCCTCACCCAGACCGGCTTCGTCGTCGGCTCCCCTCCCTACATGGCGCCGGAGCAGATCCGGGACGCGGCCGGGCCCCGAAGCGACCTCTACTCCCTGGGATGTGTCCTGTTCGAGATGCTCACGGGCCGGCCCCCGTTCGAAGCCCCGGACGCCCTCGGCTACCTGACAGCGCATCTGACGGAGGAACCTCCCGCTCCCAGCTCCGTGAAGCCGGGCATCCCTCAGGGCTGGGACGCCCTCGTGGCGAGACTCTTGAGCAAGGACCCGGGCAGGCGCCATCCGGACGCGGATGCGCTGGCCGACGAACTGCGGGCCGTACTCGCCCAGAAGAACACCCCCGCTCCCTCCGGGAGACTCGGCGCGCTGAGGCGGAGAGCAAGCGCGGTCATCGTCATGGCCATAATCCTTGCGATACCCGCAGGATTCGCGTACATCGGGATCTACAGCGTCCTCGTGGGCAGCGACGTGAAGCACGCGCAGGCCGGCGACTGCTTCTGGCTCGACACCATAGGGAACAAGTACCAGACGAGCCTGGACGGCCGGGCGCGGACCGAACCCTGCAGCCTCCCCTTCCTGGCACCCGGCAACAAGCACTACACCGTCGTCGAGCGGATCAACACCACCCACGACGTCCACGCCTGCGACCACGTACCGGGCGCCGTCGTCAACGACACCACCGAGTGGCTGCGGTCCTACAGCGAACCGATTTGGGTCCTGTGCGTAAAGCCGCTGTGACCAGGCGCGATCTCACCCGCGCCCCTCTCCCCGTCATAACCGTGCAGGCCTGCCCGGGACGCGTCAGCGCCCCTGCTCGGGATCGGTCCCCGGCTCAAAAACAACCGCGCCAGGAACGTGGTGGTCGCGGAAGCCCTCGATCACCCTGGCACCGTGCGGGCCGAGCCCGGCGTGGGCGCTCAGTCCGGGCCAGCCGCCGACGTCGATGAGCCGGCGGCAGGGCGGCCGGACAGTATGGACGGTGGGCACGACGGGTCCTCCTTCGTGTCAGCGGACATACGAAAGGCCCGCCCCGGGACTTCCGGGGCGGGCCTTGGTTCTGTGCTGCTGGCGGGTGGAGATGCGGGCGGGTCAGGTCTCGGTGCGGTCGTCGAAGAGGTATTCGCCGATCCGAGCGATGCTCCATTCCATGAGCTGGGCGAGGCCGGAGCCGGGCCCAGACGGCCAGGGTCAGGAGCAGCGTCCGGGCGTCCTCCACCTTGTGGCCGGGGCGCAGGTAGGCGAGCAGTGTCGTGCCCAGGTGCTTCAGGGTGGCGCTGTCGATCGCCTCGGGCGGATTCCGGGTGGCCTCGTCGGCGACGGTGTCGAGGATCTCGATGGCGGTGGGGCCGGCGGGGTGCGTGTGGTTCTGGGCGTGGGCGACCTGGTCGCCGGCTTCCACGAGCCATGCCCGCAGCCGGGCGTGGTCGCCGTCGTGGCGGCGGAGTTCCTGCGCCGTGTACGCCATCGCCAGCGCGGTCGCGGCGAGCGTCGACTCCACCGCGAGCACGCCGCGCTGGTCCCAGCCGTCGAGCACAGTGGTGAGCTGGTCGAACACCTGGTTGAGCAGTGTCCACTCGGACTCGGTCTCGAGCACGGCGGCGTCGGGAACGGCGAGGCTGGCCGCATGCTGGGCGGCCGCGTCCAGGGCGCAGGCGTGCAGCAGCCACAGGGCCAGCAGACCCGGATCGGCCGGGGCCCGCTCCTCGACGGCGGCGCCGATGTCGACCATGTCAGTCCTCTCGTCAACTAATTTCTCGAAATTTTCCCGCACGCGCTCCGCTCAGTGCCGGGAAATAACTATTCCGACCCGAAAGAAATTCTTTCCGCGGTACCGGTGTACGGCTCGGAAAGCGTTTATCGGCGACATGTGCGGCCGCTCGGGCGACCCGGTCCCCCACGTCGGGGCCGGACGCCGTGGTGAGCAGTGCTCCCGAACGGGGTGGGGCCCGGGCCCGCGGGCGCCTCCGTCGAAACGGGCGGGTGTCGCCCGGGTCGGGCGGACGGGCATCAGACGGTGATCACGGTCTGGGTGCCGCCGATCACCGCTGCGGCGGGTCACACGACGACCGACGAACCCCCGCGCCACCGGGCACGGCGGCTCGCTCGAAGGTGGAACGGGCGCTGACGGGGAGCCGGCTCCCGCTCCGGCAGGGCCGGCAGGTGGTGTCGTGTCAGCTCGTGTCGGGTACCGGCGCGCCGCGGGCGGCGAGCGCGAGGACTTCGGCGGCGCGGGCGAGCGCGGCCGACTCCGCCAAGTAGTCCGCCCGCTGGGTGTCACCGGTGGAGCGGAGGGCCAGCAGCGCGGCAACGTACGCGGAGCGGGCGGCCTGATCGGCGAGCTCGGCGGTCGGCACCCCGGCGATCTCTGAGGTAACCGGGCCCAAGCCGGCGGCGGGCGGTCATAACCCCAGTCTGACCGCCCGCCGAGGACACTGTGAACGCTGACGTCGCCCGGTCACCGTTTGCTGGCCGCCCGCGCCTCGGCCGTCGCCTGCTCGGTGTCGGTGCGCCGGCCCATCAGTCCTCCTCGGCGACAGGAGCGGTGAGCGGGCGGCTCGGCGGTCCCGGCGCCGTGCCGAACGGCGCGTTGAACGACGTGGAGCTGCAGGTGCTGCCGATCGGAGCGGCTGCGGGTCGGACCGCGCGGCACCGCCCGGGGACGTGCGGGCGCGGGCACCCAGACGGTGATCACGGTCCGAGTGCCGCCGATCACGGCGACGGGGTGACGAAGGGGCTCGGGCCCTCGGTGTCCACCTTCTTCTCCACCTCGTCCGGGTCGTCGGGGTTGACGGAGAAGACCATGGCGGTGTCGCTCGCCGGATCGAACCACACCACCGCCTCGTCCCACGCCTTCACCAGCACCTTGTTGAGCTCCGGGGCGACCACCCAGGCGGCGTTGGTCGGCACGTACGGCGCGAGCGAGGCGGGCAGACGGCCCGGCATGCCGTAGGACGCCTTCAGGCCGTCGGCCGGCAGGTCGTCGGCGGCGAAGGTGGGGGCGGTGGCCACCGGGTCGCTGCGCCGGCCGTCGAGCAGGCGCTTGACCTGACCGGGCTTCAGGTGCAGCACCGCGTACACCACGTACGGCTGGTCCTGGTTCGGCAGTGACCGGGGATGGGCGCAGGGCGTGTGTGTCACCCACTGCGCGCTCTCCAGCTCACCGAAGCGGTGGAACCGCCGCGCCATCGGCGCCAGCTCGGTGCGCAGCCCGGTGGTCTGGGCTTCGTACTCGGCCTGTTTGCCGGACGCAGTGCTCCCGACGTCGCAGGCCGCCGGGACGCCGAGGGCGGCGCCGAGAACGAGGAAAGCGCCGACCAACATCGTTCCTCGCCGCACTGTCCGTCCCCCTCACTCATGAACGGCCGCCCCGCCCGCTCGTCAGCCCCCATGCTGGCCGACGGGCACCGCAGTGATCGTCAGCTCGGAGGACGAGCCGTCCGGCCCGGGTACGCCCGAAGGAGGACACCGCCCTACCGACGGTCCGTCAGGTGGGCAACGACAGGGCCCGGGGCTGCTCGCCGGGCTCGGGGCCGGCGGTGTCCATGTCAGGCTTCCCGACGGTCAGTAGGGTTCGATGGTGGCCCAGGCGATGTCGGTGAACTCAGCGGACAGCCCGGCGGCGCGGTGGCCGTTGTCCTTGAAGTAGTGCTCCTGGAGGGCCTCGGCGAGGATCCGTTCCTGCTCGCGCTCGCCGGCACCGGCGTCGCGGGCGGCGTAGAGGCGCTGGGCGACCGTGCCGGGCAGGTACTGGGTGATGTGGCGCTCGCGCGGGTCGTCGGTGGAGCCGGCCGCCGCGGTGTACCCGAAGCGGGCCTGGACGTGCAGGGTGAAACCCTGCTGCTCGGCCTGGCGGCGCACGCGCTTCTGCACGCGGGGCTGCCAGGTCGCGCGGACCTTGGCCTCGATGGTCTTCGCGGCGGCCGGCTTGGGTGTGGCGGTGCCCTTGAGCCAGCGCTGCACGGTGCGCTGACTCACCCCCAGCTCCTGGGCGACGGCGCGGGTGGAGCCCTTGGCGCGCTTGAGCAGGTGGCGCACGCGGGCGGGTGCGGACTGCGGAATCGGGCGGGTGCGTTCGGCGCGCTCCAGGCCCTGCTCGATCTCCCCCACGGGGGTGTTCCTTCCTGGCGGGTGCGGTCGGTGGTGGTGGCGGGTGCGCCATCGGGGCCGGCCCGCCGCGACAAGGCGGCGGGCCGGGCGGGTGCTACTCCTCGCGGTCGCGGTCGGCGGCCTTGATCAGGCTCGCCGGGTTCGCTCCGTCGGCCAGCCACTGCTGGACCTGGGACATGGGCGTGGCGCCCTCGAACTTCACATGCCCCGGGCTGACGCCCAGGCGCAGGGCGGTGGTGAGGGCGCCGTCCGGGCGGGTCAGGACGTCGAGGGCGGTGGGGCCGGTGGCGGGGAACACTGCGCAGTCGGACAGCACGGCGATCGGCGCGGTGCCGAGCTCGGCCTGCAGGCGGCGGAGCTTGCGGTGCAGGTTGACGGTGGCGGTGTCGACGACCAGGACGCGGATCAGCGGGTCCCAGGTGCCGCGCTCCAGCGCCGGCCAGCGCTCGCCGGGCCGGTAGCCGACGCCGCGGGCCTTCTCGCGGAACTTGCCGACGGTGCCCTTCGCGGTCTGCTTGATCGCGCCGAGCAGCGCGAGCAGCGCCTCATCGCCCTGCTTGAGGCCGGCCATCGCGTCCAGGAACGCGACCGGGTCCGTCTCGGCCAGGTCGCCGCTCACGCCGAGGTCGGCCATCGTGTCCAGGTACGCCTGGCGCAGCCGCTTGTGCCACGGGTCCAGGTACGGGCCGGACTCGGTGCGCAGCCAGGCCCGCTCGGGGCGAATGTCGGCGCCGAGCTCGACCGCGTAGGCGAGCTTCGCGGTGGAGTACCAGGCCGGGCCCTGCGGCGCGGAGCCGTCCTGGGTGAACGGGTTCGGCAGCAGCGGATCCAGCTGCAGGCCTGACACGTCGGCGTACCAGCTGCCCGGGATCCGCCTGTCGAAGGCCGGCCGCTCCTCGAGGACGGGCCCGCACAGCGGCAGGTTCAACCGGGCCGCGGCCGCGAGGAACGCGGTGTTCACGTCCAGGCCGACCGCGAACGGCATCTGCTCCTCGCCCGGGGTGAGCGGGCGGTGCCAGTTCCACGCCTCCGTCACCAGCTCCTCGCCCGCCTGGCGGCCCTGCGCGAGCGGGTGCATGTCCGGCACCTCCGGCGGCGCTGGATCGAACCCCTTCGCCGGCCGCGAGCCCTCCACCGGCCCGGAGACGTACCCGGCCTCGGTGCGCTGCGCCCTCGTCGGCGGGCGCAGCGCGGTCACCAGTTCCAGGCCCGAGACGGAGGTGGTGCCGCGCGGGGTGATGACCCGGGAGGCGTAGGTGCCCAGCAGAGCGGCGAGCTGAGGGGCGCTCAGGTCCGCCGGGAGGGACCAGCCGTCGCTCGACAGCGCCCGCCAGGCCGGGATGCACAGCTGCACGCACTCGCGGCTGCCGTCCTCGGGGCGGCGGAAGATCCGCGCCCAGGGGCCGAAGCCGCGCTTGGTGAGCTCCCAGCCGGCCTTCCCGAGCGCCTTCACCGCGCGGTGGGAAGGGTGGAGGGCGCCCGTGCGCGGCACGTAGTGCGTCTTCTCGTGCCGCTCCTCGTTGCTCATCGGGGGCAGGCCGATCGCGGCGAGGGCGGCGTCGGTGAGGACGACCAGCGGGTCGCCGTCCTTGCCGAACCGGTGCAGCCGTGCGGAGCCGAGGCCCGCGCCGAGCGCCCACTCCACCACGCCGACCACCGTCCGGGTGCCCGGGGCGGTCGGCGCCGGCCTGCCGTCCGCGAGGTACGCCGTCAGCGTCTTGCCGTCCGGCGCGGCGTCCACCACCGCCAGCGGCCCGCCCGGGAACCTGGCGGCCGCGGCCGCCTCCCAGTCGGACACCGCCGGCGCCGCCGACACCTTCTTCACAGCGGGTCGACCGCGCCGGGCCGCAGCGGCGGGACGGGCGGGAGCAGCGCGGCGGGAAGCAGCAGCAGGAGCGGGCGCGGCGGCCGGCACCGCGGCGGTCGGCGCGGCTGCGGCGGCGATGTTCGGGTGGCGGGCTAGTACTCCAGTGCGACTTCGTGATCTAGGTAGCTAGTCGCTCTTCGCCCTGCGGGACGCCGACAGCCACGCCGAG
>NZ_BMRI01000071.1:0-9347 GCF_014648555.1 Kitasatospora griseola
AGAAGGCCGACGAACCCGCGACCAGCCCACCCCCGAACGAAAGCGCGAAACGGACACCACGTCACTTACCGCCCACTTAAAGGGGACTTAACGATCAGTAGCGGGCGTGTCGTGTTCATGTGACACCCTCGCGCAACCCGGTCGAAGGCGGCACACTGACCGCCATGACCGGCATTCTCCCCGGCTCGGCCGGACCTGCCAGCACCACGGCAGGTCCGGCCGAGCCCGCACTCGTCGACCGTGCGCACCTGCTCGCCGACATCCGCTCCACCCTCGCCGCCACTGGCGGCGTCCTGCTCCACGGCCCGGCCGGTATCGGCAAGACTGCACTGCTCGACGCACTCGCCCAGGAGGCCGACGCGGCCGGGGAACCGGTCCTGCGCAGCAGCCCCACCGCCGCCGAGGCCGACCTGCCGCACCTCGCGCTGATCGACCTGCTCGGCGAGACCCTCCCCGCCCTCGCCGAGGAACTCCCCAGCCACCTGCGCCAGGCCCTGGAATGCGCGCTGCTGCACCGCGCGCCCCAACCCGGCGCCGCCACCGACCCGTTGGCGGTCCGGGTCGCCGTCCTGGAGACGCTGCGCCGACTCGCCCAGCGCGGCCCCGTGCTCGTCCTGCTCGACGACACCCAGTGGCTCGACGCCGCCAGCCGCCAGGTCATCGCGTTCGCCGCCCGCCGCCTCACCGACCGCCGAATCCGCTTCGCCGTCACCGAACGCACCGAACACGCCGACGCCGCACCCACCATGGGCGCCCTCTGCCCGCCCACCGCCCGCGACCTCCCCGTCGGCCCGCTCGGCGAACGCGGCACCGGCGCCCTGCTGCGCGAACGGCTCGGCCTGCGCCTCAGCGGCCTCACGCTCAGCCGCGTACACGCCGTCAGCGGCGGAAACCCGTACTACGCCCTGGAGTTGGGCCGCTCACTGACCGCCGACGGCAGCGAGAGCGCACTCGCCACCGACCCGGCCCGGCCGCTCGACGTCCCCGACCGGCTGCGCGCCCTGGTCTCCGCCCGCCTCGCCGAACTCCCCGACGCCGCCCGCGCCGCCCTCACCGTGCTCGCCGCCGCCCGCACCGGAACCGGCCTGCCCGACACCGTCACCGAACCCCTCGCCGCCGCCCGCCGCCACGGCATCGTCCGCCAAACCCCCACCGGCACACCCCAGTTCAGCCACCCCCTGATCGCCGAAGTGGTGCTCGCCGACGCCACCCCCGCCGCCCTGCGCGACGCCCACCGCCTGCTCGCCGCCCTCACCGCCGACCCCGTCGAGCAGGTCCGCCACCAGGCCCTCGCCGCCGAGCACCCCGACCCGCAGCTCGCCGCCCGACTCACCCGCGCCGCCGACACCGCCCTCACCCGCGGCGCCCCCGGCACCGCCGCCGAACTCCTGCGCCACGCCGCCCACCACACCCCCGACCCCGACACCGCCGGCCGCCGCCTGCTCGCCGCCGCCCGCAACGCCGCCGCCGCCGGCCTGCCCGACCTCGCCCGCGCCTGCGGCGAACGCCTCACCACCGCCCCTGCCGCCGACCTGCGCGTCCACGCCCGGCTACTGCTCACCCGTCTGCTCGGCCCCGACCACCCCGGCGCCGAAGCCCTGCTCGCCGCCGCCGCCGACGACACCGGCGGCCATCCCGCCCTCACCGCCGCCGTCCACCAGGAACGCGCCGTCCGCGCCCTGCACCGCGGCGACCGGACCGAAGGCTTCGCCGAACTCGAAACCGCCGAGAAGCACGCCGACCACGCCGACAACCCCGACCTGCTCGTCGAACTCCTCGCCCTGCGCGCCCCCATCACATTGCTCACCGACCCGGCCCACGGTCGCGCCCTGCTCGAACGCGGCTGCCGCCTCGCGGCCGGCCGACCCCCCACCGCCGCCGCCGTCATGTGCCGCGAAGGCCTCGCCGTCGCCGCCCTGCGCAGCGGCGACACCCCCCGCGCCCTCGCCGAGGTCGAATCCCTGCGCACCGAGATCGAAGCCGCCGGCCGCACCGAGGACCTCGCCAACGTCCTCTACATCGCCGCCTCCGTCCTCGAACGCGCCGGCCGCAGCACCGAGGCCTACGCCGCCGGCCGCGCCGCCCACGACCTGCGCGAACGCATCGAACCCACCCCCGGCCCCGCCCGCGTCCTCGGCGGCGCCGCCGAACTCAACGGCGGCACCGCCGAGCGCGCCGCCCAACTCCTCGACTCCGCGATCCGCGCCGCGGAGGACGGCCAAGACAACGAGTGGCTCGCCTACGCCCACGGACTGCGCGGCCGCGCCGCCCTCCTGCTCGGCAGCCTCCCGATGGCCGTCCACCACCTCACCCGCTGTCAACTCCTGCTCCGCCACATGCAGTTCAACGACCCCAGCGTCTTCCTGGTGGACGCCGACCTGGCCGAGGCACTCGCCCTCTCCGGCCGCCCCGACGACGCCGCCGCCACCCTCGCCGACGCCCGCGACCGGGCCGGCCGCCTCGGCCGCGACGTCGTCCTGCTCGGCCTGCACCGCGCCGAAGCCCACCTCACCGCCCTCACCGACCCCCGTCGCGCCGCCGACACACTGCGCGCCCTGCTCCCCGCCGCCCATCCCTACCCCCTCGAACTCGCCCGCGCCCACCTCGCGTTGGGCACCCTGGAGCGCCGCGCCCGCCGCCGCGCCGCCGCCCGCGCGGCCCTCCAGGACGCCCATGCGAGGTACGCGGCCGCCGGATGCCTGCCATGGCTGCGACACGTCGAGACGGCGCTCGCCTCGCTGGACGCGCTGGAGGCCGACCCGACGCCGACGCAGCAGCAGATCCTCGGGCTGATCCGCACCGGCGCGACGAACCGTGAGATAGCCGCGACGCTGCACCTGTCGGTGAAGGCCGTGGAGGCGAACCTGACGCGGCTGTTCCGGCAGTACGGGGTGCGGGGGCGGGCGGAACTGGCGAAGTATCAGGAGTAGGTGGGGTGTTGTTCAGTCGACGATGATGCCGCCGAGTCGGACGATCGCGTCGAGGGCTTCGTCGTCGAAGCCGCAGTCCCGGGAGAACCGGGTGCCGCGCAGGCGGTCGGTGAGCGGAGCGCGGGCGAGCAGCTCGCCGGTGCGGAAGTCGAACAGCCAGAGTTCGCCCATGTCGGTGATGGCGGCGAGACGCGAACCGGCCGGGTCGGCGAAGATTCCGAGGGTCCCCCTGTTGCCGGTCCGGCGCTCCCAGATCGGTTCTCCGCTCTCCGCCGTCATCGACCAGGCGCTGAGCCTCCCGCCCTCGGCGAGCACCGCCAGCCCGATGGCCGCGCGGTACACGAACCCTTCGAGGCCCGCATCCGGGCTGAGCGTCAGCGGCAGACCCTCGGGGCGGAGCAGCACCTGCTCGGTGAAGGCGTCGATCGCCATCACCGGGATGTTGTCGATCGTCACCAATTCGCTGTCACGGGAACCCACTTGGTCGATCTCGTCCTCGTCCGCGGTGACGTCCAGAGCCGCGACGGTCCGCCAACCGCCGGCCGCTTCGCTGTCGGGGACGTGGTAGGAGATCTGATCGTTGATCGCGAGCAGACCCGCCTGGAAGTCACCGGTGAGGACCGTCCAATGCCCGGCCTGTTCGGCGGGAGGGGTCCACGTCTCGATCACCGCCCCGGTCTCCGGATCGCGAATGATGCCGTCGACGGGTTCCAACAGGACCCGCTGCCCGCGCCAGTGGATGGGCACCAGCATCTCCCCGTTGTCGATACCGACCTCACTCATCGACTGCCCCGTCCGGGCGTCGACCAGTTGACCACCCATGATGTCGGACATCCACCAGATCGACTCGGCCCACTCGTGAATGAACAGAGGACCGTGTAGAACGTCGAACCGGAGGGGAGGTTCGGCCGGGATGCCGTCGGGCCAGTGGAGTACCCGGTGGTTGTTCCAGGCGGCCAAAGCCCCGCTCGTGGTGATCCGGCAGCGCCAGGTGGGGAGCTCCCGGAGAATCAGCGATGAGAGCTGCGCGCCCGTCAGATCGGCACCGGTGAGGTCGGTACTGTGCAGCTCCGCCTCGGCGAGGTTCGCGCCGCGCAGATCCGCGCCCGCGAGCGAGAACCGACGGCCGGGCATCCAAGCCCGGAACCCGGACAGGTCGAGCCCGGCCAACGGCGCATCCACCAGATCGCCGTCGGCCATGGCCAGCAGGTGCAGGCTGTTCAGCAGCGGCCTGCCCGGGCTGCTCGCGTGTGCCAGCTCCAACAGTCGGGCGCGGTGCTCCGGATGCTCGCGGACCATGGTGGCCAGGAACCCGAACACCGCCTCGTTCGGCTCCTGCGCACCGAAGGTGCCGGCCAGCGCCTCCACGGGCTCGGGCGCGAACGCGGCCAGCGCGGGCAGACGACCGTCCGCATCGCGTGCCGCGAAGTGCTCTGACCACGAGCGGGAGCGGTCGTCCTCCGCCGCGCCGGGAACCCGGACGGAGTCCAGGAAGTCGCCCGTGAGCAGGCCGAGTTCACCGGCGAACTTGAGCGCCACCAGGAACTCCAGCAGCGACTTGTGCGACGGGCCGTAGTCGCCCTCCGCGTTGCGCACCAGCATGCCCTGGTTGCGCATGTCGTGCTCCCAGAAGTCCAGGTCCGCGTCGCGCTGCACCACCGGGCCGAAGAACGAGCGCAATCGGCCTGGGAAATCACGGTAGTTGAGGGCGAGTCGCTCGGTGGAGAGCATCTCCCAGGCGACCTCGCAGAGGAAGTACAGCTTGTCGGCGCGGGAGGTGAAGGTCCGTTCGGCGTGGATGTCGCGGTCCATCTTGTGGCACATCGCGTACAGGTAGATCCGGGCGAGGTCGATCTCCGCGCCCCGCTCGATCTCCGGCAGTGCCTCGATCACCAGCTCGGACATCAGCGGACGGCGCATCAGCCCGCGCAGGGCGGGGTGCTGCATGATCTCGCGGACCTTCTCCTCCGGCAGATCGTGCCGGAGCATCCGCTCGATCTGCTCGTCCTCGAACTCGACGAGCTGGACGATCTCGAAGGTCGGGCCATCGGCCATCGCCCCGTGCCCGGCCGTCGAGATCTTGGCGCCGAACAGGTCACGGGCCTCCCGGTCGTCCCGGAAGTGCTCCTTGCGGCTGCTCAGCAGCACCTTCGCGCCCTGGTCCACCGCCGAGGCGAGCGACCAGAAGTTCGCCACCACCGTGTTGCGGTCGGCGCGGGCCGCCATCTCGTCGAAGCCGTCGAAGATCAGCAGCAGCCGGCCCGTCCGGTTGAGCACCCGGACCACCTCGGCGCTGCGCAGGTTCACGTTGTGCTTGTCGAAGAAGAACTCGGCCAGCAGTCCCTCCACCCGGGTCTGCTTGACGTAGTCGCGCAGCGGTATCAGCAGCGGCAGCCGGGGCCGCGGGACACCGCGCCGCTTCGCGTCCCGCCAGGCCAGCACCATGGTGTGCGCGAGGTGCAGCGCGAACCAGGACTTTCCCATGCCGAACTCGCCCAGCACGGACAGGTGTTGCTTGGCCGGCTCGTCCAACCAGCGGGCCACGTAGTCGTCCAGGCCGCCGTCCCGCCAGTGGTAGCGGCTGGTGGCGATCGGCAGCCCGGTCGCCGGGTCGATCTCGCTCTTCTCGCAGGACTGCGGGACGTACCGGGTGTCGATCCCGCGCCGCCGCACCTCCTCCTCGACCCACGCCAGATACGGCTCGAAGTCGGCCTCCTCGTCGATCAGTTCGTCGAACGAGTAGCAGAACAGCCGGTTGCCACTGGCCGCCGCCACGGCCCGGGCCGCCGCACTGACCCGCAGCCGCGCGATGCCCCAGCCCTCCTTGGCCTTGGCCGAATCGGCCAGCTCGGCCAGGGTGTTGAGGTGGTGCGGGCCCAACTCGCCCGCCACGCACAGCATCACGATCGGGTCGCGCCCCCGGCGATTCGGGATGTCGACCCGCAGGGCGACCGCATCCTCGCCGACCGGCCACTGCTTCAGCACCTCGTACTTGACCGCCCGGAACCACTCCTCGGCGTCCCGGGCCAGCCGCTGCGCCGGCGTGAGCTCGGCCCGGTCGGGCTCGATCCGCAGCCGCCGGACCTCCTCCTCGTCGCGCGTCCGGCTCACCTGGCTGAGCAGCGACTTGACGGTCTCCTCCAGACGCACCTCGTGCGGCGCCCTGGTCCGGTCCACCACCTGCTCGAACGCGGCGGCGAAGGCGTCCACGTGCTCCTCGAAGCCGTGCGCGAGATGCCCGAACTCCCTGGTCTCCCGGTTCCGTACGACCGCCTCGGCGACCTCGCGACGCACCCAGGTCAAGTCCCGCTGCTGGAACGACCGGCGGAAGGAGTCGACCACGTACTCGTCGCGGAACACGGCGAGCACCGAAGCCGCACGGCCCGCGCAGTACTCGATCAGCGTGATGGCGTAGACGCTGTCGAAGTCCCGCGGCGGTGTCCGCGGATCCAGCTTGACGGCCCTGAGCGCCCGCAGCACCCGCTCCTGCCGCATCGCCGCATCCTTCAGCGGAGTCGCCACCAGCTTCCCCAGCACCCCGGCCGCCGTTGCGATCACCGACATCCCGCGCCCCCCTCTGTTCCGCACGTCCCCGCCCGCACCCTACCGGTCGGCAGCCGGGCGGCCGTCCGTGCGAGGCTCCTGACCATGACTCACACCGACGACAAGCGGCACATCTTCCTGGACCTCGACAGCGTCGGAGCCGGCCAGGGCTGGATGTTCGTCATCGTGGCCGCGCCGACCGGCGTGGTCCACCAGAACCAGGGCGGCGGGTTCGGCTGCATCCAGTACCAGCAGGAGGGCTACCTGATCCCGCTGTTCGGGCGGGACCTGGACGTCGACCTGCAGGAGATCTTCGTCGGAGAGCTGAAAGGACAGGGGGCGCGACGCCTGGACTGGCCGGCCGAGCTGCTCGACCGGCTGCGGACCGCGGTCGCCGATTTCGGCGTCTACGGCTCCGGGAGGCACGACGACGCGTTCCCCACGTGGCTGGCACTCGACGAGTCCCGCCTGTCGGAGGTCGACGAGGCGTGGGTGCCGGTGCTGACACCGCACGGCCCCGGGGTCCTCGTGTGGGAGAACTCCGACTGACCGATCGTCCCGGAACGCGCCGAACCGTAGGCCGTGCGCCTGACCGTTCCGGCCTTCGCGACGTCCCTGACGCGGGCGCCGACTGCCGGGCGTCGCCGAGGATCTCGAAGGCCTGCCGCAGGACGCCGCGCCAGTCGATTCCCGCCGGGGGCGAGGTCGGGGAGGCGGAACACCGCAGCAGGCGAAGATACCTGACGACTCGTCAAGCTCTGCAGATGGCGGTCCGGCCTGCTGATCCTGGTGTCTGCGCCTCCCGGGCGACCACCCAAGAGTGAACCTTCGAACCGCGCCATCCCCGCAGGCACGCCGGATGGTGACGCGACATCAGGACCAGACGGACGCACGGTCCCTTTGCGGGCCTCCGGATCCCGTGGCTGGCTGGATCTCGGCAGGGCCACCACCGCGCCCCGCCACTGAACCACCTACTCGGAGGAGATTTCTCATGCGTGGTATCAAGCGCGTTCTGGCCGTCACCGCCCTCGCCGCCCCCCTCGTGATCGGCTGCGCCGGACTCGCCTCCGCCCACGAAGGCCCCGAGGCCCACTTCGAGAAGGGCCAGTTCGTCGCGAACGAGGAGGGCGCCGGCGAGGCCAACGTGTTCTCCGAGGTCGACGAGGGCGGCGTCGAGCACGGTGCCGGCTGGGTCTTCGCCGGCGACGAGGGCGTCGAGGGCTCCCACAACGAGGCCGGTGCCCACTTCTAGGGCAGCCTCGACACTCACCTTCGGGTGCCCGGCGGGAACCCCACCCGCCGGGCGCCCGCGTCTGAGCCCGCCCGGGTGACCACCCAGGGGTGAACCGTCGGTGTGCTCGTCCCGCGAGGCGCGACGGTTCATGACGAACGGTCAGGGCCAGGCGGCCGCACGGGTGTCACCCCCCTCGTGATGGGCTGCGCCGGCCTTGCGTCCGCCCGGGCAGCGGGGGCGCGAACTTCGGCACGGACCAGTTCACCCCGGCCGAGAACGGCGCGGGCGTGACCGGCGGCAACTCCGCCGACACCGGCGGCGCAGTGCAGCGCGCCGACTTCGGGATCTGGTCCGACGACACCGGCGTCTCCGGCGGGTCCGCCGGTGCCGACGCCGCCTTCGGCAACGACTGAGCCCGTGGACCGGGCGCCCGGCGGGAACCCTACCGCTGGGCACCGCTGCGCGCCCGGGCAGTCGGCAGCGGAGGCCGTGGCACGATGGGCCTCATGAGCGACGAACCCCGCCCCCTGCTGGTGGACCGCACGCCCTTCCCCGCCGACGGCATCGACGAGCGGCTGCGTGCCCAACTCACCTTCCTGGTAGAGATCGACCGGCTCAAGACGATCCTGCGGCAGTCGCCGCTGGTCGCCGCCGAACGGCGGGAGAACGACGCCGAGCACTCCTGGCACCTGGCGATGATGGTCGGTGTCCTCGCGGAGTACGCGGACGAGCCGATCGACGTCGGGCACACCGTCCAACTCGTGCTGCTGCACGACCTGGTGGAGATCTACGCGGGGGACACGCCGCTGTACGACACGGCGGCGGGCGTCGACCAGGCGGAGCGCGAGGCGGTGGCGGCGGACGAGTTGTTCGGGCTGCTGCCGAAGGACCAGGCGCAGCGGCTGCGGGAGCTGTGGGACGAGTTCGAGGAGCGCCGCACTCCGGAGGCGCGGTTCGCCAAGGCGATGGACCGGTTGCAGCCGCTGCTGCTCAACTGGATGGCAAGCGGCGGCACTTGGCGCACGCCAGGGGTGACGGCCGACGACGTCCGGGCGCGCAAGGCGGTGATCGGTGACGCGTCGGCGACGCTGTGGAAGGCCGGGCAGCGACTGATCGACGAGGGTGAGCGGCGCGGCTGGTCGCGGAGCGGAAGCGGCGACGGCGGCGACAGCGCCGAGCAGGGCTGACGGCGCTCGACCGCGAGGGCGCCGCACCGGACGGCACCCTCGCGGTCGAGCAGGTGGAGCAGATCGAGCAGGCAGGTCAGCCGATCTTCACGTCGTCGACCAGGAAGGTGGTCGCCAGCGAGGCGTCCTCCTGGCCGTTGAACTGGAGGTTGACGGTCTGTCCGGCGTAGGCGCTCAGGTTGACGGTCTTCTGGACGTAGCCGGCGCTGGCGTTGGCGTTGGAGTAGGTCGCGACGGTGGCGCCGTTGACGGTGACCTTCAGCGTGTCGTAGGGCGTGGTGCCGGTCTCCTGGGTGCTGACCTTCAGCCAGAAGGTGAGCTTGGGCGTGCCGGCGGGCACCGTGATGTTGCCCTGCGACAGGGTCTCGCTAGCGGTGGAGCCGTAGCCCATCATCCACGCGTACCAGGAACCGCCGTGCGGGGTCTGCTGGTTGGAGTTGGTGATGTCGTTGG
>NZ_BMRI01000071.1:9633-10098 GCF_014648555.1 Kitasatospora griseola
GCCGTTGTAGTCGGTGGTGGAGGTCATGTAGGTGGTGAGGGCGCGGTACCAGACGGCCGCGGCCTTGTCCTTGCCGATGCCGCCGAAGCTGTCGCCGTTGCACGTGGTGCCGTTGTGCGGCAGGCCGCCGATGGTCTTGGCGCCGGTGCCCTCGGCGGTCAGGTAGAAGAAGTGGTTTCCGATGCCGGACGAGTAGTGCACGTCCACCGAGCCCGCGTTGCTGTTGTAGCAACCGAGCGAACTGCCGTCCAACGTCGGGTCGTCCATCCGGCGCAGGTAGCCGTTGCCCATGTTGAGCTTCTCGCCGATGTAGTAGTTCCCGGGGTTGACCGAGTCGTTGGCGTAGAACTCCACCATGGTGCCCATGATGTCGCTGGTGGCCTCGTTGAGGCCGCCGGACTCGCCGGAGTAGTTCAGGTTGGCGGTGGCGGCGGTGACGCCGTGGCTCATCTCGTGGCCGGAGAC
>NZ_BMRI01000072.1 GCF_014648555.1 Kitasatospora griseola
CGCGGCCATCACCAGCGAGCCGTCCGGGTTCTGATCGAGCATCACCGGCTGCGGCCCGGCAGGCTCGGCCGGCTGCCCGGGAACCGGTGCCGGGGCGGCGGGCGCAGCGGGGGTCTCCTGCCCGACCGCGGGAACAACCCCGGCCGGGGCGGGCGCAGCCGGGGCAGGGCCGGGCACGGGCTCCTCGGCGGCGGGCTCCTCGGGGGCGGGGAAGCGGGCCGCGAGGCCCTCCAGCAGGCGGGTGTAGGCGGGGGCGACGTCCGGGCCCGGAACCGCGCTGCCGTCCTCCCACTCCAGCACCAGCTTCGAGCCCACCCGCAGCGCCGCGGCGACCTGCGCGGGCGTCAGACCCGCTGCGAGGCGCAGCCGCTTGCGCTCCGCCGGAACCGGCAGGCCGGTGGACACGGCGGCGAGCAGCGCGTCGACGGAGTCGAACAGCTCGTCGGACATCATTCGCTCCTCAGCGTCCGTTGGGTCGGGTCGGGTCGAGGCGCGGGTCTCCGAGCAGGGCGTCGAAGACCTGCTCGGTGACGCAGCCGACGATGTTCCGGTCGGTGTCGCGCAGGGTGTAGCCGGCGGCGCGCCCGAGGCCGGCCTGGGCGATCGGGACCTGGGGGCGGTAGTAGAAGGTCACTTCCCGGCCGGTGTCCTGTGCCGGGTCCGTCTCAAGGCCGAACGACAGGGTGAAGGAGGGCAGGTGCTCCACATCCTTCTCGTCGGCCAGGTGCAGGACCCCGTCGTCGGTGGTGCGGAAGGCGACGACCAGGTCCACGCCGCCTGTTCGGCGGTCGCGCGGCAGTCCGTGGCCTTCGAGGACCCGGCCGAGCTGGGAGGCGGACATCGCGGCGGCTTCGGCCAGGGCGCGGCGGTTGGAGTAGGCGCCGGCGGCGTCCGCGCGGGACATCGCCAGCTCCTTCACCACGGTCAGGTGCTGGGTGAGGCGGCTGATGCGGGCGACCAGGACGACCAGGTCGTCGAAGTCGGCGGCCTGCGTCGGCTCCACCAGGCGCTCACCGCGCAGCCCCGCGAGCAGGGCCCGGGCCAGATCGTCGGGCACGTCGACATGCTCGTCGCCGATGCTGATCCTCACGAAGAAATCCCCAAACAGTAGCGCATAACCAAATAGTAGACCCGCACAGTTTGGAAGTCCATCATGAAGGGGCGCGCGGCAGTGCCGTGCGCCCCTTCGGGTCTCCTGCTTGTCAGGCCGCCGGCGAAGACGGGTTCCGCCGGTCCCTCCCGTGGGTGAACAGCGCCTGCCAGTGGCGGCGCGCGGTGGAGGGCACGGCCCAGCGCGCATCCGGCAGGTCGCCGGCCAGGTCCTCCAGGGCGATGCACACCGCCAGGTCGAGCCGACCCGGCAGGTAGCCGTAGCCGAGGAGCAGCTCGCGCAGCCCGTCCACCGTTGCCAGCGCCTGCTCGTCGTCCCTCCAGTGGGCGGCGCGGAACTACTCCTCCGTCACCGGACGACTGGTCAGCACCGGCACCGCCGGACGCCGGCTACTGGTGCACCTACGACGAGGCCTGGACGGCATCAAGCACAAGCACCAGCCGGCGCCACCGAGCCCGAGAAGGCCAAGCCGCTCGAGGTGCTCGACACCTGCGGCTGAACCTCCGCCGGCGGCGGCTCCCTGCTCTCTCCCATCCCCATGGCTCTCTTGTTAAGCCGCAGGTTTTGATAGTTGTCCCAACCTTTCGCAACTAACATCCAGATCGTTAGTTGTTCCCAGGTTCCACTGTTAGAGTTGGCGCAACGAAGCTACTGAATCGTTTTGCTCATGTGCAGATTGCTTCGTAAAAACGAGAACGGACCACCCCGGCCGGCTTAGCAAGGTGTGGCCCGTCCCCGTGTGTCACCACCGCGAGAGCCTGGAACTTGGCCGTTCCGGGCTCCTCGCTTCTCCGGGGCTACTTCAGGAGCAGCTCTGCGACCCCGATGGCCACCACCGCGCAGGTGTTGCCCCAGGTCGCCCAGACGAGCGAGGTCTCACGGCGCTCCTTCGGACTGTCGGCCGGCCGGTCGTCCCCGGCCTTGCCGAGTTCGCCGACCTTGTGGTGCTGGCCGTCGGTCCGTTCGATGGACTCGTCGTCCATGGCGGAGCTCCCTCCTGTTCCACGGCTTCCGCCGCTCGGGCCGGATGGTGTCCGGACACCTGGCCAGAGTGCCCGGCCCGGTCGAGGAGGTGTGATCAGGATATTGCACTCCTGGCGGCGGGTCAGGAATGGAGCAGGCATTTATATGCTGCTGGGTGCCGATGAATGTCGCCGAAGGTGTCCAGTGGGACGTCTTCCACTTGAACCGGGGGGTGTGAACTGGGCTTTTCCCTCAACAGCGCAGCCAGGGGTGTGATCTGAGACACATTTAAAGCGTGCTTGGGTTTTAATAAACGTCACCCCGGGTGCCTCCCGCTCTCCGGCCGGTGCGATCGGTCCACGACCGTGAGCAGGCGCGCTCAAGAACTGTCCCAGCGTCAGCAGAGGCTGGTACTTTCCGCCATGGATTTCGACGAGACGTTCTGGGCGGCCGTTGCCGCCATCGCCGCCGTCGTGGCGGTGGGCCTGTCGGTGTGGGCGACCCTGCAGGCCAAAGCCGCGGCCAGGGCCTCCGAGAGGACGGCCGCGGAGGTCGCCCGGATCGAGCAGCAGCGCTGGCACCGCGAACTCACCCCCGAACTCGACTTCCGCCTGGTCCCCAAAGGCAGCGACCACTGGCTTCTGACCGTCGAACTGACCGGCCCGGCCGGACTCGACCGGCTCGACCGCGTCACCCTGACCGTCCGGGACGAGGCCGGTGTCGACCACACCCCGCGCACCCCGGACATCACCCCCGAGGAGGTCGAAGCCGTCATCTGGGGACCGGTGCGCTTCCAGCCCCGCGTCGACCATGTCCGCGAACCGGGACGGGAAGCCGTCCTGGAGAGCGTCGACCGCGGCGAGCCGGCCGTACGCGCCGTCGACGCCACCGTCCCCCCGCGCTGGATCGACAACCTCCAGGACTGGCAGCGGCGCAACGACCGGTTGCCGCTGCGGCTGCGCGCGGTATGCGAGCACGCCGACCACGACCAGCCGTGGATCATCGTCACCGAGATCCCGGTCGAACGCCTCGCCTGACCGTTGCCGAGCCCGCGGCGTCCCCGCGGCCCGGCACCCTGGTCGGCAGCACCTCGCACAACGGTGGCACGGGATCATCTGCGAGGTCTGCAAGCTCACCCGGCCCGCCCCCGGGCAGGCCATGGCCTGGATGACCACCGCCGTCCAACACGCTGCTCGCCGCCGTCGAAAACACCACCCACCCACCGTGGCAGCCGGGGCACGCCGGCACCCGGGAAGAATGGCCGGCAGGTGCGCGCCGCACCCCATTGCCCGCGGCGCGCACCGCACCGCAGTGGGACACCGCAGGCCGTACGCGTGCGATCTACGATGGGCGGATGTCCGACACCACTGATCTCCCCGCTGACCTGCTGGAACTCCAGCACCGTTGGTACGCCGCCGAAGCCGCATGGACCTCCGACTCGACCGTCGAGAGGCGCGCCGCGTTCGCCAGGGTCGGCACCGAGCTGTACGCCCACCCGTACTGGGCGACGACGGGCAACCGACACAAGGCGGGGATGGCGCTCAAGCAGGCCGCACGCCCGAACACCGCGCGGGGATCGGCGGCCTGACCCGCCCGCGATCAGACCGCCGGGTCACCCACGACGACGGGTGCCTGCTTCTGCCGGCGCAGCGCCTTGGCGGTCCTGGCGGCCAGTCGTGGATCGGCGAGGACCAGGGCGATGACGTCCTCGTCGCTCAGGTCCGTCTGCGGGACGGGCAGCGGGGCGCAGATCTGTGCGAGCTCGTCCAGCGGGCCTCCGATGGTGCCGGCCTCGTACTCGTCCTCTTCCTCGTCGCCGGCCGCTGTCTCCGTCAGCACGTCGAAGGCGGTGCGCAGGTGGACGACCACTTCGGCCATGGCCTGCCGGTCCTCCGGGTGGGCGAGATCGGGGTTCTTGCGGGTGGGGACGTAGACCTGGCGCAGCGCCTCGACGGCCTTGGCCAGGTCCTCGACGGGCAGGCCGTACGTGTCGCTGTCCTGGCCTTCCAGGTTGGTCAGTTCGGTTCGCCGGCGCCCGTCCGCGTCCAGCGGATACTGCCCGTCGACGCCCAGTTCCTGCAGGCCGACAAGGACGGCACACCCGCTGACCGCGCCGGACAGGTGGCGGGAGACGTCCCGCAGCAGGCTCTTCTTCCGGCGCAGGGTCGCCGACCGGTCCTTCGAGGACTTCGCGGTCTCCTCCTCGCCGGCCAGGGCCCCGAACTCCCGTCCCAGCAGCCGGTGCGCGGCCACCAGCGCCCGGGCGGCCTCGCGGACGGGCGGACGCGCCGATCCGCTGCCTGTCCCGGCGGTGTTCTCGTACTGGTCGGACATGCCGTTCCCCTCCCGTGCCGCCCAGTCGGCGGCGGCCGTCTCATGGGGCCCGTCGACCGGATCGGCGACAGAACCGCACCGTAGCGCTCTCCGTCGCCGTATGTGGAGACGGTGTCGCCGGTCCAACGAGCCGGGACGCGGCCAGGACACGGCAGAGCAGGGCCGGCCGGTGCGAGCCCTCGCATATGATCGCGTTCGAACTAGTATTCGATACATGAGCACCGCCGTCCCCGTTCCGCGTCGCCAGGGCGACCCCGCGCTGCGCGGCTTTCGGCCGGGCGACGCGCAGACGGTCCCGGACAAGGTGCTCGACGAACCCGACCAACCGGAGCTCGACCGGTGGCAGCTCGTGTGGATCCGCCTCGGCGGCCGGTGGCGGCCGGGCGTACTCCTCGCGTGGCGCCGGGCACTCGGCGGACGGTGGTGGATCGCCCAGGTCCAGTGGGACCGGAACACGAGCGCCTGGTTCTACTACGAGCACGCGACGATCCGTCCGCTCCCGGCAAGGCGGAAGGTGTGATCCGCCCGTCGATCCCGCGGGCCGCTCGCCAGGTCAGTTCCTCACGGGGCGGCCGTCGCTCAAGGTGGCGGGCCTGATCGTCGGCCTCCGGGCCAGCCACCGTCCTTGGGGCGGGTTCGGGTCCCGGGGCGGCGCGGCAGGGGAGTGCGCGCCGCGGCCCGGGACCGGGCGGCCGGGCGCTGCTCCCCCGGCCGCGCCGCCCCGCCGGCGGTGTGGGAGTCCGGCGGGGCGGGTTCGTGGGGCCGGTCAGTTCCAGCCGGAGTCGGCAGCCCCGTGGAGGCCGCCCCAGTGCGAGTCGGCCGACACGTCAGTTACCCCAGTACGTGTCGCCGAACAGGCCTCCCCAGACACCTCACGGCGCCAAGCAGTCAAGTGGACCATGATGGGGCCGCGACTCAGTGTTCGAACGCTCTGCTCCGTAGGCCGGCCCGGCTACGGATATCCGAGCTCCCGCTGGGATCGTTCCAGCGCCTTGATCTGTTCCAAGAGCACCGTCAGCGCGCCCGCGTGCTCCCATTCCCGGGTGCGAGGGGTGATGTGGCGGTCGCCCGTGAGTAGTTGGCGCACGACGTCGACGATGTCCTCGGGGTGGGCGAACGGCGGCAGGGGCAGCGGCTCGTACCACTCCCAGCCCGCCCCCAACCAGATGTCGAGAGGGCCGTAGCTCCAGCCCCTCCCTTCTTTGGGCCACGGGTTCTCCCCCCATGCCAGTTCGACACCGCGCGCGTGCCACCACTCCGAGCCCGGGACCCCAGCCGCCTGCGGGAGGCCGTCGGCGATCGGGGCCGGAACACGGGACGCGAAGGGGAAGTACAGGTACTCCTGCTTCTCGTCGATGGGTTCGAGCCGGGCCCAGGACCGGCTCGCCGGCCCCGAGCTGCGGGAGTTGTCCGCGCAGCGGCACCGGCTGGTCGCGGCGCTGACCGAGCACGCCCGCGAAGCGGCCGCCGGCGAAGGCCAGCAGCTCGGCGAGGCGCAGCTGCGGGTGGTGGAGCAGACGTTGCGGGCTTCGCTCGTGGACGAGCGGGCCGCCGAGGTGTTGGCGGTGGGTCGGCTCAGCGGGGGATTGGAGGAGACGGGCGGCTTGCCGTCGGAATCGGCCGGCGCACCGGCCGGGCGTGTGGCGGGCGGTGCGGTGAAGACCGCGTTTGACGCGTCGGCCGGCCGGGCGCGGGCTCGGGAGGCGGTGTCGGCCGGGATGTCTGAGGAGGCGCATCGCCGGGCAGCCGCCCGGCAGGAGGCCCGGGACCGGGTCACCGAGGCGGAGGCGGTCCTGGCGGAGGCCGAGCGCCTCCAGGCGGCCGTCGACCGGGACGCCGCGCGGCTGGACGCGCAGGCCGAGCGCCTGGCCGCCGACACCGCCGCGGCGGCCGAGAAGGCCGAGCGGGCCCGGGCCGCCCTGGAGCGGGCCGAGCAGCGCCTCGCATCCGCCCGCGGCGCCAAGCATGCCCGGCACGGGAAGCAGCGGGCCGCCCGGCGACGGGCCGGCGAAGCGGCCGTCGCCGCCGACAAGGCCCGCGAAGGCCTCCGCCGGGAGCGGGATCGGTTGGTGGAGCTGGAGAAGGAGAGTGGTTAGTGATGGCCAGGCCCGTGTGGACCGGCGTGCTCAGTTTCGGCCTGGTGACCGTGCCCGTGGCGCTGTACACCGCGACCGACAGCCATGCCGTGCAGTTCCACCAGCTGCAGCGCGGCACCGGCGACTGGGTGCGCAACAAGCGGGTCAACGAGCGCACCGGGGACGAGGTCTCCTATCAGGACGTGGTGAAGGGCTTCGAGGTCGCCGACGGCGAGTACGTCGTGGTCGAGCCCGATGAGCTGGAGCAGATCTCCCCGGGCCGCTCCCGCACCATCGACATCTCCGGCTTCGTCGACCTCGACCAGGTCGACCCGATCTTCTTCGACAAGACCTACTACCTCGGGCCCAGGGGCAAGGAGTACGCGAAGATCTTCCAGCTCCTCACCGAGGCGCTCACCCGGTCCAACCGCGCCGGCATCGCCCTGTTCTCCATACGCGGCAAGGAGTACCTCACCGCCGTGCGTGCCGACGCCGGCCTACTGGAGCTGCACACCATGCACTGGGCCGACGAACTGCGCGACCCCCACGAGGAGATCGGCGATCTGCCGAGCGGCCGGGCCGGGTACAGCCGCCAGGAACTCGCGACCGCCGAGCAGCTGATCGACATGCTGACCGTGGACTGGGACCCCGCCGAGTACCACGACACCTACGAGGAGCAGATCAAGAAGCTGATCGAGGACAAACTCGCCGGCCGCGAGATCACCGCGTCCGAGGGCCCCCCTGCCGAAGCCACCAACGTCGTCGACCTCATGGCCGTGCTGAAGCGCAGCCTCGAAGGCGCGAAGCACGGGAAGACGACACCCGACGCGGCCGACGAGAAGCCGGGTCGCCGCCGCGCCGCCCAGAGGCCGCGTACCACGCCGAAGAAGACCGGCGGGAAGAAGAGCGCCAGCACCGCCGCCCCACCGGAGACGGCGACCGCGAAGAAGCACGCGGTGAAGAAGGACCTCTCCCGGCTGACCAAGGCGCAGCTGTACAAGGAAGCCTCCCGGTACGAGATCGCCCACCGCTCCACCATGACCCGCGACGAACTCCAGGAAGCCGTCGCACAGGCCGCCCGCCACCTGCGTGCTTCCTGATCGGCTGAGTCCTCCCTCTGATGCCGGGTTGTCCGTGTACAACGCCAGCGGCACCAGTCCCGCCTGATTGGGCACCGGGAATGCTCTCCGGCTGCCGCGTTGCGGGCGGCTCGTCCAGGGTTCAGGCCTGCGGGGCGAGCGAGCGCGGGGCGGACGACGGGCCGGGCACGATCAGGTCCGGCTCCAGGAACGGCGAGCTCCCAGCGGGCAGCGGGCACGTCTGTCCGGCGGCCGGGAGGACCTGGTCGGCGGCGGGCTCGGAGAAGGCCAGTTCCAGCGGGCGGCGGTCGGGACTCATGCGCACAGTCTGACCCACCGTCGCCGGACGAACCGTCACCGGCCCGGCGCTTGCGGCACCGGGCCGGCTTCCCCGCACGCCCCCGGAGTGGAACTGACCCCGGGGCGGCTCCGGCCTCGCCGCCGGGCCCGGAGCGAACACGCACCGGGCCCGACGCGAACGGCGCGCGGGGCGCAGGTTCAGCGGCGGCAGCTGCAGTGCCGGGCGCGGCGCCGGGCCGGCGGTGCCACCGTTGTACCCCCGCAGAAGGGGCTGTGAGTACCTGTTTCTGAGGGTGTGCGAAGAGTCCCTCCCGGCCAGGAATCGAAAAGGGTTGATTCCGCTGGCTCGCCCGGTCTCTCCAGTGCCCTGCTGGAAGAAGAGCCGATGGGAGGACGTGTCGGCCGACCGCGCGGGCGCGTGTGCCGCTTTGCTTCGCATGCTCCCTTCGCGCGCCGTTGTCCGCCCTGTTTCCGTCGACCGGCACAGAGATATGTTCGCGCTCAGTCAATCCCGAAGGCGGTCCTGCCGCCCGACACCCGAAGAGGTCAAGCTCTGATGCGTCAGCGTGTGAAGCTCTCCCTGGCAGTTGCTGCTGCACTGGCCGCGGCCCTGATTCCGGCGGGGTCCGCCGGCGCAACCACCACCAGTGGCACGGCGGACTGCCCGGCCGGCTACCTGTGCGTGTGGGACCAGATCAACTACCAGGGCAACATGTACAAGTTCTCGGGGGAGAACTTCTCGTGGTCCGCCTGGGCGATCAACAACCACGACTCCTCGTGGTACAACCACGGCGTCTCGGGACTGAACGCCTGCGTCTGGCAGTACGAGGGCTTCTCGGGCAGCGTCAAGGTCATCAAGGCCGGCACCTCCTCGCCCAGCGACCCCGCGCACGCCCATTACGGCAGCTCCAACAACTGGGGCAAGTGCTGACCCGAATTCCACGGGTCCGAAGCACAGGCGGTGCCGGGGCAGCGGTGCCCGCCCGACCAACGGCCTGCCGATCGGACGTTCCGGACGTCGGACCGGTTTCAGAGGTCTCCGACGAGCCGGGCCTCGGTATGGACGGCACGAGTTCGAGAGCCAGAGCGAGTGGGCGGCGGAGTTGCGCGACCTGTGCGGTGAGGTGATCACCGAACGGCAGCGAGCCGACTCAGCGGGCTTGACGGCCGGGGCGCGGAAGCCGCATCCGTAGGGCCGGGTACCGAACAACGGCCCAGGCCAGCAACCGGGCAACGAAGCCGGGCC
>NZ_BMRI01000073.1 GCF_014648555.1 Kitasatospora griseola
ACCACTTCGCCGCCTTCGCCAGCATCGCCGCAGCCCTCATCTGCACCCGGCGGCTCTCCAAATGAGATGTCTTCTTAATACCCTTGCCACCGGCGGGTCCTGTGCCCGCGAGGATCAGCCTGCGAACGAGTTGCGGTTCGTTCTGTGCGATCACCTGGGCGACCATCCCGCCCATCGAGAAGCCGAGGATGTCCACCTGGTCGAGCTCGAGTGCCCGGATGAAGGTGACGGCGTCGTCGGCCATTTTCTCGATGGTCTTGGGTGTCGAACCGGTGGACGCGCCGACGCCCCTGCTGTCGAACGTGATCACCCGGTGCCTGGCGGCGATGCCGTCGACGACACGGGGATCCCAGTTGTCGAGTACCGCGGCAAGATGGGTGAGGAAGATCACCGGGATGCCGGACCGGGGGCCGAGGTCGCGGTAGGCGAAGGTCACTTGGTCGGCGGTGACGGTGCGGGTCGGTGCGTCCCGGTAGGACATCACCGTGCCGCCGCTACCTTCATGCGTGTCGTTCATGGGTGTGCCCTTCGGTCTCGGATCTACCGCGGCCTCGCTCCGGCCGCTTCGTCCTCGCGGGTGTGCGCAGGACGGCTTCCCGGTCTTCCGACTGCGGGCGCGGGGCCGGCGGCCGGATGAGTGGGAGGGGCGCGCGGTGCACCTCTGGTCGATTCCTGTGGTGGCGGGGAGGGGGGATCCACTCGTCTGCCGAGGCCGGCCGGTCAGGTGGAGGCGGGGACCGGCCGGCAGACCTCACTCCATCGCGATGACGACTTTGCCGGCCTTCGCGCGGCCCTTCTCGGCGTACTCCATGGCGTCGCGGGTCCGGTCGAAGGGGAAGACCCGGTCGACGACGGGGTGGATCTGCCCGGCGTCGACGAGCCGGGTGAGTTCGCGCAGCTGGCCGCCGTCGGCCTTCATGAACAGGAACGAGTAGGTGACGCCGTGGCGCTTGGCACGGCGCCGGGTCCTGAAGCTCAGCGCGTTCATCGCCTGCCGCAGGAGCGGGTTTGCGCCGAGCTCGCGGGCGAAGTCCGCGTCGGGCGGCCCGGCGATGCTGATGACCTTCCCGCCAGGCTTAAGGACCCGCAGCGACTTCTCCAGGGTCTCGCCGCCGAGGGTGTCCAGGACGACGTCGTAGCCGTCCAGGAGCTGCTCGAAGTCCTGGGCGCGGTAGTCGATGACCACGTCCGCGCCGAGTTCCTTGACCAGGTCGGCGTTGGCCGCGCTCGCGGTGGTGGCCACATGTGCGCCCAGGTGCCTGGCCAGCTGGAGGGCGATGGTGCCCACTCCGCCGGAGCCCGCGTGGATCAGGACTTTCTGGCCCGGCCGGACGTGCGCCTTCTCCACCAGCGCCTGCCAGGAGGTGAGGGCGACCAGCGGGAGGGAGGCGGCCTGCACCATGGTGAGGACGGCGGGTTTGGGGGCCAGGTCGTCCTGGTGGACGGCGATGAGTTCGGCGAAGGTGCCGATGCGATCCTTGTCGGGCCGGGCGTAGACCTCGTCGCCCACCGCGAAGCGGGTGACCGACGAGCCGACCCGGACCACCACTCCGGCGAGGTCGTTGCCCAGGACGAGCGGAAGGCGGTACGGCAGGATCCTCTTGAAGGCGCCGTCGCGGATCTTGAAGTCCAGCGGGTTGACGCTCGCCGCGTGGATCTCGACCAGGACATCCTCGGGACCCGGCTGCGGATCGGGCAGCTCGGCGGCGTGCACCGCCGACTGGTCGCCGTACTTCTCGATCAGGTAGGTCTTCATCTCTCCGTCTCCGTGTCCCGTCCGTACCCGAACGCGATCTCCGCTCGCTTCCGGGCCTGCCCCGGTACGAGCCACTTTCTGCTAGTCACTGCTGGTTCACGGCGCCCCACGCCGATGCGGCGGAGTGCTTCTCACGCCGCGTTCGGCGACGTGGCCAGGCTCTGCTTGACGTACCGGGTGGTCTCGTCGGCGAGGACCTCGGGCAGGCCCCCCTCCACGGCGGACAGGGCCTGGGTGGCGACCTCGGCGGGGTTTGCCTTCTGGTCGGCGGGAACGCCGGCGGCCATGTCGGTGTCCATGTACCCGACGTGCAGCGCCGTCACCGTGATGCCGCGGGGCGCCAGTTCCTCTCGGACCGCGCCGGTCAGCGCCCATGCCGCCGCCTTCGCCGCAGCGTATGCGCCGAGGCCGGCCGGGTGCAGCCAGGACAGGACCGACAGCACGTTGAGCACGCCGCCGCCGCCGTTGGACTCGATGACCGGGGCGAAAGCCCGCGTCACGGCGAGAGGGCCGAAGAAGTTCACCTCCATTTCCAAGCGCACCGCGTCCGGGCTGCCCGCGATCAGCGGCGTTCCGGTGGAGATGCCCGCGTTGTTGACCAGCAGCGTCGCGTCGGCGGCGATGCGGGCCGCCGCCCGGATCGACTCCGCGTCGGTAACGTCCAGCCGCAGCGGGACGACGCCCGGAAGGTCCACCGTCTCGGGGCGGCGGGCCGCCGCGTACACCTTGGCCCCGCGCTCCACGAGCTGGGCGGCAAGATGCCGCCCGAGCCCCCGGTTGGCGCCAGTGACCACCGCGACCGCGTTCTTCAGTTCCATGAGCACTCCCGACGTAGTGGGCGGCAGCTGATCGCCACGATAGATTTCATCCAACATCTAAACTGGAGTCTAGAATAGATTCGACTCGACATCCAACTGAGAGGGTGACCGATGGGCCGCGTATCGCAGGCACAGGCACGGGACAACCGCCGACGGGTCGTGGAGACCGCCTCCCGGCTCTTTCGGGAACAGGGCACCCACGTCAGCGTCGCCGACCTCATGAAGGCCTCCGGCCTGACCCACGGCGGCTTCTACAAGCAGTTCACCTCCAAGGAGGCACTCGTCGACGAAGCCACCGCCCACGCCTTCGCCGAACTCGCCCGCCACCACAAGGACGGCCTCGACCAGTACGCCGGACAGCGCGACGCCGCCCAGCGGGCGCTGATCGACGCCTACCTCTCCACCGAGCACCGCGACAGCGCCGCGGACGGCTGCCCCGCCGCCGCACTCGCCGGCGACATGGCCCGCGACGGCGCAGACGGCGAGGCCCGCCGCGTCTACACCCAGGGAGTCGGCGACTTCGCCGACTGGCTCGCCACCGAGGACCAGGACGGCATCACCCGGCTCTGCACCATGCTCGGCGCACTCATCCTGTCCCGCGCCACCAAGGGCTCCCCACTCTCCGAGAAGATCCTCACCACCGCACGCGAGGCACTGACGGCCACCAACTGACCAAAGACGCGGTACAGGGCGGCACCGCGCAGGAAGGGCGCGTGCCGTCGACCTATCGTCATCCACTTCTCGCGATCGGCCTGCCTGCCTTGCCCGTTCCCTCGGCCTGCCCGATAACCCTGACCGCCTCCGAGCGGGAGCGGTTGAAGAAAATGGCCTACGGCCACAGGACCGAGCACCGGATCCGGCAGCGCGCCCACGTCGTGCTGCACGCGGCCCGGGGCCGGTCCAACGCCCGCATCGCCCGTGAGACCGGGCTGCACCTGGACACCGTCCGTACGTGGCGCGGCCGCTTCGCCGCATCTCGACTGCTCGCCCTCGGCGACCTCAAGCGGTCCGGCCGTCCCGCCTCCTTCACGCCGCTGCAGGCTGCCCAGGTCAAGGCCCTCGCCTGCCAGTTGCCCGCCGAGAGCGGCACACCGCTCGCACGCTGGTCGGCCCCGGAACTGGCGCGCAAGGCGGTCGCCCGGGCCATCGTCGGCACAATCTCCGCCTCCACCGTGCGGCGCTTTCTCAAGCAGGACGCGCTCAAGCCCTGGCAGTACCAGTCCTGGATCTTCATCACCGACCCCGCCTTCCGCCCCAAGGCCGAGCGCCTCCTTGACCTGTACGCCCGCACCTGGCAGGGCGAGGCGCTCAGTGCGGACGAGTACGTGATCAGTGCCGACGAGAAAACCTCAGTCCAGGCCCGCTGCCGCTGTCACCCCACCCTGGCCCCCGGGCAGGCCAGGACGATGCGGGTGAACCACACCTACGGCCGCGGCGGGGCCCTGGCCTATCTCGCCGCCTACGACGTCCACCACGCGAAGGTCTTCGGCCGCTGCGAGCCAACCACTGGCATCTCCCCCTTCATGGCCCTGGTCAACCAGGTCATGAGCCAGGAGCCGTACGCTAGCGCGAAGCGCGTGTTCTGGGTCGTGGACAACGGCTCCTCCCACCGCGGCCGAAAAGCCGCCGACCGGCTGGCATCGGCCCACCCGACCGCCGTGCTCGTCCACACCCCCGTCCACGCCTCCTGGTTGAACCAGGTGGAGATCTTCTTCTCCGTCGTCCAACGCAAGGTCGTCTCACCCAGCGACTTCACCGACCTGAAGCAGGTCTCGGACCGGCTCCGAGCATTCGAAGACCGCTACAACGCCACGGCACAGCCGTTCCAGTGGAAGTTCACCACCTCCGACCTGAACGATTTACTGGCCAGGCTCGACCGACATGCCGCCGATCACCCAGAAGAATCCTCCACAGCCCTCACAACCTGACCAACCCCCGAAGGAATTGCGACGCCGACCACTAAGCACCGTTGCAGTACTAATGGTGACGTCGGGTATTGGAACTGTCCGAATGCCCCCGGGGCCTTTCTGTCCGCTGCCGGTTGTCACGATCGGCTGGCCCCGGATGAGGGAAAGCCAGGCCAGCGGCCGGGCGTGCAGCGGACCTGCTCGGGCAAGCACATCGCCGCGCGTGGTCGCCCCGGCCTGCCGGATGTCGGGGCCTGCCGGATGTCGGGGCCTGCACCGCTGCTAGGAACGCTTCCTCGCCGTGGTCGGCATAGCCGCAGTCCTGATCGCCTACCGCCGCGCTGGAACAACGGCTAAGATCCACGGCAACATCGCGTGCCGGTCGCCGACTGGGTGAGGCATGGAGGTGTCGGGAGATGCCCTCGGAGGCATTCCTTGTCAGTTGAGTTGAACCACACGATCGTTCATGCCCGGGACAACCGGGAGTCTGCCGAGTTCTTCACGGACTTGCTGGGCGTTGAGATCACCGCAGAGTGGGGCCCGTTCATCGCGGTCGACCTGAGTAATGGCGTCACGCTGGACTTCGCTACGATCCCCGCAGACAAGATCACCCCGCAGCACTACGCCTTCCTGGTCTCCGAGGCGGAGTTCGATGCGGCATACGCGCGGATCACACAGCGCGGTATCGAGCACTACGCCGACCCGCACCGGCAGCACCCTGGCGCGATCAATCACAACGATGGCGGACGCGGCGTGTACTTCATGGACCCGGTTGGCCACGCGATGGAACTCATCACCGTGCCGTATGGCGGCTGGCCTTCGTAAGCACTTGCGCCGAGGGCTGCAGTCTGCACCGCCCGTACAGCCTCGCGGTCACCGCGAAGGACGCCGGCACCGTCTACTGGACCATCGCCTGCGCGTCCAACACCGCCCCGGCCGCCGCCTACGGCGAGCAGCTGGCCGAGCAGCCGACGCCCGACCTGCCCGGCGGCGGGAAGGCCCAGGTCGCCGAGATCGAGCAGGCCCTGCTGACCGCGCTCGCCGCCAGCGAGCAGAAGGGCACCGTCGTCCGCGCCGAGCGCTACAGCACCTGCCCGGCCCCGCCCGGGTTCCGGTACGGAGCCACCGTCGACTTCACGGACGGATGGAGCTTGCTCACGACCTGCATTCTCCAGGGCAATATTCGTATTGCGCGAGGATGCGAAGTAGATCGGCCCAGCTCAGCAGCGGTGTTAGAAGCGCGATCGCCTGCAACAGGTGTTGCACCATCCCTCGCTGGAGTGATGGGCCTGCTTGGCGGTCCGCAGCTGGTGGGGCATGGAATCCGGTGTCAGCTTGTCGTTTAACGTTCGGCTTCGAACAGACGGGTCTGGTGATCACTCGTTCGGGTGTTCCGGGGACGGCGGTGCGGCCTTCGCATGATTCTGAACTCGACCAAGAGGTACAGGACTTGATGCGAAGGCCGCAGTGGTGAGTGTGGTGCAGCAGGGTGTTCGGGGCGAGCCGTTCGCGGGACTGTCACGCTTCCGGGGGGTCTTCTACGACTGCCTGACCGGGCGGCGCGACGCGCTGTTCGAGCTGACCGACGCGATGCTGTGCACCGACGGGCCGGTGAGGACGCTGGTGGACCTGGTGCTGGCTCCCGAGCACCGGCGCGGGCACGGAGCCCTCTACGGCGCGCTGAACCGCGGCCGGGTGGACGTGTCGACCGGATACGGATCGAGCTGGCCGGCCTGCCGCTGCCGCGCGCCGCCGACGGCCGCCTGGTCCTGTCGGTGGACGTCTCACCGTGGCTGCGGCCGGACGCCGAGACCTGCCCGGACCGCTCGTTCTGTCACACCTTCGGCCGCGGCGACGCCAAGCACCAGATGATCCCGGGCTGGCCGTACTCGTTCGTGGTCGCGCTGGAAGCCGGGCGGACGTCGTGGACGGCGGTGCTGGACGCGGTGCGGCTGGAGCCCGGCGCCGACGTCGCGGCCGTCACCGCCGCCCAACTCCGCGACGTAGTGGGCTGGTTGATCGGCGCGGGGCAGTGGAAGGCGGGTGATCCGGAGGCGCTGGTGGTGATGGACGCCGGCTACGACGCCCTGCGGATCGCGCACCTGCTCGGCGACCTGCCGGTGCAGGTCCTCGGCCGACTCCGCTTGGACCGGGTGATGCGCCGACCCGCACTGCCGGCCGCCCAAGCACGGCGGCGAGTTCGTCTTCGGCGACCCCGCCACCTGGGGCAAGGAGCAGGTGGTGACCCGCACCGCGACCCGCCGCTACGAACTCGTAACACGATCACTGGGCTTGGGCATTCAGGCGTCGCCAGCAGATGAGTGCGCAGGCGAGTGAGACGAAGGCGTTATGGAGGTCGAGGCGTCGCTCCCAGCGGACGGCGAGGCGCTTGAACTGGTGGAGCTGGGCGAAGGTCCGCTCGACGACATAGCGGAGCTTGCCGAGGCCGATGATGTCCCGTGATCCCTTGCGGGAGATGACCGGGAGGATTCGGCGTTTGCACAGCTCGCGGCGGTTGGGGTTGCTGTCGTAGCCCTTGTCTCCGAGCAGGGCGTCCGGACGGTGACGAGGGTGGCCGACCCGGCCGGCGACCGGTGGGATGCCGTCGACCAGGGCGAGGGTCTGGGTGACGTCGTTGACGTTGGCGGCGGTGGTGATCACGTGGAACGGGATGCCGCCGCCGTCGCTGATCAGGTGGTGCTTGCTGCCGGTCTTGCGGCGGTCGACCGGCGAGGAGCCGGTTGCCTCGCCCCTTTTTTCGCGCGTACGTGGGAGGCGTCCACGCAGGCGCGCGTCCAGTCGATCAGGCCGGCCGCGTTCAACTCGGCCAGGAGTATGCGGTGCAGGGCCTCGAACACCCCGGCGGCCTGCCAGCGGCCGAGCCGTCGCCAGCAGGTCTGCCCGGAGCCGAAGCCCAGTTCCAGCGGCAGCTGCTGCCAGGTGATGCCGGTGTAGAGGACGAACAGGATGCCCTGCAGGCAGCGCCGGTCGTCCACGGGACGCGGGCCCGGTGACCGCTCGGGCCATGCCGGAAGCAGCGGCTCGATCCGTGCCCACAGCTCGTCGTCCACGGCCCAAGGCTTGTTGCTCACGCCATCACGAACGGACGAATCGTCACATCGGTTACGCCCCACCAGCAACGATCAGCAAGATCGTGTTACGAGTTCTACGGCACCGCCCCACCGTCCGGGCCTGGGACCGGCTCCACCCGCGCCTGACCCGCCGGGCGGCCGGCTGGACCACGACGGCGAACTGCCGCTCCTCGAAGGTACGGTGATCCGGCTCGCCGTCGAGAAGCTGCCCAGCGGCGGGGTGAACCGTCCGGTCTGGCTCTGGTGGTCGCGCACGGGCACCGGCCCGGCCGACGTCGATCGCTGCACCGAAACCCAGCCGCGCCGGACCCGGCCGACCGCCCGGCTCGAGAAACCAGCGCCCCGCCGCCCGCCACGAGGTCGGAAGAGTCCTGGCCGCCGGCGAGGCGTACGCCCGACCCGCCCACCATCAAAAGGGCACCAAACCACGACGAACCACGCAGCCGCAGCGAGGCAACTCGACTGAGTCTGGGGCCGCTTCTTCCGGTGTCACAGCGATCGGGCAAGCTACGGGTCCATGATCGAGCCCCCACGCATCGGTATCAGTCCGGTGATCGCGCCCGTGGCCGAGTCCTGGCACCTCATCGACGGCTGGCTGGCGAAGCATGCACCGGCGAGCCAGGTCGCGCTCCGCCCGCCAGCGTCGCCCGAGGCGATCGACCGGACCGAGGAGCAGCTCGGCTTCACACTCCCCGCCGATTTGCGCGAGTCGCTGCAGTGCCACGACGGGGACAGCTCCTACCTGGGTGTTCTTCCCTGCGGCCCTCTGTACTCCACTGAGAGGATCGTGGAGATCCGCGACATGCGGATGAGCATCTGGGATGCCGATGACTCGGACCAGCACGACGAACCGTGGTGGGGGACTCTGTGGGTGCCGTTTGCGGGAAGCGATGGAGATGAGCACTTCATCGACGCGGGACCCGGTCTGTGGCACGACCATCTCGGGCGCGCCGCCCACGACGACTCCGCTTGCTTCGTCGGCTGGCCGAGCCTGGCAGCCTGGCTTCACTGCGTCGCGCAGGCGATGCTGCATTACGACAATCGCAGTCGCCTGGAGCCGGTCCACCAGCCGATGCTGCCCGGCGACGGAACAGTCAACTGGCAGATCGGCGTGCAAGCTGGTTAAACGTCAAGCTCAGAGGTTGTTTGCGATCTGCAGTCGTCTCAGGTGACGCTGCCCGACTGGACTGATGGCCTACCATCAGGCCTGCCCGGGGCAACGAATTGGTCCGGTTGTCGATGGTTTGAAGCAGCCTCAGAGGGCGGTAAGTGACGTGATGTCGGTTTCGTCGTCACCGGAACGTGTAGCGCCGTTGCATCTGCGCTGATCG
>NZ_BMRI01000074.1:0-544 GCF_014648555.1 Kitasatospora griseola
GCCGGGCCGCAGCCGGTGATGCTCGATCAGAACCCGGACGGCTCGCTGGTGATGGCCGCGGCCGCGCCGTGCGTGCAGTGCGGCCAGCCCTCGGTCTACCGCGCGCAGGGCCGGCCGATGCACCTCGGCGGCTTCTGTCGCCCCGCCGCCCCTGCGGCTCAGGCACCCGCACATCCCGCCGCCGAGGCCGGGCAGCAGACCCCAGAGCCCGCCCCGGCACTCGCCGCCGACATCCCGACCGACCAGGCCGAGTCGGTCCCGGCCGACCAGACCGACCCCGTCGCACAGGCTCCGGTCGCCGCGCCGCTGTCCCGGCCCGCACCGTCCGCGGCCCCTGCTCCGGCGCGGTCCGGCCAGCGCCCGGCTCCGGCCCGTGCCCAGGGCCGCCCGGCCGCGCCGCGCGCCGCCGCCAGTCCGGCCGCCGCGCCGGCGGCCAGTCGGTGGGTGCCGGTGGTGGCGCTGGACGCCGACCCGGACGGCGGCTGGGTGCTGGACGTCCCCGGCTTCCCGGCTCCGGCCGGGCCCAAGCTGGGCGACTGGTTCG
>NZ_BMRI01000074.1:565-8670 GCF_014648555.1 Kitasatospora griseola
CGTGGCTGGGCACCGGGCTCCCGCTGCGCGTGGAGCGCGCCCACCCGCAGGGCCGCGGCGGGGACGGGGCGGTCTGCCTGACCGCCGCCGCCCTCAAGCAGCTCGGCCTGCCCGCCACGCTTCCGGGCACCGACAAGGCGCTCAACGCGCTGCAGGCGAAGCTCGCGAAGGCCGCCGCGACGGTCGGCATGGAGATCAGCGAGAACATCGGCCCGGTGTTCCGCGCGTTCCGCCGCGCCGGGTCGGCCGGCGGGCCGAAGACCTCCCTCCAGGTCACCGTCGCGCCGTGGCTGGGACAGGGCGACGCCCGCCAGCAGGCCGTCAGCGCGCTCGCCGCCCCGCTCGCCACCGCCCCCGACCACGCCCGGGACGGGCAGACGTTCGCCCGCCGCTACCGGGCCTTCACCACCGACCTCGGCGTCGCCCCGGGCGCGACCACCGCCTCCACCGCGATGCTGCTCCTGGACGCCGTCCGCCCCCGGATCGAGTGGACCAAGGACGAAGCGACGGGCGAGTGGTCCTCCCACCTGCGCGAGGGCGCCCTCCCGGCCGGGGACCGGTGCGCGCCCATCGCGGCCGGCGCCCGCCACCCCCTCACCCGCGAACTCCTCTCCAAGGGCCGGACGGTGTGCGAGGAGGAGGACTACAAGTGGTGGGCCCGCGAGCTCACCGACGAGGAGGCCGGCCTCCGGTTCGCGGTCGCGGTCGACGTCTGCGCGTCCTACCTGTCCGTCACCGACTCCCTGCCCCTGCCGATCGGCGAACTGGAACACGTCACCAACCCCGCATGGGGCAAGGGCAAGACCGCGGGCCTGTGGCTGTGCGACTTCACCGCCGTCGAGGTGGACGAGCTGCTGCCGCACCCCGCGACCTTCCACGGACGGCCGCCGACCGGGCCGGGCTGGTACGCCACCCCGACCGTCGCCTACATGGCCAGCACCTACGGCTTCGACCCGGCTTCGATCACCGAGGCGTACCTGTCCACCCACACCGCGCCGCTCCTCAAGGAGTGGACCACCCGGGTACGGGGCGGCTACAAGCGCGTCTACGCCGACCTCGGCCTCATCGACGGCCAGGGCCCGGCCGAGTTCCTCGCCGCGTACGCCGTGCACAAGCAGGTGGGCCAGGATGCGGTGCGTGCGGACGCGCTGACCCTGGCCGGCCTGTACAAGAACATCTACAAGGGCGGGATCGGGAAGTGGTCCGACTCCGCCCGCCACCTCGACGATGAGATCTGGCTGGAGAAGGTCGCCGGCTCCTGGTCGTACCGACCGGAGATCCGCTTCCACATCATCGCCGCCGCCCGGATCGCCGCCCACCGCCGCCTGCGCAAGACCTACCTGCTGACCGGCCGGGCCCCGTTCGCCGTGAACGTCGACTCCTACCTCTACACCACCGACGCCCCCTCACCTCTGGAGCTGCTCCCGGTCAAGGACGACGGCTCGCCCGTGCCCGGCGCGCTGCGCCTGGGCATCGCGCCCGGAAGCCACAAGCACGAGTCGTCGATCCCGCTGCAGGAGGCGGTGGAGGCGATGGAGCGCCGCGAGCACCCCTCCCGACTGACCCACCAGTACGCGACCGACGGCACCTACACCGGCCCCGAGCGGGCCACCGAGAGCACCGACGAGCAGAAGGAAGGTGAGAGCTGATGGCCGGCGGATTCCGGGGCCTGTTCGGGAAGGTCCGCGAGACGCTGTTCCCCAGCAGGAAAGCCCCCGTGCAGACCACCACCCAGGCCGGGCAGGTCCGGGAGCGCAAGTACGGCGGCAGCACCAAAGCCATGGCCGCCGCCTACAGCGTCTCCCCGCGCACCATCTCCCGCTGGGTCGACGGCACCCGCCACCCGGCCGGCAAGCACCGCGAGAAGCTGCGCCTGGACGCGGTCGACGTGCAGACCACTGAGGCCGGCCGCAAGCGCAAGGCCAAGCAGTTGGCCAAGCTCGGCCCGCACTCCGGGATCACCGCCCGGGTCGGCCGCGCGCACACCTTCGAGATCCAGGGATCGGACGCCGTTCGGGCCCGCGACATCCACCTCGACCTCACCGGCGACCAGGCCGCCGCCCTCGCCCTCGCCCAGGACGAAGGCGAGGTCCGCGAGATCATCGGCGAGGCCCTGGCCGAGTACTTCAACGGCGGCTCCTATGGCGGCTTCCGAGGCGAGGACTTCGAATACGACGTCGACGACTTCGACCTGAACTGACATCGTCCTTGGACACGCCGAACAGCGGCGCGAGCTGCCGTAGCGTCAGGTTGGTCCGCCAGTAGGCCGCGACCAGCAGGGCCCGGTCCTCCAGCGGAAGACTCCAAGGCCGGCCCGGCCGCACGATGTCAGCGCCCTCTCGCCGCAGCATCGTGATCAGCTTGCCGAAGTCGCGCGGGCTCAGCCCCGTGAACGGGGATATCCAGGACGACTCCGACGCCGTGATCACGCCAGCCATGGCGAGATCATCCCAGCCGTGATCACTGCTCCGGGAGCCAGCTCGCGGCACTCAAGAAGCTGGTGCCGGCAGCGGCCTACTTCCCAGGGCGTCGGCAATGCCTTGCAGGACGCCGAGCAGGCCCGCCTGGAGGCCACCCGCTGCCCCGGCTGCCGCCGCCGCGAAGACGAGTTCGACGACAAGTACAGCGCCAGCGACGGCACCGAGCCCTGCACCGACTGCCGACGGGAAGCCCGGGACGCCCAGGAGCGGAACACGCTGCTCGCCGCCCGGGAAGCCAACGCCGCCATGCATCCCTGCTACACGTGCAAGGGCTCCATCGGCGGCGAACCCGACACCATCATCGAGCTGCGCGAGAGAGCCGACCCCCACCAGCTGGAGTGCCCCGCCTGCGACAGCCGCCGCCGCATGAACGGCCGCCCGGCGATCATCCTGCCCGCGCCCACCAACCGCGAACGACGGCAGGCCAAGGCCGGGAAACTCGACGACCCCTGGTGGCACATTCGCCTGGCCCATGCCGAGAAGCACCCCGACCGCTGACGGCTGGCCGCCGAGGAGTACGTGGGAGGAGACCGCCCTCCCGGGTCTACACGACGCCGGGCACGATCTGTCCGCCGACGATGTGGATGCGGGCGGCGCGGGCGTGGCCGTCGCAGACGATGTACCGGCCGCCGTCGTCGGCGTGGACGGTGTGGGTGGCCGGCTCCAGGCAGGCGGCGTCCATCCGGTCGTAGGGCCAGGTGTTCAGGCACGAGGGGTCCATGCACCAGGTCCCGCGCTCGGGATTCGACGCCAGGGTGGCACCGTGCTCCGGGCACACGCCCCACGGCACCGCGCACCGGCTCGGCACCCGGACACTCTGCTGCTGCGCATGCTCGTAGGCGGTGGTGTCGGTCATGCCGGGACTGTAGTCGACCTCCGGGGCCCCCTGTCGCGTTGGCCGCCCTGGAACGCGACAAGGCGGCCCTGTCACGCCTTGTGACCTGCGCAGAGGCTGCCCGAGCCCCCTGTGTGCATCGAGCGGCGACAGCCCCGCCGACGGCCCGCCCCGGTCGCCGCATCCCGCCGCCTGACGGCCACCCGTTTCCGAAGGCGGGCCGTGTTGCAGCGGGTGTGCCGCACCAGCGGCGGCCCAGCCCGCTGCACCCCGCCCCGGCTACGCCCAGCGGATGCCGAGTTGGGTGAGGCGTTGGGCGCGGGCGGTGGGGATGGTGGCGCGCCTGCTGCGGCTGTTGGCGATGAACAGGCCGAGGCTGACCTCGACCGTGGTGCCGTCGGCGAGCACCAGCGGTTCCTTGTGTTTGCGGGGGACGTTCAGGTGCCCTTCTCGTTGGCGGTACTGCGCGGCGGCGGCGAGGTTGCGTTCCTCCTTGACGGCATGCGGGACCTTCGGGGCCGGCAACTCCTCCGGCTCCAGCGGGACCAGGCCCAGGACGTGCTCGCACGCCCACTGTTGCGCCGGGCCGAGCTTGTCCCAGCCGGTCTGCTGCGCCCGGGCCCACCCGGCCAGGTCCTCGCCCTGGACGACCACGGTCCCCGGTGCGGAGCCGGCCAGCTCGCCGCCGTCGCTGACGTAGCGCCAGGCGAGGGTGAAGCAGCGCTGCCACTCCACCGCCCACGTGGGGCACCAGGCGGGGTCGATCTCGTCGACCGCGGCCTTCCGGTCGGCCGGGAACGCCCCCGTCCAGTCCAGGCCGGTCTCGCCTGCCTCGGCTCGGCGCTGGAGGGTCTCGGTGCGGCGCTGGGCGGTGCGCCAGTTCTTCAGGATCGTCCCGACCGGCCGCCCGTCCCACACCGCGTCGTTGGGCGGGCAGGCGTGCCCGTGTTCGGCCGCGTAGCCGGCCACCGCGACCAGGTTGTCGGTGAAGGCGGTGTCGAACGCCGACCACACCATGCCGAGCGCGTCGAGCTCGGCGATCCGCTTGTCGTCGAGGATGGCGGCGGCCTTGTAGCGGCGCTGGTCGGCGACCCACACCCCGAGCCGGTGCCCGGAGGGCGCCCGGTAGGCGTAGGGCACCTTCGCGTCGCCGAACGCCTTGCGGTAGGCCGTCAGCTCCTCCAGGCCACGCCGGAACTCCTCGCGTTCGGGCTCCAGCACCCGGGTGCGCACGAACGCGGCGATCACCGCCGGGTCGCGCTCGGTGGAGAACGACAGGAGCCGCTCCTCGCCGCCGGCCGAGCGGACCTCGCCCAGCTCCCCGGAGTGCCGCGGCTCCCGCTCCGGGCGCGTCTCGGACTGCGGCAGGGCCAGGCGCTCGACGGCGGCCTCGTCGTGGGCCCGCAGCGCCAGCAGCACCTTCGCCAGCCCGTCGTACGCCTTGGAGGTGAGCAGGTCCTCGCCGCTCTCCCCGGCGGCCAGCAGCACCGGCACGACGATCGTGGCGACCTTCCCGGAGTCGGGGGTGGTGCGCAGCGCCCGGCCGACGGCTTGGACCAGGTCGACCATGGACCCGCGCACGTCCGCGAAGAACACGCTGTCGCACGCGAACGTGTCCACCCCCTCCGACAGGGTCTTCACCGACGCCAGGACGTGCCGCAGCAGCCGCAGCCCATCCTCGCGCCGGATCAGCTCCGTGAACTCCTCCAGCGCGGCCCGCCGCTGGGTGGGGGTGTGGTCGGCCTCCAGCCACGTGGTGCCGACCAGCTCCGGGTTGGGGTGCAGCGCCGGGTCCTGCTCCCACAAGGTCCGGGCCACGCCCGGGAGGCCGGTGCTCATCGCCCGGGCCTCCGCCACCAGGTGGTGGAACGACAGGGTGCGCTGCAGGTCCCACTCAGCGCACGCGGACAGCAGAGCCGTCTGCAGGGCCGCCAGCCGGGCCCCGCGGTACTCGACCGAGCGAACGTCCGCACCGCGCTGCTCCATGCCCTGCAGCACGGGGTCGGCGACGTCGACGCACACGATCCGGTACGGGGCGATGACGCCGTCGGCGATGGCCTGCCCAAGCGGGTAGTCGTGGGCGACGGGCCCGAACAGCTCCTCGTCGTCCATGCTCGCGATCAGCTCGGCCGCCTCCACCCCCGCCTCCGCGGCCCGCTCCCGGTCGCGGTCCTTGAGCGCCCACACGCGCGGGGTGGCCGTCATGAACAAGCGCCGGTCGGCCACGATCCGGGTGTTGTCCAGCACCGCCGCCCACGGCCGCCCGGCCTGCCCACTGACCCGGTGCGCCTCGTCCACCACCGCGAGGGAGAAGGCCGGCAGGCCGAGCTGGTGGGCCTTCTCCAGGTGCCCGAGGCCCACGCTGGCGTAGGTGGCGAACACGGTGACCCGCTTCAGCCCGGCGGTCAGCTTTACCAGCTCGGCCGGATCGGTAGTGCACCGCAGCCCCACGGGCTGCTCGTAGCCGGTGAGCGAGCACAGCCCGACCATCCGCCCGCCGTGGCCCTCGCGCCGCCACACCGCCACCGTCTGCTCCAGCAGCGGCAGCGAGGGCACCAGCACCAGCGTCCGCTCCGAGCGCAGCCGCTCGGCGATGTGAACGGCCGTCAGCGACTTCCCCGCGCCCGTCGCCGCCCGGAGCTGGCACCGCAGCCCCTGCGGCGGCACCAGACCTGACGCCGGGAGCGTCAGAAGTCGTACAGAGGCGTCGGCGGCCTCCACCTGATTACGACGGGGCTTTTTCATCATGATTCAAATTCCCCTTCTTCGAATTCCAGCGACACGATCGGAAAGTCTGATCCCGCCTACTCGGGTTGGCGGTCCCACAGGTTCACCGTCTCGCGCACGCGCAGCGGTTTGTCGGCCGGGCCCTTGATGTACGGGGGGATGATCCGGTCCTCGTGCCAGCACTCGCCGGTCTCGTGGAGGGCGGAGCGCATGCACTGGTCGCGGCGGTGCGGGGCCACCGGCCACCGGCACGACCACGAGGGCTCCCGGCGCCCGGTCGACGCCTGGGCGTCCTTCTCCACCGCCGCTCGGGTGGGCCGGTGCCGGGTGTGCACCCGCACGATCCGCACCGTCCCGTCGTCGCCGATCCCGGCCCGGCGGTCCCGCTTCGCCCCGGCCCGTCGGCGCGGCACCTCCTCGATCTCGGCCAGCTGCGCGCTGCCCTGCTGGGCCATCAACTGCCACGCGGTGTAGACGACCTGCGCCCACCGGTACGGGTCGTCCCCCGGGACGTCCTCGGAGAACGGCGCCCCGTACCTGAGCAGCACCTCGTTGTCCCACGACAGCGGCCCGGCGCAGCGCTCCTGGGCGGCCAGCAGCCCCGCTACCGCCGGGGTGCCGTCCGGGGCGACGCTGACGACCTGGTCGGCCGGCAGTGCGTCGTAGGGCGAGCCCGACTCCGCCCAGAACGTCATCCACACGCCCTCAGTGGCCCGGTCGACGGGCGCCAGATCCCCCTCCATGCCCTGGTGCGCCCACGCCACGGGGATGCTCGCGTCGTCCAGGCCGACGGCGTCCGGGGTCCAGGTCGACCAGGACACCGCCACGATCGGGGTTGTCAGGGCCAGGTCCGGGTCCGGCATGGTGAAACCGGTGCCCTTCATCGCCTCGCCGATCGTCACGGCGTAGCCGCCGATCGGCTCCTGGAACACCATGAAGCTGGCCGGGGACGGCAGTCGGTGCTCCTGCACCGCCTCCTTCGGCGGGACCTGCGCGGCGGCCAGCGCCAGGGCGGTCATGTCGGCCGTCGCGTAGTACAGGCCCGCGTTCCGCAGCCGCTGCACCTCCAGCCGGGTCAGGAGCTGGCTGCCGATCGCGCCCGGCGAGTAGGCCCCGCCCAGGGACGGCACCGTCGGCAGCAGCGTGAACCGCCCCGCATTGATCGCCTCGGACAGTGTCTGCAAGGCGATCGCCGACCCGGTGTACTCCACGAGGTCCGAGCGCAGCTCCGCCAGCCGCCCCGGCTCAGGGGCCTGCCACGGCGGCAGCGGCCCGCGGGGGACCTGCGACCTCGGCTCACCCCGCCCGGCCGCCCCGGTCGTCTCGTCCATCACCGCTCCACTCCCGCCCCGGCCGGCACCGCCGGCTCGTCCTCGCACACGTGGCCCGACGCCACCCAGCAGTCATCGGAGAAGTCCGTCTCCAGCACCCAGCCGCACTCCCCGCACTCCGCGTGCCCGTCCCACCCGACCTCGCGGCCCGCCGCCCTCCTCGCAGTTGTGATCGGCCGCGACGTCGGTGTCGTCCTCGAAGCGCGCCTGCCCCTGGGCTCCGCACTCCCCGCAGTACCAATCCGCCAGCCAAGACACCGTCACGCCGTCTCCTCCAAGCCCAGGAATTCCATTTCCAGCTCCCGCCGCAGTTTGATCCGCAGTATTCTCAGTGACGACGATCGTGTTCGGGAGCGAGCCCAAGAAAATTCCCCAGACCCTCGCTCCCATCCAAGAGTCTAGCGGGCAGACACCTTTGATGCATCAGAACGGGCGAAGCCCGCCCCTCGCCACCCCAACGAGTGACCCCGCCATTCGACACGCCCCGCAACGACTCCCGCTTCCCCCGAACTCTTTCGGGCCCACGCTGCGGAGCGCCCGCCAAACCCACCCCCCGAGCCCGCCCATCCAGGCAAGAGCCGAAGGCCCCCATCACCCCATCCACCATTAAACTCCGCGCGAAGCAGCGGAGTTGACCCTCCATCACCCACCCCAACCCCGTACCCGCCAACGGGCGAAGCCCGAACAGCCCGGCGAAGCCGGGCAGTCGGCGGCGAAGCCGACGAGCCGCCC
>NZ_BMRI01000075.1:0-7642 GCF_014648555.1 Kitasatospora griseola
GACGTCGGCGGGCAGCGGTTCGGAACCCCGAGTGTGCAGCCGCCACGCGGATCGCACCGAAGCAGGATGTCCGAACTCTGTAGATTTGCCTGTCCGGTTGGTCGCGCAGGAGTACCAGAGACAGCCGGTTTCCGCTGATGGACCGGTGTGGCGGTCGCCCTTCGGGGCGGCCGAGGATCGCAACCTCCGAGACGGGAGCCAACACGGGGTCCGGCGCGGGTGGCGGTCGCCCTTCGGGGCGGCCGAGGATCGCAACCTCCGAGACGGGAGCCAACACGGGGTCCGGCGCGGGTGGCGGTCGCCCTTCGGGGCGGCCGAGGATCGCAACAGTCCAACCCCGACGGCGTCCTCGTCGTGCTCTGCTGTGGCGGTCGCCCTTCGGGGCGGCCGAGGATCGCAACAGTCCAACCCCGACGGCGTCCTCGTCGTGCTCTGCTGTGGCGGTCGCCCTTCGGGGCGGCCGAGGATCGCAACGGCGACCCGCGGGAGGCCTGGCGGTGGCTGGCCGGGTGGCGGTCGCCCTTCGGGGCGGCCGAGGATCGCAACCATTCGTCACGTGACGAATGGAAGTGTGGGTGCCGAGTGGCGGTCGCCCTTCGGGGCGGCCGAGGATCGCAACCACGACACGGGAGCCGGTGGCGAGGTCGAACGCGAGGTGGCGGTCGCCCTTCGGGGCGGCCGAGGATCGCAACCTGCAGGAGGTGGCGTGGCTCGCCGACCCCGGCGCAGCCGTGGCGGTCGCCCTTCGGGGCGGCCGAGGATCGCAACTAGTCAGCCACGGCGGGCCCCCAGCTCCGCGCCGGAGTGGCGGTCGCCCTTCGGGGCGGCCGAGGATCGCAACTTCGTCGTGGTCGGTGTGGGCGTGGTGGTCGGCTCGAGTGGCGGTCGCCCTTCGGGGCGGCCGAGGATCGCAACAACTCGTCGGGGGTGGGAAGCTGCAGCGCCTGGCCGTGGCGGTCGCCCTTCGGGGCGGCCGAGGATCGCAACTCCTACATCTCCCACCTGCGGCGGCACGGCGGCCGGGTGGCGGTCGCCCTTCGGGGCGGCCGAGGATCGCAACACCAGACGGGCCAGCTGGTCGGCGGCGTCGTCCTCGGTGGCGGTCGCCCTTCGGGGCGGCCGAGGATCGCAACGCCAGCGCGCACCACCGCTGGATCCTCGCCCATGAGTGGCGGTCGCCCTTCGGGGCGGCCGAGGATCGCAACGCCAGCGCGCACCACCGCTGGATCCTCGCCCATGAGTGGCGGTCGCCCTTCGGGGCGGCCGAGGATCGTAATCCCGCCGTACACCCCGACCTGATCCAGAACCTCCTGTGGCGGTCGCCCTCCGGGGCGGCCGAGGATCGCAACCGCTTCCCGGCCACCGCTGAGGGCGGTGTCGGCGGGTGGCGGTCGCCCCCGGGGCGACTGAGGATCGCAACTTCGACACCACGTCGAACTTCGGCCTGAGCACTCTGGTGGCGGTCGCCCTCCGGGGCGACCGAGGATCGCAACGCCGCGACGGGGATCTCCCACAGGGCGAGCGCGCCGGGTGGCGGTCGTCCTTCGGGGCGGCCGAGGATCGCAACGCCGAGCTGGCGGCGCTCTCCACGAATCCGTCGGCGTGGCAGTCGCTCTCCGGGGCGGCAGAGGATCGCAACCGGGCAGAACGGCGACCGTGTGGCATGGAGATTTCCAGTCATTTCTGTCTCCTGTTCGGTCACGGATCGGTCGCCATGGGTCACCGGCTGGTCTCGGAGTTGGGTTTGTCGACCTTTTCGTCGGCTCTTGGCCAATGCTGATCGAACCTGTTCTCCGTGGCGGGTGTGGGGAGGTTTCTGCGCTCCGGTCGTTGTCGGTGGGCTGGTCTACGGTCGCCTCGGCGCAGCAGAACTGATGTTGCGTCATCTTCTGTGTGTGGAAAGGCGATTGTGGTGGCCGGAAGGGTTGCTGCGGCGGGGGAGCGGGATGCTCTTGCTCGTCGTCGGGGGAATTCGGGGTGGGTGTTCCCGGATCTGGTGGTGGAGGTGTGGGGGCCTCTTGCGTGCTTCACCAGGCCGGAGTTGAAGTCGGAGCGGGTGAGTTATCCGGTGATGACGCCGTCGGCTGCGACGGGGGTGTTGGAGGCGATCTACTGGAAGCCCGAGTTCCGGTATGTGGTGCGGGCGATCGAGGTGCTGCGGCCGGTTCAGTGGATGCAGGTGCGTCGCAACGAGGTGAAGTCGGTCGTCACGGCGAAGAAGGTGCAGGAACTCCAGACAGCCCCGGGCACCCAGTACGACGTGGAGGAGGACCGCGACCAGCGGAACACGATGGCGTTGGCGGACGTCGCGTACCGGATCCGGGCGCAGATCGTGGTGGCGCGGCACGCGAACGCGCCGGAGGAGAAGTTCCGGGAGCAGTTGCGTCGGCGGGTGGACCGGGGTGCGTGTTTCTCACAGCCGTTCCTGGGGTGCCGGGAGTTCAGCGCGTCGTTCGGGCCGGCGACCGAGGCGCCCGCGTTGGCGGGGCGGACCGAGGAGCTGGGGGTGATGCTGCACTCGATCGTCTACACGCCGAAGGGCGAGCGCTACCGGTGGTTCCGTGCGCGGCTGGTGGACGGGGTGATGGAGGTGCCCGAGGAGCCGCTGTCCGCGGACGCGGTGGCGATGCCGTCGGCGCCGTGGCGTGTCGACGGCGAGGGGTGAACCGGTGCTTCTGCAGCGGTTGGCCGAGCAGGCTGAGCGGTTGGAGGGCCTGCCGCCGGAGTTCTACCGGTACCGGCAGATCGACTGGGCGCTGGTGATCACGACCGACGGCGCGGCCCCGTCCTTGGCCGATCGCCGGCCGCCGCCGAAGTCCAGGGGTGAGGCGACCGTCGAGGCGGTGCCGTACGTGCAGCGGTCGGGAACACGCGTGCCGCCGTTCCTACTGGTGGACACCGCCGAGTTCGTCCTCGGCCGCGCCCGCGGCGAAGGCGACGAACAGGGCCCGAGCGAGAAAGATGTGGCCGAGGCCGCCCGCCGACGAGGGGAGTACCTTGCCCTGCTGCGCCGCTGGGCGGACGAGGTGCCTGACGATCCGTCGGCCGGCCTGGTGCTGGAGGTGCTCACCCGCGGCCTCGCCGAGAGCGAGGTCCCTCCGGAGGTGGACGCCCGGCACACGGTCGGCGTGCTGGTGGACGGCCGCTGGCTGCACGAGCGTGCATCGGTGCGGGAGTTGTGGGCGCGCGTCGTACGCGAGCGTAAGGGCGCCGGCGGTGCGCAGCAGGAGCTGTGCCTGGTGTGCGGCGAGCCGGGCGACCTGCTGTCGACGATCCCTGAGCCGATCAAGAAGGGCGCGATCCCGTCGACCGGCGGCAGCAACGAGGCGCAGCTGGTGAGCGTCAACTCGCCCGCGCAGGGTAGGGGTGGAGCCGTCAAGCTGGTCAACACCCCGGTGTGCGACCGCTGCGGAAGCCGTTCCATGGCCGCTGTGAACACCATGCTCGCCTCCGGCCGGCACCGCCGTTCCCTGTCCGACGGTGTGCTGCTGTGGTGGACGCGCGAGCCCGTCGACGAGCCGCTCATCGAGCTCATCGACGACAACGACCCGGACCCGGACGCCGTCGCCCACCTCATCGACACCCTCCACCACACCCCCGACCCGGCCGCCGCCGGCCGCGTCGACCCCAACGACTTCTACGCCCTCACCCTGGGCCTGAACAACGCCCGCACCGTGGTGCGGGAATGGCTCGACGTCCCCCTGCACACCGTCAAGGCCAACCTCGGCGCCTGGTTCGAGGACCACGGCGTCCACGACGGCCGGCGCGGCACCACCCGCTACCTGCCCCTGTGGCACCTCACCCTCGCCGCCGGCCGCCACAACGGCACCCAGTACGTCAAAGGCACCGCACCCCACGGCATCGAACGCGAACTCCTGCACAGCGCCCTGCGCCGCACCCCGCCACCGGCGCGCCTGCTCCCGCTCCTGCTCCAGCGCATCCGCGCCGACCACCGCATCGACGCCCCGCGCACCGCACTGCTGCGCCTCGCCCTCAACCGCTCCCACGACCGAACGGACCGCCCGATGCCCAGGCTCGACTCCGACAGCACCGACCCCGCCTACCTGTGCGGGCGGGCGTTCGCCGTCCTGGAGGCGATCCAGGCGGCGGCCCTGCCCGACGTGAAGGCCACCATCGGAGACAAGTACTTCGGCACCGCGATGACCGCCCCGGCCGCGGTCCTGGCCAACCTCCGCCACGGCGCCAACGCCCACCTCAAGCGCCTGCGCCGCGACAAGCCGGGTGCCCACGCCGCCCTGAGCGAGCGGCTGGCGCAGGTTCTCGGCGCGCTCACCGACGACCCGCCCACACACCTGTCACCCCGCGAGCAGGCCCGCTTCGTCATCGGCTACGAACAGCAGCGTGCTGCCGACTTCGCAGCCAAAGCCGTGGCAACGGCCGCCAAAGCCGCGGCAAAGGCGGCCAAGACCGCCGCGAACACCCCCGACGAACAGCCCTCCTGACCAAACGCCAATCCCCGTCCGTGCGAAACCTCCTGGAGAACGAGACCGCCATGAACGACGCCCACCTCGACCCCGCCCGAAAGCACGACTTCGTCTTCCTCGTCGAGGCCGTCGACAGCAACCCCAACGGCGACCCCGACGCCGGTGGAAGCCCCCGCACCGACCCCGTCTCCGGACAGGGCCTCATCACCGACGTCGCCATCAAGCGCAAGATCCGCAACACCGTCGCCATGCTCAACCAGCACCAGCCCAAGCCCGGCTACGACATCTACGTCGAAGCCGGCGTCGCCCTCAACAGCCAGCACGAACGCGCCTACACCGCCCTCGGCCCCAAGACCCGGCAGGCCGACGCCCGCACCTGGATGTGCCAGACCTTCTACGACATCCGCATGTTCGGCGCCGTCATGAGCACCGGCAAGAAGCCTGCCGGCCGCGTCCAGGGCCCCATGCAGCTCACCTTCTCCCGCTCCATCGACCCGATCACCCCCCTGGAGATCGGCATCACCCGCGTCACCCCCACCAAGCAGGAAGACGTCGACGCGTTCAACAACCCCACCGAGGACAAGAAGGGCAAGGAGACCGAGATGGGCACCAAACACATCGTCCCCTACGCCCTCTACCGCGGAGCCGGCCACTTCAGCGCCCCGCTCGCCGCCCGCACCGGCGTCACCGGCGACGACCTCGCCATGTTCTGGCGCGCCTTCGAGATCATGTTCGAACACGACCGCGCCGCCGCCCGCGGCAGCCTCGCCCTGCGCGGCCTCTACGTCTTCACCCACGACGACGCCTTCGGCCGCCTGCCCTCCCACACCCTCTTCGACCGCATCCGCATCAAGCAACTCCACGACGCCACCGCCCGCAACATCACCGACTACGGCCCCATCGACATCGACGAAACCGGCCTCGCCGACGCCGGCGTCACCCTCACCCGCATCGTCGGATGACCCACCCCAACCCCCGACCAGGAGACGGCGACCAACCCCAAGTCGCCCTCTCCTGGCTGGAGCACTACACCTACTGCCCCCGCCAGTGCGCCCTCATCGTCCTCGAAGATGCCTTCACCGACGACGCCGCCACCACCCGCGGAACCCTCCTCCACCAACGCGTCGACACCCCCAGCAACCGCGGACGCGGAACCATCCGCACCCTGCACGCCCTCCCCGTCTGGCACGACGACCTGGGACTCACCGGAACCTGCGACACCGTCGAACTCCACGACAACGGCACCATCCTGCCCGTCGAACACAAATCAGGCCGCTACCACCCGGGCGGCCCCGCCGACGTCCAAGCAGCAGCCCAAGCCCTCTGCCTGCAACACATGTTCCAACGACCCGTACCCCACGCCGCGATCTACTCCGCAGCCGACCGACGACGCCACACCCTCACCATCACCCCCGAACTCCACCAACGGGTCGCCACCACCACTCAGGCCGTCCGCGAACTCCTCACCACCCGTCAACTACCGCCACCCGCAACCGACAACCGCTGCCGCCGCTGCTCCATGGCCACCATCTGTATGCCCACCGTCCTCACCCGCACCCGTCAGTACCACCACGCCCTCACCGACCTCTACACCCTCCCCGACGAAGAACTCACACACCCATGACCCTCGAACTCCTCAACACCCTCTACGTCCAAACCCAAGGCGCCGACCTCCGCCTCGACCAGGACGCCCTCCGCATCCACCTCCCCGACACCCCCGGCCGCAAGACCCTCCCCCTGCGACGCCTCGACGCCATCGTCCTCTACGGCTACATCAACCTCTCCACCGAACTCCTCACCCGCTGCGCCCAGGACGGACGCCCCATCACCTGGATGACCCGCGGAGGACGCTTCCAAGCACGCCTCGAAGGCCCCGTCCGCGGCAACGTCCTCCTGCGCCACGAACAACACCGCGCCCACACCGACCCCCACCAACGACTCGCCATCGCCCGCAACACCGTCGCCGGAAAAATCCGCAACAGCCGCTGGATCCTGCTCCGCGCCGCCCGCGACACCAACCCGACCGCACAGACCCGCATCCGCGAAGCCGCCGCCAAAATCGCCGAAGCACTCACCGACACCCAGCACACGGACTCGCTCGACACCCTCATGGGCATCGAAGGCAACGCCGCCCGCAACTACTTCGCCGCCCTCCGCGACATACACCGCCCCACCGACGACATCCCCGCCTTCACCCACCGCAACCGCCGCCCACCGACCGACCCCGTCAACGCCACCCTCTCCTTCACCTACGGACTGCTGCGCAACCTCGTCCACGGCGCCATCGAACAAATCGGCCTCGACCCCTACATCGGCTTCCTCCACGGCCTGCGCCCCGCGAAACCGGCACTCGCCCTCGACCTGATGGAAGAATTCCGGCCTGTCCTCGCCGACCGATTCGCCCTCACCCTCCTCAACCGCCGAGAATTGAGGACCCATCACTTCGAGACCCTCGCAGGCGGAGCCGTCAACCTCACCGAAGACGGCCGCAAGACGGTCCTCGCCGCCTGGCAGGAATGGAAGACCCAACCCTGGGAACACCCGGCAGCCGGCCGGACAGTCCCCGCCGCACTCCTCCCGGTCCTGCAGTGCCGTATCCTCGCCCGCCACATCCGAGGCGACCTCCCCGGATACCTGCCCTGGACGGCCGGCTGATGGACCTGCTGCTCACCTACGACGTTGACACCACCACACCTGAAGGCCGCCGCCGGCTCCGGAAAGTTGCGAAGCTCTGCGAAGGCCACGGCCTGAGGGTCCAGAAGTCCGTCTTCGAGATCGCCGCGACCGACGTCGACCTCCTGCACCTCCTCAACGACATCGGCAGAACCATCGACGAGAACACCGACAGCATCCGGATCTACCGCCTCCCGCACAACGGCTTCAACGACGTACGGACACTCGGCATCGCCCGAGTGCAAAGCCACCGTGAGGACCTCATCCTGTGACAGAGCACGGTTCGGAACCCCAAGTGCACACACGCCACGCGGATCGCACCGAAGCGTGATGTCCGAGTTGAGTGGAATCAGCCGGTGAACAGTCTCCGCATCGCAGTCACTCGGGACGTGTTCACCCTGGTTATATGCCGTGGCGGTTGTCCTTCGGGACGGCCGAGGATCGCAACGCCCGCATCGAGCAGGAGGAGGCCGCCGCGGAGGAGGTGGCGGTCGTCCTTCGGGACGGCCGAGGATCGCAACCGC
>NZ_BMRI01000075.1:7664-8283 GCF_014648555.1 Kitasatospora griseola
CGGGCATGACCGACGACGCCACCTTCGAGGACAGTGGCGGTCGTCCTTCGGGACGGCCGAGGATCGCAACCTCCGTGGATCACGAGGTGGTAGGGCCGGTCCAGGGGTGGCGGTCGTCCTTCGGGACGGCCGAGGATCGCAACTACAACGTCGGCGGCAAGTTCAGGAACCCGCACCACGGTGGCGGTCGTCCTTCGGGACGGCCGAGGATCGCAACCCCGGCCTGGCCCCGGGCGGCGGCGTCGGCCGCCGGTGGCGGTCGTCCTTCGGGACGGCCGAGGATCGCAACGCGACGGTCTCCGCGGTGCGGACCATCGACGTGCTGGTGGCGGTCGTCCTTCGGGACGGCCGAGGATCGCAACCGTCGACTGCGGCGACGGGTACCAAGGCCCTCCGGTGTGGCGGTCGTCCTTCGGCACGGCCGAGGATCGCAACCCGGGCAGGTTGCTGAACTGCGCGTAGAAGCGGCGGTGTGGCGGTCGTCCTTCGGGACGGCCGAGGATCGCAACTCGGCGGGCCTGACATGGTGACGGACGGGACGAGGTGGCGGTCGTCCTTCGGGACGGCCGAGGATCGCAACCAGGCCGCGTCCCGGGCGACTACCCAGTCGCTCGGGTGG
>NZ_BMRI01000076.1:0-3950 GCF_014648555.1 Kitasatospora griseola
CTGCTGCTGGCGGCGTCGATGGCCGCCGACGCCGAGGCCGAGGCCCGGGGCGAGGTCCTCGACCTCGACAAGGCCCGCACCGAGCGCCGCCCCGCCCCCACCCTCACCTACGCCTCCGGTGACGGCGAGGACGACGTGGACGGGCAGTCCGTCTACGTCGACCAGCCCGCGGTGGTGCCGCTGCCGGTGCCGGAGGGCTCGCGGCGCCCGGTCCTCCCGGCCTGGCTGCTGTCGAAGTCCGAGCTCGCGAAGCAGGCCAGGTGGGCGGCCGGGCACGTCGGCCACTCGCTGGCCTACCACGCGGTGCGTTCCCCGCTCTACGCCGCGAAGTTGGCGGCCCGTTCGCCGCGCGGCGCGGTGCGCTCGCTGTCGTTCCTGGGCCGGTGGGCGTCCGACGCCGAGGGGCAGCCGCTGCGTGCGGCCGCGGCCCGGCGGGAGGACGCCGAGCTGTACCTGAAGCTGTGCCGGCAGCGCGACAACCGGGTGCGGCTGCGCGGCATCATCAGCCTGCTGGCCTCGGTGTTCGGCCTCACGGCCGTGATCGTGCTGCTGGTGATGACCTCCGAGGCCACCCTCATGGCGCTGGCCGCGGCCGTGGTCCTGGCGCTGGGTGCGGCGGGCGCGCCGGCGGACGAGCCGCTCATCGCCCGATCCGTGGTCAAGGCCAAGGCCCCCAAGCTCACCTCCGACATGGTCGTGGCCGCGCTGGAGTCCCTCGGCATCGGCGCGATCACCTCCGCCAGGTCGAAGAACAGCGGGATCACCTTCCCCGCGCCGATCACCCGCGACGGCCCCGGCTGGCGCGCCGATGTCGAACTGCCCGCCGGCGTGGAGGTCACCGACGTGATGGAGCGCCGCGGCCGCCTCGCCTCCGGGCTGCGCCGTCCGATCGGCACCGTGTGGCCCGAGCAGGCCAAGGGCGAGCACCCCGGCCGCATGGTCCTGTGGGTCGGCGACCAGGACATGGCCAAGGCCAAGCAGCCCGCCTGGCCGCTCGCCAAGGCCGGCACCGTCGACCTGTTCAACCCCGTGGCCTTCGCCACCGACCAGCGCGGCAACTGGGTCACGGTCACCCTGATGTTCATCGCCGGGATCATCGGCGCGGTCCCCCGCATGGGCAAGACCTTCCTGCTGCGCCTGCTCCTGCTCATCTCCGCCCTCGACCCCCGCGCCGAGCTGCACACCTACGACCTGAAGGGCACCGGCGACCTCGATCCCGTCGGAGGCCAGGTGAGCCACCGCCACCGCGCCGGCGACGACGACGAGGACATCGAGTACGCCATCGCCGACATGCGCGAGGTCCGCGAGGAACTCCGGCGCCGCACCAAGGTGATCCGCTCCCTGCCCCGCGACGTCTGCCCGGAGTCGAAGGTCACCTCCCAGCTCGCGGACAACAAGTCGCTCAGGTTGCACCCGATCGTGGTCGGCGTGGACGAGTGCCAGGTGTGGTTCGAGCACCCCAAGTACGGCGGGGAGTTCGAGGAGATCTGCACCGACCTGGTCAAGCGCGGCCCCGCCACCGGCATCGTGCTGCTGCTCGCCACCCAGCGCCCCGACGCCAAGTCCCTGCCCACCGGCATCTCGGCGAACGCGATCCTCAGGTTGTGCCTGAAGGTCATGGGCCAGGTCGAGAACGACATGGTCCTCGGCACCTCCTCCTACAAGCGCGGCGTTCGGGCCACGACGTTCTCCCGGGAGGACCGGGGCATCGCCTACTACGTCGGCGGCGAGGGCGCCGACGCCCAGATCGTCCGCTCCGTCTTCGCCGACGCGCCCATGGCCGAAGCGATCGCCGCACGCGGACGCCGCGCCCGCGAGCAGGCCGGCCTGCTGACCGGCTACGCGGCCGGCACCGCCGACGCCGCCCCCGCCGCGGCCGTCTCGCACGACCTGCTCGCCGACGTGTTGGCGGTGATGGGCCCCGACGAGCCGAAGCTCTGGTCGGAGACGATCGTGGCCCGCCTCGCCGAACTCCGCCCCGACGTCTACGGCCCGTGGGCCGAGCTGGAGGGCCGCGCCAAGGCCGACCAGCTGGTCGCCGCGCTCAAGCCCTACGGCATCACCACCGGCCAGGTCTGGGGCACCACCGAGGACGGCAAGGGCGCGAACCGACGCGGCATCACCCGCGACGACCTCGCCAAGGCCGTCACGGAGCGCGACAAGAAGCGCGCCGCCTGACAGCCGCAAACGGGTGCTAGGCCTAGCGGACACCCCCGCTAGACCTAGCACCCCCGCTAGCGGCCCCCACCACACCTGGCCAGCGAACTAGCCCCTAGCGCGCCACCTGCGAAAACCCCGGAAACCCCGCCTGGAGGCCACTGTGACACCCCTCCTGCTCCCCGCGATAGCCACCACCCTTCTCGTCACCCTCGGTTACAGCGCACTGTGTGCGGCCAGCCCGTTCGGGAACTGCCGCAAGTGCGCCGGACTCGGCTTCGCCCTCAAGACCGACCGCCACGGCAACCCCAAGCGCGGAAAGACCTGCCGCCGCTGCAAGGGCGCCGGAAAGCGCATCCGCATCGGCCGCCACCTGTTCAACGCCGCCCACCGCACCTGGCGCAACGGCACCCGCTGAACCCCACCCCCGCACGTCCCGCTCCGGCCCCCGGGCCGTCGAACGAAAGGCCGTGTCATGGCCCTGACCGTCTCCCTCGTCGTGCTGTTCGGCATCGTCCTCGGCCTCCTGCTCAAGGCCAAGTCCCTCGGCTACGGCTCCGCGATCGTCGCCGTCCTGTTCGGCTTCCTGCTCGCCTCCACCGGCGTCGCCGGGCCGATCAACAACCTCATCCACGCCCTGACCGACGCCATCGCCAAGGTCCGCGCATGACCCCCACCGCCACCGCCACGGCCGGGATCCGGCCGCTGGCCGCCGCGCACCTGCGTGACGCCCTCACTGCCGCCGCGACCGGCGACCCCGCCGCGTCGCTGGCCGCGCTCATGAACATCGACCCCGACTCCTGGCAGGCCATCCAGCAACGCACCGCCCAGCTCGGCACCAGCGTCCTCGACCTGATCGCCCACGCCGCTCGCACCGGAGGAACCCGATGAACACCAGCGACCTGGTCACCGCCGCCGTCCTGTTCGGCCCCGGCACCCTCGCCCTCATCCCCCACCTCGCCTCCCAGCGCGCCTCCCGCGCCGACTCCGCCCGCGTCAACGCCGTCCTCGACCTCTCCGCCCACGACCGCGCCACCGCGGCCGAGCAGAACGACGAGACCCCCGCCCCGCCCGGCGGCGGCGAGCCCCTCCCGCAGCCCGTTCAGCTCGCTCCGGTCCAGCGACTCGCGCCGGTCGTCCAGCTCGCCACCCGCCGCGCGGCCTGAGACCACGCCAGGAGACACCGAATGAGCGTCACTTCCGTCATTCCCGTCACCACCGCCGGCCGACGGCCGCGAGTCCTGGACGCGTTCTGCTGCGCGGGAGGTGCCGGAACCGGCTACCACCGCGCCGGGTTCGACGTCACCGGCATCGACATCCGCCCCCGCCCCAACTACCCGTACCGGTTCGTCCAGGGCGACGCGGTCGAGTACATCCGTGAGCACGGGGCCGAGTACGACCTGATCCACACCTCGCCGCCCTGCCAGGCCGGATGCGCGCTCACCGTCGGCACCAACACCGCCATGGGCTGGGGCACCGCCCACATCGACCTGGTCGCCGCCACCCGCGCCGCCGCCGAGTCCACCGGCCGGCCCTACGTCATCGAACAGCCCAACGGCCGCGCCCCGGTGCGCAAGGACATCAGCCTCTGCGGCGAGATGTTCCACCTGGGCGTCCTGCGGCACCGCAACTTCGAACTCGGCGGCTGGACCATGCCCAACCCCACCCACCCCCGCCACCGCGGCCGTGTCCGGGGCTGGCGGCACGGCCAGTACCACGACGGCCCCTACGTCGCCGCGTACGGCTCCGGCGGCGGCAAAGCCACCATCACCGAGATGCAGCACGCCATGGGC
>NZ_BMRI01000076.1:3984-7763 GCF_014648555.1 Kitasatospora griseola
TCCTGGACCGACGTCCGCGAGGAACTCACCGAAGCCATCCCCCCGGCCTACACCCACCTGATCGGCCGCCACGCCCTCGCCCTGCTCGCCGGCGCGCCCGTCCCGCTCGCCGCCTGAGGCTCCGGCCGTGGCCGCCCTCGATTGGCGCGACGCCCGGCACTTCGACCGCACCCGCACCCTCCCGTGCCGCTGGTGCGGCCACCCCACACCACTGCGCGACCAGCAGCGCAGACCCGCACACAAGGTCTGCGCCGAAGCCGCGATGAACGACAGCGGCAGCCCCGATTCCTGGCCGGAGGGGGCTGCCGCTGATCCAGAACCTCAACAGAACTGGAGACACCCAGCATGACCCAACAGACCCTGGTTCGGGGAGAGCACCTGCCCGCGGCTCTCTCCCTCGCAGCCGTCAGCGTGCCCGTGCTGCCGCTGCGCGCGGGGAAGGTGCCGTTCGGCAACTGCCCCGACTGTGCGAACAACGCGTGCGGCGGCCGGCCGAACATGAAGACCCCCGGCCCCTGCACCTGCCCGGCCCCGTGCCACGGCTGGGCCGCCGCCACCACCGACCCGACCGTCCTCAACTCGCCCACCTGGGCGCGAGCCTGGCGGCAGGCCGCCGGTGTGGCCTACCACCCCGGAGGCGCGGCCCTGACCGTCGTCGACCTCGACAACGCGGACGCCATCGCGTGGGCGCACGCCAGCCTGCCCGCCACCCGGACCGTGGCCACCACCCGCGGCGAGCACTGGCTCTACCGGGGTGCCATGCCGTCCGCCAACGCCGTGCGGCCCGGCGTGGACGTCAAGTCGCTCATGTCCTACGCCCGTTGGCTCGGCCCCGGCACCGGCCCGCTCGCCGCCCTGCCGGACGCGGTCCGCGACCTGGTCGTCAGGGAGCCAGCCCCGGTCCGGCCGGTGCGCGTCTCCGTGCCGGTGCCGGCCGGGGGCGGCCGGTGCCCGCACCGCAGCCCGGTGTTCCTGGAACGCGGCATCGCCATGGCCGAGCAGACCATCACCGCCGCCACCGCCGCCGTCCACGCCACCGTGTTCGGGACGTTCCTCGCGGTGCTCTCGACGCACGGCCGGTGCGGGTGCCTGACCGACGCCCACGTCCAGCGGCTGTTCGCCGCCGCCGGCGCGAAGGGCGAGTCCCCCCGGCACTGCGCCGACGCGTGGGCGAACGCTGTCCACAGGCTGGGGATGTAGCCGTGGGAGACGACGAGAAGAACCCGGCACGCCAGGTCATCGCCGACTACGCCCAAGCCCACTTCCGGTACTTCCGCACCGCCGACGGGGCCGTGTACGCGCAGAAGCTCGGCCACCCCGTCGCCCGCCCGATCCGCTCCCAGGGCACCACCGGAAGCCACCGCCAGGAACTCCTGGTCGGCCTCTACAAGGACGGCAAAGGCGTGTTCAACGGCACCGCCATGAAGGAAGCCCTCGACCTGATCGAGGCACTCGCCCTGTCCGAGGACGTGCAGCCCGTCCACATCCGCGTCGCCCCCGGCTTCGACGGCGCGACGTGGCTCGACCTCGGCCGCGCCGATGGCCTCTCCGTGCGCATCCACCCCAACGGCTGGGACGTCCGCGTCCCGGACCCGCGCGAGGTGTGCTGGCGGCGCACCCAGCTCACCGGAGAACTCCCCATCCCCACGAAGGACACCGACGGCAAGGGCTTCGACCACCTGTTCCGGCTGTGCAACTTCGCGAACGCCGGGTCCGAGGTGCTGGCCATGGCCTGGCTGGTCGGCTGCCTCGGCCCGTCCGTCCCTGTGCCCGCGCCGTTCCTGACCGGCCCGCAGGGCGCGGGCAAGTCGACGGCCGGCCGGATGCTCCTGCGTGTCGTCGAGGGCATGACCGGCGACCTGCGCCGCGCGCCGAAAGACGAGGAGAACCTGATCGCCGCCGTGGCCGCAGGCTGGGTCACCGCCCTCGACAACCTCTCCCACATGACCCCGGACATGTCCGACGCCATGTGCTGCATCGTCACCGGCGCCGAGAACGTCAAGCGGGCCCTGTTCACCGACGGCGACGTCTTCCGCGTCGGCTACCGCCGCCCCCTGCTGCTCACCGGCATCGACGTCGGCGTCATCCGCCCCGACCTCGCCGAACGCCTCCTGCCGCTCAGGTTGGAGCGGCCCAAGGTCCGGCGGACCGAGGCCGAGCTGTGGGCGGAGTACGAGCCGGTGCTGCCCGTCATCCTCGGCTCCCTTCTCGACCTGACCGTCAAGGTCCGCGCCACGCAGGCGGAGACCCCCACCGAGACGCGCATGGCCGACTTCGCCCACCTCTGCGCGCAGCTCGACGCCGCCGAACACCTCGGCGCGCTCGCCGCCTACCGCGCCAGCCTCGACGACCTGAACGACGACGTGATCGAGGGCGACCTGCTCGCGCAGACCGTCCTCACCCACGCCGACACCATGACCCCGGGCCAGCCGCAGCAGATGACGTCCACGGAGTGGCTGGCCACCCTCAGCCGCCTCTACGCGGGCGAGGAACTGCGCTCCCTGCCCAAAGGGTGGCCGACGACCGGAAAGGTGCTGTCCGACCGGCTCAAGCGCCTCCAACCCACCCTCGCCGCACGCAACGTGCTCATCGACTCCGGCCGCACCAAAACGGGCCGCTACCTGGAGATGACCCGCCCCGCACCGCCGCCCCAGCACGAACAGCTCCACCTGCCCTGACCCGTCACCGCCCGAACCGCAAGAAGAGCACGGCCTCGCTCAGCCCCCGGGTGCTCCTCTTGCTGTTCGGCGGCTGCGCCGCCCCAGAGCGTGCCGCGCAGCGGCTCCTCCTTCTCGCTCTGAGGCGCACCCGAAGAACAACAGACACCGCCTCAATTTTTCCTAAGTAGAGAATCCTGCGTCACCCGCGTCACCCGAGCCGAAAAACGGCCCCTGACCTGCACGGAAAGGGGTGACGCAGACGACGGCCGCTGCGTCATCATGCGTCACCCGCGTCACCCGATGACGCAACCGATGACGCAGCGGTGACGCAGAGCCCCGACGCTGCGTCATTCAAAACCGCAGGTCAGAGCACCTGAATGACGCAGATGACGCGGTGACGCAGAAATCCCCACCTAGGACACACACGCACGCCCCAAGCCCTCGAACGTCATCCGCCGCGCTGGAAAGGACCGCCGTGGCCCACATCGCACCCATCGCCCTGAAGGTCCCCGAAGTCATGGCCGCCCTCGGAATGAGCCGCGGCAAGGTCTACGACCTCATCCGCGCCAAGAAGCTCGGCAGCTTCAAGGAAGGCGGCTCCCGCCGCATCCCCCTCACCTCCGTCCACGACTACGTCCGCACCAAGATGGAAGAGGCCGCCTGATGGTGAAGAAGCGGAACCCCAACGGCTCCGGCACAGTGACCAAGCGCAAGGACGGCCGATACCAGGCGGCTGTCTACGTGCCGCAGCCCGACGGCACCCGGGCCCGTAAGTACGTCTACGGCTCGACCTGGCTGGAGTGCGACGAGAAGCGCCAGGAACTGGTCCGGCGAGACCGCCAGAACATCCCGACCCCCACGCGATCGGCGAAGCTCTCCGAGTGGCTGCCCTACTGGTTGGAGCACTTCATCAAGCCCAACCGGAAGCGCACCACCCTCGACAAGTACGAGATGCACATCCGGCTGCACCTCCTGCCGGTGCTCGGCTCCAAGACGTTGGAGGGGGTGGGCACGGCGGACGTCCGCCGGCTCATCGCCACGGTGACGAAGAAGGTGTCGGTGGCCAGCGCCAAGGAATCGCACCTGGTGCTGCGAACTGCCCTGTCGGCGGCGGTCCGG
>NZ_BMRI01000077.1 GCF_014648555.1 Kitasatospora griseola
GGACGCGGCGGCCAAGGCCGGTGTCACCGGTGTGCTGTTCACCGTGGCCGGAACGGACGAGAACGCCGGCGTGGCCGTCGACTACTCGTCCTTCGCACAGGCGGCGGGCTCCGGGTTCGGCTCCCGCCTGAAGCTGGTGCGACTGCCCGAGTGCGCACTGACCACGCCGGAGTCGGCCGAGTGCCGGACGCAGACGCCGCTCCCTGGCGGCAACGACGTCGAGGCGCAGACGGTCACGGCGGACGCACTGACCGCTGCTCCGGCCGGTTCCACCCGCATCCAGGCGGTGGGCGGTGCGGTCGTTCTGGCCGCCACCACCGGTTCGGCCGGGCCGAGCGGCGACTACAAGGCGAGCCCGCTCTCCTCGGCCTCGACCTGGTCGACCTCGCTGAACAGCGGATCGTTCACCTGGTCCTACGAGATGCCGGTGACGGCGATGCCGGGCAGTCTCACGCCCAAGCTCGCCCTGAAGTACAACTCGGCCGGCATCGACGGACGTACGGCGAGCACCAACAACCAGGCCTCCTGGGTGGGCGACGGCTTCGATCTGGCTCCGGGTTTCGTGCAGCGGGCCTACAAGCCGTGCATGGACGACGGCGCGCCGAAGACCGGCAATATCAGCCCCGGCGACCTGTGCTGGGGCACCGACAACGCCACGATCAGCTTCGACGGGCATGCGGGTGAACTGATTCCGGTGTCCGCCGACGAGTGGCGGATCAAGAACGATGACTCGACGAAGATCGTCCGGGTCCGTGACACGTCCCGCGGGAACGGCGACAACGACGGCGAGTACTTCCGGGCGACGACCACTGACGGTACGTCTTACTACTTCGGCTACAACCGTCTTCCGAACTGGACGGCCGGCCAGCCGGAGACGAAGTCGGTGTACACGGTGCCGGTGTACGGCAACAACGCCGGCGAGCCGTGCAACGCCTCGACGTTCGCCGCCTCGTGGTGCCAGCAGGGCTGGCGGTGGAGCCTCGACCTGGTGGTCGACGCCCACGGCAACGACGTCACCTACTGGTACACGCCGGAGACCAACAACTACGGCCGCAACCTCAAGGCCACCGACCGCACTCCGTACGTGCGCGGTGGGCGCCTCGACCACATCGAGTACGGCCAGCAGAAGAACGACATCTACTCGGCGACCGTCAAGCCGATGGGCCGGGTCGAGTTCGGCACCGCCGAGCGCTGCTTGGAGACCACGGCGGGCCGCTGCGACGCGGGCTCGATCGACACCAACCGGCAGTACTGGTACGACACCCCGTGGGACCAGAACTGCAAGGACGGCACCGACTGCACCAGGGTGCTCGCGCCGGTGTTCTTCACCCGCACCCGCCTCACCCAGGTCGTCGCCAAGACCCTTCAGGCGAACGGCAGTTACGCACCGGTGGACACCTGGGACCTGACTCACAAGTGGGGCACCGCCGACTTCGACTACCAGCTCCTGCTGGACTCGATCAAGCACACCGGCAACTCCGCCACCCCTGCCGTCGCGCTGCCGAAGACCGCCTTCGCCTACAAGCAGATGGTCAACCGGCTGGACAAGACCGGTGACGGCCGCGCTCCATTCGTCAAGCAGCGCCTGGGCACCGTCACCGACGAACTCGGCGGCCAGATCGACGTCAACTACTCCGGCGAGGCCTGCACCTGGGCGAACCTGCCCATCCCGGAGACCAACACCACCCGCTGCTTCCCGCAGATGTACCAGGCCTCCGAGGAGAGCCCGGTCACCACGGAGTGGTTCAACAAGTACGTGGTCGAGTCGGTTATCGCCACCGACCGCACCGGCGGCGCGCCCGACATGGTCACCCACTACACCTATCTCGGCGACGCCGCCTGGCACTTCGACGACGAGGACGGCCTGACCAAGGAGAAGCTCAAGACCTGGTCCCAATGGCGCGGCTACGCCCACGCCCGGGTCGAGAGCGGCGGCGTCGAAGGCATGTCGACGCAGAGCGACTCGTACTTCCTGCGCGGCATGGACGGCGACCGCAACAACCCCTCCGACAAGAACAGCAAGCGCACCGTCACCGTGAACGACGGCGAAGGCACCGTCCTCATCGACGATGACGCCTGGGCCACGTACCAGTACCGCACGGAACAGTACGACAAGCCCGGCGGTGTCGTCCTCGCCAAGACCGTCAGCACTCCGTGGAAGAAGGAGACCGCAAAGCGGGCCCGGGACTGGGGCACCACCACCGCCAACATGGTCGCTTCGTCGACCCAGCGTGCCTTCTCGTCACTGGACAACGGAGCGGGCAAGAGCTGGCGCGAGGTGCGGACCAACAGCACCTTCGACAACTACGGCCGGACCACCATGTCGGAGGAACTCGGTGACACCGGGCGCAGTGGCGACGAGCGGTGCACCCGGACCACCTACGCCGACAACACCGGGGCGTGGATCCTTTCCGGGATGATCCGCCAGGAGACGGTCGCCGTCGACTGCGCGGCGAACGTCAATCGCGACACTCAGGCCGACGGGACCTCGGCGGTCCTGTCCGACACCCGTTACCGCTACGACGGCCAGGCCTACGGGAAGGCACCGGTCAAGAACGACCTGACGCTGGTGCACGTGCTCAAAAGCCGGACCGGCAACAGCGCAAGCTACCTGGACAGCGCGGCCACGTACGACGTCTACGGGCGTCCGCTAACCACAACAGCGCTGGTCTCCTCCACGGTGTTCGACACCACGGGAGCGACCGCTGCGGTCACCACCGCGCTGCCGGACCCCCGCACGACCACCACCGCCTACACCCCGGCCACCGGCCGGCCGACCAAGTCCACGGTCACCACTCCGCCGGCAACCCTCGGCAGCGCTGCCACCGCGCAGACGTCCACCGCCGAGTACGACCTGCTGCGTGGTCAAACGATCGACACTCTCGACGTCAACAACCGTCGCACCGACGTGCTGTACGACGCGCTCGGCCGCACCCTCAAGGTCTGGCAGCCCAACCGTTCCAAGGCCAACGGGGACACGCCCAACAAGGAGTTCGGCTACTCCGTCGAGGACGGAAAGATCGCCGCTGTCGCGGAGAAGACCCTCAACGAGGACGGCTCCCAGCAGACCTCGTACGCCCTGTACGACGGCTTCGGCCGGCCTCGACAGACCCAGGCACCCGGTAGCGCAGGCGGGCGAGTCCTGGCCGACACCTTCTACGACGGGCGAGGCCAAGCCTCGCTCGCGTACGCGCCGTACTACGCCACCAGCGCGCCGAGCGGAACACTCCGCAAGGTCGACGACACCACTGGTGTCGAAACCCAGACCGCCACTGCGTACGACGGTCTCGGGCGGGCTGTCAAAACCACGATGAGTGCCGGGAACGGCGTCGGCACGCCGCTGTCGAGCACGGTGACGGAGTACGGCGGTGATTACGTCTCCGTCACTCCGCCCACTGGCGGAACTGCGTCCATGCAGATGCTCGACAGGGCCGGCAAGGTCACCGAACTTCGCCAGTACAAGGCCGGCACCCCGACCGGCGCCTATGACGCGACCAAGTACGAGTACGACGCCGCCGGGCATCTCAAGAAGCTGACCGATCCGGCGGGCACCGTCTGGACGTGGACGTATGACCAGCTCGGCCGACAGGTCAAGGCCGTGGACCCGGACTCCGGAACCTCGGTGATGGCCTACAACAGCCGAGGCGAGCTGGCCAGCACGACGGACGGGCGCGGCAACACCGTCGCGAACGTCTATGACAACCTGTCGCGTGTGACCGAGACCCATGAGGGCTCCGTCACCGGTCCGCTGCTGACCTCGCAGGTCTGGGACCCGGTCAACAACAAGGGCCAGGTAGCCTCCAATTCGCGGTTCAGCACGGTCGGCGGCAAGACCTACGAGTACAAGACGACGTACGCGCTGTTCGACACCATGGCCCGTCCGACCCGCACAACAGTGACGATCCCGTCCGTGCCGGGGCAGGAGGCCCTGGCCGGAAACTACATCAGCGGCACCATCTACCGGCTCGACGGCCAGGCCAGGTCCACCTCCTACCCGGCAGCGGGAAACCTGCCGGGTGAATCGGTGGTCTTCAGCTACGACGACCTTCACCGGGTCACCGCCGTAGAAGGCCTGACGAAGTACCAGACCGGGCAGACCTACAGCCTCACCGGCAAACCGCTGCAGACTACGCTCTCCAACGGCACCGCCGGCAAGGACGTCTACCTCACCAACACCTACGAATGGGGCACGCAGCGCCTCGCCTCCAGCCGCGCCGACCAGTACGGCGTCACCGGGGCCGCGCGGGCTGCCAGCTACACGTACGACCAGGCAGGCAACGTCACCTCGGTGACCGACACCTCCCGGGCGGGCACCGACCGCCAGTGCTTCACCTACGACTACCTGGCGCGCCTTACGGAGGCCTACACCCCCAACACCGGTTCCTGCTCAGCTCCCAACGGCACCCAGCTGGGCGGCCCCGCCCCGTACTGGACCAGTTGGACCTACAACACCAACGGCACCCGGGCCACGGAGACCCGTCACGAACCGACGGGCAAGTCCGACCAGGACTCGACCACGACCTACAGCTACCCGGCCCCCACTGCGGCCCGCCCGCACAGCCTCACCTCCACCAGCACCGTGACCGGGGCGGCGGGCGCGCCCGTGGCGGAGACCTACGGCTACGACAACTCCGGCAACACCAGCGCACGGCACCTCAAGCCGTCGGCCAACCGAACCAATGACCAGGTACTGACCTGGGACACCGAAGGCCGCCTCGGTCGGCTCGCCGACACGGTGAAGACCACGGCCGGCTCCACGACCACAACCACCAGCAAGACCACCGACTACCTGTACGACACGACCGGCGCCCGCCTGATCGGGCACACTCTCGACACCGCAGACCCGGCAGCCGAGAGTTGGACCCTCTACCTCGGTGGCACCGAGCTCAAGCTGGTCAAGGGCGCTACCAAGCCTGCCGCGACCCGCTACTACCCCCTGGGCGCCGCCACCGCCGTCCGTACGGACGACAACCGCGTCACCTTCCAGATCAACGATCACCACGGCACCGCCGAAGTCGGCATCGACGCCACCAGCGGTGGCCTGGAGCAGCGCCGCTCTGCTCCCTTCGGTGGTGTACGCGGCACCAGTCCCGGAACCTGGGCGGGCACCCGCGGATTCCTCGGCGGTGTCACCGAGCCCACCGGCCTCACCCACCTCGGGGCCCGTGACTACGATCCGGCCACCGGACGATTCATCAGCGTCGACCCGTTGCTGGACTCCGGCGATCCGCAGTCCCTGACGGGTTACACCTACAGCAACAACAACCCGCTGACCCTCAGCGACCCCAGCGGCATGCGCCCGGACGGGATCTGCGGCGGCTTCGACATCTGTCGGGACGACAAGGGGGACCGCATCTACGAGGCCTGGGTGCCCTCCCAGGACGGATGGGACCTCTTCTACTGGGGCGGTTCCACCCTCGCCACCAAGGAGCACCCGGCAATGACGGGTGTCCATGTCACGCTGGTCTACAACGACTTCACGGTGCGCGAGCGCGTCCGGGGCGGCCTGGAACTCGCCTCGTTCACACCGCTCGCACCGGTTGCCGCAGTGGGACTCACGGCCATGGAGCTCCAGGAAGGCAACTTCCTGGATGCGGCAGAAGACCTGCTCGGGGCCGTTCCCGGCGTAGGCGCGCTGAAAAAGGCGGGGAAGGCTGCCAAGGGTGCCAACGCCCTGCACAAGATGGACCAGATCGACGGCGCCGTCGACATGGCCATGAGCACCGCCTCGTGCATCACAGCCGGCGAGACTCACAGCTTCCCGCCGGGGACGAAGGTCCTGATGGCCGATGGCACCACCAAGGCCATCGAGGACATTCAGCTCGGGGACGAAGTCGAATCGACGGACCCCATCGCCGATCAGTCAGCCGCCAATCCCGTACTGCGAACGATCCGCACCGCCGACGACCACGAGTTCACCGATGTGGTCCTGACCGACCCGGCCGACAGCTCCGCCTCCCCCCAGAAGATCACCACCACCCAGCACCACCCGATCTGGGACGTCAGCACGCAGTTGTGGGTCAGCGCGGCAGACCTGCAGCCGGGTCATGAAGTGAGGCGCGCTGATGGCGCCTCCGCGGTGGTCGTGTCTGTGGTCAGCTACTGAAGTTGAATGTGTGATGTCGCTCGGACGGGTGAAGCAGTAGCGTTCGTCTGCCGGTGGAGGGTCGAGCCC
>NZ_BMRI01000078.1:0-2435 GCF_014648555.1 Kitasatospora griseola
TACGGCGGGGGGCTTTTTCGCGTTCCCGGAGGAATCCGGAGACGTGGAGCTCCGACCTGCGGGGATGAAACGGGCCGGGCCGAGCGGTTGGGCCTGGGGTCGGGTGGTCTACGGAGGGGTGTGCTGCCATGTCCGGGTTGCGTCTTGGGGTGTCGCTTCAGCCGCGATGGCAGGCGGGTGACGGTCGTGGAGCGGTTCGGGCAGCGGGGGTCGCGGAGCGGCTCGGGTTCGATCATGTGGCGGTCGGGAACCGGGTGTTGGAGAGCGGGTTCGGGCTGGATGCCGATCCGTTGGTGCTGTTGGCGGTGGTGGCGGGGGCCACGTCGCGAGTGCGCTTGCTGACGTCGGTGCTGGTGGTGCCGTACTACCGGGCGGTGGTGATGGCGAATCAGGTGGCGACGCTGGATGTGGTGTCGGGCGGCCGGCTGATTCTGGGGGTCGGGACGGGGTGGAATCCGGCGGAGTTCGCCGCTGTGGGGGTGCCGGCGGGGGAGCGGGGTGCGCGGACGGACGACCACCTGGGGGCGGCTCGGGCGTTGTGGTCCTCGCGGTCGGCGGAGTTCGAGGGGCGATTCACGCAGCTGCAGGGGGTGCGGTTGGGGGTGGCGCCGGTGTCGGCGGGTGGGCCGCCGGTGTGGGTGGGCGGGCACAGTGCGGCGGCGTTGCGGCGGGTGGTGCGGCATGGGGACGGCTGGTACGGGACGGGCGTGGATGCGGCGGAGGTGGTGGGCGTTCGACGTCGGCTGGGGGAGTTGGCGGAGGACGCGGAGCGGTTCGCGGTGGCCGCGGCGGTGTTCCTGACCCCGCCGGGTGTCGCGGCAGTGGTGGAGGCGCCGGGGCGGCCGTTGGGTGGGGCGAGGGTTTCGGCGGGGAGTGTGGTGCAGGAGTTGGGGGAGCTCGCGGAGGCGGGGCTGACGGACTGCACGCTGTGGTTCCCGGTCGCGGGGGAGCAGGTGGAGCGGGCGATGGAGTGGGTGGCGGCGGAGGTGCTGCCGCAGCTCGGGTGAGTGTCCTGGCGTGCCGGGGCGGTGTTGTCGGACCCGGGCCGTAGGCTCGCGGTCGGAAGAACCAGCTTGCTGTGAACGGGAGTTGACATGTTTCTTGGCCTGCGAACGGTGATCTACCCCGCGCCGGATCTCGCCGCGGCGAAGGCCTGGTGGACCTCGGTGCTGGGCATCGAGCCGTACTTCGACGAGCCGTTCTACGTCGGCTTCAACGTCGGTGGCTACGAGCTGTCGCTGGATCCGAGCGGTGACCCGGCGGTGGGGCCGGTGACGTACTGGGGCGTCCGGGACGTGGAGGTGGCGTTGAAGCAGGTGGTGGCGGCGGGGGCGACGGTGCGGCAGGCGGTGCAGGAGGTCGGCGGTGGGATCCGGGTGGCGGCGGTGGTCGAGCCGGCCGGGTCGGTGCTGGGGCTGATCGAGAACCCGCATTTCGTACTGCCCGAGACGCTGCCGGGCGAGGGCGAGGGCCCGGGTCGCTGAGTCAGAGGGTGGAGGGGCCCCGGCCGGTGACGGTCGGGGCCCCTTGGCATGTCGGGAGGCGAGGGGCGGGCGTGGGGTTTCACGGGTACTGGGTGCTCGGGGTGGTGCCGGACGAAGTGGCGGCGGGCGTCGCCGAGTGGGCGCGGCGGCCGGCGACGGCGGTCGGGGAGTTGGCGTGGTGGCGGGATCGGCTCGCGGCGCGGCCGGAGTGGCTGCGGCGGCTGGCCGGCGGCGGTGCTCGGCGCGGAGCGGACGCGGTCGTGCTGGCGGAGATGTTCGTGGGCTGGCGGGGTGACGGCGACCGGGCGGAGCAGGTGCGATGGGAGCTGCTCGGGCGGTTGGAGGAGTGCGAAGAGGAGGAGCGTTGCTCGATCGGCGCCTCGCGGGCGTACCCGTTCGATGCGTTGGCGTTCGCACTGGGGCCGGAGGCGGTGGAGCGGCTGCCGGGGCGGGGCGGGGAGTTCGTGCTCGATGCGGCGGGGGTGCGGGAGTACCGGCCGGTGGTGGAGGCGCTGTTGGGCCGGTCGGGGACGGAACGGGCAGGCGCGTGGCTGTCGTCGATGGGCAACGAGGACGGGGCGGGACGGTCGCGGAGCTGTTCGCGGGGCCGGTGCGGGTGCTGCGGGCGGCGGAGCGGGCGGGTGCGGGGGCCGTCGGAGTGGCGCTGGAGTTCTGAGCGGCGGGGGCAGGCGGCGCCGGGGCCACCACTCGACGGCGCCCGTGAGCCATCGGCCGCGGGCGTTGGCGTGCCGTCAGGGAGTGTCCGCGTGGTGGTCGTTGCGGACGAGGAGGCGGGCCAGGTGGGCGGCGGTGGTGGTGACGGGGTGCCAGGTGGCGGCCCGGAGGTGGTCGGCGGGGGTGGGGTCGGGCGGGAGGGAGGCCAGGTGGAGGCGGAGGGCGGTGCCGAGGTCGGCGGTGAGGGCGGCTTCCTCGGGGGTGCGCAGGGTGTGG
>NZ_BMRI01000078.1:2473-6080 GCF_014648555.1 Kitasatospora griseola
CCGAGCCAGGGGACGGGGGCGGTCGCGTCGCACGCGTCGGTGAGGAGGGTGGCGAGGTGCGGGGCCGGGTCGAAGTCGGCGTCCTGGAGGCCGGGGGCGGCCAGGGTGAGGACCGCGGTCACCAGTTGGTGCCGGAGTGCGGGGAGGGTGAGGCCGCGGTCGGTCACCGGGGGAGCGTACCGGCTGGAGCGGAGGGTCAGGCGTAGGGCGCGAGTTGGGGGTCGACGGGGGCGTCGGTGAGGCGGTTGGCGAAGGTGGAGAGGGTGTAGGCGCCGATGCCGAGGACGATCTCCAGGGCGTTGCGGGGCGTGAAGCCGTGCGCGAGGAAAGCGGCGAGGTCGGGCTCGGGGACGGCGCCGGTGTGGTCGAGGGCGGAGTGGACGAAGCGGCGGACGGCCTCCAACCGGGCGTCCGGGAGGGGCTGTTGGGCGCGGAGGGCGGCGATCAGATCGGGGTCGGCGGCGAGCCGGGTGAGCTGGGCGGTGTGCATGGCGACGCAGACGTGGCAGCCGTTGTGGGTGGCGATGGTCAGGACGACGGTCTCGCGGACCACCGGGTCGAGTTCGGTGGCGTCGAAGAGCGCCGTCAACTTGAGGAAGCCGTCGAGGAGTTGGGGTGACTGGGCGAGTCGGGCGGCGGCGCTCGGGAGGTAGCCGAGGTGGTGGGCGACGCCCTCCAGGGAGCGGCGGGACGCGGCGGGGGCGGTCTCGGGGGTGAGGTCGGGGAAGTGCTGGGTGGCGATGCCGGACATGGCGATCTCTTTCGGGTGGTGAGAGGTGTGCCGGGGCGTGCCGCGGCTGCGCGTCCTAGAATGGACAACGTGGTTGACCAAAACGTAAACCAGGTTGTCGATCCGCGCAACGGATTCGAGCTCCCGCTGCTGCTGTTCGCCGGATTCCGCACGATCATCGACGAGTTGCACGCCGAACTCGCCCGGCAGGGTCACCCCGAGGCGCGGCCCGCGCACGGCTTCGCGCTGCAGGCGATCGGGCTGGACGGGGCGACGGCGAGCGAGCTCGGCCGGCGGCTGGGGGTGTCCAAGCAGGCCGCGGGGAAGACCGTGGACCGGCTGGAGGCGCTCGGCTATGCGGAGCGGGCGGACGACCCGGGCGACGCGCGGCGCAAGGTGGTGCGGCTGACCCCGCTCGGCCTGGACATGCTGGCCCGGTCGGCGGTGGTGTTCGAGCAGATCCGCGGACGCTGGGCGGCGGCCCTGGGGGAGCAGCGGCTGCGCGAACTTGAGGACGGTCTGGCGCAGTTGACCGGACCGTCCGGCTTCCGGCTGGACGCGGCGGGCTGGTTCGGCGGCTGAGCGGCGCCGAAGGGCTGTCGGCCCCGGGGACACCTCACGTGTTCCGGCGGAGCAGTCGGGGTGGCGTCGCCCGACGGCCCGGCAACCGGACGTGCAGCGCGGCGGGCGTTGCGGCCGAGGGAGCAGACGGTGGCGGAAGGCGCGGGAGTCGGCGTTCCTGTGGGACCGGGTGCTGGTGAACGAAGGGCGGGCGCAGGTCTACGGCACCCGGATCGCGGGGGTGCACGACGGCGCACCGGTGCCGTGCGAGGGCCCGGTGCGGACGGACGGGCGGCGGCCCGAGGTCGGCATCCCGCCGTTCGCGGAGTGCGTGGCCAGCGGCGCGCCCGTCGCCCCCGCCGGGTGGCGAGGGCGACGGGCGGCGGGCTCAGCGGGCGGCGCGGCGTTCGGCCTTGGCGGCGGCTTCCGCCTCGTCCTCGGCCTCGGCCTGCTCCAGGGTGGGGGCGGTGCCGCCGAGATGGGCGGGGACCCACCAGGAGTCGTCGGGGCCGGCCGGCTTGGCGGGGTAGTCGCGCTGGGCGCGGTCGAGCATCTCCGACATGGCGGCGCGCAGGCGGCGGGTGACCATGACGGGCTTGTCGGCCTCGGTCAGGTGGATCGGCTCGCCGATCATGATGGTGACGGGGACGTGGCGCTTGGTCAGGGTCTTCGGGCGGCCCTTGGTCCACAGCTGCTGGGTGCCCCAGAGGATGACGGGCAGCAGCGGGGTGCCGGAGTCGGCGGCCATCCGGGCGGCGCCGGTCTTGAACTTCTTCAGCATGAACGAGCGGCTGATGGTGGCCTCGGGGAAGACGCCGACCACCTCGCCCTCGCGGAGCGCCTTGACGGCGGCCTCGTACGCGGGCTGGCCGTCGGTGCGGTCGACCGGGATGTGCTTCATGCCGCGCATCAGCGGGCCGGAGATCCGGTGCCGGAACACGTCGTCCTTGGCCATGAAGCGGGTCTTGCGGCGGGCCACCCGGTAGGCGCCGAAGCCGGCGAAGATGAAGTCCAGGTAGCTGATGTGGTTGCTGACCAGGACGGCGCCGCCGGTGGCGGGGACATGCTCGGCGCCGACGATGGAGATCCGCAGGTCCAGCGCCTTGAACGCGGTGAGCGCGGTGCGGATCACCGGCGGGTACACGAACTCTGCCACGGTCAGTCCTACTTCCCACGGGCCTGCTGCCCGGTGCGGTGGATCCCGGGGCGTGGTGGCAGGGCCGACGGGTCGCGGCACGCCGCGGCGGCCACGGGTGTTTCCCTCCGATGATCCCCCGAACGGGCACGGTCTGTCACGCCCGCGCACCGCACGGGTCGGACCGGCGGGTGCGGGCGGAGCCGGAGTGCCGGGCCGGGGCCGGGCGTTCGGCGCGGTGACCGGCGGGCGGCGATCCGTGCCCCGCAGGCAAATCCGGGCGAACCGGGGCGGTTGCGCGGCTCCGGCCCGGCGCCCCGGGCGGCGCGGGACGGGGCGGGGGCGTCGAACGTCGGGTCGCACGGAGAGTGGTCGTGACAGCCCCACCGGTGGACTGTTCGAGCCCGGGGCGGCGTTTGTCACACTGGACCGGCGATCGGACCGGTGATCGGACCGGCCGGTCCCGACGGTGGAACGGCGAGGCGGGAGGCGGCGGATGCGCGGCGAGGGCGAGGCGGTGCGGCTGACCGGGGCGGAACTCGGCGCCGAACTGGGGGAGCGGGCGACGCTGGTGCAGTTCTCCACCTCCTTCTGTCAGCCGTGCCGGGCGACCCGGCGCACACTCGCCGAGGTGGCCGGGATGGTCGAGGGGGTGGCGCACGTGGAGGTGGACGCCGAGTCGCAGCTGGAGCTGGTGCGCCGGCTGGAGATCCGGCGCACCCCGACCGTGCTGGTGCTGGACGCCGCGGGCCGGGTGGTGCGCCGGGCGGCAGGTCAGCCGCGTCGGATGGACGTGATCGCGGCACTCGGCGAGGCCGTCTAGCGTTCAATCTCACAGGCGATCTGGTGCCGGGTCAGGTGGCAGTCGGCCCGCCCTGCGGCAGGATGGGCCAAGGCGGTGGCGCGAGTGCCCGCCCGGACCTGCGGCAGCGTAAGCTACTGGCGAGTAGTGACGGCTGAGCTACTCATGAGTATGCTGCCGGGGAGTTCCGGCGGGGCACCGGCGCGCGCCGCCCGGACCGCGGGCCCCGCGCGTGTGCCGAGACCGCTCGACACGCACGGACGCAGCCGCAGCCGCCGGATCGGACCAGTAACAGGAGAGCAGGCCGTGAGCTTGAGGATCGTTGTCTGTGTGAAGTACGTGCCCGACGCGACCGGTGACCGTCGCTTCGCGGACGATG
>NZ_BMRI01000079.1 GCF_014648555.1 Kitasatospora griseola
AAGGCCGACGAACCCGCGACCAGCCCACCCCCGAACGAAAGCGCGAAACGGACACCACGTCACTTACCGCCCACTGACATCTCACGTCGCGACCCACTGACGTTCCGACGTCGTCCGACACGCGCTCGGGGCCGGCCGGGCCGCCGATCCCGTCCAGCACCACAACCACCCACCACACAGCAAGAGGGGCACAGACCAGTCGGGTCGCCCGGGGGAATCTCACCCCCGGGCTCCCACAGAACCGTGCGTAACGGTCTCCCGTTACACGGCTCTTGCCATCCTGGTCACCAGAACGTCGGAGTCCATGCCCAATGGGCGAAGAGCCTCGGGTACTGACGGACGATCCGTTGCCAGCACGCATGGGCCTTCTTGAACATCCGAAGCCGCTTGTACTTGTTGCGGACCCAGCGCATCAGGTAGGCGTTGATGCGCTGGAGGAGGGGATGCATCGCGGAGCGGTAGAACGCTCCGTAGTACTGCATCCAGCCCCGCACCATCGGGTTGATGCGACGGGCGAGGTCGACAACAGTGAGGTTGATCCGTCGGTGGAGCCGCCAGGAGCGGATCTCCGTACTGATCTTCTTCTGGGCGTCCTTGCTGATCGCGGGCAGGAAGCTGGTGAAGTTCACGCCCTTCCTGCTCCGCGCCTCGCGGGCTCGGAGCGTGAACCCCAGGAAGGTGAACGACGTGTGCTCGTACGAGCCCCGCCGGTTTCCGTCCTTGCAGTACACGATCCGGGTCTTGTCGGGGTGCAGGCGCAGCCCGACTTCCTCCATCCTGTTCGCGAGCGCCGCCAGCACGTGGCGGGCTTGGCTCTCGCTGGCGCAGTGCACGACCGCGTCGTCCGCATACCGTTCGAACTGGATGCCCGGGTAGTTCCGGGCGAGCCAGGTGTCGAACGCGTAGTGCATGAACAGGTTCGCCAGCACGGGCGAGACCGCCGACCCCTGCGGGGTGCCACGGTCTCGCTTCTGCAAGGTGCCGTCGGGCAGTTGAAGCGGGGCACGGAGCCACCGCTCGACGTACAACTTCACCCAAACGGCGTCGGTGTGAGCCTCCACAGCCTTGACGATGAGGTCCCACCGGACGCTGTCGAAGAACTTCTGGACATCGAGGTCGATCACCCAGTCTTTCTCCCAGCAGCGTTGCCGGCATCTTTCCACCGTGTCCAGCGCGGACCGGTTCGGCCGATATCCGTAGGAGTCCTCGTGGAATACAGGCTCCACGCGGATTCCCAGATGATTGGCCACCACGGTCTGCGCCACCCGGTCGGCGACAGTGGGAATGCCGAGCATTCTCGTGCCGCCGCCGTGCTGCTTCGGAATCTCCACCGCACGCACCGGAGGAGGAAAGTAGGTCCCAGACGACATGCGGTTCCAGATCTTGTACAGGTTACCCTGGAGATCCTTCTCGAAGTCGTCGATGGACTGCCCGTCCACACCCGATGCGCCCTTGTTCCTCTTGACCTGACGATACGCCTCCATTACTTCCCACTTCGAAATATCGAACGGCTTATCTGGTGACTTCAGCTTGTCCATCGGCTCCTCCCGGAGAACTTCCGGTTGACCAGACACACACAGCCACGGATGACCCGGCCCCTTCGCTCCACCTCCGTTACAGGGGCTTCAGCACTACTACGAGCCGGTCCGCCAGCACCCTTCGCGACGGTACTCAGCCCCTTGCGGTTCAGCCGCTTGGGGCGCTCCCTCTCGCCTCCCTCACGGGCGGCAGTGTCGAAGCATGCCTTCCCACGTTCCGTGCAAGACCAGCAGATCAGGCTCACGCCGCCTTCGTGCCGGACACCGCCTGGCCAATAGACGGGCACTCGCCAGGCTTATCCCGGACTCCATCCCATGTGCCCGGTTCCGATGTCACATAATTCCGTAACGACACTTCGTCAGTGGTTCACTTGCGTTCGTCTTCCTGATCCCCACCTGACGCCTGCAAGGCGCCTTTTCCACATCGCTCACCACGATCACGTCACCGCTCTCGCAGCATGTGGCGGTTTGAAGCCTCCCCCCGCAGGGCGACTCCGAAGGGCCAAACCTTCATCTCTCGCACAGCATTGCTTCCAGAACTTCCTACATGCAGTTCCTTTCACATTCGTGGCACACGGGATGTCAGAATTTCCGGCCCGCTCCACCAACCCTTCGACCTGGGCGGACACGGCAGTCGAGGCCGGAGTGGGGGGCTGACGTCAGGACCTGCATGAGGACCTACGTCAGGACCTGGGTGAGGAGTGGCCCTCAGCCCTGCGCGGCCGTCTGGCCGGTCAGGGCAACGAACTGCGCACTCAGCCGCTCCGCTTCGGCGCGCACCTCCAGGTCGGTGGGGCGTCGGCGAACGCTGAAGACCCGTTCGGAGTAACCGGCTTGAACGCTGCGTGACAGTACTGCTCGCTGGATAGGTTGCCCAGGCAGCAGTCCTCAACGTCTCAAAGCCTCTGGGAGAGACCATGCCTGACAACACGGCAGCACAGCAGACCACCGAAAACAGCAAGGGCCCGGCGCCGATCACCGTGCCGCCGGGGGCGTTCGCCACCGCCGACCTGCCGCCGGAGACGCCCGCCGCTGCCGAGGCCCGCGATCGGCTGCTGAACGCCATCGGCCAGCAGGCGCAGTCCGTCGCCGGCCTGGACCCGGAGCAGGCGGCCAAGGTGCTCGGGGAACTCGCCCGCAGCTACGCGCTGGTGACGCGGACCCGGTTCTACCAGCCGGTCGACTTCCTGTGGCAGCCCACCCTGTTCCAGCCGGTGGGGGGCATGGATCAGGTACAGCAGGCGTTCGCCCCTGGTACTGCCCAGCTCGGGTGAGCCTCGGTGGTGCCGGTGGCCTGTGGACAGAGCTGCGGCCGAACGCCGAGTTTCCACCGCGACGCAGGGGAGGCCCGGCATCTGCCGGGCCTCCCCTTGTTCAGCGGTTCTGCTCGGGGTCGGTGCCGGGCTCGAAGGCGACCGCGCCCGGGGTGTGGTGGTCGCGGAAGCCCTCGACCACCCGGGCGCCGCGCGCACCGAGGTGGGCGTAGTCGATCAGGCCGGGCCAGTCACCGGCGTCGACGAGGGTCCGGCAGGTCGGGCAGGCGTAGAAGCGGTCGCCGGAGGCCCAGGTGTAGGTGGGGAGCTCGATGAGGAACTCGGTGGTGGCGAAGTAGACGATCGCCCCGGGGCGCGAGCAGAAGTCGCAGGCCGGCACCGGCAACTTCGGGCCGATCCCGTACACAGGAGTGGAGAAGTCGTCGCTGCTCGGCATGCGCGGCATCCTACGCGTCCTGCGACGCCGTCAGGTCGTGAATGCGGGCCTGGCGGATGGTGCGGGCGGCCAGCTCCGGTGTGACGTGCAGAACGGCCTGCTGGGTGGCGGGGTCGCCGAGGAAGAACCCGTCGTGAACGGCGACCCAGCCGTCGCCGCCGTCCAGGCCGTGCTCGACCCACCCGACCTGGCGCCCCTCGCCGAGGACCACCATGACGTCCGGCTGCACCGTCCACCCGGCCAGCACCCAGCCGAAGCCGAACATCGACTCGTCGAGTGGGATGCGGACGTCCATGCCGGGGAGGGCAGCCGCCGAGGTCAGCGGCCGTACGGGGTTTCGCCCCGTACCGAACGTGACCGTTCCCGGCTGGCTGGTAGGCGGACTGCTACTGAACTGGGCCGGCCAGCGTTTCAATGGGCAGGGGTGGGCAGGTCTCCTCTTTCTGGGTGAGGTCCGCCAGTTCCTCCGGGGGTTCGGCCCCGTCCCGAACAGCCAGGACGTAGTCCCTTGCTCTCTGCGGGCTCAGGCGCGGGGCGTGCCTGCGCAGGTGGTGCATCGCTGCCACGATCCCGGCGGAGTGGACGAGCGCGCGAACGGAGGCGGCCAGCGGATCAGGTGGTCTGACACCCCTGATCTGCCGTAGGTAGAGCCCCTCCCAGTCCTCCATCCACGTGGTGGTGGGGACGTGGTGGATGCTGCCGTCCTCCACGTCCACCAGGTACGGGCCGCTGCCGACCAGATAGTCACGCACGTCGCGGGTGCGGACATACTCCACGGTGTTCCAGAAAACGGCCCAGCAGGCTGCATGCTCTTCCACGTAGTAGACGGCCAGGTCGTGAACCGGTCCTGCCCACACCCATGTCAGCCGTTCCTCGGCCAACAGCGCCTCGACGAGCTCGACGGCGCGTTCCTTGGAGATCACGCTCTCATCATCCGCCACCGGCCAACCGGGTTTCCGGCCGGATCGGTGCCGCGATCGCCGATGTCGGATGCCTGCCCGGCCAGCGCCGGACGGCGGCCAGCAGTTCCTCCGCCGGTCACCGTGACTGCGCGAGGCATCGCAGTGCCCTGACCTGCGGTGGGGAGCTCGGCTGGTTCGAAACTCACCAGCCTTGCGAGGCGGATCCCACCGGGTACGGGCAGAACTCACCGGCCGTGCGGAAGTGCGGTGCGCAGCCCCGAGGCGGGCACGATGAAGACAGGAGAAGGGCGAGGAGGCGGCGATGCGCACCCGGGACGTGGTGGTCGGTGAGACGTACGTCGCGAACATCCCGCAGCGGCTGCCCGCGCGGATCCGCGACGAGCATGCCGGGACCGCCGCCCAGTGGCAGGCCGGGATGCAGCTGCACCTCGCCCGCGGTCGGCGCATCACGGTGACCGTGACCGGCTTCGGCGAGGAACCGGACACGGTGGTCGTCGTCCGGGACGTCCCGGCCGGCCGCGTCACGCTGCGCCTGACCGCCGAGCAGGCCGCCGCCCTCGATCTCGCCGAGGGCCAGGAGTACGAGATCACCGGCATCGTCACCGACGCGGACGGGAACGCCATCGCGTTCCCCGGCACGATCGCCCACACCATCCCGGCCCGCTGGCTGCGCCCCCAGGACGAGCGCCTGGAACTCCACCCCAACACCGGCCACTTCCACCGCGCGCTGGTGTGCCGGGACGCGGACGGGATGACGCCGGCCGAGATCGACCGGGCGGCGGAGAAGGCGCTGGCGCAGCTCCACCATGTCCGGGGCCTGGCGCTGGAGGACCCGAATGTCGACCACTCGGTGCTCACCTCCGAGGTAGACCACCGGGAGTGGCTGCGGATCGCCGAACGGATGCGGACGGCCGGGCTCGCCGCCTACGATCCGCGGGTCGACCCGGACGCCGTGGAGCACCCGCCGCTGGTCCACTTCCGGCAGACCTGACCGGGCTGTCCCACCTTGTCTCAGGTCCGGCCGCAGAACGCCGCCATCTGGGGATATGGGGTGGGACCGTCCTAGCGAATCGGGGCATACCGGGCAGGGTGGGACAGGGGTGTCCCAGCCCAGCCTTGTCCCAGGCAGGCGGCAGCACGGCCGTCCTCTGACAGGTGATCTTGACCGTTTGCCAGGTGAGTTTGACCGCCCGGTTCAGCGGGTTCGTGGTCCGGATCTCGTCGGTGGGAGGGAAGGATAATGATCAATCTGGTTCCCTGTAGGGGTACAGGCGCGGTGTCGTCCCGGCTCGCACTCCTAGCGCTTGACTCTGTTGCGCACCGCCAACAGGGCGAGGATGAGCAGGATCGGCTCAAGGAACCGGGAGACCATCTCGATGTAGGTGCCGCTGGTGGTCAGTCCGTGCCCGCCAGAGCGGAAAACCACCGAGTTCAAAGCAGTTCGAGTCGCCCAATCAAGGCGTCGTACGGTGAACTTCGCACCGGGTGCGGCTCCTCCGGGCTCCTGAGGCGTGGTGCTCAGGCTGACGTTCTGCCCTGCTGTCACCGTGCCCTGTGTCTGCTGCGTCGGGCTCGGGTCCTGGGGCAACCCGAACTGCATCAGCAGGACCACAGTCAGCAACATCATCGCGACTAAAGGCTGTCTCGTAACTCACCTGGCAGCATTGGGGCACGTGCCCTGCCGGTCATCCGGCGAGGGCGAGGTTGTG
>NZ_BMRI01000080.1 GCF_014648555.1 Kitasatospora griseola
CAAGGCGACCATCCCCGAACGCCGGGACCAGATCGCCGGCCGCGCCCGCCGCGCAAGCCGCGGCGGGCGCCCACCTGCCTTCGACAGGACCGCCTACAAGGGGCGGAACGTCGTCGAGCGCTGCTTCGCCAAGCTGAAGCAATTCCGGGCGGTGGCAACCAGGTTCGACAAACTGGCCAACCGCTACCGAGCCGGCGTCGTCCTCGCATCACTGATCCTCTGGCTTCGAGCCGAGGAACAATGACCACAGCCAAGATCAATTACGAGACAGGGCCTAGCGGCGAGCGGCCCTCGGACGTGGGCGCGGCCGATCACCAGCGGCGCCACGCCTGTTCGTCGGCATCGGCGCCGCGGCCCGCCGCGCCCGCGGCGGGAGGCGCCTCGCGGGTCTGCGGCGCGTCATGCGTGGTCGGTGCGCCGGACGTGACGGTGACTGCGGGCGCCTGGAGGTAGGCGTCGTCCTCGGTGGAGGCGAACGTCCCCTGCCACTGCGTCGGCGAGGTGCTGAACCAGGCCCGGTAGTGCAGCGCGTCGGCCTCGCGGAGCAACTGCCAGGCTTCGTCCGGGAGTTGGTAGTCGGCGCTGCTGAGGAAGGTGGAGTCCTGCCAACTCGCGTAGAAGGTGTCCGGCGTCCGGTCGCCCTGGTGCTCGTGGCGTTGGAACAGCTGCGGATCGGTCGCCACTTCGACCGCGTAGTAGAGCTGGGTGCCGCCGGAGTCGAGGTCCAGTGCGAAGACCGGCGGCGGGCCGAACCGGTCCGTGTCGGCCGGGCCGGTGATGGACGGCCTCCCGGCGGGCCGGCTCGGTGCCTGGCGCTGCGCCGCCAGGACGGCCGCGTGGGCGTCCACCTGGCCGTAGCCGTAGTCGGGGCTGTGGCCGTCGGGGCCGTAGCCGGAGCCGACCGTCCGGGCGGTGTCGCGCAGCAGGGTGCGCACGTCGTCCGCCGTCAGCTGCGGGTTGACCGACAGCATCAGGGCGACGATGCCGGCCACCAGGGGGGCCGCCGCCGAGGTGCCGCCGAAGGAGTCGGTGTAGGCCGGGTCGACGCCCTCGCTGCCGTCGTTGTAGCCGGCGTTGCCGGTGCGGTCGCTGGTGAGGACGGAGCGCTCGCCGAGCGACGCGGCCCCGCTGGAGGGGGCGCAGATCCAGAGGGCGTTGCCGTGGTCGCTGTACCAGGCGCGGCGTCCCCGGTCGGTGGTGGCTCCGATCGCCATCACGTGGGGGTTGCAGGAGTACCCGTCGGTGTCGACGGACTCGTTGCCGTTGCCGGCCGCCCAGCAGATCGGGATGCCCTTTCCGCCGCGCCCGTGCTCGGCGCAGTAGGCCGTCGCGGCCTCGGTGCTGCCGGGCAGCGGCACGTACGAGCTGCGGCCGTCGGGCGGCCCCCAGCTGCAACTGATCACGTCGGCGCCGTTGTCCGCCGCCCACTGGAACATCCTGGCCTCGTCGGCCGATCCCAGGTAGTCGGGGAACCGGGCCGGCAGCAGGGTGCACTCGGGGGCGGCTCCGGCGGCGCGCAGGCCGCGGGCGGTGGCGACGCCCGCGCAGGCGGTGCCGTGGTTCTCGAAGTCCGACTTCGGCGAGGCGTCGGCGGTGTGGCTCGCGAAGTCGTACTGCGGGCCGAGCTTTCCGGCGAACTCGGGGTGACTGGTGTCGGTCCCGTCGTCGAGCACCGCGATGCTGATCCCCGGGTCGCCGTGGGTGAGCGACCACGCGTCCGTCACCCCGGCCGCCGCCAGGTGCCACTGCTGGGCGACGTATCCGACGTCGCGCAGCGCGCGGACGGAGGGACCCGTCCTGGTCGCGGCGGGCGCGAGGGCGGTGCGCCGGTGGCGGCGGGTGATGAGGTCGGGGTGGGCGAACCTGGTGAGGCCGGTGGCGCGGTAGGCGTTGGCGGTGTGCAGCGCGCCGAGGCCGTCCTCCCCGGGCGGCGCGGCGAGCAGGAAGCCGTTGGCGGCGTAGCCGAGTCGGTCGACGACGGTCACCCCGTGCTCGGCGTTGAGCCCGTCGATGCGCTCCCGAGTGACCTCGGGCCGGAACTGCACCACGAACCGGTCGGTGAGGTAGATGTCGTCGCCGTCCCCGTCCGCCCGGTGCAGCACCGGCGCGGCATGCGTCACGTCGCGTTCCCGGTTGAGCGTCCGCACCGCCTCGACGGCCTCGGTCGGGCTGAACCCGTAGACGGTCAGCCCGTATTCGGGCAGTTCCGCCACCGGCGCGGCCCGTTCCCGCAGAAGCCCGCCGGTGGTGGGCCCGAGGGCGTCCGGCCGGGCCCCCAGGCGGACGGTGACCTTCTTCGGGTCCCGCACGACGGCGGTCGCGGCGTCACTGCTGTTGGGGAAGTAGACCAGCTCCCCGTCCGACTGACCGGCGGGGTCGGCGGCTCGGCTCACGGCGATGTCCTCCGGGTCACGCGTCGAACAGGCCGACGACGGTTGCGGTCGCGGCGTCCAGGTGTGCGAAGTACTCGGTCCAACCGGCCTCGGCGGGACGGTCGAACAGCAGGCTGAGGCACTGCCAGTGCGAGCCGGTGGACCGGCAGCGCAGGTCCTCGCGGAGCAGGCCGACCCGGACGTACGGGCCGTCCAGGGCGGCGGACGCCGCGTGCAGCCGCCCGCCCAGCTCGCGGGTGAGGCGGTCCGCCTCCTCGGCTGTGCGAGCCAGCACGCACACCTCCCGGGTGCGGCTGGGCAGCCCCAACTCTCGGTAGTCGTGGCCCTGGCAGCTGGAGTAGGTCACGCAGCCCAGCGCCCGGACCAGGGCGGGCACCAGCTCGCGCACGCCGTCCTCCAGGGCGCCGGTCCACCCGGCCGGTTCGCCGTCCAGCACGATGCCGTCGCCCGGCACGACCGCCCGGGCGGAGGGCCTCACCGGACTGCCGTCACTGTTGCGGTTTCCGAACTCGCTGGTCCGGAGGGCGACTTGCGGGCTCCGCCCGGTGCCGCCCGCCCAGCGGGCGACGAATCCGGCGACGTCACCCATCTCGTTCTTCCCGCGGCTCAGCGCGGGAAGGTCTCCCCAGCCGCCGTTCATCGGACCGGCTCCCTTACGCACGAGATCACCTGCTCCGCCTGCGCGACGAGCTCCAGCAGGACCTCGCGCACGCCGGCGTCGACGGTGTGCAGGGACCGGATCAGGACCGGCAGCCGGCCGCTCTCGAAGCCCTTCGATGCCTGCCGGAACATGCCGTCGGCGCCGTCGAGTTCGGCGTCCGCCCAAAAGCAGAGCAGGGCGAACCAGACGAAGCAGGCATGCACGAAGGAGTGCAGCGGAAGGTCCCGTCCGCTCCACGGCGAACGCATCGAGGACGTCCGCCAGGCCGCCCGGTCCGTGAACCAGCTCTCCTGCTCCTCGATCATGTACAGCAGTCCGTGCACCGCCTCGTGGACGAGGGCGTCCACCGTCCAGCACAGATCGCCCAAGTCGGCGTTCCACAGCCGGAGGTAGCCGGGCAGCGGCGGCCAGGAGGAGGACGAGGGCGTGCGCGAGGCGTCCCGGCGCACCGAGATCGTCCGCACGCAGCCCACGATCACGCTCTCGACGTACTCGTTGGCCGCCGCCGCCCCCAGCGCCGCCCGGAGGATGTGGCCCACCCGTTCGAGCTCCGCCTCGCCGTGGTCCGCGGCCCCGTCGAACGCGGCGTCCAGCCGGGCGAACACCGGTGCCGTCCGGGCGCTCGACACGTCGACCGGAATGCCGTGGACCATGGCCCCGGGCCGCGCCCGCAGCCCGTCCAGCAGCGCCGCGACCGTGGCGGCGGGCTCCGCGCTGCCGAGCCCGGCGCAGAGCAGGCCGACCGCCGACGGGTCGGCCAGCAGCCGGTGCCAGCCACGATCGTCCAGCCCGACCAGTTCGGCGAGTTGATTCTGCGTCAACTCCGGCAGCAGCGGGACCAGCCGGTCCTGGACCACCCGGACGTGGCCGCTCAGCCCCACCGCGACCAGCTCGTGCGTCTCCGGCCCCCAGCGCAGTACCGCCGGCAGCCGACGGGTCAGTGCCAAGCCCGCCACGGCCGCTACACCCCCACCGGACGGCCGAGTTCGCGCCGCAGCCGCAACGTCTCCCGGGGCTCAACGTCCAGCCGGGAACGCAGATGCGCGAAGATCTTCAGCAGGTCCGCGCACCAGACGCTGCGGTTGTCGAACCCGCGCTCCTTGGAGTACCGGTGCGGGTGGTACCCGCCGGCGCAGGTGTACTGCTCCACGCACCCGACGCAGTCGCCGGGCAGCGGAGCCCCGTCGAAGACCATCCGGCTGTGCAGCGGGCTGGCGGTCTCCAGGTCGGCGAAGTCGTCCCGGAGCACGTTGATCCCGGTCCGCGTCATGCCGTCCTCGCAGGCCTTCAGCACATCCAGGCCCTCGACGTCCCCGCTCGGGTTGACCACCACGAACCCCAGCGGGATGTTGCCCAGCGCGTCCACGTGGCTGGTGCCACCCAGGATCAGCCGGGACACCTCCCAGAAGTTGCGAATCCGCACCTCCAGCGTGGAGTTGTGCCACCAGTGCTCGAAGATCGGGATCAGGTAGTCCGCGCACGGCGTGGGCCCGTACTTCTCCCGGACGTCGCCGATCGTGTCGTGCGTCATGTCCGGCATCAGGTAACTGACGCTGCGGCAGCCGAGGTCCATGAAGTGCCGGTGGATACGCAGCGGGTCCGCGCCCAACTGCACCACGGCGAGAATGCCGTACCGCACGCTACTGGCGTGCAGCAGGTCCAGGCCCCGCCGCACCGCCCGGTACGAGCCGCTGCCGTTGCGCCGGACCCGGAACGTGTCGTGGACGTCCGGCGGGCCGTCGAGGCTCAGCCCGACGTCCACCCCGTGCCGCTCCAGCACCTCGATCCACTGGGCGTTGAGCAGCGTCCCGTTGGTCTGCATGGAGATGGTGACCCGCAAGCCGGCCAACTCCCGACGGGCCTCGGTGCACCAGCGGTCGAAGAGCGCGGCGCCGATCAGGCACGGCTCCCCGCCGTGGAAGGACAGCGCGACCGAGCTCTGGCCGCTGCGTTCGGCGTGGCGGCGAATCCGCTCGATCGTCGCGGAGAAGACCTCCTGCGACATCGTCTTCGGACCCGCCGCCAGCGTCTGGTCGGCCAGGTTGAACTCGTAGCAGTACGTGCAGTCCAGGTTGCACCGCCCGGCCACCTTGAGGATGACCAGGCCCAGGCGGGGTGCGGACACGGCGGAGCGCACTTGCGGCTCCTTGCGAATGGTGGTCGGGCTGGTCATCGTCCCCGCCCTACTACGCGCCGGCCGGCGGCGGCCCGGCGGGGCCTGAGCCACCACCCGAGGACTTGCCCGGACCGGACGCACCGCTCGCGGGCTTGGCCGCGCTCGCCCTCAGCTCCGCCTCGATCACCGGACGCAGCGCGTCCGCCACCCGGGCTTCGAGCGACAGAAGGCCGCCGGCGCTGCTGGCACCGCTGCCGCCACCGCTGCTTCCACCGCCGCCGCTACCGCTGCTGTGCGTCTGGTCATGAGGCGCCTCATCCTCGCTCACATCCCGCACCGCAGCCGCCACCTTGCCCCCACCGTCGCTACTGCCCCCACCGCCGCCACCGCTGCTGTGCGTCTGGTCATGCGCCGCCTCATCAGCACGCACAGTCCGCACCGCAGCCGCCACCCTGGCCCCACCATCACTCACAATCCCCGCACTGTGCGTCTGGTCGTGAGGCATCGCATCCGCACCCACATCCCGCACCGCAGCCGCCACCCTCGCCCCACCATCACTCACAATCCCCGCACTGTGCGTCTGGTCATGA
>NZ_BMRI01000081.1:0-228 GCF_014648555.1 Kitasatospora griseola
CAAGGCGACCATCCCCGAACGCCGGGACCAGATCGCCGGCCGCGCCCGCCGCGCAAGCCGCGGCGGGCGCCCACCTGTCTTCGACAAGACCGCCTACAAGGGACGGAACGTCGTCGAGCGCTGCTTCGCCAAACTGAAGCAATTCCGGGCAGTGGCAACCAGGTTCGACAAACTGGCCAACCGCTACCGAGCCGGCGTCGTCCTCGCATCACTGATCCTCTGGCTTCG
>NZ_BMRI01000081.1:292-5549 GCF_014648555.1 Kitasatospora griseola
CGCCAAGATCAATTACGAGACAGGGCCTAGTGTTTACCTGCCCATGGGGTGAGCCTTGGCGGCCTGGCGGAACGGCCGACCTGCCGGCGCCCGGCCCCCGGATCCGGTTCGGCGGGCCGGTCTCCGTCGGGACGGGTTGACTCGTCGTCAGTAGGCGGGCGCCGAGCTCCTCGTGGCCGCCGGCTCGGCCGGCTCGCCCTGGGCGGCCGGCTCGAACCGCCTGGCGGTCACGGGCCGCGTCATCGACGTTCCGGACCTGGCGGCCCGGCTTCTTCGCCTCGCCGGGGCGCGGGGCGCTCGTCATCGGTGCCGAGGGGGCCGTCCGCCGGTCCTGGCGCCCTGGAACATCCGCCACCCATGTCGACATGTTGATGCTAGGGGGTGCGATGCGGCCAACAAGGTAATTTCCCGCCCGGCACCGCGAGGTGACGAACGTTCAGGAGCAGGAGATGAGGGAGTGTGTCCCTACTCGACCTGGTCGAACAGTGACAGAACGTCATGATTCCGACCTGGAAGGTCCCCTCACCCTCCCGTACCCTCGAAGATCTCCTGGAGCCTCCGTGAGAGACCGCACGCCACCCGCCACGCGCGGGAAACGCCTGGCATTCGGAAACCGGGTCCGCCGCCTGCCCGGTCGCGCGGTGATCGGTGCCGTCGCCGCCTCGGCGCTCGCGCTCGCCCCCTCCGCACCGCTTGCCGCCCCGTCGTCTGCCTCCTCCTTGGACAAGGTCCAGGCACCGGCGGACACGACCGGCACGGCGGTTCGCGGTCTCGGGACGCAGCGGCCGATCGGTCCGGATCCGGTGGTGGACCTGCTGGCGCGCGGCAACCTCACGATGGCGTCGAACTCGGTGCTGACCTGCGACGACAGTGACGGCTCGGTCTGCAACGACACCGAGGGCTCCAACAACAACCGCACCAAGTACGTCAAGATCGACCCGAACGCGCCCGGGAACAACGCGTCCTCCGCGCAGCTGGTGATCCCGGCCGGTGCCCAGGTGTTGTCGGCCCGGCTGTACTGGCAGTTCAACCCGACCAACACCAGCACCATGGGCGGCAGTTCCGGGGACATCAACACCGGCAACCACGTGTTCTGGAAGGTCCCGGGCGGTTCCTCCTACGAGCAGCTCACCGCCGACACCTACGACTGGTTCGACCAGCAGGTCGGCGGCACCCCGCCGGAGCCGCTGCTGGCCGGGGCGGGCGTGAAGGACGTCACCGCCGAGGTGAAGGCCGCCGGTGCGGGCAGCTACACCGTCGCTGACATCCAGGCGTGCGCCGGACGTTCCTCCGCGCAGAACTTCGGCGGCAACAACGTGGGCTGCTGGGGCGGCTGGTCGCTGGTGGTCGCCTACGAGGACCAGGCGGAGCCGCTGCGCTACCTCCAGGTCTGGGACGGCTTCCAACTGTTGCGCGACCCCAACAACCTCGCGACGATCACCCTCGCCGGCATCCGCACGCCCGCCACCGCCCCGCCGGCCACCATGGGCGTCACCGTCGGCGACGGCGACGCGCCGATCGCGGGCGACCAGTTGCTGGTCGGCTCCTCGGTCGACGACCTGACGCTGCTGCCGATGCCCGACCCGGCCGGCGGCGTCACCACCGACAACGCCTTCACCAGCCGGATCGACCACGTCGCCGCGGACGGGACCGGCACCAACATCACCACCCGCGATCCCGCGCCGGTGAACAACTACGGCTACGACGCCCGGATGATCGACGTCACCGGCAAGATCCCCGCCGGCAGCACCCAGGCCGTGCTGCGGATCAACGGAGCGGGCGACGCGCTCGAACCCCAGGCCGTCTGGCTCGCCATCGACGCCCTCGAACCGGATCTGCAGATCACCAAGGCCAACAACCCGGCCGGCTCCACCACGGACACCCCGCCCGGCACCGTCGACCCCGGGGCCGAGATCACCTACACCTTCACCCTCGCCAATCGACACAGTGACGGCGGCACCGCCGGCCTGGACACCGCCACCGACGTCACCCTGACCGACGTGCTGCCCGCCGGCACCACCTACGTCGACGGCTCCGGCGCCGGCTGCACCGCCTTCGGGCAGCAGGTCACCTGCACCGCCGCCGACCTCGCTCCGGGCGCCGAGGCCACCGTCTCCTTCCGGGCCAGGGTCGACGCCGGGCTCGCACCGGGCACCAAGCTCGACGACACCGCCTCGCTCTCCTACCGCGGTATCCAGACCGACCGCGAGCAGCAGCGCACCAGCAACACCGTGCGCAACACCGTCGCCGAGCACGCCGGCTACCGGCTCGCCAAGAGCGCCGACAAGGCCCAGGCCCTCCCCGGTGACACCGTCGAGTACCAGGTGGACATCACCAACACCGGCAACACGCCGCTCACCCAACTGACCGTCACCGACGACCTGAGCGCCGTCCTCGACGACGCCACGTACAACGACGACGCCACCGCCACCACGGGCACGCCGTCCTACGCCCGGCCGGTGCTCAGCTGGACCGGCGACCTGCCGGTCGGCGCCAGTGCCCGGGTGACCTACACGGTGGAGGTCAACGACCCGGCCACCGGGGACCACACGCTGCGCAACACGGTCGTGGCCGACCAGGCGGGCGGCAACTGTCCGGCCGGTTCCACCGCCGCCGAGTGCACGGCCACCGTCACCGTGAACACCCCGACCACTTCGCCGAGCCCCGGCCCGACCTCCCCTGCCCCGACCGGGAGCGGCAGCCACGGCCCGGGGCACGGCGGCAAGCCGGGCCACCCGACCGGCGAAGGTCTGGCCGACACGGGCAGTCAGGTCGCTCTGACCGGGGGCATCGCCACGGTCCTCGGCCTCGGCGGAGCGCTCTTCCTGGCGGCCTCCCGCCGTCGGCGCCACCGGCACTGACAACCCCGTCCGGACCCGCTGCGAGGGCGGCCACCGAAGCCGTAGGTGGCCGCCCTCGCACGTGCCCGGACGGGACTCGAATCGATCACCGCGACCGATGAGACCCAAGGCACTTCCTGCCTGTCAGCCGATCGGGGCGGGTCGCGGTGCGGGTGCGTGGGGCGCGGTGCGGCGGGTGGTGGCAAGGCCGGGGAGGAGGGAGGCGGCGAAGCCGATGCCGACCATGGTCCAGGCCCGTCCGAGCCCGGCCTCGGCCTGGGCGTCGAAGTAGACCGCCCGCGGCGGCCTGTCCATCACCGCCACCCGCGACGTTCTCACTGCGATCGATCAGCCGCTCGAACCGCTGGACACGCTCCGCGTCGTCCACCACGCCCGGCCCACTACGGGCGACGACGCCGCCGGGGCCGACGCGGTCGACGAGCAGGTGCCGCAGGTCGTCTCCGAGGACTCGCTGCACCGCAGAGCGCTCGCCGCCAGCCTGATGGACCTCAACCGCCTCGGCATGGAGTGCGGCACGGAGGAACTGCTGCCCCACGCCGAACTCGCCGCCGCCGCAGCCCGATTGGACCTCGACCGGCTCGAACGCATCGAGGACCGCCTCCGGCTCGCCGAACACGCAGCCATCGTCGTCCTGCTCCTCGAACCCGTTCTGGCCGTGCTGCGCCGCCTTGCCCAGGAGGTCGAGTTCCGCCGACGCACGGCGTGGGCCCGAACCGAGGACGGAGCGGACCCGCAGTGAGGGGTCTGTGGCCGGGCGCTCCGATCGAAGTCGGGTCCGTGCGAGGCGTTGGCGGTGCTGGGGTGGTTGGCGGGTTGCTGGATCGGGCGTCCCTTCCTCTGGACCCGCACTCTCCGCCTTCCTAACATGAGCACTGCTCGCATTTTGTGACTCGTGTTGTGTGGAAGGACCCCCATGACGGACCGTTACAACCTCCCCGCCGGCTTCCGCTGGGGCGCCTCCACTGCCGCGTACCAGATCGAGGGGGCGGTCGACGAGGGCGGCCGGGGCCCGTCGGTCTGGGACACCTTCTGCGAGCGGCCGGGTGCGGTGAAGAACGGCGACAGCGGGCGGGAGGCCTGCGACCACTACCACCGTTGGCCCGAGGACGTGGAGTTGATGCGCGGACTCGGGCTCGACACCTACCGGTTCTCGCTCGCTTGGACGCGCGTCCAGCCCACCGGCCGGGGCCCCGTCAACGCTGCCGGGCTCGACTTCTACGACCGGCTGGTCGACGGGCTCCTCGCGGCCGGCATCACGCCGCTGCCCACCCTGTTCCACTGGGACCTGCCGCAGGCACTGGAGGACGAGGGCGGCTGGATGCACCGGGAAACCGCTTTCCGTTTCGCCGAGTACGCGTCCGTGGCGGCCGACCGGCTCGGCGACCGCGTCCCCGCCTGGATCACCCTCAACGAGCCCTTCGTGCACATGGTCTACGGCTACGCCCTGGGCATCCACGCGCCCGGCCACGGCATGATGCTCGATGCACTCCCGGCCGCCCACCACCAGCTGCTCGCCCACGGCCTGGCCGCCGCCGAGCTGCGCTCCCGAGGCCTCGACGTCCTGATCGCCAACAACCTGACGCCCGTCCGGCCCGCGAGCGACTCCGCCGAGGACCGGGCCGCCGCCGACGCCTACGACGCCCTGCACAACCGGCTGTTCACGGACCCGCTGCTGCTCGGCCGCTACCCCGACCTGTCCGCGTACGGGGTGGGGGAGGACCTGCACGGTTCCGTCCGGGACGGCGATCTCGCGCTGATGGCCGCCCCCGGCCTCGACGGACTGGGCGTCAACTACTACAACCCCACCCGCATCGCGGCCCCCACCGACCCGGGACTCCCGTTCGCCGAGGCCCCCATCGACGGCGTCCCCCGCACCCACTTCGGCTGGCCCGTGGTCCCGGACGGCCTGCGCGAACTCCTGCTGACCCTCCGCGACCGCTACGGCGCCGCCCTGCCCCCGATCACCGTCACCGAGAGCGGCTGCTCCACCGACGACACCCTCGACGACACCTTCCGCATCGACTACCTCGCCGGCCACCTCGACGCCCTGGCCCGCGCCGCCGCCGACGGCATCGACGTCCGCGGCTACTGCACCTGGTCCCTGCTCGACAACTTCGAATGGGCCGAGGGCTACAGCCAGCGCTTCGGCCTGGTCCACGTCGACTTCACGACTCAGCGCCGCACGCCGAAGGCGTCGTACGCCTGGTACCGCGACCTGATTGCTGCTCACCGGGCGAAGACCGCGGCGCTGTAGCAGCGTCCGGCAGGCTCCGGTGTCGGCGGGGCACGGCGCTCGCCCGTCGGGCGTGCCCCGCCGTCAGAGGGCGTTCGATACCGATTTAGGCTGCCGCAGGTGGTTTCGGTCGGAGGTATTGCCCGGTTCTGTCCGGGCTGGC
>NZ_BMRI01000082.1 GCF_014648555.1 Kitasatospora griseola
AGAAGGCCGACGAACCCGCGACCAGCCCACCCCCGAACGAAAGCGCGAAACGGACACCACGTCACTTACCGCCCACTCAAGGAAGCGTTGTGGTGCATCGAGATGTAGAGCGGTTGATCACGGTCCTGCCGCCTCACGACGGTGCTGGCGAGTCGATCGACTGGAGCGAGGTCGAGCGCACCTGGGGTACGCCTTTCCCGAAGGACTTCCAGGACTTCATGGCTGTGTACGGAGTAGGCGGCATCGACGACTTCATGGCCATCGCGACGCCTGCGGACGGTGAGCATGTGCCGGGGATGCCCCGCATCCGCTCGCTGACTCCGACAGCCGATTCCCTCCGTCGCTCAGGTGTGTCGTGGCCGTACCCGGTCTGGCCGCAAAGGGGCGGCCTCATCGGCTGGGGCGGCAACTCCAATGCCTCGGACTTCTACTGGGACACCGCCGACACCGATCCGGACAACTGGCCGGTGGTAGTACGGCATCGGGAAGGCACCTTCGTCGAGTACCGCTGCTCGATGACGGTCTTCATCCTGGGACTCCTGGGGCCGCGCCACACGCGCCCCATGGAGAGCCCGGTGATCTACGGCGCGCCGAACTCCCGTTTCTACCACTGGCGCGAAGAGAGGCGCCTGTCCGAGGCCGACGTCGAACCGTGGGATTACCTCGACGAGCTCTTCGAGGCCAACGAAGCTGAGGACGAGATGGATGAGGACGACTGGAACGCCCGACCGGGGACAGTCCCACTCGCACGCGAGGATGTCCTGCCGCCAGGGGATTTCCCGCCCCCGGGCCGAATCATCGCCGTGCACGAATACGAGTAGGTGAACTCGGCCGACGTGCGCAGATTGCCGCCGAGCAGTTCATGAGATGTGGCATCAGAGGACTGACACGGTGTCGGCGTCGATCCATCAGGGCGCAATCGGCTGACCAGCTGTCGGCCGCCGTGGGAGAGCGGAGCGACCAGGAAGTCCTGGGCCCGGTGTTCGCGAACACCGTCCTCCCGAATCAGTCCCGGTGCCTCACGCGAGGCCCCTTGGCCTGTCCGACGCGATGAGCGGCGGGTGATGCGCCTGGTCATCAGGGTGATCGCAGCCCACGTGATCAGCGATTCGGAGTGCTGGACGCGTTCGTAGTCGCGCGCGTGCCAGCACTCACGCCGCCCGATGGCACCGCAGCGGCGCTCCGGACCCGCCATGGACCACACTCGCACCCTCCCCAGGCCGCTTGCACCCAGGTCCGAGTTGCCGGTCGGTGGCGCTGCCTGACGGCATCCGCGCCCAGAACTTGTCGGTGAACGCGGAGATCCAGTTCTGCCGGAACTCCTCCTGACCGCCCGGGTGGTCCGGGCGGTTCGGTGGTGGGCCTGTCCGTCGCGGTGTCCGGCGGCAGGTAGGGGTAGGCGGTGCGCAGCTGGGCGGGGGCGGCCGGGCCGGTCGGCGCGGCACCCGCTCGATGCCGGCCCTACAGGCCGGCCGCGGTCAGGGTGGTGACCAGCTGTCCGGAGTAAATGCGGTGGGTGAGGTCGAGTCCGCTGTCGAGCATGGCGGCCGATTTTGATGGTCGCCGGCTTCTTGCCGGGGTGGGTCAGGGCGACCGGCCCGTCGAAGATGTCCGGCGCTACCCGTGCAAGGGGGATGGTCACGGGCGGCCGCGGAGCAGTTCGTTGAGTGGGTTGGCCGGCCTGCTCACATAGTCGAGGAGGTCCTCGACCTCGTACGTGTTGGCCTTGTACGCGATGGTCCAGCCGTCGATCTGCTGGTTGGCGACCCAGGTCCGGAGCTCGCCGGAGGCGATGCCGGCCTCCGCTGCGGCGCGGCCGATCTGGTGGGCCAGGCGGCGGGAGGTGATGCCGGAGGTGAGCAGCGTGATGGCCTGTTCGGTGTCGACGCCGTGCCGGATGTGCCAGGCGGTCTGTGCGAACAGGCGGGGGGTGGGGGTGAGCAGGGAGTGGGTGTTGACGAGGTTGATCAGGGCGCCGGCTGTCCAGCTGATCGCGTGTCCGAAGGCCTGCTTGATGCTCTGGACGGTCAGCTCCAGTACCTGGGGGTGCGAGGGAATGCTGCCGGCGGCCCAGGTGCGGGCCAGCTCTGGGATGGGGGTGCCGGAGATCCAGTCCCGGATCGCGTCGTCGATCGGCACGTCGATGTTGAAGGCACCGGTGTGCTGGCTGGTGAGCTTCCAGCTCTGGGCGGCCTCGGGCGTCAGCAGAAGGCTCTTGAAGGCGTCGTGTGTGGCGAGGAAGTCCAGGGTCTGCTCCAGCGGCCACTCGGGCGGCCCGAAGAAGGCGCTGATCTCGTCCAGGGTGTCCTCGGGGATTGCGTGGGTGACGAGCTGTTCGGCGAGGCGTTGGGCGAGATGGTCGAGGTACCGGGCGGATCCGATGCTGGTGCCGGTGCTGGCCCACCGGCGGGCCGCGACGGGGTCGGTGACGTCATAGACCACGGTGGTCTTCTCCGCGAGCGCCATCCAGCGGGCCGGGAGGGACGGGTCGCCGGCCTGTTCCATCGCGAGCAGCGACCGCACCGCATCCAGCCGGTCGCCGGGCGCGTGGAGGGTCTCGGCGTGGGCCTGCAGGGCGAGCCACACGAACGCGGCGAAGTCCGCCGCCACGGTTCCCATCACGTAGAACAGGCCGTCGAGCGAATTCTGCAACTGTCGCTCGGCATCGTCCAGGGACCGCAGCGGGTCCTCGCTTAAGGACGCGATGATCTTGGGGGGTGTCTCCGTTCAGGTGGCTGTGGGCGTGGGCAGGGTCGGTGCCGGTCAAGACGGCGATCTCGTCGGTGTCGAGGCCGAGGTGGTGGTGAAGGGCTCGCAGACTGCCGTCGGGGGCGGGCCGGCCGATGGTGCGTGCCGCTTCGTGGACGCGGTGTTCAACGGCGGACCAGACCGCGGCGGCGTTGCAGGTGCTGAGGATGCTGGTCCTGCGGTGGGTGAGGCCCTCCAACGCGGCGTGGACGGTGTGATGGAAGGCGCGAGGGCGGTCTCCAGCCGCGTGATGAGCCAGGGCAGGCCGGCGACGTGGATCTGGGTGCGCAGGACGGCGGCGCGGTCGGCGATGTCGCGGTCGGCGCCGGCGTCGCGGACCAGGCCCGCGACGTGGGCGAGCAGTACGGTGGCGCGCTGGTCGAGCGGTTCAAGGTACTGGCGGGCGAGGCCGATCTCCTCGTCGGCCCGGGCCGGGTCGGTGAACGCGGTGACCAGGGCCAGGCGGGTCTGGGCGATGGCCCCGCTCGCCCGGGGCGTCGTGCTGTTCGGCCTCGGCCCGGCCGTCGCGCAGGGCCTGGGCGGCGGCGGTGAAGTCTCCCTGCGGCCACAGGATGTCGCCGCGGACGCTGTTGCGGCGGCCGGCTCCCGTGCTCGGGCTGCGCGACATCGGCCGGTTCGCCCTGGCGGGATGCGGGTACCGGTGGACCTGCTGCCGCTGGAAGACTCCCCTGCGGAGGGGCCGGTGGCGGGGTGTGCCCCGGGAGGCCGGGGCACACCTGCGGGAGTCCGGCGTCAGCAGGCCACCACGGTGGAGACGGTGGCGGTCGAGGTGGGCCAGCCGGGCTGGGCCACCGAGAAGGTGGTGCTGACGGTGGCGCCGCACGGGGCGCTGGAGAAGACGCTGCCGACCTGGTTCGAGCCGGCCTGGACGATGATGGCCGGGTGGACGGGGGCGAGGGGGGCGCTGCCGACGACCGTGCCGGAGACGGTGAAGCCGAGGGGCCGGGGCTGCCAGGACGGGTCGCCGGGCGTGGCCACCCCGTAGAAGCGGACCTGGTTGCCGGTCACCTCGACGCAGGCCCGGGTCAGCAGCGGACCGGGCGCGCCAGGGGTGCCGCAGGTCACGACCGCGCCGACCGGCCCGGCCGGGCCGGTCGGCGCGGCGGCGGCCCCCTGGACGGTGGCCAGGGTGGTCAGGGCCGCGGCGGCGACGGCGATGACGGTGGTCTTCATGGGTGTCTCTCCTCGGGTGGCGGGGATAGGACGATGGCGGAATGTGAAATGTCACATTCCTCTGACGTCAGCATGGCAGTCCCTCGCACCCCGGGGTGCGGCATCCCGGGAAGAAGGCGGTCCTCCGCGGGTATCGGCCACCGAATGACCGGAATGGCCTGTCGGCGATCGCACAAACCCCTGGCCCGGCTTCGCCGCGACGTACGGCTTCGATCCCGACCGCGCCGGTGCAGTGTGGGAGGTCGAGGCTGTCGATCCGGCCGAGCTGCGCCGGCTGCTGGAGGCCGTCGTCGACCCGTACGTCGACCGGCGGGTCCTTGCTGCGGTGCTCGCCGAAGAACGCCGCCGGCGTGAGCGGCTGGCCTGTTCCGTCGGCCGTTGGCGGCCCGGCGGTCAGGAGCCTAGGGTTCATTAACTATGACTATCTAAGTCTCTTGAAGCTTTGAGATTTTGATTGCTAGTCTCTCGGTATGACTTCTTATGGTGAGGACCTTGCGCGGGTGGAGAGGGAACTCGGCGAGGCGGAGCGGGAGTGGGACCTGCTGGGGGTTCGTATCGAGGGGTTGCGGGCCCAGCGGGACGCGCTGCGGAAGCTGGTCGAGGCGTCTGCTGCGCCGACGGTGGAACTCAGTGGCCTGTCGAAGGCGGACGCCTTCGTCGCGGTCCTTCGGGCGTCGGACAAGCCGATGACGCTGGGTGAGATCGCCGAGGCGATGACCGCCGCCGGCAAGAAGACGGTCAGCAGCGGTGCGTCGGTGTACATGGACGGCCTGCTCAAGGCCGGCCGGGTCGTGCGGGTCCAGCGCGGCCTGTACACCGCGGCCTGAGACCGCCGCCGTCAGGAAGGGAGGAGGACGAATGGACAGCACCCCGGACGCGATCGACGCGCTGTTGGGCGACGGACCGCGCCGCCAGGCGCCGCTGCCGGAGCCGGCCGAGCGGGCCCGGCTGCGGGAGGAGTACGGCCTGACGAAGGCCGAGACCGCGCGGGCCCTGGGGGTCAGCACGAGCACGTTCACCACCTGGGAGTCCGGTCGGCGTGAACCACAGGGGGACGGCCGCGCCGCCTACGCCCGGCTGCTGGAGGGAATGGCCGACCGCCTCACCCCCGCCGAGCCCGCCCAAGAGTCGGAACCGGTGCCGGTCCCCGCCGCACAGGCGCCGTCGCTGGAGGCACCCGTCACCGCGGCCGCGCAGCCGGTGATGCTGGATCAGCACCCGGACGGGTCGCTGGTGATGGCGCCGCCGCTGCCGTGCGTGCAGTGCGGGCAAGCGTCGGTCTACCGGGCACAGGGCGTGCCCATGCACCTGGGCGGGTTCTGCCGCCCGGCCGTCGCAGTCCAGGCCGCCACGGCCGAGCACACCGCGCCCGCCCTGCTCGTGGAACGGCACACCCGGCTGGAGCCGGCCGGACCGTCGCAGGCCGCCCTGGAGGTGCTAGTACTCCAGTGCGACTTCGCGACCATGTCGGTCTCCCGGTCTACCCTGGCTGACCATGGGCTACGACGTGCACATCAC
>NZ_BMRI01000083.1 GCF_014648555.1 Kitasatospora griseola
TGGCGGAGGTGGTCGCGCGGCTGGGGGCGGCCGCGTTAGAGCTTGCGAAGTCCACTGAGGACCCTTTCGAGCAGCGTGACGTCGGGCTGGTTGCCGGATTCACCGCCGGCTGCGGGCTGGTGGATGGCGACCAGGCCGGCCTCGGCCAGGTCCGCCACGAGAATGCGGGCCACCCCCAGGGGGAGGCCGAGCAGGGCGGAGATCTCCGCCACCGACTTGACGTCGGAGGCGCACAGCGAGCAGATCCGCTGGTGCTCGGGCAGCAGGGTGGCCATCCGGGCCGGGTCGACCGACGCGGAGACCAGTGCTTCCAGGGCGAGTTCGTAGCGCGGCCGGGTGCGTCCGCCGGTCATGGCGAAGGGGCGGATCAGCGGCTCGGTGTCCTCGTACTCGTCGAACTCGTCGTCCTCGTAAGGATGTTCGGCGTGCGGAGGTTCGTAACGGTGCGGCAGGTCGGCGGGGTCGTGCGGGAACGCCTCCTGGCCGGGGTAGGCCTGGCCGTATCCGCCGGGCTGCTGGTGCCAGCGCGGGTCGGACTGCGGGGGCAGGTACGACTGGCCACCGTTGTTGAACTGCGGCGCGTACTGCTGCTGCTGACCGTGGCCGACGCCGGGAGTCCCGAAAGCGTCGTGGCCGGAGCCCGCGTACGGGACGCCGAACTGGCCACTGTGGTCGGGCGGTGTCACGGTTCATCTCCTCAAAGGGGTGCGGCGGTGCGTAGCTGGCCGCGTCGCCGAGGAGCGCCGGGGCCGGTGGTGCGAAGGCCGTACAACGCCCGGTCCCGAGGCCGCCGAAGCGACCTCGGGACGGGCAATGAGGTCTTTCGAATACCAGGACGGTATCCGACGAACCGTCAATGCAGGAGACTGCCCTGGAGTTCGGCCCGCAGAGCGGGCGTCAGGACCGCGCCGGCGCGGTCCACCAGCAGGGCCATCTCGTAGCCGACGAGGCCGATGTCGGAGTCCGGCGAGGCGAGCACCGCGAGCGCGGAGCCGTCGCTGACCGCCATCAGGAACAGGAAGCCCCGCTCCATCTCGACCACGGTCTGGGTCACGTCGCCGCCCTCGAAGATCCGGCTGGCGCCGGAGGTCAGCGAGGTCAGTCCGGACGCGACGGCGGCGAGCTGGTCGGCACGGTCCCGGGGGAACCCCTCGGACATGCACAGCAGCAGACCGTCGGCGGAGACCACCACCGTGTGGGACACCCCGGGGGTGTTGTCCACGAAGTTGGTGATCAGCCAGTTCAGGTTCTGTGCGGCCTGGCTCATCTGGGTCAACTCAACGCTCCTGCTGGTTCGAGCCGCCGAAGAGATCGGTGCTGCTGTTGTGCGGTCCATCACCGTACGCCCCCTGGTCGGGGTCGATGCGGAAAGTGCCGGTGGTACCGGAGTCGCCGCCGGCCTGGCGGCCCTGCTCGACGCCGCGGCGCAGGTTGGTCAGGCGGCCGCGGACCTCGTTCGGGTCGCGGGAGACCTGCGGGCCCTCCTGCGGGGTGGGCTTGGCGTTGCCCGGGACCAGGTTCTGCCGCGGCACCCGGCGCGGCAGGCCCGACGGGGTCGTTCCGGAGCTGGAGGGCTCGCGGAGCTTCTCCGCGCGCTGCCAGTCGCCGTCGTTGGGGGACTCCCACTCGCTGGGCGCCGCGGTCGGGCCGGTCGGCCCGTAGCCGCCGAGCGCCGACACGTCGTGGCCGCGCGACTCGACGGGCTCCGAGGTGTCCTTCGCACCGGTGAACCAGTTCGGGCTCTCGGCGGCCGACTGCCCGCCGCCCGCGCCGGCCAGCTGCTGGCCGGGCCGGCGCTGCGGCAGCCCGCTGCCGGCCCTGCCGCCGGCCGGCGGCAGGGCCGGCAGCTCCTCGGTCGGGTACGGGTGCCCGGCGGGCTCCTCGTAGCCGTACTCCTGCTGGTACCCGTCGGCGTACTGCGCCTCCGGGTACTGCTCCTCGGCGTACTGCCCGGCGGCGTACGGCTGCTGGTACTCGTCGCCGTACTGCTGCCCGCCCTGGAAGGGGTCGTCCTGGTAGCCGGCCGGCGCGTACGGGGCCCGGTACTGCTCGGGCGCGTACGGGTCGTCCTGGTAGCGCTGCTCGGCGGGCGGGTACGGGTCGTGGCCGTAGTCGGCACCCTGGTAGCCGTAGTCGGCGTCCTGGGCGGCCTGCTGGGGCTCGTACGAGGCCGTGAAGGGGTCGGACTCCGGACGGCGGTAGTCGTCGGCGTACGCGGCCTGGTAGCCGTTCTCGGCGAGGGGCTCCTCGGCGCCGTACGGCGACTCCAGGAGCTCCGCCTCCATCGGCTCCCCGGCGGGGGCGCCGGGACCGATCTCCAGGGCGGCCCGGCGGCGCTCCTCCAGGCGCTGCGAGCGCTGCATGGACTCCAGCGCGGGGGAGAAGCCGTTGCCGCCGGCGGGCAGGCCGGGGGCGGGCAGGTGGTCGTCGAAGCCGAGCTCCGCGGCGGTGCGCTCCGGGCCGTCGAAGGTCCACTCGGCGGGAGTGGGCTCCTGCTCGGCGAAGATCCGCGAGACGGTGAACTCCTCGCCCTGCGGCTCGGGAATCCGGGCCAGCTGGGTGAGTTGCTGCGGCAGCATCACCAGCGAGGTGGTGCCGGCCGATTCGCCCGACGGGCGCAGCTGCACGCGGATGTCGTGCCGCTGGGACAGCCGGCCGACCACGAACAGGCCCATGCGGCGGGAGATGGTGGCGTCCACGGTGGGCGGCTCGGCGAGCTTCTCGTTGATCTCGGCGAAGTCCTCGGCGGTCAGGCCGATGCCCTTGTCGTGGATCTCGATCAGCACCCGGCCGTCCGGCAGGCCGGTGGCGTTGACCAGCACCCGGGTCTGCGGGGAGGAGAACGTGGTGGCGTTCTCCAGCAGCTCGGCGAGCAGGTGGACGAGGTCGGTCACGGCGGGGCCGACCACGTCGGCCTCGGGGATGCCGGCCAGTTCGATGCGCTCGTAGTGCTCCACCTCGGAGGCGGCGGCGCGCAGCACGTCGACCAGCGGGACGGGCGTGTTCCAGCGGCGGCCGGGCTCCTCGCCCGCGAGGACCAGGAGGTTCTCGCCGTTGCGGCGCATACGGGTGGCCAGGTGGTCCAGCTTGAAGAGGTTCTCCAGCTGGTCCGGGTCGGCCTCGTTGTTCTCCAGGTCGGTGATCAGCGCCAGCTGGCGCTGGATCAGGCCCTGGCTGCGGCGCGACAGGTTGGTGAAGATCGCGTTGACGTTGCCCCGCAGCAGCGCCTGCTCGGCGGCCAGCGAGACGGCCTGCTGGTGGACCTGGTCGAAGGCGCGGGCGACCTCGCCGATCTCGTCCCTGCCGTGCAGCGGGATCGGGGTGACCGCGGTGTCGACCCGCTCCGGGTCGGTCTTGGAGAGCTTGTCGACCAGCTCCGGCAGACGGTGGTTGGCGATGTCCAGCGCGGCGGTGTTCAGGGTCCGCATGCCGAGGATCATCGAGCGGGCGATGTAGCCGGTGAGCAGACCGGCCAGCACCAGCGAGGCGATCACGATCAGCGAGTTGAGCACCCAGTCGGTGAACGCCCGGTCCTTGATGGCCTGGGCGTCGGCGACGACCTGGTCGAGCAGCTCGCCCTCGGCCGCGCGCAGCGCGCTCATGTGGCTCTTGGTGGCCTGGTCCCACAGCGGGCGGGTCAGGCCGTCGGTGCCGGCCGCGTTGATGATGCGGGCGGCGGCGTCGCGGTCGGAGGCGGCGGTGGCCAGCTGGTTGCCGTAGCTCATGCCGACCATCAGCAGCGCGCCCATGGTGGGCATGGTGTGGCCGTCCGGCATGCGCAGCGGCAGGCGCTGGTCGGCGGTGGCCTGGGCGACCTCGGCGTCCGAGTAGACCTTCACCTCCTCGTCGCTGGAGGCGGTGTTGAACTCGTCGCGGGCGGTCTGCTCCAGCTTGGAGGCGACCATCAGGCCCTGGATCAGGTCCTGGCCCTGGTGGACGTCCACGCCGCCGACGCCGAGGCCGACCAGCAGGTGCAGCATCAGCGCGCGCTGGGTCGAGGCGGACGCCTTGGCCAGCGACATCGCGTAGATGGCGCGGCCCTTGGAGGTGACGTTGGTGGAGCCGAAGCCGACCGAGTTGTCCATCGCCAGCAGCGGCGCGAAGATCATCGAGTACGCGTTGGCGGTCGCGGTCGCGAACAGTTCCTTCTTGTACGCGTTCTGCCGCAGGTGGTCCAGCGAGAGCGCCATCGACTCGAACTGGGCGTTGCGGCGGGCGACCGTCGGGTCGTCCTTGACCTTGGCGAAGGTGGCGCGGTACTCGGCCAGCGCCTGGTCGGTCCGCTCCCGGAGCTTCTTCACCTCGCCCTGGTCGCCCTGGCCGGTGAGCAGCGGCACCAGGCTCTCGTCGCGCTCCTGTTGCAACGCGTCGGCCAGCTTGGTCGCGGCGCTCGCCACCTTGGCGACGCGCACCGCGTGGTCGGCGTTGGTGTAGTCGTCCAGCGAGGTGTTGACGCGCAGGCCGCCGAAGACCAGCGCGATCACCACGGGGATGACCAGGATCGCCACCAGGCGGGTCGGCACCCGCCAGTTCAGCGGCGAAAGGAAGTCGGCCCGGCTGCTGACGCGGCGCGGGGCCTCCTTGCCGGCACCGGTCCGCTCGGCCGACTCGCCGGCTGCGGCGGGGGCGGTGCGCTGCGGCTCGCCGCGGTCCTCGGCCGCGGTGAACGCGGAGAACTGACCGGTGGTCTGGCCGCTTACCGGTTCCTGCTGGCGGGGCTCGGAGCGCCGCTGCGGGGTGACTGGCTGCTTACGCCTCACTCGACAACAACCTCTCGACCGACTGGCGGCCATGGATCAATCCGGCGGCTACCCCCCGACGGGCCGCGACCCGCTCGGATACTACGGGGTAGCTGGAATTCAACACGAGCCGGAGAAGCGGACAAACGGCTGCCCCACCCGCACGCCCGGGGCAGAAAGCGGACATTTGCGGCGGAACTTCCGCAAAGGTCTAGGCCAGTGGCGCGGACCGGAACCGGGTGACTACGTACGGTCAGAAAGTCCCGGTAAATGTCTGTTCGAACTGTTACCGGGGGACGCGAACCACCCTTGGCACGCGCCCCCGGCCGGGCCTTCCGCCACTCACCGCAGGCGGGCGAGGAGGGCGTGCTCGACGAGGGTGATGAGGGCGCTCTTGGCGCTGTCCCGGCGTCGGGCGTCGAG
>NZ_BMRI01000084.1:0-1726 GCF_014648555.1 Kitasatospora griseola
GGGGTGCCCGCGACGGCCGGTGAGCCGCTGAGTCCGGCTGGTGGGGGTGAGACGGCGGCGTTGAAGTCGCGGGGGACTCCGCTTGAGGAGGGGGTGCCGCGGCAGTCGACGGAGGCCGGGCAGCGGGCCGGGGCGGCCAACGGGACCAAGGCGGGCGGCGGTTCAGGTTCCGGGGCGGGCTCGGACACGAGCAAGGCCGGGCCGGGGTTCGTGGTGAGCCCCGAGCAGTACAAGGCGGCGGTCTCGCCGGTGCTCGCCGCGTCGGAGCAGATCGCCTCGCTGGCTGCCTCGATGACGTCCTACCTCCCGCCGATGGAGGCTCAGATCCCGTGGGGCAAGGACGAGTCGGGCAAGCAGTTCGCCGAGGGTGAGAAGGGCTACTTGCTGTACAGCCAGAACACCCTGAAGACGCTGCAGTCGCTGTCCAAGGAGATCGCGGACATCGCGGGCGGTCTGAAGCAGATGGCCTCGAACTACGAGGACGCCGAGGACGGCACGGTCGCCGCGTTCTCCGGCATGGACGACGGTCAGGGGCAGCCGAGCGCGCCCGGCGCCCCGCCGACCGCGCCCACCGGGCCCGTGCACGTCCCGATGACCCCCGGCATGACCCGCCCCAACGGAAGGCACTGACCCATGGCTGTCGAACTCCCGGAGCCCCTCCAGTGGGTGCTCCTGCTGCTCGCGGGCTGCCGTTGGCCGGAAGCCGACGAGGACCAGCTCCGCGACATGGCCGACCACTGCCGCAAGGCGGCGGAGACGCTGAAGGACGCCGGCCAGGGCGTGGACGCGGCGATCAAGCGCGCGGTGGAGGGCCAGCAGGGCAACGCCGCCGAGGCGCTGACCAAGTACTGGGCCACGTACACGGTCGGCAAGGGCACCGATGACGACCCGGGCCGCCTGACCGCGACCATCAAGGCGCTCGACGGCATGGGCGACATGCTGGAGCAGGTGGCCAACTCGGCGGAGACGGCGAAGATCCAGATCGTCGCCCAGCTCGGCATCCTGGCCTTCGAGTTGGCGACCGCCGAGGCCGAGGCGCCGATCACCGCGGGTGCGTCGATGCTCCAGGTCCCCGGCTTCATCGCGGCGGCGCGCGCGTTCGTCCAGACGACGCTGAAGACGCTGCTCAAGGACATGGTCAAGATGGCGGCCAAGCAGGCCGCCCAGATGGCCGCGATCAACCTGATGGCGCAGGGCATCGAACTCGCCGAGGGCCACCGCAAGAGCATCGACTGGAAGGAGGTCGGCGACAACGCCAAGGGCGGTGCGATCGGCGGCGCCGCCGGTCACCTGATCGGCGCGGGCCTGGGCGGCGCGGCCGGCAAGATGGGCCTGGGCAACCTCGCGAACTCCGCCGGCGGCAAGATGGCCATCGGCGCGGCCACCGGTGTCGGCGCGGACGCCGCCACCCAGTACATCACCACCGGCAAGGTGGACACCTCCTCGCTGCTCGGCTCCGGCCTCTCCGGCGGCGCGGGCGCGGGCCTCAGCCACATGGCCACCAGGCCCGGTGCGCACCCGCCCGCGCCCAAGCCCGGCGACGCCCCGCACATCCCCGGCCCGGTCGGCCCCGGCGAGGGCGGCCGCCAGGACGGCCCGCCGAAGTTCACCAAGCCCGACACGTCCTCCGGCGACAGCGGCAGCTCCTACCACGGCCCGTCCGGCGACGCCGGGAGCTCCAACTCGTCTGGCAGCAAGTCGCGTTCGGACGGCTGGGAAACGAGTG
>NZ_BMRI01000084.1:1748-4977 GCF_014648555.1 Kitasatospora griseola
ACTCCAACTCGTCCGGCAGCAAGTCGCGTTCGGACGGCTGGGACACCAACGGATCCAACTCGTCCGGCAGCAAGTCGCGTTCGGACGGCTGGGACACCAACGGATCCAATTCGGCTGGCAGCAAGTCGCGTTCGGACGGGTTCGAGCCCAGCAGCTCCCACTCGGGCGGCGGAAACTCGGGTTCGGGGGAGTCCAGGGTCGGTGGCCTGTCCCCGTTCGGCTCCGGCCGCAGCGGCGGCGACGCCCCGCCGTCCCACTCCGAGGGGACCGGCGGTGGTGGTCGAAGCCACGAGCCGGCTCCGCCGACGCACGAGCAGTCGGCCGGTGGTGCTGGCCGGAGCCACGAGCAGGCTCCGCCGTCCCACTCCGAGGGGACCGGCGGTGGTGGCCGTAGCCATGAGCAGGCTCCGCCGGCGCACGAGCAGTCGGCCGGCGGTGGCCGGACCCACGAGCAGCCCGAGGCGACCCGGCCGACCCGGGAGCCGGTCGCCGAGCAGACTCCGTCGCGCCCCGCGCACGAGGAGCCGCAGCCGGTGCGGCCGTCGACGCACGAGCCGTTGTCGGGGCAGGAGCCGAGCCGTCCGGTGCATGAGCAGCCGGTTCGGCACGAGGCGGAGGGGCAGACCGTCCGTCCGGATTCGCGGGAGTCCGGTGCGCCGGTCCGCGAGGAGCCGCAGGCGGTGCGGCCGTCGACGCACGAACCGCTGTCGAGCCAGGAGCCGAGCCGTCCCGCGCACGACAACTCCTCGGCGGGACGCGAGAGTTCGGCGAACGACCGGGACTCCGTCCAGCCGTCCGGGGACGACAGCACCTCGCGTCCGGCCGCCGCAGGGCCGGTTCCCAACCTGTCCGGCGTACTGGGCGGCGCGGCGCACCTCGCGAGTGCGGCGTCCTCGTCCGGCCACGGCGGTGGCAGCAGCGGTGGTGGCACGCACCTCGACGGTGCCCGCAGTGCGACCCTGCCGCGTCCCGACGCGGCGACCGTTCCGGGCCAGGGCATGCCCGACGGGCTCGGCGACACCGGGCCGAACTCCGGTGCGCAGAGCCCGAACCAGACCGCCGTTCCGCCGATGGGCGGGGCCGGCTTCACCCCCGGTCCGGTCGGTGGCGGCGGCAGCCACACCGGTGGCGGCGCACGTCCCGACGCGTCGGCGACCTCCGCCGCGCCCCGGCCCGCCAACACCGGCGGGACCGTCGGCAACCACCAGCAGGGCAGCGGCGGCGGCACGCTGCGCCCGGGCGGCGGTCGCGGCACCTCGCCGGAGACGCATCCCGCGCCGGCGCAGCAGCACGCTTCGGCCCCGAAGCCCACCGAGCACAACGGGCCGACGACCCCGCACGAGCAGCAGCCGCACGAGCGTCCTGCCCCCGAGCACGGGGGCGAGCAGCATCCGCGCGCGACGGACAAGCGTCCGATCGACAAGCCCGGCGGGCTGAAGGAGCCCACCGCGCACGACCGGCAGCGGATCGAGGACGCCGTCCCGCACGACGCGAACGGCAAGCCGAAGACCCACCCCGACCCCTCGGAGGGCGACTGGGTCAAGCAGCTCAACGGCGACGGCCACCGGGCGCCGGGCCGCAACAACAACTGCGCCGACGCGGCCCTGTCGTTCAAGGACACCTACGACGGTCACCCCACGCCGGCCGCGCCGCGCGTGGAGAACAACGGCGCCGGCGAGAAGGGCGGCCGGGACCGGATCGAGCAGTCGCTCGGCGGCCGGTTCGAGCACCTGGGCGCGGGCCCGGACGGGCACGCCAAGCTGCAGGACACGCTGCTCACCAGCGGACCCGGATCGCAGGCGCTGATCATCAGCGCCGACGGCGAAGGCCGCTCGCACGCCTGGAACGCGGTCAACCAGGACGGCAGGATCGTCTACGTCGACCCGCAGATGGGCCGCACCAGCGACAAGCCGCTGTACGCGGGCGAGGGCGGCCTGTTCGCCGTCCCGCTGAAGCCGGACGGCACCGCCCTGCACCCCACCGACCGTCCCAACTCCGCGGCGAACAGCGGCAACCACCAGGGCGGCCCGCGCACCGAGACCGCCCCGAAGCCGGAGACCGCTCCGAAGCCGGAGACGGCCCCGAACGCCGAGACCCGGCCGAAGCCCGAGGCCACTCCGAAGCCGGAGACCGAGCACCCGGACCGCCACCAGGGCGCCGACGACCACCCGGTCGAGACCAGGCAGGACTCCGACAACTCCGACACCTCTCCGAACCCGGAGGAGCACCAGCCGGACGACTCGCCCGGCGCCACCGACGACGTGCCGGACCTCACCGAGGCGCACGTCCCCACCCCCGAGCGGATGGCGGACTACGGCCGGACGCTGGGCATCCCGGAGGACCGCCTCCCGGTCATGGTGTTCGTGCCGGAGGGCGCCACCGTCTCCACCCCGCTCAAGGACTACACGAGCGGAGTCGTCGGCAAGGACAAGCTCCCGTCGGAGACGCTCGACCTCACTCTGGGGCACATCGACGGCGGCCGGACCGGCGACCACAGCTCCGCCACCGACTTCGTCCGCCGCATGGGCGAAGGCGCCTACATCGGCCCGAAGGACGGTCGCCCCGGGATCCTCGTCGTCAACCAGTCGACCGCGGTGGGCGGGTTCAACCAGGAACACGTGATCCAGCACGAACTGGGCCACCACAAGCAGGTCCTGGACGGCTTCGGCATCGACAAGTCGACGACCAACCCCGCGCTGATCGAATACCACAACATCTTCACCAACGAGTCGAAGTTCGTCGGCGAGGGCGGCAACCTCCGCAAGGAGTACGTCCCGGCCGACGGGCAGGGCGGGCTGTCCAGCAAGGCCGCCGACGTCGCCAAGGGCGCGCTCAAGGAGGCCGACCCGGGCTTCAAGAAGTTCCGGGTGCCGCCGGAGGACTACTGGAAGGCGGCCGAGCAGCTCTCGCAGCACGGCACGCCCAACGAGAGGGAGCTGTTCGGCCGGATCAAGGAGGAGCTCGACTCCGGTCGCTACGCCGGCGACAACAAGGCCCGGAACAACTTCGCGAAGGCGTTCCTGGAAGCGCACGCGGCCAAGGCCGACACCGCTGCGGGCAACGAGCACGTGCCGCCGACCGGCACCCCGGCGCCGGAGTCCTCGTCCTCGAACAGCGGCGCCGTGCCCACGCCGCCGCCCGCCCCGTCGACCCACGGCGGCCCGCCGTCGGCTCCGCCCGCGCCGCCGCATGTCGCGTCGAGTCACGGCGGCCCGCCGTCGGCTCCGCC
>NZ_BMRI01000085.1 GCF_014648555.1 Kitasatospora griseola
GGAGCCGACCTGGCCGAGCAGCACGGACGGGCCGCCGAAGGCGGTCTCCTCGATCTCCCAGACGGCGGCGATCACCAAATCCCCGTCCGGCCGCACCAGGCTGACCGCCGCCGCGCCGAAGCCCAATCCGACGACCGCTCCCTCGACGACCGCCTGCAAGGTCCCCGCCACGCTCCGGGCACCGTTGAAGTCGGCCAGGACGCGGTGGAAAACGTCTGGATCGATCACGTCCTCACGGCGGGCTGTCTCCAGCTCTGCGGCGGCCTTCTCGCGGGCGCGGGTGCGCTCCGTCTGCAGCGCGGCTTCCGCAGCCAGGAGACGAGCCTCCAAGCGCAGGCACTGCTCCTCCGCCTCGTGTTTCAGCGCCTGGGCGCGTGACAGCTCGACGCGCAGGGCCTCCAGCTCTGCCTTCAGGCCGCGGATCTCGTCCCTGAGGCTGTCTGCGTCGCCGGGCTCATCGTAGATGCCGATCTGGGCGGAGCTGGAGGCGTAGTAGGCGGTGGCCCAGTCGCTTTCAAGTTGCCGGAACCGCTGTTCCGCCTGTTGCGCCCGGTCTTCGGCCGCTTCCACGGCGCGCAGAAGCGCGCGTTCACGGACATTGGCCAGGTGGAGTTCACGTTCAGCGGCACCAAGGGTGTCCCGGAGCTGATCCAGTTCGTGTTGTGAGGCGTTGCGTACCCGCAGCGCCTCGCGGCGGAGTTGGTGGGCCTGGGTGCGGACGTCATCGGTGACGGGGTTCCCGGTGAGTTCCGCGACCTGGCGCAGGAGCTCGTCGACGAAGTCCTTGGGGGCTATGCGTCGCCCGTTGAGGTAGCGGGAGACCGAACCTTTATCCCGACTGACGCGGGCAGAGTAGCGAGTAAGGGAGACGCCTAGAGCGCCGAAGAGCTGCTTGAGGAATTCGATGAAGGCGACGACTTCAGGTTCGGTCTCGGGGGTCGGAATCGGTTGCTCGAGTTGACCGGTTCGCCGTTCCAGCACGCTGCCCCCTCGTCAGGTGTCCTGCTGTTGCGGTGCTTTGGCCAGTGTTACAGGTGGCGCAACAGGGACGTCTGGCGAAAGCCTAGGCGACGGCCAGGGCGGCCGCACAGGAGAGACGATCTCCGTGTCGCTACGGTGATGACGTCGCTGAGCAAGGGCGGCGTGCGGGCCGCGCCGGCCCGCACGCCTCGGTGTACACGACGGGACACGTTACGGCGAGGCCTGGGCGGGCGCCGAGGACGCCCCAACCCCGACCAGGGCCACCCAGCCGTCCAGGCCGTCGACGCCGTCCTCGGCTGGCACGGACGGCACGCAACGGGGCCCGAACGCGGCTTCGCCGAGCCCGGATCAGAACCGGCTGCAACGTGCCCCGGGACGGACAGGCGAGCCCTGCCCGTCGCCGCGCAGCGCGAGGGCCGCGGTGCGCTCCGGCCGCTCGGGCGCGGCAGGGAGGTACGCGCCGCCCCCCAGGCCGCCCGTACCAGCGCATCATGAGTGCCGGCTGCGCAACGGCTCCACGCTGTCAGCAGCTGTCGGGTTGATCCCGCGTCAGCTCGCAGAGCAGGCCGACGCCTGGGACAAGGCCGGTCGTCGGCCTTCCCCCGACTGAGGAACCGCACACGGGATTCCTCCTCTCCCGGCAGTCAAGCAGCAGCCGGGGTTCCGGACGGGCTCGGGGAGCCGACGCGGTGCAAGGTGCCGTCCGGGTCGACGTAGCCGAACTCGCGCAGCCCGTACGGGGTGTCGGCCGGATCGGTCAGACGCCCCGGCAGGTCGGCCGCCGTCCACTCGGTGTGCACCGCGTCCGCGTCCGACACGTACAGGTAGACCACCGCACCGGTGCGCAGCGGGTCGTGCTCCGCCCACTCGGTCAGGTGGAGCTCCACCGCCCCGCGCGAGACGAAACCGTACCCGCGGCCGTCCTCGTACGCATCGGCGGTGAACCCCAGGCGGCGGTAGCGGGCCAGGGCGGAGGCCAGGTCACGGACCGGGACCACCGGGGCGACCCGTTCGAACGCGACGGGACGGGGCTGTACGGGCACGTACTCCTCACGCCGCATACCGGTCGAACACGGCATCGCCCACCTCAAGAACTGGCGCACCCTCGCACGGCATCACAGCCGCCGCGACCACCTGCCCGACACCACCCGAGCCGTCGCCGGACTCCCTTCGGACCAACAGGCCTTGCATACAAGCCAGTTGCTCGCCCTGCCAGCAGGACAAGCCGCCTGAGCAACAAGGTCCGCACCCTGCCGAGCATGACCCATCACTAACCATGCACGAGGTCGCACGGGGGACGGATGGTGATGGTTCGCCATGCCTGCTTGGCGTCAGATGGCGCGCCCGCGGCGATGACCCCTTGGGGGGCGAAGGCGAGGGAGCGGATGAGGGACGCTGGAGGCCGGTGAAGCGTCAGCGCACGGCGCAAAGTTATTGCGACGTAGGCGAAGTGAGTGATCGTCAGACCTGGATTGTTCCGGCGCACCGATTCTGATTATTCGTCAAGGAAAGCCTTGGCCACTCAGCGGCTACTCGGCGAGGCTTAGATTCGGGCCTGACGGTGCCGCTTTGGGGTGATTTGCCTGCCGAAAGGCCTGATTGATCCCGTATGTCTTTGCCTGTCATTTCCGTTGCTGTAGCTGGATGTTGACAATTTCATGGGATTCATTAATGATCGCGAATCACATGTGATGATCATTTTGACCTGTGGGATGTGGCGTGCTGCAAAGATCCGTGCAGAGAGGTCGGGTGCGCGGTTTGACTGCGGCCGTCCTCGCCTTGGGAATGTCGGTGGGGGCGTTCGGGATACCGGGTGTCGCCCCTGCGGGGGCGGCCGAGAGTACACCGGCGCAGAAGTCCACGGAGTCGGCTACGCCGACCCATGAAGCGGAGGCGCTGGCGGTCGCGGAGGCGAAGCGGACCGGCAAACCGGTGGAGGTCGAGGCGTTGCGGGGCGAGAGCTCCGACGTGGTGGCGCAGCCCGATGGGCGGCTGTTGTCGACCACGTACGTGCAGCCGAAGCGGACGCGCAAGGCGGGCCGGTGGGTGGACCTGGACCCGGCGCTGCAGGCGCTGAAGAGCGGTGCGCTGACGCCGAAGGGGTCGACCGCGGACCTGGAGTTCTCGGGCGGTGGTGACCAGCCACTGGTGCGGATGTCGCAGGCCGGCAAGGAACTGAAGCTTTCCTGGCCGAAGGCGCTGCCGAAGCCGGTGGTCGACGGGCCCGTCGCCGAGTACCGCTCCATTCTCCCCGATGTGGACCTGCGGCTGACAGTCACCGCGACCGGCTTCACGCAGGTCTTCGTGGTGCATACAGCGGAGGCTGCGAAGAACCCCGAACTCGACGTACTGCGGCTGGGGTTGAAGACCGACGGCCTGACAGTTCAACAGGAGTCCGACGGCTCACTGAAGGCGGTCGACCCGTCGGGCGGCGGCACCGTGTTCGAGGCGCCGACGCCCGTGATGTGGGACTCCGCCACGGCCGCCACCGCCAGTGCCTCCGCGACTGTGTCGTCGCAGGCAAGCTCGCCAGCTGCAGCCCCGATGTCGTCGCCGGCCGGGGCTGCCAGTGCGAAGTCGGCCCCTGCGCCCTCCGCCGATCCGAGTACTCCGGCCGAGGGCGCGAAGATGACGCGGCTGAAGGTCGATCTACCCAAGGACACCATGGTCCTGACGCCGGACCAGGCGATGCTTGACGACCCGGCCACCGTCTACCCGGTGATGATCGACCCGGCGTGGAACACTCCGACCGCCGCGGACTGGGCCGGTGTCTCGCGCACCTACCCGAACCAGACGTACTGGCACTTCACCTACGGCAGCTACGTGCACGACTGGGGCGTCGGCTACTGCGGCGACACCACGCGCTGCGCGCCGCTGGACGTGAAGCGCGCGTTCTTCCAGATCCCGAGCGGCTCGTTCATCGGCAAGCAGATTCTGAAGGCCGAGTTCGGTACGTACGAGAGCCACTCGTACTCGTGCACCCTGGCCCCAGTGGAGCTGTGGAACACCGGCTACATCTCGAAGGGCCTGACCTGGAACGCGCAGAACGCGTCCGGGTTCTGGAGCCGTAACCTGCAGACCATCACCACAGCCAAGGGTTTCAGCGACAAGTGCCCCGGCGGGTGGCTGGAGTTCGGCGGCGACTCGGGCCCGGTTAAGGACCTGGTACAGGACGCCGCGAACTGGGGCTGGCAGACCATCACCTTCGGCCTGAAGGCCCAGAACGAGAGCGACACCAACGCCTGGAAGCGCTTCACCGACGATGCCTACCTGCGCGTGTAGGCAGCCTAGCGGTGAATGGCAGGCCGAGGTCCGCGACTCCGACGACGCCGCCGGCGCCACCCGGACCGTGGTCACCCGGTCCGCCGAGAGCTCGGTCTGGGAGAACTGGACCCACCTGGCCGTCAGCTACGACGCCTTCTCCCAGCGGCTCGTGCTGTACGTCAACGGCCGGATGGGTAACCAGACCTGCGCTCCCGATGCCACCGGCTGCACATCACACATCTCCTCCGCCAGCGCCCCGCAGCCGTACGAGACAAAGGGCGGGCTGCAGTTCGGCCGCAGCCGATCGAGCAACGCCTGGGGCGAGTACTTCTCCGGCGAGCTCGAGGACGTCTGGCTGTACCAGGGCGTGCTGAGCCCCGCCCAGATCGCCAAGCTCTCCGACTACACCGCCGACCTGAGTACCGGCACCGGCGTCTGAGCTACCTCTTTCGAGCGGGCCGGGCAGCACCCAGCTGCCCGGCCCGCTTTCCCATCACGGCCCGAACGGGCCCATCTCCGAGGAAAGTTGCACCGAATGAGAACGGAACGGTCCGTCGTGCGGCGGACCCGAGGCAGAGTGTCCGCGACCATCGCGGCCACCCTGGTCGGGTCA
>NZ_BMRI01000086.1 GCF_014648555.1 Kitasatospora griseola
GACGTCGGCGGGCAGCGGTTCGGAACCCCGAGTGTGCAGCCGCCACGCGGATCGCACCGAAGCAGGATGTCCGAACTGTATAGATTTGCCTGTCCGGTTGGTCGCGCAAGAGCGCGAGAGCCAGCAGGTTTCCGCTGATGGGCCGGCGTGGCGGTCGCCCTTCGGGGCGGCCGAGGATCGCAACCGCCCGCACGAGTCAGCAGTGCTGCGGGTGAAGGTGTGGCGGTCGCCCTTCGGGGCGGCCGAGGATCGCAACTCCGGCACCTCCACGACCCAGGCCGAGGCCCTGCCGGTGGCGGTCGCCCTTCGGGGCGGCCGAGGATCGCAACGATGCGGCGCCGCGGGAGGCGTAGCCGAGGCGCTGGGGTGGCGGTCGCCCTTCGGGGCGGCCGAGGATCGCAACCCCGGCCTGATCAAGCTTTACGAGAGCGCCCCGATCGTGGCGGTCGCCCTTCGGGGCGGCCGAGGATCGCAACCCCGGCCTGATCAAGCTTTACGAGAGCGCCCCGATCGTGGCGGTCGCCCTTCGGGGCGGCCGAGGATCGCAACGCCTTCACCTGCGCCAGCTTCTGCTGGTGCTTGCGCTGTGGCGGTCGCCCTTCGGGGCGGCCGAGGATCGCAACCGTGAGCTCTGTGGCGTTCAGTCCCGACGGCCGCACGGTGGCGGTCGCCCTTCGGGGCGGCCGAGGATCGCAACCGTGAGCTCTGTGGCGTTCAGTCCCGACGGCCGCACGGTGGCGGTCGCCCTTCGGGGCGGCCGAGGATCGCAACAGGAAGTGGTGCGTCCTCACCGCGATCAGCGCCACCGGTGGCGGTCGCCCTTCGGGGCGGCCGAGGATCGCAACTGCTGCCGCCGGAGCATCAGCATCGTGCCAGGCTCGTGGCGGTCGCCCTTCGGGGCGGCCGAGGATCGCAACTCCTCGTCGTCAAGCCAGCTGGCCGATCGGGGCCCGGGGTGGCGGTCGCCCTTCGGGGCGGCCGAGGATCGCAACCTGCGGCCAGCGCTACTCACCCACCGGGACCGGCCGTGGCGGTCGCCCTTCGGGGCGGCCGAGGATCGCAACGGCTGAACTGGTGCCCGCGCCCGCCGACGTCGCGGAGGTGTGGCGGTCGCCCTTCGGGGCGGCCGAGGATCGCAACTCCTCAGTCCCGGCACCTACCGAAGGAGAAGGACCAGTGGCGGTCACCCTTCGGGGCGGCCGAGGATCGCAACCAGTCGTCCCTGAACTGCTGCAGCATGTGATTGGGGGTGGCGGTCGCCCTTCGGGGCGGCCGAGGATCGCAACGGGTTGAACACCCGGGTGCGCACCGCATCCCCGCTGCGGGTGGCGGTCGCCCTTCGGGGCGGCCGAGGATCGCAACTACATCTGGGACCACGAGCACCACCCGCACCTGCCCTAGTGGCGGTCGCCCTTCGGGGCGGCCGAGGATGGCAACACCCGCGCACTGGCCGACGTGACCGCCGAGATCACCGTGGCGGTCGCCCTTCGGGGCGGCCGAGGATCGCAACTCCGACCCGTACGACCCGCTCGCCGTGATGGCCCCAGTGGCGGTCGCCCTCCGGGGCGGCCGAGGATCGCAACAACTTCCTGCGGCGCAACAACCAGATGAAGGCCATCGTGGCGGTCGCCCTCCGGGGCGGCCGAGGATCGCAACCCCCACCTCCATGGGCCGCCAGGCTGGGGGGCGTCTTGGCGGTCGCCCTTCGGGGCGGCCGAGGATCGCAACGAGCTCGGCCCACACTACCTTGCCCAGCTCCAGCAGTGGCGGTCGCCCTTCGGGGCGGCCGAGGATCGCAACTTCGTCCCGAGAAGCCCGAGCGCAGCCGTGTTGCGCGTGGCGGTCGCCCTTCGGTGCGGCCGAGGATCGCAACCCGCAGACCAGACCCGCCCGTCAGCCCAACCCGCAGTGTGGCGGTCGCCCTCTGGGGCGGCCGAGGATCGCAACTCCGAGGTGAGCGAGCACCAGGACGGCGGCTACCTCGCCTGGCGGTCGCCCTCCGGGCGGCCGAGGATCGCAACCTGTCGCTGCTGGCGGTCGCCGCCCTCGCGCTGACGTGGCGGTCGCCCTCCGGGGCGGCTGAGGATCGCAACCATGTACCGCACGTCCGGCGCCGGGCCGGGCCAGCGGCGGCGGTCGTCCTCCGGGGCGGCCGAGGATCGCTACTTGCCGACGCGGCCCGGCGCGCCCACCAGATCGGACTGCGCCCAAGTGCGGTCGTCTCGTGGTCGGCGTGAGTGGAACGAGGGAGGCTCCGGGGCGGTTTCCGTGCTGAGGAGGGCTCAGAGGAGGAAGGCGGTTCGGTCTTCGGGTTGGGCGGGGTCGAGTCCGCGGTGGGGGTGGTAGGCGCCGTTCCACAGGAGGAGGTTGCCGATGACGGGTTCGGCGAGGCCGGTGGTGAGGGCGGCGTCGGCTTCGTGGCGGGGGAGTTGGGCGGTGTGGGGCTGGAGTCGGCGTAGTGGTTCCGGTCCGCACGGGTAGGGGGATCTGAGGGCGGCGATGTCGGCTTCGGCGGCGGCGCGGTGGGCTTCGTCGCGGATGACGACGACCGGCCGGTTGAGGGTGTCGTCGATCATGCGGAAGGCGTCGTCGACGGCGGGGAAGTCGAGTTGGGTGCGCAGGGTGTCGATGTGGGCGCCCATGCCGGTGGGGCCGCTGCCTTGGAGGGTGTAGCGCAGCGGGTAGTACTTGTCGAGGGCGTCGAGGTTGTCGGGTCGGGCGAGGTCCGGGCCGATGTGGGCGGCGGTGGCGTCGAGTGCGGCGGTGTAGGCCTTGTCGCGGGGCTGTCCGGCGTCGTGGACCTTGAAGACGACGACGGTGCCGTGGTCCTGGTGGCCTTCGCGGTTGCACCGGCCGGCGGCCTGCTGCAGGGACTCCGCGGGCGCCCAGGCGCGGAACACACGGGGGAAGTCGAGGTCGACGCCGGCCTCGATCAGCTGGGTGGACACGACGTGGACGTCGCTGCCGGAGTCCAGGAGCCTTCGGATGTGTTCGATGACGGTGCCGCGGTGGCCGGCGGTCATCCGGGTGGACAGGTGCAGGACAGTGCCGCTCGTGCGTTCTTCCAGGAGGCGGTGCAGGTGCGCGGCGTCCTTGGTGGTGTTCACCACGGTCAGTGTCTGGCGGCCGCTGCGCCGGCCGATCTCGTCGGCCATCGACTCCCAGGTGACGTCGGGGCCGGTGCGCCAGTCGTAGGTGACGCGCTGCAGCTCCTCGAACAATTCGGCGGGTTCGGTGATGAGTTGGCGGCGGGGGAGGCCGTCGAGCTGGGCGAGGGACCAGAAGGCGGGCTGGGTGGCGGAGGTGAGGACGACGGTGGCGCCGAAGTGTTCGACCAGGCCGCGCAGGGCGCTGAGGATCGGGGCAAGGAGCCGGTCCGGCAGGGCCTGGACCTCGTCGAGGACGATCACCGCGCCGGCCAGGCGGTGGATCTTGCGCATGGCGGCGGGCCTGTGGGAGAAGAGCGACTCGAAGAGCTGGACGGTGGTGGTGACGACGAACGGCGCGTCCCAGTTCTCGGCGGCGGTGCGCGCCCAGGTTCCCTTCGCGCCGTCCAAGTCGACCGAGCTGTGGTGTTCCAGGACGGTCGGGGGAAGGCCCGGGTCGTCGGGGTCGAGCAGGTGGCGGTAGGTGCGGGCGTTCTGCTGGGTGATGCTGGTGTAGGGGACGGCGACGACGACACGGCGCTGGCCGTGCGCGACGGCGTGGTGCAGGGCGAATCCGGCGGAGGTGAGGGTCTTCCCGCCGCCGGTGGGCACGTGGAGCACGTACATGCCGGGCGCGCCGGTCGCTGCGGCCACCGCCTCCTCGTAGACCCGCCGGCGGATGCCGTCGATCTTCGAGGCGCGGCGCCGGGACAGGGCTTCGTTCCGGCGCTTGTCGAAGACCTGCAGCAGGCACGTCATGTCGGCGTCGGCCCGGACCTGTGCGGGCGTGTTCGCGAAGTGGGCGCTGGTGTCGAGGAAGTCGGCGTCGACCACACAGCTGAACAGCATCCGTACCAGCAGGTCGCGGCTCAACTTGCCGTTAAGGCCTGTCGCGCGGGAGAGCCAGGCCGGCAGGGGGATGCGTCCGGTCGGGACGATCTCCGGGACGACCGCCGCCGTGCGGACGATGGCCTCCTCGATCAGCGCCTGGTTCGCGTGGGTGCCGGTTTTCACGGCGTGGACGAGGTCTTTCACCTTCTGGAGTTCGGGGAGTCCACCGTGGTGCCCCTGCACGACCGCGCCGAACGGGACCCCCGCGTGCGAGGCGGCCAGCCATGTGCCGGCCTCCTTGTGGGGGACACCGACCTTGCGATGCTGCTTCTCCGCCTCGTCGAGGCCGTGCTGCCAGGCGCACGAGCCCTTTCCGACGTCGTGGACCAGCGCCAGGTACTCGGCCAACTCACCTGCGCCGAAGGCCGATCCGAACCGGTGCGCCAGCGAGGCGGATCCTCGGAGATGGTCCTCCAGGGTGTGGCGGGCACCTGGTAGGTTCCGGCTGTGGGCCCACAGTGGTGC
>NZ_BMRI01000087.1 GCF_014648555.1 Kitasatospora griseola
CAACACGTACTCGTGCTCGCCAGCCCGGAGCCGGACTCGAGTGGCGGTCGTCCTTCGGGACGGCCGAGGATCGCAACCGTAGCGGCCCCGTCTACCGATTCCGCCGCACCGACGGGTGGCGGTCGTCCTTCGGGACGGCCGAAGATCGCAACCCCGCGCCGACCTGGAGGTGCTCGCCGACCTGCTGGTGGCGGTCGTCCTTCGGGACGGCCGAGGATCGCAACCGCATGGAGCACGGAGCCAACCCGGTCGGCCAGGCGTGTGGCGGTCGTCCTTCGGGACGGCCGAGGATCGCAACCGGTCCCTCGACGCCGCGCCGGACCCCGCCGCCAGGTGGCGGTTGTCCTTCGGGACGGCCGAGGATCGCAACCCGGACTGGCGCAAGGTCTTCCACGAGATGCTCGACGTGGCGGTCGTCCTTCGGGACGGCTGAGGATCGCAACTCCCGGTCCGAGCGCAGCTTCGCGACCGTGTCGTGGCGGTCGTCCTTCGGGACGGCCGAGGATCGCAACGCCGCCACGGGCACGACGTGGACCAGGTCGTGGATGGTGGCGGTCATCCTTCGGGAGGGCCGAGGATCGCAACCTCGCTTCGACGCTCATCGACGGCGCGATCGGCGAGGTGGCGGTCATCCTCCGGGACGGCCGAGGATCGCAACTCCTTCTCGGTGGGCCCGGCCGGGCTGGTTGGCACGGGTGGCGGTCATCTTTCGGGACAGCCGAGGATCGCAACTACCTGGTGGGCGAGGTCACCTACGCGGTCCGCGGCGGTGGCGGTCATCTTTCGGGACGGCCGAGGATCGCAATCTCCGGATGGTGTAGTCGAGGATGGCGTGGAGTCCCAGGTGACGGTCATCGACGGGTTGTTCAGGTCGTACAACCCGGAGCATGGGCAGAGCGATGGCGTCAAGCCTCGGACTGGTCCCCCGAGCGGGTCACAGCGAGCCCCGAGAATTTCGGTGAGACCGAAGGAAATAGATGGGGTCTGGGTTTGATGCGGCCATTTCTGGCTGACGTTCGGCTCGGGTCGAATTGATTTAACTCCGCGATGCCGGGTCTCTGTCCGGTGACGTCCTGGGCGATCCGCGGGAATCTCTGGATCCACGGCTGGAGTGGCGCTACCCTGGAGACATGAACGCCACCCGGACCCTCCGTCAAGCCCCTGGCCTGGGGACCAGCTGGGGACCACACGTCATGCGCGCTGGCGTGCGAGGTGCACGAAACGCGCTCATCTGCACACGCACGACGTGTGCGTGAGCGCATTTCAGGCAGGAATAGGGAGCTGGGGGTCAAGGGGTCGCAGGTTCAAATCCTGTCGTCCCGACTGTGAAGTCGGTTGTGAGAGCCGGTACTTGGGAAACCGAGTGCCGGCTCTTTCTGTTGTTGTGTCAGCTGGTGGTCGCATGGTGGTCGCCCGGCCACATCGGCCAGTCCTCGGTGGGGTCGTCGATGCGCGGGGTGCGGTTGGCGGGCCGTGGCCGGTGGGGGCGCGGGTGCTGGCGTGCGAAGTGGCTGGCGCGGCAGATGCGGGTGCCGAGTTGTTCGCGCTCGGCGCTGTCGAGGATCCAGGCGATGCCGTCGACGCCGGCGCGGGCGGCGCGGGGGGTGAGTTCGGCGTAGATGTTGGCGCTGGTGGACAGGGTCCGGTGGCGCAGGGTCTTGGACATGATCGGCAGGGGGACGCCTGCGGCGAGGCCGAAGCTCATCGCGAGGTGGCGCAGGTCGTGGAGGGCGATGCGGGGGACGCCGGCTTTGTCGCAGAGCAGGTGGAAGTGGTCGAGGACGGTCTTGGGGTGCAGAGGGCGGCCGTGGCGGTGGAAGACGTATCCGGTGGGGTCGGCGGTGTCGCCGAAGGCGCCGGTGCAGGCTCGGTTGTCGAGGGCGGTGGCCGCGCGGTGGGACAGGGCGACCCAGGTCTTGCTGTGCGGGGTCTTCGGGGTGGTGAGGACGAGTTGGTTGTTGTCGACGACGGACAGGGTGTGGCGGACGAACAGGACGCTCTCGGCCTGGTGGACGTCGCCCCAGTGGAGTGCGAGTGCTTCGCCTTTGCGCAGGCCGGTGTCGATCATGAGTTCGGCGAGGTCGGCGTAGAAGGGGTCGATGGCGCGGGTGAAGCGCAGGAAGCGGACGGTCTGGGCTTCGGTCCACAGGCGTCGGGGTGCGGAGGCGGGGCGTGGCAGCAGCGGGGGTTTGGCGATGTTGCGGGGCAGGCGGTCGTCGTTGACGGCGCTGGTCAGCGCGCTGGAGAGGGTCGCCATGATGCGGTAGACGGTCACGCGACTGCGGCCGGCGTGGAGTTCGCGGGTGACGTAGGCGCGCAGGTGCTGCCGGTTGAGGTCGCCGAGGGGGATGTCGCCGAGGGCGGGGACCAGGTCCTGTTCGACGTAGTCGCGGTAGCGGGCCATGGTGGTGGGCTTGAGGTGCAGCTGCTTCTCGTCGAGCCAGCCGCGCAGGTAATCGGCGCTCTTCTGCCGCGGGTCGATGACCACTCCCAGGGCCAGGCCCTGGTCGAACTGCCGCAGTGCGGCGCGCGCTTCGGCCTCGTCGGGGAAGCCTGAGCGGCGGGCGGTGTGGCGGCGGCCGTCCAGGGAGGGGACGTCGACGGCGAACGCCCAACTCCCGTGGTTCGCATCGGTGGCCAGGCGCGGGCAGGAGGTACCGAGCTGGCGGCGGCGGACGTCACGGCAGCCGCAGCGCCGGTAGACGCGGCCCCGCTTCGGGATGGAGGTGCTGCGCATGGTGATCGCCTCGAAAGGGCCGGGTGCGCGAAGGTCGTCCGCCTCCCAGTGTGCTCCGATGCTGCGACCACCCTGCGACCACCAGGACGGCAAGACGGCTCTGAGCTGCGGTTCTCCCTTGACCAGTCGCAACGGGCAGGCGGCAGCGGATCGTCCTGCTGGCGCTGACCGGTCCATCGGACGGGATCCTTGGAATCCGGTGGAGTGGGTCGGCGTAGCCGTCCCTGAGGCTGGGGCGGGTGATCAGATGAGCCGGTCATGGTTGGCGGCTGCGGCTTCGCGTACGAGCTGGGTGAAGTGTTCGCGGCTGCGGTCGATGCTGGGCTGTCCGGTCTGCTCGTCGTCGCCGAAGCCGTCCTCGTCGTCGAGTTCGTCGTATTCCTCGGGGAGGAGCCGGCAGCCGTGGATGCCGGCGAGGAGGTCTTCGAGGAGGTCGGGCGCGGGCCGCCGGGGATCGAGCGGGGTCAGGCGCAGGCCGGTGTCCTCGGGGTCGGTGTTCGGGCCGGTGTGCTGGGCGAGATCGTCGTCGATGTCTTCGAGTTGTTCGCGCAGGCCGGCGGGGTCGGGGAGGAGGCCGTCTGCGATGTGGAGGGCGTGGCGCACGAGGCCGGTGACCGCGTCGTATGGGGAGGTGCCGGCTTCGAGGAGGCCGAGGACGAGGGTGGGGGTTTCGTGGGGGAGGGCTTCGATGTTGTCGGCTTCGAGGAGCACGGGCGGTGGGGGAGTGACCGGTGGCTTCGGCCGTGACGTCGGCCGCGGCGGCGAGCCAGTGGGCTGCGACGACGGCGGCGGCAGTGGGGTCGATCTCGGTGAACAGCGCCGAGGGGCCGAAGGGGTCTTGTTCGAGGAGGTGGTCGGCGGCGACCTGGGCGGGGGAGGAGCTTTCGCGGCTGAGGAGGACGGCCTGGCGGTCGCGGCCGGTGAGGTCGCCGAGTTCGGCGTTCTCCACGGCGGCGAGTTCGGTGGCGGTTTCGGTGAGGACGGCGGCGGTGAGGTCCGGATTGTCGAGGGTGTGCAGGGTGCGGCCGGCGCGGTGGGCGGATTCGACCAAGGGGCTGTATTCGACGTCGAGCATGCCGTCCTGGGGGAGGTTGGGCTGGGTGATGGCACCGGGGACCTCGTCGAACGCCTTGCGTTCTTCGGCGCGGTGCCAGCCCTCGGAGTTGGGGTCCTAGGAGGCGGCGGCGGCGCCGGCCGGGTGGGTGTAGGTGCGCAGCGCCGCCTCGGACCGGTGAGTGAGGGCGCGGGCCAGCCGCATCGGCGCGGCCGTGTTCGTGTCGGCCGGGAGGGCAGTGATACGGGTGGCGAGGTCGCCCTCGCCGGTTCCCCAGGTCGCGATCAGCTCGTGCTGTTCGGGGTCGATGCTGTAGCGGGTCACTGAGCCGTACCTCCGGGATCCGCAGGACACCTCGCTCGGCGGCTTCATATTCTGGCGCACCGTCAGGTGTGCCAGCGGTTCGGTCGGCTGTCTCGGGTTGGTTGCCGTAGGGCGAAAGCGCAGGGTGTCTGGATGGCGATCCTGTGGTGGCTTGCTGGACTAGGTCGCGTATTTGGTCGTGATCAAGCGGCAGCTTTGGTGAGGTCCTTGATCCAGATCATCGCGCCGCGAAGGTG
>NZ_BMRI01000088.1 GCF_014648555.1 Kitasatospora griseola
TACGGCGGGGGGCTTTTTCGCGTTCCCGGAGGAATCCGGAGACGTGGAGCTCCGACCTGCGGGGATGAAACGGGCCGTGCCGGCCCGGGCGTGTACTGCTTCGGCGGCCTCCCACCCCTCGACGCTCAGCTGGGCGAGGGCACCAGGGAAGACACCGTCCTGCTCCTTGAGGTGGTGCCGAACGGGCTGCGTGGCGGGAGGGCGAAGCCGAGGGCGGTCAGGGGCGGCATCAGGGTTCGCTCTCCGGAGGCCGGCGTGATGGTGGATCCCGCCTCCGCCCGGTGACGCTCACGGTGGGCACCGCCCTGCCCCTCCCGTTCGACGGCCCGGCCATGCTCCGCGGCCTGGCCCTCGCCGACGCCCAAGCGGTCGTCCCCCCAAGCGATCGTCCCCCCGGGCGGAGTCGCGGCCGGGGGGACGGTGGAGGTGCTGGACGTGCCCGGCCGCTGATCGGGGCCGGGGTGCTGGGTCAGTTCCAGATGTCGTTGAGCGGGGTGGCGAACTGGTCGTTCTGGGTCAGGCGGCCGGGGAGGCCCAGGCCCTGTTCGACGGTGCGCAGGATGCTGTAGTGGTTGTACGGGGCGGGGGAGCGGTAGCCGGGCTTGGTGAGGCCGGGCGAGCTGGTGACGATGGTGGGGATGCGCTGGCCGTGGTTGTTGTCGTCCTCGTCGAAGGTGATGACGAGCACGGAGCGCTGCTGCGTCCAGGCGGGGGAGGCGAACAGCTTCGGGAGGTTGGTCCGCATCCAGGTGTCGCCGGTGGCGACGTCGCAGTTGTGCATGGTGTTGCAGCTGTTGGGTTCGAACCAGACGAAGTCGGGGGTGGTGGCGGTGGATTGGAGGTCGGACCAGAGCCGGGTGATCGGCTGCAGCTTGTCCTGGCAGCGGGTCGCGTCTCCGGTGACGTCCTTGAAGTAGACGAACGGGATGTTGTCCGCGTCGTAGTTGCCGCTGGAGCTCAGGTTGCAGGGCGACTTCATGTCCTCGACGTAGCCGCGCCAGGACCGGCCGGCCTGTTCGACCAGGTTGCCGAGGTGCGGCGAGGTGAGGGCGCCGGTCAGCGCCGGGTAGGGGTTGTCGGTCCGGCCGAAGGTGGAACCCCCGGACACGGCAAGGTAGTTGGGGTCGCTGGGGTGGACGACGCCGTAGGACTGGGTGAGCGTGACGCCATTGTTCGCCAGCTGGTTCAGGTAGGGCGCGGTGGAGCTGCCGATCACCTGGTCGTAGGACCTGTTCTCCAGCATCACGAAGAACACGTGGTCCAGCGAAGGCACTTGGGACGCGACCGGGGCCGGCAGGGCGGGGGCGGGGACGGCGGCCGAGATGGTCAGCGACAGGTTGTCGGCGTAAGCGTCGTTGTACGCGGTGCCGGTGCGGCTCGACTCGCGGGTCAGCTGCAGGACGACGGCGATGCTGCGGGTGCCGACGGGCAGCGTGCCGGTGGCGGTGCGCTGGAGCAGGGCGGTGGCCAGACCGCGGTCGGTGGCGCTGACCGGCCCGATCCGGGTGGTGCCGAGGGACGCGCCGGAGCCGCCCCGGAACGTGGCGGTGAGGGTGGCGGTGGAGTTCTCCAGGGCGTAACCGCCCAGCCAGCCCGAGAGGTTGTACGTCACCCCGCCGGCGTCGATCCGGTCGGCCGCCGCCGACACGTCGGCGGTCTGCGAGAGCGTGGAGCTGCCGACCGGGCCGCCGGAGAAGAAGGCGTTGCCGCGGTTGCCGGGCCCGGGGGTGCCGGTCGACGGGAAGCCGTTCGGCGCGCCGTAGGCCACGGCGGTCGGGACGCCGACGGTCTGCCAGCCCGGGAGCGTCACGCCGTCGTAGCCGCTGACGGAGGCGTCGGCGCACTCGGCGTCCCCGTTGACGATCAGGTTGGCGCTGCCCGTCGTCCCGGGCGCGGTGACGGAGAAGCGGGCGGGGCGGGCGAGCGCGGTGTAGCCGCCGCTGTAGAGGTAGTCGGCCAGGTAGGCGCCCGGGGCGAGCGCGTCGGTGGCGAGGGACACCGAGCCGGTCCCGTTCGGCGCGTAGGCCCAGGCGAGTGCCGGACTCCCGCCCGGCTGCTGGCCGTTGTCGGGGTAGATGCCGATCCAGTTGGTCGCGGCGACCCGGCCGGTGCCGTAGGAGGCGACCACCGCCTGGCCCTGCGCGTAGGAGGTCTGGCCGACGCACAGCATGCTGCTCTGCGTGTCGAGGACGGTCGAGGAGGTGACGGTGAACAGCACCGGCGCTGCCAGCGGGGCGTAGCCGTCGTTGGCGAGCAGGTAGGCGAGGTAGCTGCCGGGCTGCAGGGAGCCCGCGGCCAGGGTGACCGTTCCGCTGCTGTTCGGCGCGTACGCCCAGGCCAGCGAGGCCGTCCCGCTGCCGGGGCCCTTCGCGGGGTCGGTGGGGTAGATGCCCACCCAGTTGGTGGCGGAGGGCTGACCGGTGCTGTACGTCACCGGCACGGCCGAAGTCCGGCCCTGGACGTAGCTGGTGGCGGCCATGCCGATCGAGCTGCCCGCGGCGGCGGCCGTGGTCGGTAGGAGTGGCACGAGCAGGGCGACGACGGCGAGCAGCAACAGGTGCAGCCGTCGGTGCGCGGAGGGGTTCCGCATGGAGGCACTCTCCTGAGGGTGGGAGGGCTTGGTCAATGGCGCGCGTCAGGATGGCAGGCCCGATGCCGCGGATTCAAGAACGCCCGACGGAACTCCTCGCGAAGCCCGGGTGAAGAGTTGTCCGGCCAACTCCGGTCGACTCGGACCGGCACCAGGCGGCCGGCCTGCGGCGAAGCCTTCGCCGATCTTCCCTCAGTGTATGACGATTCGTCAGTTTGCTGTTTTGGCACGCGTGTTGGCAGATCGTTGATAACCTTGACGAGACGCCTGTGTCCTTGCCGGGTTTGCGCAATGTGGTCGGCCGCCAATGTGCAGTCAATTCCCCTGTGTGGAATCCCCATTGATGTGATGTCAGGCCGCCGGAAGGATCCGCGGCTATGACTACGCGCGTAAACCTTCTGTCGCGGTGGCTGGTCGCCCCGCTGCGGTGGGCGGCTCTGCTGTCGTTGCTGGTGTCGGTCGGAGTGTTCTTCGCCGGGGCCGGGGCGGCGCAGGCTGCGCCCGCTTGTGGAGTGCTGTCCACCGGGGCGGCGTCGCAGGCGACCGCCGCCGTGCGGTCCGCCTGCGGGCTGATCGGGACTCCGTACTCCTGGGGCGGCGGCCACGGTTCGCAGCCGGGGCCGACCTACGGGATCTGCGACTCCTCCAACGGCGCGCCCAACGACTGCAACGTCCGCGGCCTGGACTGCTCCGGGATGGTCCGCTACGCCTACTCGCTGGCGGTCGGTGCGGACGTCATCAACGGCACCACGCGGACGCAGTGGCCGACGTCCCGGGCGGTGGCCCGCTACTACCGGGCGGACGGGACGGCGCCGCTGCTTCCCGGCGATCTGGTGTACTTCGGGAACACCGCCTCCACCATCCACCACGTGGCGATGTACCTGGGGCAGGGCTGGATCGTCGAGGCCCCGTACTCCGGCGGGTACGTCCAGGTCGCGGCGCTGTCCTCGCACGGCGACTACTACGGCGCCATCCGGCTGTACGGCTCGGGCAACACCACCCCGACGCCGAACCCGCCGCCGGCGGGTGGCGGGCAGTACTGGGTGAACACCTTCGCCAACGCGCCGGTGTTCGCCTCCCCGACCTCCACCAGCAGCACGGGGACGCTGTACCAGGGCACCAACTACGTGTACTGCAAGGCGTGGGGGCGCGAGGTGTCGAGTGGCGGCAGCTTCAACCACTGGTGGTTGAAGACCGACCCGGACGTCGGCCCGAGCAGCCAGTGGGTGTCGGCGTTCTACCTGTCCGGGTGGGGCAACGACGTGGCCAAGGACAACAACGGCACCGTCGTCCCGGACTGCGCGGGCGGCGGCGGCACCCCGGCGCCGACCGGCAAGTACTGGGTCGACACCTTCGCCAACGTGCCGGTGTACGCCTCCGCGACCTCGACCAGTGGCAGCGCCACGGGGACGCTGTACCAGGGCACCAACTACGTGTACTGCAAGGTGTGGGGCCGTGAGGTGTCGAGCGGCGGCAGCTTCAACCACTGGTGGTTGAAGACCGACCCGGACGTCGGCCCGAAGGGTCAGTGGGTGTCGGCGTTCTACCTGTCACGGTGGGGCAACGACGTGGCCAAGGACAACAACGGAGTGACCATCCCCAACTGCTACTGAACTTGAATTTGTGATGTCGGCCTGGAGGGTGGTCAGCCGTCCATGATCAGGCCGGTGGCGGCGAGGC
>NZ_BMRI01000089.1 GCF_014648555.1 Kitasatospora griseola
ATGCGGGGCATGTCCACCGGCCTCAGTCGCACCCTGGCCGCGAAGGCGGGCGCACCGGAGGAGAGCCCGGGCCTGCGCGCCTGGTTCCGCTCCCTGCCGGACGACGGTGCGGGCGTCCGCGCCGCCGCGTTCGACACCCGGGTCGAGACCAAGCACGCCGGGGCGGCGGCCGACGGCATCGCCGCGCGCCTCACCCGCCACCACTACGACCTGACGTCCGACGCCGTCGGCTTCCTCGTGGAAGAGATCAACGGACCGCTGCGCGACGGCGAACTGGACCGGGCGAAGGCCTGGGGCGCCGCGCTCGCCTGAGGTCGCCGCGACACTGGGACGCAGAGTTCCCCGTGCTGGTCAACGACGTGAGTCGGTGGGAACGACGGCGCACTCGTTCGGGGTGGATACCGCCATACCGCCCGGCGAGCTTGCCGGTGGTTGCGGGCGATGCCACCTTGAGCTCCCAAGGCGAGGGTTCTGCCCGGGCTCTGACTGCCTCGGGGCCGGTTGGGACTCCCCTCTCCGGCGGCCTTCGCGTACGGCGTCCAGATGAAGGACGTCCTCGGCAACTGGGGCAGTAGCGTCGCCGGCACCCACGAAGGCACCTTCACCGTCCACTGCCCCTGACACCGCAGGCCGTCGTTTCCCGTCCGGCTCGGCTGTGCGGCCCGGCCCTCGAAACCGTCGAGGGCCGGGCCGCAGCCATTTCGTTCGCGCCGTGAGGTTGCCGTCGGAGTGCACGCGGGAGGCCGCTCAGCACCCCGGTCCTTGTTCCGCGAGCGTGTTGTGCACCGGCGGACGGGTTCGGCCGTCGTCGTCGCGCGGGGTCAGCGGCGCAGCGGGCCCTCGCACGAGTAGTTCGCGGTTCCGGCCTGGCCCGAGGGCCAGACGTCGACCTTGCCGAACCAACAGTTCATGTCGGCCAGGTTGTTGCTGGCGGCGCCGCCCCGGTCGAGGAGGAAGTGGTCGACGGTGGCGGCCATTTCCTTCCGGTTCCGGCCGGGGTCGGCGGAGTTGGTGAGGTTGGCGGTGATGCGTCCGGTGCAGGTGAAGCGCATCTTGTTGTTCCAGTCGCCGTTGTCCTTGCAGTCGGGGGTGTTCTGCGTGGCGGCGGCGAAGGCGTTGCGGACCTCGGATGCCCAGGCGTAGTTCAGCTGCCCGTTGGGCGTGTAGGCGGTGACGGGGACGAAGAGGCTGTCCGCGAGCGGGATTTCGGCGTCCAGGTAGGCCGTGTACTCCTGCTGGAGGCCGGCGTCCCGGCCCAGGCGGTCGCGCCAGGCGTCGTAGCCGGCGCGGTCGTCGGCGCGCAACAGGCGGTACATCTCGGCGAGTTGCTCGGGGTGCTTCTCACCGAGCAGGTTGAAGAAGGTCGCGGCGTAGGGGTAGGCGCGGAAGCCCAGTCCGTTCCAGGTGGCGTGCAGGACCTGGTCGACGGTCAGGCGGGGAGTGCCGGCCTGGTCGTCCCAACCGATCTGGCGGACCATGTACTTGCGGGCCTTGACCCCGCTGTCGCGGGTGGCGCCGGCGAAGTACTCGGCGGTGCCCTCGTTCATGGCGAAGGTGGCGTCGCTGGGCCAGCGGGTGGTGTAACCCTCGCCGGGGATCGCCCAGCGGGCGTTGAGGTAGTGGGTGTACTCGTGCCGGAACAGCTCCTCCAGGCTGAAGTACGACTCCTGGGTGGTGCGTTGGTAGGTGTAGAAGGTGGAGTTCTCCTCGATGAACATCCCGCCGTTCTGGACGTCCCCGATGCCGAACAGCACGCGCTGGAGGGCCTGGTAGTTGCTCTTGGTGTCGTACAGCTGGACGGTCAGCGCCGGGTGGTTGTCGTCGGCCAGCGGCTGGTCGGTGCCCAGGGTCCGGAAGAACTGGGCCTTGACCTGCTTGGTGGCGTAGTAGAGCTGGTCGGCGGTGGCCTTGTCGAGCGCGGTGCGCACGATCAGGGTGTTGTTGTCGTAGCTGTAGGTGTAGGGGAAGATCTGGCGTTCCAGGTCGGTGCGGCAGACCCCGTACTGGCCGCAGAGCCCGAGGTCGTTGACCGGGCCGACGAGGTTGGCCCAGGGCAGGGTCATCCGGCCGAAGGTCGCTGCGGCGAGCTGCAGTTGCGAGCCGATCCGCTGCTTCATCTCGGACTTGAGGGCGTCGATCCGGGCGAAGCGACCGTACTCCAGCATGGCGTCGCCGGCGGCCCACTCGCTGTTCGTGCCCTTGAGGTGGGTGTAGCCGGCGTAGGCGCGGAACGCCTCGCGATAGTCGGCGTCGGCGGCGACGGCGGCCCGGAACCGGCCGTCGGGGTCCTCGCCGACGTTCTCGATGCCCTGGAAGTTGATCTGGAGGGCGCCCTGGACGGCCCAGTTCCAGCCGCGGTCGCCGACCACGGGCGAGCCGGGGGCGAACGTCCGCATGACCTGCTTCACCAGGGGCAGCCGGGCCAGCCGCAGCTTGGGGGCGCTGCTGGTCTGAAGCAACTCGCCCATGGTGTCGCCGTTGGTGGTGGTGGGGTCGAACACCCGGGGGTTGGCGGCGTAGTCGCGGATGGCGCGGTCGAGGGCGGCGACGGTGGTGTCGTCGCCGAGGTCGACCTCGGCGTGGTAGAAGTCGAAGAAGACGGCGATGTGCAGGTAGTACCAGAGTTCCTGCTGGTTCAGGTTGTTGGCGCTGTCGAAGGACGGCGCGAGGGAGCTCACCTTGGCGGCGACGGCCCGGACGTGGTCGGGCGTCATCACCTTCGCGGTCCGCGGGTCCCAGTTGACCAGCAGCGGGCGCAGGCAGTCCTGGTAGGTGTGGCCGCGGTCGGTGAGGAAGTCGACCAGCGCGGCGGGGGAGAGCGAGGTGAACGCCTCCGGGGTGCAGGCGGCGCTCTTCGCGAGGCCTGCCGCCGGGAGCGACTCGGCGGTGTCGGCCGGATCGCCGGACTGCAGGCCGGTGGTCGGCTGGCGCGCGGCCGTGCCGGGCCAGCCCTGCGGGCCGGCCGAGACGCCGCCGCCCGGGGCGCCCTGGTGGGCGACGTGGTCGCCGGCCTGCTGCGGGGCGGGCGCAGTGCGGGACGCCGCCGAGACGGTACGCGCAGGCGAGGCGGTGGCCTGGGCACTGTGCAGCAGCGGGACCGCGAGGGTGGCGGCCAGCGCGGCCGAGAGCAGGGTGTTGCGCACGGTGGCTGATGAGGGCACCGAGATCTCCTCGTTGGTGTGGGGGTGGTCTGGTGGTGCTGTGTGCGGGGCGCACCGGGCGAGGAGCGAGGCAGCGAATGCCGCCGAAACCGGTGCGGGGGCGTGAGGGAACGGACAGCCCGGGAACGGGTGACCACGCCGGTGGTGCGGAGCCCGAAGCCTGCACGGAAATGCGGCGGAAGCGGTGAACCGGCGCCTTCGTACGGGCGTCGGGGCTCCGGCTAGGCCCTCTCTTACGGATCTTGTCGGTGATCTTGTCGGAGATCTTGTCGGATCGGCGCGTGGCTCCCCCGGCTCTTGGGGGCCGGGAGGTGCCCGCAGTTCGCGCCCGGCCGGGAGTGCCGGCGAACTGTCCTCGTACTGGGCGTACTTGGACGGCTTGCCGGTGCTTCCGTGGGAGCGCATCCCGGCCCGCAAAGGCCGGGGGAGGGATGATCCGGCGTTGCGCGCCCGGCAAGATCCGGAAGAGAGGGCTTAGGGGCCCGGCGGGCGGGTGCGGGCGTTGCCCGTCGTCGGGGCGAGCGTGACTCGGCGCGTGGCGCGAGGAGTTGACACCGATTCTCCTGTGGGGGGAGGTGGGGCGGAGTCGATGGCCGGATGGGGCGGTGGCCGTCAGATGGGGGGCCAGTTGACGCGGGTGTGAAATGTAACACGGCAATGTGAAATTGCACTAGGCCGTGTCTCATAATTGATCTTGTGGTGGGTCGAGGAGAGATAACGGATGCTGCGTGGGCTCGGATTGAGCCGTTGTTGCCGCAGCGGGACGGGGCCGGGCGTCCTTGGCGGGACCACCGGCAGGTGGTGAACGGGGTGCTGTGGCGGCTGCGCACGGGTGCCCCGTGGCGTGATCTGCCCGAACGCTACGGCCCGTGGCAGACCGTCTACCGGCGCTTCGCCCAGTGGGAGAAGGA
>NZ_BMRI01000090.1 GCF_014648555.1 Kitasatospora griseola
CCCTTCACCCGCCCACTCGACCTGCTGGGCATCATTTGACCAGCAGGATTACAAGATCACGGAACTTTGCAACAACCTTGCTCGAACCGGGCATCGCCAGACCGGCCGGCTTCGACCGCGTGAAGCTGCACGGTACTGAACTTGATTGGGTGATGTCGGTCAGCCGTCCATGATCAGGCCGGTGCCGACGAGGCAGCCGTCGACGAGGTCGGGGTGGTGCTGGATCTGTTTGAGCCGGTGCTTCACGGCTCGGGTGATCTGGCCGAGGTCGGCGGCGGCGAGGTTGCCGATGTCGCGTTTGGCCAGCGACCAGATGCCCTCCTGTGGGTTGAGGTCCGGCGCGTAGGTGGGCAGCTGGAACACGGTGAGCCAGTCGGAGTTCGCGGCGATGAACTCCCGCAGCGGCTTGGTCAGGTGGAGGCGGACGTTGTCCCAGACCAGCACGATCGGGCCACCGAGCTGGATCCGGGCGCGGACGATCAGGTCCCGGAAGTCGCGCCAGCCGAAGCCCTTCGGCTCGTCCTTGCGGCCCCGGTACTCGCGAATGCGGTAGATCAGCCGGGACCGTTCGCCGGGTTTGTAGCAGGTCACGCCCGCCATCGACACCCGGCCGGAACCCCGCCCCCGGACTCGAACGACGGGGGTCCGGCCGATCCGGCCCCATGTCCTGGCGCGCGGCGGCGTCATCGACTGCCCTGCTTCGTCCTCGAAGACGATCCAGGCCCCGAGGGCCGCCGCGGCGCTCTTACCCGCGGCCAGGTCTCCTTCTTCCACACCTCGACCGCCGCGTCGTCGCGCTCGATCGCCCGGCGGGCCGGCTGCTGCCACGACCAGCCGTGCCGTTTGAGCAACTGCCACGTGCCCTCGACCGTGTAGGAAACGTGGAACAGTCGGCCGATCAGCGTCTTGATCCGCGCGAGCGTCCACCGCTGATCCGCCCAGCCGTGGGCGAGCGGGCCACGCTCCAACTCCCGTTCCAGCCTGGCAATCTGGTCCGGGCCGAGCCTCGGGCGACCCGGCGATCCCTTCGACTGGATGCCCACCCCTCCACGCTCGCGCCAGGCCCGGCGCCACCGCTCCACCGACCGCTCGCTCACCCGCAGCGCGACAGCGATCTCCCGGTTCTTCTGCCCGCCCTCGAAGCGTTCCACGGCCTGCAGCCGGATCCGCTCCCGCGCGGCCCTCTCGGCGTCGGTCAGCCCGCCGCCCTGCGCGTACCTCACGAACCCAGAGCTACCGGAGCCCACCCACCACTGTCAGGCGAACGGCTCCGACATCACCCAATCAAGTTCAGTGGCCAGGAGAACGGAGGGACCTGCGGCGCGACAGCGGGGGTGCTTGGAGGAGGCGCAGAGCCACGAAACGGTCAACTTCGATCGCGACCACGAAGATCCGCTGCTGTAGTGCAAGTAGCACCCATCACCACTATGACGGTGACGAGTGGGCACCCCGCCGTGACGCTGCGTGGCGTTTGGGGGATCCATTCGTCACTGGGGAATATTGCTCGCCGCCAGCAGGAGGTCGGCGACGGCGGTGTGGAGGGCTCCGTGAGGGCCGCGGGGCGGGCCGCGCTGCCGCCGTGCTCGCGCGCGGCCCACCGGGAGCCCTGGCCCGCAGTGCGAGCGGGCCCCGGTGGGGCAGGGCGTTCAGCTGACCGCCGAGGGGCGGTTCAGTCCTCCTCGGTCTTGGTGAGGAAGTCCACGCCGTCCCAGAGCTGCCGCTCCTGGGAACGGGGGTCCTTGACGACCTCGTTGGCCGAGGTGCCGTCCTTGGCGAAGGTCATGACCGGGCGGTCGACGACGTCGTAGGCGGGCCAGTCGGCGCCGGGCTTGCCGGTGCGCGCGAACGCGATCCAGTGCGAGCGGATCGTCTTCGCAAGGTCGGCGGGCGGGTTGGCGCCGAGGAGCTCCGCGGTCTCGGGGCCGTCGAGGTTGTCCCAGACGAACGGGAGGTCGACGATGTGGGCGGCGCCGAACGGGACCTTCGTGTCTGTGGAGGCGGGCGAGCGCCACCCGAGCTCGTAGACGTAGGCCGGGGCCGCGCCCTCCCGCTGCCGGGTCTCGGCGACGTGGTAGCTGGGGATGCGGAAGAGCCGGTCCGTCATCACGGCGGCGAAGGTCTCGGCAGGCGTGGAACGCGGGTAGACGCCCCCGGAGTTGGCCCGGTAGACGTCGTACGCGTTCGCCGGCGCCCCGTAGACGGCGAGCCGTTCCTTGAGCTTGTCGGCGGGCGCGTCGACGATGTCGGCGTATGGAGCGACGAAGAAGCGGTTCTCCTCCGTGGTCGTCCCGATCAGCAGCGGGATGTCCGCCCCCACGCCCTCGCGGAGGGACTCGATCGGGGCCTTGGGAACCAGGTAGTCGCCGACCACGGGGAGGAACGACATGCCGCACGAGTCGATGGTGGTGTCGCCCCACGAGTCGCGGTCGGCGGACTCGACGACGGCGCCGTGCACCGCCTGCTGGGCCTTGACCACGTCGGCAGGGGCCTTCGGGCCGAGGTAGTGCGCGCTGGGGGAAGGGGCGCCGACGGAGAACGCGACCGCGTAGGACAGGCGGCGCGCGTCATCCACGCTCTGGCCGATGCTCGCGGTGCCGCTCTGCACGATCGCCTTGTGGAACAGGCCGTCCTCCGAGACGACGCCGCTGGATATCAGGGCCAGGATGCTCATCGCGCCGGCCGATTCGCCGAAGACCGTGACGTTCCCCTTGTCACCGCCGAACTCGGCGATGTTCTCTTGCACCCACTCCAGAGCCGCGACCTGGTCCCGCAGACCCCGGTTGGCCTCCCCGGTGTCGAGGCAGCCGAAGCCCTCCATGCCCAGCCGGTAGTTGAAGGTCACGAGCACGACACCGTCGCGCGCGAAGGCGGATCCGTCGTAACAGGTCCCGGCGGAGGAACCGCGCAGGAACGCGCCGCCGTGGAACCACACCATGACCGGCCGCGGATCGGCCTGCTCGCGCGGCGCCCAGACGTTGACGGTCAGGACGTTGTCGCCGCCCACGAGCGCGGGATCGCCGCTCAGCAGCGTGTCGAAGATCCCGTCGGTGGCGCGGGACGGGGCGGGACCGAACGCGTTCGCCTCCAGCACGCCCTCCCAACCGAAGGAAGGCGACGGCGCCGCGTACCGTCGCGTGCCGACCGGGGGCTCCGCGTACGGGATGCCGAGGAAGCTCCCGACCCCGTTCTCGACCCGCCCCGCCACCGTGCCGGCCCCAAGCTCGACCTTCCACACCTCACTGGACACGTTCGTTCCCACCTCGTCTTCGCATCATGGAGTCGCCGTCCTCCGTGGGGATACGGGGACGGCTCACGGACATCATGATCAGAGGGCGCGAGGCAGGCGGCGACTCACCACCAGTTCACCCGATCGAGTGAACCGATCGTCGACAAGCAGCATGAACAGCGCTTTCGATACACGACCTAGTACTGCAACGACACTCCGTGACCTGGTGACCCTGCGCCTCGTTGAGTATTGTGTGTCGGAGAACATAGCTGATGGCTGGTCAGATGAATTCGGTGATTTCACGGCTCGGTTCGCCGGCCGTTTCGGGCG
>NZ_BMRI01000091.1 GCF_014648555.1 Kitasatospora griseola
CCCTTCACCCGCCCACTCGACCTGCTGGGCATCATTTGACCAGCAGGATTACAAGATCACGGAACTTTGCAACAACCCTGCTCACCGCGCTGCGGGCCGAGGAGAAAGATCACGCTCTGACGTTCGACCAGGCTGATGGCCGGGGTAGGAATCCGGACGATTTTCCGCCATCCAGCACGCTGGTCCCGGCGGTGAGCACCCTGGCGAGATCCCTCCAGAGGCGAACTGACACTATCTGGCCGCGGTGGCGCGGGCAGGGGAGATGTGTGAGCAGGCCGGCGAGATGGTGAACTACCGGCGTATCGAGACGCTGCGGATGGGCGATGACCTGCAAGGACAGCGCTTTGCAGCCTTGGGTCGCGGGTCTGGTCATGCTGGGCGCGCGTCCGGGCGCGCAACTCTTCAACCCTTCAGAAGAATGGTTCGCACTATATCGCTGACATTCTCAAGCGTCTCCTGAAGCCCAGCGGACCCAGAAAGCGGAAATATGCCCTCTGTGCGAGCGTCGAAATACAGGAGGCCTAGCACCTTGTCGAATTCAATGATTGGAATGCACAAATAGGATCGCCGGTCGATAGTTCTTTCCCTCGTCTCCTCTTCCGTGTAGTTATATTCCTCGACCATGCGCAGACGATAATCCTCGTCCGAATGGAAATTCTCCGTGCGAATTGCGCGCGAAGTGTAAGATTTCTGAATTATCCCCTTGCCTCTGGGCAGATAGCGCCCGCCACCGCCTCCGTTTGGGACATATTCGCAGACCTGCCTGAACCATACGCCCTTCCGAAGGAATCTGCGGACCGGCACATGAATCGTGCTTCTAGCGTCGCTCCTCGGAGCGAGATCAAGCATGGTGAAAAGGGTTATTAGATGGTTCCTGATCGTTTCATGTGACCTCTTCCTGGCTTTTCGAAATTCAATCCCTAAAGTCGCCATCGCCACCAAGAGCGGTAATATAATCACCACCTTGGGAACGTAGCTTGCTCCGAGAATCCAACCAGCCAGGATGCTGGAGAAAAGTTGAATCCCTCGGAAAATGACAGCCTGACGCTCCATGATCTACGCACCCTTTCGGGCAATCACTACGGTGATCAAAGGGAGATCAAATGGCGATATACCCAGAATCTGTGCAGGCAGCTTCACATGTGGAGATATATTAGAAACGTCGCGAGGCATCGGAAAGTCCTCAATGAGCTCTGCGATCAGCCCCGCTTTCTCCGCTAGGGCGCGGATCGCGCGGTGCGAAGTTAGGCGAGAAGGGCGGCGAACGCGACTGCCGTCATGAAGTACGAATTCAGTTTCTGTTTCTGGCAGATCGAGAGAGCGTCGGAGAGGGAGGCCCCATGCTTGACTGGGGAGGGTGCCGATAAACAAACCACTGGGTCCCAGTACGCGTGCAATTTCTCGATACGCTCTGGAGTAGTTGAATGGATCATAAAGGAATGCGACAGCCAGGCTGAAGGACGAGTCAGCGAAAGGCAGATTCTCGGCCGCTGCGACAATCCTTCCTGCGGACATCTCTCTAGGCTGCAAACTTAGCATTCCCAGGGAGATGTCAACCTGGATTACACGATTTCCTGCGACACCCAGGTACTCTTGGACGCGCCCCCGACCTGCGCCAATTTCAAGTATTGGCCCGCTGGCAGCAATCTCAAAATGTAGAGGTTTCAAGGAGGCTGTAGTTGCGGCGTCAAAGTTCCTTGATGTGACATGCCGTTCACCATAATACTCCTCGGCAATCGGATCGTAGGTCATATTCCCCCACGGTGTTGAATGACTTACTCTTGCGGGAGGTTGCGGTGGAAGCGTGGAACTCGTTGCTGCTAGTTTGGACTTCTGGCGTGATGCTCCAGTTCTCGGCTCGATAAGACGCTAACATGCATGGTGGCCGGTTTCCTGCCGAGCCTCACGCACGACCCACCGCCACGTGTCCCGCACCTCGACAGCGACAGGCTGCTCGTGCTGAGCGCGAACGGCAGAGGCATCGCCATGCTGGGCGAGCAACGCTAAGGCGCAAGCCGACGGATCCCCGCTGGCAACCCATCGACATCCTCGCCCGCGTCCAGTCGAGCCGGGCCCTGGACTACGTCCGCGAGCTCAATGCCGCTCTCAGCCCCTGGCGCCGGGAAGCGGCCGTGCGCGACTTCGCCCACCGCATCCGCAGCGAGCTCGGCGTCGCCGCCTGATCGACCCATGGTGGGGCTCGGCCGTCGGCTGGGCCCACCTGTCGGTCACTGGGACGGGCGTCGCTGAGCCAGGACGGTGACGCCGCTCCGGCTTTCCAGTTCCTGCCGTAGGCTCGCGTTCTCCATGGTCAGGCGCCGAATGTGGTCCGCGTAGATGTCGAGGTGCCGGCGGAGGTCGTCCCGCTCGCGCCGTAGCAGCGTCAGCTTCTTCTCCAGCTCCGCCGCGCGATCGTTGCGCGGGCGTCCTGTGGCCTTGTGACCGGCCTCGGCCGCGATGTTGACCAACTCGGCCGCGACTTCGGGGAACCGGTTGTAAAAGGTCGGCCGCTTCAGGCCGAGGTGCCCGGCCAGCTCGGCGACTGTCAGACGTCGGCCCTCCTGCGCGGCCTTCGCAAGGAGTTCGTCCCGGGCGGCGTGGACCTCGGCGAGGGTGGGCTGGGCGGTCTTCACTTTGATGCCTCCGGCAGGTGCTTGTCGAGGAACCGGGCGACGGCCTCGTGCCGCTGCTGGAGCCTGTGCCTCACGTAGGGCGCCAGGGTGGCGCCGTCCGCGAGGGCGGCCTCCAGCCGGGCGAAGAACTCGCGCCAGCGTTCCGCGTTCTCCGCGTCCAGTGCGACGTTGCGGCACTCCAGCGGCTTGCATTCGGGCAGCGCGGCCGATGGCTGTCCTACTCGGTCGGCATGACAATCACCGACCAGATCCACCAAGCCGTTCTGCTGGTGCCCGCCTCGGCCTGGACGCCGCCAACGCGCCCACGCGCGCTTCCTCGTGGAGGAAAAGAAGGCGCACTACCTGCTGGTGGTCAAGGCCAACCAGCCCG
>NZ_BMRI01000092.1 GCF_014648555.1 Kitasatospora griseola
CTAGTACTCCAGTGCGACTTCGTGATCTAGGTAGCTAGTCGCTCTTCGCCCTGCGGGACGCCGACAGCCACGCCGAGGGCTGTTCCCGCACTTCGGCCTCCTGCACGACGACTACACGCCCAAGCAGGCCTTTCGAACGTACCGCGACCTCATCGAGGAGCTGCACGTCGGTGACCGGCCGTCAGGTTGCGATGACTGGGGATCAAGTGACTGTGGTGGAAGGGTGTTGGAGAACGGGAGGTTCGGCAGGTCGGGCGGGATGGGCGTAGCTGGGTGATCTTGGGCGCTGTTATCGTGCGTGCGACACCTGCCGGTACGGATGTTCGAACGGAGAGACATGCGCAAGTCGAAGCGGATAGCGGCGCTCGCCCTCAGTGTGCTGGGCATGACGACGGGAATGCTGGTCGCGGCTGCTCCGGCGGAGGCGGCGTCGACGCCCAGCGGAGCCTGCAACAGCGTCGGTAGCGGGTACTACCTGATCGACCAGCACGCGATCGGCACGGTCGCCGACGTCTACCTGTTCTACAACGGCTCCAGCAACTGCGCCGTCACCTGGAAGCGCAGCCCGAACGGGACCACCCGGTACGACCTGAGGGTGAACATCGAGCGGCAGAGCGACCTGAAGGACGCTCCGGACGCGGGCTTCTACCTGTACTACGCCGGCCCGGTGACCCTGAGCGCCAAGGGCACGTGCATCTCGTGGGGCGGCGAAGCGCAGGGCGTCCGCTGGTACTCCGGCTGGACCCACTGCGGCTGATCGCCGCACCCAACACGGGCCCCGGCAGCGCATGACGCGGCCGGGGCCCGGCCACGTCGGCCCTCCGGCCGCGCCGATGCGCCGGTCGCCCCGTCGCATCGGACCCGCCGGTCGGCCACTGTACGGTCGGACGGCACGGGGCCCGACCCCACCGGCGGCGCACCGACGTTCGAGCAGGCAGGAAGACTGGCACGTGGACGCACAGCTCACCGTCGACTGGTCCGAGGCGACCTAGTACTCCAGTGCGACTCCGCGATCTACGTGCTTGCGGGGACGGAGAGCCGCCGCCGGTAATGGCTGCGACGTGCCGAAGCTTGGTGGCTTCTGCGCCAGTTCGACCAGTGCAGGAGCGCGCTCAGGGACCTGGCCGGTGGGCTGAACAGTGTGCCGATCAGGCGGCGGATCTCCGGGACGGTCAGGTCGACCGGCTCGCCGCTTCGGGCGGGGCAGTTCGGATCCGCAGGTCTGGTGGGCCGCGCGTCGTCTGCGGCGACGGCCAGGAACGCGAGGGCGAGCATGGCCAGGGTGGCGTGCCGGTGCCATGCGGTCCAGTTCCGGACCTGGTAGTGGTCCAGGCCGACCTGGCCCTTGGCGGCCTGGAAGCATTCTTCGATGCACCAGCGGGTGCCGGCGACGCGCACGAGCTCGGACAGCGGCACGATCCGGGGTGACCAGCACAGGTAGAAGGCGAGTTCGCCGGTGGTGGGGTTGCGGCGGATCAGTAGGTGGCGGTGGTCGCCGGTGCCGATGTGTACCCAGGCCCAGTCGTAGTAGCGGGGCCCCTTCGCCCCGGGACCGGCGCTCTGCCGGTGCCAGGCTGAGTCGGGCAGACGGCCGACGACCTGGTCCGTGCGGATCGCGGTGCGTCCTTGGTTGATCCGCACCCTGGTCGCGCAGGAGACTGCCAGAACGTAGCCGATCCCACGGTCCTCCAGTCCGGCCCGCAGGCCGGGGTCCTGGCCGTAGGCCTCATCGCCGGTCACCCACGACGTGCTGATCCCGGCGTCCAGCGCCGCCGCGATCATCTGCAGGGCGAGGCGGGGTTTGGTCGTGAAGACGATGTCGTCGGGCACTCCGGCCTTGCGGCGTCGTTCAGCGTCCTGGCACCAGGTGTGTTCGGGCAGGTAGAGCCGGCGGTCGATCAACGCTCGTCCCTTGCTGGAGGCGTAGGCGAGGAAGACGCCGACCTGGCTGTTCTCGATCCGTCCGGCGGTTCCGGTGTACTGCCGCTGGACGCCCGCCGAACCGTGGCCCTTCTTCAGGAATCCGGTTTCGTCCACGATCAGAACCCCGTCGTCGGTGCCGAGGTGGTCCAGGACGTAGCGGCGGACCTCGTCGCGCATCTCGGCCACATCCCAGCGGGCAGTCCGCAGCAGCCGCTGCATCGGCCCGGGACGGGCATGGCCTGCGTGCTCCGCGAGCTGCCAGCAGTTCTTGCGCTCGGCCCCGGACAGCAACCCGAGGAGATAGGCGCGGGCGGTGGAGCGAGGTTCCACCCGCCCGAACAGGCCCGCGATCCGGGCGATGGCCTGGTCGAACAACGCCCGCCATCGGGCAGGGTCTACGCTATGGCCCGCGGCTACCGCACGATCTTCAAGAGTCGACACAACCCTTGATCATCTCGCGGTGGCCGCACGCGTCAGGCGTCGTAGTATTCGCCGTCGTCGCCCTGGACCCGCGCGTCCAGCACCTTCGCCAACTGGCACATCGTCGCGATCACCGCGTCGCTCGGGTTCTTGGACACGATCCGGCCGGCGGTCCACCACAGCGGGGCCATCGCGAGGCCGGAATCGGCAGCGACGACCGCTTGCCATTCCGCCCTGCTGATGTCCTGGCCTTCTTCATCCCACCAGTTCTCGCGCCGAGTGATGTGCACGTCGTAGCCCATGGTCAGCCAGGGTAGACCGGGAGACCGACATGGTCGCGAAGTCGCACTGGAGTA
>NZ_BMRI01000093.1 GCF_014648555.1 Kitasatospora griseola
AAAGCGAATCCGCCGCAATCTCCGAAAACGCGCACAGCAAATACGAACGGAGACGCGAAAAGGACGCGACCCGTCACGGATCAACCGGGTGGTTCATGAGGATTGGCCGCCCCGGGACCGTCCATACAGATGTGTGTCCGGTGCTCCCTGCCGAGCGACTGGTGAACAGTACTCCAACTTCACGCCCGACACAAACACCCCTGCTGGTCACCGGCGCCCGCAGCCGCCGCCGGCGATCACGGGCGGAGGCTGCAGGTGTCGGAGGCGTCGGCGTCAGCCCTTGGCCGCGGCCCGCCGGGCGCGGATCGCCGCCTGCCGTTCGTCGAATCGGGTCGCCTGGGCGGTCAGGCCGTCGAGCATCAGGCCGAGCTCCATCTGGGCCCTGACCCCGTCCGGGCCCAGGCCGCCCATCTCCATCACCTTGAGGTGGCGCAGCACGGGGAGCAGCACGTCGTCGAGGTGGACGCGGAGGTTGTAGACGCCGTCGACGGCGATCCGCGCGGCTGCTCGTTCGAAGCCGGGCATGCCGTGGCCGGGCATGCGGAAGTTGGTCACCACCTCGTTGACGGCCTGCATCGTCTGGTCGGGGGCGAGTTCGAACGAGGCCTTGAGCAGGTTCCGGTAGAAGATCATGTGCAGGTTCTCGTCGTTGGCGACCTGCGCCAGCATCCGGTCGCAGACGGGGTCGCCGGAAGCATGTCCGGTGTTGCGGTGGGAGATGCGGGTGGCCAGCTCCTGGAACGCGACGTAGGCGACGGTGTGGAGCGGCGAGTGCCGGTTGTCGGAGACGAAACCGTTCTGCATGTGGGTCATGCGGGCCCGCTCCAGTTCCACCGGGTCGACGGCGCGGGAGGCGAGCAGGTAGTCGCGCAGCACCATCGAGTGCCGTGCCTCTTCTGCCGTCCACTGGTGCACCCATGTGCCCCAGGCCCCGTCCCGGCCGAACAGGGTCGCGATCTCGTGGTGGTAGCTGGGCAGGTTGTCCTCCGTCAGCAGGTTCACCACCAGCGAGACCCGGCCGACCTCGGTCAGCGGCGACTGCTCGACCGACCACGCCTCGCCACCGAGCGGCCCGTCGAAGTCCCGACCGCGGCTCCAGGGCACGTACTCGTGCGGCATCCACTCCTTGAAGACCTGCAGGTGGCGGTTGAGCTCACGCTCGACCACCTCCTCCAGGACCTGCAGAAGTCGGGCGTCGGTCCACCGGGCGTGGGAGGAGGTGCTGCTCACGGGTTCAACTCTCGATCGACGAACAAACCTACGGTCCCGTAGGTAACGCCACCGTAGGTTCGCCACCCCGGCGGTGTCTGGGGCCGTTCGGCCCCATTCCTCACGGCCGGATTTCGTCTGCCTCCGCGCACTGCCCGACGGAGCAACCGAGCGCCGTGAACGCCTCGACGCCGACGGAGTACCGGCGATGGAGTGCAGGCGACGGGACGGCTCCCTCGCGCACCGGCGAGAACCACCCGGACGCGAACCGCACCATCAGTCCAGTCACTCATCGTCACTGATTCAATGCGCAGGGTGCCGAGTCGTGCCGTGCACGACGCCCGGAGAGAAGAAGGGAACCCCTATGCCCCGCGTGTTCACCAAGGCGGTCGGCCTCGCCGCCATCGGCGTGCTGGCCTTCGCCACCGCACAGCCCTCGCAGGCCAGCACCACCGCCGACCAGTCGGTCCGGGCGGCCGGCGCGCACCACGCCTACTTCGTGATGACCGACGTCACGGAGGAGGAGTTCGTCATCGAGCTGACAGAGCGCGACGAGATCGAGCACGCCCGGAGACTCGTCCACGGCGAGACCACCGACCGTCCGCACGTGATCGCGCGGATCATTCCGCGGCCGGTTCGCTACAACCCCCGATGGAGCTACCACACCGACCCCGGGACCACGCACTTCTTCGACAGCGCCACCGAGGTCTGCGACGCGACCATCCCGTATGTCGAGGAGCACCTCGACGAGGCCGGCGGCGCCTTCCTGCCCGGCTACACGTGGTGCGACTGGTCCTCCCGCCTCGTCAGGGAGATCCGCGCCCGCTAGCCGACCATGCCTGCGTCACAACACCCGTTTCACACGCCGCTGTTGGGGCCGACCGCCGCGGCGGCCCCGACTCGCCGTCGCGCTCGGGTCGCGCTGCCGGGCGCACAGGGCCGAAGCGCCGACCGAAACCCTCGGCTCCGCCGCGCCGCCGGCTCAGAGAGTGTTGGGTAATTGGGTGATCACTCGTTCTTGAGGTCGTCGGCGAGGCGGCGGGCTGCTTCGGTCTCGATGGGGCCGCGCGGTGCGATCT
>NZ_BMRI01000094.1 GCF_014648555.1 Kitasatospora griseola
ACAACCTCGCCCTCGCCGGATGACCGGCAGGGCACGTGCCCCAATGCTGCCAGGTGAGTTACGAGACAGCCTTTAGAGACGCAGACGGCCACCGATGATCATCGTGAGTTGTGTCGACAAACGAAGATCAGCCGGTGGCCGTGGGCCACAGCGTAGACCCTGCCCGCTGGCAGTCGGTATTCGAGGACCTGATGGCCAAGGTTGCAGGCCGGTTCACGCGAGTGGAGCCTCGTCGCCGGGCGCGGGCGGCCGTGCTGGGGCTCCTTGCGAGCATGCCGAGGAAGAACTGCTGGACGATCGCCGAGCACGCAGGTGACGCGAGTCCCGCCGGCATGCAGCATCTGCTCAGCCGGGCGTCCTGGGATGCCGACCAGGTCCGTGACGACATACGGGACTTCGTGGTCGACCACCTCCGCGACGAGGACGCGGTGCTGGTCGTCGACGAGACCGGGGACCTGAAGAAGGGGACCGCGAGCGTCGGGGTTCAGCGCCAGTACACGGGCACCGCGGGACGGATCGAGAACTCCCAAGTGGCTGTCTATCTGGTCTACTCCGCCCCGGCCGGGCACGCCGCGATCGACCGCCGCCTCTACGTCCCCCGCTCCTGGGCCCAGGACCCCGACCGGTGCCGCACCGTCTGCATACCCGACGGCCTGAAGTTCGCCACCAAACCCGCCCTGGCCACCGAGATGATCGCCCAGGCCCTGGACGCCGGCGTCTCGGCCTCATGGGTCACCGGCGACGAGGTCTACGGCGGCGACCCGCACCTGAGCGCCGAGCTGGAAAGGCGTCAGATCGGCTACGTCCTCGCCGTCTCGCGCAAGCGGCCGATCGCCACCCGTGTGGGTGTCTTCCGCGCCGGCGTGCTGGACCACGGCCTGCCGAAACGTGCCTGGCAGCGGCTGTCCGCAGGAGCCGGGGCCAAGGGCCACCGCTTCTACGACTGGGCCCAGGTCGACATCGACAGCCCGCCCGGGCGCCCCGGCCACCGATGGCTGCTCGTCCGACGCAACCGGCGCTCCGGTGAACTCGCCTTCTACCGCTGCTACTCGCCTCGGCCGATCCCGCTCACCACGCTGGTCAAGGTGGCCGGACGCCGCTGGACCGTCGAGGAGACCTTCCAAGCCACGAAGGGCCTGGCCGGACTCGACGAGCACCAGGTCCGCCGCTGGACCTCCTGGCACCGCTGGACCACCCTGGCCATGCTCGCCCATGCCTTCCTTGCCGTCGCCGCAGCCATCGAACGGGCCACGAACGTCGCGGCGGCCGAACTCAGCCCGCTGACCTGCAACGAGATCCGACGCCTGTTCGCAGCCTTCTTCGCCCAGCCCGTCCGTGACCTCGCCCACTGGCTCCGATGGTCGGAATGGCGGCGCCGGCACCAAGCACGCGCCCGCCACGGCCACTACCAGCGGCAAGCAGCCCAACCACGATGAAGATCAAGATCTACAGCTGGAGTACTAGCCCGGCGACGGCGACGACCCACCGCTTTGTGCAGCACCCGTCCGTTGACGTTGCCGTCAACTACTGCCGTCAAGCTCCCCTCAGATGCCGAAGAGGCCCTACCGGAAAATATTCCGGTAGGGCCTCTTCGCGTTAGCAGGCGAAATTACCCGCTTGTCGCCGACCTCTTGGTGCGGGCAATCTCAAAATCAACGCTAAGTGCACTCAGTCGGACCGGGTCACGCTGGTCGTCAATCACGACGACATGAAGCGCGGTGCCGACAACCGAGACTCGATCACCTGAAGGCCAGGCGGGATCCTTGGTGTTGTCGATCAAGCCTGGAGTTCCGTCTTGAAACTCGACTTCTAGGCCCCAAGGTCGAACCGCCACCACGGTCACGTCAAACTCGTGATGCAGAGGAACGTCCATGCCTGTCAGCCACCTCCCATGGGCAACCACGTGCGGTTTAGTGTGAGCGAGTTGAACTCATCAAGCCGCTCAAACGGGATCTCGAATTCGATGCGCGGGCTCCCGCCAGGCCCTTGCCAGTCATATCGCCTGGCAGTGTCACCAAACTTCTCAAGGAACGACGGATGCATGTCGTACCTGATCATTCCAGGTGCATACGGCCCACGCCCTTGATACTCGCCGGCGACACTCTTCTCACCGAAGTAAGAAGTCATCTCATTTGGATAGCTAGACTCTGGGCGTGCTGATCGTGGAGCGTCTGGTGCCGGACGAGTTGTGGG
>NZ_BMRI01000095.1 GCF_014648555.1 Kitasatospora griseola
AGTGGGCGGTAAGTGACGTGGTGTCCGTTTCGCGCTTTCGTTCGGGGGTGGGCTGGTCGCGGGTTCGTCGGCCTTCTATGGCCGTGGCTGGGCGAACAAGCCTGGCTCCGGTTCGACCAGGATTCCGCGTCCGACCAGCCTCTTGAGCTTCAGTCGGACGTTGTTGACAGTGTTGGGCGCGATCCCGAGGTCGATCGCCTCGCACACCGCTCTGGCCCGCAGCGGGGTGCCGGTCGCGGCGAACGCCGCCATGATCTGCTGGTAGGCCGGATGGTCGGGCAGGTTCGGGGCGGGCGGCTCTGGATCGGGCGGATCGGACATACCCAGGAGGATCTTGCGGGTGATCCGGACTTCTTCGGCGGCGCGGTCGAACTCCCTCAGCCGGACGGTCAGTTCAGCGATCCGTTCCCGGGTGTCGAGGGCCTCGGCGGTGATCTCCCTTTCCCGGTCCTCCAGCCGGGCCAGGACCTCGCCCAAGGTCAGCTCGCCGGCCATCACGCGTCGCGCCAGGAGGGGGCGGAGGTGTCGGTCAGTATCTTCGACATCCGGTCGCTTATGGCCCAATACACCCTGGACTCGGCAGAGGCGGGGCGGTGCTCGTAGTCGCGCACCAGCCTGCGGTGCAGCATCATGATCCCGTTGACCTGCTCCACCACCCACCGCTTGGGCTGCGGGACGAACCCGGTGTCCGCCGGGTTGCGCCGCACGACCTCGACATCGATGCCCACCGTCCGCCCATGGCGGGCGACGGCGGCCTTGAACCCCTGGTCCACCAGTGCCTTCTTCACCGTGTCGGTGTCAGCGGCGACCTTGTCCAGCAGGGCGATGCCCGCGGCGTTGTCGTGCACGGAGGCGGCCATCACCACCACGGCGATCAGCAGGCCGAGCACGTCGACAGCCAGGCCCCGCTTGCGGCCCGGGACCTTCTTGTGCGCGTCGCGGCCGGTGGTGTCGGCCGGGACGCCGGCGGCGGCGTGCAGGCTCTGGGTGTCCAGCACGACCAGGCTGGGGTCGGCTAATCGGCCCCTGCGCTCGCGGACCTGCCAGCGCAGGAGGTCGTGGATGACCTGGTCGGTGCCGTCGTCACGCCACTTGTAGAAGTAGTACTTCACCGCACCGGTCGGGGGCAGGTCGTGGGGCAGGTAGTCCCACTGGCAGCCGGTCCGGGACTGGTAGAGCAGGGCGTTGACGATCTCCCGCATCTCGTACTGGCCCTGGTGGCCGCTGACAGAGGGGTGCTGGGCCTTCCACGAGGCGATGACGGGCTCGATCAGGGCCCACCGCTCGTCGGATAAGTCGCTCTTGTACGGCTGGCGATCGTTCATGGCAGACACTTCAGCACGACCACGCTCACCGATCAGCGCAGATGCAACGGCGCTACACGTTCCGGTGACGACGAAACCGACATCACGTCACTTACCGCCCTCT
>NZ_BMRI01000096.1 GCF_014648555.1 Kitasatospora griseola
GGTCAGGCGCAGCGCGTCCATGAGGATCTGCGCGTGGTCGAACGCCAGGCCCTCCGAGTCGCGCAGGAGGTCGACGACCGGGACCCAGCGGGCTCGGACGGCGTCGTCGGCGGCCACGGCGCAGGTGTCCGAGGCCACGGTGACGACGTAGGCGGTGGTGGAGTACGCCCCGCGCGGGTCGCGGCCCGGCGCGTCGTACACGCCGACCTCGCGCAGCCAGGACGCCGGGACCTTGACCCCGGTCTCCTCCTCCAGCTCCCGGACGGCGGCCGCGAGCGGGCTCTCCCCGTCGTCCACGTGCCCGCCGGGCAGCGCGTCCAGGCCCTTGTACGGGGCCTTGCCGCGCTCGATCAGCAGCACCGAACGGATCACGCCCTCCCGGACGCAGACCACGTCGGCGGTGTAGCGCGGGGTCTCCTGGGCGGTGGCGTCGGTGGTGTTCATGGCGTTCTCCTTCGAGGTCGGGCGGTGGCGACGGGCCTGCTGGGCGGCGTGGTGGGCGTTGAAGTCGGCGTGGAGCGGGTCGCCGATCTCGCACGACCGGTCGTTCTGGCACGCCTCGCAGCCGACGGTGTGCTCGATGGCCGCGCGGAAGGCGTCCATGTAGGCGATGAACTGGGTGTCGGACATGGAGAAGCTCCAAAAGGGCTGTGGTGAAAGAAAGTTGGGGTGATCGCGGCCGCGCTCAGGCGGCGAGAGGCGTGGTGTCGGCGGCGGCCGGGTGGCCCTGGGCGCTCGCCGCCTCCCGGTATCGGGCGGCGACCCAGCCGGTGGACCAGCCGGTCAGCTCGGCCACCCGACGCTGCGGCAGGCCCTCCCTCGCGGCGGCCCAGACGACCGCGCAGGCCTCCCCTTCGGGGAGCTTCTCGACGGCCGGCGGGCCGGACAGCAGGGCCTCGCGCTGGGCCTGAAGCGCGGCGAGCCGCTGCTGCTCACGCTCCCGCTCACGCTGCTCACGCTCGCTCACGAGGCGCTCACGGAGCTCTTTCGCGGCCCGGTCGTCCGCATCCTTCTTGGCCTTGGCGTCGCGCTCGGCGGCGTCGCGGCGCTCCTGCGCGGCATGGTTCTCGCGCAGCATCAGCAGGTCGTGCTCACGCTGCTCACGGTCGCGCTCACGCTGACGCTCGTCGGCCTCACGGGCCAGGCGCGCGGCATCCGCAGTCGCGGCTTTCTGCTCGGCCCGGGCCTTCTCCTGCGCCTGCTCGGCGAGCCGCCGGCGCTCTTCCCGCTCGGTGCGCTCATGGGCCTCACGGGCGGCCACGGCGCGGGCGATCGCCCGCCGGTAGGCGAGCGAGGTCTCCGCCGTGACGATCAGCAGCAGCGGCGCGACCGCATGGACCGCAACCCCGACCAAGTCCTTTGCCAG
>NZ_BMRI01000097.1 GCF_014648555.1 Kitasatospora griseola
CGAGATCATGAAACCGAGTCCGTGCCGTGCCAATCAAAACCGGACGGTTAGGGGGATTCCCCTATCGAACACCCTCTCAGAGCTGTGCGGTGGGTCCGGGCAGTGAGTTGCGTTCGGTGCGGCTGGCGGCGATGCGTTCGGTGGCCAGGGTGCGGGCACGGTCGTGGTCGTCGTCGGTGAGTCGGGCGAGGATGGTGGCGAGGGGCCTGATCTGTCCGTAGCCGCCCCAGTGGCCCTCGGGGATCTCGGTGGGGAAGACCCAGATGCGGGCCGGGTCGCGGGGCCAGGCGCCGTCCTCGGCGTCCAGGATGGCCTCGGTGACGTCGGCGATGACACCTGCGCGCTTGTCGGCGTCGAGCTGTCCCTCGGGCACGGAGGGGACGACCTTGTAGCGCGGGGCGTCCGCGATCCGGCCGCCGACGTAGACCGCGGCGGGGCGGTGCAGGAAGAGCCAGGACACGGAGCGGGTGACCGGGTCGGTGGGGTCGAAGCCCTCGTGGCGGATGAGGATCTCGGTGATCCGGTCGAGCAGCGCCGCTTCGGCCTCCGGGCGCAACGCGCCGTCGGGGATGTGGACATCGAGCATCGGCATGGCCGCGACCTCCTGGATTTACTATCTCAACTCAGGTGGTCGGGAGCCTAGTCGGAGCTGGATGGAGATTGTCAACCCAGGTCGGTTTCGGGAGGTTAGGATCGAGACATGACGGACCAGCAGGAGCAGCGGCAGAACCGGCGGATCGACCCGGCGAACTGCTCGATGGGGCGTGCGCTGTCCGTGGTCGGCGAGCGCTGGTCGCTGTTGATCGTGCGCGAGGCTCTCGACGGTGCGAGCCGCTTCGGGGACTTCCGGGCCCGCCTCGGCATCGCCAGCAACCTGCTCTCCACCCGGCTCGACAGCCTCGTCGCCGCGGGCGTACTGCAGCGCGTGCCGTACCGCGAGCCCGGCGACCGGGAGCGGTTCGAGTACCGCCTCACCGAGAAGGGGACGGACCTGCGGCCCACCGTGATCGCCCTGCTGGAGTGGGGGGACAAGTACCTCGCCGACGAGCAGGGGCCGTCGGTCGTCGTACGGCACCACAGCCCGGAGGGGTCGGGCTGCGACGAACCGGTCGCCCTCGTCCTGCAGTGCGCCGCCGGCCACACCGACCTGCCGCCCGCCTCCGTCTACCGCTCTCCCGGCCCGGGCGCCCGCTTCCTGCCCGCCTGAGAAAGTGTTGGGTAATTGATCAACTGCGCGTTGTGATGCGGTGGCGGTGATCTTCGTGGCGGCTGGTCCGC
>NZ_BMRI01000098.1 GCF_014648555.1 Kitasatospora griseola
ATTTCGCCGCGTGAGGCGTTGGCGATGGATCCGCAGCAGCGGGTGCTGTTGGAGACCGCGTGGGAGACGTTCGAGGACGCGGGGATCGATCCGACGTCGTTGCGGGGCAGCCAGACTGGTGTCTTCACCGGCATCTGGTCCTCCGGCTACGGCGACCAGGCACCCGCCGACGCCGAGGGCTACCTCGGTACGGGCGCCGCGACCAGCGTGACCTCCGGCCGGATCGCCTACCTGCTGGGGCTGGAGGGCGCGGCGGTCTCGCTGGACACCGCCTGCTCGTCCTCGCTGGTGGCCCTGCACCTGGCGGCGCAGGCCCTGCGCTCGGGCGAGTGCACACTCGCCCTGGCCGGCGGCGTGACCGTGATGGCGACCCCGCTGGGGTTCACGGAGTTCTCGCGCCAGCGCGGCCTGGCCCCCGACGGCCGGGTGAAGGCGTTCGCCGAGGCGGCGGACGGCACAGCGTGGGGTGAGGGCGCCGGCCTGCTGCTGCTGGAGCGTCTGTCGGACGCGCGCCGCAACGGTCACCGGGTGCTGGCGGTGGTGCGGGGTTCGGCGGTGAACCAGGACGGCACCTCCAACGGCCTCGGAGCGCCGAACGGTCCGTCACAGGAGCGGGTGATCCGGCAGGCGCTGGCGAATGCCGGACTGTCGACGTCGGACGTGGACGCGGTCGAGGCGCACGGCACCGGGACCACCCTCGGCGACCCGATCGAGGCGCAGGCGCTGTTGGCGACGTACGGCCGGGACCGGGCGGAGCCGTTGTGGCTGGGGTCGGTGAAGTCGAACATCGGGCACACGCAGGCGGCGGCCGGTGCGGCCGGCGTGATCAAGATGGTGATGGCGATGCGGCACGGCGAACTGCCGCCGACGCTGCATGTCGACGAGCCGACCTCGCACGTCGACTGGGAGTCCGGAAACATCCGGCTGCTCACCGAGGCCCGGCCCTGGCCCGACAACGGCCACCCGCGTCGTGCGGGCATCTCCGCGTTCGGCATCAGCGGCACCAACGCACACGTGGTGATCGAGGCGGCCGCTGAGGAGCCGGTCGAGGTTTCGGCGGGGTCCGCGGGCGGGCTGGTGCCGTGGGTGCTGTCGGCCAGGTCCGAGGCGGCGCTGCGGGAGCAGGCGCGTCGGCTGGCCGCGTTCACTGCCGTACATCCGGAGGTGGGCCCGGCGGCGGTCGGTGGCGCGTTGGCCGCCCGCACCGTGTTCGAGCACCGGGCCGTGGTGGTGGGCGACGTCGCAGCCCTGGACGCTCTCGC
>NZ_BMRI01000099.1:0-568 GCF_014648555.1 Kitasatospora griseola
GTCGGAGTGTTCCTCGCCTACTCGGGCGAGCGGGGCCGGACGTTGATCGACCGGGCCCTCTACCTGCCGAAATCCTGCACCGACGACCGCGAGCGGTGCCGGGAGACGGGCATCGGCGACGACGTCGAGTTCGCCACCAAGGTCCACCTCGCGAGGGCGATGGTCCGCCGTGCGGTCGACGACGGGATCCCGTTCCGCTGGCTGACCGCGGACGCGGGCTACGGCTACAGCAAGGGCTGGCGGAGCGAGTTGGAACAGGCCGACGTCTTCCACGTCGTGGCCACCACCCGGCACGACACCGTCGTCACCCGGCGGGCCCCCGACCACTCTCTCCACGACCTGGTCGCCGGCCTGCCCCGCCAGAAGTGGAAGCGCCGCTCGTGCGGAGAGGGCGCCCACGGCCCGAGGGTCTACGACTGGGCGCGCGTCGAGGTCCGGCCCTGGCACCGGCCCGACCGCAGGCACTGGGTGCTGGCCCGCCGCAGCACCACCGACTCGACGAAGATCGCCTACTACATTGCCTACGCGCCCGCCGACGCCACGCTGAACGAGCTGATCGCCGTCGCGG
>NZ_BMRI01000099.1:606-813 GCF_014648555.1 Kitasatospora griseola
CCGCTGGGCGGTCGAGGAGTGCTTCCAGACCGCGAAGGGCCAGTGCGGCCTGGACGACTACCAGGTCCGTCGCTACCAGGGCTGGTACCGGCACATCACCCTCGCCATGGCCGTCCACGCCTATCTCGCGGTCCTGCGGGCCGGGCAGCTTGAAAGGGGGCCGGACCGGCTCGAACGCCAGACCTGATACCCCTGACCGTCCCCGAA
>NZ_BMRI01000099.1:846-1258 GCF_014648555.1 Kitasatospora griseola
TCGCAGGCTGATCACCGGCCTCGCACGGCCGGTTCACCGCAGCACCGACCACGTCCTGCACTGGTCCCACTGGCGCCGCCGACGCCAACACCAAGCCCGGACCAGCCACTACAAACGACGAGGCCACAGCCCAAGAGATGAAGCCTCGTCACCATAAGCACCGTTGCAGTACTAGGCCGTGTCTCATAATTGATCTTGTGGTGGGTCGGGGAGAGATAACGGATGCTGCGTGGGCTCGGATTGAGCCGTTGCTGCCGCAGCGGGACGGGGCCGGGCGTCCTTGGCGGGACCACCGGCAGGTGGTGAACGGGGTGCTGTGGCGGCTTCGCACCGGCGCCCCGTGGCGTGATCTGCCCGAACGCTACGGCCCGTGGCAGACCGTCTACCGGCGCTTCGCCCAGTGGGAGAAGGA
>NZ_BMRI01000100.1 GCF_014648555.1 Kitasatospora griseola
CGGCCTGGCCGAGGCGCAGGCCCGGGACACGGCCAACGCCCACCAGTCGGAGGGCGGCAACCAGGGCACCGGCGGTAGCACTCCCGAGCAGGGCGGTACCACCGTCACCCCGGTGTCCGACACGACGACCACCACGGTGACCGCCACCGACACCACCACCACTGCCACGGGTGTTCTCGCGTCCACCGGTGTCGACGCCCCGCTCGGTGCGATCACCGCCGCCGGCGCCGCTTCCGTGGCGCTCGGCGCCGCCCTGGTGGCCGCCCGCCGCCGTCGGCAGCACCAGTCCTGACGTTCAGTCAGGTGATCTCGCTCCCACCGTCCCCGCCGCCCGCGTGCGTGGCGGCGACCAACCCCTGAGGAAGACTTTGAGCATTCGTCGTTCGGTTGCCGCTGCCGTTTTCGTGGCTGCGGTCTCCGCGCCGGCCATCCTCGGCAGCACGCCGGCCCTGGCCGACGCCGTGCCCACGCCGACCGGCAAGTCCCAGCCCGATGCGCCGGTGACGGACGGCACCCCGGCCACGGACACTCCGGCTACGGACGCTCCTGCAACGGAGGCTCCGGCCACGGACGCAGGTACCGGCGTGACCGCGCCGGAGGTCGGAACGCCCGCGCCGAGTGGCACCGCTCCCGCGCCGAGCGGCAGCACCTCGCAGGAGGAGGACGAGCTGCGGGCACGACTGAGGCAGCTGATCGCGGAGCCGGGCCACGGCCAGTACTTCCACGAGGAGGCCGGCAAGGCGCTGAACGGCACCGTCGAGGACATGCGGCACTTCTTCGACGTCCTGCCGACGATCATCATCGACGACAGGGACATCTTCATCACCCAGGTCATGAGCATGAGTGACCACCGCGGCCAGCTGTGGCGGACCATCCAGAACGCGCTCAGCGGCACCCGCGCGGACCGCGACCACTTCCTCGACGTCACCTGGCCCGCCGTCAGGTTGCAGTACTTGAAGGACGCCGCCCGGATCGCCGGCGGCTCCGACCCCCAGTTGGCGGCGCGGGCTCGGCAGGTGATGGAGGCCAATGACGGCGGCAAGGCACTCGTGGGGTTCATCGAGGTCGAGGTGCCGAAGGCGGCCAATGACGCCAACTGGCGGAAGGTGCTCCAGACGCTGATCCGGCCGGGCAGTTCGCTCACCCTCGACGAGGCTGCCGGGCAGGCGCTCGGGGTGGATGGGGCGAAGGCTTTCCTGGCCGGTCTGGACGG
>NZ_BMRI01000101.1 GCF_014648555.1 Kitasatospora griseola
CTGAGGACAAGCCCTCGGCCTATTAGTACCGGTCAACTCCACCCCTCACAGGGCTTCCATATCCGGCCTATCAACCCAGTCGTCTACTGGGAGCCTTACCCTCTCAAGGAGGTGGGAGTGCTCATCTCGAAGCAGGCTTCCCGCTTAGATGCTTTCAGCGGTTATCCCTCCCGAACGTAGCCAACCAGCCATGCCCTTGGCAGGACAACTGGCACACCAGAGGTTCGTCCGTCCCGGTCCTCTCGTACTAGGGACAGCCCTTCTCAACACTCCTACGCGCACAGCGGATAGGGACCGAACTGTCTCACGACGTTCTAAACCCAGCTCGCGTACCGCTTTAATGGGCGAACAGCCCAACCCTTGGGACCTACTCCAGCCCCAGGATGCGACGAGCCGACATCGAGGTGCCAAACCATCCCGTCGATATGGACTCTTGGGGAAGATCAGCCTGTTATCCCCGGGGTACCTTTTATCCGTTGAGCGACGGCGCTTCCACAAGCCACCGCCGGATCACTAGTCCCTACTTTCGTACCTGCTCGACCCGTCAGTCTCACAGTCAAGCTCCCTTGTGCACTTACACTCAACACCTGATTGCCAACCAGGCTGAGGGAACCTTTGGGCGCCTCCGTTACTCTTTAGGAGGCAACCGCCCCAGTTAAACTACCCACCAGACACTGTCCCTGATCCGGATCACGGACCCAGGTTAGACATCCAGCACGACCAGAGTGGTATTTCAACGGCGACTCCACCATGACTGGCGTCACGGCTTCAAAGTCTCCCACCTATCCTACACAAGCCGAACCGAACACCAATATCAAGCTATAGTAAAGGTCCCGGGGTCTTTCCGTCCTGCTGCGCGAAACGAGCATCTTTACTCGTAATGCAATTTCACCGGGCCTGTGGTTGAGACAGTCGAGAAGTCGTTACGCCATTCGTGCAGGTCGGAACTTACCCGACAAGGAATTTCGCTACCTTAGGATGGTTATAGTTACCACCGCCGTTTACTGGCGCTTAAGTTCTCAGCTTCGCCCGACCGAAATCGGACTAACCGGTCCCCTTAACGTTCCAGCACCGGGCAGGCGTCAGTCCGTATACATCGCCTTACGGCTTCGCACGGACCTGTGTTTTTAGTAAACAGTCGCTTCTCGCTGGTCTCTGCGGCCACC
>NZ_BMRI01000102.1 GCF_014648555.1 Kitasatospora griseola
GCGTGCGATCGCAAGAGTGCGAGAAAGGCGAGGGCGGCCATGGAGAGGGTGATGTGGCGGTACCACGCGGTGTATCGGCGGACCTGGTAGTGGTCGAGGCCGGCCTCGTTCTTCGCGGCCTGGAAGCACTCCTCGACCATCCACCTCGATCCCGCGATCCGGGCGAGTTCTGCGAGTGGGGTCCCGGCCGGGCAGAAGCAGATGTAGTAGGCGATTTCCTCAGGGTCCGTGATGCTGCGCCGGGCGAGCAGCCAGTGGCCTCGGCCCTCGCGTCGCCAGGGCCGGATCGGGGCCGCGGCCCAGTCGTACTCGCGAGGGCCGTGGGCGCCCTTGCCGCAGCTCAGGCGCTCCCAGACGTCGTCGGAGAGGCCACCGACGAGCTGGTGTGCACGGGCCTGGCCGAAGAATTCCATGGTGACGACCATCTGGGATTTCGGGACGGCGAGCACGTGCGGGATGTCGTTCTCCTCCAGCCACAGGCGCAACCGCCCTGTCTGGCCGTAGAGTTCATCGGCAGTCACCCAGCCGAACGGTGTTCCCGACTCCACGGCGCGTTTCAGCATCTGCAGTCCGAGGTCGGGTTTGGTGGCGAACTCGACCTCGTCCTCGACCCCGGCCGCACGGCAACGTTCACGGTCCGCGGTCCACTCCTTCGGGAGGTACAGCTCACGGTCGATCAGTGCCCGCCCCCGGTCGGATCCATAAGCCAGGAACACCGCGACCTGGGAGTTCTCGATCCGCCCCGCTGTCCCGGAATACTGGCGGGCCACACCCGCCGACCGGATCCCCTTCTTCAAGAACCCCGTCTCGTCGAGGATGAGAATCCCGTCCCTGGGATCACCGAGCTCCTCCAGAACAGCATCCCGGACATCGTCGCGCAGGGCATTGGCATCCCATCGGTAGTAGTTCAGCAGGCGCTGCATGCCCTGGGGGCCGTCGTCACCGGCAGCCTCTGCCAGGGTCCAGCCGTTCTTCCGCTCCGCCTCTCCGAGCAGTCCCCGCAGGTAGGAGACCATCTGCCGACGAGGCTCGACCCGCCCGAAACGGCCGGCGAACCGAGCCGTGAAATCACCGAATTCATCTGACCAGCCATCAGCTATGTTCTCCGACAC
>NZ_BMRI01000103.1:0-203 GCF_014648555.1 Kitasatospora griseola
GCAGCACGGAACGGATGACGCCCTCGCAGATGCACACGATGTCGGTGGAGCGGGGGGTCTCGTCGGTGGTGGCTTCGATGCTGGTCATGGCGTTCTCCTTCGGGGTCGGGCGGTGGTGGCGGCGGTCCTGCCGGGCGGTGTGGTGGGCGTTGAAGTCGGCGTGGAGCGGGTCGCCCGTCTCGCACGGCCGGTCGTTCTGGCAC
>NZ_BMRI01000103.1:244-563 GCF_014648555.1 Kitasatospora griseola
CTCGCAGGCGGCGGTGTGCTCGGTGGCCGCGCGGAAGGCGTCCATGTAGGCGATGAACTGGGTGTCGGACATGACCTGGCTCCAAAAGGGCTGTGGTGAATGGAAGTCGGGGGATTGCTGGCCGCGCTCAGGCGGCGAGAGGCGTGGTGTCGGCGGCGGCCGGGTGGCCCTGGGTGCTCGCCGCCTCCCGGTATCGGGCGGCGACCCAGCCGGTGGACCAGCCGGTCAGCTCGGCCACCCGGCGCTGCGGCAGGCCCTCCCTCGCGGCGGCCCAGACGACCGCGCAGGCCTCCCCTTCGGGGAGCTTCTCGACGGCCGG
>NZ_BMRI01000103.1:756-1098 GCF_014648555.1 Kitasatospora griseola
TTCGCGCTCGGCGGCGTCGCGGCGCTCCTGCGCGGAGTGGTTCTCGCGCAGCATCAGCAGGTCGTGCTCACGCTGCTCACGGTCGCGCTCACGCCGGCGCTCGTCGGCCTCACGGGCGAGACGCGCGGCATCCGCGGCCGCGGCTTTCTGCTCGGCCCGGGCCTTCTCCTGCGCCTGCTCGGCGAGCCGCCGGCGCTCCTCCCGCTCGGTGCGCTCATGGGCCTCGCGGGCGGCCACGGCGCGGGCGATCGCCCGCCGGTAGGCCAGCGAGGTCTCCGCCGTGACGATCAGCAGCAGCGGCGCGACCGCATGGACCGCAACCCCGACCAAGTCCTTTGCCAG
>NZ_BMRI01000104.1 GCF_014648555.1 Kitasatospora griseola
ATCACCGCGCGCCCCGCCCGCACCCAGGGCGTCGTCGTGACCGACGAGGGCGACGGCGGCAAGCGGCTCGCCGCGTACCTCGCCGAGCAGAAGTTCATCTGACGGGCCGCCAGGAACCTTCGAAGGATACGGAGTTTAGACACATGAGCGAGATCCTGGTCCTGGTCGACCACGCCGACGGCGCGGTGCGCAAGCCCGCCCTCGAACTGCTCACCCTCGCCCGCCGCCTCGGCACCCCCAGCGCCGTCGTCCTCGGCGCCGGCGACAGCGCCGCGGCGATCGCCGCCAAGGCCGCCGAGTACGGCGCAGCCAAGGTCTACACCGCCGACGCCGACGAGTTCACCACCCTCCTCGTCGTCCCCAAGGTCGACGCCCTCACCCAGATCGCCAGGACCGCAGGCGCCGCCGCCGTCCTGGTCACCTCCGGCGGCGAGGGCAAGGAGATCGCCGCCCGCACCGCCCTGCGCCTGGGCTCGGGCCTGATCACCGACGCCGTCGACCTGGAACAGGGCGAGAGCGGCCCCGTCGCCACCCAGTCGGTGTTCGCCGCGTCGTTCCAGGTGAAGTCCACCGTCACCACCGGCGCCCCGGTCATCACCGTCAAGCCCAACAGCGCCGCCCCCGAGGCCGCCCCGGCCGCCGGCACCGTCGAGAACGTCACCGTCGCGTTCACCGGCAACGCCGCCACCGTCACCTCCCGCACCCCCCGCGTCTCCACCGGCCGCCCCGAGCTGACCGAGGCCGCGATCGTGGTCTCCGGCGGCCGCGGCGTGGGCGCCGCGGAGGGCTTCGGCGTCGTCGAGGACCTCGCGGACGCCCTCGGCGCGGCCGTCGGCGCCTCCCGCGCCGCGGTCGACGCCGGCTGGTACCCGCACACCAACCAGGTCGGCCAGACCGGCAAGCAGGTCTCGCCGCAGCTGTACGTCGCGGCGGGCATCTCCGGCGCGATCCAGCACCGCGCCGGCATGCAGACCTCGAAGACCATCGTCGCGGTCAACAAGGACCCCGAGGCCCCGATCTTCGAACTCGTCGACTACGGCGTCGTCGGCGACCTGTTCACCGTCCTCCCCCAGCTCACCACCGAGGTCAAGGCC
>NZ_BMRI01000105.1 GCF_014648555.1 Kitasatospora griseola
GGTCTGGTCCGGTAGACCGTTCTTCGTGACGCGAGCGCAACTGACGGATGCGGAGTGGGAGTTCATCGAGCCGTACCTGCCGATCGGCGAGTACGGCCCGTACCCGGAACGGCTGCGCCGGCAGTTCGAGGGCGTGATCTGGCGGTTCCGGACGGGCGCGCAGTGGCGGGAGGTGCCGGGCGAGTTCGGCGCCTGGTCGACCGTGCACAACCGCTTCCGGCAGTGGCGGGACGCGGGCGTGTTCGAGGCCCTGCTGGAGGGCGCGATCGTGGAAGCCGCCAAGCGGGGTGACGTGGACCTGTCCCTGGTCAGCATCGACTCGACCACCGTCCGGGCCCACCACGACGCCGCCGGGATGCACCTCGACCCCGACACGCTCGCCGACCTGGAGAAGGCCGCCGACGAGGCGGAGAAGGCCCGGCAAAAAGGGGCGGCCCGGAGGAACAAGACGGGCAGGCCCCCGCAGACGACCAGGAACGGGACAATCGGCGACGCGTTCGGCGCAGGCGAAAGCTCCGGCTGAAAGAGGCCCTGCTCGGACGCTCCAGGGGCGGGCAGACCAGCAAAATCCACGTCGCCGGCGAGCGGAAGTGCCGGCCACTGGCTTTCGTTCTGACCGAGGGTCAGGCCGCCGACAGTCCGCAGTTCACCCCCGTGCTGCGGAAGGTTCGGGTCCGCGGGCCGGTCGGCCGTCCCCGAACCCGCCCCGACGCGGTCGCCGGGGACAAGGCCTACTCGTCCCGCGGCAATCGCGCCCACCTGCGCAAACGCCACATTAAGGCCGTCATTCCGGAGAAGCGCGACCAGGCCGCCAACCGGAAGAAGAAGGGCAGCCGGGGCGGTCGGCCCGTCGGCCACGACGCCGAGCTCTACAAGGACCGGAACACCGTCGAGCGCCTGATCAACAGGCTGAAGGCCTGGCGGGGCATCGCCACTCGATATGACAAGACACCTGGCAGCTACCTCGCCGGCCTCCACCTTCGCGGCGCGATGATCTGGATCAAGGACCTCACCAAAGCTGCCGCTTGATCACGACCAAATACGCGACCTAG
>NZ_BMRI01000107.1 GCF_014648555.1 Kitasatospora griseola
CCGGGCTCGACCCTCCACCGGCAGACGAACGCTACTGCTTCACCCGTCCGAGCGACATCACACATTCAACTTCAGTACTGAGGCTCGAGTTCCTGCTCCGTGCGCCCCTGGCACAGGTCCATCCGGCCCTCCTAGCTGAGAGCGGTACCAACAGGAGCGATTCGATCATGGATGCGGCGGGCTTCCCGACCGGAGGCAGTCCCAAATCCGTTCCCACCACCCTGGTCATCTCACGGCTCAACCTGGTGGTCCCAGGGTTCAAGGAACGAGCGGCGGACGCCGGCTTCCTCGTCAAGCTACGCAACGCCGAACTGCACAGCTCCCAGAGCGCGCTGGCGATCGACCAGGAGAAGTGGCTGCCGCGATTCGTCCGCGTCGTCGACGTCCTGTGCTCGCATCTCGGTACCACCGCGCAGGTCCTGGTTGGCACCGAGTTGATCGCTCATGGCCAGCGCCTGGTGGATGCTCAAGATGCGAGGTTGCGCCACGAAGTCGCCCAACGCATCGACGCCGCCCGCGCCTTCTTCAACACCTTGGACGAGGCTGCCCTCGCCGCACGTAGGGCGCTGCGCCACCGCTGGTTCCTGCAGCCGGTCGAGCGGGTGGAGTGTCCGGCCTGCGGTTCACCTGCTCGGCTCCTGCTCGACGAGGTCCGGGCGACCAACGAGCGACTGGTGGAGAACGATGTCCACCGGGATGTCGTCCACATCGCGAAGGACTTCTCCTGCCAGATCTGTGAACTCCGCCTCACGGGCACCGAGGAGATCCATGCCGCCGGTCTACGCCAGCAGTACGTCATCCTGCAGACCCAAGACATTACCGACCGCTTCGAGGGCACGGACACCGGCTACTACGAAGACGAGATCGACCACTACTTTGCCGACGCCGAGGCCTGAACCGACAACACCACGAGCTCAGAGGGCGGTAAGTGACGTGATGTCGGTTTCGTCGTCACCGGAACGTGTAGCGCCGTTGCATCTGCGCTGATCG
>NZ_BMRI01000108.1 GCF_014648555.1 Kitasatospora griseola
GCCTTGGCCATGTCCTGGTCGCCGACCCACAGGACCATGCGGCCGGGGTGCTCGCCCTTGGCCTGCTCGGGCCACACAGTGCCGATCGGGCGGCGCAGACCGGATGCGAGGCGGCCGCGGCGCTCCATCACGTCGGTGACCTCCACACCGGCGGGCAGTTCGACGTCCGCGCGCCAGCCGGGGCCGTCGCGGGTGATCGGCGCGGGGAAGGTGATCCCGCTGTTCTTCGACCTGGCGGAGGTGATCGCGCCGATGCCGAGGGACTCCAGCGCGGCCACGACCATGTCGGAAGTGAGCTTGGGGGCCTTGGCCTTGACCACGGCGCGGGCGATGAGCGGCTCGTCCGCCGGCGCGCCCGCCGCCCCCAGCGCCAGCACCACGGCCGCGGCCAGCGCCATGAGGGTGGCAGTGGAGGTCATCACCAGCAGCACGATCACGGCCGTGAGGCCGAACACCGACCCGAGCAGGGAGATGACACCGCGCAGCCGCACCCGGTTGTCGCGCTGCCGGCACAGCTTCAGGTACAGCTCGGCGTCCTCGCGCCGGGCGGCCGCGGCGCGCAGCGGCTGCCCCTCGGCGTCGGACGCCCACCGGCCCAGGAACGACAGCGTGCGCACCGCGCCGCGCGGCGAACGGGCCGCCAGCTTCGCGGCGTAGAGCGGGGAACGCACCGCGTGGTAGGCCAGGGAGTGGCCGACGTGGCCGACCGCCCACCTGGCCTGCGCGGCCAGTTCCGCCTTCGACAACAGCCACGCCGGGAGGACCGGGCGCCGCGCACCCTCCGGCGCCGGCAGCGGCACCACCGCGGGCTGGTCGACGTAGACGGACTGCCCGTCCACGTCGTCCGGGTCGACGTCGCCGGTGGGGGCGGGGGCGGGGCGGCGCTCGGTACGGGCCTTGTCGAGGTCGAGGACCTCGCCCCGGGCCTCGGCCTCGGCGTCGGCGGCCATCGACGCCGCCAGCAGCAG
>NZ_BMRI01000109.1 GCF_014648555.1 Kitasatospora griseola
CTTGTAAAGCGGGGGTCGTCGGTTCGAACCCGACAGGGGGCTCCGTACTTTTCCGCACGTCAATGACCTGCGAACGCAGAAGGGCCCCGGACCGGTATCGGTCCGGGGCCTTTCTGACATCTCAAACTGACATCAGCGACCCGGGTGACGGCGCTTCAACAGCCGGTCCATGTGGCTCATTGCCTCGCGCTGGTTGTCCTGCACCACATGGGCGTAGATCTCCATCGTGACCGCGATCTGGCTGTGCCCGAGGATCGCCATCAGGTCGCGCGGCTGCACGCCGGCCGCCGCCAGCAGCGTCGCGCAGCCGTGCCGGGTGTCGTGCAGCCGGACCGGCGGCAGCGCCTCGGCCGCAGAGATCCGGGTGAACGACCGGCTGAGGTTGCGCGGCTCCACCGGCCGCCCCGTACTGGTCGTGAAGACGAAGTCGGACGCGAGCCAGTCCCGGCCAGCCGCCAGGCGTTGGCGACGCTGCTCGGCCTGCCGCAGCCGCTGCCAGCGCAGCGGGGCCACACACATCAGCGGCAGCGGGATCACCCGCGTCCGGCGCGACTTCGGGGTGTCGGCGTACAGCTCGCCGTCGACGCGTTGGAGCTGCTGGCGAACCGTCAGGGTCCGTCGCTCCAGGTCGACGTCCTGCCACCGCAACCCCAGGATCTCGCCGCGACGAAGGCCGAGCGCCACGGCCAGCACGAACGCCGGGTAGAGCGCGTCCGAGCGGGCGCCCTCCAGGAACAGCAAGGTGTCGTCCAGGCTCCAGGGCCGCGTCTCGCGGTACTGCACGCGCGGGGCCTGCACCAGCTTGGCGACGTTGCGGGTGATCAGCTCGTCCCGGACCGCCGCCGACAGGGCAGTTCGCAGCACCAGGTGCGATTCCTTGGCGCTGGCCACCGACACCTTCTTCGTCA
>NZ_BMRI01000110.1 GCF_014648555.1 Kitasatospora griseola
CGTTGGCGCTTCAAAGCGGGTACGGGAATATCAACCCGTTGTCCATCGACTACGCCTGTCGGCCTCGCCTTAGGTCCCGACTTACCCTGGGCAGATCAGCTTGACCCAGGAACCCTTGGTCAATCGGCGCAAGAGTTTCCCACTCTTGTATCGCTACTCATGCCTGCATTCTCACTCGTGAACCGTCCACAACTCGATTCCTCGGCTGCTTCACCCGGCACACGACGCTCCCCTACCCATCACAGCCTCCGTTGGGAGTATTGCTGCAATGACACGACTTCGGTGATGTGCTTGAGCCCCGCTACATTGTCGGCGCGGAATCACTTGACCAGTGAGCTATTACGCACTCTTTCAAGGGTGGCTGCTTCTAAGCCAACCTCCTGGTTGTCTCTGCGACTCCACATCCTTTCCCACTTAGCACACGCTTAGGGACCTTAGTCGGTGTTCTGGGCTGTTTCCCTCTCGACCATGGAGCTTATCCCCCACAGTCTCACTGCCGTGCTCTCACTTACCGGCATTCGGAGTTTGGCTAAGGTCAGTAACCCGGTGAGGCCCATCGCCTATCCAGTGCTCTACCTCCGGCAAGAAACACACGACGCTGCACCTAAATGCATTTCGGGGAGAACCAGCTATCACGGAGTTTGATTGGCCTTTCACCCCTAACCACAGGTCATCCCCCAGGTTTTCAACCCTGGTGGGTTCGGTCCTCCACACGGTCTTACCCGCGCTTCAACCTGCCCATGGCTAGATCACTCCGCTTCGGGTCTTGGGCATGCAACTCAAACGCCCTATTCGGACTCGCTTTCGCTACGGCTACCCCACACGGGTTAACCTCGCTACACACCGCAAACTCGCAGGCTCATTCTTCAAAAGGCACGCAGTCACAGCCC
>NZ_BMRI01000111.1 GCF_014648555.1 Kitasatospora griseola
CTAAAGGCTGTCTCGTAACCCTGTGGGCTGGGCGGCGTTGGTCTGGGTGTGCAGGTGCTGTCGGCGGAGCGTCGTGAGCTCATCGAGGTGTTCACCGGGCTGCGCCCGGCTCAGTTCCGGCGCCTGGTCCAGGCGGTGAAGTACCGCGGTGGCCGGGCACTGGACCCGTCCAGGCCGGGTCGGCCGTGGGCGCTGTCCTTGGAGGACAGGGTCCTGCTGGTCGCGGTCTACTATCGGACGAACCTGACGATGCGCCAGCTGGCGCCGCTGTTCGGCGTTTCGCCGGCGGCCGCCCACCGGATCATCGACCGCCACAGCCCGTTCCTGGCACTGGCACGTACGCGCCGCCACCCCACGGCCGACGACGTGGTTATTGTGGACGGCACCCTGGTCCCGACCCAGGACCGCAGCGTGGCCGCGCCGTCGAAGAACTACCAGCACTCGGCGAACCTGCAGATCCTCATCGACGCCCACACCCGCCTGGTCCTGGCCGTCGGCAGGCCCGTGCCGGGCAACCGAAACGACTGCCAGGCGTTCGCCGAGTCCGGCGTCGATGCCGCCTGCGGCGACGCGGTCGTGCTGACCGACGGCGCCTACCGTGGCACCGGCACGCTCATCCCGCACCGCCGCCGACCGGGCCAGGACCTGCCCGACTGGCAGAAGGACGACAACCAATCCCACCGACGCGTCCGAGCACGCGTCGAACACGCCATCTCCCGCATGAAGAACTGGAAGATCCTCCGCGCGTGCCGACGCAGGGGCCTGGGCGTCTACTGGGCAGCCAGCGGCATCGCCCGCATGCACAACCTCGCCCTCGCCGGATGACCGGCAGGGCACGTGCCCCAATGCTGCCAGGTGAGTTACGAGACAGCCTTTAG
>NZ_BMRI01000112.1:0-450 GCF_014648555.1 Kitasatospora griseola
GTGATGTGCACGTCGTAGCCCATGGTCAGCCAGGGTAGACCGGGAGACCGACATGGTCGCGAAGTCGCACTGGAGTATTAGCAGTCTTGAAAGGGAGTGCGGCTTCCTCATCGCCCCTCGGAGGGGTATCAATATCTGGGCGTAATCGGCAACCAGAAGGCCGTATCCCGGGTACTCATCGCCCCTGAAAGGGGTATCAACTACCACTCCCAAGGACCGAAGCCGAAGGTTCTGCCGCCCTGATCTGCCCTTGATGAGGCGTAACTCCAAGGAGCATAGGTCGAAGGAGGCGATGCCAAACCCCGTGCTACTGGACTTGATTGAGTGATGTCAGAGCCGTCGGCCTGACAGCGTTCTGTCACTCGCTGGACCTCGTGCTGCGCCACCTCGCGCACCAAGAGGCAAACCACGCGGGCCTGGCTGGTGGCAGTGCCGTGCAGTGCGCCATGG
>NZ_BMRI01000112.1:473-851 GCF_014648555.1 Kitasatospora griseola
CGCACTGACCGAGAGCCCATCGGATAGGGCCCGTGGTGCACCTGGCGCTTTGATCAATCCGCATTGATCACCCAAGCGCGGCTTTACCACAGGATCGGCGCGATGCGTCGGGCTGCATGGCGCGGAGTCTTGGGGTCCGCCCGCCGACGAACGCGACCGACGCTTTGTTGGCGGGCGGACCACCGAGCCGCCGACGCCAGCAGGAGCAGCATGTCCGACTTCCCATTCACGGAGCCCGGCGACCGCGCCGAGCGTGCCGAGCGCCGGGCACCGCAGGGCGACCTGGACTGGCTGCTGCGCTGCTACTGAAGTTGAATGTGTGATGTCGCTCGGACGGGTGAAGCAGTAGCGTTCGTCTGCCGGTGGAGGGTCGAGCCC
>NZ_BMRI01000113.1 GCF_014648555.1 Kitasatospora griseola
CAGGCGTCACAACCGACCTTTGGACTCCCTCGCGTCATTTCATGCACGCCAGCGAGCCCTTGGCATCAATCATCTAGTGGGCCGTGACACAGATGATCCGCGGACTCGTGCAGTCGACCGTGCGGACGGCGTCCGGGCCGAGCCGACGAGCTGGCAGGGCCTCGAAGTCGCCCTGGCGGTGGTCCTTCGTCCACTCGTGGTCGACGCCGGTATCCTGCTACGCCCGACGCGCGGCCTGGCTCGGACTGCTGGGTGGGCTCATCCGGCGTCTGTACTCGGCTTCTCGTCGTCGACGATCTCTGCATCGACGACCTCCTCCTCGTCGCCGCTCTGCGTCGGGCCGGTGCCGGCCGGGGCTTGCGGGCCACCGGCCTGGGCGTAGAGGGCGGTGCCGATCTTCTGTGCGACGGTGGCCGCGCGCTCCATCGAGGTGCGGATGGCCGGGCTGTCCTCGCCCTTGAGCTTGTCCTTCAGGTCCGCCAGGGCCCCGTTGACCTCGGACGTGACGTCTGAGGGGATCTTGTCCGGGTTGTCCTGGAGGACCTTCTCGGTGGAGTAGACGAGGTGTTCGGCCTGGTTGCGGGTCTCGGCGGCCTCCTTGCGGCGGCGGTCCTCCTCGGCGTGCTGCTCGGCCTCGCGAATCATCCGGTCGATGTCCTGCTTGGGTAGGGAGGAGCCGCCGGTGACGGTCATCTTCTGTTCCCGTCCGGTGCCGAGGTCCTTGGCAGCGACGTGCATGATGCCGTTGGCGTCGATGTCGAAGGTGACCTCGATCTGCGGCAGGCCGCGGGGGGCCGGCGGCAGGCC
>NZ_BMRI01000114.1 GCF_014648555.1 Kitasatospora griseola
CAGAGAGGTAGAGACCCGTGAGGTCGATTGTTGCAGGGCAGGTCGCCGTGGACTCGGAGGAGTTCGCGGAACTGGCGCTGGGCGTGGACAGCGAGCTGTTCGCCGGCGTGCCGGGCGAGAGCCCGTTGGAGTATGCGGCGCGGATGGACGTGGCGCTGGCGGTGCTGGCGGACCTGGACCGGGAGGACCCGGTGCTGGCCGAGTTCGCGCGCCGGTTGATGGACGCGGCGCCGGTGCCGCTGTTCACCGCGCGCTCGCTGGCCGGCCGCACGCCGGGCATGAGGGTGGCGGCGTGAGCACGTTCAAGCGTCGCGCTCACCGACGTCCGGTCGTGCTCACGGAGCGCGTGTTCTCGCTCATCGCCCGCTCGTCGGGCGGGAAGCGGGGCGGGCGGTGAACGGGTTGGTGACGCCGCAGCAGATCCGCTCGGCGGAGAAGATTCTGGGTCTGGGGACGTGGGCGATCACGTTCGGGGCGGTGCTGTACAGCATGCTCACGGTGACGCCGCTGATGGCCGCGCACACCCCGGAGGCCTGGAAGTGGACGGCTCCGATCCTGCCGATGGTCGTGGACGCGGCGGTGGTGATCGTGGTCCGGATGGACGGCATCCTGGCCCGCCTCGGCGGCGACGGCGGCCGGTGGCCGGTGGTGCTGCGCTGGATGACCGGCGTGGCGACGGTGCTGCTCAACGTGGGCGAGTCCGCCCTGGCAAAGGACTTGGTCGGGGTTGCGGTCCATGCGGTCGCGCCGCTGCTGCTGATCGTCACGGCGGAGACCTCGCT
>NZ_BMRI01000115.1 GCF_014648555.1 Kitasatospora griseola
TACTGAAGTTGAATGTGTGATGTCGCTCGGACGGGTGAAGCAGTAGCGTTCGTCTGCCGGTGGAGGGTCGAGCCCGGTAGTCGTGTGCTGTGAGGTATGCACAGGGCGGCGGTTTGACCGACGCGGAGAGGGCCGCACGGGAGCGGATCCGGCAGCAGGCCGTGTCGCGCTTCGAGAGTGGTGAGAAGAGTCGGGAGATCGCGGCCGCGCTGCGGGTGAGTGTGCGGTCGGTGGAGCGCTGGCGCCGGCAGTGGCGCGAGGGCGGTTCGGCGGGTGTCGCTTCGAAGGGCTCGCCCGGTCGTCCGAAGCTGTCCGATGCCCAGATCGCGCGGTTGGAGCGGGAGTTGGAGCGTGGGCCGCTGGCTCACGGCTGGGCTGACCAGCGGTGGACGCTGGCACGGGTGAAGACGTTGATCGGCCGGCTGTTCCACGTCTCCTACACCGTGGAGGGCACCTGGGTCCTGCTGAAGCGGCACGGCTGGTCCTGGCAGCAGCCGGCCCGCCGGGCGATCGAACGCGAAGACGCGGCGGTGGAGTTGTGGAAGAAGGACACGTGGCCGCGGGTAAAAGCACCGCGGCGGCCCGCGACGCCTGGCTCGTCTTCGAGGACGAAGCCGGGCAGTCGATGAGGCCGCCGCGCGCCAGGACCTGGGGCAGACTCGGCTGCACCCCCGTCGTGCGGGTGCGTAGCCGGGGAGCCGGCCGGGTCTCCATGGCGGGGCTGAGCTGCTACAAGCC
>NZ_BMRI01000116.1 GCF_014648555.1 Kitasatospora griseola
AGAAGTCATCTCATTTGGATAGCTAGACTCTGGGCGTGCTGATCGTGGAGCGTCTGGTGCCGGACGAGTTGTGGGAGTTGTTCCAGTTGGTGGTGCCGGCGACGCCGACCCGGCCGCAGGGCGGTGGCCGGCGCCGCTACGGAGATCGCGAGGTGCTGGCCGCGATCGTGTTCGTCGCCACCTCGGGGTGCACGTGGGCCCAACTACCGCCCTGCTTCGGGCCGTCCGGGCCTACCGCCCATCGTCGTTTCGCCGAGTGGAGCAGGGCCCGGGTCTGGGCCAAACTCCACCGGGTGGTTCTTGACGAACTCGGCGCGCGGGGCGACCTGGACTGGTCCCGGTGCGCGGTCGACTCGGTGAACATGAGAGCCCTGAAAAGGGGGACCTGACGGGTCCGAATCCTGTCGATCGGGGCAAGTACGGGTCGAAGATCCACCTCCTCACAGAACGCACCGGTCTGCCCCTGTCGCTTGCGGTGTCCGGGGCCAACCTGCACGACAGCCAGGCCCTGATCCCGCTCGTCGAAGCGATCCCGCCGATCCGCTCGCGCCGCGGACCCAGACGCCGCCGACCGGGCAAGCTGCACGGCGACAAAGCCTACGACCACCGCTTCATCCGCTGCTATCTGCGGCGGCGTCAGATCCCGGCCCGCATCGCCCGCAGGGGTATCGAATCCTCCCAGCGTCTCGGCCGACACCGATGGGTGATCGAGCG
>NZ_BMRI01000117.1 GCF_014648555.1 Kitasatospora griseola
GCCTCGCCGCCACCGGCCTGATCATGGACGGCTGACCACCCTCCAGGCCGACATCACAAATTCAAGTTCAGTAGCAGAAACAGGGCAACAGCGTCGTCTTCGGCCTGGGGGTGCTGCGCCGCCCTGGAGAAGTAGAGCCTGGCCTTGTCCATGAACCCGCTGTAATCCCACACCAGTAGTTCCACTCCAGCCATATCGAGGACGCGCACCGAGTCGGGCAACAGTCGCGCCCGATCCTATTGTTCAGGCCGGACGCGGTTCGCCGTCCGGGGTGTCCTCCTGCCGCTCACCTGCTGCCTCTCGATGTCTGCGCGGGCCACCGGCCCCGGACCGAACTCGGCGGTCGGCGCAGCATTGAGGCCATCGCGTCGGGTCTTGCCACCGGACAGCTACGGCGGGCAACTGCGCCGGGGGCGGACGAACTTGGGGGTCTGTCTGACCGGCTGCCGTGCGGGTCAGCTCTGTGCGGTCGACATGGCTGGCTCGGTCGAACGGCATCTCCTCGATCAACGTGCTCAGGCCCAGCCGGGCGTCGAGGACCCGCCGGGCAGGCCTGACCGCCAGCGCTGTGTTGACCCGGAGGTTGGCAGTGTCCGGGAAGTTGAGCGGTGTGTGCGTGGGGCGGCGTGCGTCGGCGGCCACGCCGGCGTTCTCGTCCGTTCCGGCCACGGTGAACAGCACACCGGTGACACCGGCCTTGGCCGCCGCGTCC
>NZ_BMRI01000118.1 GCF_014648555.1 Kitasatospora griseola
CCAACGCGCCCACGCGCGCTTCCTCGTGGAGGAAAAGAAGGCGCACTACCTGCTGGTGGTCAAGGCCAACCAGCCCGAACTCCACCGCCGGCTGCGATCGCTGCCGTGGAAGGACGTAACCGCGCGCCGCTACGACCGCGAGATCGGCCACGGCCGCAGGGAGACCCGGGCGACCAGGGCCCTCACCGTCACCGATCTCGGCCTGGACTTCCCCCACGCCGCCCAGGCCGTACGCATCCTGCGTCATCGAACCGACCTCAAGACCGGCAAGGTCAGCCGCCAGACGGTCTACGCGATCACGGACCTGACCTCGCAACAGGCATCGCCCCAGCGCCTCGGCCACCTCGCCAGGTCCCAGTGGACCATCGAGAACCGGCTGCACTTTGTCCGTGACACCACCTTCGGCGAGGACGCATCGAAGATCCGCACCGGCCATGGACCCGAGAACATGGCGACCCTGCGCAACCTGGCGATCAACACCCTCCGCGCCGCCGGGCACCGCAACATCGCCGCCGGCATCCGGCAGGCCTCCTACGAGCCCTTCACCCGCCCACTCGACCTGCTGGGCATCATTTGACCAGCAGGATTACAAGATCACGGAACTTTGCAACAACC
>NZ_BMRI01000119.1 GCF_014648555.1 Kitasatospora griseola
ACGCTGCTCGAAAGGGTCCTCAGTGGACTTCGCAAGCTCTAACGCGGCCGCCCCCAGCCGCGCGACCACCTCCGCCAAGATCGTCGTCGCAGGCGGATTCGGCGTGGGCAAGACGACGCTCGTCGGCGCGGTCTCCGAAATCAACCCCCTGCGCACCGAAGCCGTCATGACCAGCGCCTCCGCCGGCATCGACGACCTCAGCCACGTCTCCGGCAAGACGACCACCACCGTCGCCATGGACTTCGGCCGCATCACCCTCGACGAAGACCTCATCCTCTACCTCTTCGGCACCCCCGGACAGGACCGCTTCTGGTTCATGTGGGACGACCTCGTCCGCGGCGCCATCGGCGCCGTCGTCCTCGTCGACACCCGCCGCCTCGCCGACTGCTTCCCCGCCCTCGACTACTTCGAGAACAGCGGACTCCCCTTCGTCGTCGCCCTCAACGGCTTCGACGGACACCAACCCCACACCGGCGACGAAGTCCGCGAAGCACTCCAACTCAACGCCGACATCCCCATCGTCACCCTCGACGCCCGACGCCGGGACAGCGCCAAGAGCGCCCTCATCACCCTCGTCGAGCACGCCCTCCTCGCCCGCCTGCG
>NZ_BMRI01000120.1 GCF_014648555.1 Kitasatospora griseola
TACGGCAGGTTGCGGGCCATCACGATGCGCTGGACCTGGTTGGTGCCCTCGTAGATCTGGGTGATCTTCGCGTCCCGCATCATCCGCTCCACCGGGTAGTCCCGCGTGTACCCGTACCCGCCCAGCAACTGCACCGCGTCCGTCGTGACCTCCATCGCCACATCCGACGCGAAGCACTTCGCCGCCGCCCCGAAGAACGTCAGATCACCCTCCGTGCGCTGCGACTTCGCCGCCGCCGCGTACGTCAGCTGCCGCGCCGCCTCCAGCTTCATCGCCATGTCCGCCAGCATGAACTGCACGCCCTGGAACTCCGCGATCGCCTTCCCGAACTGCCGGCGCTCCTTCACATACCCCTTCGCGTAGTCCAACGCCCCCTGCGCGATCCCCAGCGCCTGCGCCGCGATCGTCACCCGGGTGTGGTCCAACGTCCGCATCGCCGTCGCGAAACCCGTCCCCTCCGCACCGATCATCCGCTCCGCCGGGATCCGCACATCGTCGAAGTACACCTCACGCGTCGGCGAACCCTTGATCCCCAACTTCTTCTCCGGCGCGCCGAACGACACCCCCTCGTCGCCCTTCTCCACCACGAACGCCGAAAT
>NZ_BMRI01000121.1 GCF_014648555.1 Kitasatospora griseola
TGTGCTGTACGTGTTGGTCAGCGGCTGTGCGTGGAGGCTGGTGCCGCACGACCTTGCGCCGTGGGACGTGGCCTACCGGTGGTTTCGTGCGTGGACGGCGGACGGCACGTGGGACCGGGTTCACGACGTGCTGCGCGAGCGGGTCCGGGTGGCGGACGGCCGGGATCCGCAGCCCTCGGCGGCGGTGCTGGATTCGCAGTCGGCCCGCAGCCACCAGGGCGGCGAGGCGATCGGCTACGACGCGGGCAAACGCGTGCGAGGCCGCAAGCGGCACCTGCTGGTGGACACCTGCGGGCTGGTGCTGCGGGCGGTCGTGCACGCGGCCTCGGTGCAGGACCGGGCGGGTGCGAAGCTGGTCCTCACCGGTGTCCGGGAGTTGTTTCCGCAGGTCGGGCTGGTCTGGGTCGACGGCGGCTACGTGAACGTCGTCGATGCCGGGCTGGTCGGTTGGGCGGCGGAACGCGAAGGCCTGGCGATCGTCGCGGTGCCGCGGAATGCGGATGTGAAAGGCTTCCGGGTGCTGCCCCGCAGGTGGGTGGTCGAGCGGACATTCTCCTGGCTGGG
>NZ_BMRI01000122.1 GCF_014648555.1 Kitasatospora griseola
GGGCGCGGCCGGCGATCTGGTCCCGGCGTTCGGGGATGGTCGCCTTGATCCGCCGGCGCCGCAGCAGCCGGCGGATCTTCCGGGAGGAGTACGCCTTGTCGGCCACGACCCGGTCGGGCCTGGTGCGGGGCCGCCCGCTCCCGGCGCGCGGAACACTGATCGCGTCGAGGACGGCGGGCAGCATCGTGCAGTCGGCCGTGTTGCCGGTGCTGAGGACGATCGACAGCGGCAGGCCCCGTCCGTCGACCGCCAGGTGGATCTTGGTGGTCAGCCCGCCGCGGGACCGGCCGAGCGCCTCGCGGCGCGCAACTGCTGCCGGATCATCCGATTCGTCCTCGGGCCGGTCCCCTTTTTGCGGGCGCCGGCGGCGTGCTGGTGGGCCCTGGCGGCGGTGGAGTCGATCGAGACCGTCCACTCCACGGTCCCCACAGCGTCGTTGCGGACCTGGACCTCGCGCAGGAGCGCGGCCCAGGTGCCGTCCTTCTCCCACTGGGCGAAGCGCCGGTAGACGGTCTGCCACGGGCCGTAGCGTTCGGGCAGATCACGCCACGGGGC
>NZ_BMRI01000123.1 GCF_014648555.1 Kitasatospora griseola
GATGATTGATGCCAAGGGCTCGCTGGCGTGCATGAAATGACGCGAGGGAGTCCAAAGGTCGGTTGTGACGCCTGACCTGGACTCCCTCGCGACCGCACTCTACGTGAAGACCGACGACCTGCTGAAGGAATCGCCGCATCTGGCCCCGTGGCGGCCCGGGATCGGCATCGTGCCCCGGCTGAGCGACGCCGAACTGGTCACCCTGGCCGTGATGCAGGCCCTGCTCGGCTTCGCCTCCGAACGCCGCTGGATCCGCCACGCCACCACCCACCTGCGGCACCTGTTCCCCTACCTGCCCGGGCAGTCGGGCTACAACCGGCGCCTGCGCAAGGCCGCCGACCTGATCGCCCGGGTCAACCGCCTGCTCGCGATCGACACCTCGCTGTGGACGGACACCGTGTGGGTCGTCGACTCCACACCGGTGGAGTGCGGCCGCTCACGCGAGACGGCCAAGCGCTCCGACCTGGCCGGCTGGGCCGAGTACGGCTACTGCGCCAGCCACTCCCGCTACTTCTGGGGCCTTCGCCTGCACCTGGTGTGCACCCTGC
>NZ_BMRI01000124.1:0-213 GCF_014648555.1 Kitasatospora griseola
CAGATCCCGGCCCGCATCGCCCGCAGGGGTATCGAATCCTCCCAGCGTCTCGGCCGACACCGATGGGTGATCGAGCGTACCGTGGCATGGTTCGGGGCCTTCCGTCGATTGCACCGCCGATACGAACGCAAGGCCAACCACTTCGCCGCCTTCGCCAGCATCGCCGCAGCCCTCATCTGCACCCGGCGGCTCTCCAAATGAGATGTCTTCTAA
>NZ_BMRI01000124.1:247-531 GCF_014648555.1 Kitasatospora griseola
TCTTCCCATTACTTCCTTCGACGTGCTGCATCGCCGGATTTGGCCCCTGACCGAGTTCGAAATCCTTATCGGCCGTCTTGGGAGTCCTGTAGATGGGAACGGGGTCGCCGCAGGTGTTATGCACCAGGACCGGCGTGGTCCCCGCGAGCACATAGTACGTGTGGAGACTGGAGACGGTCAGGTCGTACGCGACCTGCGGGATGGCTTCGTACTGAACTTGAATTTGTGATGTCGGCCTGGAGGGTGGTCAGCCGTCCATGATCAGGCCGGTGGCGGCGAGGCAT